>NZ_CP080412.1:2400000-3600000 GCF_019457635.1 Shewanella mangrovisoli
TGGCCATCGAGGCCCGTATTTTCCCAATTGGGGTAGTTGTCGGCCGTAGTCGCAATTCCCGCTGCCTTACGGTAAGGGGCCAGTAGTCGCTCGGGATCCATCGACATAATGTAAGCCAAATCGGTCTGCTGGGCATGCAGAAACGGCCCGGCGGTTAGGCGCACATCGTTTAGCGGAATGGGGGTAAGGCTAGCAAAGCTTGGCTGGGATACGAATGGGCAAGTTAATGGCAATAACAGGCAAAGGCCAAACAATCGGGCAGTGTTCATCTTGGCTCCCTTTATTATGCGGATTGGAGTTTTACGTTTGGATTAACTCAGTTAAAGCGTGATAAAAAAGCCCCTGGGTAGGGGCTTATGGTGTTATCGCAGAAAGATTACGCCGACACTTGAGGCGCAGCAGTCTTAGGCGTTACTGTCTCTGCGGTTGCAGTGCTAGAGGCAAGAGCCTTAGACGTCAGGTTGGCATCTGTTTGGCTAACATGCGCCTGTTCGGGTAAGGCCTGCTTGATTTCTTCATAAACGCGATCAGAAATCTTGTATTTGAACATCAGTAAGCCCATCAGCGCGTGGAATGCGCCAGGGATCACCGTCAGCATTAACGAAATACCGGTCAACGCAAACTCGCTTTGGGTTTCACCGGGTTGATAGTTGAAGTATGTCAGCAGCATACCCACCACAAATCCTGCCGCGCCCATACCCGCTTTTTGGGCGAATGAGATCCCGCCAAAGGCAAGGCCAGAGACCCTGTGGCCCGTTTTGACTGTGCCATAATCCACCGACTCGGAAATCACCGACCAGAAGACCGGCGCATGTAAATCCACCACGAATGAAATCGCAAAGTAGAGTACGAAGGCCAGCACTATGTCGCCCGGCTGCACGGCAAAGAACATGATGGCGCTTAAGATCCCAACCACGATTTGGCTGTAGCGGAAGAGTTTTAGTTTGCAGTAACGCTTAGTGATCCAAGTTGAAGCGACCATCGCCAGAATGGCAGCGCCCACGCCGGTCGACAGGAATGCCGAGAGCATTTTGGCATCGCCGCCCAAGTAATAGGTGGCGTAGTAGGCTGCTACCGAGCCGCGGATCACATAGCCAATGGTGCCAATCACACAAATCGCGACTAACACTAACCATTGATCGTTTTTGAACAATAATCGCAGTTGCATGCCAACAGGCTTAGTTTCCACCTTGTAGGCCACGCGCTCTGTGGTAGTGAAAAAACAGAATAAAAACAGTAAGGTAGCCATCAGCGCCATCACGCCCATGGCTTTTTGATAGCCCGCGGCAATGTTCTCTCCGCCCCAGGCAGACGCCAACATAGGCACGATAATGGTCACTAAAAAGGCGGCAATCTTTGCGAAGAACAAACGATAACCGTTGGCGGATAACCGCTCTTTTGGATCGTCGGTGATCACGCTGATAATCGAAATATACGGAATAGTCACAGTGGTGAAGATGATAGTGACCAGAATATAGGTCGAGTAGGCCCAGATAAGTTTGGCATTGTAATCCCAATCCGGGGTTGAGAAGGTTAAGAACACCGAAATACCAAAGGGAATCGCCATAAACAGGAAGTAGGGGCGATATCTTCCCCAGCGGGTCGTCACTTTATCGTTAATAATGCCCATTAAAGGATCGGTAATGGCATCGATAAGACGAACCAGCAGGAACAATATCCCGACATCGGCGGGTTTTAACCCAAAAATATCGGTATAAAAGAAGGTAATAATTAACATCATTGACGAAATCACCACGTTAACGGCCATGTCCCCGGAGCCGTAACCGATCTTTTCAATGACTGACAATTTATGAGAACTCATCAGAAATCCTTATTATATTTATTATAAACAGTGAGTTATTGTGTTACTTTGCGATTTAACGCCTCCGCAATGTTAACACATTTTTCTCCTGTTAATTTTTTTGCATTTGATTGTTACTTCCTTGTCCTGATAGTATGATAACTTAATTCATCATACAATAGCATAATAACTATTTTGTTATATGGGATGGGGTTCATAAGGAGAATTGATGCCAGCTATGAGAGTCACACCGAAAACAGCCCTAAAACGTCACCTTAAAATGCTTAATTGTGCGCTGCTAGGCGTATTGGGCACCCTAGGCCAAGTGAGTGCCAAACAGGTGAGTATTCACGATCCTGTGATGGCAAAAGAGGCCGGACAGTATTACCTCTTCAGCACAGGTCCCGGTATTACCTATTATTCCTCAAAGGATAAAATCCATTGGGCATTGGCTGGGCGGGTATTTGAAACCGAGCCTAGCTGGGCGAAGGCGGTTGCACCAGAGTTTAACGGCCATTTGTGGGCGCCGGATATCATTGAGCATAACGGCTTGTTTTATCTGTATTACTCAGTATCGGCCTTTGGTAAAAACACCTCGGCCATTGGCGTGACAGTCAATAAAACCCTCGACAAAAACTCAAAGGACTATCAGTGGACAGATAAGGGGATCGTTATTCAATCTGTGCCAAATCGCGATGCATGGAACGCGATTGATCCCAATATTATTGTCGATGAACAGGGTACGCCTTGGATGAGTTTTGGTTCCTTCTGGCAAGGATTAAAACTGGTCAAGCTCAATCCAGACTTTATCTCCATCGCCAAACCAGAGGAGTGGCACACGCTAGCCAAGTTAGAACGCCCCGCACTGCTTGGTGAAACAGAGCCAGGTCCTGCTGAAATCGAAGCGCCTTTTATCTATAAAAAAGATGACTATTACTATCTTTTTGTCTCCTATGGCCTTTGCTGTCGTGGGGACGACAGCACTTACCACTTAGCCGTGGGCCGCGCCAAAACGGTGACCGGGCCTTACCTCGATAAAGCGGGCAAAGACATGGCGCAAGGCGGCGGTTCGGTTTTACTGCATGGCACAAAGGCTTGGCCGGGATTGGGCCATAACAGTGTTTATGCCTTCGATGGCAAAGATTACTTAGTCTTTCATGCCTACGAATCCGCCGATAATGGCTTACAAAAACTCAAGATGGCGGAACTCAGCTGGCGCCAAGGTTGGCCAGAGGTCGATCCTAAGGCGCTCAATCAATACCAGAGCGTATTAGTTACACCCGAAGGAACAAAACAATAATGACTCACACAATCAACAAACGAATGGCTACGCTTGCGCTGGCCATGGGACTTAGTGCGACCTGCTTGGGGGCAGGTAACCTACATGCCGCAGAGAGTGCGAAGGGCGCGGATGAAAACCGCATTACCGCAGCGACCTTTGCCAATCCGTTATTTCGAAATGGAGCCGATCCTTGGCTCGAATACCACAATGGTAACTATTATCTCACCACCACCACGTGGACCTCTGAGCTGGTGATGCGTAAATCGCCCACCATTGCAGGGCTTGCCGATGCGCCAGCCCACAATATTTGGAGTGGCACAGATAAATCCAACTGCTGTAACTTTTGGGCGTTCGAATTCCACCCTCTGCAAACTGCGCAGGGATTACGTTGGTATGTGATTTACACCTCGGGCGTGGCAGAAAACTTCGATGGCCAGCGTAACCATATCCTCGAGAGTGAAGGCAGTGACCCTATGGGGCCATACAAGTTTAAGGGCACGCCAATGCCCGACCACTGGAATATCGACGGCAGCTATTTGGAGTATAAAGGCCAGTTATATTTCCTCTGGTCCGAATGGCATGGCCAAGATCAAGTTAACTTGATTGCCAAGATGAGCAACCCTTGGACCGTCGAGGGCGAACATAAGGTGATCACAGCGCCCCTTCACGACTGGGAAAAATCAGGCTTAAACGTCAACGAAGGCCCTGAAATCATCCAGCATGAGGGCAGAACCTTCTTAGTTCACTCGGCAAGCTTTTGTAATACTGAGGATTATTCCTTAGCCGTGGTTGAACTCACCGGTGACGATCCTATGGATCCCGCTGCATGGACTAAGTACGACAAACCTTTCTTTAGCAAAGCCAATGGCGTCTATGGCCCTGGCCACCATGGTTTCTTCAAGTCTCCCGATGGGAAAGAAGATTGGCTCATTTACCATGGCAACTCCTCAGCCTCCGACGGCTGTAGCGGCACCCGTGCGGCACGTGCTCAACCCTTTACATGGGATAACAAAGGCTTGCCTAAATTTGGCGAACCGATGGCGGATAAAAAACAACTGCCTGTCCCAAGTGGCGAGTTTGGTCCGATAACCACCCAAGTGGAAGGCGTGAAATACCGCATCGTGAGCCGTGAGGTGGGTCAATGCCTAGTGACCAATGCCAAGGGGCAGGTCAGTGTCGGTAAGTGCGAAGATGACAGCAGCCAATGGGTAATTGACCCGAGTAACGATGGTCTATACCGCTTTGCTAATGTGGGTCAGGGAACCTTTTTAACCCAGGCTCAGTGCCAAGATGAGTCTTCAACGGCACTGAATACTGCGCCTTGGGTCGCCTCCCGTTGTCAGCGTTGGTCGGTGGATTCGACCCGTGAAGGCTGGTTCCGTTTCGCAAACGATCGCTCCACCGGCAATCTGCAGGTGAAAAACTGCAGTAAAAAGGCTGGCGCCGAGGTGATTGCCGGGGAAAACCGTGTCAGTGAATGCACCGATTGGCGGATTGAGCCAGTCTCAACATTTGCCATAGTCAACGCCCATAGCGGCCGAGTGGTCAGCGCCGAACAATGTCAGCTTAAACCTAATGCCAATGTGGCTCAGTTTGAATACACCGGCGATGCCTGTCAGCAGTGGCAAGCCATGCCGACAACCGATGGATTTTACCGTCTACAATCCATCCAACGTTCAAACAACAAGGCGCAACAATGCCTTGTGACCAACGAAGGTAATCTGGAGCTAGGGGTTTGTACTGCAATCGACAGCGAGTTCCGTAGCGAGTTGATGCCTAATGGCTCATTAAGGCTAGTGTCCCGTAAGGGCGGTTCGTCGATGAAAGTGGCCAATGGCTCCTATGCCAATGGCGATAACATAGTGGAAGACGTGTGGAAAAACACCATTTCACAACAGTTCTATTTTAGAGAGGTGAAATAATTCCTCCCTCTAAATAACTGAGCATCACCACGGCGGTGGCTAAACGCGTGCTTGTAATGTCGTTTAAGTTGAGGTCGCTTAACGGCATCTTGGTTGAGCCTTGTTTGCTCGGCACCAGAGCAGTAGTTGTGCTTGCAACTGCTGCTCTTTTTTATTCAGGCTCTTTTATCCCATGGTTTTTATCCTACTAAGGCCTGCCACAATAAACGTATCGCCAGCAGTGTCAGCACCCAATTAAAGGCGACGCCAAAATGCTTATCCGTCACCCGCGCTAACATCTTAAAGCCAAGCCAGGTTCCCAAGGCGCCGCTTAAAATCATGCAAAGTAGCAGCGGCCACCACGGCAGGATAGGAATATCCAGCCCCTCAAAAACGATAATTTTGACGCCATGTTGCAGGGACATCGCCATCGCAAAGGTCGCGACTGTGCGAAAACGGTCAACCTCTAGTTGTTTGATAAAGGCCGCCACTAAGGGGCCTGTCGCGCCGACAAATAACGAAATAAAGGTTGTGACAGCACCAGCTATTATCGTTCCGACGGTTCCCTGCACCACACGGGGGATTTTCGGTCCCCAGCAGGAGTACAAAATAAACAGGGCGATGGTGAGGTACATGACTTTCGGCGGCAATGCGACTAACACTAAGCTCCCCAAGGCGGCGCCAACGAGCGCGCCGGGTAAGAAACGACTGATAAGCCACCACTGCACATGCTGCCAACCTAATAGTGCGCGACCCAAATTCGAGCCCAATTGCACCACGCCGTGGAGGGGAATAATCACTTGGGGCGGAAGAACTTGCGCCATCACGCCTAATAACATTACGCCACCACCAATCCCGAAGCATGCGGTAAAAAACGAAGTAAACGCCGCAGTAATAGTCAGCAGGGCAAAGATATCGATAGGGATCAGCGTAAAGTCGAACCAAGCGGTATGCATAGTCAATATTCGAGGGAGAGTGGGATCCTTAAACTAACAAAGCTTGCCCAGAGACAAAAGCAGTTTGATGGCCAGCAAGTACGTAAGCACGTCTAAGGCTTTTGCTATGCATTTAAATTAAATGCGTAAAAAAAAGCTAATCCACAGGATTAGCTTTTTCGGTTTACACAACAGTGGTCAATTAGAAGGAGTAACGAACGCCCAGAGCAAAGGTACGAGTGAAGATATTGTTCGTACGGTTGAATAGGGTCGAATCCTCATAGTATTCCTGATACACATCGTCCAGCAGGTTAGTCGCATCGAAGCTCACGACTAAGTCATCGCTGATGTTGTAGCTTAACTGGAAGTCTAATGACTGCTCAGGCTTACGATAGATACCGCGAGGCATGGCAAAGAACGCCGCATCATAGGAGTTTAAGAACTCACTACGCCAGGTATAAGACATACGCGCGCTGAAGAAATCCTTATCGTAAATCAACACAGCACTGTAAGACTCATCGGATACCCCAAACATATCGCGGGTCGTAAAGCCAATTTGCTCACCTGTAGCGCTATCGAACTCTGGAATATCCTGCGAGGAATCCAGCAGTGTCGCACTAAGCTGAGTACCGACACCGTCTAACCAGCTTGGTAAACCTTCAGGGAAGTACACAGCACCTAATTCAAAGCCCGTTAACTTACCGTTTGAGGTGTTACCAGGACGGTTAAGAATATAGGCTTCCTCGATACCATCACCATCGTAGTCATACAGGGTTCTGGTTAATGAACTGTAGACTAAACCTTCAATATCACGGCTGAAGTAAGTACCGTAAATCGAATTGCCATTACCAAAATAGTATTCGAGGGTAAAGTCATAGTTTTTAGAGGTGACAGGCTCTAAATCAGGGTTACCACCACTGGCCGAACCGAAACCTACTTGGGTCAAATCCGGTGTGTAGTAAGTGAAAGAGTTCAGATCCGCAAAGGCGGGTTGGCGAATGGTTTCGGTATAGGCGAAACGCGCAACAAAATCATCCATTAACCAATAACGCATCACAAAACTAGGCAACACTTTAGAAGTATCTGTGGTATCGCTGCTCACGGCGGTATAGACATTGTCGTTTTCATCTTTGGCTTTATTGTCAAAGAAGTCCATATCCGCTTTAGTGCCTTCGTAACGAACGCCCACTTGACCATCTAAACGCTTACCAAAGACTTCAGTATCAAAGTCAGCCATCAGGTAGCCAGCCCAAGCTTGTTCTGAGATATCGAAGGTTTTTTGCAGGACTAGGCTGCTTTGTTCAAAGCCCCAGAGAGATTCAAATTGACTGCGATTTTTATACAGGTTGTAACCGTTAATCACCGCCCATGAATCAGGCACATTAGCGCGGCCTTCAAAGAAGCCCGAAGTCACCATATACATTGAGGGATCAAGATCTGTGTAGGCGATATTTTTCGCGCCACTTGCCGTGCGATTCGAGTTAGTTGCGGTACGTTTTTCATAACGTGCGCCAAATTGCACTTTAGTGAAAATGGCATAATCCACATACAAACTGCCATCCATTGTCCAAGACAAGGAATCACCCTCATCTTTACTACCGTTGTCATAGAAATCGGCCGTTTCCCACAGGGCAGGATTAGTCATGTCTGACTCATCAAGTACGGTATCGGGATTATCTAAATAGTTCCAGCTAGGGATACCATCGTCGGCATTTGCATCAATCGCGACACCATAAACTGTTGTTTGCCCGCGCATTGCGGCAAATTCAGTCTCAAAGGTACTCTGTTGGTAAACCACTTCTGACTTTAATTGGAACTCATCGGTAATGTCCCATTTTCCCCCTAATGCGAAGACATAACTATCGGTACTGGCTTTGGAGTGATCGCCACTGCTGAAGTTGTAAGCATTGTATGCGGTGCGCGATTTCACCACATTGGTGCCATCGTACACTTCAATCCCATCCTGGATCACTTGTTGCCAATTCGCAGCAGAATCGACGGTACTGAACAGCATAGAGTTAAAGCTTTCATTGCGATAACCATTGTAGAAGGCTTCGAAGGTGTATTCAGAGCTATCATTTGGCGCCCATTGCAATGAGATATTAAACGCAGGACGTTCACGCTCGCCCTCGAGAATGTTGCCAAACATCGCATCGCGAGCCAGTAGATATTCTTTGCCATCGATGGTGGCGCCAGCGCTGGTATCGATACCATGGGCAGAACCCACGTTCCAACCACTGGTAATACGAGTACCATCTTCAACAAAGTAGGGGAAGGATGCACCAGGTGACACACTTTCATCTTTATAGTTAGTGCGGATATAAGACACGTTAACTAAGGCGCCCACTTCACCAATACTGGTATCCCAGCGATTGCTTGCTAATGCACTGAAGTTAGGATCGATAGTATCGGGTTGGTCTGAATAGATACCTTTAGCAGCAACTGAAACTTTACTGTCTTCAAAATCGAAAGGCTTATGGGTGCGGATATCAATTTGACCCGCGATACCGCTGGCCACTTGAGAAGAAGAACGGGTTTTAAAGACTTCAACACTGCCGAGCAGCGCTGCGGGAATATCGGCGATAGCAACTGAGCGGCCCGTTGCGGTGAAGATTTGGCGCCCGTTCACTGTGGTCGTCACATCCGTTAAACCACGAATACTCACCACATTCGCTTCACCAGACGCGCGGTCGGTCACTTGAACACCGGTTACCCGTTGTAAGGCTTCAACCACGTTATTATCTGGGAATTTGCCAATATCTTCGGCAACGATGGCATCGACAACTTGAATGTTTTGACGTTTAAGTTCTACCGCTTTATTTAAACTACCGCGGATCCCCTGAACCTGTATGATCTCCATCTCTTCATTATTATTTTGCGCTTTGCCGCCAGAAGAGGGCTGTGCCGTTTCTTCCGCCTGAGGCGATTGTGTCGCTTCAGCTTCTGCCGCATAGGTCGCTTGACTAGCAAGAGCAAGCAGAATAGCACTTGCCAAATAAGTCTGTTTAAACATCTAGTTAATCTCCGGTAGTTTTATTATTTGACCCGGTAGCCTAAGACACCATCTGACGTCCCGGTCTTTTTTATTCCACTTCAGAGTCACGGACATCCCCACAGTGTCCCTGAAAATTTAGAATTTTGTAGCCTATCTTGTAGCGAATAGTGCGCCGCGTTAAACCAATTACGCTTCAACGGGCGAGGTTAAGAATTTATCATAACTGTTAAAATCATATTGTATGACTATTTACATGTCAACTCACTGTTTGACGCAATAGGAAAGCAAGATCACATTTCGCTAAAATGCGTCGCATAAGGCGGTTCCAATCTATCTATTTGAAATAAAATAATTTAATTGAAATAAATAAGGGTTTAGTAGCTAAAGCACCGTCATGATTGAATAGCTATAACAGGTCACGCAAGCTGACCTTAACGTCAAATGTTTTGCAAAATCTCACAAATCTCTGTCACAAGATATTTACTTCTATCCCCATAATGCTAATGTAACTTTAGTGTTACAGTAGTATTGTATTACTTTTACATTTGATACATTGATACACGCTAACCTAATTATCAAACACAACAATAAAAGGAACGACGCTCATGGTGCTTAAACGCTCATTCGTGTCAGCAAGCTTGATCATGGCACTAGCCTCCTGTGGTGGGGACGACAGCAGCTACAGTGCGAACGACACAAATACCTTTACCCCTCCAGCCCCTGTGACATCGGCAGATCCAACAATTGCAGGTGAGGTGAGCTACAAAAATGCAGTGGTTCATGATCCTTCCATCATTAAAGATACCGATGGCACCTATTATGTTTTCGGCTCACACTTGGCGGTGGCTAGTTCTACCGACTTAATGAACTGGACACAAATTGCCTCTGATGGTGCAGCCGAGAGCAGCCTGTTTAATACCTATGAGTCAGAAATCGCGGAAGGCACCGCATGGACGGGCGGCTTTGTCGGCTCATGGGCACCGGATGTAATAAAGCTTGCCGACGGTAAGTACCATTTCTATTATGACTTCTGTGGTGGTCCCGATAAGATTGATTGCGTATCGCGCTCCTATTTGGGGATGGCCACCTCGGACAATATTCTTGGTCCCTATGTAAACCAAGGCTTGATCTTAAAGAGTGGTCAGGTTGGGGCCGAAAATCCTGGCGTGAATGGTCAAAACTACAACGGTTTTGTCGACCCTAACGCTATCGATCCCGCCGTGTTTTACGATAAAGATGGCGGTCTATGGATGACCTATGGTTCCTATTCCGGCGGGATCTGGGTGATGCAGTTAGACCCTGCAACGGGTAAACCGTTAGCGGATCAGGGCTATGGCACTAAGATCATGGGCGGCAATTACAGTGCCATCGAAGGTTCATACGTCATCTACAGCCCAGAATCCGAATACTATTATATGTTTACCTCCTTTGGCGGCTTCGCCCAAAAAGACGGTTACAACATTCGTATCTCTCGCGCTAAAAATCCTAACGGTCCCTATGTGGATGCCGCGGGTCTCGACATGATTGGCGCAACGGCCGCAGGCAATATCGCCGACTATGGTGTCAAACTGATGGGCGGCTTCCAATTTGTGGCCCACCCGGGCGATGTGGGTCATGATCACGGTTACCTGTCACCCGGCCACAACTCCGCTTTTTATGATGCACAAACGGGCAAATACTTCTTAGTATTCCATACGCGCTTCCCCGATACCGGCGAAGGTCACAGCGTGCGCGTACATGAGCTATTTCTCAACAGCGATGGTTGGTTAGTTGCCTCACCACAGCGTTATGCACCGATCAACGGCGCTAACATTGTCGATGAAATCGATGTCACCGGTGATTATCAATTTATTAATCACGCAAAAGATATTAATACCGCGGCACACAAATCAGTCCATGTGAAGTTATCCCGTACTTGGACTAATAAAGGCAGTGTGTCTGGCGATGTGACTGGTACATACCAACAGGGCGATGACAACCAAATCACCTTAATGCTAGACAATTTAGGCACGTTTGAAGGCGTACTCGCCTGGCAATGGGATCCTGAGCAAAACAAACTCATGCCGACATTTAGCGCCATTTCTAATGATGGGGTGAGTATTTGGGGCGTGAAGCTCACCGATAAAACCACTGAGGAAATTTTAACGGCATCGGTAAACGGCATTAGCCTGCCGACCGAAGCCACCGAAGGTAAGATCGCCTTACCGACACAAGGTACCCGTGGAGCAACTATCGAGTGGCAATCGAGCGATGAGTCAGTGATCCGTGCCGATGGCACCATTATCCGACCCAACGTGGGCGAGGGCGATAAGGTCGTCACCTTAACCGCCACGATTATGGTCAATGGTAAGAAGGTGACTAAAACCTTCCAAATCACCGTGTTTGCCCGTAAAACCTATAACCGTATTGCTCAGTACAGCTTCGAGAATAACCTCAAGGATTCCTTAGGCTTATTTGGTGATGGTCAACCCACTGGCGATAGGATCTTCAAAGCAGGTGATGCCATTGGCTACGCTACAGGCTTTGAAGGACAAGCCCTATCATTAGATGGTGCCCACGGGGTGTTACTGCCATCGGGCATTATCTCCAGCTACGAGTACACTGTGTCTTTCTGGGCAAGTCCTGCGGTTATCACAGGATTTACCACGGCATTCTTCGGCGCAGTTAACGAGCAAACCGCTGAAGATGGTAGTAAGTTCTCAAACACTTGGGTCAGCTTGCTGCCACAGGGCTGGGACGGTAATACCATGTTCTGGAGCCATAATATCGATACCAGCGGCAGCTCAGTGCTGGAGACCTGGTTTGATGGGGTAACAGGTGAGCGCATCGCTGAAAACACTTGGTCGCATCTGGCGTTCTCCGTCAATAAAGGGCTAGTTAAAGTCTTTATCAACGGGGTTGAGCGCTTCAGTAGCGGTAACCTTGCCAACTACTATACGGGTGCACAGGGTATTTTCGGTCTTGGTGTTAACTACTGGGATCTGCCATACAACGGCCTTATCGATGAGCTAAAAGTATATGAAGCGGCATTAACGGCTGAAGAAGTCAAAGCCCTCGATATTGACAAGTTAGCCGACAGTGAACTCTTGTCCTCAGCAACGGCCATTCTGGAGCTAGGCGACTTATCGGCGGTGCGTGAAAACATCGAACTGCCAGTCACCGGTCCTTATGCTTCGGCAATTACTTGGGTCTCTTCCGATCCAACCATTATCGATACCCGCGGCACGGTCAATCAGCCAGGGCGTGAGGATACCGATAAGGTGGTGACCCTAACGGCGACCTTAAAACTCGGTCAAGCGACACAGACGAAAGTCTTCACCGCCACAGTTAAGTCTAAGGCGCCGCCAACACCGGTCGCTGTCTACAGCTTCGAAGACAATCTTAACGACAGTACCGCCAACTTCGGCGCGGGCACTGTGGTGGGTAACCTGATTGGCGTTGAAGGCGGTAAAATCAGCTATGTGGATGGCGCGGTAGGCAAGGCGGCGGTCTTTGATGGTGCCTCTGGTATTGTATTGCCGAATAACCTTATCAAAGACTACACCTATTCAGTGTCAATGTGGCTCAACCCTGAGCAGCTGAATAAGTACACTACAGCCTTGTTTGGTTATGCGACTGATTCTAGCTGGACCAGCGTCTTACCAGGCGGTCAAAATGATTATGAGCGCATGGTGTTATGGTCAGGCACAGCATGGTACGACGGTAGAACCGGTTTTGTGATGCCAAAATCCCAATGGACGCACCTGGCGTACACTGTGAATGGCGGCGATGTGAAGGTCTATATCAATGGTGAATTGAAGTTTACCGGCGCGAACTTCCCGAACATCTTCTCAGTACCGACCACTAAGTTTGCGGTTGGGGTCAACTT
The DNA here is from genome assembly GCF_019457635.1 of Shewanella mangrovisoli. Classification (NCBI taxonomy): domain Bacteria; kingdom Pseudomonadati; phylum Pseudomonadota; class Gammaproteobacteria; order Alteromonadales; family Shewanellaceae; genus Shewanella; species Shewanella mangrovisoli. Next base: position 2,412,783 of record NZ_CP080412.1, read on the forward strand.
CTGGGATACGCCTTTCAAAGGGGCAATCGATGAAATCAAGTTCTATGACGAAGCGATTACTGAACAAGATGTAGCTGATTTATTTGGTGAATCTAATCAATAATCGAGATTAGCTGTCTATACTAAAAGCACCCATTCGGGTGCTTTTTTATTGTCTGCTACATGGCAACAGAATTGTGGTTATCCGTGACTAAGGAATTTGATGACTGTTTTTCGTCTATTTATGCTAACGACACTTACCATGTTGGCCTTTGCCTGTAACTCGATACTTTGCCGGCTTGCGCTCAAGGATGGCAGTATCGATGCAGGCAGCTTTACCCTGATCCGCTTGTTGTCTGGGGCCATCATGCTCTGGCTATTAAGCCTAAAAAAACCTGCACCGGAGGCCAAGGGCCATTGGAGCTCAGCCTTGGCATTGTTCATCTACGCTGCGGGGTTTTCCTACGCCTATATCAATATGACAGCCTCAATGGGGGCTTTATTACTCTTTGGCGCCGTTCAAGCCACCATGATTGGCTATGGACTGTACCGAAAAGAACCCTTTAATACCAAACAATGGCTTGGGTTAGCCTGCGCAGCCGCGGGCTTGATTTTTCTGTTGTTGCCCGGGCTGTCGGCGCCGCCGCTTTTGAGCTCATTACTGATGATAAGCGCTGGAGTCGCTTGGGGGATCTATTCGATTAAGGGCAAGGGGGCCCAGCATCCCATTCCAATTAGTGCGGGCAACTTTATCCGCACAGTGCCGATGGCACTGTTATTACTGCTATTAGTTCGAGATCCCTTAGCGGTAAGTCAGATGGGAATTATCTATGCCTTGGCGTCAGGCGCCATCGCTTCTGGCGTAGGTTATGCAATTTGGTATTCTATATTACCTTTATTGTCATCCACCTACGCCGCAACAGTACAATTGAGTGTGCCGTTAATTGCCGCTGTTGGGGGAGTGCTATTGCTGGGTGAACCCCTGAGCCTTCGATTATTGGTTGCCTCCTGTGCCATCCTCGGTGGCATTGCACTGGTTGTCCTTAGCAAATCTGCACCACAAAATAAAAGCTAAATAGAAAGAAACATTTATCTTTTCCTTTTGCCCTTGCGTCATCCAACGCCTTGTTTAAGAATAAGGCCATTCTGGGTAAAAGGATGTCTTGAGTAAATCATGCAAACGGTCACGGTTGGCGAGCTGTTGATGACAATCCCTGTTGGCAACCGCCTTGGTGAAGGTGTGTTATGGGATGAGTTACACCAATCAATTTGGTGGACCGACATTTTATCCGCTGTGATTTATCGTTTTCATCTTGCCTCCCGCACCTTAGATATTTTCACCATGCCGCACCGCGTCGGCTCTTTTGGCCTCACGGCAAAGCCTACAACACTTATCGTCGCATTCGATATTGGTATTGCATTCTATGATATTGAAGATCAAAGCCTGACATGGCTGGCGCAGCCAGAGGCTCAGATTGAGGGGAATCGCTTTAACGATGGTCGCATCGATAGGCAAGGGCGCTTTTGGGTGGGCACTATGGTGGAACAACGTCATAGTGAAGCACAACACGCCGCCCTGTATTGCATTGACGAGAATGGGAATTGCCACCAACGCCTAACGCATCTCGAAATCTCCAACGGTCTATGCTGGAGTCCAGATGGACGAACGCTCTACCATGCCGATTCGCCAACACATCAAATCCATCAATATGATGTTGATATTCAAACGGGGTTATTGAGTCGTAAGCGCCTTTTTGCGACCACCAGCCATCATATTTTCCCTGATGGCTCAGATGTCGATGCAGAAGGTTACCTCTGGAATGCCCAGTGGGGCGGTGGCCAAGTGGTGCGCTATCGTCCCAATGGTGAAGTCGACCTTATCCTTAAATTGCCCGTTACCCATCCAACCAGCATCGCCTTTGGCGGGGAAAGACGCGATCTGTTGATCGTCACCAGTGCCAAACACTCCCTTGAACCATCGCAATTAGAGCAAGAGCCGCAAGCCGGCGATCTGTTTATCTACCGATTAAATGGGATTTGTGGCTTAGACAGTCCGCGCTTTAACAGTTAGTTTGTGATAAAACTCGCTAACAGCGGTTATTGAATCAATCGTTAAAACCATTCTTTAAATCAATCTTTATAACTTTGGTTAATAGCATTATTGAATCGATTTGCTGATTAAAAAACGCTCAAATCTGAGGGGGGATAAGTGATTTTCTATGGTGTTTTCATCACTCAAGTGGCAACTATTCGCTGCTGTTTATACCGCTTAACTCACTGCTAGCCACACTGATAGAGGCCACTGTTAGCAACATCCATTGGAAAAACGGTTGTTTTCTGCCGATCATTTCTCTTAAATTGTGATCTTGCTCTAAAAGTGCTTAATCGGTATTTTCATTCATATTTCGACCAATCGCCGTCACTTTTGTGATGCGCGTCAACAATAAGATTTACCCCCAATGGAACTTGGTACAAAGTGGACAAAATGGCCAATCAAAATGTCCACATCAATAAAACCACTTTAATATCGCAAACTGTATATTTCATAGATTCTAATTCCGGAAAACATCATATAAGCAACTTATTTTGGCCAAATGTTCTTTTGAAGGCTTAATGTGATTTTGATCACCTGTTAGAAATTGTCATTATTAGTCACTTTTTTATACTCGCACCATGAGTAGGGTTAAGTTCTCTACTCAAGCCTGCAGCGTACGCGCTGCAACTTAGTGAGCACATAAAAGAGAGTGTGTGAAATGACAATGAATAGACGACAGTTTTTTAAACTCTGTGCTGTGGGAGCCGCGACTTCTGCTATTTCTGCACTAGGGTTGATGTCCGAAAAGGCATTTGCATCCGTCAGAGGTTTTAAATTGCTGCGCGCAAAAGAGACGCGTAACAATTGTTGCTACTGCTCTGTGGGTTGTGGTTTGTTGATGTACAGCCAGAGCAGCAACGGGAAGAATGCAGAGCAGAGCATTTTTCATATTGAGGGTGATGCCGATAATCCGATTAACCGCGGTGCTCTGTGTCCTAAGGGCGCGGGCTTGGTTGACTATGTAAACAGCCCGCACCGTTTGAAATATCCTGAAGTGCGTTTACCCGGTTCGGATAAATGGCAGCGCATTAGCTGGCATGAGGCCTTTAAGCGTATCGCAAGACTCATCAAAGACGAGCGCGATGCCAATCTGGTTGAGAAAAATGCCCAAGGTCAAACCGTTAACCGCTTAGTCAGCCTAGGCATGATGACCTCATCGGCCCAAGCAAACGAAGGCTGCTACATCACCCATAAATTTGGCCGTGCCATTGGTATGCTAGGGATAGATAACATCGCCCGCGTTTGCCACGCCCCAACACCGGCCGCAATGGCGCCCACCTTTGGCCGCGGTGCTATGACTAACCACTGGGCGGATATGAAAAATACCGATCTGGCCATTGTGATGGGTGGTAATGCTGCTGAAGCGCACCCCGTCGGCTTTGGTTGGGTGACAGAAGCGATGGAGCATAACAACGCCAAGTTGATTGTGGTCGATCCGCGCTTTAACCGCAGTGCCGCCGTCGCCGATTTATATGCGCCTATTCGTTCGGGCACTGATATTGCCTTCCTGCTCGGCATGATCCGCTATCTGCTCGAGACGCAACAAATTAACCTTAACTATGTCAAAGCCTATACCAACGCCTCGTTTATCGTGCGGGAAGACTATGAATTTAACGACGGTTTATTCAGTGGCTACGATGAAGCTAACCATAAATACGACCAATCCACTTGGTTCTATGAGTTAGATGAAGAGGGCTACGCTAAGGTTGACCCTAGCTTAAGTCATCCTCGCTGCGTGATTAACCTGTTGAAAAAACACGTTGAGCGCTACGATCCTGACACAGTATCCAGCATCACGGGTACGCCGAAAGACGCCTATCTTGAAGTGTGTCAGCAAATTGGGGCGACCCATGTTGACCATAAAGCTGCAACCTTCCTGTATGCCCTCGGTTGGACACAGCACAGCGTCGGCGCACAAAACATCCGTACCATGGCGATGATCCAATTGCTGCTAGGCAATATGGGGATCATGGGTGGCGGCGTGAATGCACTGCGTGGTCACTCAAACGTTCAAGGCGCGACGGACTTAGGTTTATTGTGCCAAGGATTACCTGGCTACCTTAAACTGCCACAAGATAAAGATGTTGATTTACAAAACTATTTAGCCCATTACACCCCTAAAGCCTTAAGACCAAACCAAACCAACTATTGGCACAATTACCCAGCCTTTACCGTGTCGTTGTTAAAAGCCTTCTTCGGTGATCATGCCACCGCAGAAAACGATTATGGTTATGACTGGCTGCCAAAGTGGGATCAGCAATACGATATCAATAAGCAAATCGACATGATGGTTCACGGTGAAGTTAATGGCTACTTTATCCAAGGTATCAACGCACTTAACTCCCAGCCTGATAAGCAAAAAGTGTCTAAGGGCTTATCGAATCTGAAGTTCTTAGTAGTGCTTGATGCGCTGGCAAATGAAACCTCCAGCTTCTGGCGCAATGCGGGTCAGTTTAATGATGTGGATACCGCCAGTATTCAAACTGAAGTATTCCGCTTACCAACTACCTGTTTTGCTGAGGAAAGTGGTTCAATTGCTAACTCGAGCCGTTGGTTACAATGGCACTTTAAGGGCGCCAATCCACCTGGCGAAGCCTTATCTGATCCGGCAATTCTTTCTGGCATCATGCTGGAATTAAAGCGTTTATACCGTGAAGAGGGTGGCCGTTTACCTGAGCCTATCGAAGCTATCAAGTGGGATTATGCGATGGAGCATGAACCCAGCTCCGAGGAAATCGCGCAGGAGATGAATGGTTATGATCTCACGACCGGTAGGCTACTCAATGGCTTCTCCGAGTTAAAAGCCGATGGCTCAACCTCATGTGGTATTTGGGTTTACTCAGGCATGTGGACCGAAGCGGGCAACCTCATGGCGCGTCGCGATAATAGCGATCCGTCTGGTAAAGGCATTACTCCGAATTGGTCATTTGCTTGGCCAGCTAACCGCCGCATCTTGTACAACCGCGCCTCCTGCGACGTACAAGGTAAGCCGCGCGATCCGAGCCGTGTGCTGCTCGAATACAAGGACAACAAGTGGCAGGGCATTGATGTGCCTGATTTTAATGCCAAGTTGAATGCCGAAGATTCGGCACATCCTTTCATCATGCAAGCCGATGGTGTTGGCCATTTATTTGCCCTGCGTGACTTAAAAGATGGTCCATTCCCAGAGCATTATGAGCCGTTCGAATCGCCACTGGCGAGTAACCCACTGCATCCTAAAGTCACCAATAATCCGGTGGCGCGGATGTTCAAAGGCTTGCGTGAAAGCTTTGGTACCAATGAAGAATTCCCCTATGTCGGCACTACTTACTCGATGACGGAGCACTTCAACAACTGGACCACACATTGCCAGCTGGCTGCTATTACCCAGCCACAACACTTTATCGAAATCGATGAAACCTTGGCGGCGGAAAAGGGCATCAATAACGGTGATTGGGTCAAAGTGAGCTCCAAGCGCTCGCATATTGTCACTAAGGCCTATGTCACTAAACGACTCCAACCCATGATGGTTCAGGGCAAAAAAGTCCACACCATTGGTATTCCACGCCATGGCAGTTACGAGGCCTTGACGCAGAAGAGTTATATCGTCAACGAGCTGACTTCATCTGTGGGTGATGCCAACACCCAAACCCCTGAATATAAAGCATTCCTTGTAAATATTGCCAAAGCGGAGGGCTTCTAATTATGGCTTCTCAAGATATTATCCGCATCTCAGGCACCACGGACATCACCCCTGCGTCACAAGCACGCATTGGTGCGGTCCAGCAGGTGACTAAGCTGTTTGATGCGACTAAATGTACCGGCTGTAAGGCCTGTCAGGTTGCCTGCTCCGAATGGAATGACCTTCGTGAAGATGTCGGTACTTTCCAAGGCAGTTACCAGAACCCGATGATACTGTCGCCCGAAAGCTGGAACATAATGCAGTATCACGAAGTGATGGATAACAATAAGTTGCGTTGGCAATTTACTCACACTGCCTGTATGCACTGCGCCGATCCAGCCTGCTTAAAAGCTTGTTCAACCAGCGGCGCGATTGTGCAACATGCCAATGGCACAGTGGATTTTGACTCGAACAAGTGTATTGGCTGCGGTTATTGCGCCAGTGCCTGTCCTTTCAACGTGCCGAAGATCAGTGCCAAAGATAACAAAGCCTATAAGTGCACCCTGTGCTCGGATAGGCTCGCCGTTGGCCTTGAGCCTTCCTGCGTTAAAACCTGCACCGTGGGCGCACTGCGTTTTGGTACCCGCGAAGACATGTTGTTCTATGCCGAAAAACGCATCGAGCAGTTAAAGGAACGTGGTTTCAGCAAGGCGGGACTATATAACCCCGAGGGCGTTGGCGGAACGCATATGATGATGATCCTCCACGACATCACACAACCCGAAACCTATGGCATGCCAAAGGATCCGCAAATCCCCGCCGCCACCGAATGGCGTCAAGATTGGCTCAAACCTTTGGGCACCGCAGGCTTGCTCGCAACGGCGGCATTCGCTCTGATACACCGCATTGCGGTAGGGCGCAACATCGTCGAGGAAGATCAGCCCGGTTACATTGATGCCAGCGCCACAGAGGAGGAAAAGCAATGAGTCATAAAGAGATGATAGTGCGCCATAAGCTCGTTGATCGTCTGTGTCACTGGACCATAGTCTTTGTGGGTTTAGTGACCTTTTTAACGGGATTCTCGTTTTTTTACCCTTCGTTCCAGTGGCTGAGTGGCATTGTTGGCACACCACAACTGGCAAAAGTGATGCATCCATTCTTCGGGATCGCCATGTGTCTGCTGCTAGCGGTGATGCTGATCCGCTATTACCAGCACAATAAGTGGAATAAGTACGATTTGCCCTGGATGAAAGCCGTGGTGTGGGTGTTACTGCAAAAAGAAGAGAACATTCCGCCCGTGGGCCATTACAACCCAGGTCAGAAAATGTTATTCCGCGCCTTTGTGGTTTTTGTACTGGCGTTTCTGATCAGCGGCATCATGATGTGGCAACCTTATTTTGCCCCCATGTTCTCGGCAGAAGCCGTCAATTGGGCCACCTTAGTCCACTCGGCCTGCGGCATATTAATGCTGTTATCCCTAGTGGTACACGTATGGATGGCCTGCTGGATTGAAGGCTCGATCACAGGGATGCTCTACGGCAAAGTCTCTAAGGCTTGGGCTCGTAAGCACCACCCAGCCATGTTAGAAGAACACGAGGAAAAATAGCGATGAAGATGGCCAGCGATATCCCGTTAAGTTTTGTTGATAAATCCCCCTTAGCATTAAAACCGCTAAAAGCGGCAAATCCTGAGAAAATTTACCAACATAGAGCACGTCGTTTAGCCCAATTAGCGCAGGATTCTCCGCTGGCGGATTATCTCAAGCTCTGCCAAATCCTAGTGTCGACGCAGCAAAAACTTGCGGCAACGGATATGGGCCCAGCACCAATGATTGACGCTGAGGTGCCATATCCGTTGTCCCTAAGCCAAACTCAAACGGCTCAGGATTGGTTAAAAGCATTGCAAGCATTGCTAACAGAATTGGTATCTCAAGTGCCCACGCATTTAGTGCCTGTTCTACAGGAGTTACAACAGCAGTCGCCAACTCAATTGCTAGAGTGGGGCACTCAACTAAGGCAAGGGGAGTTTAGTGCCGTGCCTGCGCAGTACAGCCTATTTATTTGGGCGGGATTGTCCTTGTATTGGTCACACTGGGCTCCCATGGTGATTGCACGAATGGATGTGAATAAGGTTAAACAGTCTAGCCTTTGCCCGGTGTGCGGTAGTCATCCTGTCGCCAGCATGATTGTCGATGAACCACGGGAAGGGCTGCGCTATCTGCATTGCAGTCTGTGTGAAAGCGAGTGGCACTATGTGCGCGCGCATTGTACCTGCTGCGAGCAATCCCGGGAGATGTCGATTTGGTCCTTTGATGACCATAAGGCAGCCGTGCGGATTGAGAGCTGCGAGGCGTGCAAGGGATACACTAAGATGTTGTTTACCAACCGTTTGCCATTGTTAGATGCGGCAGCGGACGATATCGCATCGATGGGATTGGATGCCGAGCTCAATGCAAAGGGCTATGGTGCCACCACGGTAAATCCACTGTTACTTGCACATGAGGCCTAAACAATAAAAAGGATGAATAAACAGGGCCATGGATGGTTTTTTGATAATGTCTGTTCCATTCGGTCACACTTAGGGTGTGACCGAATGGTCATCGACTGTGATATCAAACTAACTGATTCAAATCTTATTCGTGCGCTACGTGAAATCTGCAAAACTTGCAGGGGCAATCTTGCCAAATATTCACGTAGGAACGCCTTGAAAATAGCGTAGAAGTAACCCATCAAATGTATCTATCCCTTGATTAAACAAAAATCAACGGTATGCGCTAAACGATGACAATCTTAACCCTTTATTGGGCGGACAATTAAACGCATAGGGAATGATAGCTTTCCATATTCACCAATACTTAATTTAACATAATATACATTGTGCGCAGTTTTGTGTGGGAGGGATTTGGGATGCCGACTCGAAATTAGTCAATACCTTGTAGATGGTCTAATGGCTTATTGAAGGCGCTTTCGTGTCTTTCGATTTGTGTGGTATGCAAATATTTCGATGTGGTGTCGATACTCTCATGGCCTGCATCGGCTTGTACATGTGATAACGGCCGACGATTGATATTGATGTCATGGGTGATCCCTGTGTGCCGGATATTATGCGCGGTGAGTTTTCGCATTTGCTCGGCATCGTGATTAAAGCCATCGATTTGCGCGTTATCCGCTGCGAGATTGATAATGGTCTGAATATCTTCGCGGATTTGCCGGATCCCAAGATTGGCATTCACAAGACCCGCATCACGGCCACGACCGGCAGCGCGATGGCGTACGAACAAAGGATGATGCTCGCCTTGGCTTGGAAAATCGGACAGCCCTAAAAATTGCCGATATTTGACTAAACCATCGAGTAACGCCTTAGAAATCGCCACGCTTCGTTTTTTGCCGCCTTTACTGAGTGGAATGTGAAAACTCCAAATGCCTGTCTGTGGATTTTGCCTAAATTGCCCCATAACCGGTGAATAGCCAACCCGCGCCGAAACATCCGAAATGCGCAGATAACAGGAATAAATCAATGAAATCAAGAATAAACTACGTTGATGCAATTCTGGGAACTCAGTAGCCAACTGAGTGACTGTACTCATAACATAGGACCACTGTAACTCTGTGAAAGCCAAGCTGTTTTCTTCTTCATCAGTTTGCCTTTGATACAGCTTGTTCTGCGCAAAGCGGCTGTGATTCAACCAAATTTGCGCGGGATTACGCTCGCAAAACTCCTCGCTCATTAAGTAACTGTAAAACGAAGATAAAATGGCAATCTTGGTTTTTAGCGCATTATCGCTCAACACATAGGGTTGAATTTGCCCTAACTGTTTCTTGCCCACAAATGGCCGCCAAAGGCTGTTTGGTACCCGTTCATCGCGCAATTTGTCCAATTTAAATTGCGGCACATTAAAATAGCCGATCAGTTCCAGCGGCGGCGCCAAGCAGTAATCCACATAACGACTCATATCCTTACGTAATACCTGTGTGGGCGACATTTTCGCAACATCAAAGCACCAATGCAGGAACGTGGTCAGTTCACTTCGATAGGCTTTATAGTTGTTTTCACTGTGTTTTTGCTCAAATAACCAATCAGTTGCGTGTTCCATCACTAAACCCGCGTCGGGCACATCAGATAAGCTGACTTGAGTGATGTATTGATTCACCACACTGTTGCCATATTGTATGAATTCAATTGAATCAAACAGAGGTAAAACTGGAGGAAGCTGCATATTAACTTTAAAATTTAAATATTTACTGCATGATAATACTTAAACGCAAATGCCGATAACGTTATTTATCGGCATTAACCAAAAACTCAATTTGCGAGCAGCTTGTTTGCGTACATTGCTGGCAACTAATGCGTTTTTGACAGCAAATCAGACAAAGCTGCCAGACTTTACGTTTAGATTGACTATCGAGACACGAGAAATCCGCCGCACATAACTTACCTTCACGGATAAGCTGCGCGAGTTTCTCCTCAGAAATCGATAAATTGATCCGCTCGGCCATATAAATCCCCTGCTAATAATCCTGTCTCGATAATATCAAGATGAGAATAGTTATCAATAATCTTGATTCAATAATGCTAACTCCCCCACTTTATTAATTTTTTCAAATTATCTGATTGGCTTCTACTACACTCTAACTGTGTGACGCTCCTTTATGTGATGAGGTATCGGATGGTGATTGATCTTACAAACAAAAAGCCGTTGTTCTCCGCGAAGAAAGCCACAGAAATATCCCCCGCTGCCGCTCCGTGGAAGATCCTTGTTGTTGATGATGAACCCGATGTCCACACAGTCACCAAACTTGCTCTTTCACGTTTTCGACTCGATGGCCGTGCCCTCACCTTTATTAATGCCTACAGTGGTGAACAGGCCAAAGAACTACTCGCACAGGAGCAAGACATTGCCGTTGCCTTTATCGATGTGGTGATGGAGAGCGACCATGCTGGGCTCGAGCTGGTCAAATGGATCCGCGAAGTGCAAGTGAACAAAAATATTCGACTCATTCTACGTACAGGACAGCCCGGACAAGCCCCCGAAGAAGATGTGATAGTCAATTACGATATTAATGATTACAAAGCAAAATCTGAGCTCGATTCCCGCAAGCTGATGACCAGCGTCTACTCTTCGTTGCGATCGTACCGCGATATTATGGAAATCGAACAAGCAAGACGGGCGCAAATGAATCACAGAATGGGTTTAGAGCGCGTGCTTGAGGCTACCTCGGGCTTGTTTGAACTGCGAACGCTACATAAGTTTGCCGATGGACTCCTGACACAAGTCGCCACCCTACTCAACCTCGATACTGAAACCTTATTACTCACCTGCAATGCGATGGATGCGATCAGCGGCCATGTGGATTCGGCCGAAATCGAAATCCTGGCGGGAACAGGCCAGTTTGCCAATAGCCCTCCACATAAGGAGTTACCTGAGCATATAAGCAAATTACTACGTAGCGCCTTAATGCAAAAACGCTGTCTATACGAAGAAAATTGTTTTGTGGGTTACTTCCCGACAAAGAGCGGGCTTATCAACCTACTCTATATGGATGGCATTGATAAAATTGATGATTTGGACAAAAAACTGGTCGATATCTTTGCCATAAACGTCGGGGTTGCCTTTGAGAATCTACTCCTAAATCAGGAAGTCGAAGATACTCAATCAGAGCTGATCCTGCGCTTAGGCGATGTGGTCGAGAGTCGTTCTAAAGAGGCCGCCAATCATGTGAAACGCATGGCGGAATATTGCGCCCAGCTTGCGTTATTGGCGGGGTTAACCGAAACCGAAGCCGACTTGCTGCGCCGCGCTTCACCTATGCATGATATAGGTAAAATCGCGATCCCCGATGCGGTGTTACTCAAACCCGGTAAGTTAGATGATCAAGAATGGTCAGTGATGCGCCAACATCCAACTATTGGCTATCAAATTCTCGCGAATTCCGAGCGGCCGATCCTTAAAGCGGCGGCGATTATCGCCTTGCAGCACCATGAAAAATATGACGGCTCTGGCTATCCAGGCAATTTACAACAAGATCAAATTCACATTTTTGCCCGCATCGTTGCCATCGCCGATGTGTTCGATGCCCTGTCTCACGCCCGTTGCTATAAAGCGGCATGGCCATTAGACGAAGTGATAGATGAAATGCGCAAAGGTGCGGGTAAGCATTTTGACCCCGATTTGCTCGAACTCTTTATCAATAACATCGATATTTTCGTGCGGGTCAAAGAGAGTTGGAAGGATCATGACGAATAATGAAAATAAACTTAAAAATCAGTAGAGAATTCATCATTATTCGTCATATCAACGCGTTTATTCGTTTAAATTGACCAACAGGGGTTTAATGGGCGTTAATTTCCCAGCTTAGTGAGGATTATCGGCAAGAAAGTCAAAAATAACGGCGTGCTCCTCTCCGTTTCGGTTAAAACGGATAAATCCTCGCCACACCATGTATCCGCTGCTGCAAGAACCGTAAATCATCTGTCCTTCATAGTGAGTTTTATTCAGTTCATTTAGATTGACAGGAATAACCCCCATAAACATATCTCGACCCTCTAAACGTATCTGAAGATTGTCAATCGGCTCTGAGGTTAATAGCTTCAATGTTAATGGCTTTTCGCTCGGCGCATGGGCTGGTGACAGGCTAATTCGCAGTTCAACACCCGCGACGTTTTTAATGCAATCACCCTGCGTAAAAGCACAAAGTGTTGGGTCTACAGCCTTTATTTCGACCTGTTGGGTTGCTTTTTCATTACAAGCTGTGAGATTCATCATAACTAGCATGATGGAGAGCGGAAGCAGTTTGCGAGTAAGCACAAAAATTAACCTTGTGATGCAAGATGTTAACATTCTATGGCGTAGGTTGATCTAGATCAACTTTCCAGACCCCATCTTTGGTATCTTTTTTGACATGGCTCAAGTATCATTGCGAAACCTCATATTTGAGCACAAATGTGTAGGGTAACGCATTGACATGGCTTCACAACCCTAATAGGGAAGTGGGCTTTGTGTCATATATAACAGGTAAAGCTTGTCTTTACTAAAAGTAAAAGTAATAAGCAGTGGAAGCATTATGATGAACCATTCCCAGCCAACAGGCGCTGATTACAATTACACCATTGTCCGCCAATTTGCCTTAACCACAGTTTTGTGGGGTATTGTTGGTATGTCAGTCGGTGTATTAATTGCGGCTCAGTTAATCTGGCCACATCTGAACTTTGATACTCCTTGGTTTACGTATAGTCGCTTGCGACCATTACATACCAATGCGGTTATCTTCGCGTTCGGAACATCAGCCCTCTTTGCAACATCCTATTATGTCGTACAACGCACCTGTCAAACCCGACTATTTGCACCTAAATTAGCTGCATTTACGTTTTGGGGATGGCAAGCCATCATTCTGTCAGCAGCAATCACTCTGCCAATGGGTTACACCAGTGGTAAAGAATATGCTGAATTAGAATGGCCAATCGATATCGCTATCACCATCGTTTGGGTCTCCTATGCAATAGTGTTCTTCGGCACTATTATCAAACGAACAACATCGCATATTTACGTAGCGAACTGGTTCTTTGGTGCATTTATCATTACGGTTGCCGTGCTTCACATCGTGAACTCTATGGCCGTTCCTGTTAGCTTGTTCAAGTCATACTCTATGTACAGTGGCGCGGTCGATGCCATGGTGCAATGGTGGTATGGTCACAACGCGGTAGGTTTCCTGTTAACCGCAGGCTTCTTAGGTATGATGTACTACTTCGTACCTAAGCAAGCGGGTCGTCCTGTTTACTCATATCGTCTGTCTATCGTGCACTTCTGGGCACTGATCGCACTGTACATTTGGGCAGGTCCTCACCACTTACACTACACTGCCCTGCCAGACTGGACTCAGTCTTTAGGTATGGTGATGTCACTGATCCTGTTCGCACCATCTTGGGGTGGTATGATCAACGGTATCATGACCTTATCTGGTGCATGGCACAAACTGCGTACTGACCCAGTACTGCGTTTCTTAGTGGTTTCGCTGTCTTTCTACGGTATGTCGACCTTCGAAGGTCCGATGATGGCCATTAAGACAGTTAACGCTTTATCTCACTACACAGACTGGACTGTAGGTCACGTTCACTCAGGCGCGCTAGGCTGGGTGGCAATGGTGTCTATCGGTTCTCTGTATCACTTGATCCCAGTACTGTTCGGCCATGGCCGTATGTACAGCATCAAGTTAGTTAACGTGCATTTCTGGTTAGCGACTATCGGTACTGTTCTTTACATCGTGTCTATGTGGATTTCGGGTGTAATGCAGGGTCTGATGTGGCGTGCAGTTAACGCTGACGGTACTTTGACTTATAGCTTTGTTGAAAGTCTGGAAGCTTCTTATCCTTTCTACTTCGTACGTTTCCTCGGCGGTTGTTTCTTCTTAACCGGTATGCTGATCATGGCATACAACGTGATCCGTACTGTGAAAGCCTCTAAAGATTCATTGCCAGCACTGGCTGAAGCAAAAGCGGCTTAAGGAGCAAACTCGATGAAATTTAATCATGAGATAGTTGAAAAAAACATCGGTTTGTTAGCGATCTTCACAGTTATCGCTATCAGCTTCGGTAGCTTGGTAGAAATCACGCCGCTGATTTTCCAAAAAGATACCACTGAGCCTGTTGAAGGTTTGAAACCTTACACAGCCCTGCAACTTGAAGGCCGTGACATCTATGTGCGTGAAGGTTGCTACAACTGTCACAGCCAGATGATCCGTCCTTTACGTGCAGAGACTGAACGTTACGGTCACTACTCTGTTGCCGGTGAGTCTGTTTGGGATCACCCATTCCAATGGGGTTCTAAGCGTACTGGTCCAGACTTGGCCCGTGTTGGCGGTCGCTACAGCGATAAATGGCATGAAGTTCACTTAATCGATCCTCGTGCTGTGGTCCCTCAATCGAATATGCCAGGCTTCCCATGGCTTGCCGAAAACAAGTTAGACGGCAAGTTAACCGGCGACAAGATGACTATTCTGCGTAACATGCATAAAGGCGGTTACAAAGGTAATGATCTTTACACCGATGAAGAAATCGCAGGCGCGCAGAAAGCTGTTGAAGGTAAGACAGAGCTGGAAGCCTTGATTGCATATCTTCAGTCTTTGGGTCACGCACTCAAATAAGGAGGCAATATATGGATTACGGCACATTACAAGGTATTTTAACCATCATTGTGATGCTGACCTTCGTCGGTATATTTGCTTGGGCATATAGCTCGCGTCGTCAAAAATCCTTTGATGAAGCAGCGAATCTTGTGTTTTCCGATGAGGAAATCAGCAAGGAATCGAAGGACTCAGGAGAGAATAAGTGATGAGTAGCTTCTGGAGTATTTGGATTAGCGTACTCTCGTTAATTGTGATCGCAGGATGTTTTCTGTTGCTGCGTGTGTGTTCAAAGAACACCACGGATGTCAAAGAAGGCGAATCCATGGGTCACAGTTTCGATGGTATCGAAGAACTCAATAACCCACTGCCAAAATGGTGGAGTTATATGTTCTATATCACTATCGTGTTTGGCCTAGTGTACTTAGCCCTGTTCCCAGGTTTAGGTAACTACAAAGGTTTACTGAACTGGACTAGCTCTAACCAAAGCATTGGTACAGAGAAAGGGATTAAAGCCGATTCTGCAGCCGCGATTGAGCTGGCAGCAAAAGAAGGCATGTACGTTCAGTACGACCAAGAAGTTAAACACGCTAACGAAAAATATGGCCCAATCTTCGCGGCTTACTTGGCAACACCACTCGAAGAGTTAGTGAAAAACCAAGAAGCGTTGAAAGTGGGTGGTCGTTTGTTCCTACAAAACTGCGCACAGTGCCATGGCTCTGACGCACGTGGTAGCAAAGGCTTCCCTAACCTGACCGACAGTGATTGGTTATACGGTGGCGATTTAGCCACTATCAAGACCACTATCATGAACGGTCGTCATGGCATGATGCCGCCAAAAGGTGGTTTGCCAATCGACGATAGCGAAATTGCAGGTCTGGCCGAGTACGTGGTTAAGTTATCTGGCCGTGAGCACGACGAGAAACTCGCAGCTCAAGGTCAAGGTTCATTCATGAAAGGTTGTTTTGCGTGTCACGGTATGGACGCAAAAGGCAACAAACTCATGGGCGCACCTAACTTAACTGACGATGTTTGGTTATATGGCGGTAGCCGCGGCATGATCGAAGAAACGATCAAGCACGGCCGTGCAGGCGTGATGCCAGCATGGAAAGACGTTCTCGGTGAAGAGAAAGTCCACGTGATCGCAGCTTATGTTTATAGCTTGTCAAACAAGTAATTAGATGTGAGTAACGCTAAGGCCTCGATAACGTCGAGGCCTTTTTTTTAAAGTGCTAAAGCCACCTTTTAACGGTAAAATGGCGCAAATTTTTATTATGGGTATTTAACATGAGCGAACAACAACCCTGGTATAAGCAGTTTTGGCCTTGGTTTTTAATTATTCTTCCTTTGTGTGCCGTCGTCGCAAGTTTTACCACGCTAAAAATTGCCCTCTCAAACTCTGACTCTCTGGTCGCCGAGGATTATTACAAAGAAGGCAAAGCCATCAATATGGACTTGAGTAAGGTCAAATATGCCAAGCAGCTTGGCATGCAATGGCAACTCGAACAAAATCATCATGAACTCCTCTTCACTCAACACGGCGGTCCAGCTTACCAAGCCGCATTAAAAGTTGAATTTTATCACCCAACAATTGCCGAAAAAGACATTAAGACCACAGTTACCGCCGATGCCAACCATGTGTATCGCATTACCCTGCCCGATGTATTAACCGGTGCTTGGGAAGTCCGTCTGGAAGGTTTTGATGGCAAATGGCGTATTCATCAACGTGTCGAACTCAAAGACAACGTCCAATTGTGGTTGAACTAATTGTGGTTGAATGAATATTGCTATGACACATCCAAGTTGTTTTCACTGTAATGAGCCCGTGCTCACGGGCACTCAGTTTGTCACCCGCATTAATGATCGCGATGAACTCATGTGTTGCCCAGGCTGCCAAGCGGTATCACAAGCCATTGTGGATGCAGGCTTATTAAGCTATTACAAGTTTCGAACCGAACCTGGCAGTAAACAGACGGCACTGGTACCTGATGAATTAAATCAGTTTAGTGCCTACGACTTGCCCGAAGTACAGCAGGACTTTGTCCACTCAGAGGAAAATAGTGACTCAGTGTCGCTGTCCATCGACGGCATTACCTGCGCCGCCTGCGCCTGGTTAATCGAACATAAAGTGAAACAACTGCCTGGCGTAAGCCAAGTGATGGTCAACTCCACCACCCAAAGGGCGATGATCAGCTGGGATAAACAGCAAGTTAAACTCAGTGATATTCTGGGGCAAATTAGCCGTATCGGCTATCAAGCCGCGCCCTATCAAGTAGATGAGCAAGAACTGACCGCCAAGCAAAATAGCCGCAAATTCTTACTGCGCTTAGGCTTGGCGGGTTTTGCGACTATGCAAGTGATGATGTTCGCCCTCGCCCTCTATACCGGTTACTTTACCGATTTGGATGTGCAATATCGGGATTATTTCCGCTGGGTGAGCATGATTTTCGCCACGCCCGTGGTGCTGTATTCGGCGCAGCCCTTCTATTTCAGCGCCATTCGCACCCTGCTCAGTGGCAAACTCAATATGGATGTGTCGGTCTCTATCGCCATTGGCGGCGCCTATATTGCCAGTTGCTTTGCCACCGTTAATGGCACGGGAGAAGTCTATTTTGAATCGGTTTCCATGTTTACCTTCTTCCTGCTGCTTGGGCGTTATTTCGAACAAAAGGCAAGACAAAAGGCCTCTGTTAGCTCCAGCAATCTTCACAAATTAGTGCCGTTAACGGCGCATCTGGTCACGGCCCAGGGGCAAGAAGAGATCCCCGCTAAAAAATTACGCCTCGGGGACATTATACTCATTAAACCCGGCGAGATGGTCGCCGCCGATGGCATCGTAGTTGACGGCCATACTAGCATCAATGAAGCCATGCTCACTGGTGAGCAAATGCCGATTGAAAAGCCTGTCGATAGCCAAGTGTTCGCTGGCACCATAAACCTAGACCAGCCTATCAAGGTAAAAGTCACCGCCCTTGGGCAAGATCAATTGGTTGCCGAAATTATTCGTCTGCAGGAATTAGCCTCAAACACTAAACCTGCCGTCGCTATGTTAGCCGATAAACTGTCGCGTTATTTCTCGGGCACTATCTTATCGATTGCGACGATCACCTATCTGGTGTGGCTGCAAATCTCCCCCGAAGATGCCTTTTGGGTCACCTTGTCGGTATTAGTGGCCACCTGTCCTTGCGCCCTTGCGCTGGCCACCCCCACTGCCGTCACCTGCGCGACCGCGATTTTTACCCGCCTTGGGATTATTACCCGCAAAGCTGGCGTCTTTGAAAAACTGCCACAAATCAAACATGTGGTATTTGATAAAACAGGCACCCTCACCTGCGGCACCCTATCGATTGCAAAAGTTGAATGCCATAGCGATATCGAGAAAGAACAGGTACTGGCGTTTGCAGCGGCGCTAGAATCAGGCTCACGCCACCCCATCGCCGCGGCCTTTGCCAGCTTTGCCCAAGTCGATGTTGTTGCAAAGCAAGTTCACCATGAAGTGGGTTTTGGGGTGAAAGGCTTGATTAATGGCACTGAGTACCGCATTGGTAATTCAAGCTTCACGGGGGCCGCCGCCGAGCCCAAACTTGCAAACCAGCTGATTTGGCTCGCCCACAGTCAGAATGGCCAGCTTGAAGTCATCGCCACTATTGAGATCCAAGATAATATCCGTGTCGATAGCAAAGAAACCGTCGATATTTTGAAGCAACAAGGTTGCCAGGTCAGTATCGCCAGTGGCGATAGCTCAGGGCATGTGCATCAATTGGCGAAAGAACTTGGGATTAGCGATGTCCACAGTGGACTCACTCCAGCCGATAAACTGGCACTGGTGACCAAATTACAGCAATCGACACCTGTTGCGATGTTCGGCGATGGCATCAATGATGCTCCAGTACTGGCGGGCGCCGATTTATCTGTGGCGATGGGTAGCGGCAGCGCGATTGCTAAAAACAGCGCCGATCTCATCCTGCTTGGCGATCACCTCTCTCGCTTCACCCAAGCGGTCAAGGTTGCTAAACTGACCACACAAATTATTCGTCAAAACCTCGCTTGGGCCTTAGGCTATAACGCGCTGATTTTACCGCTGGCGGTAACTGGGCATGTTGCGCCTTATATTGCCGCCCTTGGTATGTCGGCAAGCTCTTTGATTGTTGTGGGTAACAGTTTGAGATTATTACGAATTAAATTATAACAATGAAATAGGCTTAGGTTATGAGCATCATTTATGTACTAATCCCTATCGCGATGATCTTTGTGTTGATCGCCGTAGCCGTGTTCTTTTGGGCGGTAAAATCCGAACAATTCGATGACTTAGACCGTCAAAGTGTGTCGATTCTTTTCGATGAAGATGCCGATAAACCGAGTCAAGCAGCGAACCCGAATCAAGAGAAAATCACAAGCCAAGACAAAGGCATGCCTCTGTGATTGGCTCTGTGATTGAGTATAACGTCACAGGCGCATTCCTTGTTGGTTTAATGGGCGCAGCCCACTGTTTTGGCATGTGTGGCGGCCTGGTTGGCGCCTTTTCCTCCCAGCTTCCAAATCCGAAACAGGGCAATCACTTAGCCCATCAACTCACCTACTTATTAAGCTATAATCTCGGCCGGATTTTAAGCTACACCCTCGCAGGCGCCTTAGTGGGTGGTTCATCGGCCATGCTTGGGCACTTATTCGAACTCGACAGTTACCTGTTAATCCTGAGAATAATTGCCGGCGTGATGATGATCTCAACCGGGCTTTACATAGCCAAAATCTGGGTGGGGATAGTGCAGATTGAGCGCCTCGGCCAAGTGTTGTGGCGATACCTTAAACCCTTAGCTCAACGTCTCGTGCCAATCACCTCACCAATGCAGGCCATCACCGCAGGATTGATTTGGGGCTGGCTGCCCTGCGGGCTAGTGTATAGCACCTTAACCTGGTCGGTGGCGGCTGGCTCTGCTAGCCAAGGCGCCTTGATTATGATCGCCTTTGGCTTAGGAACACTCCCTGCGCTCTTAAGTGCCGGTGTGGCGGCCAAACGCTTAGCCAATTGGGTACAGCAAAAAACCGTTAGATTATTGAGTGGCTTACTTTTAATTGCCTTTGGCGCACAAACTTTATATATCGCCCTGTCGCAGCTAAACTAGCCCAAGCGAGTGAATTGGTTTAACATGGCTGCAGTGGATTAACTTGAGAACCGACATGACAATAGAGCAGAATAAAAACCGTCGTCCCGCCGCGAGTGGGTGCACAATTCATTGTCACGATTGCAGTATGGGAACCCTTTGTATTCCGTTTACCCTCAATGCCAATGAGCTCGATCAGCTCGACGACATCATTGAGCGTAAAAAGCCAATTCAAAAAGGTGAGCAGATTTTTAAATCAGGCGATCCGTTAAAATCTCTGTTCGCCATCCGCTCTGGTACAGTCAAAAGCTACACTATTACCGAGCAGGGCGATGAGCAGATCACCGGTTTCCATTTAGCTGGCGATGTGATTGGTTTTGATGGTATTCATGCTCAGTCCCATCAGAGTTTTGCTCAAGCCTTAGAAACCTCTATGGTGTGTGAAATCCCCTTCAACATTCTCGATGAGCTTTCAGGCAGCATGCCCAAGTTACGTCAGCAAATTATGCGCTTAATGAGTAATGAAATCATGAGCGACCAAGAGATGATTTTACTGCTCAGCAAGAAAAACGCCGAAGAACGCCTCGCCGCGTTTATCAGTAATCTCGCTAATCGTTTTGGCAGCCGTGGATTCTCCCCTAAAGAGTTCCGTTTAACCATGACCCGTGGTGACATTGGTAACTACCTAGGTTTAACCGTCGAAACCATCAGCCGATTGTTAGGCCGTTTCCAAAAGTCGGGTTTGATTGAAGTAAAAGGCAAATACATCACCATCCTTGACCACAATGAACTGAATCTCTTGGCGGGTAATGCCAGGATCGCCAGATAAGTCACACCCTCCCTTATGCTTTAATAATTGTAATTAATGCGCTAGGCACTGGTTTTGAAAAGAGTTTTGATCTAGAACAATACAGATAATTGCCAAAGGCTCATGATGAACATGAGCCTATGACTAAAGGAACATGTTATGAAGGATTATCAAAAAATACTGGTAGTAGTCGATCCCACGACAGAGCATCAGGTTGCACTCGCCCGAGCGGTGACCTTGGCCAGTAAAAGTAACGCCCATGTGACTGTGTTTCTGTCTATTTTTGACTTCTCCTATGAAATGACATCGATTCTATCGAGCCAAGAGCGCGAAGCCATGCGCCAAGGCGTGATTGATCAGCGTCTGGCGTGGATCCAAGATCTACTGACTGCTTACAACCATCTGCAACTCGATATTGATACTCAAGTGATTTGGCACAATCGCCCATTTGAAAGCATCATCAACCATGCGATTGCCGGACAATATGATTTGATCGTCAAAGGCACCCATGCCCACGACAAGTTAAAGGCGGTGATCTTTACTCCAACCGATTGGCATTTGATGCGTAAAGCGCCTGTGCCTGTGTTGATGGTCAAAGATCATGATTGGCCCGAAGCGGGTAAAATCCTTTGCGCGGTCAACGTGGCAACCGAAGACACAGATCATCAAATGCTAAACGGCAAGATTATCGAACATGCCAAGGATTTAGCCGCAAAATTTGCCGCCGAAGTGCACTTAGTCAATGGCTATCCCGGCACGCCGGTGAATCTTGCCATTGAACTGCCTGATTTCGATGCTCAAACCTATAACGACACCATTCGCATGCAACACGAACAACGAGTGCAATACCTTGCCAATGCCTATGGTATCGATACCCTGCACTGCCATGTGAAAGAAGGCTTGCCTGAGGATGTGATCCCTGAGCTTGCCGAGCAACTCGATGCCGAGCTGGTCATTTTAGGCACTGTCGGTCGAACTGGATTCTCGGCGGCACTTATCGGCAATACCGCAGAGCATGTAATTGATAGCATTAACTGTGACTTATTAGCCATCAAACCCGATGGTTATAAATCACCGCTTGAAGAGGCGTAACGCACGCCGCTCTTTACCCCGCCGTCGATAGCTGGAATAATACGCGCCCTGAAACTGAGTTACTGGGCGCTTTTTTTTATGTTGGAAGCTATGTCTGAAGTTACGGCGAGTCAAATGCCTGAAGAATTATCAAAAAAACAAATTACCCGTCTGAATAAGTTACAGAAGCGTCTGCGCCGTGAAGTGGGTAGTGCCATCGCCGATTACAATATGATTGAAGATGGCGACCGAGTCATGTGCTGTTTAAGTGGCGGTAAAGACAGTTACGCCATGCTGGATATTTTGCTTAATCTACAGCAGCGAGCGCCCGTACAGTTCGAAATTATTGCCGTTAACTTAGATCAAAAGCAGCCTGGTTTCCCTGAGCACGTGCTGCCCGCCTATTTAGACAGCCTGAATATTCCCTATCACATCCTCGAGAAAGACACTTACTCGATTGTGAAAGAGAAAATTCCTGAAGGCAAAACCACTTGCTCGCTGTGCTCTCGCCTGCGTCGCGGTACCCTCTATGGCTTTGCACAGCGCATCGGTGCGACCAAAATCGCGCTAGGCCACCACAGAGACGATATTATTGAGACCATGTTCCTCAATATGTTCTACGGCGGCAAGATGAAGGCCATGCCACCTAAGTTGCTTTCAGACGATGGCGCAAACGTGGTTATTCGCCCACTCGCCTATTGCCGTGAAAAGGATTTAGAAGAATATGCGGAATTGAAAAAATTCCCCATCATTCCATGCAACCTTTGTGGCTCGCAGGAAAACCTCAAGCGTCAAGCTGTGAAAGACATGCTCAATCAGTGGGATAGACTCTACCCTGGCCGTATTGAAACCATTTTCACCGCCATGCAAAACACCGCCCCTTCACAGGGTGTTGACCGTGAACAGTTTGACTTTGTGTCCTTGAAACGCGATCCCAACGCGCCGATGAAGGGTGATGTGGCCGAAGCCGATTTACCCGCATTTGACTTTTTGGATATCGCCAACAGCGGCCATATCGATTTAGATGCGGCAAAACGCATCAATATCGTCAACGTTTACGAAGTGTAAACGCGGCGCGCATAAAAAAGCCCACTCTCGTGGGCTTTTTTATAGCTTCAATCCTATCGTTACTTAACCCAAGGGCTCAGTACGGTCGGCGCTTGGCTAAATTGCAATGATGTCAAACTATTAAGCTGCTCAACACTCAGCTTAAAGCTGCTATCCACCTGTTGCTCACGCCCATCGAGCGTCACACTAACAGCTTGGTCTTGAGCAAATTCAAAGTTTAAGCCCGCGATGGGTTCCTTAAAATAGCGCATTGGGAAGCCTTGCATGGCTCCGAGTAAAGCATCCATTTCGCTGGCGATTTGCGCTAGTCGCGCCTTGTCGTATGTTGCTAACGTCTGCTTAGCTCTGACTTGCATAGCAATACCACAACCCTCAGCCTTGCCCTCAAACTGCAGATTCACTAACGCGCGTTGGTCTTTCAGCGCATCATCAAAGGGAATAAACAATCGCTGCGCCGCAGTATAAATCAGTGGCGTTGAATTTAATTCACTTGAAATACTGCCACTCTGGATCTGGCAATTAGGCAGCATTGGCACACTAAAGGCGATTTCGACTAACTGATAATTGCCCTTATTGACTTGCTTTAATCTGTCATAGAAGCCTTTATATTCGAGGGAAATCGTTTCTGCCTGCAAGCTGGTTGCACATAGACAAAGCCCCACTAACCACCATTTTTTATACATCCGCCTTCACCAAATATTTTTCATTATGACGTAACATATCGAGTAATTCGTCGATATAAGCTTCTTGCCTTTCAGAATAATTCACTAGTCCATAGATCAGTTGATCGGCACTTAACTCGGCTTCCTGAGCGCGTAAATCGGCCCGAATTGAGCGAAACAGTGTATATGCCGTATTCGAGTTCAAATTGCGCATGTAGGAAGACACTGAAGCGTCCACCGAGGGAAACACTTTCACTTGATGGGTTTTGCCTGAACCTCGAGAGGAAGGCACTATGCCGCAGCCATTACTAAAACACCATTCGCCGAAAAAATTAAAGCCTTCACGGGCAAAACGTGAACTGCCCCAACCCGATTCATTGGCCGCCTGAATCAGCACCATAGATTCGGGAATGATATCGACCCGTTTAAGTAAACTGTTGAGTGATTTTGCATCCACATTACGGGCAGCATATTGATATTTATCAAATAACTGATTGAGCTGCGCTAGCTGCGTATCCGACAGAGTGCTGTCGTTCTCCACTAAGGCCAACATGTCGGTGATAAAGTCACGCTCGGTGGCAATAATGGCGTTTTGCTGTTGAATAATCGGCCTGAGAAAATCAAAAAAGGCACGCTTTTTTTCCGCTACATCATTGATGGCAGAAAAGTCAGGCACTTGAGTAACGGGATCAACGGAGTTTTCCAGTTGGTTAACGATAGATTCAGGCTCATCGATAGTAGGAATGAGCCAGACTCTCAGCGAAAAAATCGCTAAGATCACTAGGGCTAACGCGAGTGTAAACGAACCAATTCTACCTGTTTTCAATAAGTCACCTTTGATATTGAGTCACGAGTGGCAAAATAAGCGCCAGATTATATGTCATATCTTGAAATTCACGAAATGTGGCGGCAAAACCGCCCATGCCCAACGCTGGTATGAGTTTGTTACGCCAAAATGCGATCCCGCGCTGAACTCATACACTTTGGTACATTTGCAGCGTGAATATTTAGTGCATGCTTTTGACTGAGCTTTTATACTAAGGTTCCGTTAACGCAGGTGTTGGCAAACGAGCCCAAACGCGGCTTCGCAGCACCGCTTAACAACAGGACAGGATTTTATGGGTATTCAGGAAGGAACCCTCATGCAGCATCAAATCTTAAATCAATACAGACACGTGGTCGCCATTGGCGGTGGTCACGGATTAGGCCGCGTGCTTTCATCGCTAGATTTTTTGGGAAGTCGTCTCACAGGCATTGTTGCAACTACAGATAATGGTGGTTCTACGGGCAGATTACGGGCCGAGCAGGACTGTATTGCGTGGGGCGATCTGCGTAATTGTCTGTCTCAACTTGCCCATCGCCCATCGGTGAGCTCGCAATTATTTGAGTATCGCTTTCAGGGCGAAACCGAACTTAGCGGCCATAATCTGGGCAATTTGATGTTGCTCGCCCTCGATAAGCTTTGTGTTAGACCCCTCGAAGCCGTCAATCTTATTCGGCATATGCTTAAGATTGAAACCAATATCATCCCTATGTCAGAGCAACCAACGCATCTAGTGGCATTGCAAGCCTCTGGTTGTAAGGTATTTGGTGAGGTTAATGTCGATAAGATGAATGAGGCGCCCATTGCCCTATGCCTCGAGCCACAGGTCGATGCGACCGCCGAAGCCTGTGAAGCCATCAGCCGCGCGGATCTAATCATCCTAGGCCCTGGGAGCTTCCTGACCAGTATTATGCCACCGCTATTATTGCCCTGCTTTGCCAAAGCCTTAGCGATGAGCACTGCGCCTGTGGTTTTTATCGATAATCTGAATGAAGAAACTTCGCCAGCAGGTCAGTTTAGTATTGAGCAGCGAATTGCTTGGTGCCATCAAGTGATTGGTAAGCCTGTGATCACTAAGGTGCTGCGCCACTCTGAACAAGTACGCCTTGGGACTTTAATGAATTACTTTCCGTTAAGGAATCGCCACAATCCGCAATTACACGATCAGGCTGGGCTGCGTGATGCGCTCAGTGCAGTATTGAGAATTAAGTCGGATTTACCGCTAGAGACCTTGGCATCATAACGACGGATTAATGGCAAACATAAGCGTCTCTCAACATCCACAATGTAAAAAGGACAGCCTAAGCTGTCCTTTTTAATAAGCCCTCTTCTTATATTAGAAGCTAATTTAGAGGGCTAAATTAGAGTCCTAAATTAAAGAACCTTAGCAATCGCTTTACAGATCACAGGCATATTGGTTTTGGTCATACCCGCTACACTAATGCGGCCCGAACCAACGATATAAATACCAAACTCGTCTTTCAAGCGTGCAACCTGCGCTTTATTTAAGCCAGAGAAGCTAAACATACCGTTTTGGCGGGAAATAAAGCTAAAGTCTTGAGTCACGCCTTCATCCTTTAAGCTTTGGACGAACAGAGTACGCATCTCGGCGATACGTTCACGCATTTCGGTCAACTCTTGTACCCAAAGTGCTTTTAATGCCGCATCGCTTAAAATGGTGCTAACGATCAACGCGCCGTGTGCGGGTGGGTTTGAGTAATTGGCGCGAATAGTACGTTTCACTTGGCTAAAGGCACGCACCGCTTCATCGGCATTTTGTGCCACTACAGTCACAGCGCCGATACGCTCGTTGTAGAGACCAAAGTTTTTAGAGAAAGAGTTAGCCACTAACAACTCAGGTACTTTTGCAGCCACTAAACGCAGGCCTGCGGCATCTTCTTCAATCCCAGCACCAAAACCTTGATAAGCAAAGTCAAACAATGGCACTAACTGCTTTTCTGCACACAGATTGGCAACCAATTCCCATTGGGCTAAGGTCAAATCAATACCCGTTGGGTTATGGCAGCAGCCGTGCAGTAGAACAATGTCACCTGCCTGTGCATTGGCGAGATCTGTCATCATGCCGTCGAAATCGATATCGTGGGCAGCGGCGTTGTAGTAACCGTATTCTTTAACCGTTAAACCCGCAGTTTCGAAAATATTCTGATGGTTCGCCCAAGTTGGGTTACTTACCCACACAGCGCGCGATGGCGTGTTACGCAGTAAAAACTCGGCGGCAATACGTAGTGCACCAGTACCACCTGGCGCCTGAGCGGTCGCTGCACGGCCTGACGTCACAAGCTCACTACCCTCGCCAAATAATAGCTCTTGCACTACGCGGTTATAGGTTTGTACCCCTTCAATACCTAAATAGTTCTTGGTCTTCTCTTGCTCAAGCAATAGGGCTTCTGCTTTCTTCACTGACTGTAATACTGGAGTCTGCCCTGCTTCATCCTTATAAATGCCAACACCGAGGTTCACTTTATCTTGGCGTGGATCGGCCTTGAAGGTATCGGTTAAACCAAGGATGGGATCAGCGGGTGCGAGTACTACCTGAGAGAAAATCATGACTACTTATCCTAAATGTTCACGTGTAGGGGGAAATTCGGCTTATTTATACCACTGTCTTAAGAGGGGGAATAGCGCCTATTGCCGCATCTTAAGGAAATAGTTTGCGTATTATGGATTGATTAAAATAAATAACAACTAAATGAGAGATCAATTGTCTTGAAGCTGAAATTTTTGATAATTGTGATTTTTAAGAGGCAGATCACTATTCGTTTCAGGATTAATTTGTAGGGGTTGTAACTGGATTTGTGGCAATAAAAAAGGCCTAACATCTGTTAGGCCTTCTCTATGTTATGGTACCCGAGGCCAGACTTGAACTGGCACGCTGTTACCAGCGAGGGATTTTAAATCCCTTGTGTCTACCGATTCCACCACTCGGGCAAACTCTTTATATTAACGACGGGAATCGTGTCATTAATACCTTAATCTATGGAGGCGCGACCCGGAGTCGAACCGAGATCGACGGATTTGCAATCCGCAGCATAGCCATTCTGCCATCGCGCCATTTTTCCAAACTCGTAAAGAGTTGGAGCGACATATCGGGTTCGAACCGATGACCTATACCTTGGCAAGGTATCGCTCTACCAACTGAGCTAATGTCGCATCGATGTCACAGCTTAATGAGTCATTAAGCTTAGGAGTTACGTTGCTACGCTTTCCCCTGACTGCGGATTGGCATTCTACCGATTTAACCTTCAGAGTCAATCAACAAATTTGAAATATTGCGCTTAGCAGCACTGTTTGCCCAATATTCAGCCACAGAGATAAAAACTTGCCGATGGAATAATCAATTTGATGATTTTCTTTGCAACGACAAAGGATGAAGTGATTTTATCCCGCCGTAACAAAGCGCATCATTCCATAAAAAAAGCGCCCTACTGGGCGCTTTTTATTGGACGTTTTTATGTGCGTAGCGATTATGCCGGCAGAGACAGAGTCGTCAGACCTAACATGGTCTGCATGACACCGACTACTTGGCAGCTGTAACCAAACTCGTTGTCATACCATACGTACAGAATGGCACGTTTACCTTCGGCGATGGTCGCTTGCGAATCAACTACACCGGCATAGCGAGAACCCACTAAATCGCTTGATACGATTTCAGTTGAGTCTGTGTAATCGATTTGGTTTTGCAATGGTGATTGCAGCGCCGTGTCTTTCAGGTATTCGTTTAATTCGTCTTTGTTGGTCTCAGCATTGAGGTTCATGCTGATGATCGCCATAGACACGTTTGGTGTTGGCACGCGAATCGCGTTACCTGTCAGTTTACCTGCTAATACTGGCAGAGCTTTAGCAACGGCTTTAGCTGCACCCGTTTCAGTGATCACCATGTTTAATGGTGCACTGCGACCACGACGGTCAGCACTGTGGTAGTTGTCGATCAGGTTTTGATCGTTCGTGTATGAGTGAATCGTCTCAACGTGACCATTCTCGATACCGTACTTGTCGTTTACCGCTTTCAGTACAGGTGTGATGGCGTTAGTGGTACAGCTCGCCGCAGACACAATGATGTCTTCCGCAGTGATGTCGCCTTCGTTCACGCCGTAAACGATGTTCTTGATGGCGCCTTTTGCTGGTGCTGTCAGTAACACTTTGCTTGCACCTGGGCTCTTCAAATGTAAACCAAGGCCAGCTTCATCTTTCCAAATACCCGTGTTGTCTACCACTAAGGCATCTGTAATACCGTATTTGGTGTAATCCACTTCATCAGGCGAATTTGCGTAAATCACTTGGATATAGGTGCCGTTCGCGATGATGGCGTTGTTCTCTTCATCCACTTCAACTGAACCGTTGAATGGACCATGAACTGAGTCGCGACGCAATAAGCTAGCGCGTTTTTCTAAATCGCCCTTCTTACCACCACGTAATACGATAGCGCGCAGTCTTAACTTGTTGCTGCGGCCAGTACGTTCGATCAGTAAGCGCGCTAATAAGCGACCGATACGACCAAAACCATACAACACTACATCACGCGGTGCGATATCATCAGCATGGTCAATCGCCGCCGCTAATTCGCGTGCCATATAGCTTTCGATTTCGTTGGTATCGGTATGTTCAGCCCAGTATTTAACGGCAAGTTTACCAATATCCACTTTACATTGTTTAACAGCGAGTCTGCTTAAGGCTTGAACAAATGGGAAACTCTCGCGTAAACGTAATTTCTCGCCGACATGACGACGAACTAAACGGTGCGCTTTAATAATCTCAATAGTAGAAGCATTGAGTAATGGCTTACCATAAACCACAACTTCGACGCCTTGGTTACGGTACAACTTGCCCAGCAAAGGTTGCATTGCCTCTGCCATTTCAAAACGTTCTTGCCAACTTTGTAGGTGTTTATCAGCGCTCATTTACAGATCCTTTATCTCACTTTTCAATAAAATATATTGAAAGGTTTGAGTAACATGACGAAAAGACCAATAATCTTATGTAGGTTTTAGGGGAAACCCTGTGTTTTGGTCGGCGCCATTGTAATGAAAACTGACCCAGCTTGCCAGTAAGATATTTTCTGTAAATCTGTAATTTTATTAGAGAAAATTGCATTTTGGAGCGTATTTTGAGACAAAATCTAGTAATAATTACATCATTTACCCTCGCGATAAGCCTTTTCGGTTGTGATAATGGCCGAAATATCGAAACGATTTGTAAAAATAATCCTGAAATTTGTGCCGATTTGCATAAGGATGGCTGGTGTTTAACTGAGAAAACGAAGCTGATCCAGAACCGATTCGACCTATTAGACAACAAAAATCCTACGGGTAAGCAACTTTACCAACAGTTAACTTACCTTGAGGATTACAGCCGTTGTATTGAATTAGCCTCTGGGGTGCAACATATCATCCATACGAATCGCACGGCTGACCGCGCAAGAGCCTTTCGCTTGAGCACACAAAACCTCAGTCGCCTACAGGATGAAACCCGTGAGCGCCAAGATCCCTTTATGTCTTATTATCAATGGACACGTTTTGGCGATACCAGTGCGCTAAACCGGTTATTGGCACAAGAAAATGCTGGCGAAGTCACTGAGCCATTTCTGTTGGCGCAGATAGCCACCTACTACAGCAACCGTAATGCCATCAAAGCGCAACAACTCTATCTTAAAGTGTTCGCAGAGATCCAATACGCTGACTTTGACCCCAATTGGTTGCTTGGGCTTGCCTCTGCCTATCGCCAAACCCAAGCGCTTGAAAAAACTTATATGCTGACAAAGGCCAATTTACTACTTACGCAGCAGAAGTATTCTGAAGATAAGATGCTAGCCTTAATCGGTGGCGACAAAACGCTGGCGGCCAAATTAGATGAATACGCCCAAAACTTAATCGATGCGTTAGAAGATGGTATCTATTCAACGAGCCCTGTTGCGCTTTGGCTCGCGCCTCAACCCACCGAGGCGTCACCGCCTGCGGCAGCAACTGTCGAGCCAGAGAAGCCTAATTCGCCTTAACTTGCGTTTTGAGGAATGTCGGCAAAATGTTTGCCATCTTGTAATTTTTTATCCAAATGCCGAGCTAAAAATGGTGTTTTCGCGACCGATGTAAAAAAAACACCTAATTTGTTAACCGAATCCCGGCAAAATTGCCGAATTCACTTGACGATAGCTGTCAGTTTGGTAATTTTACTACCAGTTGAATTTTATAATCACCAGAGGGATATGAGATGACTATCCGTGTAGCAATAAATGGTTATGGCCGTATCGGTAGAAACGTATTACGCGCCCTGTATGAAAGCGAAAAAGCTTACCCAATCAAAATTGTTGCCATCAACGATTTAGGCGACGCTTCAATCAACGCTCACCTGACAAAATACGATTCTGTGCATGGTCGTTTCAATGCCAAAGTTGAGCATGATGCGGAAGCAATTTATGTCAACGGCGACAAGATCCTCACCTTCCAAGAGCGCGATCCAGGTAAATTACCTTGGGGCGACTTACAAGTTGACGTCGTGTTCGAATGTACAGGTATCTTCACTTCTAAAGAATCTGTACAGCCACATTTAGCTGCGGGCGCGAAAAAAGTCATTATCTCTGCACCAGGCAAAAACGTTGATGCAACCGTCGTTTACGGTGTTAACAACAATGTGCTGACCGCGGATATGACAGTTATCTCTAACGCATCATGTACCACTAACTGTTTAGCGCCTTTCGCTAAGCCGTTAAACGATGAGATTGGTATCGAATCGGGTCTGATGACTACTATCCACGCGTACACCAACGATCAACGTTTATCTGACGTATACCACACAGATTTACGCCGTGCGCGCGCAGCTGCACTGTCTATGATCCCAACTAAAACGGGCGCTGCTGCGGCAGTAGGTTTAGTTGTGCCTGAATTACAAGGTAAATTCGATGGTTTAGCAGTACGTGTACCGACTGTTAACGTGTCTTTAGTGGATTTATCTTTCATTGCTGCACGTGATACCACTGTTGAAGAAGTTAACGCCATTATCGAACGTGCCGCTGCTGTTGCGCCACTGAGCGAAGTGTTAGCGGTTAACAAAGAGCCACTGGTGTCTATCGACTTTAACCACAATGCGTTTTCATCTAACTTCGATGCGACTCAAACCCGCGTAAACGGCCGTTTAGTCAAAGTGATGGCATGGTACGATAACGAATGGGGCTTCAGTAACCGTATGTTGGACAACGCAGTTGCGCTGATGAACGCGAAGTAATCATTCTTCTTTATCAAAAAGCCCCGCTCTTGCGGGGCTTTTTTATGTCGATGTAACGGCTTATCAACGCACTGTCGTTACCAATGCTAGTATTTCGCCGCTAACAACTGACTGTGGCGATACATTAATTGATAATACCGCAGGCCACACGCGCACCGCCGCCACCTAAAGGCGCGGGGTGATCAGAATGGTTATCGCCACCGGCATGGATCATGATCGCATGACCTTTAAGATCACTCATTTTTAAACGCGGTGCCAGCACGGCCTGGCTAGCAGCACCGTCTGCATCGACAAACAATGGTGGCAGATCGCCTAAATGCCCTTCTCCCCATGGCGTACCGTGGGCTTTCGTGGCGGCAGGATCATAGTGTCCACCTGCCGCACCAGCAGGGACGATTTTTCCGTCCTTTTCCTTTGGATCACAGCTGCCGTTCTCATGTAGATGGAAACCATGTAATCCCGGCATTAAGCCTTTGAGTGATGGCGTAAATACCACTCCATACTGCGATTCTGAAACAGTCACTTGACCGACACTTTCACCCACGCCCTTTTCGTTAACAAGATTCATTGGCACACTCACGTCTGCAAATGCGCTGGCAGCAGACATTGAAGCAAGCAGTAACACGATGTTTTTCATACCCTTCTCCATGGTTATCTTATACAAAATTGCATGAACACAGCGCAATGAGTGAACTCACCTACGCTTTGCTATATCAAATTTAGGTCAACAACACCGATCCGGTAAGTAAAAAAGCGTGTATTTCTTTAAATTGAAGCATATATGCATCTATGAAGAATGGCTTCTAAAGCTAGCACACCTTACTAAGCACATACTTAGCAGCATTAGTGTTTATCATTTTGCGCTGATACAAAAATCCCCGCCAGTGGCAGGGATTTCATTTTTCGTGAGTTTTGTGGACGCTTGGTTAAGCGTTGCCTTTCACTTTCATATTCAGTGTCTTAGCGAAATCGAGCATACGGGTCAGCGGGATTAAGGCTTTCACGCGTAAATCTTCATCGACAAAGATCTCATGGGTCGTTTTGTCGCTGTCACTTAATGACGCTTCAATCGCCTTTAAGCCGTTCATCGCCATCCAAGGACAGTGGGCACAGCTCTTACAGGTGGCACCGTTACCACCGGTAGGCGCTTCAATCAGTGTTTTACCCGGCGCCGCTTGTTGCATTTTGTAGAAAATACCGCGGTCGGTCGCCACAATAAAACGCTCGTTAGCCATGGTTTGTGCAGCTTTAATCAACTGGCTGGTGGAGCCGACAGCATCGGCCATCGCCACCACACTCGCGGGTGACTCTGGGTGCACTAAAATCGCCGCATCGGGGTAAACCCGCTTTAAATCACGCAGCGCATTGGCCTTAAATTCATCATGAACGATACAGTCGCCCTGCCACATCAACATCTCGGCGCCGGTTTGTTTGGCAATATAACTGCCTAAATGACGGTCTGGGCCCCAAATGATTTTTTTACCTTCACTGTCTAAGTGTTCAACGATTTCAAGGGCAATACTCGAGGTGACCACCCAATCGGCACGGGCTTTTACCGCCGCCGAGGTGTTGGCGTAAACGACCACGGTATGATCAGGATGCGCATCACAGAAGGCGCTGAATTTATCGATGGGGCAACCTAAGTCCAATGAACAGGTCGCCTCAAGAGTCGGCATCAGAATGGTTTTTTCTGGGCTTAAGATTTTGGCGGTTTCGCCCATAAATTTCACCCCGGCGACGATTAACGTCTTGGCGGGATGATCGCGGCCAAAGCGCGCCATTTCGAGTGAGTCGGAAACACAACCGCCAGTCTCTTCGGCCAGCGCTTGAATTTCAGGGTCGGTATAATAATGGGCAACCAATACCGCATCTTTTTCAATCAGCAGCTGCTTGATACGTGCCTTGTAGTCCGCCTTTTCGGCATCGGACAGAGGAATTGGCTTAGGCGGAAACGGATAATCAATAGTTTCGATTGTTGGGGCAAATGGGCTGGGGCTCATAACAAATCCATCAGGATAACAACGTTCGCGAATTATACGTAATTGGGATCAAAAGATTAACCCATTTGTGGCCTACGAATAAAAAAGGACGCTAAATTGCGTCCTTTTTTGCTGGATTGGCTGTAAGTATTGGCTGACAGCCGATTAGCGCATGGCTAATAGCATATCCTGCGGTTGCTCAAGATATTGTTTCCATAGATTACAGAAACGGGCAATAGTGCCACCATCGATTACACGGTGATCGCCAGACCAACTCACTTGCATGATCTGACGCGCTTCCACTTCACCTTTCGCATTAAAGCGAGGCAAGGTTTGTAACTTACCTAATGCGACAATTGCGACTTCCGGTTTATTGATAATCGGCGTTGCGACTGTGCCACCTAAGGCGCCAATATTTGAAATCGAAATTGTGCCTTCTTTAAGATCCGCCGGCGCCACACGGCCGCTACGCGCAGCATTGGTTAAGCGGGTAATCTCGGCAGCGACCTCAAGGATGCTCTTATCTTGCACATCCTTGACGTTTGGTACCAGTAATCCCACCTTAGAGTCGACCGCCATACCGATGTTATGACGCGCCTTGTAGGTGATTTCCGTACAATCAGCATTCACTTGGCTGTTAAGCACTGGGAACTGCGTTAAGGCTAACGACATGGCCTTCATAAAGAATGGCATCATGGTCAGCTTAACTTCGTCGGAAGAGTACTTGGCCTTCATGCTTTCACGCAGTGCGACTAAATCTGTTAAATCAAACTCTTCGCAATAGGTGAAGTGTGGAATGGTTGATACCGATTCCACCATCATTTTCGCCATCACGGCTTTCACGCCACGGATAGGCTCAACAATATCACCCCGAGCAGCGCTTGCCACTGCGGTAGAAACAGCTGATTGAGCAACAGTTGGCGCTACCGCCACTGGTGCAACGGCAGGCACAGCTCCGCCTTGCGCTTGGAAGCGAGTAATGTCCTCCTTATACACACGGCCATGTTTGCCACTCCCAGGTACGCGACTTAAATCGATATCTAAGGCTCGCGCCATACGGCGCACAGCTGGGCTGGCTAAGGCTTTACCTTGGCGAGCAGGCTCCGAGGACACCGCCGCGCAAGCTGCTGGTGCAGCGGTATTCACAGCGGCGGCGCTGGCTTCTTGTACATGACTGACTGGTGCACTAACACCACCTTCAACCTCAATCGCAAATAATGGCGCATGGACTTTAGCTAACTGGCCCTTACGGTAGTGCAGTTTGACAATCTTACCCGCTTTGATGGCGGGAATTTGCACTAGGGCTTTATCTGTCATCACATCGGCGATGGGTTGGTCTTCAACCACAGTATCGCCTTCTTGTACTAACCATTCGACCAGTTCGCACTCAACAATCCCTTCACCAATATCGGGCAGCAGGAACTCTTCCACGCTAGTAGCAGACGCGCTGGCTTGGCTTGCAGATGTTTGTATCGCTGCGTGTGTTTCAGGTTGAGACGCAGCAACAGGCGCGGCTTCGTCAGCCTCAATCTGCACGGCATAAAGCGGTGCATGCACCTTAGCGATATCGCCTTTGGCGTAATACAGCTTGGTCACAACTCCTGCAAAAGGCGCCGGAATTTGCACTAAGGCTTTGTCTGTCATCACATCAGCGATGGGCTGATCTTCAGCAATGGTATCGCCCTCTTGCACCAACCACTCGACGAGTTCGCACTCGACAACGCCTTCACCAATGTCCGGCAAAATAAAATCTTTAATCATACCGGACTCCTAGAAGTTCACTGATGCCTTAATGGCTTCAAAGGTCTTGAGCGCATCGGGCATATATTCTTTTTCGTGGACCAGTGGATATGGGGTATCTAGACCACATACACGGCTGATGGGGGATTCTAAATACAAGAAACACTCTTGCTGAATCGTCGCGGCGATTTCACCCGCAAAACCACCCGTCAATGGCGCTTCGTGGTTGATGAGTAAGCGGCCTGTCTTCTTCACAGAATCGGCAACTGTATCTACATCCCATGGCGCGAGTGTACGTAAATCGATAATTTCGCAGGAAATCCCCTCTTTTGCCGCCATGTCGGCCGCTTTTTCGATGATTTCCATCTGTGCGCCCCAGGCCACTAAGGTGATATCTTTCCCTTCACGCACCACTTCGGCTTTACCCAGCTCGATTTCATAATCGCCCGCAGGAACTTCACCCACAGAAGCACGGTATAAACGCTTTGGCTCGAAGAACACCACAGGGTTTTTATCGCGAATAGAAGCTAATAATAAGCCCTTGGCCTGTTCGGGATTACGTGGCACAACCACTTTTAAGCCTGGCGTTTGAGTAAAATAAGCTTCTGGCGATTGTGAATGGTAATGGCCGCCCGCAATACCGCCACCATAGGGTGTACGGAACACTAAGCTTCCCACGTTAAATTCATTGCCACTGCGGTAACGGAATTTAGCCGACTCGTTCACTATCTGATCGAACGCCGGAAAGATGTAATCGGCGAACTGGATTTCCGCTACGGCAGTCATACCATTAGAGGCTAAACCGTTGGCAAAACCCGCGATACCTTGTTCAGTCAGCGGCGTGTTAAAGCAGCGGCTGCGACCAAACTTTTCCTGTAAACCTGAGGTTGCGCGAAACACACCGCCAAAGTGGCCAACGTCTTCACCAAATACCACCATGCGCTCATCAGATTGCATGGCGATTGACAAGGCCTCATTGACGGCCTGTAACATATTCATTTCTGCCACGGCTTATAGCCTCCCTGCACTTTTGGGATAGGATTGCGGATATTTCTTGATGTGCTCTTTAAGCTCACTCAGCTGCTTTTTCAGCGCTGGTGTTGGCTTGTCGTACACGTCTTCAATGATCTCATCCAGCATAGGGATAGGTAATTTTTCAGCGACTTTAACGGCGGCTAACACTTCTTCACGGTACTTCTCGTAACGCTGGGCATCATCGGCCTCGGCCAACCAGCCTTTGTTGATTAACCACAACTTGAAGCGTTTGACCGGATCATGTTGTTGCCATTTCGCCTCTTCTTCTTTTGAGCGATAGCCAGAAGGATCGTCAGAAGATGAGTGGGCGCCCAAACGATAAGTCATGGCCTCAATCAACACGGGGGCATTATGCTCAATCGCATAGGCACGCGCCTGCTGCGTCGCCGCTAACACCGCCAGCATATCGTTACCATCGACACGAATGGTGTGCATACCGTAACCCACACCGCGGCTAGCAATACCGTTACCGGCAAACTGCTCTTCGGTTGGAGTGGAAATCGCATAACCATTGTTACGGCAGAAGAAAATCACGGGGCATTTTAACACCGCCGCCATATTCAAGCCGGCGTGGAAGTCACCTTCAGACGCAGCGCCTTCACCGAAATAACAGACGGCAACATTACGTTTGCCCTGCATTTTCAAGCTATAACCCACACCTGTCGCTTGCGGGATTTGCGTGGCCAATGGTGATGAAATGGTTTGGTAGTTTAACGCCGCACAGCCGTAGTGAATTGGCATTTGGCGACCTTTACCTAAGTCCTTCTCATTGCTGAACATTTGGTTCATAAACTGCTCAGTGGTAAAACCACGGTAACGCAGCGCCGCATGTTCGCGATATTGCGCGAGGATCACGTCCTCAGAATCAAGCGCCGCGACACTGCCGACGATCGCCGCTTCTTCACCCGTACAGGTCATATAGAAGCTGATCCGTCCCTGACGCTGCGCGCCTAACATACGTTCGTCGAGTACCCGCGTGAATACGCAAGTATCGTAAATTTTGGTGGCTAAGGCTTCATCTATTACAGGCAAAACCGCGGTTTCATAGGTAGTGCCGTCTGCTTGTAGAATTCGAAGGATAGGAATGTGAAGCGATGCCTTATCCAAGAAGCCGACACGGTGCACTGTATCAGTGTTGAGTGTTGCTTTGCTCATATTGTGCTCTTGTTATCTCGTTACGCCATGGAAAATCCACAACGCCTAATTTATACGAATATGCCGGATGAACATTACGTTAACGTAAACTACCTATCAACCGTTGGCACAGTTCAAACGACAACTAATCCCCTGTGGGCATGTATATAATGCTTTACAAAACTAGCGAACATCTGGCGCGACTGAAGGGATCAGGCAAATCACAGTGCGATTACCGATGGGCACCTTAGCATTGGGGAAGACAATCGCTTCAAATTCCTGTTCGACTTTAATTTCCTGCCCGCCCTCGCGGGCCAATACAAAGCCTTTAGGGAAAGCTCGGAAGTTTTCGACATCAGTCGCGAAGGTAAATTCAAAATCATCAAAATGTTTGTTAATCACCCGACACACTTGGTACAGATTCACCTTATCCGCCGAGAATGGCTCAAGCGCTAAGGGTTTGTCTGTGATAAGGCGCATAAACATCTCTTGGGCGGCAATAAAACGCGTCATATCGTTTTGCCCCATGGGATACACCTTACCTAATTCAATGGTAAAGGCATCGGCGCCATACTGCTCGGAGGAAAAATAACTGAAGGTCGTCGTCGGCTCATGGTGAAATAACACAGTATCCACGCCACTTGCCGCTAAAAACATGATTTGCTCGGCGCTATAAGCACGGCCGGGACGATAAGGATAAATCGCAAACTTTTCGTGTTTTGACGCACGCATCGCCGTGTGTAAATCGTAGTGAATTCGCTGGCGCCCTGCGGCTGCGCCGTTAAAGAAGCGGTCGACATAGGCTTCTAATTTTTTCGCCCGCACCCGCTCAGGATTCACTAACCCCGGTGGATTTGAATGCTCGCCACTAAACAGACGATTCATGTTTTCGTCGATAATGCGAGTGCCATTATTAATCGCTAAAGGGTTGCCAATAATAAACAGCGTGCGTTGTTTGGCGATGATTTTTTGTTGGAGAAGCTGTTTGATTAAGGTATTGCAGAGTTCGATGGGGGCGGTTTCATTACCGTGGACACCGCAGGAGAGAATGACATCCTTACCTTGGGCTTGTGCTGGCTCAAAAACGATGACGCCCGTGTCCCACACTTCGACTCGAGTATGTTCCCCTAAGGTGAAACTAAACTCATCACCGAGGGTTTGCGGATTGGCGAGGGTCAGCGCGAGAAAATCCTTCGAATCTAACAGAGCTTGTAACACAGAATTCTCCTTATAATAGCGTGTTAAAGGCTGGATTTATGGCAATAACTGCCTGTTTCATTGCACTTATCGCTACCCGCCTTAAAAAGCGCATCCATACTAACACAAGTTTTTGGGCCGTTACTCTGTCATTCTGGTCAAACAAGCGCATTTCACGGCAAAACCACAGCATCTTAGCCACATTTGGCCGACATAGGATTAATTTTGTCGACACACTTGCTTTTAGGCATGAGTTTTATCACAATCCTTAGCCATCTAGACTTCTATCAGGATTTATCATGGCGTTAGCAACTTTCGGTGCCGGCTGTTTTTGGGGCGTGGAGTATTTCTTTAGACAAGTCAACGGCGTGACCAACGCGACCTGTGGCTATATGGGTGGCAATAACGAAGCGACCACCTATGAGGAAGTCAAAAAAGGCAAGACAGGCCATGCCGAAGTCGTACAAGTGGAATTTGACCCAGCGATTGTCAGCTACGATGAGTTACTGGATGTGTTTTGGAAGAACCACAACCCAACCACGCTCAACATGCAAGGTGGCGATATTGGCACTCAGTATCGCAGTACCATTTTCTTCCACGACCGTGAGCAAAAAGCGACGGCTGAAGCCTCTAAACTGGCCTTTGCTCGCTCGGGACGTTGGGGATTACGCCACATCGTGACTGAAATCGTGCCTTTGCAGCAATTCCATGTGGCCGAGGAATATCATCAAAACTATATCGATAAGAACAACTTACCAAGTTGCCATCTCGAGTACTGATCATAACCTGTTAGCATCCGAGTGAGTGGCTTCTGCCGCTCATCGCTGCAAATAAAAACGCACTCATAGGATTTCCATGAGTGCGTTTTTTTATCTGTAAAGAATGCTTAAACGTTAGATCAGGCGCTAAGCGCCTTATCAATCAAGGCCTGTGCATCCTTAATAATATCGGCAAGATGTTGCTCACTGATAAAGCTCTCACCGTAAATCTTAAATAACGCCTCAGTGCCCGACGGCCGCGCCGCAAACCAACCATTGGCCGTAGTCACTTTGATGCCACCAATCGAGGCATTGTTACCTGGGGCGTGGGTTAATACGGCATCAATCTTCTCACCCGCCAGCAGAGTGGCGTTTAAGGTCTCAGCATTGAGCTTGGCAAATTTGGCTTTGTTCTCGAGGCTAATCGGGCTGTCGATACGCTTGTAGAAACTTTGACCGAACTGCGCCACTAATTCTTGATGACGTTGCCCCGGCGTCTTGCCAGTAACCGCAAGCATTTCGGCCGCAAGCAGCACCAGAATAAAACCGTCCTTGTCGGTACACCAAGTCGTGCCATCACGGCGCAGGAACGCGGCGCCCGCACTCTCCTCACCACCAAAGGCAATAGTTGCCTCGGCTAACCCATCGACGAACCACTTAAAGCCAACGGGGACTTCGAGTAATTTTTTGCCATGAAAGGCACAGATTTTATCGATAAGCGCACTCGATACCAGCGTCTTGCCGATGGCTAACTGCTCGCTCCATTCAGGTCTGTGGGTCAGCAGATAATCAATCGCAACTGCTAAATAGTGGTTGGGATCCATCAGCCCCGTGCCCGGACACACGATACCGTGTCTGTCGTAGTCAGGATCGTTACCGACACATAAATCGAAGGATTCTTTGTGGGCCAGTAGGCCTGCCATCGCATAGGGCGAAGAGCAATCCATGCGGATCTTGCCGTCTTTATCCAGCGACATAAAACTAAAACTTGGGTCGACCTTATCGTTCACTAAGGTGATATCGATACCATAATGCTTGGCAATCGGCGCCCAATAATGAATACCCGAGCCGCCTAATGGGTCAACGCCCAATTTCAGCTTAGCCTTGGCGATAGCGTGCATATCAACCACATTGACTAAATCCGCCACATAGGGGGTAATCAAATCGATGGCATGCACATAGCCCGAGGTTAACGCGTCGGCATAAGCCAGCTTATTAACGCCCTTCAGCCCTGCGCGCAAGTAATCATTGGCGCGGGACTCAATCCAGGCGGTGATATTGCCTTCGGCCGGGCCGCCATGGGGAGGATTGTACTTGATGCCACCATCCTGCGGCGGATTATGGGATGGGGTAATAATCAAACCATCGCTTAACGCGGCACCACTCAGCGCCGCTTCACGATTGGCGCAAATAATGGCATGGGACACCACAGGCGTGGGAGTAAAGCCATCATTTTGCTGAATATTAACAGTCACCTTATTGGCCGCTAACACTTCAATCGCCGACACGTAGGCCGCATAAGATAAGGCGTGGGTATCGATACCTAAAAATAGCGGCCCGTCGATATTCACCGATTGGCGATAATCCACCACGGCCTGGGTAATCGCCCAAATATGGTCTTGGTTAAAACTTGCTTGAAACGCAGTTCCGCGGTGACCCGAGGTCCCGAACGTCACACGTTGCTCGGCAGCATCCACATTAGGTTTGATGCTGTAATAATGGCTCATCAGCTTTGGAATATTCACCAGATCCGTCTGACTCGCGGTTTGTCCTGCCCGTTGATGTATTGCCACCTGATCCTCTCCTACTGGAAAATCGGTTAATTAAATGGAAACGCCGCATCATTGCGGCGTCGATAAAGGCGTTATACGCGTTCGGCAATGCCGTTGGCGATTTCGGTATCGCAGCCAAATTGCACTAAGGCTTCGACTAAAATCGCCCGTTTTTTGGCGGTGTTATTGTTGGTCGTGACCCAAAATCCAGTGTTACCGATTTCCTTCGGGTTTGCGGTAGCACTGGCCTTGAGTAACTCTTCCCGTGAGCGCGCAAAATAGAGTCGATCGCGACCTTGGATCTGTAAAATTTGCGAGAATTGCGCTTGGCTCTGTTGATATAAACTCTCGAGCAAAAACAAGAAGCGACCCACTGCGCCTTTTTGCTGTGCTAACTTATGCTCATCCACCAATTGATTGAAATCGGTCGCTGAGACTAAGGTTTCGACCTGAGGCGCGACCTGTGGCTCAGGCGTCGCCGCCTCTAAACTCGGTTGGCTAATGGCCTGTGGCTGCGTTTGTTCAACCGCATCGACGGACAGGCCGAGTAATCGACGGAGAATGTCAGAGGCGCTCTCACCAATACGTTCCGTTTTGCTGGCAATATGACGATAGAGCTCTTCATCCACTTCGATGTATTTCATAACCTTATTATCCTTTGTTATTCGATAGGCTTAACCGAAAAAGTGCACCACAGGCGATCCTCGCAAAGGATCTGTGCGATCGTTGCCCCAGTGTATCTATCTCTATCAATCTGATAAAGCATCATTAATCTAAAAATGCGTGAAATCGCACATCAAATTAGCACAAGCGCGCTAATCGCTGAAAAAGCCAGCAAGTTCGGCGCACTGTGACTCAAAATCGCCTCAAGACTTGTCAAACTTAACCCATTAGGGGCACAATCCGCAGCACTTTATGTACCACAGCACAGGCGACTTCATGAATTTTGCATCCACAGGTCAAGGAGAAGCAGTCCTCCTTATCCACGGACTCTTTGGCAATTTAGATAATCTTAAGGGGCTAGGACAAGTCCTCGAAGCAAATCATCAGGTTATTCGTGTCGATGTGCCTAATCACGGTTTGAGTGAACATTGGCAAACGATGGATTACCCAAGTTTAGCCAAGGCAATGGCGGCATTGTTAGATGAACTGGCGCTTGAGCGCGTGCATATTGTTGGCCACTCCATGGGCGGTAAAATCGCCATGGCAACCGCCCTTGCCTACCCAGAACGCATCATCAGCCTGGTGGCCGCCGATATTGCCCCTGTTGCTTACAAACCGCGCCATGATGCGGTATTTGCCGCACTCGAAAGTTTGCCACTCGAAGGCCACACCGACCGCCGCTTCGCGTTAGCGCATTTATTAGCGGGTGGCATCGATGAGCCGACCGCGCAGTTTTTACTTAAAAACCTCCAGCGCACCGACACAGGCTTTCGTTGGAAGATGAACCTCACTGGCTTAAAAAGCTGCTATCCCAACATCATTGGTTGGCCTAATCAAAAGTACGAAACACAGCAAGTCTTTAACGGACCGAGCCTTTTTATCCGGGGTGGCGACTCCAATTATGTGACCGCCGAGCATCGCGATGAGATCATGCGCCAATTTCCAGCGGCGCAGGCCAAAACATTAGAAGGTTGTGGCCATTGGCTACATGCCCAAAAACCGGCGGTGTTCAATCGTATTGTGTCTGAATTTATTGACAAACACTCAGTGTAAATGACAATGATTCTCGACCTAAATCATATAGCCGACACCCTGCTGATGTGATATATTCGCGCCTCTTTTAGCCTTAGAAGACTCTAGAGGACTAAGAAAGTATGTTATCTCAGTACATGGAACAAATTGAAACCATCGGCCTGAACCTGTTTTTTGCCGCGATATTTTTCTTTATCGGCATGGCCATCCACGATGTGCTTAAACAAGGTAATGTGCCGAAATTTGGTCGATTTATTGTGTGGTTAGTGTTATTTCTCGGCTGCGCCGGGTTTATTGCAAAAGGTATTATCCAGATGTCTTGGGAAGGTTCAGGCATCGGTTAAACAATAAGAACATGGCAAAAGAAGCAACAGATAGAACTACCATTGACCTTTTTGCCAATGAAAAGCGCCGGGGCCGCCCACGTAGCAATCCTTTGTCCCGTAGCCAG
Source organism: Shewanella mangrovisoli (assembly GCF_019457635.1). NCBI lineage: Bacteria > Pseudomonadati > Pseudomonadota > Gammaproteobacteria > Alteromonadales > Shewanellaceae > Shewanella > Shewanella mangrovisoli. The sequence goes on from NZ_CP080412.1 coordinate 2,456,105, forward strand.
CAACTTAAGGTCAATAAGCGCAACCAGATCCAGCGGGATAAAGCCAAAGGATTAAAGCGAATAGAGTTAAAGGTGTCACAAGATTTATATGACGCCTTGAATGAGCAGGCATTGGCCAGTAACATCAGCCGAAGCCAGTTAATCGAATTAATTCTTCAGCAAAAAATAGAATGCTGAGCAATCGATAGCAGCAAGATTAACGTATAAGTGAACTAGACATAAAGGATAGACAATGGCAACTGTAGGTCTTTTTTTCGGTAGCGACACAGGCAACACCGAAGCTGTCGCCAAGATGATCCAGAAGAAACTGGGTAAGAAAATGGTTGAGGTGAAAGATATCGCCAAGAGCACCAAAGAACAGATCGCAGAATACGACCTGCTGCTGTTCGGCATCCCAACCTGGTATTACGGTGAAGCACAGTGCGACTGGGATGACTTTTTCCCTGAATTAGAACAGATTGATTTTACCGACAAACTGGTTGCTATCTTCGGTTGTGGTGACCAAGAAGACTACGCAGAATACTTCCTCGATGCTATGGGCATGGTGGGCGATATTGTTCAAGCCCGTGGCGGTATCATCATCGGTCACTGGCCAACAGCGACTTACAACTTCGAAGCTTCAAAAGGCTTAGTCGATGATGACCACTTCATCGGTTTAGGGATTGACGAAGACCGTCAACCTGAACTGACTGAAGAGCGTGTCGATGCTTGGGTGAAGCAAATCTACGAAGAAATGTGCTTAGCCGAGTTTGAAGACTAATTCGCGCTATCGTTAATTCGTTAACGATGGATCAAAAGCGGCCTAAACGCCGCTTTTTTTATGGGGGATTTTCGTCCCTAACATTGTGAACGCGGAGCCATTCCATTTATGACAGACATTCGCGCAGCCCACTGGGATATCTTTTGCTGTGTTGTCGATAACTACGGCGATATCGGCGTTACTTGGCGCTTAGCCAAACAGCTGGTCAATGAATATCAGCTCCCCATTACACTCTGGGTCGATGACTTACACAGCTTTTCGCATATCTTACCGAGCCTTGACCCCAAACTTAGTAGCCAAGTGTTTAATGGTGTAACTATCAATCATTGGACAAGTCCACTGCCCGTGGCATTTGTGCCCGGCGCGGTGTTAATTGAAGCCTTTGCCTGTGAACTGCCTGATGAGGTCAAGCAACAACTCATCGCGCTGCACAGCACAACACCGCCAGCGGTGCCCGTCTGGCTGAATTTAGAATATTTAAGTGCCGAAGACTGGGTCGATGGCTGCCATGGGTTACCGTCGATGCAGGCAAGCGGCATTAAGAAGTATTTCTTTTTCCCTGGCTTTACGTCCAAAACAGGTGGACTTATCTGTGAGCGCGAGCTATTTGCCGAACGTGATGCATGGCAACGGGATAGCGCCAATAAATTGCAATTATTTGAGCGCCTTGGCCTTAAGGATATTCAGGCGCAAGATACTGTCTACAGCGTATTTAGCTATGAGACCGAGTCTCTACCGGCGTTATGTGAGCTCTGGCAAGCCAGTGCAACAAGCGATGCCAAAATCCATGCACTCATTCCCAAGGGACGCAGCTTAAACAGCTTACAACACTTATTGCCCAGCAAGATTGAGGCGCTCAGCCCCGGACAGCAAATCAAGCTCGGTGATTTGACCCTGCATATCTTGCCGATGACAGACCAGCAAGGGTTTGATCGCCTGTTGTGGAGCAGCGACTTTAACATTGTCCGCGGTGAAGACAGCTTCCTGAGGGCGCAATGGGCCGCTAAACCCTTTATTTGGCATATTTATCCGCAAGAAGATGATTATCATCTAATAAAATTAGGAGCTTTTATCCAACTTTACTGCGATAATCTGCCCCCTGATATTGCCGACACTTGGTCTAAATTGAATGTTGCATTTAACCAAGGCGAGCAATCTGCCGTGAAAACTCACTGGCAAAACCTAAATCCTGTCAGTTTGCCACTCTTGCAACATGCTAAAGATTGGCCAATTGACGCAATAAATGCTGCAGATCTTGCGACTCGGCTAGTCCAATTCGTCAAAAAAAGCTAAGATGCTGCGCTGAAATAGAAAATCGACATATAGGAAATTGTGTAATGAAAACTGCTCATGAAGTCCGTCCTGGTAACGTGATCATGTTTGAAGGCAGCCCATGGGTTGTACAGAAAACAGAAACAACTCGTTCTGGCCGTAACGCTGCCATCGTTAAGTTAAAGCTGAAAAACTTACTGCTTAACTCTGGTACTGAAACCACTTTCAAAGGTGAAGATAAGATTGACGATATCATCTTAGATCGTCTGGATTGTACTTATTCTTACTTTGCTGATCCTATGTACGTGTTCATGGATGCAGAATACAACCAATACGACGTAGAAGCTGAAAACTTAGGTGACGCTGCGGCTTACATCGTTGACGGTATGGAAGAAACTTGCCAAGTGACTTTCTACGAAGGCAAAGCTATTTCTGTTGAAATGCCAACCACTATCGTACGTGAAGTGACTTACACTGAGCCATCTGCTCGTGGCGATACTTCAGGTAAAGTGATGAAGCCAGCAACTATCACTGGCGGCGGTACAATCAGCGTGGCTGACTTCGTTAAAGTTGGCGACAAGATTGAAATCGACACTCGTACTGGTGAATTCAAGAAGCGCGTATAATCGCCCTTCTCAGTCCCAGATAAAAAAGCCAGTGCCTGCACTGGCTTTTTTATTGCCTCGAATTTGATGTGCAGCGGATAGTTATCATGGGAATTGGATATCGAGGTTAAGCAGCGAAGCGTTTGTTTCAGCGTCGTGCCAAACAGCACGGCAATCAGCGCGAGCAACAAGTGCCAATAGTTAACGTAAGCAATATACGCGAGCCATAAAAAAACCAGCCTTAGCTGGTTTTTTTATATTTACGATATCGCGGCTTAGGCAATCAAGATAAAGCCAAAGAACGCAATCACAGCGGCAATTAACGCATAGGGTAACTGAGTCACCGCATGGCTCACTAAGTTACACCCAGAGCCTTGTGCAGCCAATACGGTCGAATCTGAATAGAAACACGCTTGGCTACCAAATGATGATGCCGATAACAACGCCCCAATCACCAGTGGAATATCCGCACCAACCGATTGCGCCAGTGGCATCACGATGGGGATTGTCACCGCAAAAATACCCCAGCTTGAACCTGTCGCAAAGGCCAAGATCGCCATAGAGAGGAATACCACAGCTGGCAACATCTTAGGCGTCATAAAGGGGCTCAATGATTCAATCACATATTGTGGCAGCAGCAGTGCATCACACACATCTTTAAACACGAATGCGGCGATCACGGTACCAATGGCGGGCAACATGCTCTTAAAACCATCGATCATCTGGTCCATCATCTCTGACAGTGGCATTAAGCGTTGCACTGCATAGTAAGGCAGCGTGATAACTAATGTCGCTAACAAACCCTTCCAGACGTCGATATCAAAATAAACGGTAAAGGCAACCAGTAGCAGAATAGGCACTAAGAAGTTGTGCAGTTTGCCCTGATTGTCAGCATGCTTAAACTCTTCTTCAATCGCAGCAATCGCGTATTCATCAGAGGTTTGCACTTGGTCTAAATCGACCTGTGCTTCTGCTGGTTCACCTTGGGCTGCGCGCAGCTGGGCTTTTTTCATCGGACCAATGGCAGGCACAACACCTAACACCACCAGTAACACCATGGCTACGGCTAACCAAGCGTAAAGCATGTAGGGAATCGCCTGCATATACACGCTAATGCCCTGACCTTCTGCCGCTACACCGTTATCGACCAGCAAGCCACCAAAGAATACCGCCCAGGTGGATAATGGCACGAGCACGCACACTGGAGCTGCGGTAGAGTCAACCACATAGGCCAGCATTTCACGGGACACTTTAAACTTATCGGTCACACGCTTCATGGTTTCACCCACGGTTAACGCGTTCAGATAGTCATCGATAAAAATCACAATCCCGAGAATAAAGGTCATAAACAGGGAGGATTTAGGCCCTTTAGCAAATTTCAGCGCATTTCGACCAAACGCCAGTGCACCACCAGTACGCACTAACAGGGCAATTAACGCACCAAAACAACCACAGACTAAAATCAACCAACCTATGGTTTCATCGGCCATGACTTTTAATGAAGTACTGGCGAAATTATTTAAGACTTGCGACGGATCGAGTAACAGAAACCCAGTTACCGCACCAATGATCAGAGAAAGAATGGGGCGGCGTAACCAAATGGCCAACACCAATACCACCAAAGGTGGAATAAGACTTAACGCTGTCGGTTCAGACATGCACTTAGGTCCTCTAAATAAGTCGCCTAAAAGGCAAAAGTTTTTAGAACAGCGCCTGAAATCACCTCGATAACGGACGCCAATATTGCTGCTTCATGATGACTAACTCCGCCGATATTACCTGCTAAAAGCTTGTTATCTTAGGTGCCTTGCCAAAAACATCGCGCAGAAAATAAAGCGCATCGAATAGCGAGTCAACTATAAATTTATGCTAACCATAAATAATTTTTAATACTGAAATAAGTCATGATATATATATTTGATTTTAAAAAATTTTAATCACGTACAACGAAATCTTTATTTGACCTTAAATGCTTAATAAGCATTCAGTTAATCTGCCTAAATATCAAAAAATCGCTGAACGCCCGATAAAACCGCATTAACTCAAATCACCGCCAGTAGATCAGCGGTTAAGCAAAAACTGATTAACAATTTTATTAACATTTAACCCGTGAGTCGATTTTCGAGTTTCTAAAAAGCGAGTAGAAGCTTAAGCAAGCCGCTTGATAGTCGCAAAGGCTGACCCCATCAAAACCAACAGTCCATTAGTTTGATAATTTGAAGATATTCAGCATTTAAAACTTGTTTTAATTTATTTAAAGCTTAGTTAAAGCATATTTAACTAGCGAGTTTGATGAAAAAAACTTGTTATTTGTGCTCAAGCCCCCTTCCTTAAGCCAGATAATTTCGTTATGGTGCACAAACTTAAGCCTAAATTAACTGCATGTTTCGAGGTGTAAATGCGCCCTATCATCAAGTCCAACAAGTTGGATACTGTTTGCTACGACATCCGCGGCCCAGTGCACAAGGAAGCCAGACGTTTAGAGGACGAGGGACACCGTATCCTCAAACTCAACATTGGTAACCCCGCCCCCTTCGGTTTTGAAGCGCCGGAAGAAATTGTGCGCGATGTGATCCTCAATCTCCCCAGTGCCCAAGGCTACTGTGAGTCAAAAGGATTATTCTCTGCCCGCAAGGCGATTGTGCAGCATTATCAAGCGCAGGGCATTCATGGCGTCGATATCGAAGACATCTATATCGGTAATGGCGTGTCAGAGCTGATTATGATGGCCATGCAGGGCTTATTAAACACCGATGATGAAGTGCTGATCCCCTCACCCGATTATCCACTGTGGACCGCAGCAGCCAATTTAGCCGGCGGTAAAGCGGTACATTATCGCTGCGATGAAGAGGCGGATTGGTTCCCAGATCTTGATGATATTAAGAGCAAAATTTCGCCCCGTACCCGTGGTATTGTATTGATTAACCCAAACAACCCAACGGGCGCCGTTTACAGTAAAGCATTATTACTAGAAGTGATTGAGCTCTGCCGCGAGCACAACCTGATCCTGTTTGCCGACGAAATCTACGATAAGATTTTATACGACGAAGCTAAACATATTCCGGCCGCGAGCCTCTCAGATGATATCTTAACCGTGACCTTTAATGGTCTCTCAAAAGCGTACCGCGCGGCGGGCTTTCGTGTCGGTTGGATGATGTTGTCTGGCAATCTAAAAGCCGCCAAGAGCTATATCGAAGGTTTAGAGATGCTCTCCTCGATGCGTCTGTGTGCCAACGTGCCGAATCAACATGCGATTCAAACGGCGCTCGGAGGTTACCAAAGCATTAATGAGCTGATTTTACCTAGCGGCCGCTTAACCGTGCAGCGCGATACCTGCTATGAGTTATTGAACCAAATCCCAGGTGTCAGCGTGAAAAAGCCCAAGGGCGCGCTGTATGCCTTCCCCAAACTGGACATGAAGAAGTTCAATCTCAGGGATGATGAACGCTTAGTACTCGATTTGCTCAGGGATAAAAAAATCCTCTTGGTGCACGGCAGCGCCTTTAACTGGCCAGAGCCGGATCACTTAAGAGTGGTGTTTTTACCCTATAAGGAAGATTTGACTAAGGCATTGACAGAATTTGGTAATTTCCTCGAGACCTACAAGCAATAGTGCATTGTGCTCATCGCCGAATCGGGCATTAAGTTAACTATCGACTAAAGCGATCCTCTGGGTCGCTTTATTTTTTGCAGTGCGTAAAATCTCTTCAATCATGCCACTCACTTATCCCCTTGCCTGTGTTAGGCTAAAGTTTCATCGCCGTACTTTTTAAGCCGTATTTTTAAGCCGCAATTTCGCCGATTTATCTCGAGTTACTGTTGTGCGGTCCGGCATTCATATAAAGGAGCATTATGAGTCATTTATTTGCCCACCTCGCCCGAATGAAACTTATCCAGCGCTGGCCCTTAATGTACAACGTGCGCACCGAAAATGTTCAAGAGCATTCACTGCAAGTTGCCATGGTGGCCCATGCCCTCGTTATTATCAGTAATAAGAAATTTGGCACCTCGCTCGATGCCCATCAGGCGACGAGTTTAGCGATTTTCCACGATGCCAGTGAGATTTTGACTGGCGACTTGCCGACCCCGGTAAAGTACTTTAATAAAGAAATCGAAGCCGAGTATAAGAAGATTGAGGCCATTGCCGAGCAGCGCATGCTCGATATGGTGCCCGATGAGTTTAAAGAGGATTATCGCAGCTTATTTATCAGCGATTACGCCGATCCGATTTACAAAGCCATAGTCAAATCCGCCGATACCCTGTGCGCTTACCTTAAGTGTCTAGAGGAAAATCGCGCCGGCAATACCGAATTTAATACCGCGCGCAAACGCCTCGAAGCCATGTTGGCGGCCAATCCCGATCCGGCGGTGAAATATTTTATGGATTGCTTTGTGCCAAGTTTCACCTTGAATTTAGACGAAATTAACAAGATGTTGTGATGTATCACTCTCGCTAGGAATGCATATGAGCTCAAGTGTTTGGCAAGAACGCCGCCATGGCGAAGATAAACAACGACGTAATGATCATCGAAGCCCTTTCCAAAGGGACAGGGCAAGGATCCTCCACTCCGCCGCCTTTCGCCGCCTACAGGCCAAAACCCAAGTGCTTGGGGTGGGCATGAATGATTTCTATCGCACGCGCTTAACCCATTCACTCGAAGTGTCTCAAATCGGCACGGGCATCGCGGCACAGCTGAGCCGTAAGTATCCCGAGCATAAGCCCTTATTAGGCTCGATGAGCCTACTCGAATCACTCTGTCTTGCCCATGATATTGGTCATCCGCCCTTTGGCCACGGCGGTGAAGTCGCGCTCAACTATATGATGCGCCACCACGGCGGCTTTGAAGGCAATGGCCAGACCTTTCGCATCCTCTCGAAACTCGAGCCCTATACAGAGGCCTTTGGGATGAATCTGTGCCGCCGTACTATGCTCGGCATTTTAAAATATCCCGCACCGCAATCACTGCTGTTTGTGCCGGGATCACATCCTGAAATCACCAATCACAGACAGCTTAAACCGTCACAATGGCCGCCTGTTAAAGGCATATTCGACGATGATAACGACATTTTCGATTGGGTACTGGAACCGTTATCCGTTGCCGACAGAGCGCGCTTTACCTCCGTTCAACCGAGCCAGCAGCCAAACTATCCCCATCTACGCACTCAGTTTAAATCCTTCGATTGCTCGATTATGGAGCTGGCAGATGACATCGCCTACGCGGTGCACGATCTTGAAGATGCGATTGTCATGGGCATAGTGACCGCCTCACAATGGCAACAGGATGTGGCGCCAACACTTAAGCACAGTGGCGATCCTTGGATCCGCCAAGAGCTTGCCGATATTGGCACTAAACTCTTCTCCCATGAACATCATCTACGAAAAGATGCCATCGGCACCTTAGTGAATGGTTTTGTCACCGCCATTATCATCAACGACGATCCGGCTTTCGAGGAACCGTTGCTGCGGTTTAATGCCAGCCTCGAACCCGAATTTGCTAATGCGCTCAATGTGCTAAAGCAGTTAGTGTTTAAATACGTTATCCGTAAACCCGAGATCCAAATGCTGGAATACAAGGGCCAACAGATAGTGATGGGACTCTTCGAAGCGTTCGCCTCGGATCCTGAGCGGTTATTACCACTTAATACCCAAGAACGTTGGCGCACCAGCGAGCAGCAAGGCCAAAACAGCCATAGAGTATTGGCGGATTATATTTCTGGTATGACGGACGAATTTGCCGGACGACTGTACCAGCAGTTATTTAGCCCCAAGGCCGGCTCGAACGTGGAACTCAGCAAAGAGATGTAATACTGAACTGATAATAAAAAACCACCGCAAGGTGGTTTTTTATTATCAGTGCGTTTTCTGCGTTTAAACGGCTTAGAGTCCGCCAATCGCATCTTTACATAGTTGAGTGATGCGCGCCCAATCGCCCTGCTCCATCGCATCGGTTGGGGCAATCCAGCTGCCGCCGATACAATCCACATTCTTCAGCGCTAAATAATCTTTATAGCTGCTTGGCGTAATACCACCCGTTGGGCAGAAACGGATATCCGCTAATGGGCCTGAGAATGCTTTTAGCGCATCCACACCGCCCGAGGCTTCCGCTGGGAAGAATTTAAAGTGAGTGTAACCAAGCGCCATGCCTGTCATCACTTCGGAGATGCTGGCAACGCCAGGGATCAAAGGCACAGGGCCTTGCATACCGGCTTTAAGCAGTTCGACCGTCGCACCTGGGGTGATAATAAATTGCGCACCGGCGGCAATCGCTTGATCGAGCTGGGCTTCATTTAAAATGGTGCCCGCACCAACAAGCGCCTCAGGCACTTCTTGTGCGATCTTAGTGATAGCTTCAAGGGCGCATGGAGTACGTAATGTCACTTCCAAAACGCTGATCCCGCCAGCGACTAAGGCTTTTGCTAACGGCACCGCATGTTCAATCTTGTTAATGACCATAACAGGAACAATAGGGCTGCGTTTAAAAATATCTTGTGGTTGTAATGACCAGTTATTCTCAAGCATTGCGGTATTCTTCCTTTGTATTAATAAAGTTCGTCAATGGCGCTGGTACTGCGCGCACCGGTTTCTGGACTGCTTAAGTTTGAACGCAGTGCCCCAAACAACTCACGGCCCATTCCATAGCGTGAGTGGCGTAAATCGATTTCAGCAGCGGTTCTCACGGCAAGTTCGGCATCAGAGACTAATAAGCTCAGCTCCCCCGTTAGCGCGTCGACACGAATAAGATCGCCATCTTGCACTTTGGCAATTAGCCCGCCATCGATAGCCTCAGGCGTTAAGTGAATCGCTGCAGGCACTTTGCCCGATGCGCCCGACATACGACCGTCGGTCATCAGTGCCACTTTAAAGCCTTTATCCTGCAAAGAGCCTAACAGCGGGGTTAACTTGTGTAGCTCTGGCATACCGTTGGCTTTCGGCCCTTGGCCTTTTACTACCACCACACAATCTCGGTCTAACGCGCCGGATTTAAACAGCGCGTCGAGTTTATTTTGATCGTCAATCACCACGGCTGGCGCTTCAACTACACGATGCTTTTCTTGCACGGCTGACACTTTAATCACAGCGCGGCCCAAGTTACCTTTAAGCAGTTTTAAGCCACCATTGTTTTGGAAAGGCGTAGCCACAGAGGTTAACACTTCGGTATCTAAGCTGACGGTTGGACCTTCGACCCAACGCAGCTCGCCATCTAGTAATTTTGGCTCTTGGGTGTAGCGACGTAGACCAAAACCGGCAACTGTATTGACATCCTCGTGCAGTAAGCCTGCATCGAGTAATTCCTTGATAAGGAAAGCCATACCACCTGCGGCATGGAAGTGGTTAATGTCGGCATGACCGTTTGGATAAACACGGGCCAACAAAGGAACCGCGTCAGATAATTCAGAAAAATCATCCCAGTTCACAATAATGCCGGCCGCACGCGCCGCCGCCACAATGTGCATGGTCAAGTTAGTTGAGCCACCTGTTGCCAGCAGCGCCACTATGCCGTTCACCACGGATTTTTCGTTAACGACTTCACCGATTGGGCTGTATTGAGTGCCCAGTTCGGTTAAGCGACATACTTGCTTGGCCGCCATTTTATTCAGGGCTTCGCGCAGTGGATCGTCTGGATTCACGAAGGATGAACCCGGTAATTGCAGCCCCATGACTTCGAGCATCAGCTGGTTCGAGTTCGCCGTACCGTAGAAAGTACAAGTGCCAGCGCTGTGGTAAGACTGCGCTTCGGCCTCAAGCAGCTGCGCTCTATCGACTTTACCTTGGGCAAATTGCTGGCGAATACGGGCTTTTTCCTTGTTGGGAATACCCGACTTCATTGGGCCGGCGGGCACAAACAGCATAGGTAAATGGCCAAAACTTAAGGCGCCAATTAATAGCCCCGGCACGATTTTGTCGCAAATACCCAGTAATAAGGCACCATCAAACATATTGTGGGATAAGCCCACCGCCGTCGCCATGGCAATCACTTCACGACTCAGTAGGCTCAGTTCCATCCCGGGTTGACCTTGAGTAACACCGTCACACATCGCAGGTACACCACCGGCGACCTGTGCAACGCTACCCACTTCCTGACAGGCTTTTTTCAGCAGATCAGGATAGGTTTCATAGGGTTGGTGCGCAGACAACATGTCGTTGAATGCGGTAATAATCCCGATGTTGGCTTTAGTCAGTTGACGCAATGAATTTTTGTCATCTGGATTACAAGCAGCAAAACCGTGGGCTAAGTTACCGCAGCTTAACGAGCTACGGTGTACACCATGGTTACGAGCATCATTTAACGCGGCTAAATACGCTTCACGAGATGCTTTGCTACGGGCAATAATTCTGTCGGTAACAGATTGAACGACTGAGTGCATGAGAGTGACTCCTTAAGCGCTCCAGAACACGTCAACGGGCGTTTTACGCTGCGCTAACACGGCTCTGATGGGCATAGCATTAACATCATCATTTTCTAAGGCTTGACGATATACGGATAATTTCTGTTCCCCGACCAAATGCAGATAAATCTGTCTGCTATTGAGGATCGCATTCTTAGATAATGTGATCCGGCCGTGGGGCGCCGTGGTGGGATTGGTTGCCACACACAGGGCTTGAGTGCTCAAGGCATCATTTAGTTCGGCGCTGCAAGGGAACCATGAGCAAGTGTGGCCATCATTGCCCATACCGAGCACCACCACATCGAAGGGACGCGGGAAATTAGACAGCGACTCGGCGGTCATATCGGCGCCCGCTTCGGCGGTGGAAAACATATTCTTCAATCCGCGGAACTTGGCATTGGCCGCACGGTTTTGCAGTAAATGTTCACGCACTAAACGCTCGTTCGATGCACTGTCTTCCACATCTACCCAGCGCTCATCGGCGAGCGTGACATAAACATCACTCCAATCGATGGATTTCATGCTGAGGAGTTCAAACAGTTTCAGTGGTGTTGAGCCGCCGGAGACGACTAAGCTTGCCTTACCACGGGCATCCACGGCCTCTTGCAACTGGCTGGCGATCTTATTCGCCAACTGTTGCTCAAGTGCTGCGGGTGTATCAAAGGATTTAAATACGGTTTCTTTAATCATCGAAGCCCCCTATTCATCCCACGAACGGCCGTCTTTGGTGATCAGCGCGACCGACGCTACAGGTCCCCAGGTGCCCGCAGGATAAGGTTTCGGTTTCTCGTTACTTTGTTCCCATGATTGGATAATGCCATCCACCCAAGTCCAAGCTTGTTCCACTTCGTCGCGGCGAACGAACAGCGCTTGGTTACCGAGCATGGCTTCGAGCAACAGACGCTCGTAAGCATCGGCAATACGCTCGTTTTTAAAGGTATCCGAGAAACTCAAGTCGAGTTTGGTGGTTTGTAAACGTTGCTTCTGTTCTAGCCCCGGCACCTTGTTCATCATCTGGATCTCAACCCCTTCGTGTGGTTGCAGACGGATGGTTAACTTGTTAGGTGGCAAGTTACGGTAGCTTGAGCGATACAAGTTGTGGGGTGGGTTCTTAAAATACACCACAATTTCAGAGCTCTTGAACGGCATGCGTTTACCGCTACGCAGATAAAATGGCACGCCCGCCCAGCGCCAGTTGTCGATATCGACACGCAGTGCCACAAAGGTTTCGGTGTGGGACTGAAGGTTGGCGCCCTCTTCCTCTAAATAGCCTGGCACTGGACTGCCCTTGAGGAAGCCCGCACTGTACTGACCACGGACAGTGTTTTCATACACATTGTCGGCATTGATTGGGCGCAGCGACTTCAGTACTTTCACTTTTTCATCGCGAATACTGTCGGCATCTAAGTTAACCGGTGGATCCATGGCTACCAGCGTCAACACTTGCAGTAAGTGGTTTTGGATCATGTCGCGCATCTGACCAGCTTTATCGAAGTAACCCCAACGGCCTTCGATACCCACTTCTTCAGCAACGGTGATCTGGACATGGTCAATGGTCCGGTTGTCCCACTTAGATGCGAATAATGAGTTAGCGAAACGCAGTGCAATCAGGTTTTGTACTGTCTCTTTACCTAAGTAATGGTCGATACGATAAACTTGGTTTTCTTTGAAGTAGGCAGAAACTTGGTCGTTAATCACGTGGGAAGAAGCGAGATCGGAGCCAATTGGCTTTTCGAGTACCACGCGAGAATCGCTATGGATAAGATTTTGTTCGTGTAAACAGCGGCAGATATCGCCAAAAATCGCAGGAGGGGTGGCAAAGTAACTGACCATGACGCGCTCTTCTGGTTTGAGCAATTCATGGAAGGCGCTGTAGCCTGCTGATTCGGTGAAATTCGTGCCGACATAATGGCAGCGGGACAAGAAGCGTTGGACAGTCTCTTCACAGAGGGCTTCTTTTACGAAGGTTTTTAACGCAAGGATGACGAGTTCTCTAAATTCATCCTGACTGAACTCATCTTTGGCAACCCCAATGACTTTGGTGTTTTTATCCAGAAGTTCAGCTTTATCTAGCTGGTATAAAGAAGGTAACAACTTGCGTCGTGCCAAGTCGCCTTTAGTACCAAAGAGTACGAAGTCACAAGCTTTGGCGCCTGATGTTGTTTTGCCCATTGCGTTACGCTCTCCTTTGTATGTCGTGTCCCTTCAAGCCAATGAAGAAATCCACACTTTTGTTGTAATATAACAACAGAATTTGTTAAATGCATCTATTTTTATCAATATTAACATTCTAGCTAACTAGGCACCTAGGGCATAAATCTGATATGCTTTTTGTGCTTAAATTACTGATGATAGTAAATTCTTATTTCAAAAATGTACTTAAAACTTACTTAAGCAGTGTCGATTAGTGAGATCCTGAAACAGATCAACAGCACTAAACAAAAATAAATAAAATTACATTCTCAATTTAGCGGACGTACGCGTATGAATACCCTAGAAAAGGTTCAAAAAAGCCTCACCCATTTTAGTAAGTCAGAACGCAAGGTTGCAGAGGTGATCTTAGCCTCTCCGCAAACAGCAATTCATTCCAGTATCGCCACGCTAGCTAAGATGGCAGATGTGAGTGAACCTACTGTGAACCGTTTCTGTCGCCGCTTAGATACTAAAGGCTTTCCTGATTTTAAGTTACATCTGGCGCAAAGTCTCGCTAACGGTACACCTTATGTGAGCCGCCACGTGGAAGAAGATGACTCTCCTGAGTCTTACACGACAAAAATTTTCGAATCTTCAATGGCTTCCTTAGATACAGCACGTCAAAGCTTAGACGTCACTGCCATCAATAAAGCCGTGGATATTCTGACTCAAGCCAAAACCATCTCCTTCTTTGGTTTAGGCGCGTCGGCCTCCGTAGCCCATGATGCCCAGAATAAATTTTTCCGTTTTAATGTGCCTGTCATCTGTTTTGACGATGTTCTGATGCAACGCATGAGCTGTATTAACAGCAATGAAGGCGATGTTGTGGTGCTGATTTCCCATACTGGTCGCACTAAGTCATTGATTGAAATAGCGCGTTTAGCGAGAGAAAACGGCGCTGCTGTAATTGGTATTACGGCTCGTAACTCACCGTTATCCATGGAATGTACACTGCCCGTGACGATGGAAGTGCCAGAAGATACCGATATGTATTTGCCAATGGCCTCGCGTTTAGCGCAATTGGTGACTATAGATGTATTGGCGACTGGTTTTACCCTACGCCGCGGCCCGCGTTTCCGTGACAATTTAAAACGTGTGAAAGAAGTGTTGAAAGAGTCTCGTATCAATAAAGATCCGATACTGTAATTCACTTCCTATCTTAAAAAAGGCTAGTGCAAATCGTCCGTCTAGCCTTTTTTAAAGCAAATTTCAGCGATACCTCACAAATTTGAAACATAACTTTAGATCAATTTGATTGTAACTTTACTACATAATTTGGAATTGCATGGTAATATAGCCCCAAGATTTTTTTAACTTTAACGGAGTATCTTATGTTCCGCAGAACCAAAATCGTCACCACTCTGGGCCCCGCCACTGACCGTGACGATAACTTACGCCGTATTATCGCGGCAGGTGCAAACGTTGTTCGTCTAAACTTCTCCCACGGCTCCCCCGAAGATCATCTCAAACGCGCGACTCAAGCTCGTGAAATTGCAAAAGAATTAGGTGTCCATGTTGCTATTTTAGGTGACTTACAAGGTCCTAAGATCCGTGTATCAACCTTTAAAGACAACAAGAAAGTTCAACTGAACTTAGGCCAAGCCTACATTCTGGATGCCGAGTTAGGTAAAGGCGAAGGCGACGAGAATCAAGTCGGTATCGACTACAAGCAATTGCCAGACGATGTGAATGTTGGCGATATCCTGATGCTCGACGACGGCCGTGTGCAACTGCGAGTTGAACGCGTTGAAGGTCGTAAAGTGCACACGACTGTTACCGTTGCTGGCCCTCTATCAAACAATAAAGGGATCAACAAACAAGGTGGTGGTCTATCTGCAGCGGCTCTGACTGAAAAAGACAAGGCAGACATTCTGACTGCGGCGATGATCCAAGTGGATTACTTAGCCGTGTCTTTCCCACGTAGCGGCGCCGATCTGGAATACGCCCGTTCTTTAGCGCAACAAGCTGGCAGCAATGCTTTGATCGTAGCAAAAGTAGAACGTGCCGAAGCTGTTGCTAGCGAAGAAGCGATGGATGATGTGATTTTAGCCTCTGACGTCGTCATGGTTGCCCGTGGTGACTTAGGGGTTGAGATTGGTGACGCAGCACTGGTTGCTGTGCAGAAGAAGCTAATCGCTCGCTCTCGTCAACTGAATAAAATCGTGATCACTGCGACTCAAATGATGGAGTCAATGATTTCGAGCCCAATGCCAACACGTGCAGAAGTTATGGACGTGGCCAACGCCGTGCTCGATGGTACTGACGCTGTGATGCTGTCTGCCGAAACTGCAGCAGGTGACTTCCCAGAAGAAACCGTGAAGGCGATGGCGAATGTGTGTATCGGTGCCGAATCTCACCCAAGCGTGAAAGTGTCTAAGCACAGATTAGATGCACGTTTCACTTCAGTTGAAGAAACGATTGCACTCTCCACTATGTATGCCGCTAACCACTTAGAAGGCGTTAAAGCGATTATCGCCTTAACCGAGTCTGGCGCAACACCTAAACTGATGTCACGAATCAGCTCATCTTTACCAATCCTAGGTTTATCACGTCATGAGACAACCCTGGCGAAGATGGCACTGTACCGTGGTGTGTTACCGATTTACTTCGATTCAACCATTTATCCTGCCGATGAGTTAGCGCAAAAAGCGCTGGAATCATTAGCAACTGCGGGTTATCTACAGAGTGGCGACTTGGTATTAATGACCAAGGGCGATGCGATGGAAACTATCGGCGGCACTAACACTTGTAAAGTATTGATCGTTGCTTAATCTTTGTTGATTGGCATTAGCTAGACGTAAAGGCTAAGAGTCATCAAGCTTAAAAACAAAAACCACCTCAATTGAGGTGGTTTTTTTATCTCTTGTCACGGCTAGAAACGATCGCAGTAGTACTAGCCAAGCAGATTATAAGGCTTCAAAATCATTCACATTGATGGCCGCTAAGCGCAGCTTATCGGCATGTAACAGCTTTTGATGCTCATCTTCAGTAACAGTGCCCTGCTCCAACGCTTTAGCAAATAACACCAAGTTAGGCACTTTGGCTGGTAACTCACCGGCGCGTTGTGCTTTCTTGAGCTTCTTGTAAATCTCTTTACAGGCATATTGCGCCACAAAGGCCTGTTCAACCTCCGCAATACCACCCACGTCGCCTTCAAACTCAGGGCATAGGAAAGTAATGCGTTCACGGGCAGGACTTGGTTTTAGCATGCCAGAGACCAATTCGGTGGCCATTTTATCGCTCGGGGCGTTGAAATGGTTGCCGATTGGGAAAATCAGCGCACGTAGCAACCAGGCAAATGGACGGTTCGGGAAGTTACGGATCACTTCTTCGAGCGCTTTAGCCGCTAAATGTAGGCGATTTGCCATCACATAACGCACCGCGGGTAAATCGTCCTGTTGCCGGCCATTGTCTTCAAACAGTTTTAAGGTGGCAGACCCTAAGTACAGTTGGCTTAACACATCACCCATACGTGCCGACAACATTTCCTTACGCTTCAAATCGCCGCCCATGATCAGCATCGAAATATCCGTCATTAAGGCCAATGCCGATGAAAGACGTGTCATATCTTTATAGTACTGCTTAGTTTCGCCGCTCACTGGCGCACTACCGAAACGGCTGGCAGTTAAAGCATTGAATATGGCACTGAATGCGTTACGAGTGGCGTAACCCATATGGCCCATTAACAGCGAGTCGAAACGCTCGAGCGCATCGTGCTCGTTTTCCATCGCCGCGGCTTCCATTTCGGCCAACACATAAGGATGGCAACGGGTCGCACCTTGACCAAAGATCATCAAGGAACGAGTCAAAATGTTCGCCCCTTCAACAGTGATCGAAATAGGATTCGACATATAAGGGTGACCTAAGTAGTTTTTAGGTCCTAATTGGATGCCCTTACCCGACTGAATATCCATCGCATCGTTCATCACCGCGCGGCCCAGTTCAGTCATGTGGAATTTGGCAATCGCCGTCACTACTGAAGGTTTAACTTTAAGATCGATACCCGTCGTAGTTAAACGGCGCGCCGCTTCCAATTGATAGGTATTTGCGATAATGCGCGCCAGCGCTTCCTGAACACCTTCAAAGTTGCCAATCGCCATACCAAATTGATGGCGCACATAGCTGTAAGCCGTGGTGGTTTTGGTCGCCATATGACCAGAAGCCGTAGCCAATGCAGGCAGAGAAATACCACGACCCGCCGATAAACATTCAACCAGCATGCGCCAGCCTCTGCCCGCAAACTCAGGACCACCGATGATCCAATCCAGCGGAATAAAGACTTCTTCGCCCTTAGTGGTTCCGTTCATAAACGCCATGTTGAGTGGATTATGACGACGGCCAATCACCACACCAGGGTGATCGGTAGGGATCAAGGCGCAGGTAATGCCTAAATTCTTTTTATCGCCAAGCAGACCATCAGGGTCACGCATCTGGAAGGCTAAACCTAATACGGTTGCTACAGGTGCAAGGGTGATATAACGCTTGTCCCAAGTTAATTTAAGGCCTAAAACTTCTTCGCCATTAAACTCACCACGACAAACAATACCCACATCGGGGATAGCACCCGCATCACTGCCCGCTTCTGGGCCCGTTAATGCAAAGCATGGGATCTCATCACCCTTAGCTAATGCAGGTAACCAGCGCTCCTTTTGCTCTTTAGTACCATAGTGAGTCAAAAGCTCACCAGGGCCTAATGAGTTTGGCACCATCACAGTAACCGCAGCACTCACGCTGCGGCTGGCTAATTTACTCACAATCGTTGAGTTGGCGTAGGCAGAAAACGCTCGACCACCAAACTTTTTCGGGATGATCAGCGCAAAGAAGCCTTCCTTCTTAAAGTAGTCCCACAGCTCTGGTGACAAATCCTTACGGTTATGCACAATGTCGAAATCATCGATCATCTTCAGGGCGGTCATCACCTGATTATCGATAAAGTCTTTCTCTTCAGCCGTAAGAGTAGGTTTACCGTAGCTGTGCAGGGTATTCCAGTTAGGATTACCGCGGAATAACTCGCCTTCCCACCACACATCGCCCGCTTCCATCGCTTCGCGCTCGGTATCGGATAATGGCGGTAATACTTTTTTAAAGAAGTGAAAAACAGGCTGGGTGATAAATTGCATCCGAAGGCTTTTTACTGCAAACAGCGCAATAATCGCAATCAGGGCAATAATTATAATCGTCAACATAATCAAGACCTTTTATTAAGAAGCCACGGGGACTGATACGCCCGCGGCCATGTAGGGGATCACTTTACGGATCACGGCTTCGATGTCGTTATGCTCACCAAATTCGGCCGCGGCAATATCATTGAGTGCATCGGCTGACGCCATAGTGAAAACAATCGTGCCTAGGGTAAAGTGTAAGCGCCAGAACATTTCAGCAGGAGGAATATGCGGTGCACTGGCCGAAACAGCTTTTACAAAGGTGTCTAAATGCTGCCCATAATGGGTGGTGATAAACCAACGCAGGTGGCCTTGGCTTTCAATGTAACCACGACCCAGCAATTGTAGGAAAATTGTCGTCCCTTCGGTGCGCAGCTCGTTCAAATCCAATAATGGATCGACTAAAGCAGAGAAAATCTCCTCTAACGAAGCTTGTGTTGGCGCGGTATGCAAACGTTTTATGGCCGTCGATGCGGCGGGCATAAACACGTCTAAATAGCGGGCTAACACGGCGCGGATTAACTCTTTTTTAGAGCCAAAGTGATAATTCACCGAGGCTAAGTTAACCTCCGCCTTGCTCGTGATAAGTCGCAATGACGTCTCAGAAAACCCCCTTTCGGCAAATAGCTTTTCTGCGGCATCAAGTATTCTAGTTTTTGTATCGGATCGACTTGCCATTCCGTGACCTTGAATTAATTTAAAACACTCGTTTAAATTAAACATTGGTATGGGAGTTGTCAAACGAAAAATGGCCAAATAAGCTGCGCCCTGCTGACATGGATTAACAGCCCACTCACATCCGTTGCAAAAAACCATGAAAAGTCATCAAGTCCTGTGCAAAAAACACTGTGCTTAGGTAGAATGCTTAACACAAAAACAACAAAGGACTGCAATACATGGCTATTCTATTGAATCGTCCCACCACGCTCGCACTCACCATCGCGCTAGCCTTAGGTTTAACCGCCTGTAATGATGCCCAAAGCAAGGCCGAAACTACTGCAGCAGCGCCGGCTGCAACTCAGGCCGCGCCCGATAAAGCTCAGGCCATCGCCTTTATTCAAGATGCTGAAGCCCAGATGGCACAGCTTTCCATCGAAGCCAACCGCGCCGAATGGATTTACAGTAACTTCATCACCGAAGATACCGCTGCGCTCTCGGCCGCAGTGGGTGAAAAAGTCAGTGCCGCTTCGGTCAAATTCGCTACTGAAGCTGCCAAATACGCCAATGTGGAACTCGATTCGGCCAATGCCCGCAAACTGAATATTCTGCGCAGTGCACTCGTGTTACCCGCGCCGCTTGATCCTGCAAAAAATGCTGAGCTCGCGCAAATAAGCTCTGAGCTCAATGGACTCTACGGTAAAGGCAAATACTGTTTCGCCGATGGCAAGTGTATGACCCAGCCAGAGCTGTCGAGCCTGATGGCGGAGTCGCGAGACCCAGCCAAGCTGCTTGAGGCGTGGAAAGGCTGGCGTGAAATTGCAAAACCGATGCGCCCATTATTTCAACGTGAAGTCGAACTCGCCAACGAAGGGGCAAAAGATCTAGGTTACGCTAATCTCTCTGAGTTATGGCGCAGCCAATACGATATGAAACCCGATGAATTTTCGCAGGAATTAGACCGTTTATGGGGACAAGTTAAGCCTCTCTACGAATCCCTGCATTGTTATGTTCGCGGCGAGCTGAATAACGAATACGGTGACACCATTGCGCCGAAAACCGGCCCGATCCCCGCCCACTTATTGGGAAATATGTGGGCTCAGCAATGGGGTAATGTGTACGATCTCGTCGCCCCAGACGATGCCGATCCTGGCTACGATGTGACAGAATTGCTCGAGCAGAAAGTCTATGATGAGCGCAAGATGGTCAAACAAGCCGAAAGCTTTTTCACCTCGTTAGGGTTTGCGCCGCTGCCAGACAGTTTTTGGAGTCGCTCTTTATTCTTACAACCTAAGGATCGTGATGTCGTTTGTCATGCCTCGGCGTGGGATTTAGACAACCTTGACGATATTCGCATCAAGATGTGTATCCAAAAATCCGCTGAAGACTTTACCGTTATTCACCACGAACTTGGACACAACTTCTATCAACGAGCCTATAAACAGCAGCCTTTCCTGTTTAAAAACAGTGCCAATGATGGTTTCCATGAAGCCATTGGTGACACGATCGCGCTATCTATCACCCCAAGCTATCTAAAACAGATTGGTTTGCTCGAAGACGTGCCCGATGCTTCCAAGGATATTGGCTTATTGTTAAAGCAAGCTCTGGATAAAATCGCCTTCCTACCCTTTGGTTTGATGATTGACCAGTGGCGCTGGAAAGTCTTTAGCGGTGAAATTACTCCAGCGCAATATAACCAAGCCTGGTGGGAATTAAGGGAGAAATACCAAGGTGTTAAGGCGCCGACAGACCGCACTGAAGCCGATTTTGACCCAGGTGCCAAGTACCATGTGCCCGGTAACGTGCCTTATACCCGCTACTTCCTCGCGCATATTTTGCAATTCCAGTTCCATAAGGCGCTGTGTGATACCGCCGGTGATAAAGGACCTGTGCACAGATGCAGTATTTATGGCAATCAAGCCGCTGGGGAAAAACTCAACAAAATGTTAGAGCTGGGTGCAAGCCAGCCTTGGCCAGTTGCTTTAAAAGAAGTGACAGGTACTGAGGGGATGGATGCCAAAGCCGTACTCGATTA
Source organism: Shewanella mangrovisoli (assembly GCF_019457635.1). Taxonomy (NCBI): domain Bacteria; kingdom Pseudomonadati; phylum Pseudomonadota; class Gammaproteobacteria; order Alteromonadales; family Shewanellaceae; genus Shewanella; species Shewanella mangrovisoli. Next base: position 2,477,177 of record NZ_CP080412.1, read on the forward strand.
TTTTGCGCCGCTTAAAACCTGGCTCGATGAGCAAAATACGGCGGCGAATCGTCAATGTGGTTGGTAATTAAGCCTCAGGTGCAAGTCATATCCACGCCTTAAACTAAACCGATAAAAATGCCCAACGATGTTGGGCATTTTCTTTTTAAGTTTCGGCATTAATAACGAACGCGAGTAACTATCAGAAAAATCAATGTGTTCACAAACCTATTAACGCCAACTCATCCCCTTACGGTTTGCCTCTTTATTCTCAATCTTAAGCTGTTCGGATTTAGTCAGCATCACATACAGGGCGCCCGTACCGCCCTGCTCGGTTTTCGCCGAATGATAGGCCAGCACCATATCAAGCTGAGATAACCAATGGCAGACGGCAGATTTCAGCAGGCCGGCCACGGGTTTACTGTTATGCCCCTTGCCATGGATAATCATGACGCAGCGTTCGCCATGGGCCTGCGCCGCTAGCAAATAATTGAGTAAGGCATCACGGGCCTGACTCGAACGGTAGGCATGTACATCTAACTCCATCTTAATGCTGTATTGCCCCAGCCTTAGACGCTTAAATACCGCCCCCTGCACCCCTTCGCGCTTAAAACTGGCAATATCATCGGGCGCAATAATCGGGATCAAACTCAAATCCAAGGGCATACAGGCCAAATAGGCTTCTCGTTGCAGCGCTTCACGACGCTGAAGCTGCTCATCCGTTAATGCCTTAGGTTGTAGATTAACCGCCTTCACATCGCCCTTAAGTGGCACAACTCCCGCCATTTCTTCAAAAAACAGTGCCGATTCATCATCTAGCATGGCAAGCTCCTCCACTCTTAACGCTCAGTGTGCACTTTTAGAACAGAAACACACTTTGTAAACATTCAACCCTTTAGTTCAGCGGGTACCTCCATTATAGTGGCGCCATGAATGCTTGATTAGAATAATGTAATGAGATTTTTGCTGCTAGCCCTGATATGCCTATTGTCGCTTCCAAGCTTTGCTACTCCCACAAAAGCCAAAACTACCACGACTACCGATCAGCTGATCAATGCCAATTATCCGCTGTTCACTAAAGCATTTACCGAGCTTGACCCCGAAGTTACCGCAGAAATATATTCGAAAGACGCAAGCTATCTCTCTGAAAGTCAAAGTAAAGAAATCTATTATGGCCGCGAGAGCATTGTTGCTATTTACCAGCGATTTTTCGATAAAATTCGCAATAAAAAGGCCCGAATCGATATCGATTTTCGGGTGCTTAACCGTAAGTTATCGGGCAATAGTGCGTTTGACACTGGCTATTATCTAGTGCGTTTTTACCCCGCTGAAGAGACTGGTGAACCTGTGAGTGAGTTTGCAGGCAAATTTGTGATTGGCACTCAAAAGGACTCTCAGCAGCGCTGGAACGTTACGCTGGATATGAACAACCGTGCCGAACCTAGTTTCTATTTGAATGCCAAACCTGTACCCAATCTTTACTATGGCCGCCAGTTCCCACCGTTACCTGATAGCCAAAAGAAAAAGCAATAATTGTTTATATTTTAAAGCAATATTATTATGACTCACGAAAAAACCTGCCCTTGCGGCAGCCAAAAAATCTATCAAGATTGTTGCCAAGCACTGCATATAGGTCTCGATTCTGGCGCACAACTGGCGATGAGTCCTGAGCAATTAATGCGTTCTCGCTACTGTGCTTTTACGTTGAAAAATTTTGATTACATCATCAAAACGCACCATGCAGATTACCTCGATGGCTTAACCCTTGAACAGCTCCAACAAGGTCCACATCCCCAATGGTTAGGGCTTGATGTGTTATCCGCCGATGAAACCATTCACCCCGATGGCCGCAAGCACGGTACTGTAACCTTCAAAGCCTGGTATAAAATGAGTGGCGAGATTGATGCCATTTACGAGCGCTCGGAGTTTATCTTCGAGCAAGATCGTTGGTTTTACACTAAAGGCCATCAAATGCATGCCAAATTGCCGGGACGTAATGATCCCTGCGTCTGCCACAGCGGTAAGAAGTTTAAGCAGTGCTGCATGAAGGGTTAACAAAAGATGGTTTGTAAAACAAAAGGCAATCGATTGATTGCCTTTTGTTTTTATATCGCCAGAACGGCTAATCTGAATGGTTAATGCGTCACAAGACTAGGTTCTTTCGCCGCCAATAAGAATTGTGCAAACTCGGGCTCTCGCAGCGCTGGGCTGTATAAATATCCCTGCGCCTGATGGCAAAAACTCTTGGCTAAAAATGCTTCCTGCTCAGCGGTTTCAACCCCTTCTGCGGTCAAGGAAATGTTGAGCGCGCTCGCCATCGCGATAATGGCCGAGACGATTTCTTGGCTTTCGCGGCTAATGGTGAGATCGGAGATAAAGGAGCGGTCAATTTTTAACTTACTGATCGGGAACTGTTTAAGATAACGCATCGAGCTGTAGCCCGTGCCAAAATCATCGATGGCCAGCCCCACACCCAGCTCCGCTAATTCCTGACATAAGAGCGTGGCATGGCGAATGTCGCCCATTAATTCGGTCTCGGTGATCTCAAGGATTAGGGTTTTGGGCTTTAAACGATAACGCGTCAGCAGTTGCCAGACTTGCTCATACAGGTTCCCGCTAAAAAACTGCCGCGCAGACACGTTAACATGCATGCTCAAATCGGCATTATGGTGCTGCCAAATATTTAGTTGTCGACACGCGGCTTCAAGCACCCAACTGCCAATGGCGTTGATCATCCCTGATTGCTCGGCAATATCGATAAACGCGCCGGGATACAGCACACCTTTTTTGGGGTGATGCCAGCGGATCAAGGCTTCAGCACCGATATAGGTTTGCTGCTCAAGGTCCCGTAAGGGTTGATAATAAAGTTCAAATTGACGGCCGCGGATAGCGCTATGCAAATCACGCTCGATTTGCGCATCTTCCTTAAAGGCACTGAGCAAAGTGCTGTTAAACACTTGAATGGCCGTGCCCTTTTTCTTCTTCGCGTATTGCACCGCAATATCGGCGCAGGTCAGCGGTGCGAACAGATTCGCCACCGAAGCGATATCGACAACCGCAAGTGCGGGTTTAGGTTCAATTTGCTCACGACCAATTAAAATCGGCATGGCTAAATGCTGATATAGACGGGTACTGAAATAATCGAGATCGTAAACCGCGTTATCATCGGTGAGCAACACAGCAAATTCGTCACTGCCGACACGGGCGATTTCGGTCGCCTTATTGATTTCCGAAAAATGTTTTAAGCGGCGGCCAATTTCGATCAGCAAGCTGTCGCCATTTTCATGGCCATAGGTATCGTTAAATCGTTTAAAGGCCACTAAATCGACCAGCAGCAACAATCCATTGGTGGTTTTCTCTAATACCCGATTAAAGTGGCTGCGATTATTCAGCCCAGTGAGGCTGCAACGCCAAGCTAAACGCTCCAGCTCCGCCTTATAATTGTGCTCATCCGTGCTTTCTTCACCCGACACTAAGGCGTAATGATTGCCGCGATCGGTGATAAATTGACTGACCACATACTTGAGCCAGTAGCGACTGCCATCGGCACGATTGAATTGTACCTCGCCCTTGGCTTGCTCGCCTCTGAAGATCTGCGCTAAGGTTTGCTCAGCTAATTGATTGTGCTGCTTAAAAAAACTTAACTCACGTAAATTGGCGCCAATGCTTTTTTCACGCGCTAAGCCAGTGATCTCTTCATGGGCTTGGTTGACGTATTCGACTTTTTCGGTGTGCAGGTTAATCAGCATGCTCATCTGGCGTGACTGCTCGGTGGCACAGCGAAATAGACTTAGGCGTTCTTCTTTATCATAGGTATGTTTAGTGGCCAGCGTTAAGGCCAGCTGATCGGCCATTTGGCAGGCAAGATGGATTTCGCTGTCGTGCCAATGGTGAGTCAGTTGCGCTCGCTCAAGGCAAAGCACCCCTTCGAGATGGCCATTAATGCGAATGCCAATCTCGAGACTGGATAAAATTTGCCGAGGGATAAAGTAGTTATCGACTAACTCAGTCAAACGCGGATCGATAAGCGAATTACCCGCATCGATATGGCGATGATTTTTGAGTTCATTTAAATAACGAGGCAGCGTCTGCAACTGCGAGGGGCGGTAAGTGTCTTGTAGGGCCATAGCGCCAAATTGCGCGACGAGGGATTGGCTAGATTGATCGGCAGAAAAAATCCAAACCGACACCAGAGAAACGGCTAAATTCTCACAGAGTAGCTCTGTTGCTAGCTCTGCGGTTTTCGTAAAGTCGCCCTGCTGCTTAGCCGTAGAATGAACTAAAGACTCTAATAAGTGCTGATGTTGACGTCGCTTCACTCTAATCCCTACAAAACATCGTGTTGGGTAACACAGATACTACAGCGAGTAGCACGACTCATTTCAGCGTGCTAATTGCGCCAATCCTGAATATTTTTGTCGATGCAGATTACACATTGGCATTTCAAACAGCAACATCGAGCACAATTTATTACAAATTAATCAACATTTACCGCAGGGTTTTATGCTTACAGCCCGTTCTCTAATTGGAAAATCATCTTCTCGACACTCACATCGAAGACCAGCTTGAGGATAACGCCTGCGTCATTCTTGACAATGTTACCTTGGGTTTGGCTAAAGCGCGCTTGAGCCCGTTCCAGCATCTTGCTGGCTTCGACCTCAGCCTGTGCACCCGCAAAGGATAACTCCAGCATTGTATCCTGCTCATCAATCACAGCGCCTATATCCACAAAACTGCCACAATCGGTGCAAGTGTCGTTTACGGTAGCCGCTTGTCCTGCAATGATACCTTTCATCTGTTTTTCCTCATTAATCGCTATACAGCTGCATTTAAGGGTGATGCATCAACTTAAAGCTGCATCATTAACGCCTTATTATAGATAACTGTGACGTCAGAGACTCAGCTTTAGCTCACGCTTATTATTGTGTAACGACACAGTTGATGGCTATTTGGTCAACAATTCCCTTAAAGTCTAGATGTTTTTAAAGACCGAATCTTCCTCAACGGCCCGATAGTGACTTGGAGACTGGCTAGGCGCTGGCTAATAACGGCATCAAGTTACGTTGAATCGCCAGTAGATCGGCAAAATGCATGATGTCCATTTTAGGAGATGGCAATTGCCCACGTTGACGCAGGCGTGTGGTGAGATCGCAATTGCTTAAGGCTTCAGCCATGGCGATAGGCTCGCCACCGCGGATCACTAAGGCTTCAGGGCGCAATGCCTGTTGCAGTTGAAACGCCCTCGCCCCTTGCTCGGCGAAAACGGCACTATTGTCGGTAACATTGTTATCCGTCGATAAATCCGCCACAAGCGCTTGTTTTGGGGGTAACTCAAACTGACGTTGCAATTTTTCTGCATTATCGAGCTCTTTTTGCCATTGAAACTGCGCCATGTCCCTCGCATCTGCAGACAATAGCGATAGCAACAGGGCGAACTCACCTCGCCTGTTGTGTTCTATTGCCGCATTTAAGCGGGAGCCAATTTGGGCTTCGTTGATTAAAGGAACATCGATTTGCATAAAAAAACATCATTAAAACAACTCGTTGTTAGTTAATCGACCAGTTGAACAAGAACTTTAGGAAAATTTTCATATTTAGACTTTACATGCCAAACGTTTCTGACTACTATGGCGGCCGCAATTGAGGAGGGGTTCCCGAGTGGCCAAAGGGATCAGACTGTAAATCTGACGGCTCCGCCTTCGAAGGTTCGAATCCTTCTCCCTCCACCATTTGCACTAACAATTAGCGATGCTATAAAAGATACTCGTGGAGGGGTTCCCGAGTGGCCAAAGGGATCAGACTGTAAATCTGACGGCTCCGCCTTCGAAGGTTCGAATCCTTCTCCCTCCACCACTTTTATCTTGTGTAGTTCGACAATCGTTAGTCTGCTGTAAACTTGCTTTATCCTTAAATCCGGCCAAGATTTAAGATAACTTTTAAATCCGTCTTAATAAGTCAGAGTTAAAAGTTGAAGAAAATATGTGGAGGGGTTCCCGAGTGGCCAAAGGGATCAGACTGTAAATCTGACGGCTCCGCCTTCGAAGGTTCGAATCCTTCTCCCTCCACCACTTCTTTCTTCTCTCACACTTTATCTCGCGTCATTCTCCCAGTTTTCTTAGTCTTACTCACGCTTATTCAAACTTATTCTATCGCTTAACCTTTAATCCATGGATTTTGCTGATAAAAAACGCCCCATTCGGAGCGTTAAAACTATTTCTGAGCATTAGAGACCCATGCTGCTGAGCTAAGTGGCCATTAATCGATATTCAAGTACTTATGGGTCTGAATCGATAAACGCCAGCTGCGGGCAATACACACCTTCATCGCTAATTCCGTCGCCCTTGGTTTTTGGCTGATCGGTTGCAGACAAATAGTTTTCGCCGACACATCAATCCCTTTAAGTAACTCATCGAGTTCGTCGATATGATTTTCGGTTGCTATCGGGTGCTTTATCTCGTTGGCGCGGATCAAGGCCTGCGCTAACACCTTATAACCCCCTTTCATATTGATCTTTGGCGAGACAGTCACCCAGGTATCAGCATCGCACTTCACTTCAAAGGTGCCGCTGGTCTCGATTTGAGTGGCAAAACCGGCAGCATGGAGCGTGTGGGTTAATTCATGCAGATCGTACATACAAGGCTCACCACCGGTGATCACCACATGGCGCGCCGTATATCCCTTAGCGTTGAACGCCTCGATAAGACTCTGCGCCGTATGGTTAGCCCAGCGCCCTACGGAACCATCGACGGTGATCACTTGTTCGGGTGACACCTTGTTTTCCTCAAGCAGATCCCAAGTCTGTTTGGTATCACACCAAGCACATCCCACAGGGCAACCCTGTAAACGTACAAAAATGGCGGGCACTCCGGTAAAGACACCTTCACCTTGAATGGTTTCAAAGACTTCGTTGACTGGGTAATTCATGCTAGCGTTCCGTTTTTCTGGGGCGGCATTTATAGAGGATTTTAGCTGCAGCTGCAAGTTTTTACCGCCTCAGACAGAGTGATGCCAAGAGCGATATGCCCGTCGCCACACGCCAGCAAAGAGTTTGCAAGCCCTAGCGCCTGAGTTACACTTACGCCCTATTTTATGTGTTAATTTAAGTGGATCCTATGTCAGCAGCGTCAGTTTCAAAGGTGGTAGTGGTTTTCAGTGGCGGACAAGACTCAACGACTTGTCTTATTCAAGCCTTAACTCAGTTTGATGAAGTCCACGGGATCACCTTCGATTATGGTCAACGTCACCGTGAAGAAATTGAAGTTGCCAAATCCCTCGCCAAGCGCTTAAAGATCACTAGCCATAAGGTTATGGATGTGAGCTTACTCAATGAGTTAGCAATTTCTGCCCTTACCCGCGATGCCATCCCCGTGTCCCACGAATTAATGGAAAATGGCTTACCCAATACCTTTGTGCCTGGCCGCAATATCCTGTTTTTGACTTTGGCAGGGATCTACGCCTATCAATTAGGGGCCGAGGCGATTATTACCGGTGTCTGCGAAACCGATTTTTCGGGTTATCCCGACTGTCGCCACGACTTTGTGCGTGCGATGGAATCGGCACTGGTGCAAGGCATGGACAAAAAGCTTGAGATCATCACCCCATTAATGTGGCTCAACAAGGCCCAAACCTGGGCGCTGGCCGATAAATACCAGCAGCTCGATTTAGTTCGCCACCATACCCTGACCTGTTATAACGGCATAGTCGGTGATGGTTGCGGTGACTGCCCAGCCTGCCATCTTCGCAAACGGGGCTTAGAGGATTACCTGCAAAATAAAGCAGAGGTAATGGCCTCGCTCGACAAGGCAACTGAAACGGGTAAACCGCAGGCGTGAGACTGGTGACGTTAAAAACACTCGGCCCCTATTGGCTGGCGCTTATCGTCAGTCTGCTCTGTGCGCTCTTGTATATTGCGGGGCTTTTTACCCCGAGCATAGATAATCTGCTCGCCTATCGCCGCAGCGCCATCAGTGACGGTCAGTGGTGGCGCCTGATCACAGGTAATCTGCTGCATACCAATCATTGGCACCTGCTGATGAACCTCGCAGGATTATGGGTAGTGTTGTTTTTGCATCACTTTCATTACTGGCTCAAGGGCTTAACCGCGCTGTTTATTCTGCTTTGTCTATTTGAAGGCATTGGCCTGTATCTGGGTTATCCGCAGCTATTAGGCTATGTGGGACTGAGCGGCATGTTACACGGCCTATTCACCTTTGGTGCAGTGCAAGATATTCGCCGTCATCTCCGCTCGGGTTATTTGCTGCTACTCGGCGTGATAGTTAAAGTCGGCCATGAACAGTTTTATGGTGCCAATGATGATGTGACCGCCATGATTGGTGCACGCGTGGCCACCGAGGCGCATTTAGTCGGCCTGATCTGTGGCTTAGTCTGCGCGCTTATGGTGTTTGTGTTCCAGCGAACCAGATTCGCCAAGGAAACCTTGCGCTAATCTCTCCTGTTTTGATAAAAACATGCCATAAAAAAGCCGCCTCACATTGTTATGTTGGCGGCTTTTTATTAGGTAGTGAACCTTGGTATCTGCTTGATTAGCATCGCAGTCCTACGTCTAACGAGCTAAGACACAAATTTTAGTTAGGCGGTGATCAGCAACTCCCGTAAACGTTTCACCTCATCACGCAGGGCTGCCGCCTGTTCAAACTCCAAGTTACGCGCATGCTCATGCATTTGCTTCTCGAGCTTGTCGATATCATGGCTCAGCTGCGCCGCATCGGCTTGATAACGTTTGGCTTTAGGTTCGGCCACTTTACCCAGTGACGCTTGGCGATAACCCTTTTCAGTGTCTCTGCCATCGTCCACATCCATCACATCGGTAATACGCTTGACTACGCCTTTTGGCACTATGCCATGCTCAAGGTTGTAGGCGTGTTGTTTCTCACGGCGGCGCTCTGTTTCGCCCATCGCCTTGGCCATCGATTGGGTGATCCTATCCGCATAGAGGATAACCTTGCCATTGACGTTACGCGCGGCGCGGCCAATGGTCTGAATAAGCGAGCGCTCCGAACGTAAAAAGCCTTCCTTATCCGCATCCAGAATACAGACCAAGGAAACCTCGGGCATGTCTAAGCCTTCACGCAGCAAGTTGATGCCGACCAGCACATCAAACTTACCGAGGCGCAGATCGCGAATGATCTCCACCCGCTCTACGGTATCGATGTCCGAGTGCAAGTAGCGGACTTTGACACCGTGTTCATCGAGGTATTCGGTTAAATCCTCCGACATGCGTTTGGTTAAGGTGGTGACAAGCACCCGCTCATTAACGGCAACGCGCTTGGCCACCTCGGAGAGCAGATCGTCCACTTGAATGCTGACCGGGCGCACTTCTAACTCGGGATCGAGCAAACCCGTTGGCCGCACGACTTGCTCAACAATCTCGCCGCCACTCTTATCCAGCTCGTAAGGGTTTGGTGTTGCCGACACATAAATGGTCTGCGGCATCAGTTGCTCAAACTCTTCAAACTTCAGCGGCCGGTTATCGAGCGCCGAAGGCAAACGGAAGCCATATTCCACAAGCGTGGTTTTACGGGAGCGGTCACCCTTATACATGGCACCAATTTGCGGCACAGTGACGTGGGACTCGTCGATAATCAACAAACCATCGGCGGGTAAATAATCGAGCAAGGTTGGCGGTCCCTCACCCGGTGCACGACCCGACAAGTAGCGTGAGTAGTTTTCAATACCGGAGCAATAACCCAGTTCGACCATCATCTCGATATCGTATTGCACCCGCTCGTGGATCCGCTGCGCTTCAATCAACTTATCGTTGTCGAGTAAATACTGCTTGCGCTCACGTAGCTCTTCTTTAATTAACTCGGTCGCTTCGAGGATTTTTTCCCGCGGCGTCACATAGTGGGTTTTCGGATACACAGTGGTGCGCGCAATGCGCTTAACTATCTGCCCCGTTAACGGGTCAAACTCGCTTAAACGTTCAATTTCATCGTCAAACAGCTCTACCCGAATACCGTAGCGATCCGAGTCGGCGGGGAAAATATCGATGACTTCTCCACGGGCGCGGAAGGTACCGCGCTGCAACTCGAGATCGTTGCGAGTATATTGCAGTTCACTCAAGCGCTTAAGAATATCCCGCTGTCCCATGGTATCGCCCTGGCGTAGGTGCAAGAGCATCTTCATGTAAGAATCGGGATCGCCAAGACCGTAAATTGCCGATACAGAGGCAATCAAGACCACATCCTTACGCTCCAGCAGTGCTTTCGTGGCCGAGAGACGCATTTGCTCGATATGGGCGTTGACCGACGCATCCTTTTCAATAAAGGTGTTCGATGCGGGTACGTAGGCTTCTGGCTGGTAATAGTCGTAATAAGAGACGAAGTACTCCACCGCATTATTGGGGAAAAACTCTTTCATCTCGCCATAAAGCTGCGCCGCCAGTGTCTTGTTTGGCGCCATAATAATCGTCGGGCGCCCAAGCTGGGCAATCACATTAGCGATGGTGAATGTCTTACCCGAGCCCGTCACCCCCAAAAGGGTTTGACAAGCTAGGCCAGATTCGAGGCCATCGACCAACTTGGCGATGGCCGTGGGCTGATCCCCTGCGGGGGCGAATTGGGATTCAAGCTGAAAAACAGATTCTGACACGCGAACATATCCTTGTGGTTAGTCGACTCATTCTAATCAAGTCGTCCATTAAGCTCCAGCAGTTATCCTTCTTAAACCATGCGCACAGATTTGCATTAACTCAAGTGGATGACAGTTTGATGGACAGAAAGTGAAACTTTTTGACCACGAGGTTTTAATGCTCAAATTGGCGATAAAACGCCCTAAAACTCAGGAGAAATGCCAAATTAATACACAAGAGTTGACTTTCACTTGCTTACAAAATTGCAACCTGAATCGAGTCAGAAAAAGATAAGGCTTGCAATTATTATCTATCTGAAAAATATGGCTTAATATTTTTATCGCCAAAATAGTGCAATTTAAGTCCATCGCCCGCACGGCAAGGCTTTGCTGCCTGTTTCAAGCCGCAACTCACAGGGTTATCCACAGAATTTGTTGATAAGTCGAAATAAGTGAGAAACCATGCGGGATTGAGGAGTATTTCACCCTAGCGTCAGCTGATGGACGGCTTTGGTAATTTAATTACATTTGATAAATGTTACTACTTGTTACAGCTGCAAGCATTCGAAAAATCTGATACATGTCCAACTGTTAGGCTTTAACCTTGGCATTGCAGCATAAAATGACAGCGTTTACCCATTCACGACGTATTAATGTCGGCAAAGCCTTTATATAAGGCTCGTTCTCCTGATTGATCACCGCTCCGGATAACTGCGCTAAATTAAGTCCTCTGCTAACGCGGCGGCAAAAAGTGCTTCATCAGCCGATGCAACCACAAAGAGGATTTCGGCTAAGTCTTGGATTTTTTGAAAATCAGGGTCATCTAAGTGCATAGATAATTCACGGTATTGACGCAGTACATCTAAAGTCAACGGTTCCTGAAGTAAGGCTTCCGCTTGCGCTAATCGACTCATTGCCATAGTTATCACCTCTCGGGATGTTTTCGATGCCACTTATATCGTTAAAAATGGCGCCTACCTGTCGCTATAGGGATAATGTGAAGTGTCTTGGGTTATCGCTTTACCCATTGCTTTGCATCGGCGCAAAGGTCAAATTGAATACCGCATACTCAATTCGACCTCAATCGTGCCGTTTCGTTGCCACGAATTTGAACTTTATCTAGTTAAGACCGAGCTTTTAGAAATTTCAAATTAACCATTAACCCCAATAACTGCTGTCAATTTAATCAATTAAGCCTTTTGGGGATTTTTACTGGCGGATAAAAGCCAACTGAGTTTGGATGTTTACATACGCTATCTTACGAAAACATAAGTTATTTCTTCATCAAAATGCTGATTTCTACACCGCAATGCACATTAGATGAGCACTTAACAGCATAATTACACTTTTTTTAGTAACTCGAGTTGACTCATCCCACAGAGCGTTTTACTATGCGCTCCGTTCTCAACGAGTCATCGAGACAAGAGAAACGATTCCCCTGTAGTTCAGTCGGTAGAACGGCGGACTGTTAATCCGTATGTCACTGGTTCAAGTCCAGTCAGGGGAGCCAAATTTCAATCTCGATAAAAGTGAGGATGCAGTTAGGTAACTAACGATTCCCCTGTAGTTCAGTCGGTAGAACGGCGGACTGTTAATCCGTATGTCACTGGTTCAAGTCCAGTCAGGGGAGCCACTTAATTATCAATCTGTTGCGTTAAAACGATTCCCCTGTAGTTCAGTCGGTAGAACGGCGGACTGTTAATCCGTATGTCACTGGTTCAAGTCCAGTCAGGGGAGCCACTTAATTATCAAGCTGTTGCGTTAAAACGATTCCCCTGTAGTTCAGTCGGTAGAACGGCGGACTGTTAATCCGTATGTCACTGGTTCAAGTCCAGTCAGGGGAGCCACTTTCAAGATGATATCTCAAGTCGATAGCAATATCGCACCCTCTACTCCCCTGTAGTTCAGTCGGTAGAACGGCGGACTGTTAATCCGTATGTCACTGGTTCAAGTCCAGTCAGGGGAGCCACTTTCTTGCGAGTCCATCCAATCTTCTAAGCTCCAATAACTCGTCATCTAGGCGTGTGTTTTCATTTCTGTTTTACGCCAAATACGGTTACACTGTAAGCAGTTTGTTAACCAAAATTCCGAGTATCATCACGCAGATAGGGATATTGACTGAGCACTCTCTTAATATTCTGTCCGCAAATACTTCACCACATTGAGAGCGGATTTTTATGGCGATGTCTAAATCATATCCCATCTTTTTATTGTTGATTTTTTTAGGGCTGTTTGGTTGGGTTTATCACAACGAAAATAATCAGCTCCAAGTGCAGCAACAGCAAGAGCTCAATAACTTTAAACAGTACATGGGTAACTTTGCCCAATGGCAAGGTAATGGCGCTGAGCTTTACCAAAGTATTGCCAGCCATTATCCGCTGCAATTTTTCCAATATGTCGATGATACCGACGGACAACTTAATTTTACTCAGGGCGATCTCAACTCCCAGAGCCCTCACCTGCTAGCCGGATTGTTTGCCTTAGATTTATCCCATACGCAAAAACTGGCTGCGGGGCGTTTACAGGTTAAGTTGAGTGCCGATCAAGCGATTGAAAATGCGATCACCAGTACCCAGCAATTGGGGATGGTATTGGTACTGACCTATATCCTGTTGATTGTTGTTTTTACTTTTCTTATCAACAAATTAAAATCAGCTATCCGTTATGCGGCAGAGTATATCTCCCACATTCCTGACATGAATTTTTCTGCCATTGAATCTTCGAAGCTTAACGGTGAAATGGCGCCAGTGAAATTAGCCTTAGAAGACTGCCGAACTCAGCTCAAATCTAAACTGGATTTACTGACCCAAGAAAATCAAAAATTACATAAAGCCGCTTATCAAGATCCTGTGACGGGTTTTGGCAGTCGCCCACCTTTTACCACGAAATTAGAAAGCATCAGTAATCGCAGCATCCCACAACTCGGGCTGTTAGCCATGGTCAAAGCGACTGAGCTTTCCCATGTGAACCAATTGCAAGGCCGCTCTGCAGGTGATGATTATCTCGCGAGTGTTGCCAATTGCATTCGTAAGGCTTGTTCAAAATATCCCGATTCTGAGTGTTACCGTGTCTCCAGTGCCGATTTTGCGATTTTTTTACCTGATTTAGTGTTAAAAGACGGTCCTAAATTTTTAGAACAACTTAAAGTGTTCCTCGATGAATACCAACAAATGACCCGAGCCGAATCGGTGGCGCACATTGGCTTAGTGCCTTATCAACAGGGGACCGATCCCGTTAATTTGCTCTCCTTAGCAGACACCGCTGTCAGCATTGCGCAAACCTTAGGTCCCAATAGTTTCCATATTCAAGAGAAACTCAACGGCGATGAGCAGTTTGGGGATGACCGTTGGAAAGTGGCAATCAACGACTTAATCACCCGCCAAGCGTTGAAATTTTTTCAACAGCCGATTCAGCCTTGCCGCAATGATGTCGAGGTCTATCGCGAGTTACTCGCACGTTTTTACAACAACGAAGGCAAGTTTTTACCTACCACCACCGTCATCGCCATGGCCGAGCGCCACGGCATGAGCACGGAATTAGATAAATTAGTGGTGATCAGCACATTAAGAATGCTTAAAGAAAATCCGACCATTAGCGGCAACTTTGGCGTCAATATCAGCGCCTTTTCGGCCCATCAAGAATTGTTTGTAGGCTGGTTAAGGGATGTGTTGAGCAAACATAAATACATCGCTTCTCGCCTAGTGTTTGAGATCAACGAATCCGGTATGCAGGCCAATTTAGGCGCCAGCTATAAGTTTGTCCGAGAAGTCCATAGTGTCGGTTCGCGGGTCTCAATTGAGCGCTTCGGGATGAGCTTTACCTCCTTCAAATTCTTCAGTGAAGTGCGCCCCGACTACATTAAGCTCGATGGCAGCTACACCTCATCAATCGATGAAGATAGCAATAATAAGTTCTTCGTACGGATGATGGTGGATGTAGCACGACGCATCGGCATTCGAGTTATCGCCACCAGTGTCGAGCGCCAAGAGGAAAAACTGACCCTCGAAAAACTCCTCGTCGATGGATTGCAGGGCTATTATATTGCCCAGCCACAGGCCATTACCTTAACTGACCAAATTTAAACCAGCGCAGGGTTAATGGAGCGCGCAAATTTACAGTAAAGATAGTTAACCCTGCATTCTATATGTTGTTTATGCAAACGGAAAAGTCGATAATACGGCCAAGATCCGTTTAGACAAGTATTGAGATGAGTGAATATCTCCTGTTGTTGATCAGCACCGTACTGGTCAACAATTTCGTATTAGTGAAATTCTTAGGTTTATGTCCTTTTATGGGGGTCTCCAGTAAATTGGAGTCCGCTATTGGCATGTCCATGGCGACCACCTTCGTGTTGACCTTGGCATCCATTCTCAGTTACCTCGTCAACCAATATCTATTATTGCCTTTTGACCTCAGCTACTTGCGTACCATGAGCTTTATTCTGGTGATTGCCGTGGTGGTGCAATTTACTGAGATGGTGGTGCAAAAAACCAGTGCATCCCTACACCGAGCGCTCGGTATCTATCTGCCACTGATCACCACTAACTGTGCCGTACTGGGTGTAGCCCTGTTAAACGTGAACGAGAAACACGATTTTATTCAGTCAGCTATCTATGGTTTTGGTGCTGCGGTGGGTTTTTCCTTAGTGTTAATTCTGTTTTCCGCGATGCGCGAACGTTTAGCGGCCGCCGATGTGCCAATGCCGTTTAAGGGCGGCGCCATCGCCATGATCACCGCAGGCTTAATGTCTTTAGCCTTTATGGGATTCACAGGATTGGTTAAATAGATGTCCACCATGTTAATTGCCGTTATCTTACTGACCCTATTGGCATTGTTCTTTGGGGTATTACTCGGATTTGCCGCCTTAAAATTTAAGGTTGAAGGCAATCCCATTGTCGATGAACTCGAAGCTATCCTGCCACAAACCCAATGTGGTCAATGTGGTTATCCCGGTTGCCGTCCCTACGCCGAAGCCATTGCCAATGGCGATAAAGTCAACAAGTGTCCTCCCGGCGGCACTGCAACCATGGAAAAGCTCGCCAACTTAATGGGTGTAGAGCCAGAGCCGCTCAATGCCGAGGCTCAGTCCCAAGTCAAGAAAGTCGCCTACATTCGCGAAGATGAATGTATTGGCTGCACTAAGTGTATTCAGGCCTGCCCTGTCGACGCCATTATCGGTGCGGGCAAACTCATGCATACCGTGCTCACCGCCGACTGCACAGGCTGCGATCTCTGCGTCGAGCCCTGCCCCGTTGACTGTATCGAGATGATCCCTGTGGGCCAAAATCTAAAAAACTGGAACTGGCGCTTAAACGCCATTCCCGTGACTCTTATCCAAGAGACCCCGCACGAAGAAAAGAGAGGATAAGCGGTGCTGACTTTATTAGATCAATTAGATAAAGGAACCCTTTGGCGCTCACCCGGTGGCATTCATCCGCCTGAAGTCAAATTCCTCTCCAACACCACGCCAATTAGCCAACTGCCATTAGCGCAGGAATACTTAGTGCCTGTGCCACAGGTAGGTGAGAACTGCACTCTTGCAGTCAAAGTGGGTGACAAAGTATTAAAAGGCGCGCCATTAACTCAAGGCACCTCGATTTGGCATTTGCCGGTGCATGCGCCAACCTCTGGCACTGTAATCGCCATTGAGCCAAGAGCCAGTAACCACGCCTCGGCCTTGCCGGTCAATACCTGCGTGATTGCCGCCGATGGTGAAGATCGCTGGTGTGAGTTAACGCCTGGCTCAATTGAGCTCAGTAATCATGAAATAATTGCCAAAATCCATGGAGCCGGCATTGCCGGTATGGGGGGCGCCGCCTTCCCAAGCCATATCAAGCTTAATCCCGTCAGTGAAATCGAATTAGTGATTATCAACGGCGTGGAGTGTGAGCCTTATATCAGCGCCGACGATCGCTTAATGCGCGAATACAGCCAAGACATTCTGGCGGGTATTGGGATTATCCATCGCCTCCTAGCGCCCAAGCGCATTGTGATTGCTATCGAAGACAACAAGCCCGAAGCCATCAAAGCCATGCAACAGGCGGTGAGCCAATCCACGCTTCCAGCGGGCAGCACGCGGGTAACGGCGATACCAACCAAGTATCCTTCTGGCGGTGAGAAGCAGCTTATTCAGATCATCACGGGGCGTGAAGTGCCATCAGGTTCCATCCCCGCTAAGCTTGGCATTGTCGTGCATAACGTAGGAACCGCGTTTGCGATTCACCAAGCCGTGACCCAAGGTAAACCGCTGATTGAACGTGTGGTGACAGTTACCGGCCAAAATGTGGGTAAGCCAGGCAACTATTGGTTACCCATAGGCACGCCCGTTGAGCATGTGCTCAAACATACTGAATTTAACGCCGAAGCCGATCAAAAAGTGATTATTGGCGGTCCTATGATGGGCCATGCGTTACCAACCATCCAAGTGCCGATTTTAAAAGGCACAAACTGTATTTTGGTGCCCAGCAGTCAAGAAATTGGAACCACGCCAGAGGATAAGGCCTGTATCCGCTGCGGCGAATGTGCCAATGCCTGCCCTGCACTCTTGCTACCACAACAACTGTTTTGGCATGCAAGAGCGGAAGAGTATGACAAGGCGGCCAGTTACAACCTTAAGGACTGTATCGAATGCGGGTGCTGTAGTTATGTGTGCCCCAGTGATATCCCACTGGTGGAATACTACCGCATCGCTAAGTCGGCACTAAAACAAGCCGCCGATGAAAAGCATCAAGCCGAGCGCGCCAAACAGCGCTTCGAGGCGCGTATTCAACGCCTCGAGGAAGAAAAGCTCGCCCGCGAAGCCAAGGCTAAGGAAGCCGCTGCGCGTCGCCAAACGACCATGACCTCAACGGATAAGAATGCCGTCGCCGAAGCCATGGCGCGGATTGCGGCCAAAAAGGCAGCTGCGGCAGAAACCACAGCGGATAACGCTCCGGTCGAGGTCGTTGCGGCTGATGCAAGCAGCCCTGAGGCGCCTAAGGGTAAGGCGGCCGTTGCCGCCGCGATTGCTCGAGCCAAGGCCAAGAAAGCCGCCGCTGCGGCGCAAGGGGCCGATGATGCAGAACCGTCTCAACTAGCAGTCTCTTCTGAGCAAACAGCTTCTTCTAAACCAAGCAAGCCAACTGAGCAATCCGAGTCTTTATCACAAAAAGATAAAGTCGCCGCAGCTATCGCTCGCGCCAAAGCGAAAAAAGCCGCATTAAAAACCGACTCGGATGCCAATGGCGACACTAACGTCGTGACAGACAACACAGATAAGCCAGCAACAGAAACAACGGCTAACGCAGAAGTGGATGACAAAAAAGCCAAAGTCGCTGCCGCCGTTGCCCGCGCAAAAGCTAAAAAGGCCGCCGCGCAGCAAGCTGAATCGAGTGAAGTTACCGAGGTTCTGCCCGAGTTAGCAGCAGACGCTCAGCCAGAGTCAAACGATGAATCTGGCAATGAATCAAGCTCAGTCGCTGAACCAAGCACGCCACTCAGTCCAGAAAATGAGAAAAAAGCTAAGGTCGCTGCTGCGGTTGCGCGCGCAAAAGCCAAAAAAGCCGCCGCGCAGCAAGCTGAATCGAGTGAGGTTACCGAGGTTCTGCCCGAGTTAGCAGCAGACGCTAAACCAAAATCGACCAATGAGTCAGACAATGAATCAGACTCAGCCACTAAACCAAGCGCATCACTCAGTCCCGAAGATGAGAAAAAGGCCAAAGTCGCTGCCGCCGTAGCCCGCGCAAAAGCCAAAAAGGCCGCCGCGCTGCAGGCTGAATCGAGTGATGTTGCCGAAGTTCAGCCCGAGCGAGTAGCAGACGCTAAGCCTGATTCAGACGATGAATCTGGCAATAAATCAAGCTCAGTAGCAGAACCAAGCGCACCACTCAGTCCCGAAGCTGAGAAAAAGGCCAAGGTCGCTGCAGCCGTTGCTCGTGCGAAAGCCAAAAAAGCGGCCAGAGAAGCGAATGCGATCAGCGATGCAAATGAATAGCACTGCAGCTTTAAAAGCTCAGTGCATTTAAAATTATTAGCTTAAAAATCAGTGACTCAAGATTAGATAAAAGGGATCACAATGGCGTTTAAAATAGCCTCATCACCCCATGTTACCCGTAATTTGCATACATCAACGGTTATGCAAAGGGTCATTTTATGCTTGTTACCCGGCCTTGTGGTGCAATGCGCCTTTTTCGGCTGGGGCACGCTTATTCAAGTGTTACTGGCGATTATCGTTGCCCTGAGCTGTGAAGCCGCGGTGATGAAACTGCGTAACCGCAGCATTAAAGCGAGTCTAAGCGATAACAGCGCCATGTTAACGGCGATCTTAATCGGGGTTGCGATCCCGCCGCTGGCGCCTTGGTGGATGATTGTCATGGGCACAGCCTTTGCGATTGTTATCGTTAAGCATCTCTACGGAGGCTTAGGTCATAACCTGTTTAACCCCGCGATGGCCGCCTATGTGTTGCTGCTGGTTTCCTTCCCGGTACAGATGACCAGTTGGATTGCGCCAAGTACGGTTGCGCTTAATACCCCAAGTGTGATCGATAGCTTGCAACTGATCTTTAATGTCGGCGCCCATAGTGGTATGGAGCAATTCCGTCTCGGCATCGATGGGATCAGTATGGCGACACCGCTCGATACCCTCAAAACCGATCTGTCCTTAGGGCTGACTACTACTGAGAGTATGGCCAAAAGCATATTCGATGGCGGCACTGGCGTAGGTTGGTTTTGGGTCAATTTAGCTTATCTTGCTGGCGGTTTAGTGCTGCTTAAATTAAAAGCCATCCGTTGGCACATCAGCACAGGCGTGTTGGTGGGATTATTTGTAGCATCGAGCATCGGCTATTTATTATCCCCCGATACTCAGGCAAGCCCGCTGTTCCATTTATTCTCGGGCGCGACCATGCTCGCCGCCTTCTTTATCGCGACCGATCCTGTCACCGCGGCGACCAGTCCACGCGGTCGTTTGATTTTCGGTGCATTAATCGGTGTCTTGGTCTATGTCATTCGTACCCAAGGTGGCTACCCCGATGCGTTCGCCTTTGCCGTGCTGCTCGCAAACCTGTGCGCACCATTTATTGACTACTACGTGCGTCCACGCACCTATGGCCACTCTGCGGGCTAGGCCTGTGGCATAAAAGAATCAAGCGAGCTTGAACAAGGATTCTTGAGGAATAAAAGTGAATAATCCAATGATTAAAAATGGTTTGCTGCTTGCCCTGTTTGCCCTGCTCTGCACGGGCTTAGTGGCAGTGGTTAATCAACAGACCTTAGATAAAATTAAGCAGCAAGAGCAGCAGGAACTGATGCGCGTGTTGCATCAGTTGATCCCCGATGAGATCCATGACAATGAGCTGACCGCGCAATGTACCCTGTTGCAGAATAAAGACGCGCTCGGCACCGATGATGCCATGCCAGCCTATATCGCCACTGCTGCGGGTAAGCCCGTTGCTATCGCCCTCGAAGCTATTGCCCCCGATGGTTACAACGGCAATATTAAGCTGATTGTGGGTATCAATACCCAAGGTGAAGTGTTAGGTGTACGCACACTTGCCCACCAAGAAACCCCGGGCCTTGGGGATAAAATCGATTTACGTAAATCCGATTGGGTCACCAAGTTTGTCGGAAAAGTGCTGACATCCGAAGATGATAAGCAATGGCAAGTGCAGAAAGACGGGGGTGACTTTGACCAATTCACTGGCGCAACAATCACACCACGCGCCTATGTGAAAGCGGTTAAACGCGCCGTATGGTACTTTACTCAGCATCAAGCAGAGATTTTCAGCCAACCTCTGAATTGTGAGGCCAACCATGACTAATTATCGCGAAATAGCCTGGCAAGGACTGTGGAAAAATAACCCCGGCTTGGTGCAACTGCTGGGGTTATGTCCACTGCTGGCCGTAACTGCCACCCTCACCAATGCCCTCGGGCTTGGGGTCGCTACTATGTTGGTACTGATTGGTTCAAACATTTTAGTCTCGTTGGTACGTGACTATGTGCCCAAGGAAATCCGTATCCCCGTGTTTGTGATGATCATTGCGGCGCTGGTAACCGCGGTGCAGCTGCTGATCAACGCCTACGCCTATGGCCTGTATTTGTCCTTAGGGATCTTCTTACCGCTGATTGTGACTAACTGCATTATCATTGGCCGCGCCGAAGCGTTTGCCTCCCGTAATAATGCCTTTAGCGCCGCCTTCGATGGACTGATGATGGGACTTGGCTTTACCTTAGTCTTAGCAGTCCTTGGCGCAACGCGGGAAATTCTCGGCCAAGGCACCCTGTTTGATGGCGCAGACCAACTGCTCGGCCCATGGGCAAAAGCCTTAACTATTCAGGTAAGGCAAGTCGATACGCCCTTCTTGCTGGCGATGTTACCGCCAGGCGCCTTTATTGTGATGGGCCTACTTATCGCCCTGAAAAACGTTATCGATAAAAAGCTTAAAGAGCGTCAACCCGAAGCGGCAGTGCAGCCAAGCGTAACACGGGCACGGATCACCAAAGTGAGTTAAGCCCTTATTGAGATAACAGCTTAAGTAGTGGGTTTAGCGTTAAACCCACTACTTACAAGGACCACTATGAATCAAGAAAAACGCATCCAAATCCTCACCCGCCTTCGCGAAAACAATCCCAAACCCGAAACCGAGCTGAATTTCTCTAGTCCCTTTGAATTGTTGGTGGCGGTGACTTTATCGGCGCAGGCGACCGATGTGAGCGTGAATAAGGCAACCGATAAACTATTTCCAGTCGCCAATACCGCCCACAGTATTTATGCCTTAGGCGTGGATGGATTAAAGGAATATATCAAGACGATTGGCCTGTATAACAACAAGGCCATCAATGTGATTAAAGCTTGTGAGATCTTGATTGAAAAATACAATGGCGAAGTTCCAGAGGACAGAGAAGCGCTAGAATCGCTTCCTGGCGTAGGCCGTAAAACCGCTAACGTGGTGCTCAATACCGCCTTTGGCTGGCCGACCATCGCCGTCGACACCCATATCTTTCGCATGGCAAACCGCACTAAATTTGCCCCCGGTAAAAATGTGGTCGAAGTCGAGGAACGCATGTTAAAGGTTGTTCCCGCCGAATTTAAGGTCGATGTGCATCACTGGTTTATTCTGCATGGCCGCTATACCTGTCTGGCCCGCAAACCCCGCTGCGGTAGCTGCATTATTGAAGATTTGTGTGAGTTTAAAGAAAAGGTCTATCCCGAAGAGTAAGGGCGCTACAAGGCTGTGGTTAAGCGCTTTAGTTAACGGCTTCTTGTTGGAGACAATTTGTTAAACACTTTGGTTGAAAACTTTTATAAAGGGCTTCCACGCTAGAGAAGATCTCGCTGAAAGTCCTTTTGTTATTAATGCTGTTATTAGCCCTATTGATATTAGCCCTGTGGTGCAGATTAATCGTTTGGTTGAGCGGCTTTTTGCTGCAATAGGGCGAGCAATTCTTCATATTTGGGCCCTTGGCCAAACTGGGGTAGCGCGACCGCAAAGACCACCAGCGCAAAGGCAATATAAATCGCGTACGGGTGACTCCAAAATCCTGCCAGCAGCGTAAGCGTGCCTAAGATAAGTAACATAATCACCCCAACACGCACTCGCTGCGCCATCTGCACTTTTTGTTTCGCGGCAGCGATTAACGCGAGTTCCGCTTGAGTAAATGCCATATCCAATCCTTTGCAGTAAACCTATCCGATAAAAATAACCCTCAAGCACAGTTTGCACCTGAGGGCGGTTTTACTGCAAACAATTTGCTAGCGGTATTACTGAACTAACACTGCCTCGGGGATAGGCCATTGGCTGACTAACCATTCGCCCTGCCAATTTTGAATCGACACCCACAGGCTGTCCGTTGCCGCTAACTTAGCGCCGGTTATCGCATGCACATGCTGGCCATGTTTACTGCCATGTAAAACCCCGTTTTCACCTTTTTGCAGGGCTTCTAATGGCAAGGCCTCTGGGCCGATATTGGCATAACCTTGGCGAATATGGGCGACATCACCCTGTTCAAAGATCAACATAAAATCTTTTACGTAATCATCGTGGTGTTTGTAAGGCGCCTTTAAATCTAAGGGCATTGGCGCGATTTTAAATTCACCAAGCTGCTGGCTCGGCCAAGCGGGCGGAAAGCTTGGGCTAAGCGATTGATAGAGAAACACAAAGGGTAAAATCAAAATCAAGCCACTGAGCTTATATTTATGCTTTAGCCAAAATATCGATGATGCCATTAGCGAGTCTCCCCTATCATATCTGCAGCTAAGTCTTTGGTTTCGGCCTGTTTAAAGGCGCGGACATGGCGCAGTCCCCACATCATAAAACCGGTAATAGACATACCTGAAAGCACCAGCCCAAAGAAGAACCAAATCAATTTAGTCCAAATGCCACCTAAGGTGCCGTAATGCAGCGGATCGGCAATATGCATTAAGGTTTGCATACCTGTCATGGTTTCTGGCGAGGTAGCGCTGGCGATTTCGCCGGTCCATGGGTTAATGCTGAGGCTATAGGAATATTGATCGTAAAAAATATGATCGCCACTACCGCTTAAATGGTACATATCCCGCTGATGCTCGGGCAGCATCACATAGCTTGGCTGAAAATCGGGAAAACGCTGCTTGGCTAAACTTAAGGCCTCAGTAAAGGAGACATTAGCGCTTGGCAGTTGCGTATCACCAGCTTGCATCAATGGCACTTGCTCGGCGGCGATCATAGGCGCATGGGATTCAATATCGATATCGGCATGCCAGAAGATGGCTTGGACTAAATACCACAGCCCTGTGAGGCTCATAATCGCGATAAACCAAATCGACCAGACGCCAGAGAGTTTATGCAGATCCGACAATAGAGTCTTCTTGCCTTGTGTTAGTCTAAGTTTTGGGGCAAAAAAGCTGCGCCAGAAACGTTTATAAACGATGAGTCCCGTTACCAATGAGGCGAGCATCAAAAGTGCCATAGAACACACAAGGTAATACCCCACGCTATAACCGCTCTGCCAAGGGAACAACAGCCAACCATGTAATGAGCGCATAAAACCGATAAAGGTTAACCCTTCATTGATCTGCTGGATTTCGCCCGTATATTGATTCACATAGGCGATGGCATAGGGTTTATCGGCATCGGTAAAGGTAATGGCATTGACTAAATAAGGCTCGAGGGTCATTGCCCCCATCACTTGCGCATTCGGATATGCCTTTTCGACCACCAGCATTAACTCGTCGACGGGTTTTGCGGGTAATTCGTTAGGATTAGTCGCACGAGCCGCTGGGTTGGTCAGCCAAGTCAACTCATGACTCAACACGGCCACCGTGCCCGTTAAACAGATAAAACTGAATAAAATCCAGATGGGCAATGACACCCAACCGTGTAACATAAACCAGAAGCGATTACTTATTTTCGCCATGGGGGATTGTTTCCTACCTCTTTTAGAATCCCAACAGTGTAAAGGTAATGCGAATTGTTATCAATACAGCATATTGATAATACGATAGGTTTATAAGATTTGTCACAAATTAGGCCGAGTTGCGCAATAGCTCGCAACTCGAATGCGGTCAATAATGCTTAAAGATCCCATCGATTAGGCTAAACCAGAGAGTGATTTCACTATGCATAAGGTATTCGTTACCCTCGTTTTTTTAACGTCTAGCTTCATTGTTCAAGCCAATACCATCAGTGCTGAGCAAGTCTCTGAGCAAGTACATCTTTTAAAAGGCATCGATTACGGCACCAATATTGGCCTGATATTGACGCAGGATGGTTTAGTGCTTATCGATCCTATGCCTGGGGATGAACACTTAAGTGCTCTGGATGATGCGATTCAATCTCTCTATGTCAAACCCGTTAAATTCATCTTAAATACCCATGAACACGCCGATCATACCGGTGGTAATCAGCACTTTATCCAACAGGGCGC
Source organism: Shewanella mangrovisoli (assembly GCF_019457635.1). NCBI lineage: Bacteria > Pseudomonadati > Pseudomonadota > Gammaproteobacteria > Alteromonadales > Shewanellaceae > Shewanella > Shewanella mangrovisoli. The sequence goes on from NZ_CP080412.1 coordinate 2,501,628, forward strand.
GCGCCTAGTGCCAACGCAAGACACAGTTCCATCACAAAATATACCGTCACAAAAAGTACCGTTGCAAAATACAGCCCAGATGCAGAACACGGTGGCAGCGCAAAAAACTGTGCCATTGCAATCCCTGATACCCGATATATTGGCCACCCAAGTATCATCCCATTCATCTGCCGACTGGATTTATTTTCACCCTCAGAGCAACAGCTTGTTTGTTGGCGATATTGTCGATAACAGCTGGCACCCGACTTTTTATGCTGGTGGTCTTAGTGGATTTAATGGCGCCATTAACCATATTTTAGCCATAGGTAATGAGGACAGCCTTATCGTGCCTGGCCATGGTAAACCAAGTCATAAAGACTCGCTGCGCCGCTTTCAACAAAACACCAATGACTGGGTTCAACAAATCGAGTCGCTAATTGACTCAGGCAAGAGTGTGGAACAGATAACCCAACATCCACAGATCGCAGAGCTGGTTGCGTGCTTTAATCAGGAGGGAAAATCCCCTTTTCTGCCGCCAAAAGCCTTGAGGAAATTTATCGAACGTACCATTGCCGTGATAGAAAAAGAACGTCAAACATCGGGAAAATAACAGATAAGTACTATTTTGAGGACGAAAGTTCATAGCTAGAGTTTACAAAACAAAGGCTCCAACAGCTTAGCGGGCAATACCACTCGCAACTTAATAGCCCTCACCCCCAAATACATCAACCTACGCTTGAGGAGATTAACTGGGGAGAAAAACCGAAACGAAAACGGTCTAACGTACTGTTATTATGAAATTTTATTAATTATCTTGCCTGTCGCTTCAGGGGAATAATTCTTTAGTCAAAACAGAAGATCCGCTACAATACCCATCTTTGTTTTAAAGAGTCCTTGCGAGTATGTCCTATCCACAGCCCTTAGCCGATGCGCCTCAGTCCCATACGCATATGCACCGTCAATTGGCTGAGCCACAACCTAGGATTTGCCTTCGCACACTCGCAGAGCAACTTAAGCTTGAGCAAGTGACCATTATTGGCAATGCCTCTGGCGAGTGGCAGCCCGCGGCCGAAGGCCTCACCTTTATCTTTAATGGCACGCAGTGGTCGCAGCAGAATGCTCCCCAAAGCCAAGTCGTCAATATTGCCAATGGCGGCTTTGCTGAGTCGCAGTATGCCTTTGAAGTTCAAGGTCATTCGCAAGCTGTGCAACTGGCGAAAGCATTAACACAAGTCGCTACCGATCTCACCGCATCCCTTGGTTGTTGGCCATCCTCAGGCTTAACGACAGTTGTGCTCATGCTGCAATTGGCAAATCACGTACAGGTTCAACGCATGTCGCTGTTGCCAAGCTTACAGCGCAGTATTGAACTACCGGAGACACTCCATTTACCCTGCATGGTGCATAACTGGCTAGGGGAAAGAAGAATCGCAAAGACGCTGCAGTGTGAACGCTTAGATTGGGCTGAGTTTACATTGATGCCTTGGGAGCCAATGTCCAAGGACTGTGAAACAGATGAAGTCAGTGAAACCGATAGCAGTGAAAATAAACAAACTTTATGTGAGGATCTCTTCGAACAGCTGGAATTACTCAGACAATCCAACCTCGCCCCAAGTGTAAGCGAGGAGATGAAACAAACGCTACGTCACCACTTAGCGACCCTTGCACACACGCCTTATGAGATTTGGCAACAATGTGCCGATCACAGCAAGCTAAAAGCGAGCGAGCCCTTATTCTTTAATCATCTTCCCGAAAGCCAAGCGAGCCCTTGGTACCTGATGGATTATCACGCCTCGCAATATCTCGATGCGATTCGTCACCAGCTCGCCTACTGTCGGCAGCAACTCGCAGACTAACCAAGTCAGCTTATCCCGCTTTCCCTAACGCCATGCCTAATGGCTCAAAGTAGGCAATCAAAGCATTTAAGATACGTTGCCTATGCTGTTCATCGGGATAAGCCCCTTCCTTCGCTAACGCAGAATAGCGCGTACCAGAGACTAAGTAGGGATTTTGGATCCCATGATAGGATTCGATGCAAGCTTCAAACGCGCGAGCCATCATTTCCGTCGGTTTAGCAAAATACTGCGCGCCATAGCGTTTATCCAAGGCTATGGCGCGGCGCACATAATCGCTTGGCTCCAAATTGTCCTCGGAGAGTAATGTCACCCGAAAAATTTCGGCCAACCGCTGATTGAGCGGATGCTCGATAAGTGGCAGATCCGCAAGCCAGAGATCGCTGGCGCACTTAAAACGCCCCGAGACTCGCGAAAACGCCTTGGGCGCAACATAATGGTCAAAGGCATGCCAAAACTCATGGGCCAGCGCTCCAGCACCCGCATTTTTGGCTAACGCCAGCTCTCGCGCCCCTGGCGCATAGTGAGCCTGCACGCCCTTTTGTCCACCATGGCCAAAGGCAAGGCTTAGAGTTTGCCTCAACCCTAAAGTCAACGGCGGTAAATTGAGGATAAAGGCAAGATCTGCCAGCGAATCAAACACTAAATTCGCGGCAATTAACGATTCCTCCCGCGTGACCCAACGCCCCACGCGCACATGGCTAAAGCCAAAGGTTTGCTTTACATCCAGAAAGGTCATTTGCACCCCGAAGCGATAATCGGGGCCATGGCGGGTATATTGCTGATGGAGTAACACTATCGGTTAAAGTCGTGGGTGAACATAGTATGGAAGTGATTCTATGTGAAAGCGGAATCGATTTATAGCTTCACAGACAACAATCTTACTTCTATTAAACCACCGCTAATTTGCTAAAGAATACTTCTAGGCTAAAGGGCTTTTGCATAAAAATCACCTCAGGGAACTGTGCCAAATCACGGATCTCGTGGCGATCATTCGCTGATAGCATAAAGAACTGACATGCCCAAGAATCCTCAGCTTGGGCGATAACCATTTGCTTGATTAAGGCCAACCCGTCCGTATCCTTTAAGCGGTAATCTACAATCACGATAGACGGTCGCTGGGTGCTAAATAATCTTAAAGCCTCTTCAGCCCTATCAGCACTGTGAATATGCGAAAAATGCGACTCGAGCGCACTACGGCAAATCTCAAGATTAAATAAATTATCGTCAACCAAAAGTAATGACTGCTGTGCATAGTGATTTGTTGGCACAGGCACCCCGCAATGCAATTGACAGGGAAAGCGCAACAGTACGGTAGTGCCTTGCCCTTCCTGGCTGCGTAAACGTAATTTCCCACCTATCTGCTCTAATAAGCGCTTACAGGTATATAACCCAAGCCCCATTCCTGATATGCCGTGACTTGATACCGATTGATGATTAAAGGGCTCATCCAAAGCCTGTTTTGCCCGCCAAGACATGCCTTCACCAAAATCGCGGATTAATATCCTTAACATGGGGGAAGTCGAGACTTGTAGCGATGACATGGGCAAATCCATATAACAATGCACTTGCTCGCCAGTACTGTATTTAAAGGCATTATTAATAATATTAGTAATGAGTTGGAACAGTTTAGTGCCATCCAGCACCAGCCAGTCCGGTAAGGTATCACTAATGGTCACACTAAGGGTTTTACCTGAGGTGCTATTAAAAGCTCGATAGTATTCTTGAATACGCTCGACATATTCCCTTAGGTTCACAGGATGTTGGTCAAGCTGTAGCTTTCCCACCTCAGCCTTACTGTAATTTAAGGTATTTTCGGCAACTGAATAGAGTAAATTCGCTGACCAGATCATTTTATCGACGATAGTACTTAATGCTTTATCCCCTCCTTGCTCTACATAGTGCAACCTTAATTGCGCTTCCTGTCGCGAGAGGGTTTTCTTTAACAGCTTGCTATAACCGAGTAACGCGTTAATTGGTGTTCGGATCTCGTGGTTAATACTGGCGAGTAACGCTAACTTAGAGCGGTTTTCGCACTCAATACGTTGTACCACTTGTCGATGCTTCGCTTTAACAAACCACAGCACTGAAAATGCCAGCCCGAGCGACGCAATAGAAAGGATAATCACCAAGATTTCAATCACTTCTGCACGAGGAACTTGGTAGTAAACCTGTAGATTAAATTGAGTCTGATATTCGCTCAGTACCACAAACTGCTCATCGGAATAAGTAAATAGCCGCCAAAAGCCCACAGCAGGAGGCTTGTCACAGGCTGAACTTCGCACTATCGAGTGCTCAAATTGATAGGTAACGCAAATGTTCTGTTCCAGATCGATGCGGGTCAAAATCCTTTTTTGCGAGATGGCATAGATAAGATACGGCATGTTAGGTTCATCAATCTTAAGGGAGACGAGGAGATAATCCATTAATTGAGCCTGTAGCTCGCCTTGCTCAGTGCGATGCAGTTGTAGTCGTTGCAATTCGGAGAGTCGAGAAGGATCCGAGAGATACGCAAGTTGAAGATCCGGCCTTAAGGTAAAAGCCAGCGCCGATTTTATCATCAATAGATCCTTAGCAAAGATTTCAAACTCTTGGGGTGACACCGCCTCAGAGGCATGAAAAAACGATCTGAGCGCATCCAGCATTATGCGATGCTGTAAAAACATATCCTGGGATGAGGCGAATACTGCTTGAGCTTTTTTTTGATAAACCGCTTTAAACTCGTGGGTTGTATGGGCCAGAGTCAAACAAATCAGTAGCAAGGTAACCAGTAATCCCGTTAACAAATGAATGCTCGGAGTATATTTACTGCCCATGGTTTTCCTCCCGAACAACCTTAAGCAATAGCCTGACTCGCGCCAACAAGGGGTCGACGGATGTTATGCTTGGGACGGATAAGATCTCGTGTAAGGCGAGACAACTGGTTATACCTAAAAAACTATGTTTAAGTTCAGCAATACTCTCATCTAAAGTGAGTTGCATCAGTTGATGATGTAAACAGTCAAGTTCAGTGAGTAAGGCTCGCCTAAGCACTTGCTGTTGAACGGGGGAGTATTGGCTCATAAAAACCCATACTGCCCGCCGTACTTGAGGCTCCAATACATCACTGTGCATGCATTAATTCGCCCTGATATTGGCCTATCCAGTCAATAAGATATCGACCTTCAATGGGAGGGCTATACAAATAGCCTTGTGCCACATCACATCCTAGGGCAGTCAAAATAGCCGCAATGGCCGCTGTTTCTACCCCCTCAGCGACCACTTTGACATGCATCTTCTGCGCAAGGGCAATGGTTGACTCAACAATCAGATAATGTTGATGATTGATATCCATATCAGAGACAAAACTTTTATCGATTTTGATTTCTTTAAACGGAATAGCATCGAGGCGATCGTAGGTGGAATAGCTTTTGCCAAAATCATCGAGGGAAATATCAATATTGTTAATAATCAGCCGTGCAATTGAATTAAGCACTCTATCCTGATTGATGATCTCTTGGGATTCAGTCAACTCTAACATCAACCGAATACCATCATGGTTACGGCTCGATTCAATAATGTATTCAATCAACTCATCACAGGTAAGATCGTCGGCAGTAATATTAATCGATAGCGAATACTTGGCTAATAGAGGCTGACGTAACCAACATTGCAACGCTTGAGAAATCACCATACGAGTGAAAACGCTATTTAGGCCCTGCTGATTGATTAAGGGTAAAAACGCATCGGGATAAATATACCCATGATGACGGTCGCACAGTCGCGATAACACCTCAAACCCCATGATTTCTTGGGTAGTTAAATTAATTTTAGGCTGATAACAGAGGATCAACTGCTCATCTTTAAGTAGTTGCTGTACATTAATATTTGCATGCCGGTGACGTCGATTGGCCTGATTGTCTGGCTCACTATCTTCGGCTTCCGTTGCCAGCAATGGGGTTAAGATATCGCTCGCATTAACAGGTTTGGCAAACACGCCAACCAAGTTAAGTCTCAGGGTATGAATAATGCAATCAACCAATTCCAGTGTGCGTTTATCGGAGGAACTGATCACCGCAATAGGCACAGTCAGCCAACGAGGCGTTGTCGCCAGCATGTTAATGACGGCGATACCATCCCCCTGCTCCATTTTTAAATCGATAATCACCAAGTCGAGTGACACATCCAGCGCCATCAGCAACTCTATTCCTTGATTGCCATTACTCGCCTCATAAATATGGATATCGTCCTCAGCTAAATACCGATGAATATCTGCTTTGAGCGTCTCACGGATAAATTTTTGATCATCGATGATGAGTATATTCATATGCTGGTCCCTAACTGCATAAAGAAAACGGGATCGATTGTCTGTGACTTAGCCGAAGGAATGACAGACAATTTCAGCAAATTTCGATTCGCCATCACTTCGGTTCGACTTGCAAAAAATGAGTAATTTTTTAAGGGTTTATGATAGTTATCTAAGGTTCGGATCTTAAAAAGCGGTAATTTAAACTGCGTGAGTTTACGCTTTAAGGCTTCATCACAAATGCTAAAACTTAAGTACTTGATCGAGCGACTTAAGGCCATCTTATGGAGGTAAACAGACATCATGTAGTTCTCAATATGTGGCGTCACCCCAAAGGATGAAAACACCATCAAGGTATCGGGAATCGACTGGGAGTGATGGCCAATGACTTCGAATAAATCCACCTCGTCGTTCATAAATTCGAGCGCAACCTTAGCCTGAGTGCGGCAAAACAGACTATGCCCCACGATCTGCTCACCAAAACTAAAGGCGACCACCAGCGATAATCCGCAAATGAAGGGCTGAGTTAATTGACGATTCGTCAAGGAAAGCCGTGGATTACTCTCATAAACCAAGCTCAACTGCAGCAAGGTCATAAAGTTGTCATCCTGGCTATCAATAAACTCGACGCGATAGGGTTTATTTCGATAGTAAGGATGTTCACTACGCTCGATACTGGACTCAAATAAATTGATCAGTGATAAGCCTTCATGGATAAAAGTTTTATCTTCACGATAAATATCAAATAGTTCAGAGCCAAAAATTTCGACAATTTCCGCTTGTTTGGCCAATGAGGGAATATTCACCCCGCGTTCCCAGCGGCTGATAGTGATGGCATCTAAGGTATCGAACAAACAACTCTTTTGCCGTAGCAGGCAACATAGCTCTTCCTGAGACAACTGGTTTTCAGTGCGAGTGTGTTTTAAGAAATTGGAGAATGTCTGTGCACTTGTTTTGCTTGGATAGGAGATAGGCGTACAAATCATAACGTGTTCCATCAGTCTTTTTTATTTTCTCAAGCAGCTCCATATATGTCTCATGGTTCACATCATCTATTGGCTCTGGATGTCTTAGGGTATAAATAATCCAAATGCGTTGCTGTTCTTCCACAAAATAGAGTCCCGTGATTTTCTCTTCTTGCATCACTTGTCCCTCCATTTGCTCCGAGTCGTAACCATGCGTTTGCCACAGGAATTGCAGTATAAATGCCAGCTTTAACCTAAAACCATGGCACAGTAACATTGGACAACGAAAAAAAGTGTCTAGTGATACGTACGGTAATTTCGAGCAAATAACAACCAATAAAGCATGCAAAAAAGCCGAGTTATTCTCGGCTTTTAATGGACGATAACGAAGCAGAGGCTATTTGTGATCTGCTCTAATGGAGAGAATAAATAGCAGTGATAGTGACGCCGAGATCAAAATATAACTACAGATCACCAGCGAAGTACCCGAGGGTAACAGCCAAATCAACAGACTGACTAAGGCACTTAAGAACAGGCTCTCGATGGCATAATACAGAGCGGTTGCCAGCCCCGCAGAATGGGAAAACGCCGCTAAAGCACCATTAGCGGTTACGGCACAGGTTAAGGCGATATGCACTCCTATGAAGTACATAGGCAGCATAAACCCAAGTAAACTCAGCCCATTTAGCCATTCCAGCCCATACAATAGGCCGCCGCTTAGCATCATGCCGATCAGGCCTCTAAGCACAGTTCCCTGTGTGCCCCAACGTTTGACGAGATGCTTAACAAAGCGAGTGGTGATGATCATGACTATCGCAACCGAGCCAAACCACAGGCTAAAGGCCACCTTATCGAGCCCTAATTTGTCCATCAGTATGCTCGGTGAAGCCGAAAAATAGACAAAGAAGGCCCCCATAGCCGTGGCGTAGGCCAAGGTATAGCCTAAAAACGCCTTAGAGCGAATGATGTTAATACATCTCGACCACTCAAAGGGATGGGTCTGTGCTGGGCGGGTTTCAGGCCATTTCAGTAAGGCATGCAACCCAACTAGAGCAGCAAATATCGCTAAGGTGTAGAAAATCCCTCGCCAATGCCAAAGTCCATCGATAAGCGAGCCAATAAAAGGCGCTACCGCAGGTACGGCCGCGAGCACTGAGCCCATAATGGCATAGATAACGACGCCTTCTTCCCTATCGGCAAACACATCTCGCACGGTCGCAAATGCCGCCACCAGCACGGCCGAGGCGCTCAAGGCCTGCACAATCCTAAGGAGCAGAAACACACTGAAGCTGTCGGTTAGTGCCATCGCCAAACTGGAACCTGCGTAAACTAAGGCTCCGGCAATCACCACTCGCCTGCGTCCGATTGCGTCGGATAGCGGTCCAAATAACAACTGGCCTAAGCCTAAAATCGCCATATACAGGGTTAAGGTCAGCTGCATTTGATCTTGGCTAACACTAAAGCTCTGGCGAATATCATTAATGGCAGGCAGATACAGATCCATGCCAAGGGAGGCGAGTAAATCGAAGGGAATGAGTAATAGAAGTGAGTACGCAAAGGTATAATCCCATTTGCGGTCTTGCAGGTTTTGATTAAATTTTGTCATGTTAAAATCCAATTATTGCTATGAATGTTTACAGCGATAATTGGATAAAAGGCACCGCCCTCTTCATCTTTAACCTCCGTTTTTAACCTGTCGAATAACTTATTACTGTTCTGGCTGCGGGCTTATTACAACGCCGGTTACCGCACGATTCACCATGCCTCTTGCAGCACAAGATGGCGGATCATGACACAAATCCCCCCTCGATGGCTATGACTTATTCCCCAATCAGCACCCAATCGCCACTGAGTTTATAAATGACTGAGTATGCTTTAATTTGCATAAATAAAAATATAACCCCGAGGATTTTTCTAACCATTATGCAAAATCGCGAATATCCATTCAAAAACAGTTGAAATTGTTACTGTTTTGAGCCGTAAGTACTTATCGCGCTTGCTTAGGCGAGCCAAAAGCGGAAATAGGCGGGTAATTGGCCGGTCCAGCGCTTGAAGGAACGTCTAAAATTACTGGCGTCACTGAAGGATAAGGAATGCGCAATGCTATTGGCATCCTGATCTGGTTCGGCGAGAAAATACAGCGCTTTAATCAAACGGGACTCATCGACCAATTGTCCGTAACTCAGCCCCATCTCCCCAAGACGCCGTTTTAACGTGGCAGGACTCATCTCTAACAATTGCGCCATTTCCGGCAGGCTTAATGCATTGTGCATCAATTTAAGGCGGATCCCTGCCGCTAATCCATGGCGAAACCCATGCGCGAGCAGGGCTTGGCGGGCATTCTTGGCCATCGTCAGTTGCGGCCCTAACACAGTACTCGCAAGCGGCTCGTTAAAATGGCGATCCAACGTTCCCGCATGAGGGTGATCCCAAGGTTGCAACGCTGCGGGCTTATTCGGCGGCTTTGTATATTTGGAGCCAGCAAAATCGATCACATGGGTCTCGGAGTGGCTTGCAAACAACAGAGGTTGGCACAGCAGGGATTTTGCCATCGAAACTCGGCAAAGGGGCGCATCAAAGCTTAACTCAGTGCCGAAATACTTATAATAATGGGCTAAGTTCGCTGGTGCGGGGTAAGGAAAACTGATACTGCCGCGCCATGCTTGGCCAAGCAATTGTTTGCAGCATGCCGTGAGGGACGACAGACTTAATTCGATGAAAAACTGTTTGTGCCGCTGCATACCTAGGTCGAGGCTTAATAGAAAGTGCCATTCCTGCTCTCCTTGCCAGCGCCAAGTTTGCAGCCAAGGTTGTGTGAGCCAATGATATTTATGCCAAAAATGCCCGAGCGACTTCAGATCCCGCGCGCAAAATATCCCCGCCGTGAGCGCGCCACTTTGGGATGGCAGCCACAGCTGACCCAATAAGAAACTTAAATCGCCACTTGGCCACAGGGATAAGGCATTGTCCAGCAGCCGAGATAACTGCTTTGGACTAATAAGGTGATCGGGTTTACGAATATCTGCGGCAAAAATCCCCGTGCCTCGTAACAACTTATCGCTATCGAGCCCACGCTGCTTAAAAAGCCCAACGATGCTCGCCACCAGCAATTGACTATCAATACATTTATCCTGCCAAGTGGCGAGCGCGCGCATCAGTTAAGCTCACTTAAGGTCGACGAATTTTGCGCGTTACTCGCTTGAGCTGGTGTGGCTGCCGGACTACGATTCTCTTTTTGCAGTGATATTTTTTGATTCAACAATTGCAGCAGCGTAGCGGCCTCTTCCTTTGCCTGCGCTTTATGCGTTTGCAACGGCAACACTTTAGGTGATGGCAGTGCCCAGACCACGGAGGCGCTACAACCGAACGCGCCAACACCTTGCTGTATCTGCTCCGCCATCACACTCACTAAGGGCGGAATCGCACCGCGCAACAGAATGATAAAGCGATCACCAGCGTAGCGGCAGACTAAATCCTGATTCCTAAGGGTTGAGCTGAGCCACAATGCCAACTGCGACAAGAGCCTATCACCCTCTTCCACCCCTTGATTTTGGTTGTATTGATGAAAATTATCGATATCAAGCATAATCAGACCAAACGCTTGATTTTGCGACAATTGTTTTATTAAGTGATGTTCAAATGCTTTAGCATCATTGAGCAAGGTCAAGCCATCGGTTAATTGATGTTCACGGTGAAACTGCTCCCGAGTTTGCAACTGGCGATTGACGACGGTTTGCTCATCTCGCCATAGCCATAGGCCACAGGTCAACACCAATAGCCCAACTGGCGTCGGCATCTTTTCAAACCAGTTATACACTGGGATAGTTTTGACGATAAAAATCTCATCTAACAAATCTAAATAGCAGCCCAAGCAGTAACTTGAGAGGCCAGCGATCAACAGGTTTGTCACCCGGCCAGAGGGGCGAACAGACACTATCACCATCAACCAACACATGCCGAGGATAAATAAGGCGCCCTCGGTGACGACATCGAACCAATCCACCGCCGCCACTGTCTTGGCCGTGGTGCTTTGCCAAAGAAACAGCGGCACGATAAAGATGATAAGCAGACTTAAGCCATAGACGCTGGCGAGCCGTAATGATTTTGCAGGAGTTCCCAAAGTACACACCTTGTTCTGTTTGTTCTGTGAAGCCCAAACGGGCAAATACAACGTTAATGCTTTATGGGATGGCAAGTTAGCGGGCTTTTATGACAACGCCGTGACGCCATTTAGTGGCGCTCAACTGACAAACATAAACAAATAAAACTTAATATATTGAATTAAATGCAAAATAATCTTAACCCCATACTATCCGCGCCGACCACAGCGGCAAATTAGCTCAGGCACTTTTGAGTGGTACGGATAAAAAAACCATATTGAGCTGATTGATGCTGAACTCTGTGCCTTCGCGGGCTTTACTAAACCTTTGCTGCATCTCTTTGCTTTTCGACCGACAGCGATATAACTCGCTATAAATAAAGCTGTTATTGCCAATCATACTCTTCATACCTGCATCATTGCTGAGCGATTTTGATTAATCCATGCCTATTTTTTGCGATGATTTTCCAGCGTCATTTTGGCTCACTCACGGCCGAAAAGCGCCATTTTCGTCCGTTAACAAGCGCCAAACACGGTAGATCAATTATCCCGTCACAAATCTGACATTTTGCTCCCCTAACTTGGCCGCCATCACAAATAGGCCTTCACCCAAGGCTTGCAATAACACTCAACAGAAACAACTTAAACGGAACTCAAGATGCAATCTCGTACCCCGCCATTACAACAAGAGTTACAACAAGGCTCCCAAGCGCCGCGAAAGCAACATGCCATCCCTAAAACCCGATTGGCTGCACGCCTGTCAACAATTAGCTTGGCCATGATGGTCGCAGGCTTTAGCACTAGCGCCCTTGCCGTTGGTAAGCTTGAAGGGCAAATTCGCGATAATGTCAGTCAACAACCCCTTGCTGGCGCGACCGTCACCTTAAAAGAGCTCAACCTGAGTCAACAGGCAGGCCGCGATGGCCGCTTCTTCTTTGTCGGCGTGCAAGATGGCGATTACACCTTAGTGGTCAACTACCTCGGTGCTATGCCGCTGGAACATAGTGTTAGCATTCGCGATAAGCAGACCACGCTGCAAGATATCAACTTGAGCAGCCAAGATGTCGAGCATATTCGCGTCGTCGGCCAACAAGGCGCATTAAGTAAATCCATGAACCGCCAACGCGGCGCCGACAATGTGCTAAGCGTGGTCAGCGCCGATGTGCTGGGGAATTTCCCTGACAGCAATATCAGTGAATCACTGCAACGGGTGCCAGGGCTGTCTATCGAGCGGGATCAGGGCGAAGGTCGCTTTGTACGTGTACGCGGTATGGCGCCGGACTATAACTCAGTATCAATGAACGGCACCCGCTTGCCCTCACCCGAAAGCGATCGCCGTGCGGTTGCCCTCGATGTGGTGCCATCGGATCTCTTGCAATCGGTGGAAGTGAGCAAAACCTTAACGCCGGATATGGATGCCGATGCACTGGGCGGCGCGATTGAGGTTAAAAGCCTGTCGGCCTTCGATCGCGATGATACTTATCTCAACCTCAACGCCGAAGCGAGCCAAGATACCTTAACCGACAATACCAATCCCAAACTCGCCGCCAGCTACAGCGATATCTTTGCCGACAAGCTAGGGGTAGCCATAGGTGCCAGTTGGTATAACCGCGACTTTGGCTCAGACAACGTCGAAACCGGCGGTAAATGGGAGTTTGCTGGGGATAACGGCTTTGAGGATGCGGCGCTCGAATCCATCGACGCGCGGGATTATGAAATCAATCGTGAACGTTTAGGCATAGGCGTGAACGTCGATTATCGCCCAAGCGATGATACCGATCTGTATCTGCGCACCCTTTACAGTGAGTTTGATGATACCGAAACCCGTAACAGCGCCAAAACTAAGTGGAAATCGCCGCAGCAAGCCAATGCCCTCAGCCAAGGTAAAACCACGCGCTCGCTAAAATCACGCACCGAGAACCAGAACATCACCTCCTTTGTGCTCGGCGGTCAAACCCGCTTCGAACACTGGACCTTCGACTATCAGGCGAGCCACAGCACCGCCAGCGCCGAAAAACCGCGGGATATCGCTGGCGCCGACTTTGTCGCCAAGATTGATAACACGGGCTTTAGCCATACTCAGCAGCCACAGATTATCGCCCCCGAAAACTACTTTCAAAACGCTAACTTTGAGTTAGATGAGATTGAAATCGCCGCCTCCAAGGCCGAAGATACCATCAACAGTGGTCAACTGGATCTCACCCGCCAGCTAACCATTGCGGATTACAGCGTCGAGTTAAAAACTGGGGTCAAGCTAAGCCGCCGCGATAAATCCAATCGCGAAGATATCTGGATCTACAGCGACTTAGGCGATCAAGGCGTGAGTGATGAAGACTTGTTATTGAGTCAATACGCAGGCAATGAGCTTGACTATGACCTCGGCCGCTTTGGCAGCGGCATCAATGCTACGCCTTTATGGCTGCTAATCGACAGCCTAGATGCCGACAGCAATCGTGATGATATCGAGTCCACCATTAACGACTTTGATATCAGCGAAGATATCAACGCCGCCTACCTAATGGGCCACATCGATATCGATAAACTGCGTATCTTAACTGGGCTGCGTTTCGAGCAAAATCAATGGGATTCCAGCGGCTACGGTTATGATGGCGCCAAAAGCGAGTTTATCGATATCAACCACTCCCGCGATGAGGATCATTGGCTGCCCGCACTGCACCTCACTTACCGCTCTAGCGACAATACCGTGCTGCGCGCTGCCTGGACCAACACCTTAGTCCGCCCGACGTTCGGCCAATTAGCGCCGGGATATTTGCTCGAAGAGGATGATGGCGATATCGATTTAACCTTTGGCAATCCACAGCTTAAGTCACTCGAATCGATGAACTTTGACTTAAGCCTAGAGCACTACTTCGGCAATATCGGCTTAATTTCGGCGGGGCTGTTTTATAAAGATATCGACAACTTTATCTATCAGGCGGATTTAGCTGGCCGTGGCGATTATGTGGATGCCCATAGCGCCGTGACCTTTGTCAATGGCGACAGCGCCGACATCTACGGCGTGGAGCTAAGCTATGTGCAAGAGTTTAACTTTTTGCCCGAGCCCTTTAATGCGCTGGTGCTCAACTCTAACCTCACTTATACGGATTCCAGCGCCAAGATCAGTTGGCTAGAGGATGGCCAATTACTGAGCCGCGATATTCCGATGCCGAGCCAATCGGATCTCACCGCAAACCTGTCGCTTGGCTATGAAAACAGCTATGCCAGTGTTTGGTTATCGGCGGCCTATAAATCCGAATATTTACAGGAAGTCACTGAGCTCAGTGATGAGCGCTACGATCTCTATCAAGACAATCACTTGCAATGGGACTTTGTCGCCAAGGCCCATTTAACCAGCAATTTAACCTTGTATTTCAAAGGGGTGAATCTGACCGACGAGCCCTACTACAGCTACACGGGTGAAAGCAGCTACAACGCCCAATACGAAGCCTATGGCCGCACTTTCCAGTTAGGCGTGCAGTACACCAACTATTAATCACCTATTGAAAAAGAACAAAGATATGACAACAGCATTTACCAAAATTAGTGCCATAGCCGTTAGCTTAGCAGGCCTTATCAGTGCGCCCTTGAGCGCATTCGCTCAACCAATCACAGCCCCAGCCCACAAAGGCAGCCAAGCCCAAGCCTTGTTGTTTACCAAGGATAACAACGCAGTGATCTCTGCCGTCGATTGGCTTTGGGTCAGTGAAAGAAATGGTTTGATGCTACAAAGCATACCAAGCGCGGATAAAACGTCGCTACCCACCGCCAAAACCTTAGTCAAAGGCGAGTTTGAGCTGTTGGCCTTTAGCGATCCCTATGCCTTAACGCTCGATCGCCGCGCCGATCGCATTCGCCCTATCATGATCAAACAGATAGAAGGCAAAGTCGCGACCAACGTGTTGCCACTGCTGCCGATGGCATCGTTTGAAATCAATTGGATCTGTATTCAGCCAAGGCCGCAGGATGGCAATATCTACGCTTGGTTTGGCGGCGAAGACGGTTATAGCGAGCAATGGCTATTAGGCGATGCCGGACACTTTATGCCGAAAAAAATGCGCAGTCAGGCGATTCCCGTCAACAGCACCAGCTGCGCCATCGATGGCGATAAACTGTTAGTGAGTGAGCCCGAAGCCGGTGTCTGGCAATTTGATGCCAGCCCCTTCGCCGATAATAGCGCTAAGTTGATTCTCGCCGCCCTCAATAATGATATCGCGGGCATGCAAGTCATCGATGGCAAGTTATTGTTAAGCGATAAAAATGGCGTCCTAACTTTAGATCAACAGGCTATTGCGAACTACGACTTAGGGAAGGTACAAGGGTTCAGTGGTTATCTAAGCGGAACCAGCACCAACAAGGCAATCCAGTTTGCCCTCTATGATGATAAAACTGATCAGTACTTATTTAGCCAAGCAGTCTTGCCTATAGACCGGAATCAATCAAATAACGAGCCCAGCGATAATATCATCGAAATTCCCGCTTGGGTTGAAAGCGATCCCTCCGATAGACCCGGCGATACCATGGACGATCCGGCGATTTGGGTGCATCCAACTGAACCGGAAAAAAGCCTAGTGCTTGGCACCAACAAACGTTGGGGACTATTGAGCTTTAATATGCGTGGCGAGCAGGTTCAAGCCCTACCTTCGGGGCGCATCAATAACGTCGAACTGCGCCAGCAAGTGATGCTGGGTGGTAAAAAACGCGATATCGCCGTGGCGACCTTAAGGGATAACGACAGCCTCGCCTTCTATGAAATCGATGCTCAGGGCAAGTTAAGCGAGTATCCTAATCAAGCCACCAATATGGTGGATATTTATGGCATGTGTCTGTATCAAGATGCCGATACCCTGTATGTGTTCGCCAATGAAAAGTCCGGCCGTATCGCCCAATACCGCGTCGATTGGCAGGTAAATGGCCCAAGTATCAAGCTGGTGCGTGATATCCATACCCCAAGCCAAGTCGAAGGTTGTGTGGTCGATGAGGCTCAGCACGCGCTGTTTATCGGTGAAGAAGACAAGGGCATTTGGCGCTTTAATGCCAAGGCCAATGGCGGCACCCAAGGTGAGCTCATCATTAAAGCCGAGGGCGACTTAGTCCCCGATGTTGAAGGTATTTCACTCTATCAAGGCGCCAATATTCACGGTAAAAAGCAGGATCTGCTGGTGGTGTCCAGTCAAGGCGACAACAGTTACTTGCTGTATCAGGCACAGCCGCCCTACGCCCAATTAGGCAAGTTCCGTATTGGAGTAAACCTTAACGGCATGGAAAATGGCCGCGAAACCAGTATCGATGGCAGTAGCGAAACCGATGGCTTGGCCGTGACTCACTTAAGCGTCGGAACCGGAGCTTGGCAACAGGGAATGCTGGTGATACAGGATGGACACAATCATTTACCCGATAATAATCAATCTTTTAAATGGCTGCCTTGGCGCAGTATTATCGAGAAATTATCGCTTAACTGAGTATTGAGCCAGTTGAACGCTGCATGATCTGGCGAGAGGAATGATAACCGAGTCCGAGTGGCTCGGTTTATTTTTGCCCTGAACCTTTTTGCTTGAAACTCGCATCTTGAGTCTGAAATCGCTATACTCCGCGCCCAAATCATTTGGCCAATAACTAGCTCGATATTGCAAAACTGTTTGCGGTTGTCAGCTTTTTAAGCCGTTATTAACGACTTTTTCTTAGGACATACCTTTGATCTCTACCGCAAATATCACCATGCAATTCGGCCCAGAGCCATTATTTGAAAATATCTCGGCAAAATTTGGCAACGGTAACCGTTATGGTTTGATTGGCGCAAACGGCTGCGGCAAATCGACTTTTATGAAGATCTTAAGTGGCGCCCTCGCCCCAACCTCGGGCAACGTGTCGATCACGCCGGGTTTAAAGGTTGGCACCCTAAGCCAAGATCAATTCGCCTTCGAGCAATACACGGTTATCGATGCGGTGATCATGGGCGATACCCAGCTGTGGAAAATCAAGCAAGAGCGTGACGCGATTTATGCCAAACCCGATATGACCGAAGAAGACGGCATGCGTGTGGGCGATCTCGAGAGTGAATTTGCCGAGATGGACGGCTACAGCGCCGAGAGCCGCGCGGGCGAAATTCTGATTGAAGCTGGTATCGAAGAATCCTTCCACTATGGCCCTATGTCACAGGTTGCACCCGGTTGGAAACTGCGCGTACTGTTAGCCCAAGCCCTGTTTGCTAACCCCGATATTCTGCTGCTCGACGAGCCCACCAACAACTTGGATATTCACACCATCAGTTGGCTCGAAACTGAGCTGAATAAGCGCAAATGCACCATGATCATTATTTCCCACGACAGACACTTCTTAAATGCTGTCTGTACCCATATGGCGGATATCGATTACGGTGAACTGCGGATTTACCCCGGCAACTACGAATACTTCCTCGAGCAATCGGCCTTGCAGCGCGAACAATTGCTGTCGAGCAACGCCAAAAAGAGCGCCGAGATTGAAGAACTGCAGGACTTCGTTAACCGCTTTGGCGCTAACGCTTCTAAGGCAAAACTGGCCAGCTCACGCGCCAAGCGCATGGACAAAATTAAACTGGATGAAGTCAAATCCTCCAGCCGTATTGCGCCGTCAATCCGCTTCGCGCCGGGTAAGAAGATGCACCGTCAGGCATTGGTGCTTGAGAACCTCGCCCACGGTTTTGACGGTGAGTTGCTATTCGAAGGCGGCGATTTAATCCTCGAAGCTGGCGCAAAGCTTGCGATTATCGGTGAGAACGGTGTCGGTAAAACCACCTTATTACGCTGTTTAGTCAATGAGTTAATCCATAATCAGGGCGTGATTAAGTGGTCAGAAAACGCTTCCATTGGTTACTGCCCACAGGACAGCACCAGCGATTTTGATAATGATTTGACTATTATTGAATGGATGGACCAATGGCGTCAGCCAAAA
This sequence comes from Shewanella mangrovisoli, assembly GCF_019457635.1. Lineage (NCBI taxonomy): Bacteria > Pseudomonadati > Pseudomonadota > Gammaproteobacteria > Alteromonadales > Shewanellaceae > Shewanella > Shewanella mangrovisoli. Next base: position 2,519,736 of record NZ_CP080412.1, read on the forward strand.
CACAACGACTTGATGGTACGCGCCATGTTAGGTCGTTTATTGTTTACCGAAGATGATGCCAACAAAAAAGCCAAAAACTGCTCAGGTGGTGAGAAAAACCGTTTAATTTTCGGCAAGTTAATGATGCAGGATATCAACGTCATCATTATGGACGAACCGACCAACCATATGGATATGGAAGCGATTGAATCCTTAAATAATGCCCTCAAAGATTTTGAAGGCACACTGATTTTCGTCAGTCACGACCGCGAGTTTGTGTCCTCGTTAGCGACCCGTATTATCGATATTCGGGATAGAAAATTGGTCAACTTCCAAGGGACCTTTGATGAGTATCTGGCAAACCTTGCCAGTACCTAATCGCCATCGGCTTTTGCAAAAGCGCTTTTGATAAACGTCCTTTTGCTAAAGGACTTCAAAAGACCCAAAGAAAAGACGCTTCACTCTACTCGAGCTTAGCGTCTTTTTTATACCACCCATTTGTATCACCCTTTCATATACGCAGTGACTGACTGCGTTAGTCGGTTTTCGCTTCCACCAAAGCCGCAAGTTGCATTAATGATTCTTGCCAGCCTAAGTAACACATCTCCTCAGGGATAACGGCTGGGATACCCTCCTGAATGATCTGCAAATTGGTACCGCAGGAAACCTCGGTTAATTCGATAGTCACCTGCATCACGCCGGGCAGATTCTCATCATCAAACTGGTCAGTATGGCGGATAAGTGTGTTGGGGATGAGCTCGGTATAAACCACCTTAAAGGAGTGACTGTATCCCGTCGCAAATTGAATAAAACTCATGCTATAGCCCGCCCCAACGGCCAATTCAAACTCATGAATGGTCCCCACAAAGCCGTAAGGCGGTAACCAACGCTCTAGCGCCGCTTTATCGGTAAAGGCCTTATAGACTAACGTCGAGGGCGCGCGCAGCACTCTATGTAACGTCACTGTACCTGTGTTATCCGACATATCCTTATCCTTCCAATTGCTTATGGGCCAATGATGCTCTTAAAGATAGCGCAAGAATCCTATTCGTTATCACCTGCGCGAGAATATTAATTATCCCCTTAACTTGAGATGGTTGGCTCGACGCGACGATGCTTAAACTGCGTTAAGTGCAATGATTTAGCATCAGAGTCTGATTGCTGCTGGGCAATATCCAGCCGTTCTGCGGCGCTAGTAAATGCCAGGTTGTGAGAGGTTTCACTTATTTGCCCTTTGTATTGAGCGATTAAGCTCAAAAGTCCCGACTCATTCACCACATTTTTAGGCAACGGCGTTTTAAAGCTCGCCTCATCGCTAAAAACAACAACCGAATGGAGTCCCTCGACTAACCCTAAGCAGTGGGCAACGGCTAAGCAATGTTTATAGTTTTGATGGAGAGGATTTTTAAAGCGGGTTTGCTTGGTAAAGATTTTTTGCGTCCACTGGGCTTGCTTCTCTCCCCCAAATATCCAGCCGGAGTAATTTTTAACTTCAATAACGAACACGCCAAAATGAGTCAATAAAACTAAATCCACCTCTGTCAAAGCAGGCGTACCTTCAGTTATCTCATCCATAGGTAAAATTAAATTGCAATAAAGTCGAAAGTCCTCATCTCTGAATCCCTGTTTCAGTAACTTAGCGACCCGCTTTTCACCCTGTTGGCCTAACCTTTCAGCTCGGTATCGTCTGAGTGACGGACGAAATAGCAAGGTGACTATCGCAGACACAAGTATAAAAATCGGAATCACCAACAGAATCGACAGCGACTCGAGTACTGAAGAGATGGGTGAAATCGTGCTATGAGCGGGCGTAGGTTTAGGTGTTACCACGGTAGGTATTATATTGGGTTTCTGCTTAGGCGTGTCTTGGCGAACCGTAGTTGGCGTTGCAGGCTGCTTTACCGAAGATTTAATGCCATTGGCGACGGGTTGCTGGCAACGCTCATCGAATCTTGCCTTAAGCTCTTGATAACGCGGCGTGGTTGGATGCCAATCTTGCATCTCACTTTGGATAAGAATACAGATGGCTTCAGAGTCTTGTTTCTCTAATGCCTTTAGCGAAAAAGGATAAAGGCCAACGACACTGATCATTACAGCCAACAACATGCAGAACTTGGCGCTGTGCCTGATATTCTTTACGCATCCCTTCACCTTGAAATAACTCCTGTTATTGTTTGCTATCATTGCAACGGTTATACGTTACTTGATCTGATTTATTATTTTCAACCGTCATAAATTGCTATAACGAACTCGATAGATAAATCGTTAACCCATCTGCAAAATAGATTTCTAATCACAATCAACCAAGACTGGTATTTTTGCCCGCATTTTCTCTGCCTTGGTTTACACTCTTAAAGCACCCACAAAGCACAACTCAATGAATTGGGTGAATTAAACCTTATGGGGTATTGCATACGCGCCAGCTGTGCACCAATTTATTCTGTAAATTCTTATCATGGTGATGGTTTATGAGTCTTGAAGAATCCTTAGAACAATTAAAACGTCAGTACTTACATGCACTACCGGATAAAAAGAAACAAATCATTACTTTATGGATATCTCTACGGAAAAACTGGCAAAGTCATATGCTGTCGGCCGTATACCGTGAGGTGCATAATTTAAAGGGCTCCTGCGAAACTTTCGGCTTAACCGAAACCAAAGATATCGTCGATAGACTCGAATTACAGCTAAAAAACCTACTGGACGCTCCTGCGCCAGAACTGCCCGTGATCAAGGGATTAGATACCCTCTTCCACCAATTGCTGCAAAATAATCTGCGTAGTGAACCCGCAGCACCCGTGGTGGAAGCGCAAATGCAGCAAAGCCCCTATAAACCCACCAAAGCACGGCATGAGTATCGAATTGCGATTGTGGAGGATGACAGTAATGTCGGGGCGATGATAACGAAGCAGCTGCATGAGTTTGGTTTTAATGTGCAGCATTTTTTAAATTTCACCGATTTTCTGGGGATCCAAAATACCTCGCCCTTCGATTTAGTCTTACTCGATCTTATCTTACCCGATTATACCGAGGCCGCTTTATTTACGGCGGCGACTGAATTTGAAAAAAATAACACCCGCGTGTTTGTTCTCTCTTCCCGCGGCGACTTCGAGATGCGACTGCTGGCGATCCGCGCCAATGTCAGCGAGTATTTTGTCAAACCCGCCGAAACCACACTACTGGTACGCAAGATCCATCAGTGGCTTAAAATGTCAGAAAAACAGCCGCTTAAAATTCTGCTGGTGGACGATCAACAGTCCATGGTCGATTATTTTTCCAGCCTACTTCGTAGTCATGGCCTGATGGTAAAAGGCATGACCAAACCCGAACAAGTGCTGCCGACCCTAGAGCAATTTGAGCCAGACTTGTTTATTTTTGATTTGTATATGCCCGATGTGAATGGTTTAGAGCTGGCAAAAATGATCCGCCAATTAGACAAGTACAGCTCGAGTCCGATACTCGTGCTCAGCTCCGACGACACCATGCAGAACAAGGTCAGCATCATTCAGGCGGGATCCGACGATTTAATCTCAAAGCAAACCGCGCCGAGTCTGTTTGTGACCCAAGTGATTTCCCGCGCCCAGCGTGGCCATGATATTCGCAGCTCCGCCAGCCGTGATAGCTTAACCGGGCTACTCAACCACACTCAGATCCTGGTTGCCGCTCGCCGCTGTTATAACCTCGCCAAACGTATCAACTCTTCAGTGTGCATTGCCATGCTGGACTTAGATCACTTTAAACAAGTAAATGATACCTATGGACATTCTGGCGGCGACAAAGTCCTATTAGCCTTTGCCCACCTGTTACAGCAATCTCTACGCCCCGTGGACTTTATGGGGCGTTACGGCGGCGAGGAATTTATGTTGGTCTTGCCCGATCTACCCGCGCCCTTAGCCATTGCCAAGCTTAATGCCATTCGCGAGAGCTTTAGTCATATCGTGTTTGTCGAAGAAGGAGCCGAATTTAAAGTCACCTTAAGCGGTGGCTTGGCCTTCTCGACCGAATGTAATGAGTTTCAAGATTGTTTATTGCTGGCGGATAAAAATCTGTATGAGGCGAAGCGGACTGGACGCAACCGTTTAATCACCACTTTAAAATAAGCTTTATACATCAACATGTTAATCAAATTCAGGGCTTTAAAAAGTGACTTGTGATTATCAGTTGCATAAGTGACGACTGATGCGTGCAAATAAGACTGTTACGAGGAATGACAAAATTGCGCGTAATTTGCCATTGATAAGACCAAAATCTATTTGTAAGCGTGCTTTTAGTCTCGCTTAAGCGAGGCTAAATAGTTGAGCATTTTATCCGCCAGTTGCGGCAGTTCGACCACATGATGGATAACACCGCGTTTAATCGCTTCCCTTGGCATGCCAAACACCACGCAGCTCTGCTCCCCCTGAGCAAAGGTTTTGCCCCCCTGCTGGTCGATTAATGCCATACCATCGGCACCATCTTTACCCATGCCAGTGAGGATAGCCGCCGTGGTATTGGTCCCCGCACACGCCGCAACCGAATTAAATAACACATCCACCGAGGGCCTATGGCCGCTAACCTTATCACCTTGGGTCAAACGGGTCTTAAAACTACCGCCGACCTTAATCACTTCTAAGTGCTGATCTCCGGGCGCAATATACACATAACAGGGCAATAAACGTTCGCCATCATCGGCTTGCTTAACATTCAAACGGGTAAGTTTATTTAGCCGCTCGGCAAAGGTACGGGTAAAACCCGGCGGCATATGTTGGGTGATCACTATCGGTGGCATGACTGCAGGAAACTGTTGCAACAGATATAAAATGGCTTCAGTGCCGCCAGTCGAAGCGCCAATTGCCACCAATTGCGTGTTGATCACGCGATTTGCTAGGGTGGGTTTTAGACTTGGCGCAGTCACGGCAACGGGTTGAGTGCGTTGGGTTTTCAGCTTCGCATTCGCCGCCGATTTAATTTTCTCCAGAATCAAATCTTGATATTCATTAAAATCCTGAGGCGAGTCTAATTTCGGTTTAGGGATAAAATCCACCGCGCCTAATCCTAGCGCATTAAAGGTCGCATCGGCACCCTCCTCGGTTAATGAGGAAATCATTACCACTGCCGTGGGTCTAGCCTTCATCAACCGGTCTAAAAAGGTCAGCCCATCTACCTTGGGCATTTCAATATCTAACGTAATCACATCGGGGCGATGCTGATTCACCATATCCTTGGCCATATAGGCATCGGCGGCCATGCCCACCAAAGATAACTCAGGATCGGCCTCGATCATCTTGCCCAATAAGTTACGGATCAGTGCCGAATCATCTACCACTAGTACTTTTATCGTCATCGCTTAGTCACCAAAAAATTCCACATCTCCGCCACTGGGCAAATTCCTGATCCGTAGGCGATATTCACTTTCCCTGTCCATAATGGTGCTGTTATGCATCGTTTTGATTTTTCGTACTTTGACTAATCCCGTCCCAGGGAAGAAATATACTTTTCGAGGATAAAAATCGAGTAAATCCGCCGCCAATATCGGGATTTGCTCCACTTGCAAATACTCGAGCACAAACTCCGCATTGCGCTCCCCAATATTATGGGCGGTGATCCCGTTGAGCATATTGCCACCACCAAACACTTTAGCGACCAAGGCGCGGCGCCGCGCGCCGAGTTTGAGCAACTCGTTAATCAGCAACTCCATGGCGTATACGCCGTAACGGGCCGAATCGGTTAATATCCCAGAACTGTTGCCGTTATCGCTCGGTAATAAAAAATGGTTCATTCCCCCAATTCTTAAGTCAGGATCATAGAGGCATACTGAAATGCATGAGCCTAACACTGTGACTATCATGGTTTGATCCCGTGTGGCGTAGAATTCTCCTGGTAGAATTTTTACGGCGTCACAGCCAAAATGATGGTCAAAATACCGATTCGGCTCAATAACAGGGTACTCAATATTCGGTTTTGGCACTCAAGCTCCCTTTACCGCCTTGTAGGTTGTTTGGCCCACGGGCTTAATGATTTGGGGAAACATATTAAAGTTCTCCGAATGGCCAGCGATGTAGAGTCCATCGTCGGCAAGGGAAAGCATCATATGTTTAAGAATGCTTTCCTGCGTTGTTTTATCAAAATAAATCATTACATTGCGACAAAAAATCACATCGATGGGCGTCTTGATTGACCAAAACTCATCGACCAAATTAAGCCGCGTAAAATGCAACATCTGTTTAAGTTCAGGGACCACGCGCACATTGCCTTGTTGGGCCCCACGTCCACGCTGAAAAAACGCCTTCTTGCGCTCAGCACTCACCGCCTCGATACGCTCGATGGGGTAAATCCCTGTTTGCGCCTTGTATAACACCCGACTGTCGATATCGGAGGCGACGATTTCGATGGGAGTATTAAAACGGCCAAAATGCTCCGCAACCACCATGGCAATCGAATAAGGCTCCTCCCCAGTGCTGCTGGCCGCACACCAGATCCTTTTGGTATGCGGATGAGCCTGCAAATATTGCTTTAAAATCTCAAAGTGATGCGGCTCACGAAAGAACGCCGTCTGGTTAGTGGTCAGCGCATTAATAAACTCCTGATGCTCACCCTCGTTTGCCTGCAAATACTCGAAATACGCGGTAAATCCCGCTAACTTCAGCGCCCTGATCCGCCGGACTAAACGGCTGTACACCATAGCGTCTTTACTGTCGGCTAACTTAATCCCGGCAAATTGATACAGCCGTGTCTTCACCGTATTAAAGTGCGCCGCCGTAAAAACAAACTCTTTCCCTAGAGGTTGATGTTCGCTCAATCAAAAATCTTCCCATTCGTCTTGGTCGGCTTTATTGACCTTTGGCGCCATCGCCTTAGGTTTCACGGGCATGCGAGTCACTGTCGATGACGGTTGTTTAACCGCTAACTTTTTGGTGCTCGCCACAGGTTTGGGCGCAGCGCTGGTGTCTTCATCCACGGTAAAATTGGCCACACTGTCGGCTAATTGCTGCGCCTGTGATTGCATGCTCTCGGCTGCGGCCGCGGCTTCTTCCACTAGGGCCGCGTTTTGCTGCGTCATTTCATCCATTTGCACCACGGCTTTGCTGATCTCATCGATGCCAATAGCCTGCTCATTCGAGGCCGAGGCAATCTCCGCCATAATGTCGTTCACCCGTTTAATGGCGATGACGATTTCTTTCATAGTATCGCCGGATTTGCCGACTAAACTGTTGCCGCTCTCGATTTTGGTCACAGAGTCTGAGATCAAGGCCTTAATGTCCTTGGCTGCATTAGCCGAACGTTGGGCTAGGCTTCTCACCTCAGAGGCCACCACCGCAAATCCACGGCCTTGCTCGCCTGCTCTGGCCGCTTCGACCGCGGCATTAAGCGCTAAGATATTGGTTTGGAAGGCAATGCCATCGATAACCCCAATAATATCGGCGATCTTACGTGCCGATTCGTTAATCGATGCCATGGTTTGCACCACTTGCTGGATAAGCTCGCCCCCATCGACGGCAACGTCGGCGGCCTTAGAGGCAAGTGCATTGGCTTGGCTGGCGTTGTCGGCATTTAATTTCACTGTGCCCGTCAGCTCCTCCATACTCGCTGAGGTTTGTTCAAGACTCGATGCTTGCTCCTCGGTGCGGCTCGATAAATCGGCATTGCCTTGAGCGATTTCTGAAGAGGCGGTATTGATGGTATCGGCGGCTTTTTGGATGTCTCTTATCATGTAAGAGAGCTTTTCAGCCGTTTGATTTGAATAGTTTTTCAAATCATTAAAGGTACCTTCGTAATCGTTATAGATACGCGTGGTTAAATCACCTTCGGCGAGCGCCATCAACACCCGCGCCACATCCTGCAAACCACGATCCGAGGTTTCAATTAAAGCGTTGAGGCTATTGGCGAGCATCAAGAAGAAACCCTGCTTACCTTGCGTCTCCGCCCGTTGGGAGAAATCCCCCGCCGCAGCCGCATTGACGATGCGCGAGATTTCCTGCTCGATTTGCACTTCGACCGTGCGATCGAGCCATTCGACGACAGAACCTAATCGCTCGCCCGTTTTAGAAATGATCGGGCTGGCAGTTAAGCGGAAATGACAACTCGCCACTTTGATTTGCGATTCATATTTACGGTCGAGCTTGTCTAACAGACTGGCTTGATGGGCTGGATTTTTATGGAAAATATCCATCGAGCTGCCGAGAATTTTATCCACGGAGAAATGCGGCAGCGCTTGCCTTATCTCACTCTCAGATTGGCGTAACATCGACTCCACCGAGCGGTTCATATAGATGATGGTGCGGTTGGCATCGGCGATCATCACATTGGTACTGGTATTATTCAGTGCTTCTAAAATGCGCTGCGTCGCCCGCTCGGACTCTATGCTCTCAGTTCTATCAATCCATTCAACGCCCGTGCCTAAGTGTTTATTTTCGCGGGTGATAATGGGCGTCAGGATCAACTTGAAAATCCGTTTTCCAATGCTGATCTGCGCCGTATGGGATTGGGTAAGACGCTCGAGCATATTGCGTTGATGGGCCGGATTTTTATGGAAAATATCGATATTACTGCCCACCACCTTCGCCACAGAGAACTGCGGCAGCTCTTTGCGAATATCCGCCTCGGCTTCGGATAACATATTCAATACCGCTTTATTGGCGTAGATAATATTGCGGTTGCTGTCGGCGATCATAAAGCTGTTGCCGCTGTTATCTAATAATTGGAAATAGCGTTGCAGCTCTTCTTCCTTTTGCTGGCGCGCCTCTTCATTTCCAAACACATTGAAAATACCCATTATGATTACTCCTGATCAGACAGACTATTTGCATCAATTAGACCCAGCTCATCACTGCTGATCAGAGCCTGTATATTTACCAAAATGATCATCTTGTCTTCTACCGTAGCCAGCCCCTTAAGGTAACGGCTATCGAAGGCCACCCCAAACTCGGGGGCGGGTAGAATTTCTTCGGCGGCGAGTTTAATCACATCCGACACCGCATCAACGACAATCCCAACGATACGGTCAAACACATTCAACATAATGACGATGGTGAACTCGTTGTAGGTCGCACTGCCCACGGCAAACTTCATCCTTAAATCGACAATCGGAACGATATCGCCCCTGAGATTGAGCACGCCTTTGATAAAACTCGGCGCATTGGCGATTTTAGTGACGGGTTCATAACCGCGGATCTCCTTCACCGACATAATGTCGAGCGCATAATGTTCTTCACCCAGCACAAAGCTTAAAAACTCGACCTCATCGTGGACGCTATATTCCTGTTTACTCGCCGTGTTCGTGCGGTTATCCATTGCGACATCCTTAGTTAATTTTTGATATGCAGTGCAAGTGATTCAACATCGAGGATCAAGGCCACGCTGCCATCGCCCATGATGGTCGCCCCCGATACGCCCGGGATCCGCCGATAGTGTTTTTCAAGGCTCTTGATCACCACTTGTTGCTGCCCGACGAGCGCATCGACACACAGGCCAAAGCGTTTATTATTGCTTTCGAGCAAGACCACTATGCCGGCTTCTGGCGTCTTGGCTTGGGGTTCTATTTCCATTAATTGATATAGATTTAATAGCGGTAGATATTCTTCCCGCACCCTGAGTAACCGCTCTTTAGCCAAAAATTTAAGCTGCTCGGTTTGTGGCTGTATCGATTCGATAATGTGCACTAAGGGCAAGATATAGATTTGATTGCCCACGCTGACGCTCATGCCATCGACTATGGCTAAGGTAAGAGGAAGCTGGATTTCGAAGGTCGCGCCCTCGCCCGCAACGGAATCAATATCGATGCGACCACCTAAGGCCTCAATATTCTTACGCACCACGTCCATACCCACGCCGCGACCAGAGACATCGGTGACCTCAGCGGCCGTTGAGAACCCCGCAGCAAAGATCAATTGCCACACTTGCTTGTCTGTCATGTTCTCAGGCAGTGCCATGCCATTCTCTCGGGCCTTTTGCAAAATGCGCTCGCGGTTTAAACCACCGCCATCATCGTGAACGGCGATCACTATACTGCCGCCACGCTGACTCGCCTTGAGGGACAACACACCGACCTCACTTTTACCTGCCGCGATTCTTTTTTCTGGCTTTTCAATACCATGGTCTAGACTGTTGCGTACGAGATGGGTCAGAGGATCGACCAACTTTTCGATCATTCCCTTATCAATTTCAGTGTTACCGCCTTCAATCACCAGATTGACATTTTTCCCAAGCTGCTCCGACAAATCCCGTACCAGACGATGGAAACGGTTAAACACGAACGACACGGGTAACATGCGCACCGACATCACGGCTTCCTGCATTTCCCGAGTATTGCGCTCTAACTCATTGAGCGCGGTTTTAAGCCGCTCACCTAATTCACCGCCCAGTTCATTGCCTATAAGAGTGAGCATGGATTGGGTGATCACCAATTCACCCGCCAGATTAACTAAGGTATCTATCTTGGAGGTTTCCACCCTCAAGGTGGCATCTTGAGTCGATGTGCTCGCCTTTTTCGCCACTTGGCTAGAGGCAGCTGGTGTTGCTGATGTCGTATTCATCGCAGGGGATGAAGCTAAATGGGTTTGAGTCTCCAGTTTGACATCCGTAGTCGCTTGAGATTTAAGTTGGGCACTGTCTTTAGGCGGCTTTTTTGAGCGAGTCGTTTTGGCGTCAGATTGTTCAGCCAAGGTTTTATGTATCGCCTTATCGGTTACTTGCACATCCTTAGCGGGTGTTGATAATGCGTCCAGCTCATTTGCAAAACTCTCTGCTGTCAGTGATTCAAAAAAGCCGTAACCTAATTCATCATCACTCACAGCAGCATGGGTTGCTGAATCCGCAGCGTTTGAATGAATATCCTCGACGCGGATTTCCTTTGCGGTATAAGCCTCGTCAAAAAAGCCGAAATGTTCAGGTTCATCGACCAGCCCTAGCTCGACTTCATCTTCAAAAAAACCAAAACTCGCATCTTCTTGTGGCGCCGAATTGGTTGATACCGCAACAGGTTTATCTTGGTTAGCGGTCTCGACAACCTTGGCCGCCTGGGTCGAAAATGGCTCACCATTTAGCGCCGCCACTAACTGGTTTTTGGCAAACTCCACTTGTTGCCAATCGATAGGTTCTTCTTCTCGATAGAGATTTAAAATATGTGACAGGGTATCGACGGTACGAAGCAAGAGATCAATGACAGAGGATGACAGCTCAAACGTGCCCTTTCGGGTTTTATCGAGCAAATTCTCCATTACATGGGTCACGCTGGTCAGCGCGGTAAAACCAAAAATGCCACTGCCCCCTTTTATCGAATGGGCGGCACGGAAGATGGTATTTAGTTCTTCGGGATCGGGGGCGGCTAAATCTAATGCAAGGAGCAATTGCTCCATATTTTCAAGATGTTCGTGGCTTTCTTCAAAAAAAACCTGATGGAACTCTGCCATATTAATGGACATAGCACACCCCGACCTAAGTTAGCCCAGCACTTTGGCTGTGATAGCTAATAACTTTTGGGGGTCAAAGGGCTTGACCATCCATCCCGTGGCGCCTGCGGCTCGACCTTGGGCCTTCATATCTTCACCAGCTTCAGTGGTCAGCATCACAATCGGTGTGCGCATAAAGGCCGACATGCCTCTAAGGGATTTGATTAAGGTTAACCCATCCATACGAGGCATATTTTGATCCGTCAAAATAAAATCGAATCGTTGTCCGCCGCATAAATCTAGGGCCTCACGGCCATCCTTTGCTAATACGACTTGGTAATTGGCCGACTTTAATGTCGCCTCGACCATCTGTCTAATCGCGGCCGAGTCATCAACAATTAATATTTTTTTGCTCATTTACAATTCCATTATGACTTTAGTTTTATTTCCTGGAGCCACTAATTCATAGCTCTTACAAAGAGACTTGACTAATAAAAGCCCACGACCCGAAATTTGAAACCAATCTGTTGATGCAGCCTGCTCTTTGGGGATATAACCCTCACCACTGTCGGACACGATAATCTTGAGTTCATTTAACTGTGCATGCCATTCGAGCTCGACCTTAACCCAGTCAGCAGCGATCAGTTTGTCTATGCTGCCTTCACGTATACTGTGGTACAGCTCAAAGCTCTCGGGATCATTTTTAAGTCGCGAATCTAACTTAAGCACACCATGGTCTACTGCGTTGGTAACTAACTCAGAAACAACAGTAAATACCCTCTGACTAAACGTAGTAGAAAACCCAAAAATATTCAAAAACTGATTCAGTGAATTTAAATAATCGACATTTAACAGCATTGACCCCATCATTTTTATCGCCCAAGCAAACTCCCCTTTCATGCATATTTGACTCGATTTATGTTCTCGTTCTCGATACCAGTTATTTAATAACTCAAAATCGAGTACGCAGACGGCAATATCATCGGTTATCTCATGTTCAAAAATACTTTTGAGTTTTGCTTTAAGGTGTTCGGTTAAATCGCGGCCGTAAAAACTCAGCAGTGAAATCACGCTATCCATGCCAAAAAAAACACCGCCTTTACTCTGTTGCTCGATTAAACCGTCGCTGAGTAGACAAATTCGGCCAGTTTTAGGGATCGGGAATGAAGCAATATTAGCGATAAACGAACTAGGCGATAAAATACCCAGCGCCATATTTTTAGAGCGATATCTTTGTATATGGTCCAGCTCGCTATGCCCGGTTGAACCCTCAAACTCATCTTGGTAAAGCAGTGCATCCGGCATGCCGCCATTCCAAAGATGTATTTGATTCTTAAAGAAATCGACTTCCAATACCATAGCAGCAACAAAACGGTCGCCGGGGCTGTCTTCATACACGTTAGCATTGAGTTCATAAATCAAACTCACCAAATTAAAGCCTTTCGCCACCATGGCTCTAAAGGTATTCGCCACCCGTAAAATCGGCATGGCAGCGCTTAATCCATGGCCGGTGGAGTCGGCAATGATTAAAAAGAAATTACCGTTAGGTCCCACGGTATTGAGAATAATATCGCCGCTAAAATTGGCACTGGCTTGGGTAAACGTTTTGACAAAGTCGTAAGTGACATTACCGATATTGACAAGATGCTCAAATAAATGCCTCGCCATTTGTTCTTCGCGGGCTTTTTGATATAGCATCTTTTCTAAAATGGAGCGTTGTTGCTTAACTTGTTTCTCTAAGGAAAAATGTGCGAGCAGGCCTTCAACTTTATGCCAAAATAGCTCTAAATTAATTGGTTTAATAATGTAATCAAGGGCGCCTAATCTAAAACAAGATAATATTTTTTGATACTCATTATCAGCACTGATCACAATCACTGGTACAGGGGATTCGCAATATCTTAATTTTTCTAATAGCGTTAAAGCCGAACCATCGGGTAGAAAATAATCTAATAAGATAAGTTCAATATTCTGCTGGTAAATTTCCTCACTGGCCTCTTCTAAACTGCAACAAGTGATCACCCCCCAACCTTTACTGTGAATAAACGCGGTAATAATTTGGTTTGTCACTAGGTCATCTTCAATGACCAAAATATAGCGTTGGCTTTTAGGCACTTATACATCCCGTTCGACAAGATACAAACGACCCATATTAGCTATGTTGATAATTTCTTCCGCTTGGCCGTGCAAACCTCGGATCGCCGTACTGATCTGTCGCTCCAACGCTTTTCGATGCAGCAACACCATCATTCCAAGGGCCGAGCTATCAATGTAAAGTACGCGGCTAAAATCCAGCACTAAGTGCTTAATGTCCTCTTCGAGAAAGGCCTTTTGATAATCGTTGGTGAATTTTTTATGGTGATAAAAATCAAAACGTTCCGGCAAAGAGATGTAGAAAATATTAGCCATCACAATGTCCCTATTTAGAAAAGCTCAATTTCACCGCAACTGATTTGGCTTGCTGATACTGGGTTATGGGTATTTTTACGCCGACCGCTGATCTGGGATACCAGACCATCACACTGTTCGTCGAATTCTTCAGGCGACATCGCGGTGACACTATTTAAGGACTCCCGCAAATGTTGCAGCGTCTGATTGGTGTAAATCATACTTTGGGAGGTGATATCGCTAAATTGCAAGCCACGAATTGCGTCTGCAATGGCGCTTTCCAACTCATGGGCAGAGGCATCGATTCTATCAATCACTGCGGCATCTTTTTCTGCTTTAACAATGATTTGCTCCAGTGCAGTATCCAGATCTTTTTTTGCCTCAATAATGTAAGACATATCCTGAGCAGCGACTTTACTCACTTGATGGGTAAGCTGCTCGATTTGCACTTGAATGGTGTGTAATTGCTTTTGAATACTTTCGCTAAAGCCTGCGCTGCGATTAGACAAGGCGCGCACTTCATCGGCCACCACGGCAAAGCCCCTGCCTGCATCGCCCGCGCGGGCGGCTTCAATGGCCGCATTTAAAGCTAATAGGTTGGTTTGCGAAGAGATTTGATCTATATCCTTGAGTGCCTTCATCGCCTGAGGCATAGATTCATAAATCACATTCACTTTTTCGAGCAGATCGATATTCGATGCAGACATCTCAATGGTCGATTGAATAAAACGCTCTAGCGTCATCGAAGTGTTATTGGCAAATAGCTTCATCTGCTCTGAGTGAAAGATTTCTTCATCATCGGCGCTATGAACCAATGCTGAGATAAACTCGCTTTGCTCGTGCATTAATTTACCTAAGCCATCGAAGGCGCCACCGAGTAAGTCAACCGCATCCGACTGTACCGATAGCACATCGTCGATACTCTGCTCGCAGGTCTTTAACGACACTGACACTTCTTGATAGAGATTAAGCTGATCTTGCCAGTCGCCGCTCGCTGCGGAAGTGGCAAAGGAGTGAGGTATGGGTTGAGAGGTTGAGGATTGTCGATAGAATTGCCAACCGAGCATGATAATCACGGCAACTAAGGTACTCAGCGTAAAACTGACTAAGCTGCCGATAAAATATCCTATTACTGCTGCAAACACTGCAACAATGCCATCCTTGTATGTCATAGAGACTTCGCAATTATTGATCTGTGATTAAAAAGTAGTTTCATATTCAGGGGTTTTCAAACGACTAACTGATTTTTTTCGCTCAAATCAGCACGGCGTGCGCAAAAATCGTACGAATCGTGATTTGGCGCCAACTAAATCAGTAGAACGGCTTTCTTTATCAGGCGAATGGCTGATTAACTCATAGACTTGTCTAGTGGATACATAAACTTAGCTGTGCAGCCTGCAAAGCCTAGGTTACACTGGCGATGTCTTCGACTGGGATGGGATCATTTATGAGTCAACGTACATTACACTCCTTATTTAAACCCACATCCGTAGCCATTATTGGCGCCTCCAATAGTGAGAAACGCGCCGGTAATGTGCTGATGAAAAACCTGCTCTCGAGCGGATTTTCTGGCCCTATCATGCCCGTGACGCCAAAATACCGCGCCGTGATGGGGGTGCTTGCCTATCCCAATATAGAAGCCTTGCCGATAAAGCCCGATCTGGCGGTGATTTGTACCCGCGCCAGTCGCGTGCCCGCCATCGTCGAAACCCTAGCGCAATTCGGCTGTAAGGTGGCGATTATCATGGCATCCGGCATGGCACAGGAGGTCAATGAAGAAGGTATCAGCCTACTCGACTTGGCCATGCAACATGCGAAACGCTATGGCATGCGTATCCTCGGCCCCAATAGTTTGGGCATGTTATTGCCGCCGTTAGGGCTCAATGCCAGTTTGGCCCATGCCAGCGCCCTGCCCGGCAAAATTGCTTTTGTGTCGCAGTCGGCGGCGATTTGTACCACAGTGCTGGATTGGGCAAACAACAAAGGTATTGGCTTTTCATCCTTTATCTCCCTAGGGGATGCCACCGATATTAACTTCGATGAATTGCTCGATTTCCTCGGCCGTGATAGCCGTACCAGCGCCATCATGTTGTATATCGATTCGGTCAATGAGAAACGCCATTTTCTCTCCGCCGCCCGCGCCGCTTCCCGTAATAAGCCCATATTAGTGATTAAATCCGGCCGCAGCGCCGAAGGAGTGCGTGCCGCCAAGTTGCATACGGGTGGCATTGGCGGTAACGATGCCGTGTACGAAGCCGCCTTTAGGCGCGCAGGTATGCTGCGGGTGAATGATTTGATTGAACTTTTTGCCGCGGTAGAAAGCCTCGCCCACTCTAATCCATTGCAAGGCGAGCGATTAGGGATCATCAGTAATGGTGGCGGCCCAGCGGTATTGGCCGTCGATGAACTTATTCTGCGCGGTGGCAAACTGGCGGAGTTATCCCAAGAGACCATCACCAAACTCGATGCCGTGCTGCCCAATACGTGGTCGAAGCAAAACCCCGTCGATATTATCGGCGATGCCAACGCCAGCCGTTACGCCAGCGCACTCAATATCCTGATGGATAGTGAAGAATTAGACGCCATTTTAGTGCTGCATTCGCCCTCCGCCCTTGGCGAAAGTGTCGAAATTGCCGATGCCTTGATTAAAGTGATCCACGCGCATCCGAAGAAAAACCGCTTGAATATCCTCACCAACTGGAGCGGTGAAGACTCGGCCTATCAAGCCCGCAAACGCTTTACCAAGGGCGGCATCTCCACCTATCGCACCCCCGAAGGTGCGGTCGGCGCCTTTATGCATATGGTGGAATATCGCCGTAACCAAAAACTGCTGCAGGAAGTGCCGCAGTCGATCCCCGACAATATTCCAACCGACAGCCAAACGGCGCGAAAACTGCTGCAAGCGGCACAGGCCAAGGGCAAAGCGGTACTCGAGACCCACGAAGCCAGCCCGATTTTGCGCGCCTATGGCCTCAATACTATCGACACTTGGTTTGTCAAAGATGCCGATGAGGCCGTCGCCATTGCTAATGAGGCGGGTTATCCCCTCGCCCTCAAGGTGCAATCACCGAATATTTTGCATAAATCCGATGTCCACGGCGTCATGCTTAATCTCACTTCGGCGGAAGATATTCGCCATGCCGCCAATGCAATTACCCAGCGGGTGCATCAGGCCAATCCCGACGCGATTATCGAGGGCATGATAGTGCAGAAGATGGCCTTGACCGCGGGCGCTCAGGAAATTCGGGTCGCCGTGATAAGCGATCCCGTCTTCGGTCCTGCCATCTGTTTAGGTGAAGGCGGCTCGGAGTGGGATCCGACTCAAGATGCGGCGGTCGCCTTGCCGCCACTCAATATGGCGCTGGCCCGCTACATGGTGATCCAAGCCTTAAAGACCCATAAGTTAAAGGACAGGCATTTACCGCTGGGGCTGGATATGAACGCCCTATGCGTGATGCTGACGCAAATTTCCCACATCATCATCGACTGCCCAGAGATAGCATCGTTAGATCTTAACCCTGTGCTGGCGGCGGGGGAAAACATCACCTTGCTCGATGTGAATATCCGTCTGCACGATGCCAATACCGATAACACCTCGCGCCTTGCCATCATGCCTTATCCCAAGGAATTAGAGGAGTTTGCCGAGCTTAAAAATGGCCTTAAGGTCATGCTGCGCCCCATCCTGCCCGAGGATGAGCCCAAGCATTTGGCCTTTGATAATTCCCTCTCCGATGAAGATAGGTACAAACGCTACTTTGGCGTGCGATCTAAGATGACCCACGAGGAAATGGCGGTACTAACCCAAATCGACTACGCCCGCGAAATGGCCTTTATCGCCACCGCCAAGGGGCCGGACGGTGATGACATCACCTTAGGCGCGGTAAGGGCCTCCATCGATCCCGACAATACTGAAGCCGAATTTGCCATGGCGGTACGGGGCGATCATCAGGGTATTGGGCTGGGTAAATTACTGCTCGAAAAATTGATTAAATACTATCAAGCCAATGACACCCCTGTGCTGACGGGCTTTACCATGTTTGAAAACCGTAATATGGCAAGCCTTGCCAAGAGCTTAGGCTTTAAGGTCACCTTCGATATGGAGGAGCATTTGATCAAAATGCATATGGATCTTAAAGCGCCCAACGCCAATAAGAGTCAATAGCGCGAAGCAATCTGCGGTTCGCTGAACACAATAAAAAACGCCGCTCTCAAAAGATGCGGCGTTTTTTATTTTTCATGCAGTGAGCGCTTAGGTGATGCCACTAAACCCCGATTTACTGGTCGCCTTAATGCTTTGGTTTTTTATGCACGCCTTTAAGCAGAAACACTAAGGGCACGGCGGATAACGTCACCCACATCATTAACCTAAAGTCCTGCAAATAGGCCAAGGTAGCCGCCTGACGATTCACTTCGGCATTGAGTAAGGCCATGCCCTGCGTCGTCGATAAATCAACAGCATGAAGATCAACGGCGTGCTTAAGCGCAAAACTAAAGGGATGAATGTAATCGGCAAACGCCGCATGATTCATCTGTGTGTGCTGGGCAAGATAGGTGATCACCACGGAGATCCCTATACTGCTGCCGATATTACGCATCAGACTAAAGAGCGCAGTCCCCTCATTACGGTATTTTGCCGCTAAGGTTGCAAAGGTAATGGTCGAGAGCGGCACAAAGATAAAGCCCAAGCCAAGACCTTGGATAACCCCAGTTCGCACTATATCCCAGCCGGTAATATTGGTGTTAAAGCCCGTCATCTCCCACAGGGACAAAATGGTGAGCATCAAACCTAAAAAGATTTGGTAGCGCACATCCACTTTGCCGGCAAGCTTACCCACAGTCATCATGGCGATCATAGTGCCGACGCCCCTTGGCGCCAGCAAGTACCCCACATCAATCACAGGATAACCTAACAGGTTCTGCATAAACGGCGGCAATAAGGCCATGGTCGCCAGCAGAATAATCCCGATGATAAAGATGAAGATAAGCCCGACACTGAAGTTTCTGTCCTTAAACAGCCCCGGCTCAATAAAGGGATGTTTATGGGTAAAGATATGGGCAATAAACAGATAAAACGCCATGCCAGCAATAATGGCTTCGATAACAATTTCACGACTGGAAAACCAATCGAGGGATTCTCCCCTATCGAGCAACATTTGCAGGGCGCCAATGGCCAGACTCAGCATGGCAAAGCCGAGTAAATCGAACTTGCGGCTTTGGTCCAGCGGCGTTTCTTTCACATAGGCGGCAAGACCAAACCAGGCCAATAGCCCAAAAGGCAGGTTGATATAGAACACCCAGCGCCAGTTGTAATACTCAGTTAACCAACCACCAAGGGATGGTCCCAAAATCGGCCCGACCATGACCCCAACGCCCCAAAGGGCCATGGCGGAACCATGGCGCTCTGGCGGGTAACTGTCGAGTAATACCGATTGGGATAAAGGCACTAAGCTGGCACCAAACACCCCTTGCAATAAGCGAAATAACACAATTTGCTCAAGGTTTTGCGCTGCACCGCACAGCATAGAGGCAATCGTAAAGCCCACCACGGCCCACATAAATACCCGTTTACGCCCAAGCCTAGCGGTTAAAAAACCCGTCAGCGGCATAAAAATCGCCGCGGCCACAATATAGGAGGTTAACACCCAAGAGATCTGATCCTGAGTCGCCCCCATGCTGCCCTGCATATGGGGCAAGGCCACGTTGGCAATCGTAGTATCCAGCGCCTGCATAATGGTCGCCAGCATCACCGAAAGCGTGATAAACCCTAGATGTTGCTCGGGCTTTTGGGTATTGGTTTGCAAAGCACCGCTCGCGTTAACGGGCTCAGCTTGGGCATTACCTTGGCCTGCTATCACTTGCTGACTCACAGACTAAAACCCAACAACTGACGTTGATATTCAGTATCGATATCCACCACGGCGCTTAATCCGGCACGCAGCGGCGCCTCGGGCAGCGCGGTATCAATGGCAATTCGCACCGGAACGCGCTGGGCGATTTTCACCCAGTTGCCGGTTGCATTTTGCGCGGGGATCAGCGAGAACTCAGCGCCCGTAGCCGGACTTAAACTCTCGACCGTACCTTGCCAGCTATTATCAGGAAAGGTATCGATATGGATATTGACCTTTTGCCCGGGTTTGACGTGGGTTAAATCGGTTTCGGTGAAATTAGCCTCAATCCAGAGGGCATGATCGGCCACTAGCGCTAAAGCGATGGCGCCAACATTCACATATTGTCCAAGCTTTGGCAGTTGGCTGACGACGCCTGATACTGGGGCTTTAATCTCCACACGGCTTAAATCAAGCTTGGCTTCGTTTAATTGGGCTAAGGCTTCTAAATAGCTAGGATGTTGTTCAATCGGAAAATCGGGGCTGCCGCCTAAGCTTTCAGCAATGCGGTGTAAGTCTTTTTGCAGTGTCTGAATATTCTGCCGCGCAATATCGGTATTTTGCCTTGCATCTTCAAGCTGAGATTCAGACACAAAGTGTTTACCGATCAAATTCTCCTGCCGCTTTTGCTCTTTCTCGGCAAAGGTTAACTTGGTCTCTGCCAGAGTGATTTCGGCTTGCTTCTCATGGTAACTCGCCTTGAGTACCGCTAAATCCGTCTTGACCTGTGCCAATTTGGCACTCGCCTTATCGACCATCACCTTAAACATGGCATCGTCGAGGCGAAACAACACTTGCCCCTTCTCAACCCGTTGGTTTTCGACCACATACAAGCTGTCGACATTCCCGGCCACTTGCGCGCTTACGGGCACTTTATCCGCCTTCACATAGGCGTTATCGGTTTCCATGTAGCGGCCGCCATGCAGGTAAACCGCACCTATGGCCAGCACGGATAACAGCGGCACCACAATCAGTAATACGCCGCGCTTTTTACGCATATTCGCTTTAGGTGCTTGAGGATTTGCGTCACTCATTACAACTCCAACTTCTTCACTAAATGTCTATCACAGGGATGGGTTATCAGCTTTGATTAAGCTGAAAAATTTTTATGGATTTGCGACAACAACCTGATAACAGTGTCCGACTCTGCTTCATCGAATCCTTTAAAGGCTTGGGCGTAGACAATCGTCACGGCACGTTCAATTTCGGCTAAATGGGGCGCTGCCGCTTCTTTCAAAAATAGCTGAAAAGCGCGCCTGTCCTTGGCATCAGGCCTACGTTCAACCAGCCCAGCGTCACACAGCACATCGATTAATCTCGCGGCCGTGATAGGTTTAATTTCGAGGCGATCCGCCAACTCAATCTGCTTAAGTCCTTCATTACGGGCGATATGTAATAAGGCTCTTGCCTGCGATAACGTCAGCGAGCAATCCGCCGTGGGTCTATAGGTTTCTTGGAACACGCGGCGCATCATGCGGGTAATATCACTTAAGAGCGCGCCTAGGGTATTTGATGAGGTTTTCATAAGCCATCCACATAGTAAGCATTGCTTATTATATGGATGACATCGTATGTAAAGCAATTGCCAGCACAATCAACAAAGGTAACAAAATGCAAAGTCAGACGGAGTTAAGGGTTAAGCTATTGATCAAATAGGGCATTAATCTTTGTTCATCGAGTGATTCCAACGACTATCTGACTCAAAGCACTTAAAGGCACAGGAACAAGTTAAGGGCGTGAATGACCTAACGCTTTGCGGTAAAACCTAACCACGGACACAATTGCGCCCATCGGATTTGGCTTCATACAAGGCTTTATCCGCTCGGCTAAACAAGGTATCGGCATCATCGCCTTCCTGCAAAGACGCTAAACCGATAGACACAGTGATGGCGCCCAAGGAGAGTTTTTTATCTTTACCTATGGCTAAGCGCCGCTCAGAAATCCGCTCCCTTAGGGTTTCGGCCACTTGCAACGCATCGTGGAAATGGGTATTGGGCAACAGCACCACAAATTCTTCGCCGCCATAGCGGGCGACAAAGTCATCCCCCCGCACACATTGTTTGAGGGCGAGCGCCACATAGGCTAACACCTTATCCCCCACTTGATGGCCATAGTTGTCGTTAAACACTTTAAAGCGGTCAATATCAATGAGTAATAAGCTGCAACGGGTATGTTGCTGCTCGGCGCGGTGGATATGATCTTGAATGGCAATCTCGTAGGCGCGGCGGTTATGCAATGAGGTTAATTGGTCCGTCATCGCCGCCAAACTTAAATTTTCCATTTCGGTCTTTAAGTTTTGTACCTCCTGCCCCATGGCGCTCAGGCTCTGCTCCATGGTTTGGTTATTGACGAGTAAACTTTGCATTTCATCAATCACCCCATCCACTAACTGATTGAGCGTGCACACATCCGGCTTAGTCTGAAGCTGTAGGCCAAAGTCCGCCAGAGTGCTTGAAAATGCCTCCGTTCCCTGATTTAACTGAGTGATTTTACTGATCAGCGAGTTGATCAATATCTGAGTTTCAATTTGAACGTTCTCGATAACTTCGGGGGATTTCTCTTGAATAAAATTCTTATACAGACTGGTATTTACCTCCTTAGTGAACACCACTTTATTCGCCAGAAAGCCATCGATAGCGCGATTTAAGTCGAGATTCGTCTGGGCAAAATACTCATACCAAACCGTGTAATTCTCTGGGGTAACCGGAATATCGAGCGCCGACATTTGTGGCACGGCTAAACGCAAAATTTGCGCCGCTGAATCGAGCTCTTTAGTGGCAGCAGGAGATGACATGAGTCGCGCACCTAGTGTTGTTATTTTTTTGTATAACTTAAGTTAACTCAACTGCTTCGATTTGGATACGGGACACAATAATTATTATGATAAGGCGCAAAAAATAAAGGAGGATGTTGCCATCCTCCTTTATGTATTCACATACCCGCTGAACTTAGCCGCGGCAGCGAGCAAAAATATCTAACTTAGGCTGATACACTTGGGTCTGAACATTCATTAATCCCAGCAGACTGTCGAACAGATTGTCGTGGGAGAAGCCGCCCTTCTCGGCCTCTTTGGCTAAACACGCCATATTCAAATGGTTGTCTTGGCTGAAATCCTCCGACACCCAGGCCAGCATAGGAATACTGGTCTGTTCAATCGGCGCAATACCGTACGGCGCGCCATGCAAATACATGCCTTTCTCACCCAGAGATTCGCCGTGATCCGACACATAGAACATGGCGGTATCAAACTTAGCCTGTTGCTGTTTAAGCTTATTCACCACTTCACTGATAATGTAATCGGTATACAAAATCGTGTTGTCATAGGTGTTCATCAGCTCTTCGGCGCTGCAGTTTTGAATGTCGCTACGCGGGCAATCCGGCGTAAATTTACGGTGCTCTGGTGGATAACGCAGGAAGTACGTCGGCCCGTGGCTGCCAATCACATGCAGGGCAATCACAGTGTCTTTCTGCTCCGCATTGGCTAAGGCTTCGTCGAGTTTATTGAGCAGCACTTGGTCGAAACAATATTGGCCCGAGCAGAGTTCTGGATCGCTATTCAAGTCAATAGTGATGTTTTCAACCTGATCGCATACCCCTTTACAGCCAGAGTCATTATCAAACCACTGCACTTTAATCCCGCCGTGATTTAACACATCGATGGCCGTGTCTTGGGCATAGGCGCGGCGAGAATCGTAATCCTCACGTCCCATACGCGAGAACATGCAAGGCAGCGAGACCGCAGTGGCCGTACCGCAGGAATGGGTATCTTTAAAGGCAATCAAGCCTTGTCCCTCTGTGTAAGCATTGGTCGGTTTATCATAACCATAGTATTGATAGTTCATTGAACGGGCTGTCTCGCCCACCACCAGCACTAACAGGTTAGGTTTACCATTGGCATTGGTTGTAACATTTTTGGCATCCAAGCCCAGTTGTTGGTATTCAATCGGCGTTTGCAAATAGTGCACATTAATGTACTTAGCGGCCGCACCAATAAAATAGGTCGGCACAATATAACGCTTGATCTCATCGTTATTGCGGCCAAAGGCGGCGTAATCTTGGAAATAGAAGAAGGCGATAATCCCAAGCCCCGCTAGCATCGCCAGCATAAACAAGACTTTATGCAGCAACTCTTTGAAAAATGGCTTGTATTGGATATCGGCTTTGTAAATCAAATAGGCGGGTAAAATCCCCGTGAGCAGCATGTTGAGGATAGAAGCAAAGTTCACATACATCAAGGCTTCGGCGCTGTTGGTTTGAAAGGTGTTTTCAATCATGCCGTAGTCGAACACGACATTGTATTTGAGCGCCGCAAAAAACACGCTAGATGACAGCAGCGTGAGAATGATGAAAAAGGGTTTTACCAGGTATTTCACCGTAAACAGCGAAAACACAAAACTCAGTGCAAAGGTTAAAAACAGTGGCATGGATGCGATAAAAATCGGCTCCACATCGGGCTGTTTTTCAATGCCTTTCTTGATGACTTCAAAGAGTGGGATATTAAAAACGCAAACGTAAAATAATGCGGTGATAAAGGTGAAGCGGTTCACGGTTAGAGTTTTAAATCTCGTCAGCACTGGTAATGCTCTCTTAAATAAATAGTGGGCCGAAACTAGCTTAGTTTTCTTAAGGGAATCTTATGCCTAAAAATGAATGTCATCTTAGCAACTGAACTTGGCCTACTCAATAAAATGATTAATATTATTAACAAGTTAAAATACGGATTAAAAAAACGGCCGAACCTCAAGGCATTCGACCGTTTTTTGCTCCCCAACCTATAGGGACTTGCTCGGTATTAATCGCGAATTGTTAAAATTTTGCTGTCACGCATCACGATTATTTTAACTGCTGTAATAAGTAGGCAAACGCCATCGAATTTAGTTCCGCAGCTTGATTATTATCTGCAGCGCCTGCGTGTCCACCTTCGATATTTTCATAGTAAAGCACATCGATGCCCATGTTCTTCATCTTGGCTACCATCTTACGCGCGTGTCCTGGGTGTACCCTGTCATCACGGGTTGAGGTAGTGAAGAACACCTTAGGATACTGGGTGTCCTTGTGCAGATTATGGTATGGCGAATAGGTTTTAATGTAGGCCCATTCTTCAGGAACATCGGGATTACCGTATTCCCCCATCCAACTTGCGCCGGCGAGTAACTTATTGAAGCGGTACATGTCGAGTAACGGCACTTGGCAGACCACGGCATTGTAGAGATCGGGACGACGGGTAAAAGCGGCGCCCATCAACAAACCACCATTACTGCCACCTTGAATACCTAAATGCTTGCTCGAGGTAATCTTACGGGCGATGAGATCCTCGGCGATGGCTTCAAAGTCCTCGTAAGCCTTATGACGATTCTGCTTAAGTGCCGCTTGATGCCACGCAGGCCCATACTCACCGCCACCACGAATATTCGCCAGCACATACACACCGCCCTGCTCTAACCAGTTTTTACCAATGGTTGCAGAATAGGCTGGGCGCAGTGACACTTCAAAACCACCATAACCATAAAGCAGTGTTGGATTGCTGCCATCGAGCTTAAGATCTTTTGCCATCACCACAAAATACGGCACTTTGGTGCCATCCTTTGAGGTCGCAAAATACTGCTCGGTGGTAAATTTATCCGCCGCAAATTGCTGAGGCATACCTTTCATCTTTTGCGGTTTTAGCGCCTTAGCATTGACGGTATACAGGCTCGATGGCTCAAGGAAGCTTGTGTAATTAACAAAGAAATCATCGCTGTCGCGCTCCATATCCATCACGGTTAGCGCGCCATTGGCCTCAAAGGGGACGGGCGTACTTTGCCATGCGCCCTTCGCGTCTTGCTCGTAGCGAACCAGTTTGCTCTTCACGTTATCGAGCCAATTAACAAAAATAGCGCTCTTACTGAAACTTAGCTGGGCGATTGATGCGGTCGGCGTTGGGCTGACAAATTCAGTAAAGGATGCTTTTTGGGCAATCAAATCCGCCACATTGGCGTACACCACGGCGCCTTGGCTGAATGTCGCTACTGGTGTTGCTAAGTCACCCTTAAGCTCAATAAACAATTTGCCTTGGAAATAGCCTTTGATCTCGGCATCTTGTGGGAGCGGCAGCTTAGTCAGTTTGCCGTCTTGGTAAACATATTGAGTGGCGGTGTAAAAGGTATGCGCCTCAGTAACTAGGCTCAGCGGAGTTTTGTCGTCAAACATCACCCAACCCGACACCGCAACCGAGGTTTTGTCGCCACTGAAAATAGTTTTCGCTTGCTCGAGCGGCGTACCACGTTGCCATAACTTCACCACGCGAGGATAACCCGAGTCCGTCATGCTTTGGTCATCGCCAAAATCGGTACCGACAAAGGCCTGATCGGTATCAATCCAACTAAGGCTAGATTTCGCTTCTTTTAAGAAGAAAGGTTTATCTTTCGCGGGCACAAAGTCTTTGGTGCTTAAATCAAATTCACGCACTTCGACCGCATCGGCGCCGCCACGGGATAAGGACACAAAACAGCGCTGATTCTGTGGATACTGGCAATCAATCCCCTTGAACACCCAGTTGACCGCTTCGGTTTTACCTAAGGCATCGACATCGAGCACGGTTTCCCACTTTGGATCCGCCTTGGCGTATTCTTCCATCGTAGTGCGACGGTAAATCCCGCGCACATGGGTATCGTCCTTCCAAAAGTTATACAGCTTATCGCCAATATGGGTGGCGTAAGGAATACGCTCTTTGTCATTGAGGATAGCGAGGCTGTTGGCAACTAAAGTATCGAACCCTTTGAAGGCTTTTATTTCGGCGGCAGAAGTAGCATTTTGGGCCTTAACCCACTCCATCGGCTTTGCGCCTTCAACCTCTTCGAGCCAAATATATTTGTCTTCTTCGGCGTGGAGTTGACCACTCATAGTGAGTACCCCTGCAATGCACCAAGGCAGTAATTTACGATTCATGTTATTCCTTTTTAGACAGAGTCCTTGAACAGAGCCCTTAAATTGAGTCCATCTTGATTTCTGCCCTACATTACCTTAATTGACCTCCAGTTCAACCTTTAATACAACAAGAATGTAACAAAAGGTAAGATATTGTAATCACGGATGATTAATCGAGAGTGAATCGAAAATATTCGAGATGTTATGCCATAAAAAAGCGCCCATCGGGGCGCTTTAATCGATATTGAATGGCGAGCTAACTCTGCCATTAAAACTCTTGGTTCATCCGCGTCAGCAGACTCAGCAGTAAGCTGCGCTCCTCTGCACTCATCTTAGCGGTGAGATCGGTCGTTAATTGCAAATGCAGCGCATCATGCTCGAGGAACAGCGCCTGACCTTTCTCGGTGAGCTCGACCAGAATCGAGCGTCTGTCACTCTCATGGGGACGGCGCATCACCCATTGGGATTCGACCATTTTATCGATTTGTACTGTGAGCGTGCCTGTGGTCACGCCGATTTTGTCGGCCAGTTCCTTCATTCGCATCGCGCCGTGCACACCCAACAACTCTATTGTGTGGACCTGCGATAAGCTAAACCCCTTATCGCGCACAATAGCATGCTCCCACGATGATAATTTTTCATAAAACTCAATAATCACATGGTTCAGGGCCTGATCCGTAGAATGGGCGGACGCGGCTGATAAAGCATCATGCGGGTGTGCAACTGTCATTAGGCTTCCTTAGCCACACACTCACGTTGACGGCAAGTATGCAGCTCAATGGTAATATGGGATAACTCAGGGAACTTAGTCAGTAACTGATTAAAATAACTGGCTTCTTTCGGTGAGTGAGACACAATGGACACCATCATAGCATGGTGATCGGCACTCACGCGCCAAATATGTAAATCGGCGACTTGATGATCCGGTACCGCCTCAATGGCCTCACGCACTTTGCGCTGTAGCGAGGCCTTTACCCCACCGTCCAACAGAATTGGACTGGTCTGTTGGATAAGCCCCCATGACCAGCGGCTGATAATAATCGCGCCAACAATCCCCATAATCGGATCGAGCCAGGTTAAGCCCATATATTTACCGAATAACAGCGCTGCAATCGCCAGCACTGAGGTTAACGCATCGGCTAATACGTGGAAATAAGCCGCCCTTAGATTGTGATCATGGCCCGAATGACCGTGTGAATGCCCGTGGGAATGACCCTGTGCCTGGCTGTGTGAATGGTCGTCATGGTCATGGTCATGGTCATGGTCATGGTCATGGTCATGGTCATGGTCATGGTCATGGTCAGCAGCATGATGATCGTGCCCATGGCAGCAATGATTATCTTGATGATCCTTATGGTCATCATCTTCATCGTCGTGATCATGGTCGTGTGAGTGACTGTGCGAATGTCCATGCGAGTGGCCGTGTGAATGCCCATGTGAATGTCCATGGTCATGGGAATGATGATCCTTCAACAGGAACACACTTAATACGTTCACGCTTAAGCCAATCAGGGCGACAAAAATCGCTTCATTAAAGTGAATATCCTCAGGGTTAATCAAGCGCATACCCGATTCAATTAACATCACTAAGGCCACTAAGCCCAAGGCGATGGCGCTGGTGTAACCGCCAAGCACACTCACCTTTCCAGTGCCAAAGGCAAAGGCCGGATCATTGGCATGCTTACGGGCATAGGAATAGGCAAATAAGGTGATCATAAAGGCGGCGGCGTGGGTGCCCATATGCCAACCATCGGCCAGCAAGGCCATAGAGCCATAAATGGTTCCCGCCACAATCTCGGCCACCATGGTAATCACGGTGAGATACAACACATAACGGGTATTTTTTTCGCCTGCGGTATTTTGGTTAGAAAATCCATGGGAATGTTGCCACTGCGCGACAGAATGCCCAAGCCCAGTACTCTGCATCGGCTTCTCGGTTGAAGATGTTGTTTTCATTATTTTTTCCTAAGCGCTTTGCCCTAGCTTGCATAAATGTGTAAGCGTAAATTCATGCAGCAAGAGCAAACACGCTGTGGTGATTGATGACTTCTGCCGCCAGTTTAGTTTGAAAATCAAAATATATAAATATCAAAATAATCATTTTTCAAACTATTTGCATAAGTGTTGCAACAAATCACAAAATTTTAAACGCAGCAAAGTACCAACCACATTCACAAGGCTCGGATAGACAAGGCATAAACTCGAAACGTGGCAGCGATAAAAACGATAAGGCAAATAACACAAAGGCGCTTAAATCAATCGACTTAAGCGCCTCTGCATGGGAAGGGATTTGAAGGCAATATCAGAACATGGATACAAAGAATGCACTGAAAAATAAAGCAATTACAACTGTTGTACCTAGCGCCATTTTTAGTTCGGTGTTCATATTCACTCTCCTAGTTGGTATAACCCCATTATTATCAAGGCTGAGATAAATGCCTATATTGAGATAGTTATTTTGTGAGCAAGAGCTAAATAATCGTGCACTTTTCACACCGCACCGCCAAACACAGTGACGCAGCTCACAAAGCAATAACTTCCCTAGCGCACGCAATTATCGAAATCAAGACCGGGCAATCCATTTATTCGATTAACATTCCGGCATGATTTACGGCAAATTTTGATATACTGCCGCCGTAATTCATTGACCGAGATAATCCTATGTCACAACTGTTACACACCATGCTTCGCGTCGGTAACTTAGAACGCAGTATCGCTTTTTACACTCAAGTGCTGGGCATGAAGCTGCTCCGCACCTCAGAAAACCCAGAGTACAAATATTCCCTCGCCTTCGTGGGTTTCGGTGAAGAATCAACGGGCCAGGCCGTCATCGAGTTGACTTACAACTGGGGAACGGAAAAATACGATCTCGGCACGGCCTTTGGTCATATTGCCATCGGTGATGAAGACATTTATGCCCGCTGCGAAGCCATTGCCGCTGCGGGTGGTAAAGTGACTCGCACACCCGGCCCTGTTGCTGGTGGCACCACTGAAATCGCCTTTGTGGAAGACCCCGACGGTTATAAGATTGAATTTATTCAAATGAAATCGGCGACCCAAGGTTTAGGTTAAGCCTATTACCTTCCCGCCTGATATAAAACGGCGTTTGCATACCCTGCAAACGCCGTTTTCTTTACTCATGAATAAATGCCAATACTAGGGATTACCGCTTGCCCTCGGCGGCCATGGCGATACGGCTGCTGCGCTTCTTCTGCCAAATGGGCAAACGCCACGCGAGCAACAAACTAAAGCCAAGGATATACAGACTCGGTTCAATAATTTCGGATTTTACCGACCAATAAAAATGAATCGGCGCCAGTATCGCCACGATATATACCCCATTGTGCAGCGTTTGCCAGCGGCGGCCCATTTTACGCATCAGGGCTTTAAAGGATGTCAGGGCTAGCGCGGTAACAATCACATAGGCCAGTGCACCGACTAAAATATAAGGCCGCTTCGCCACTTCACTGAAGAATAGCTCCCAGGCAAACAGCAGATCTAAACTAAAAAACGCCACAATATGCAAGGTCGCATAGGCAAACACGTACAAACCAACTAAGCGGCGTGTCTGCATCAACCAGCCTAATTTTAATCCCTTAGCAAGGGGGGAAATCAGCAGTGTGGCCGCCAACGCATTTAAAGCGCCAATGCCAGTAAAGTGGATAATATGCTGCACGGGATCGCCGCCCGCACGGCCCGACAGCACTGTAAAAACCAACCAAGCAATCGGGATAAGCCCAATCAAATGAAAGACTAACTTTACCCAGAGCAGCTGTTTTGGCGTGACTCTTAACGCCGTGATATTGAACATAGGACTCCTACTCTTTTAACTCTTTCAAGGTACTAGCCAGTATGCTGCTAGATATTGCAGCTCGTTCAATAAGCGCAATCAATGGCGCCTAAACAACAGCCGTCAAGTGAGTTAATAAAACTGCCTCAAATCCATACCTTCATATAACGAGGCGACAAATTCGCCATAACCATTAAAGGGCTGAGTATCGATGCGTTTTGCCGAAAACAAACCGCCCTCGCCGATGCGCCGCTCGCTCGCCTGTGACCAACGGGGATGATCCACCGCTGGGTTCACATTGGCATAAAAGCCATATTCATGGGGCGCAAGCTGGTTCCAACTGGTGGGCGGCTGCTTGTCCATCACCCGAATGCGGACGATGGATTTAATGCTCTTAAAACCGTATTTCCAAGGTACCACTAAGCGGATAGGCGCGCCGTTTTGCGGCGGCAAGGTTTTACCATAGAGTCCGACCGACATCAGCGTCAGCTCATTCATCGCCTCGGCAATGGTTAAGCCTTCCACATAGGGATAATGAATGCCACCGCCCATTAGACGGCTCTTTTGCCCCGGCATTTGCTCAGGTTCGAAGGCGGTTTCAAAGGCAACATACTTGCCTTTACTGGTCACGCCGACTTTTTTCAATAAAGCGGCTAGCGGAAAGCCTACCCAAGGTATCACCATGGACCAAGCTTCGACGCAGCGCAGGCGGTAAATGCGTTCTTCCAGCGGAAACAGCTTAGTCAGATCTTGATAATCGAGGGTCATGGGGCGCTCCACTTCGCCTTCGATACGTAATTGCCAAGGGTCGACCTTAAACTGCTGGGCGTTATCAGACGGATCCTGTTTGCTGGTGCCAAACTCGTAAAAGTTATTGTGGGTGGTGACCTTATCGACGGGAGTCAGCACTTCGTCCTTACCAAAGCGGCCATTGGCCTCGAAGGTCAATGGAGTAGTGATAAAGCTGGTTTTGGGTTGTTCGCCAAACAGATCGAATAATCCCGCCTGCACATAACCCGGAACGCTAGCCCCAATCGCGCCAAGACCCATGGCTTTGACTATGTGACGGCGCGCCTTAAACACCGACTCGGGTGTCACTTGATTATCTTGGATATGCCAGCGCGCTTTTTTCAAAATACCCGGTGTAAAACGTGATTGATTAGCCAATTGACACCTCTGCAAAAATAAATGTTATGTACCGGCGCTGACTCACCCTCTGCGCTCGCCCAAAAAGCCTCAGGTACATTTACCTGTGTTGATAAGCTGTAGGGATATAGACACAGATAACAGCAAAAAAATTTCATCCCTCACAGTATCTCAACTTAAGCGACTAAGTCTTGCTCATTTGAGTCATCGTCTAAACAGATTGTTAATTAAAGCACTTGAAGCCTTTTTGGGGGCATGCGACCCTAGGCGCCACAGCTAAAGGAGTGCTAATAAGATGCCATTTTCTCAATCTTTTTCCCTCGCCCAGATCATCGGTCTTCTCGCCGTGGCCTTTTTAGGACTGTTAATCGGTGCCCTACTCAATCAACGTCTCACCCGCTCACGCTGGCAACAGTTTAAAGACGAATTAGAGCAAGAAATGCGGCAAGTAAACGAAGACGCCGAGCTCTCCCTCGCCCAGCAGCAAGTTTTAGTCGACGACAAAGATAACCAACTGCGCCAATGCCAACAGCGCTTAGAGCAAAAGATAGAACAACTGGGTAAAGCCGAAGCCATGGCCGAGCGCCTGCCGAGTGTTGAGCAGCAACTTGCCGACAGCCATCGCCGCCAACTTGAGCTCCAACTGGCCTTATCCAAATCCAATGCGATGCAACAGACCATTCAGGCCAAGGCCGATGCCCAGCAATCCGCCATGCAGGAGAAAATCGCCACCCTAGAAAGTGCCGAAGTGCGCCTACAAACTCAGTTTGAGAACCTTGCCAATCGTATTTTCGAAGAGCGCAGCGAAAGCTTTAAGCATCAAAACGCCAATCAGTTAGAAGGTGTGCTCGGGCCGTTGAAGCAACAGTTAGAAGGCTTTAGACAGCAAATTCGCGAATCTTACAACCATGAACACTCGGAACGCAGCGCCCTTAAGCATCAATTAGAACACCTGCGCGAACTCAACTTAAAGATGAGTCAGGATGCCATTAACCTGACCAAAGCTCTAAAGGGCGATAACAAGCAGCAAGGTAACTGGGGCGAAGTGATTTTAGACCGCGTGCTGCAAGAAAGTGGCCTGCGTGAAGGTCACGAATACCACACCCAGCAAGATCTGAAAGACGACAGCGGCAAACGCTTTAAGCCAGATGTGA
Organism: Shewanella mangrovisoli; assembly: GCF_019457635.1. Taxonomy (NCBI): domain Bacteria; kingdom Pseudomonadati; phylum Pseudomonadota; class Gammaproteobacteria; order Alteromonadales; family Shewanellaceae; genus Shewanella; species Shewanella mangrovisoli. Next base: position 2,552,350 of record NZ_CP080412.1, read on the forward strand.
TCGTGCATTTGCCTGAAAATAAAGACGTGGTTATCGATGCCAAGATGTCGCTCATCAGCTACGAGCGTTATTTTAATAGCGAAGATCCGCTGGTGCGTGAACAGGCCATCAATGAGCATGTTTTATCGATCCGCAATCATATTAAGGGATTAAGTCAAAAGGATTATCAGCGTTTACACGGGCTCAAAAGCTTAGATTATGTGCTGATGTTTATTCCGATTGAACCCGCGTTCTTACTAGCCCTAGAGCATGATCCAAGTCTTGTTAACTTTGCCCTCGAGCAAAATATTATGCTGGTCAGTCCAACCAACCTCTTGGTTGCCCTGCGAACAATCAATAATATCTGGCGTTACGAGTATCAAAACCAGCACGCCCAAACCATTGCCAAACAGGCGGGTCGGATCTACGACAAACTCTGTGGCTACCTCGACGATATGGAAAAACTCGGTCGCGCTCTCGATAACGCCGAAAAAACCTATCACAGTGCCATGAACAAATTGTCATCGGGCAAAGGCAATTTAGTGCGTCAAGCACATTTAATGCAGCAACTAGGTGTTGATACCAGCAAGCAACTCGATAAGATGTTACTTGAGAAGGCGCTTAACGAAGCCTTAGACGAGAGTGATGCGCAGGACAGCGGTGATAATCAAACTCATCGCGATACGCTTTTGACCCATACTGAGGATGCCACCGCACTCGAACAATAACGATCAACACGCAGTTTAAAAGCCAATAACTCATAATCCTGAATCGATAGGGAAAAGTCGATTGTAACCTTGATGCCCGGAGGCAAGTTCTGCATGTGCAACCCATTGACAAAGATGGTGTTATCCAGCGCAATTATCATCGCAGGGGCATTTAATGCCTCTGCGGCTTTCGCGTTAACTTCTACCCAGAAGACCTTTCTCGAGGCTGAAAAAGCCTTAAAGAAACAAGACTATGCCACCTACAAGCCCCTGCGTGCTAAGTTAGGCGATTATCCGCTGGCGATTTATCTCGACCATGATATCGACATTGGCAAGCTTAATGATTTACGCGGCAACGACGCTAAGGCCATGATAGATAAGTATCAAACCACGCCTATGTATCAACGCCTGCGTTCAAAATATTTATTAAATGCCGGCGGCCAAAAGCGTTGGAACGACTTTTTGAACCTCGCTCAAGACGCGCCGACCGATGTCAGGCTGCAGTGTTATTTCTATGAGGCCAAACTCGCCAAGGGCGAAACCCAAACCGCCTACACGGCGGCGCAGTCACTTTGGGTCTATGGCGATTCCCGTCCCAAGGAATGCGATCCCCTCTTCAATGCTTGGACCAAGGCCGGTAAACGCACTCAGGATGTGATTTGGGCGCGGATGTTACTGAGTTTCGATGAGGGCCAAACCAGCCTGCTAAGTTACCTATCGCAAAAAATCACCGTGCACAGCGCCGAGGCAAAACGCTTAGTGGCGGTGTTTAAAGATCCCAATAGCCTGCGCCATACCGAAAAATTTAAGGATAAAAATCCTATCGTTGGCGATATCGTCGCCGCAGGCTTAAAACGCCTTGCCCGTAAGGATCTCGACCAAGCCATAAATTTGTATACTCGGTATCAAAAAGTGAAACGCTTTACTCCAGCACAGGACCAACAGCTGCAAAAGTATCTAGTACGCCGCGTGTTGATTGAGCAGGATGATAACTTCAGAGACTGGGCCGATAACCTGCTGCCCGAGATGAAAAGCGATGATATGTTCGAGCGCCGCTTACGCTGGGCGATCCGTGAACAAGACAGCACCCATATCGCGCGCTACTTAGATTTATTATCGCCAGAAAGCGCAGCCAAAGAGCGCTGGCAGTATTGGTTGTATCGCACTAACGCGAAACACGCTCCCGAAAGCGCCACTAAGGCGTTAGCGGCGGTCAGTAATGAGCGCAATTTTTACGGTTTTGCCGCATCGCAGTTATTGAATAAGCCCGTCTCCTTAAATCAAAGTCCTGAGCCTGTGGTGGATGGAACCAGTCAAAAACTCGAAGACGATTTAGGCTTTGTGCGCGTATTGGAGTTGATGGCGCTGGATCGTTACTTCGATGCCCGCTATGAATGGGTCGCCCTGCTAAAACGCAGCAATAATGAGATGCGCGCCCGCTATGGCCGTTATGCCCACGATCAAGGCTGGTATGACTTTGGCGTAGAGGCCAGTATTCAAGGCAAACTCTGGGATGATATTCCCCTGCGCTTCCCGATGGCGCATCAGTCAGACTTCGAACACGCCAGTAAAAAACACAAGGTCAATATTGATGAAATCCGCGCCATTAGCCGCCGCGAAAGTGCGTTTTTCCTCTATGCGACCTCGGGTGTCGGTGCCCGTGGTTTAATGCAGATTATGCCCGCGACCGCCAAGGCAACAGCCAAGAAACACGGGGCTAAGTACAACGATCCAAAGGATCTGTACAGCGCCGAGCTGAACTTAAACTTAGGCAGTGCCTATTACGCACAATTGTTGAAGGATTTCAATCAAAACCGCGTGTTAGCAACCGCCGCCTATAACGCTGGCCCCTCGAGGGTTCGCCGCTGGTTAGCGGAGTCGAATGGAAAGCTCGATGCCATGAGTTTTATCGAGTCCATTCCCTTCACCGAAACCCGTGAATATGTGCAAGCCGTGTTAAGTTATCGGTTAATTTACGAGGCGCAAAAACAAAAGCCACAGCCTTTGTTTAACGAGGCTGAGCTCAAGTTCCATTACTAAGCCGCGTTGCGGAAATGGGATAGTAATCAACAGTAATCAAGGTGCCATTGGCCACCTTGATCATTTTTGGCAACATCAAGATGCCGTTTTATCCCAAGGTTTAACCGTATGAGTGTTTAATCGGCAAACGCGCTCAAGCCAGGTAAACTTGTTTGCACTCTTGGCCACTAAATGCGAATAATTAGCGATTAGTCATTTAACACGCCAGTCTCGATGCTCAATCTCAGCGGTTTATCCTTAAGTTGCGAATATCAGCCCTTCGTCTGTCCCCATACTCAACGCATTCATGGCTATGAAGCACTCGCCCGTTTTTACCTCGAGCAGGGTCAAGCCATCGCGCCGAATCTAATCTTTGAGCAATTACACGAAGCCAGCGAACAACTGGCGGCGGTCGAGTTTCAGGCAAAAGCCTTTCAGCTCAAACACGCCCCACAGAACCAGCGTTTATTTGTGAATGTGGACCCCCACGCGGTGGATGGCGCGCATACCCAAAAGTTACTCGACCTACTATCGCAGCATCCGCAATTGACGGTGGAAATCATTGAAAACACCTGCGTGAGTGATGCCGAGCTCGCGAATCGCTTGTTCCATCAATTTAAAGCGGCCAATATTCAAGTGGCGCTCGATGATATCGGCGCCCCCCACTCCATGCTCTCCATCGATTTAATGATGAATGTGGATTACCTCAAATTTGACCGCTACTGGCTTAAATTAATCGACGCGCCCCATGGCATCGCCCTGCTCGGCGCCCTGATTGAATTTGGCAAACGTACTGGCAAACAATGCATCCTTGAAGGCATAGAAACCCAAGCCCAGCTCCAGCAGGCCCGTGAACTTAATATCGATCTAGTACAGGGATTCCTATTCAAACCTTGGTTTATCCGCCCCGAGCAAAGCGAAAGGTTAATTTGTTAGGGATAATAAGGTTTTATTCAAAATGGCAGAGTGAATGTAGATTCGCTGCCATTGATAAGTTAAGGGTTATTAGAATCGAATAATCACATAGTGCAGATATTGATTGTCATCGTTTCCCCTGTGACTCGCCGCCTATTTATTTCTCAAGAAGCATCCCTACAGGCTCGACGGCGGTATCCATACCGCCAACAGTCACAGTTGCAACAATGCCAACCTTAACGACCATTGAACTGTTCATCTGGCTAAAAGCTTGTTGCCCCAAAACGAGATAAGTTTGTCGTCAGGTGTGCAGGATGAATTGTCATTGTTTCCCCAGTGACACGCCGTGAATATGTCCCTATAGGCTCGACGGCGACATCCATGTCGCCAACGGTCACTGTTGCAACAGTGACAATTTTGACGACCATTGAACTGTTCATCTGGCTAAAAGCTTTATGCCCCAAAGTGAGCTAACAAGTTGTCTGTGGTGCGGTCGAAAGCAGGCTTTCTAGCCTAAAAATTTTCATCCTTAATAACTCAACTATTGCAATTCATACCGATGACTAAAGGCTGGATAGGCACACAGTCATATTTGAAAAATGATGATTTTTATCCTAACTTTGCGCGCGTTTTCGCATTTGAATACAAATAAATATTTTTAAAATCATGTATATATAAACAGCATCGATTAGATAATAGGTTTGGAAAACGCGTACGCGCGTTTTTCCAGATGGTGTATTTGGCAGAAAGCTGATAAGTTCTTTGCATACAGATAGTTAACTGTGCGCGTTTTTACTGGTCCAACGAGATAAACGCGCATGCGCACGAATAAAATGTTAGGCATCAGGAGGAAAAATGAGTAAATCGATAGATTGGTTCTGCAAGATAGTAAGGGTTGCCGGTGTTAACTTCCCAGGCGCAGCATCGCTTGTTCAGTTCCAAGCTGAACTTGATAGTATGGCGATGTCTAAGCGAATTGAAAAACTCGAAGATCCAATTAGCTATCTTCATGAAGATATCCAAGAGGTATCAAAGTTAATTTATGCTCAATTAGTTACGTGTGACTCTGTAAATCTCGATTTTGACGATGATTTTTATGTAAAGTATTCGCGCCCACTTGCCGCATTAACTAAATCAGGTTACATATCTCAAAATAACGTACTAGGGTCGAGGATTCCTTTGGGTATAAATCTAATTGATCCGTCATTTATTCTCTATATGTGTGCCATCGCCGGCGATAACAAAACTATGGAACGCTTGGTCAAAACTGTAGACGAATGCCCGGTTGGTCAATGGCTTAATGGCAAAGTTCTAAAAGAAGAACTGGTTATTCCTCTTTATGTAATACGCGCGGTTTTTGAAGTTTATGAAGCTAAGGGCTATGGTCTGTTATCGCGTGAAATTGGTTCGTGTAACTACATGGGAAATGCCTAACAAACTGTTCAAGAGGGATTCTCAACGCATGGCATTTTCACTATGCGTTGGTTTTAGTGTTTAAGGTGGTATACGGCGGCATGGGTATTGCGTTGCTCACCCCTTAACAGGGCGTTAGGTGTTACTAAGGAATTGAACCAACTATGGTTAGCGTCGCAGAAAATTACAAAAATAAAGTCAGGAACCAAGTTGGTAATATTGCGGTTGTCGTTGCGCTTAATCTCGGATTCGCTTCCTTTAACGCATCAATACTAATAGACGTAGCGATAATGACTTTTCTTGGCGTACTTATTTATGTGTACAACTCGAGAGTTGCATCTTTCGGCATTGTAGTATTTGGTTGTATTGCCATCTACTTACATTTACCGCATTTTACTGAAGCAAGTGGTTGGAGGTTAGTTTCGCTTGCATGGCTAGTTATTTCTGGTGTGATTTCACTCTATTATTCAGTTATTTTCCATGCTAAAAACACCTAACAAGCGCCATCAAAATGCCGTTGCGCGGCTCGACTCACAACACGTTGCTCGCGTTTGTGGCGGCGTTACCCATAGAATTTTTTATCCGAAACTCAATAATTAGAGTTGGGAATCTAACATGCTTTTGTCCCAAAACGTGTTGTTTATTTCTTTAAAATTTACAGGCGACACCGATGCTAAATAGGTGAGCTGTGGCGATTAGCGAGACGACCGTCCGCCTCACGGACGGGGTGGTCGAGCATCCACGGATGGACTTGCTGCGCGTCGTTGAGCGAATGCCATGGCTCACCTATATACCTAAGCTTCAAGCTCAAAGCAGTAAGATCCTGCATGAGATTACTTAGCAACGACTCACTAAGCCAATTGATTTCACAGTAAAAGCGACTAGCTAAGCGCGACATATTCCGCCATAGTGGTAGAGCGAATGACCTTATCCATGCACAAGGAGTTTCCCGTGGCACATTCTGGTTTAAGCCAACTATTACAACAACTTGAACAAGTATTATTAGGCAAGCCACGGCAAATTCGCTTAGCCCTCGCCTGTATTCTCGCCCGTGGGCACCTATTAATTGAAGATTTACCCGGCATGGGCAAAACCAGCCTGTCCCATGCCCTCGCCCAAAGCCTCGGCCTTAGCTATCAACGTATTCAATTTACCAGTGATATGCTGCCCGCCGATATTCTCGGGGTATCGATTTTTGATAAACACCAAGCGCAATTTGTGTTTCATCCGGGGCCGATTTTTAAACAGATGGTGCTAGCCGATGAGATTAACCGCGCCAGCCCTAAGACTCAGAGCGCCTTGCTCGAGGCGATGGCCGAGCAACAAATTTCTGTCGATGGCGTCACCCACAGATTACCTAATCCCTTTTTTGTGATTGCCACACAAAACCCCACGGAGCAATCGGGCACCTTTCCGCTGCCCGAATCCCAACTCGACCGCTTTATGATGCGGATTTCCATCGGTTATCCTAGCCATGATGCGGAGCTAGCGATGCTGAAAAGCGAGCAAACGCCGCAAACCCTCGATAATTTACCCCAATGTTTAACCCCGCTGGCGTTAACCCAGTTGCAGGAACAATGCGACAAAGTCGCGGCGTCCGATGCGCTGCTCAATTATGTCTTAGCCTTAGTGCATGACTCGCGCAACCAAACCGATGCCGTCGGCTTATCGCCCCGCGCAACCAAAGCCCTGTTGCAGGCGGCTAAAGCATGGGCATTTTTAGAGGGAAGACACTATTTAGTCCCCGAAGATGTGCAAGCGGTGTTTTGCAGCGTGGCCGAACATCGACTGCGCACCAGCAGCCAATTGCAGGGGGAAGCGCTCTCGGAGCGGATCCTCGCCAGCGTCAATCCCATCATGTAATGCCTTGCTAATCATATCGATAAGGATGCTCAGACTATGATGAGGACAGGATGAAACGAGTATTGACGGCTTTCTGGCAACGCTGGTTGGCAAGGCGCATGCCGCCCAGTTCTGAGTTTGTCCTCAGCCATCGCAGCATCTTTATTCTGCCCAGTGGCTTTGGTTTAGTCTGGCTTGCTCTGGTACTGCTGCTGTATCTGTTTGGCACTAACTATCAAAATAACCTAGTGATTGGGCTGAGTATTTTGCTACTCAGTCTATTTAATACCTGCATCCTCTACAGCTATAAAAATCTTGCGGGTTTGCGCCTTCGCGCGCTCACAGCACCTGAGGTGTATGCGGGCGAAACCATTACCTTTCCGGTCCTGCTCACCTCAAGTCACAGCAGCCACAATATCAGCCTAAATTACCCCAATAATTTAGCTTACTTACTCAAACAAGTCGGCGCCGATGAGGTGCAAGCCTTGGTCTCGTTTGCCCATGATCGCCGCGGCCTAGTATCGCCTGGGCGACTTAAGATTGAATCCTTTTATCCCTTAGGGCTTTGCCGCGCTTGGTCCCATATTGATCTCGATAATGCGCACATTGTCTACGCCCATCCGATTGAAAGCCCTTTGCAGCTAAAAGCGGCCACCGAATCCGGTGAGGACGAACGGTTAGAACGAGCCGGAAAATACATTGCCGGCATCGATGAATACAAAGGGCTTAAGCCCCATGTGCTCGGCGAATCTCTCAAACAAGTGGCATGGAAACAATGGGCTCAAGGGCGCGGCATGTTAACCAAGGAGTTCGAGCAGCCTCAGGGCGATCCCGTGTGGCTAACCTTAGTCCCCGATCCCGCGCAGCTTGAACAGCAATTAGGTCAGCTCAGTTGGCAAGTCAACCATTTAAGTCAGCAGGAGCAATATTTTGGTCTGTGGCTACAGCGTGTCGGGGCGGAAGATCTGATCCTCACACCCGATACAGGCAATGCCCATCGTATCGCCTGCCAAAGGGCACTGGCACTTTACGGACAAGATATCAGCACGCTGGATAAAACCGATAAACTGATGAATAACCAAGGCGTTAGCCATAAGCACCCGCTTCCTCCCCATGGGCAAGGCGTTCATGCCGCAAAAATGGAGTCGCGGCGATGACAACGCAAACTTCGACGCATCAAAAAGTGAATCCATCTAAGCTGACAACCTATCATGCCAATGGGCCGCAGACGGGGGACAATATCAGCCGCCAAACGCTTTTTTGGCTGCTGCTCACCAATATTGCGGTACTCAGCCCCCTATTCGATAAAACGACGCCTTGGACCCTTGGGATCTGCGCCATTTGTCTCGTATGGCGAGTCGGCATCTATGTCGGCAAAGTGGCAAAACCACCACGCTACTTAGTCACTAGCCTTGCCATTGGCGCGGCAATTACGCTCGCGTTGGTATCGGGAGAGATTGGGCTATTAAACGCCTTAGTCAACCTGCTGATTTTAGGATATGCCTTAAAATACATTGAGATGCGAAGTGTTCGAGATGTGCGTGCCGTGGTGATTGTGGGCTACTTTTTAATTGCACTGACCTTTATCGACCACCAATCCATGCTCAATACCGTGCATTTAATTGGTGTCACTATCATTAATACCTGCGTACTGGTGACCCTGTATCAAAGCAAACACAACTGGCAGCACACCGCTTGGATTGGCGCTAAATTATTGCTGCAGAGTGTACCTCTGGCGCTGCTGCTGTTTTTGGTGTTGCCGCGCTTTGCCCCGCTCTGGCTAGTCCCCAATATGAAGGAAGCCCAAACCGGACTCTCGGATACCCTTTCCGTGAGCGACATTAGCAAACTCACCCGCTCCTCCGCATTGGCTTTTAGGGTGAGCTTTACCGAGGCAAGACCCATCCAAGCCGAACTCTATTGGCGCGCGCTGGTGCTGGAAGATTACGACGGTCAAACCTGGCGCCAAGATGTCGGCATCAAACAAATTCAAAAGGATGCGCTGTTTTTTCCGCCCTCAAGGCCAGATCCCGCACGGCAACTCCCCTTAGCGATGATGGATGATACCGGCAACCATGCGCCGCAGCGATACGACTATCAAGTGATTGTTGAACCCAGCCACCAGCCTTGGTTATTCGGGCTCGATGTGGCCTATAGCCAAGATGAAAAGGTCATCAATCTACCCGATTATCGGCTCTATTCCCTACGTAATGTCGATCAGCGCATGGGCTACAGTGCCCGTTCATTTCCTAAGTCCCAAATGGATCTCAAGTTAACTGCCAAGCAGCGGCAAATAAACCTGAAACTGCCCGAAGACACTAACCCCAAAACTCTGGCGCTCGCCACCGAGTTTAAGGCCAACTATCCCGAGCCAAAGCTGCGTCTACTCGCCATGATGGGTTATTTTAATCGCGAACCGTTTTTCTACACCCTCACCCCGCCGCCCATTGGCCCGCAGCAAGTTGATGATTTTCTGTTTGAAAATAAAGCCGGATTTTGCGCCCATTACGCCTCCGCCTTTATCTTTATGGCGCGCGCCACTGGCTTACCCGCGCGTATGGTCACGGGCTATCAAGGGGGCGAATACAACCCGCAGGCCGATTACCTGAGTGTGTATCAATATATGGCCCACGCTTGGGCCGAAGTCTGGCTCGAGAATGAAGGTTGGGTACGATTCGATCCAACGGCCATGGTCGCCCCTAACCGTATCGAACAAGGCTTCGATGCCGAGTTTTCCCCCGAACAAAGCTACCTGCAAGAAAGCCCCTTTAGCAGTTTGCGCTTTAAAACCATGCCTTGGCTCAATGAGTTAAGGCAGCGCTTTGCCAGCCTAGATTATTACTGGAGTCTCTGGGTGCTCGGTTTCAATCAGGAGCGGCAAAACAAAGTGCTAAGCGGCATTCTAGGGGATGTCACTAAAACCAAGGTGGCGGTGTTTATGAGTGTGTGTATTAGCCTTATCGGCCTCTATATCGCCTACAGTGTGGGGCTGTTTCGCTTTAAACGGGAGCAGGATCCCATCAGCGCCAAGTACCAAGGCATTTGTCAGCGCCTCAGTAAATTTGGCATCACTCGCCCCGCTCACCTTGGCCCGAATGCCTTTGCCGAGCAGCTTATTGACACGCACCAGCAGCAATCCCCAGAGTTTTGCCGTGAGTTTGACACCCTGACCCAAAGCTATGTCGCGCTGAAATACCAACAGCTTGCGGACGGTGACTATCAAGCGGCGTTAAAGCGCTTTAATGCTGCCGCTAAAGCCCTTAACTGGCGACTATTTGGCCCGGGTAAACAGTTAAAATAGGCGGGATAAACCGTAGGCGGACAAGATTGTTGAATCTTATAAATCAGTCACATAGAATTGCCAAGCCACTTTGCTATGCATAACAGCAATCCCCAATCGTGAGTCGAATATGCTGAAGTTAATCCAATCCAATCAAATGGAAGTGCTCTGTGCCCATCTTGCCGCGTATTTGCGCCAGCCGCTACCCGGCGCGGCGTTATTGCAAAGTGAGCATATTTTGGTGCAAAGCCCCGGGATGTCGACTTGGTTACGCCTTGAAATTGCAAAACAAAATGGTATTGCCGCTGCGCTGGAATTCCCGCTACCTTCAAGCTTTATTTGGCAACTGTGCCACGATTTACTCCCCAATGTCCCCAAGGAAAACGCCTTCACTAAGGCGGCAATGACCTGGAAGCTGATGCAGCTACTGCCACGGCTACTGGATGAACCTTCCTTTGGGCCACTGCGCCATTATTTGGGCCATAGCTTAGACAAGGTGGAATCGAGCGCGGCTGACCTCAATAGCAACCATCAGCTTGGCGCCGTAAGCGCCGATGATATTAAGCTTTACCAACTTTGCGGTCGCATCGCCGATATCTTCGACCAATATTTGGTTTATCGCCCAGACTGGATTGCCGCGTGGAAAGCCAATGAACCGCTCGAATCGCTCAAATTGAACGAGGAGCAAAGCTGGCAACCCATCCTCTGGCGTGCGCTGATTGCCTACAACCGTGATGAGCTGCGTCAAAGCCACTACCACAGGGCCAATCTGCATCAGGATTTGATTGCTGCATTGGGGGATAGCGCCAATTCACTCGCAAAATTGCCGCAACGTTTATTTGTGTTTGGGATCTCCTCCATGGCGCCCCAAACTATCGATGTGCTCCACCAGCTCGCGAGCCGCATCGATGTGATTATCTTAAGCCTTAGCCCCTGTCAGCATTATTGGGGCGACATTATCGACCCACGCCATCGGGCGCGAATGGCATTGCAATATGCCGGAAAACGCCAATTAGCCGAGCAATGGGAAGATAAACTCGAAGTCGGCAATCCCCTGCTAGCCAACAATGGCAAGATGGGCCGTGAATTACTCGATATGCTGCTCGAACTGCCACCAGAACACTGTGACTTCGGGGACGATGTGTACTGCGAGCCCTGCGGCGATCCTAACGATCCCCACGCCAACGCCAGTATGCTGGCCGGGGTGCAATACGATATCTTAGAAATGCAGACGCTCGATAGGGTACTCGGGCCGGATGCTGAGCTATATAAAGAGGTCGCGAATCGTCGAGTATTAACAGCCGACGATGATTCAATTCAAATCAAGAGTTGCCACAGCCCGCTTAGGGAAGTCGAAACCCTGCACGATCATTTACTCGATCTGCTGGATAGCGACAACCAACTCACGCCCAAAGACATAGTAGTAATGATGCCGGATGTCGCGGCCTACGCGCCCTATATCGATGCGGTGTTTGCGGCCAAACAGGGACTGGAATATATCCCCTACGCCATTGCCGACCGCGGCGCGGCGCAGGAATCGCCACTCATTAATAGCTTTTTGAATTTACTCAATATTAATCAGAGCCGCTTCGGACTGACCGATATTTTAAGCATTCTCGAAGTCCCAGCCATTTTGCGACGTTTTCAGCTCGAGGAAGACGAGCTGCCACTCATTCGCCGTTGGTTAGATGAAGCCGGTGTGCGTTGGGGCCGCGATGAACAGAGCCGCCTTAAGCAGGGCGTGCCCGCCTTCGAGCAAAACTCCTGGGCCTTTGGCATAAAACGCTTAATCTTAGGTTATGCCTTACGGGACGATGCACCGCTATATCAATCATCCCCGCAGGGAATGCACTATTTAACCGTTGCAGGGGTGGAGGGCCAATCGGCACAGGCTCTTGGCAAGCTGTTGAACTTTATTGAAGTCCTCGATGAAACCACCCAAGTATTAGCCAAGGCGCAAGCGCCCTCATTGCGATTACTCGAACTCACCGAACTGTTAAATGCCTTTTACGCCCCCGATGAGGATGAACGTGAGCAGTTGCAGGAGATTCGCGATGCGATTGCCGCTTTAGAGCAAGAGCTGCTTGCCGCAAGCCCTGCCGATATGGGGGCACAGGCCAACGACTTAGATTTAAGCATCGAAGTGCTGGCGCTCTGGTTTAATCAACGCTTAACCGAGTCACGTGTCGGCCAGCGATACCTCGCGGGCAGCGTGAATTTTTGTACCTTAATGCCGATGCGCTCGATTCCCTTCAAGGTGGTGTGTCTGCTGGGTATGAATGATGGTGCCTATCCTAGGGTGCAACATCCAGTGGGCTTTGATCTGATGGCCCATTTTGGTGCGCGCAAAGGCGATCGCTCCCGCAGATTAGATGATAGATACTTGTTTTTAGAAGCGTTACTCTCGGCTCGGGAGCAGCTGTATATCAGCTATATTGGCCGTAGTGAACGGGATAACTCGGAGCGTATTCCATCTATGCTGGTCTCTGAGCTGATTGAATATTGCCAGTTATGTTATTTGCCTGAATCCCTTGCGGCAGAAGCTGCTAATGTCAGTAACGAAGATGCTCAGCAGGCATTGCTTGAGGCTATTGTGAGCCATCAGCCGCTGCAACCTTTTGATCCTAAACTGTATCAAGCAGCACTGGCGCAAACGCCCGCCTCTAACGGGATAAAACAGAGTTATAGTCAGCAGTGGTGTCCGCCCGATAGCAATAGTCAGTTGCAGCATGGTCGATTTATTGAAGCCCATACCCAGATAGTGCTCGAAGATGGCGCAATTGGTGACAGTGAGACCCAACAGGATATTGAGCCCCTTGGCGAAGCAGAGCATGTCGATATCTCAGCCTTTATTCGCTTCTTTCGCAATCCCGCGCAGTATTTCTTTAATCGTACCCTGAAAGTCGATTTAAACCTGAATATTCAAGCGGATGATAACGATGAGCCCTTTAGCCTTAATGCGTTAGAGCGCTATTTATTACAGGCTCAGCTCCTTGGTGATGCGCTCGAGCAAGGGCAAAACGAACCCAGCACTGAACTGTTACAACGCCTTAAGGCCAGTGGTAATTTGCCAATGCAGCCCTTTGATGATCTGCTGCTGCGTCAATACAGCCATGATATTGCGCCGCTGATTGGCAGAACCCTGTTTATGCGCGGCGATGTTGCTCCCCGCCATGCCGATATTCGGCTCAGCTTTGAGTTACCCCACACTCAGAGTGTAGGGACTCAGTTAAAGGCCAAGCGGGTGATCCTCGAAGGCCGAATCGATGATATCAGCCCTAAGGGATTGGTGACTTGCCGTCCAGGCAGTGCCCATGGGCGGGACATTTTAGCCCTGTATTTGCGCCATTTATGTTTGATGGCCGCGGGAGTGACTCAACCTAGCGACCTGCAACCTAGCTATCTGCTGGATATGGGGCATTTTCATGCCCTCGCGCCCATTACGCCAGCGCTTGCCCATGCGCAGCTCGCCAACTTATTACTGCTTTTTTATCAGGGCCAAATTCATCCCCTGTGTTTTATGCCAAGAACCTCCCTCGCCTATGCCAGCGCTGAGGCGGATGAAGAGGAAGACCCACACACAAGCACAGACCCGCACAAAGCCCGGCTCGAAGCGGCGCAAAGCGAATGGCTGGACGAACAAGGTGAACTTGGCGAAGGCACAGATCCCCATTATCAGCGGCTGTTTCATTTTCCCGACGACTTTACCGAGGCACATTTTGGCAAGCTCGCCGATGACATCTATCGGCCAATGCTTAGCCTGTATCACAAGGATACCCTCGCCCAACTCGAGGAATTTGCCCTGAATGAAGCCCCAACCGCCACGACAGAGGGAGCAGACTGATGACTAAGGTATCACCCGCTTTACCGTTAGATCCGCTCACCCTGCCATTTGGCGGCAGTCGCTTAATCGAGGCCAGTGCGGGCACGGGTAAAACCTACACCATTTCAGGTCTGTATCTGAGATTACTGCTTGGGGATGGCTTAGGCGAACCGCTCAATTGTGAACAAATTCTGGTCGTGACCTTTACCAATGCCGCCACTGAGGAGCTGAGGGATAGGATTCGCCGCCGCATTCAGGTAGCCTTTAAGTGTTTCTTAGGGCTTGAGATTAACGATCCTTTTGTGCAGGCGCTGTACGATAAGACCCCTGAAGCCGAGCGCGCTATCGCCCTGAGACGCTTCGACTTGGCGCTCAAATCCCTCGACGAAGCGGCGATTTTTACCATTCACGGATTTTGCCAACGGATTTTGGCCGATCTCGCCTTCGAATCATCATTGTTGTTCGAGTCTGATTTCACCTTAGACGACAGCGAGTTTTTACACCATGCGGTGCGGGACTTTTGGCGTGAGGCCTGCTATCCGCTACCTGAGTATTTAGCCCAAATCATTGCCAGCGAATTTGGCGATCCCGACGGATTAGTCAAGCAGCTAAGGGCCTTGCTCGGTGCCAGTGAGGTCAAACCGCTTCAACCTGTGCAGCCCTTTGCTCGTTTGGCAGAGTCCTTAAGCCAGAGTGTGCAGCGCTTTAAACTCGCCTGGCCGCGTGGCCGCGACGCACTGTTAGAGTTACTTCATAGCCTGCCACTTAACGGCCAACGTTTTGGTAAAGCGAGCGACAATTACCCTAAACTCGCGGAAATGTTCGACCAGCTGGATAACTTCTTAGCCTTTGGTCACGGCTTACCGCCGCTCAAAGTGCTCGAAGCGCTGTCGTTATCCGAGCTTAAGCTGAATAAAGGCGGCGTGCTCCCAAGTGTGAGCGAGGCGCCACTACTTGACCATATGGAGCAGTTAGCCGCGCTGATTAATGCGATTAAACCCGCATTTCTTTACAGCGCCGAACAAGGGATCAGCGAGCGTTTTGCCAAGCAAAAACAACAGAAAAATGTGCTGACACCAGATGATCTGCTCACCACCTTGGCAGCGGCAATGCAGGCCAATCCCGACACTTTGCCTAAGGCAGTGGCGAGTCGCTTCCCCGTGGCCTTAATCGATGAGTTCCAAGATACGGATCCACTGCAATTTGCTATTTTCTCAGGGATTTATCAAACCCGTTTGGGGCTTGATACTCAAAATTCGGCGGCTGAACCTAAGCCTCGCACGGATAGCAAATTAAGCCTGCTGATGATTGGTGACCCTAAACAGGCGATTTATGCCTTCCGCGGCGCCGATATTTACACTTATATCGAGGCGCGCAGACAGACCCAGGCGCACTATTTCCTCGATACTAACTATCGCTCGAGTCGCAATCTGGTGGCCGGAGTAAATCATTTATTTGCCCAGCATTCGGATCCTTTTATCAGCCAATCGATTCCCTTCGATCCAGTAAAGACGCCAGCCAGTGCGGCGGCCAAACAACTCGTTGAGCATGCGCCCAATAGTGCCGCACTGCGGTTAAAACTCTTGAGTGAAGGCGAAACTGGGCTCAATAAGGCCAGTGCTCGGCAAACCTTGGCCGAAGACACCGCCGCCGAAATCACCCGTTTGCTGACGCAGGCCGCCAATGGTCAATGCCGTACGCCCAAAGGGCCATTAATTGCTAAAGATATCGCCATCTTAGTGCGCGATAGAAACGAAGCGGCCGTGATGAAAACCGCGCTGAGCAAGCGCCAGATTGGCGCCGTCTTTTTAAGTCGCGACAGCGTATTTGAAACCGTCGAAGCGCGGGAAATGGCGCTCATTCTGCGCGCCTTGGCCAGCCCCAAGGACGAGCGCGCCCTGCGTAGCGCCCTTGCGACCGCCCTGCTTGGTTATCGCGCCGAGCAAATCCATGCCTTTAACCAAGATGAAGAGCAGCGCCAAAGATTGCTGGAGCAGTTTTTTGAGCTGCACCAGATCTGGCAAAAACGCGGCATTATGCCAGCGCTGCTCAGCCTAGCCAATGCGACCCAGATGGTTGCGCGTCTACTGCATTCTCCCGTTCCGACAAGCATTGACCAAGCGGAGCAAGATGCAACCGCTCATCTTGAGGCGAGCAATGGCGAACGTCGACTCACGGATTTTCGCCACTTAGCCGAGCTGTTACAGCAAAAGGCGACCGAAATCGATGGGATCAGTGCCCTGCTTAACTGGTATGAGCAACAACTGATTGATAACACAGGGACAGATGAGCAGCAGCTACGCCTTGAAAGCGAGCAAAACTTAGTGCAAATCGTCACCATCCATAAGAGCAAGGGGCTGGAATACCCAGTGTGCTTTGTGCCCTTTGTCAGCCTCGCGCGGGACAATCGCCGCCGCCCGACGCCCATGCTCTACCACAGAACCAATGCCGATGGCGCGCAGGAGCTGGTATGGGATTTAGAAGGCACGGATGAAGGTTGGGAACAGGCAAAGCAGGAAACCTTGGCCGAAGATCTGCGTCTGCTCTATGTGGCGCTCACCCGCCCCGTGTATCTGTGCTATTTGTACATCGCCAACCATAGCCGCATGTTAAAGGCAGGACTTAAGAGCCAGCTGCATGAAACCGCCATAGGTTATCTGCTTGGGATCACTGACACTGATTGTGATTTTTCCCGTCTGCAAAATGCCGCCAAGGCGCTGGTCGCGGGTCTCGAGGCGAGTCAGCCTGCGATCAGCATTGAAGTGGTGGCCGACGACATTGAGGCTAATAAACTGCATACGGGGGGAAGTGATTCTCATACCTTGAGTGCCCGTAAGGTCAGCCGTCAGTATCGTACTCCATGGCGCGTTGGCAGTTATTCTGGCTTAGTTAAAAATACGCCCCACGCTAAAGCCACTCCTGGCGCCGATGATGAGGTCAATGCCGTATTGGGCACTGATACCACAAATAGCGCAATTGATCCCATATGGCCAGACCACTGGTGGCAAGAAGCTGCCGATCTGCAAGCACAACCTCTGCTCAATCGCTTTAGTTTTGAGCGCGGCGCCAACGCGGGTAGTTTTATGCACTTAGTGCTTGAGTTAATTGATTTTACCCAAGCTCAAATCGACTTACCCCGAGAGCTACCTAAGGCCATGTTGCAATACGGCATTGCCCCCGAATGGCAGCCCGTATTAGAGGATTGGTATCTTGAGGTATTGCAAGCACCACTGGCATTAATGGCGCAGGATAATCAGCTTCTCAATCCCGAGCTGTGTTTAGCCACACTCGCGCCGCAGCACACCTTAGTTGAGATGGAGTTTTACCTGCCTCTGAATCGCTTAAAGGATACTGAGCTTAATCAACTCCTTGGGCAATATGGCTACGATACCGAGCTGCAGTTTGACGAATTACAGGGCATGCTTAAGGGCTTTATCGACTTAACCTTTGAATATCAAGGCAAGTTTTATATTGCCGACTATAAGTCGAACCATCTGGGGGATAATATTCAAGCCTATCATCATCGCGCGCTGAAACAGGCGATTGGCGATCATAGGTATGATTTGCAATATATTCTCTACTCCCTTGCGCTGCACCGCTATTTAGCGATGCGCTTGACCAATTATGATTACGATACCCATATCGGCGGCTGTTATTATTTGTTTTTACGGGGAATGTCGGTGCAATATCCTGGCTTTGGTATTTATTACGATAAACCGCCCAAGGCGCTTATTTTGGCCTTAGATGCGTTGTTTCAGCGCAGCCTAGAGACAAGCACAGTGAATCAACAGGATACGGGAGCAATGGCATGAACCACAGCACCGAACTGACTCCCCCAAAAGTATCAACCCAATGGGTTGACGCTGGCGCTCTCAGACTCAAGGCGCCGCTCGCAGAGCTACTCAAATATTGGGAAAAGGAGCGGCTGATCACCCCGCTCGATCGCCATTTTGCCCTCGAGATGGCAAGGCTTCATCCTAATGATGCCCACGAGCCACTGTTTATGCTGCTGTGCGCCCTGTTAAGTCAACAGCTCTCGGCCCAACATACCTGTCTAGTGCTCGAACATATAGTGCCAGCCAATCCGATGGCAGAGCCGGTTAACCACTGCCAAATCCGTTTGAGCCTGCCAGAGCTGATTGCAAGGCTGCAAAATTTTGAGGCCGTTGGCGAACCTCACAGCAATAAGCCACTGATTTTTGATGGCGGTCGACTCTATCTTGAGCGTTATCATCATTTCGAAACCGAAGTTGCCAGCGCCCTGACGAGGCTATCTTCGAGTCAGCCCGTCAACACCACGGATAAAGATTCAGACGCGCCGCTACGCAGGCAGCTCGATTACTTATTTCCAATCGCCGCATCTTCCCATGCAACCACAACCCTTGAGCCTCATATCGACTGGCAAAAGGTGGCGACGGCAACGGCGCTCGGCAAGAAGCTTGCGGTGATCACCGGCGGCCCTGGTACAGGCAAAACCACCACAGTGACGAAGTTACTGTTGCTACAGCAATTAGGTTCACCAAAACAGATAAGACTCGTCGCCCCGACAGGTAAGGCCGCCGCCCGTTTAAGTGAATCGATAAAGGCCTCGAAAGCAAGACTCGAGCAGGAACTCAAACAGGCTCAAGCGACAAACGAACAAGTACAAAGTCACGAAACCCAAGCGCTGTTAGCCGCGCTCAAGCAAGTGCCGGAAGAGGCATCAACCTTACATCGTCTGCTGGGGGTTATCCCCAATTCGGCGCAGTTTCGTCACCATCAGGGCAATCCCCTGCGGCTAGATCTCTTGATTGTCGATGAAGCCTCAATGGTCGATTTGCCAATGATGTATAAGCTGCTCACGGCCCTCCCCGAACAGGCGGGTTTGATACTGCTTGGGGATCAGGACCAACTCGCCTCGGTTGAAGCAGGCGCAGTGCTAGCCGATATTTGCGCAGGACTAAAATACGAGTCAGACCAACACTCTGAATGGCGAATGCGTTATAGCCAAGCTCAGGCCGAACAATTGAGCAAGCTCACCAGCTTTGATCTGCGCGCCTATATTCACCGCGAGCCAAAGATTGGCGACAGTTTGTGTATGTTGACCCACAGCCACAGATTTAAGGGCGATGCGGGCATTGGCCTATTAGCCAGTGCGGTGAATCGCTCCGATCTGGCGGGGATTTTGACCGTATGGCAACGGGGACTGGCCGAGCTTACTTGGCTAGAACACAGTATGGATCTGAGCCAGACCCAAGCCAAAATCAGCGAGCCTGCAAACAACAGCGGCCTTCATGCCCTGCTAACACAGGCCTGTGAGCAATACGCTGAGTATTTACGTCCGCTGCAAATTTCAGATCCAAGCAGTGTGCCAAGCGCCATCGAAGCCATTGCCCGCTTTAACCAGTATCGTATCCTATGCGCCATGCGCAGTGGCGATTATGGTGTCGAAGGTATCAATCAAGCTGTGACTAAGGCGCTGTCTCAGGCCAAGCTGATCCATCCCCAGCAAGAGTTTTACCTTGGCAGGCCGATTATTATCCAAAGCAATGACTATAACTTGGGCTTGTTTAACGGTGATATTGGCTTGATTTTGCAGGATGAAGACAGGCCAGAGCGACTGATGGCCCACTTTATTAAAGCCGACGGCAAACTGCTTAAAGTGCTCCCCGCAAGGCTACCTAGCCATGAAACCTGCTACGCCATGACGGTGCATAAAAGTCAGGGCAGTGAATTTAATAGAGTCGCCCTCGTACTTCCGCCCAATCCGAGCCTAGTACAGTGGCAATTGCTCACCAAGGAGCTAGTCTACACTGCGATTACCCGTGCAAAACAACATTTTAGCTGTTTAGGCACACAGCAAGTTTTCGAGCGAGCAAGCCAACAAGCTACCCAGCGGGCCTCAGGTTTAGCCGATAGGCTCTGGCGCGATAAAGCGATGACTAATGAATAGTTAACTTATTGAGTAACATTAAGAATCAACAAGTAAAAGGATCTTAAGATTGACGGAACAAGCCATGATCAAACTGCACCAGATGCAAGATGTCATCAATTTATTTGATGGCATTAAAGCTGAGGCGCAATTACCCGCACAATGCTACGAATGCTCACGTTATATTCGTTGGTCTGAATTTGAGGCAATGCAAGTATACGAGCTTGATTTTGAACCTTATTTAACCGTTGCTGCAAACTGTGATATGCGCTTTTTTACCCTGTATCAGAGTCAGCACCGCTTATACCTTGCCCATTGCAATTATGCTGGTCACGCGCCGCGATGGGAGGCTCGCCCCATCACCTTGTCGCAACTGACGGATACCGCGTTAATGACGAGACTGATGCAAAACCACGCCTATCAGTTAGGGCTCAATATCAAGCTCGATTTGGATTATCCCGTCTAGTCTCACTTTGTTGGGCTGAAATGCATTGTACTAGACTGGTTATCATCAAAGTCTTTGGTCACTGATAAAGGAAGCAAGCTTTGAAGGCGCAAGTAAAAGATAACTATCAAATCACAGTGGCGACCTTTGATAAATATGCCAAACAGTATCAGGACAAATATCTGGAATTTGCCCAATACACCCAAACCTATGATTGCCTCCTGAGCTATCTCACCGCAGACAGTCGCCTACTCGATATCAGTTGTGGGCCAGGCAGTATCAGCCGCTATCTGATCGCGAAGGAACCTAAATTAACGGTTTTTGGTATCGACCTCGCCCCGCAAATGATTGCGCTCGCGAAACAAAATGTCCCCTCGGGTCACTTTGAGATCATGGACTGCCGTCATCTTCATAAGCTTATTGACCGAAACATGCCGCCGTTTGATCTTATCGCCTGCGGCTTTGCGCTACCTTACTTATCCCAAACGGATCTGGTCGCGTTTTTTGCGCATCTTCGCGCCCTGATTGCGCCGCAGGGAATAGTGTATCTCAGCACCATGGAAGGTGAAGATAGCCGTTCTGGTTTACAAACTGGTAGCACTGGCGACAGTGTCTATGTGCATTACCATCAATATGATTTTATTGAACAACAACTTGAAGCCAATGGTTTTCAGATACGAGATGTCAAGCGCCAGCTCTTTCCAACACCTGAGGGAACAACGACTACAACCGATCTCTTTATTCTGGCGCAAGCGGGTGATTAAGCTTAATTAGCCCTAAACCGAGCAAACACTTAACCCATTGCAATCATTAATGATTCACTCACAACCGCCCTATTAGCCGATAAGGCCTATCAATATTGCGTTAATCATCTATAGGTAAAAATGCTTCACCTTTGTGTTGAACCGCAGCCCTTTACTGCACAAAATAACATCACTTAGTTAGCCACAAAGCGTAAGAAGCTATCCAATCAAGGCACAGTTTGTTTCTCTTTGTCGGTTATGGGTAGATTTTTTGCTTATAAACTCGGCAAATAGGAGCATGACAGACTAGGCTTTTGTTGAAAGCCAATTCGGAGCGACTAAATAGCACACTAAACAATCAGCTAAAAATATAATGAATATCAGATGGATATAAAGAACATCATACTATATGTTAATAATAGGTTAATTCGACGACGCGTCTAAACCTCACTCCTACATATAGGTTTGATGAACCTGTGGTGTATAAGCAGATAGCACAGTGCCGTTGTGATGCTTTCTTGTTAATAACCAAATGATTAATAAAGGAATGACATTATGTTTTGGTGGAAAGTTAAATCAAATAACAGGGATGCGAACAGCCATTCATCAGGTTTTACAGCAGCCGAAACGCTTGAGAATGAACTGGCGGCGATTCGTGCCTACACCGCCTATATTTGTTTCACACCTAAGGGGGAAATCATTGAAGCCAATGATATTTTCTTGGATGTAATGGGTTACAGTGCCAACGAAATCCTTGGTAAACACCATAGAATGTTTTGTACGACGCAATACTCGGGCTCGCAGGAATATCAAAAGTTTTGGCAGGAACTTGCGACAGGCAATGCGTTTACGGGGACATTCCAACGTTTAAAGAAAAACCACATCCCAGTTTATGTCGAGGCCAGTTATTTCCCCGTAAAAAACAGTGCGGGTGAAGTCGTGAAAATCATCAAAATCGCCAATGATGTTACAGCGTCACAACTTAACCTCATTGCTAAAAATGCCATTCTCGATGCCCTCGATCGCTCCCAAGCCGTTATTGAGTTTTTACCCGATGGCACAGTGATCACCGCGAATCAAAACTTCTTGGATATCATGCATTACCGCCTAGATGAAATCCAAGGTAAGCACCATAAGATGTTCTGCGACAACGAGTTTTACCGTATTAGACCCGACTTTTGGAAACGACTTGCCGCAGGCGAACACTTCACCGGACGCTTTAAACGCATCGATGCACATAACAATGTGATTTGGCTTGAAGCCACCTACAATCCGATCCGTGATGCATCAAATAAGGTGTATAAGATCGTAAAGTTTGCTTCGGATATCTCCCATAGGGTCAATACCGCCCTTCAAGCGGTGGACATGGCGGCGGCGACGTCAGAGCAAACCTCACAAATCACCACAAATGCGGTGCAAGTGCTGAACGAAGCCGTCTGTACTTCGCATCAAATTGCCGAGCAAGTTAAAAATGCCTCGAATATTGGTGGTGAGCTACTCGTACAATCAAAAAATATCAACGATATAGTGATCACCATCCGTGGCATTGCAGAACAAACCAATTTACTCGCCCTCAATGCGGCGATTGAGGCGGCAAGAGCGGGCGATTTGGGTCGAGGTTTTGCCGTCGTAGCCGATGAGGTCAGGAAGTTAGCCTCACGCACCTCCACGGCGACCAGCGAAATCGCGAATGTGGTTCAGCAAAATACCGACCTTATCAAAAATATCGATCATCAACTCAGCAACATCACCAATGTGGCATTGCATGGGGAAGACAGTATCAATCATGTCGCCGCCGGTCTTGCCGATGTCGGTAATGGTGTCAGCCAATTTGTCGCTATGGTTGAACAGCTAAGGCCCTAATCAACGGTAATGAACCTTAGAGTACACTTAATTAACAATAGGTTAGCACCAGTGAATAGCAGTATTCTTTTGCTGTTGATGGATAAAACCGTGCGAACTCGCGCCATGACTCTGTTACAATGCCAACGTTTGAATGTCCTCTGCGACTTACGTTGATATGTGTGGAGCCTATGTCTAAAACGCCAACCTATTCGCCTGCCAATACTGTGGTCGTTCTCGATTTTGAAACTTCTGGGCTTTCGCCCAATCAAGGAGCACGTGCCATTGAAATTGGCGCAGTATTAATTGAGCAAGGCCAAATTACCGCGCGCTTTTCTGAGTTAATGAATCCGGGGTTTCGGATAAACAGTTTTATTGAAGATTACACAGGGATCAGTAATCAAATGCTCGCCCATGCGGCGCCCTGTGCAGAAGTCATGGCCCGCTTTGCTGAGTTTATCGGTAAACATCATTTAGTTGCCCACAATGCCACCTTCGATCAACGCTTTCTCGATGCCGAATTTTCCCAGATAGGCCATCAATATCCCGGCCAATTTGGTTGCTCGTTACTGCTGGCAAGGCGCTTATATCCTGAGGCCATTAATCATCAACTCGCAACCTTAGTTCGCCACAAACAGTTACCGACTAACGGTACTTATCACCGCGCCTTGGCAGATGCAGAAATGACCGGACATTTATGGCTGCGCATGCTGGCCGATCTTAAACAAGGGTATGCGATTACTGAGCCGCCCTTTAGCCTGATGCAGAAAATTATGGCCAAGACAAAGGCCGAGGTGCCTAAGTTTTTGCGCCAGTACGCCAGAGGTTAGCCCTATTTTAGGTCCCCCATCAGGCAAAATGAGTATAATGCATTAATAAAAAAGCCGAGTGTTATCAATCACTCGGCTTAATGATTCAATCAAAGTGGATGCGACTTAAGCGAGCGGCGTACAGTCAATCCCGCAGGAGCTACGTACCACTAACGTCGTTGGGATTAACTGCGGGCTCACCGCTTGACCACGAATAAGCTTGAGTAGACTTTCCACTAAAATCTCCCCCGCTAACTGGGTATTTTGCTTAATGGTGGTTAGCGGCGGATTGGCAAAGCTTGCCACGGGAATATCATCGTACCCGACGACTGCGACTTGCTCTGGCACTAAAATCCCCTTCTCTTTTAAGGCGCGGATCGCACCTATGGCGATTAAATCACTGGCTGCAAAAATCGCGTCGAAATTCAATCCTTTATCGAGCAACTCCAAAGTAGCATAGTAACCCGCCCCCTCAGTGCTGATAGCCGAAATCTGCCGACGAGGATCGACTGTCAGCCCAGCGGTTTGCAGTGCTTTGACATGGCCTAAATATCTGTCCCTGAACTCAGGGCAATGACTCGATGCCCCGCCCAGAAATGCAAAATCCTTACGACCGAGGGAAATTAAATGCTCAGTGGCAATTAGGCCGCCTTGGTGATTATCGCAGCCGATGGATAACACGGATTTATTGTTATGCTCGGCGCCCCAAATCACAAAATGGGTGTTCTGTGCCAGCAACTTTTCGAGCTTTTGCTCGTAATCCATGTAGTCGCCGTACCCCAGCAAGATAATGCCATCGGCTTTATTGCTATCTTCATAGTCAGCATGCCAATCACTGGAAAGCTGTTGAAATGACACGAGTAAATCATAACCTTGCTGCGCCGTTGCCCGCGTGATTGAGCCTAACATCGACAGAAAAAAGGGGTTGATCAGTGAATCATCATTGGTGGGATCTTCACACAACAACAGGGCTAAGGTGTGGCTATTTTGGGTGCGTAGATTACTGGCGTTTTTATCGACTTTGTAGTTGAGTTCTTTCGCAATCGCTTGGATCCGTTGACGGGTTTCTAAATTGACTAACGGACTATTTCTCAGGGCTCGGGAAACCGTAGACTGGGATACACCAGCACGATAAGCAATATCAATCGAGGTCGCTTTCGATGCCATAGCAAGGTCACCATAATTATTATTTTGAGGCGATACTAAAACAGTTCGAATAACTTGTATAGCCGAAGGGTTTACAACTGACTAACAAGTTAGCAGAGATGAAAACCTTGATGAAAATGGCTGCAAAGCTTGTACAACAAACGCCCTCACCCATGCTAACAAAGCAGTGTCGATACAACTAAGGCTTATACCGACACCCTACAACGCTAAATAAAGTTAAATCCCTAACTCATCGAGCAAATCATCGGCATTCGTACTGGCGATGGCGGGTTTATCCGTCATACGGCTCCAGGGTGATGCGGTATCTGGTTGCGTAGACGCATTAGCGCCAAGACCATGCTGTTCGAGCAAGCTGTCAGGGTCGAACTCTTCGTCGTATTCAAACTCATCGAGTTTTATAAACTCGGTCTTATCCATGGCAAATTCGAGGTAGAAAATATGATTATTTTCAGTTTTAAAGGACACACGTCTTGCGACAGCATCGTCTAAGTTTGCATCGATAGAAATCGTCAGCTCTTTGTTTATGGTTAACATTTTAGGCTGACTTTGGCTGATAGAGGTTTGCAGTTCCTTGGAAACCTTATTAATAAAGTCGCCCAAGATTTGGTTCATCAACTCGCCCATCACGTTCCCGACTTCATCGGACGTGTGGGAAAAGGCGAGCTCTTCCTCTGGCATGCCCATATTGAGCATATAGCGGCGATAGATTTCGATGGCCGCAGGGGCAGAAAAGTTGATCACCACTAACCCTGAAAAGCCGCCATCAAAAATCGAAAAACAGCCTAAATCGGGTTTTAAGCGGGTGCGAGTAATGCTTTGCACCATGCCCGCGTGGCTCACATGGCTGGCACTAGTGCTCGATAACACATGGGCGACCGAGTGGCATAACTTCAGTAAAATATCATCCGAAGTCACAATAGTGTTTGTTGTCATAATCCATTCTCAAACTAAACTGATGATTAATCTTGCGCGTAAAAGCATAAAAAATCAAAACCAAAACAATTAATTAGCAGTCTGGCTCTGAAATATTAAGTATATCTAAAGGCTAACTGCTTGAATTTCATAAAATACGCGATTCAGTCTAACGTCTTATTCGCCTTGGTGATACACGGTTTAGCGATAAAAGCATCAATCAGTCACAGTGCTAAACAATATTCTGCTTAAGATCAAAGAATCCCAATATTCTTAACGTGTTTACCCGAAATTTAACGCACGATGATTCATTTAGAAGGGATTCGCAGGTATATTGATGGCCACTCTTTTTGCGCCTTAAGGACCCCTCATGATCACATTCTTGCGCCGATTCACTATTCTCCAACGACTGATGATGATGTTAGTGATGGCGGCTATAGGTACTGTGTGTTTTGCGAGTTTTTCCATTAAAGAGCAATACAGCAATCTTATTGAGCAAAAGTGGCAACAGATTGATGGCCAGCTCGGCAGCCTCCTCAGTGTAATCGATATTTATCGCCAAGATGCCCTCAGCGGCAAGCTGTCAGAAGCTGAAGCGCAACAAGCGGCGGCAAACCTGATTGACCAAACCCGTTACGCCGGTGTCGGCTACTTTATTGTGATCGATGATAATAATCAGATCCTCGCCCATGGCGAACGCAGCGATCTTATTGGCACATCGGCGCTCAATTTTAAACTACAAAATGGCACGAATCCCCTTGCCACTATGTTGCCGCTAGCCCGTAAAAACGGCAAAACTATGCTCGAATATCCGATTGCGAATCCCGTGTCGAAGAACATTGAGGATAAGTTGGTCGAAGCCCGTTATTATCCCGAATGGGGCTGGACGCTCATCACTGGTGCTTACTTAAGCGACGTGAAACAAAATCTTAAAGCCGTGATCATCGATTATCTGATTATCATGTTTTTAATTTCTGTACCGATTTTCGCGTTTTTCCTGGTACTGAATCACTCCATTACCTCACCGTTAAACGACGCTATCGATGCGCTGGAAGATATCGCCCAGGGTGAAGGTGATTTAAGCCAACGTTTAAGCACCCAAGGCAAGGATGAAGTGGCGCACCTAGCCCACGCCTTCAACCTGTTTGCCCAGAAAATTGGCGACATGGTGGGTCATTTACAGCCATTGGGCCAGTCCCTCGACAATGATGCCAAGCAGTTAATGCTGGCCGTTGAAGAATCGAACCAAAGCGCCGAACATATCCACCGTGAAACCGGCAGCGTAGCCACCGCTGTGAATCAAATGCTTTCGACCACCCATGAGATGGCGAGCAACACCCAGCAGGCTGCCGATGCGGCCAACAGTGTGAAAAATCAGGCGCAGCAAAGCCAAGCGGTAATCGATGATACAGTGCGTGATACCGAAAAACTGGTGCAAGAGCTAAGGGCATCAGAAGTGATCACCCAAAAACTCGGGCAATCCTCGGCACAAATTGGCAGCATCCTCGATGTCATTCGCTCTATTGCCGAGCAAACGAACCTGTTAGCCCTCAATGCCGCCATCGAAGCCGCCCGTGCGGGGAGCCATGGCCGCGGGTTTGCCGTGGTCGCCGATGAAGTGCGCGCACTGGCCAATCGCACCCAAGACTCCACCAACGAAATCCAAAAAATCATCTCGGATATTCAAATGGGCGTGAACTCAGTGATGAAGAGCAATAGCCAAACACAGACTCAATCCGATGAATTACAAGCCAAAGCCCGTGAAGCGGGTAATGCCATGGCGGCAATTTTGCAGCTTATCGCCCATATCAGCGATATGAACACCCAGCTCGCCAGTGCGACTGAGGAGCAGTCGCTGGTGACGGAGGAAATCAACCGCAATATTTGTAATATTTCGGAATTAACCGAAGTCTCAGTCAAAGCTAATGAAGGTAACAGCCGCGCGGCGCAGTCATTGCAGGATATTAGCCAAGATATGTCACATACCTTAGGCCAATTCAAAATCTAGTTCGCCGGATAAGATAATCAGAGCAACCACCATCAAAGAGGACGTATTAGAACGTCCTCTTTTAGTTTAAAATACTTCACTCAACTAGGTTAGATGCAATCTAGACGGGTATCCATGCTATAAACTAGGATATGACTTTACCCTATTGCCGATTGAGGAACGCCCATGCGCATGACCTTAGCCGTTCACCCGCGGCAGTATACCATCCACAGTTTTAGCCCTAATGCTCAATTACCTAGCGAAGTCTTTGCCGAAGAAGTGTACTTTATCGGCCGAACCGAGGAAGGGCTGACAGTCGTGGTATCGAGTGAACTTGAGCTCGACAGTTTAGAGCAAGAACCCCATTGGTGCTGTTTTGAAGTCTTAGGCCCGCTGGGATTTTCGATGACAGGCATTTTATCGAAAATATCCGGTATCTTAGCCGATGCGCAGATCAGTATTTTTGCCCTTTCCACCTTCGATACCGACTATATTTTGGTCAAGAAAAATTGTCTCCAAAGCGCCGTTGCCGCCTTAAAAAAGGCGGGTTACAAGATTATTGAGTCGAACGAAGCGCCATAATATTGCTAAAGAGTTAAACCACTATGTACGAAAAATCTGTCACTATCACCGCAAAACATGGTATTCATACCCGCCCAGCCGCCCTGTTAGTGAAAGAAGCGAAAACCTTCAACTGCGATGTACTAGTTGAATGCAATGGCAAACAGGCCAGTGCCAAAAGCTTATTTAAATTGCAAACATTAGGCCTGTATCATGGCGTCACCGTCAAAGTGTTTGCCGAAGGTGAGCAGGCACAGGAAGCGGTCGAGAAAGTCTCGGAACTGCTCATCACTTTAAGTTAAACGGCATCTTAGCCAGCTTGATAGGAACGAATATGTCGATTACGGGGATCATAGTGTCATCGGGGATTGCCTTTGGACAGGCGCTCCACCTTACCCAGGCCGAACACCATCTCGATTATCGCCCTATTCCCCTATCACGGATCCCGCAGCAACAGAGTAAATTTGTCAAAGCCCTACAGGCGCTGCAACAACAACTCAGCCACAGCCAAACTAAGCTCGACCCACAAAGCGAAAACTATCAGTTAATTGAAGCCGATTTGTTACTGCTTGAAGACGAAGAGCTTATCGACCAAGTGAAGGAAGCGATCCGTACCCTGCAGTTATCTGCCAGTGTGGCGGTCGAGCGGATCTTCGCCCATCAGGCGAATGAGCTTGAATCCTTAGACGATCCCTATCTTGCCAATCGCGCCCAAGATGTACGTTGCCTAGGCCAACGATTAGTCACGGCTATTAACGGACGCTTAGATCAAGGCTTAGCTCAGTTAACTGAGCCGACAATCCTCTTGGCGCAAGATCTCACTCCCGCCGAATTTGCGCTATTACCCAAGGAGCAGATCAGCGGCATAGTGCTTAAAACTGGCGGCTTAACCAGCCATACGGCGATTTTAGCCCGCGCGGCGGGGATCCCCGCTATTCTTAGCTGCCAGTTCGATGCCGAGTTTATTCCCAATGGCACGCCACTGGTGCTCGATGCCCTCAGTGGCGAGCTTTTTGTTAATCCAGCGCCCGAGCAGCAGGCACGCTTAACCGTCACATTGCACCATGAGCAAGCCCGACGTGCCGCCCTGCAAGCGTATCGAGACGTGTCCGCCAAGACCCAAGATGGCCACCTCGTAGGCCTGATGGCCAACGTGGGCAACTTGAACGATATCACCCATGTTGGTGATGTGGGTGCCGATGGTATTGGTCTGTTTCGCACCGAGTTTATGTTGATGCACACCAGTACACTGCCGGATGAAAAAGCGCAATACAATCTGTACTGCGAAGCCTTGCATGCGCTAGGCGGTAAGACCTTTACGATCAGAACCTTAGATATTGGTGCCGATAAAGAGCTGCCCTGCCTCTGCCAGGAGGTCGAGGACAATCCCGCCCTTGGGCTACGCGGAGTTAGATATACCTTGGCGCATCCAGAGCTGTTTAAGACCCAACTCAGGGCGATTTTGCGAGCGGCCAATCATGGCCCCATTCGACTCATGTTTCCCATGGTGAATCAGGTTGAAGAACTCGATCAGATTTTTACCCTCATTGCCGAATGCCAAGATGCCCTCGAAGAGGAAGAAAAAGGCTTCGGTGAACTCAGTTACGGGATAGTGGTCGAAACGCCCGCCGCCGTGATGAATCTTGCCTCCATGCTGCCACGCTTAGATTTTGTGAGCATAGGCACCAATGACTTAACCCAATATGCCATGGCGGCGGATCGCACGAATCCGCAACTGACGCGGGATTACCCTTCCCTGTCACCGGCGATTTTAGGGCTCATCAAGATGACCGTCGACCAAGCCAAAGCTGCTGGAGTCAAAGTGTCACTCTGTGGCGAACTTGCCAGCTCGCCGCTGATGGTCCCGCTCCTTATCGGTATGGGACTCGATGAACTCAGCGTGAACTTAAGTGCATTGCTGGAGGTGAAGGCCGCCGTTTGCCAAGGGCAATTGACGAAATTTTCTGCGTTAGCGCACACCGCCATGCAACAGAATAGAATTACAGAACTACAGCAGTGTATAACAAGCTATAAATAATACATTTTATTGGTTATGCTGCTTTACAGACTAAAAAGATAACAACAAAAACAAGCGAAGGGGCACAGAATAATGGGATTTCTAAGCCGAATAAGGCGATTGGTATCAGGACAACCACAACTGGCTGGCGGCATTATGGTTTACGCCCCAGTGAACGGGGAAATTGTGGCCATTGAAAAGGTCCCCGATGTGGTATTTGCAGAGAAAATTGTGGGTGATGGTATCGCCATTGCGCCAAAGGGAGACACGATTGTCGCCCCAATCGACGGCACCATAGGTAAAATTTTTGAGACTAATCATGCTTTTAGTATCGAATCGCCACAGGGATTAGAGCTTTTCGTGCACTTTGGCGTTGGTACCGTTGAGTTAAGGGGCCGAGGTTTTAGCCGTTTGGCAGAGGAAGGCCAAGAGGTCAAAGTGGGCGATCCCATTCTGTCTTTCGATATTGATTTCCTAAAAGATCAAGTAGATAGCCTACTCACTCCCGTTGTGCTGGCCAATATGGAAGATGTGAAATACTTAGATAAAGCCCAAGGTAGCGTCACCGCAGGTAAAGACGCGATTTTTACTGTTCAGCTTTAACGGTTATCCGCTTTACCGCCCGCTTACGAACGATCACTGGCAGAGCCCCTTGCCTGCCAGTCGCTCTCCCAAACAACGCACAGCTCTCCACCACTGACATCAGGGTTTGCTCAACTGTTTTCGCCAGCGCCGATTCGCGGCATCAATAAGCCGTGATCAGGATAGACTCGTCATCTTCTGTCAGCGGTAATTGCCCCAGTTGCATCAGCTTACCTCTTAACTCAGCAAGTTCTGCAGTAAAAAGCGTCGCACTTGCTTGGTTTAAGTTATGCGTTTCGGCTGCGGGAAATGTATCCTTCACAATCCGCAGCGCCGCAATGTCTTTATAGGGGATGGTCTTGCGGACAAACACAAAATCTCGAGAATCAATCTGGCTAATCACTCGATAAGCGGCTTCATAATCCAGCGAAAAATCAGCATCTCCCACTAAGCGCAGTTGCAGATAAACCCGATGCGCGGCCAATATACTCAAACATTCTCGCCACTTAGTATTATTCATCTTCATCCTTGAAAAACTCTCCTGCTGGCAGCACTTTGGATTGGTAATCGTCTTTGTAGTGCCCGACACTCAAGCTCAATCCCGTGTAAAAAGCATTAGCCTTTGGCAGATTGACGCGTGAGCGGACGCTCCTCAAGATGTGCCACGATAAACACCAGAAACCGAAACAGTGATTTAATTCTAAGATCGTAATTGTTATCGGGTTTTGCTGATGCGAGCTTCTGTAAGGATTTGATTTTTGAGTAGGCATTCTCCACCAGCTCGGCATTCTCTTTGCCCACATACTTAGCAAACTCGGCAAATTCACCGATAAATTTCAATGTCACTTTACGTCGATTCAGGCTGGTCAGCGCTAAACCTTCTTTGATTTTTGCCTCAAATAGAGTGCACTCAAGCCCTTGAATTATCGCCTGTTGAGGCAAACCACTGCTCAAGGCATCGGCGAGAAAACCTAAATTAGCCTTTAACTCGAAGCTGATGGCCTGTTTACCCGCCGTCGATTGTTGCCAGCGGCTGCGCTCTTTATCAAAAATGTCGTATAACTCTTTCCAAATACTCATGCCCTGTCCCTGCTGCAAGATGTCTGGCGCTGCTGACTTTGCCAAGACACGATTTTATTTAGGCAAATTTATCATAGGGTTAAAAATGCTAACACTGTTACTAGGGCGTGTTGACGTTTCCGGGTTATTTTTGCAGCAATTTGGCTAACTTTTATGCAATGTAACGTCCGTGCAGTGTAGTTATTCTACATAAACGGACGATAACGCAGCAGAAACGTCAGCCAAATGCTGCCCGAAGGGTTCATCTGGCAAGCCCTTGCTCTTACTTTCTGTCATAAGAGCCGCTCGTCATTTGAGTAGAATAACTACACTTCATTCCTCGTTTCGCAAGCACGTGCTTGCCAGAACGAACAAAATCTAATCTCGAAACGTCAACACGCCCTAAGACATTTAGTAAAAAAATGGCCCGAACATGTCGGGCCATAATGGTCATAGTCGAGAACGCACGCGCTCAAGAGAGAGGTAAAAACCTTATTACTTACCTTATTGCTTAG
Source organism: Shewanella mangrovisoli (assembly GCF_019457635.1). NCBI lineage: Bacteria > Pseudomonadati > Pseudomonadota > Gammaproteobacteria > Alteromonadales > Shewanellaceae > Shewanella > Shewanella mangrovisoli. Next base: position 2,584,878 of record NZ_CP080412.1, read on the forward strand.
CCTTGTTCTTTTCGGCCGATTGCTGGCGCAGCGCTTCTTTCTTTTGACGGCGGGCTTCAATCACTTGATTCACATCGCTACCAATGTGTGCTTCGTTACGTGATTTCGCTAAGTTCACTTGGCGCTCACGTTCAACAAAGCGCTTACGCTGCTCGTCTGAAATCTTATCGATACAATGTGGGCAGCTAACGCCTTGCACATAGGCAGGGCTTAATTTTTCGGCTTCAGTGATCGGCATACGACAAGCATTACATTGATCGTATTGGCCTTTCTTTAAATCATGGTCAACGGCGACGCGGTTATCGAAGACGAAACATTCACCTTCCCACAGGCTTTCCTCCTGTTTCACCTCTTCGAGGTACTTAAGGATGCCACCTTCGAGGTGATAGACTTCTTCGAAGCCTTGCTCTTTTAAATAAGCGGTCGATTTTTCGCAGCGGATACCGCCGGTACAGAACATCGCGACTTTCTTATGCTTGGCAGGATCGAGGTTCTGCTTCACATACTCAGGGAATTCTCTGAAGGTTTCGGTCACTGGGTTAATGGCATTTTTAAAGGTGCCAATTTGCACTTCATAGTCGTTACGGGTATCCACTAGGATGACTTCTGGATCGGAAATCAGTGCGTTCCAGTCCTGTGGTTTTACATAGGTGCCCACCACTTTAAGCGGATCGATACCTTCAACGCCCATGGTGACGATTTCTTTTTTCAGCTTCACCTTAGTGCGGTAGAAAGGCATTTCATCGTCAAAGGATAACTTGTAAACGATGTTTTCGAGGCCATTTTGGTTATTCAGCCAAGCCAGCAGTGCATCGATGGCGGCTTGAGAGCCAGCCACAGTGCCATTAATCCCTTCATTTGCCAGCAATAATGTGCCTTTAATCTCGGCCTGCTCCATCATGGACAGGAGTGGCTCACGCAGCGACTCAAAATGCGGTAATGAAACAAACTTATATAAAGCACAAACAACAACGTTAGACATAACACCCTCAACTGCTGGCTGGAACTTAATTTCCAGTGCATTAACTAATAACCAGCCTAAGCTGGGTCGCAAAAATCGGCCGAAATTCTACCTGAGTCACAGTCAGATAAACACAGACAAAAACCAAGGTCATTGTTTATTTACAAGCCAAACGGTGGAAAAATCAGTAATAAACGCAGTATTTCTGTTTTAAAGTCACTACTATTGCCGACTTTTGAGCCGCAGCAGTGGCGACATCGCTTTTATGATTGCTTTAAGGAACACAACTATGCCCTTACCCATACTCTACAGTTTTCGCCGTTGTCCTTATGCCATGCGCGCTCGCCTTGGTCTATTGCTCGGCCAGTGCCAGGTAGAGGTACGGGAAATCACCCTTAAAGCAAAACCCACAGAAATGTTAGCCATCTCCCCCAAGGGCACAGTGCCGGTATTACAGCTCCCTACGGGTGAGGTAATTGCCGAGAGCTTAGAGATTATGCGCTGGGCACTGACAAATACACATTCACAAGCCGCACAGCAATTACTCGGAGAAACCGCATCAGCGCAAAACTTGATTGCTGAGCTTATCGCGCAGAATGATGTTGAATTTAAACCTTGGCAGGATAAGTACAAATATGCCGACCGTTATCCTGAATACACCCAAGCGGATTATTTTGCCAAGGCCAGCACTTTTCTTGAACGACTCGAAGCACAGCTTCAGCAACATCCTTACCTAATCGGCCCCACGTTAAGCCTAGCTGATTTTGCTATTGTGCCTTTTATCCGCCAATTTACGGCGGTGGATAGCAAACGTGATCTGACAGTGGCGTTTCCACGCCTAATGAACTGGTTAACGACGCTAACCAGCAGTGAGATATTTCTACAAGCAATGGAAAAATATGTGATCTGGCAAGCTGGCAATCCGCCGACTTACTTGTTAGGAACGTCTATAAGTGAATAAGAATTAACGTTTATTTTTGATATACATAATAGCAATCGGTAAAATGTTCGAGTAAAGTACGTAGCACTTAGGTAAAGTAACTCAATCGTTTTTAACATTTTATGCTAAATCATCACGATGAATGACAGGGATCAGGTACTTGGAAAATACGGATATTAAGATCATTGCGATGCTCATAGGGCTAACCCTACTACATTGCGTCTTTGCTCGTAGGGTATTTAAGAGTCAAGCTAACCTTAGCACCAATAAAAAATGCCTCTGGTGCCTACTGAGTTTATTTTTAGGACCCATAGGCTACTATGCCTACCACGGTTTAATACCCTTAGATAAACTGCCAAATGACTGAGTTAATTTAAGCTCACCGATGTTTTCTAAGGGTGTTGAATGAGCCATAAAAAAGCGCGAACAATATCGCGCTTTTTTATTAGGTTTGCTTCTATAAATGACTGTGCAATAACACATCATCCTCGGGATCTTTTTTGATCACCGGCGCCTGCCCCTCGGCTAACGCTTGTTTGTAACTTTGGTTCATTTTCAGCGCCAGATATAAATCGGGTCGGATCAAGATACCGCCTTCACCGGACTGCATTCCCGCTTGTTCAAACCAACCGAGCATCTGTCGTTTACGTCCGGCTAACACTAAGCGTATGCCGCGTTTCTTCAATAATTGATGTAAATCCGCAAGCATGGCCATCACACTCAAATCTAAGTGAGTAAAACACGGGACGGCATCGATGATAATGCAATCAACGGGCTCTGGCTCGCGGATAAACTTCTCCAGTAAGCGGCGCTTAAAGTAAGTGGCGTTGAAGTAGGTTAACGGCGAGTTGAAACGGTAGATAAACACGCCGGGCACAGATTTGGCCTTACCCGAATCATCCACGCTACGAATGACCCCTTTTTGGTCAAGCCCGAGCACTTGATCGGTTGGGCGCATCACGGTCGCTAAAAATTGGAATAAGCCCAGCAATACCGCTAAGGTAATGCCTGGAATAACCCCAATAAACAGCACCGAGAATAAGGTTGTACAGGCGAGTAAAAAGGCGGAGCGGTCCCGCACGCGCAGGTTCCACAACGCCTTTAAATCAATCAAGGAAATCGAAGCAATCACCAATACCACGCCGAGCGCAGAACTGGGGATATATTTCAGTGGCGCGGTAAAAAATAGCGCGACTAATGCAATTAAGACCGCTGCGATGATGGACACCAATTGACTCTTGCCGCCGTTTGCATCGTTCACCGCGGTGCGTGAATCGGCGCCACTGACCGCAAAACCTTGGGATAACGCGGAGGCGATATTCGCAATCCCAAGGGCGCGAAACTCTTTATCCGCATCAATATCGTAGCCATTTTTCGCCGCAAAACTGCGCGCCGTCAGCATCATGCTCACAAAGCTCACCATGGCTAAGTTGAGTGCGGGCACCACCAGTTCACGGGCTATACCGATATCAAACACAGGCGCTTGGAACGAGGGTAAACCCGCGCTCACCTCACCGACTACATTGATATCCAAGCTGGTTAAATTAAAGGCCCAGACTAAAAACGCCGCCATCGCCATCGCACACATAGAGGCTGGCCACTGAGGACGATATCGTTTCACTAAGGCATAGGTCACTAAGGTCACCACTCCCATCAGCAAGGTAGGCCAGTGGGTTCGAGTTAAATAGGAAGGCGCGCCGGATAAGCGCTCAATCAAATAACGCTCATCGAAGGTAAAACCAAAAATCTTTGAGAATTGGCCAACGATAATGGTGATCGCCACACCATTGAGTAGCCCCATCAGAATAGGTTTGGAGAGAAAGTCTGCTAATACCCCAAGGCGAAAGCGGCTGGCGATTAAGCACCAAAAGCCCGTCATGGCCGTCATGGTCATCACCAGTTGCCAGTGCTTCATGCTGTCGCCAGCGGCAAGCGGCGTCACCACGGCGGCAATCACGGCGCAGGTGGCGGCATCGGGACCAACAATCAATTGTCTAGATGTGCCAAACAGTGCATATACCAACATGGGCAGCACGCAGGAGTATAAACCCACGGCGGCATTGACCCCGGTCAATTGGGCGTAGGCGATAGCAACGGGTAAAGCAACCGCCGCCACGGATAATCCCGCCCTCACATCATCCCTGAGCCATTGCTTCTCATACTGCAGCATCTGCGCCAAACCAGGCATTAACGATACTAAACTGGGAAACTTCACGCAGTAACCTCCATATACTCACTCCCAAGTTAATCACTAACTTGCGGTGGCTAAGTATAACTAAGCCTCAATGGGATCCCAAAAGGCCGTTACCTAAAAAAGCCACCAATAGTATGTTGGTTATGGCATAAAGCCAATCCTTACGCGAGTCAGTATCCCAGAATATTTAAGCTTTTAGCGCAATTAGCACTCTTTAACGCAGGATTATAGGTAAGGACACCAACAATAAACTGCCCATAAACCAGTTAAAATGACGTCGACGTTTATCCGTATTCAGCTTTTTACTGATTGCAGCGCCCACAAATACCCAAGTGAAGGACGCGGGAAATCCCACCAGATTAAACACCAGCACGCCCAATACCGCGCTGAGCCAAAAGCCATCGCCCCCTAAAGTAAACGCGCTGCAAAGGGTAATGGTCGACATCCAAGATTTGGGATTAATCCACTGAAACAGCGCCGCCTCCATCATACTCATAGGCTTACGCCCTTCATCCAAATGTGCCGCCTTAACGGGAGAGGTCACCAATCGATAGGCAAGGTGCAGTAAATACACTAATGCCGCGTACTTTAGCACTTGATGCAACACCGGAAACGCCTCGAACAGAGCACCAAGACCGAGTAATACCGACAGATGCAAAGAAGTCGAGCCTAAGCGGATCCCCGCAATATGCGGAATGGTACGCATCACCCCGAAATGGGCGCCGGAGCTGGCGAGTAAAATATTATTCGGCCCAGGAGTCATAGTCATGGTTGCACAAAAGAGTGCAGCTGAGGCCATTAAAGTCCAGAGTTGTGGGTCATTGACAAGTTGAATATCCATAAACACCTTAAATTGTACGCATACAGTATTTGACAATAAACGATACAATAAATAATATAGGTAGATTAACGGAGATCAATGGATTTATTGTCATGGGTACAATTTGGACACCGGATCTAGAGGCATTTACTGGCCCTAAATATCAACGTCTCGTCAGTGCCATTGAGCAAGGCATTTTGCGTAAAGTCCTGCCCCATGGCACAAAACTCCCACCACAGCGACGTTTAGCCGATGCACTTGGGGTGACTATAGGCACTGTCACCCGGGCCTATGCCCTTGTAGAGCAGCGCGGCTATGTGGAAGCTCGTATCGGTGATGGGACTTATGTTAACGCCTCTCCCGTGCCAGAGCTCGGTAACTTGCAGCTCAATATGGCGACGTGTCAACAACCACTGACGGATCAAATTAGTACCCTGAGTGATTGCCTAAGCCAACTGGCTAAGGATCCGGCTAAACTGAGTCAACTCCTTGGCTATCGCGCCAGCCCGTTAGATCAACATCAACAGATATTTCACCACTGGCTTTTACAACGCGGGATTGAACAGCAACCCGAGCAATTGGTCTTTACCCATGGTGGCCAACAGGCCATTTTTGCCTGCCTTAATGCCTTCCTCACCAAGGGCGAGGTGCTACTGCACGAGCAGTACAGCTATCCTGGAGTGCGTATTTGCGCAAAACAATTAGGGATCAATAGTATTGGCGTGCCGTTAACCTCTGACGGGGTCGATCTCGCTAGATTCGAAGCCTTAGTGCAAATCCATCAACCTAAGCTGGTGTATTTAACCCTTAACAATCAAAACCCAACCTGCATCCAATACAGTGAGCAACAGAGAGAAAAACTGTTGGCACTCGCGGAGCAGTACCAGTTTTATATCATTGAAGATGATGTGAATTATTGCCTCCCAGAAGAATGGCACTCTCCGCTGTGGCAGTTAGCACAGACGCTGAATAATCCGAGAGTCATTTACATTTCAAGCCTGTCTAAGCTGTTTTCAGGGGGCTTAAGGCAAGGTTTTATCCTAGTACCCGAGCCGCTCATCGCCCCATTGCGCCTCGCCATCCACAGCCAGTGTTGGATGGTTTCGCCACTCAATGTGGAGCTAGCCTGTCAGCTAATCAAGCGCGGGCAAATCACCGCCAATCGCGATGCCATTATTCGCGAGCGTCAGCAGCAGTGCATGGCATTGGGCGACAGGCTAGGGTTAACTCAACGCTGGCGTGGTTTAAATGGCTGGGTTCAGTTACCCGAAGACATTAAAGCCCATCATCTAGTGACCGCCTTAGCCGCGAAAGGTGTGCTGATCCGTAATGGGGATGACTTTAACTGCCATGATAACTTTATCCGTTTAAGTTTAGGTGGCGCCGAAAACGATACCCAATTCCAGCTTGCACTCGAATGTATCGAGTCCACCTTCAATGCCCTCAAGCAAAACGCCTATTCGGTGGTTTAACCTTGCATTTTTATCGCTAGAAATAAGCAAAAAGAAACGCCAGAGTGATGCTCTGGCGTTTTAAGCTTGCTTAATCACAAGCATTTTAGGTGTCGAGATGTAACGTTATGGCACCTTGAACTCAAGCTATGGCTATTGCACCTTAATCTGATACACGCTGGTTGTGCCACTGACTTCATTGCCGATAATCAGCAGAGGCTGACCATTTGGACTCTTCTCGGCACTCACAAACTTCATGCCTTCTGGCCCTAAATCTCCCGCCAAACTGGCATCACCTTTCACTTCGCCTGTATCTGTATCTATGCTGAAATCCGCCTCAAAATCACGGTTTACCACATAATCCACAAAATGCACGTCAAAGGGATTGGTCACGTCGTAAATCATAAAACCAGAGGTACGTTCAAGCCCGATAAAGGCATAGAGTTTTTGGCCAATTTTGCCTAGGGCTAAGGCTTCAGGCTCGGGTCCTTTATCGTCGCTGCGACTATCACCTTTGTTTTCTTCATTGTTATTGTTGAAGTTATTGCCTAACAAGGCTGCGGTGATCCGCTCAAAATCGCTACCACTGTCAAACACCTGTTGACCATCGGCCGTCCAGATTGAGAAGGAGCGCGCGCCGAAGCTCACGATTTTGTCATAATCGCCGTCGTTATCGTCATCCCCCATACTCTTAGTCACTTTCAAACGGGCTAATTGGGTCTTATCTTTCGCGGCGGCAAATTGTGGATGATTAGGATCTAAGGTTAAGTCACCTGCGCGGGCTTCCTCCGAAAACCCAGCATAGTCGCGGGAATCCCCTTCGTTTGCGGTAACAATAAAATCAGCATTATTCCAACGGTAACTCGCTACGGTATCGGGTTGATACATGCCATACACGCCCGCATAGGCCTGAAGGTTGATCATATCGTCCTTGTCACTTGCATCAATTTTATTCACATCAAGACCGTAATCCTTCAGTCCCAAAGGTAAAATCTTCGCAACTTTGGCATTGACGATATCAATCACGGCGATGGCATTATTCTCCTGCAGGCTCACAAAGGCACGGCTGTTATCGGGACTGACACTGATATACTCAGGCTCTAAGTCCTGCGCGACAGTGGCCATAGGGCCATTGATTTTAATGTCCTTGGTGATTTCATTATAGCGTGCATTGCCCTGATTAAACTCGGTGAATGTCACTAGCGTTGCCATCGCAGCGGGTTTGCCATCCGCAATGGCAATAATGGCTACACTACCCTCAGGATCGAGACTATAGTCTTGATTTGGTTCGCCTTCGTTGGCAACGAGTACCGTTTTGCCATCATGGCTAAAGACCACGTTATCCGGTAAAGCACCAACTTCAACCGCGCTGAGATACTGCGGCGTATCATTGCCATTAAGTTGATAGAAAGCCACATAACCATTGGCTTGAGTCTTATTACCCGCCGCATCGCCGCGCTCAATGGCCGCCGCTAACAAGTTACCAGAAATACTGACGCTGTTAACGCTGCCCATAAAACTTAAGCCCACATCTTTAGCAACATCCAGCTCGCCGAGCTTATCAAGATTATTCAAGGCTAATGGCGCAGTTGCCGTGGTCGCATTACCAAGTAAGTGCGCATCGATAGTGTCGACTTTACCGCTTCTCGCATTAACCACAAAAATACGCTGAGAAGCACTGTGATATTCGACAATCTCAGCGGCACTCAGGCCATAAACGCCCGTTTGATGGCGGCCAATCAGCTCAGCTGTGACTCCCGCAGCTTGGGGTTGGCAAATAAATTGTGTTTGCGCCGCATCGATTTCAGTTTCTTCCAACTGGCCATTACGATTCGCATCAAGCCCGGTATCGATGCGTTGACCACCAGCGGGACAGTTCGCATCACCTACGGCGAGTGCGGTCACTTTAACTAATGAATTTAAGCCGTTATCCCCCTGCTCACCATTGGTACCATCATCACCATTACAGGCACCAAGGAGTAAACTTGCCAGTATCGCACTGGCCAGCGGCAGTCGTTTTGTGTTCATTGCATCATTCCTGAATGTGTTGTTATTAGTCGTAGGGTTAAGCTAAAGCCCATTAAACTAATCCGCATTCAAGACGGTTAGATGACATACAGATGACACTGGAGTGACAATCTCAGTCGAATGAATGACGCTCAGGCGTACATTGGTAAATTAATGCAATACAAGGACAGTAAAGCGATTTTGGTTACAATTTAAGTGTAAAGATATCGTCATCGAGATTGGCTTATTTGCCCGAGCGTTTTACTATGTTATGGCTTAATATCCTTATACTCGATGACAAGACCTATCATTCAGTTCAACTGTTGGCTGTGTCTTCGCTGGTCACTCATTTCTCCCCTATACTCCTCCAATGCTCATGGCGAGATACGCTATGTCAATTGAGGCGAAATGAGCCGCTAACAGACAAAATTGTTACCCTACAATTTTGGTTTTTCGAGTGCATAACACTTTATATCGCCTTCTTTCGCCACCCGAGGTAACTGTGGACCCACAACCGTCAAGCTATCCGACTAAACCGAGCAACATTCCCCATTTGGCCCTGCTGATCCCTATGCTCGCCGCTATTGTTGCGATCACGCCGCTCGCGATCGACATGTATTTGCCCGCCATGGCAACCCTCGCCCATAGTTTCCATACCGATATCACTCTAGTGCAACAATCCTTGAGTGTTTACTTGGGCGGCTACGCCTTGGGTATGCTGTGCTTTGGCCCACTTGCAGACCGTATTGGTCGTCGCCCCATGGTAATAATGGGTCTCTCGGGCTTTATGGTAGTCAGCCTGTTATTGGGCTTAGCCGAGCAGATTGAAGTGTTTTTAGGACTGCGCTTTTTACAAGCCTTTATCGGCGCGGCTGCCACTGTGGTCGTCCCTGGGTATATCAAAGAAGTCTATGGTGAAAACACGGCTAAGGGTATGTCTTATGTCAGTTTAATCATGATGTTAGCACCATTATTAGCACCCAGCATCGGTAGCCTTATCCTCGAGCTTGGCGAATGGCATTTGATCTTCTTTATCCAATCGGCCTATGCCATGTTGTTGCTGTTGTTGGTCATTACGTTGCTCAGAATGCCGAGCGATAAAGATCAGAGTAGCCGCAGTCAAAAATCCTTTTTAGGCGCGTATGCTACTGTGTTTTCACGTCCCGGCGTCAAAATGAACATTGCCAGTGGCGTGCTTACCTCTTTTGCGTTTTTTTGTTATTTAACCGCGTCGCCCTTTGTCTATATGGAGGTTTTTTCCTTAGATAAATCCTTATTTGCCCTGCTCTTTAGTACCAATGTGGGCGCGCTGATGCTGGCAAATATTATCAACACCCGAATTGTGGGCCGTTATGGCTCGTTGAGGATGCTGCACGTGTCGACCTTCTTCGGTGCGCTGGCGGCGGTAGGTTTACTGGGAGTGAACTTACTGGGGCTCAGTTATCATTTCACCGTATTGATGTTGATCCCGCTTATGGGGAGCCTTGGCATCATGTCGGTCAACGCCGATGCCATTGTGCTGATGAAATTCAAGCAGGAAACAGGCACAGCAACGGCGGTGATTGGCACCTTAAGATTCGGCTTTGGCGCCCTTGCAGGGCCATTACTCGCGCTGTTTTACAATGGCACCGCAGTGCCCTTCTCGGCATTAATGCTGACGGCAGTGTTGTTGGTGGGATTCTGTCAATTTAACCGACCGACTCATCAAGCCAAGCCGAAGGAGTAATCTGCATCTTTATGCCACGTAAATGATGTAATTATGGTATTCATCGCTTTTGTGGTTGATTTGTAACAAATTAAGTGTTTTCTAAATAAACGGCACTCAGGTTATATATAGAACCTTGAGTGCCGTTTTTCATTGAAAATTAGCTAACCCATTCTAATGAAAGAGGTTAAATAGAATCTTCACACACGAAAACTCCCGTTTCATAAGCGTTTATCGCGTCTAAACATGAAATTGTTTCAAGTTGGTTATTTTTTATATAAAAGCCTTGAAATGTGTTCTTTTTTGAATATGATGAAATTCTGTTCATTGCAACAGCTGCTGCATCCAAAGGGATGAGCGCTTGAAATCGATGGTTTCAAGCTCAGCAATCGGAGTCTGAATTACCCTTCAGGCTTATTTTTAGAGCGATTACCGTCGCTGTAACAAGATACTGTTTACCGTAACGGTACTATGCAATAGGAGTTTCACATGGAGAAGTTATCCGGCGCCAGCATGATTGTGCGATCCCTTATCGATGAAGGTGTAAAGCACATATTTGGTTATCCTGGCGGCTCAGTGTTAGATATCTACGACGCCCTGCACCTTATCCCCGGTATTGAACATATTCTGGTTCGTCACGAACAAGCCGCCGTGCATATGGCCGATGGTTATGCCCGCGCCACGGGTAAAGTAGGCGTGGTACTCGTGACCTCAGGCCCAGGTGCCACCAATGCCATTACTGGCATCGCCACCGCCTATATGGATTCAATTCCATTAGTGGTGTTATCTGGCCAAGTACCCAGCAATTTAATCGGTAACGATGCGTTCCAAGAATGCGACATGATTGGGATTTCACGCCCAGTCGTCAAACACAGCTTTTTAGTACAAGATCCGACTCAAATCCCTGAGATCATTAAAAAAGCCTTTTATATAGCCTCCACGGGTCGCCCCGGCCCCGTCGTTGTAGACTTGCCAAAGGATTGCCTCAATCCTGCATTACTGCACGACTATATTTACCCCGAGAGCATTAAAATGCGCTCCTATAATCCAACGACATCGGGCCACAAGGGGCAAATCCGACGTGGATTACAGGCATTACTGGCGGCGAAAAAACCCGTTCTCTATGTGGGCGGCGGCGCCATTATCTCCAGCAGTGAAAAGCAGATCTTAGCCCTAGCGGAAAAGTTGAATATCCCCGTTGTCAGCACCTTAATGGGCCTTGGCGCCTTCCCCGGCACCCATAAAAACAGTTTAGGCATGCTGGGGATGCACGGTCGCTATGAAGCCAATATGACCATGCATAACTGCGATCTTATCTTCGGGATTGGCGTGCGTTTCGATGACAGAACCACCAACAACATCGAGAAATACTGCCCAAATGCCACTATTTTGCATATCGATATTGACCCTTCATCGATTTCAAAAACCGTACGAGTGGATATCCCCATCGTTGGCTCGGCCGATATCGTACTGGACAGCATGTTAGCCCTGCTGGAGGAGTCGAAGGAGAGCAACGATAGCGAGGCAATTAATCAATGGTGGCAAGAAATCACAGTGTGGCGTAACCGTAACTGCTTGGCATACGATAAAGAAAGCAATCGTATCAAACCACAGCAAGTGATTGAAACCCTTTACAAACTCACTAATGGTGAGGCCTATGTTGCCTCGGATGTGGGCCAGCATCAAATGTTTGCCGCGCTCTATTATCCCTTCGATAAACCTCGCCATTGGATTAACTCCGGCGGCCTTGGCACCATGGGCTTTGGTTTACCCGCAGCCATGGGAGTCAAAATGGCAATGCCTGACGAAACCGTTGTGTGCGTCACGGGCGATGGCTCGATTCAGATGAATATTCAAGAGCTTTCAACCGCTCTGCAATACGATACGCCGGTTAAAATTATCAACTTAAACAACCGTTTCCTCGGCATGGTGAAACAGTGGCAGGATATGATCTACTCGGGTCGCCATTCCCATTCCTATATGGATTCGGTACCCAACTTTGCCAAAATTGCCGAAGCCTATGGCCATGTTGGCATGACGATTAGCGATCCCGCTGAACTTGAGTCTAAGATGGCCGAAGCCCTTGCCATGAAAGACAGATTGGTATTTATCGACATAATGGTGGATGAGACTGAGCACGTGTATCCCATGCTTATCCGCGGCGGCGCGATGAATGAAATGTGGTTAAGCAAAACGGAGAAATGCTAATGCGTCGAATTATATCTGTATTACTCGAAAACCAATCCGGCGCTTTATCTCGTGTTGTCGGCCTTTTTTCCCAACGCGGTTACAACATCGAAAGTTTAACTGTGGCACCAACCGATGATAACACCTTATCGCGCCTCAATATTACCGTGGTGGCCGACGAAAAGGTGCTAGAGCAAATCGAGAAACAACTGCACAAGTTAGTCGATGTGCTCAAGGTGTCGAATGTCACCGAATCGGCTTATATTGAGCGGGAGTTGGCACTGGTTAAAGTCCGCGCTCAAGGGGAATTACGGGAAGAAATTAAGCGCACCGCCGATATCTTCCGTGGGCAGATTGTCGATGTCACCGCCAATCTCTACACCATTCAATTGGTGGGCACGACCGAAAAACTCGATGCCTTTATTCACTCCATGGGTGAAGTGACCAAGGTGGTAGAAGTGTCGCGCTCGGGTGTTGTAGGTCTTGCCCGCGGCGAAAAAGCGATGAGAGCCTAATGGCGCTGAAATGCCCATCAACGCATTCGAACTTGCCATCGCAATGTTTTGAAATAGCCAGCATGGGATTTTAATTGGTGGGATAACAATAAGGGGAGCATTAAGCTCCCCTTCTTTATCCGCGCGATGCAGGATTAGGATTGACCATCTAATAGGCGTGAGGTAGTGATTTCAATCTTGCGTGGTTTTAACGCTTCAGGGATTTCACGCACTAAATCAATGTTCAATAAACCATTCTCTAAACTGGCACCCAATACGGTCACATAATCCGCCAGTTGGAAGGTACGCTCAAACCCGCGCTCGGCAATACCTTGGTATAGATATTTACGCTCGGTTTGGCTCTCGGCCTTATTGCCTTTCACCAGTAATTTCTCACCTTCGCTACTGATCTCAAGCTCTTCCATCGAGAACCCGGCCACGGCCATAGTAATGCGATAACGATTTTCGCCAAGGAGTTCAATGTTATATGGAGGATAACCTGAGTTGCCATTATTCGCGGCAGCGTGTTCTGCCATCTGGGCTAAACGATCAAAACCAATAGCACTACGGTAAAGAGGAGTTAAATCATAAGTACGCATATTCATATCCTTGTCTTAAGCAATATGGAAAGTGGCGAACGTTTTTCAATTGAAAACGCATTTGTCTCGCCTAAATTAACTTCTGTCCTAGCGGCACAGAATCGATTGGGATCCTCATCGAGCGGTCCTGCAATAGATATAAGGATAGGAAAGCGTATTTCAAGGCAGTTTTTTAAAATTTTTTAAAAACTAAATAAAAAGAACAGGTTATTAGCATTAAAAACCTTGTATCAGGCGTGTTTAGTCGAATATCGCCAATAAAAAAGGAGCCCTTAGGCTCCCTTCTTCGGTCTCACACTCAGATTAACGAGTACGTGGACACAGTTCTTCAGCACTGAAGAAGTAAGCAATTTCACGCGCAGCAGATTCTAAAGCGTCAGAACCGTGAGCAGCGTTTTCGTCGATGCTTTCAGCGAAATCGGCACGGATAGTACCTGGAGCCGCTTGAGCAGGGTTAGTTGCACCTAAAATTTCGCGGTGAGCTAAAACAGCGTTTTCGCCTTCTAAAACTTGAACCATGATTGGGCCAGAAGTCATGAAAGCAACCAGAGCACCGAAGAAGCCACGCTCGCTATGCTCAGCATAGAAACCTTCAGCTTGTTCTTTAGTCAGGTGTAACATTTTAGCTGCAACGATCTTCAGACCAGCAGTTTCAAAACGGTTGTAGATTGCACCGATGTGGTTTTTAGCAACAGCATCAGGCTTAATGATAGAAAATGTGCGTTCGATCGCCATAACAAGCTTCCTTTGTCAGCAAGTTTGAAAAAATTCGCGCGGATTATACGAAATTTAAAAACCAAATCCTATCTTTAAAGCAAATAAGTCTGAGATATTGCGCACATTGGCTGGATTTGTAACCGGATTGTTCACACAAAAACGCCAGTCCATGTTTTCCACAGGACTGGCGAAAGGATAACAACACAACTAAATTGGCATATTTGCCAAAGACTCAGGGGTTATTTTCTATTTTTTGCCCAAATACCCGCCCACGCAATCAAGGCAACTAAAATGATTGCAGGGGCTAAATCGAGTAGATGGTGGAATAAACCGACGCCGCCATGACAAGGATGAGCCCATGCCAAGGCGGGTAACAGTGTGAATAACATAGCAAACAAAAGTTTCATGTGAACATCCTTGCGTAGCGGAAATAACATTAAGCGATTAATCACTTAACTGATACATAACAAGGTACGTCATTCACTTAAAATGAATTTGATACTGATCAAACTCCTACAAAAATCCCATTTTAGGAGAGATGAAACGTGATCAATCTCACGTGACATCTTTTTCACTTGGACAAGATGCCCAAGTAGGCAAGATTACTTCTCTTCAATCCAGCATTGCTGAATGGCTTCCAATATCCGCTCATTGCAATGCTTAGGATCATCGTCAAAATCATCGAGAGCCAACACCCACTCATATAACTGAGTAAAATGCAGCTTGTGGGGGTCAACCTCGGAATGCTTTTCTAGCAATTCTAAGGCGATATCTAGTGAATCAATCCATTTTAACGACATCCTCTCCCCCTTGTACCATCTGCAGCTAAACCTTGCTCTTCTGAGTGTAGCCTAATAGCGGCTTAACTCTACGCTTGTGTGGGCTTTTTTGCCTTGAGGGCATTCTTTTCAACAAACTCAATAATGGCACCGGCGACATCTTTTGCGGTGGCCCCTTCAATCCCTTCAAGGCCTGGCGAAGAATTCACTTCCATCACCACAGGGCCATGATTTGAGCGCAGTAAATCCACCCCAGCGACATTGAGTCCCATGGTTTTGGCCGCACGAATTGCGACTGAGCGCTCTTCTGGGGTCAATTTAACTAAACTTGCGGTGCCGCCACGGTGTAAGTTTGAGCGAAACTCCCCAGGCATGGCTTGGCGCTTCATCGCCGCAATCACTTTATCGCCCAGCACAAAGCAGCGAATGTCGGCGCCATTGGCTTCTTTAATGTATTCCTGCACCATGATGTTGGCTTTTAATCCCATAAAAGCTTCAATCACACTCTCTGCCGCCTTGCGGGTTTCGGCTAACACCACCCCAATGCCCTGCGTGCCCTCAAGCAATTTGATCACTAACGGTGCGCCGCCCACCATGTCGATGAGATCAGGAATATCACTCGGCTTATTGGCAAAACCAGTAATTGGCAGACCGATACCACGGCGTGACATCAACTGCATCGAACGTAACTTATCGCGGGAGCGCGAAATGCCGACAGAATCATTGAGCGCATACACGCCCATCATCTCAAACTGGCGCAGCACAGCTGAGCCATAAAAAGTAATAGAAGCGCCAATACGCGGGATAACCGCATCAAAAGGCGGCAACTCTTGACCACCAATATGAATGCTCGACTGACGCATATTGATGTTCATATAGCATTCGAGCGGGTTGATCACTTGGACATCGTGACCACGTAATGTCGCAGCCTCAACGAGTCGCTTTGTGGAATATAGCTCAGGCCCTTGCGATAGGATCGCGATTCTCATTTTGGTCTCCGACAACCATTTCATTTTGAGCGCATCATACGCTCGGATTAAGATAAATCAATCATGGCAATTATTGCTTGCGCAAATGCTGGGCGCCAGAAGCCAAAAACCAGTCACATGGACTGGTTTTTGACGATATTATCGCATCGGCTTGATTAACCTTCGCTCACCATATTCACAGTGTACTTAGGAATTTCAATCACCAGATCGCTATCGACAACTTTTGCTTGGCAGGACAAGCGGCTCTCAGGCTCGAGTCCCCATGCCTTGTCGAGCATATCATCTTCAAGCTCATCGCTTGGCTCTAGTTCATCAAAGCCTTCACGCACGATGCAGTGGCATGTGGTGCAGGCACAGGATTTTTCACAGGCATGCTCGATATTGATGCCGTTACGCAGCGCCACATCGAGAATCGTTTCACCTACTTTGGCTTCCAACACTGCGCCATCGGGACATAACTCAGCATGGGGAAGAAAGACTAACTGGGGCATCACATCACCTATATGTTGTCAATTGACTGACCCTTAAAGGCCACTCGAATAGAATTGTCCATACGCTTCGCGGCGAAATCCTGAGTATGTTCATCAAGGACTTCAATCGCTTGCTTAATCGCATCGGCATCATCACCACGGGCAATTTCGGCAAGCTGCGCCATGACCGCATCAATCTGCTCACGTTCATCGCTTGTCAGCAGGTCGCCATCTTTTGTAAGCGCCGCATTTAACGACTCAAGTACCCTCGCCGCCTCGACTTGCTGCTCGGCCAGCATACGACGACTAATGTCTTCTTTAGCATGCTTCATCGAGTCCTTGAGCATAGTCGCGATCTCGGTATCCGATAAACCAAACGAAGGTTTTACTTGAATACTCGATTGTACACTGGTGGATTTCTCCATCGCAGTGACGCTGAGCAGACCATCGGCATCGACTTGGAAGGTCACACGAATATGGGCAGCGCCCGCCGCTAACGGTGGAATACCTTTAAGCGTAAAGCGTGCGAGTGATCGACAGTCATCGACTAACTCACGCTCGCCCTGCACCACATGGAAGGCCATCGCCGTTTGACCATCCTTAAAGGTGGTAAACTCTTGGGCGCGGGCGACTGGGATCGTGGTGTTGCGAGAAACCACTTTCTCCACTAAACCACCCATGGTTTCAATCCCTAATGACAAGGGGATCACATCGAGCAGTAATAATTCAGACTCAGGTTTGTTACCGACCAGAATATCGGCCTGAATCGCCGCGCCAATGGCAACAACACGATCAGGATCGATAGAGGTTAATGGCGCCTTACCAAAAAAGGCTTCAACCTGTTCACGCACTAACGGCACGCGGGTGGAACCGCCCACCATCACAGTTTCTAATACTTCATCAGCCGTTACGCCCGCATCACGTAGGGTGCGACGACAGCTGGCGATGGTTTTCTTCACTAATGCGCTGATTAATCCATCAAATTCAGCTTTGGTCACCAGTTGTTTGAGCACGGTGCCATCGGCAAGTGTCAGGCTCGCTTCGACTTCACTCGCATCGGTTAATGCTTCTTTCACGCGGCGCGCTTCAATCAATAACTGACGGCTGAGCTGTGAATCGATATTAGCTAATTGCCACACTTGCTGCATATGAGCCTGCAACAGATGATCAAAGTCATCGCCGCCCAGCGCCGAATCGCCGCCAGTGGCCAGCACTTCAAAGACGCCACGATTTAAACGCAGAATAGAGATATCAAAGGTTCCGCCGCCGAGATCGTAAATCGCGATCACGCCTTCTTGCTTTGAATCTAACCCGTAGGCGATTGCCGCCGCGGTAGGCTCGTTGAGTAGGCGCAATACTTTCACACCAAGCAAAGACGCGGCATCTTTAGTCCCTTGACGCTGCGCATCATCGAAATACGCAGGCACTGTGATCACAACACCCTGCAGTTCGCCACCGAGGGTTTTCTCGGCGCGTTCAACCAGCGGACGTAAAATTTCCGCCGACACTTGCACCGGATTCACTTGCCCTTGAGGCGTGACAAACAGCGGTAAACCGTTTTCACTGGCTTCAAACTGGTATGGAAAAACTTGCTCGCCGGATTGAATATCCGTGAGGCTGCGACCCATAAAGCGCTTGACCGATACAATAGTGTTTTTCGGATCCTGCGCAGAACTTAACGCCGCGACTTGACCCACTTCAATGCCATCTTGGGTATAACGAACGATAGAAGGTAAAGAATGCTGGCCATTTTCATCGGGTAAGGTCGCCGTTACGCCGCTGCGGACGGCGGCCACGAGGGAATTAGTGGTACCTAAATCGATGCCAACGGCAAGTCTATGTTGGTGCGGCGCGGCGCTTTGTCCGGGCTCTGCAATCTGCAAAAGGGCCATATGTATCCAACTTAGTAGCGCCGACTCAGACCCGTCTGAATCGGCTAAATAACTGCAATAGGGAAAATTAATCGAGCAGCGCGTCTTCGATACGCGTCAGCTCATCGTGTAATTTTGCCATAAATTTAAGCTTGCGTACTTGATCTGCCGCTAACAAGGCATCTTCTTCGCTGCCACTGCTTAGCTGGGCGGTGAGCAATTTCGTCAACTTTGTCCGGTATGCCGCGAAAGAGTCGTATAACTCATCAATGCTTTCTTGGGGATCGGCGCTATCGCGAATGTCTTCTAACGCCTCACGCCATTCCATCTGCTGCATTAAAAATGCAGTGTCTTTCACTGTGGTGGTTTCGTGGCTTAAATCGATACCACGTAGCGACAGCATATGCTCGGCACGGCGGATAGGATCTTTTAGGGTTTGATAACCGTCATTCACTTGCGCAGTGCGTTGCACCGACAATAAGCGTTGTTGCTCGGTATCGTTGGCAAACTTATCGGGATGCACCGCCCGTTGCAGTTCGCGGTAGCGTTCTGCAAGCACAGCGGTGTCAATATCGAAGGCAGGGGAAAACTTAAACAGCTCGAAATAATTCATGCGTCAATTCGGCAATTAAACAGTGAAACTCTCACCGCAACCGCACTCACCTTTTGCGTTAGGATTGTTAAATTGGAAACCTTCGTTCAGGCCTTCTTTAACAAAATCCAACTCAATGCCCTGTAGATAGATGAAGCTTTTCGCATCGATAATGATTTTAACACCATCAATATCATACACTTCATCGTCATCATTCAGCGCATCAACAAACTCAAGCACATACGCCATACCCGAACAGCCAGAGGTCTTTAAGCCGAGGCGCAGGCCGATGCCCTTGCCTCGATTCGCTAAGAAAGATCTGACACGCTCAGTTGCCGCTGGGGTCATTGTAATCGCCATCTTAACTCCAGATGTTACTTAGCTTGTTTCGATTTGTACTCGTCGATCGCCGCTTTAATGGCATCTTCTGCCAAAATGGAACAGTGGATTTTCACTGGTGGCAAGGCTAATTCTTCCGCGATATCGGTGTTTTTGATGGCCGCCGCTTGCTCGATAGTCTTGCCTTTTACCCACTCGGTTACCAGTGAGCTAGACGCAATCGCGCTGCCACAACCGTAAGTTTTGAACTTAGCGTCTTCGATGATGCCGTCTGCACCGATTTTCAGCTGTAACTTCATCACGTCACCACAGGCAGGCGCTCCCACCATACCGGTCACGACCGAAGGATCGTTCTTGTCGAAAGAACCTACGTTACGTGGGTTCTCATAATGATCTATCACTTTTTCACTGTAAGCCATGGTACTGCTCCAAAATTATCTATTGTAAACGGTCGAATTAATGATGGGCCCATTGAACCTGATTCAGGTCGATGCCATCTTTGAACATCTCCCACAATGGAGACATTTCTCTTAATTTATCAATAGATTGTGTAATAGTTTCGATAGCGTGGTCGATTTCTTCTTCGGTAGTAAAACGACCGATTGAGAAACGAATTGAGCTATGCGCCATTTCATCATTTAAACCGAGCGCACGTAACACGTAGCTTGGCTCGAGACTGGCTGACGTACAGGCAGAACCCGATGAAACCGCTAAATCTTTTAATGCCATCATCAGCGACTCACCTTCAACATAGTTGAAGCTGACGTTCAGGCTACCGCTCACACGGTGAGTCATGTCGCCGTTTACATACGTCTCTTCGATGTGCTTGATGCCATTCCATAACTTGTCACGCAGCTGAGCGATACGGGCGTTGTCCGTTGCCATTTCAGCTTTTGCGATAGCAGCCGCTTCACCTAAACCGACGATTTGGTGAGTCGCCAGTGTACCACTGCGCATACCACGCTCATGGCCACCGCCGTGCATTTGGGCTTCTAAGCGAATGCGTGGCTTACGGCGCACGTACAGCGCACCAATCCCTTTTGGACCATACATTTTGTGGCCAGAGATAGAGATCAGGTCGACCTTAGTCGTTTGTACATCGATAGGTAATTTGCCCGCGCTTTGTGCAGCATCCATATGGAAGATAATGCCTTTTGAGCGGCATAATTCGCCGATGGCATCCACATCATGGATCACACCGATTTCGTTATTCACATGCATGATGCTGACAAGAATGGTGTCGTCGCGCATCGCCGCTTCTAAACGTTCCATCGGAATGATACCGTTGGCATCTGGCTCTAAGTAAGTGACTTCAAAACCTTCACGCTCAAGCTGACGGCAGGTATCGAGTACCGCTTTATGTTCAGTCTTGCTGGTGATGATGTGCTTGCCTTTCTTATTGTAGAAATGCGCTACGCCTTTGATCGCCAGGTTGTTTGATTCGGTTGCACCTGAGGTAAACACGATTTCACGGTGATCGGCATTGATCAGATCAGCCACTTGGCTGCGTGCCACATCCACCGCTTCTTCCGCTTGCCAGCCATAACGGTGAGAACGTGATGCTGGGTTACCGAAGATGCCATCCATCGTCATGTATTGGAACATTTTTTCCGCGACTCGCGGATCAACAGGCGTGGTGGCGGCATAATCTAAATAGATAGGAAGCTTCATAACACACTCCGTACTTAGCAGTCTCTGCCGAGGCTACATACAACGTACAAAAATAATTTTTATCGTATAACAAAAAGCCTATAAGCTGACTCTTTGCTCCTTTTGCATAGTGTCTTGCTTAAGCGAGATAAACTGCACATCCCGTTTCTGCATTAAGCCAGCAAGACTGATACCATCTAAAAAATCTGAAATTTGTTTGCTTAAATCGCCCCAGAGCGAGTGCGTTAAGCAGCGAGTTCCACTCTGGCAATTGCCTAATCCTTGACAACGAGTCGCATCGACAGACTCGTCCACAGCATGGACCACCATGCCAACAGAAATATCATTAGCTTCGAGGCCTAAGCGATAACCACCACCTGGACCACGGACACTGGCCACTAGGCCATGCTTACGTAACTTTGCGAAGAGTTGTTCCAGATAGGAAAGCGAAATCCCTTGTCTTTCAGAGATATCCGCTAAGGGAACCGGTCCCGAAGCCGAGTGGATGGCCACATCGAGCATTGCGGTTACTGCATAACGACCTTTAGATGTAAGTTTCATAACTACCATAGCTCCCAAACAGGTATGGGGTTATTTCAACATACCCGAGTATTTCAGTCAAGTATAAAACCTAGTAAAATACTCAAGTATATAAGCGTGCAGTGAACCAATACCCTTTCATCTTGGTGGGGTATTTAACCTTTTTCTGCCCTAAGATTCAATGCTAAAGGGGCAATTAATCATCCTAATCGCCCCCATATCGGGATCTAACGCACTCTCTTAGAATGAAAGCTAACCACCTAGGTACACTCTGTTCAAAAACCGCGCAACCACAGTGGAAATTGAACGGCAATCATAGGTGGCAGAAGCATGTGGATTAATATCAACACGCCCTGCGCAAAACACCTTAATTAAATGCTGGGGTCAAACTCGTCGAGCGCACTCTGGCGCTTATCGGCAGCGGCTTTTTCCGCGTCGTTAAACTCACCCACATTCAGCTCAGGCAATCTTTCGGTGCAGACATCGCCACCTAGGCGCTGAATGGCTTGACACAATTCCTGCACTTTTGAATCCATTAAATGCATATGGTCTAGCATTTGACCGATAGCGTTCGCGACGGGGTCCGGATTATCGGGAGACACTGCATATGCATCGAAGCCATATTTCTTGGCCATGGCGCTGCGACGCTCAGACTTCTCTTTCGATTGTGGCGAAGGTGTGGCGACCACGCGCCCCGGGATCCCGACCACTGTCGTATCCTTAGGCACATCTTTCACCACCACAGAGTTAGAGCCGACACGGGCCCCATCATGCATAGTGATAGGACCTAAAATCTTAGCCCCTGCGCCCACGACCACATTATTGCCCAGTGTGGGATGGCGTTTACCCGCCTGCCAGGTGGTGCCGCCGAGCGTCACGCCGTGATACAAAGTACAGTCATCGCCAATCTCGGCGGTTTCACCGATCACTACGCCCATACCATGGTCGATAAAGAATCGATCGCCAATAGTGGCACCGGGATGGATCTCCACTCCCGTCAACCAGCGCGAAAAAGTCGATAAACAACGGGCCATTAAGCGCCAATCACGCTTCCATAATTTATGGCTTATCCGGTGCAGCCAAATGGCGTGCATGCCAGGATAGTTGACCAAGATCTCAAAGGCGCTGCGCGCCGCGGGATCACGGTGATATATAGATTCAATGTCTTCTTTTAGCCTAGCTATCACACCCATGCTTCAATCCTTCGCGATTAGCGTTATATGCCAAATGTGCTTTGGCTATTTTTGTTTGTTACCCACCACTTTATCTATCGAGGTTAAAATGCCTCGAAGAATGTTCATCTCTTGGCTTTCGATACGAGCACGGCTAAACAGACGACGTAGCTTAGTCATCACTTGGCCGGGGTGGTTTTTAATAATAAACCCTGTCGATGATAAGGTGCTTTCTAAGTGCACAAAGAAACGCTCAAGATCGGCAGAAAGCGGATATTCTTCCTCCACTTGCGGCGCCGCTGTTTGCGCTAAGTGTGCCACACGCGTCTCATAACAAATGATCTGCACTGCTTGTGCTAAATTCAATGAGCTGTATTCAGGGTTAGCAGGAATCGCCACATGATAAGTACATTGCTGTAATTCTTCATTGGTCAAACCATGATTTTCACGGCCAAAGACAATGGCGACGGGTCCTGTTAATCCCTCATTGACCAACTTTTGCCCCGCTTCACGGGGGTCGAGCATTGGCCAATCTAAGGTACGACTGCGGGCACTGGTGGCAATCACTAAACTGCAATCGGCGATGGCTTCCTCTAAGGAATCCACTTTCACCAGATGCTTTAAAATGTCTGATGCACCGGCGGCCAAGGCAATGGATTGACCATCCACTTCACATCTTGGTTCGGCAAGATACAGGGTCGATAACCCCATGGTCTTCATCGCTCTGGCGGTCGAGCCAATATTGCCGGGGTGCGATGTCCCCACTAAAATCACACGAATATTACTTAGCATGAAACGACTTAATTTAATTCACAAAACACAGGGAGCGAATACTATCACAGGCGTGCGTGAATGCTTATATGAAAATCGGTATTTGATATAACATTCAAATCGAGTATAATGCCGCCCGCTATTTTTAACGTTCTTTAACATCCAGGGGATTGCAATGCATCCGATGCTGACGATTGCTGTTCGCGCTGCCCGCGCGGCCGGCCAAACTATTATGCGCGCTTACACTGAACTTGACCGAGTCGAAGTCAGTGCTAAAGGTGTCAACGATTTTGTTACCAGTGTAGATAAGGAAGCAGAAGCCGCCATTACCTATCAAATTCGCAAATCTTACCCTGATCACACTATCGTGGGTGAAGAGAAAGGCGAAAACCGTGGCGAAAACAAAGACTATGTTTGGATAGTCGATCCTCTGGATGGCACTAACAACTTCGTTAGAGGCATTCCCCACTTCGCGGTTTCTATCGCACTGCAACACAAAGGCAAAACTGAAGTTGCCGTTGTGTATGATCCTGTTCGTGAAGAATTATTTACCGCTATCCGTGGTAAAGGCGCCAAATTAAACGATTTCCGTATCCGCGTAACCAATGTGACTGAACTGGCTCCAACCATTATCGGTACTGGTTTCCCATTCAAAGCCCGTCAACACACCGAAAGCTACATGGCAATCTTTGGCGAAGTGTTCGGTCAGTGTTCTGACTTACGCCGCGCAGGTTCTGCCGCATTAGACTTAGCCTATGTGGCTGCAGGCCGTTTAGACGGTTTCTTCGAAATCGGTTTAAAGCCATGGGATATCGCTGCTGGCGACTTAATCTGCCGCGAAGCGGGTGGCACAGTCACCGATTTCACTGGTGGTCATAACTACCTGATCTCTGGCAACATCGTTGCAGGTTCACCGAAAGTGACCACAGAGTTAGTGAAAACCATGCGTCCTTTGCTGAACGAAGGTTTAAAGCGTTAATCACGCCCTGTAGGCAGTAAAGGATATTAAAAAGGCCAGTGAATTCACTGGCCTTTTTGTTTTCTGCTTTCGTTATTTTGCTTTAGTTATTTAGCGTTAGCAATTCTGCTTTAGCTAATCGCACTTGTCGGCTTAAAGACTTTCTATCGACCCGCCAATGCCTGCGCAGGGCCAATCTGGCTCGCCTTCCACGCGGGATACAGGGTTGCGATAAGACTCATCACAAACGCCGTGGCAATCACTAAACCAGCATCCGTCATATGTAGCTCTGATGGCAGAAAGTCCACAAAATACACATCGGCCGACAGGAGTTGAATTCCGAGCAGCTGCTCAATGCCACGGGCGATAGCACTGAGATTAATCGCGGTCGCAATTCCTATCACACCGCCAAGGGCACAACCCACAAGGCCATTTAACGCGCCTTGCACCATAAAAATCCCCATCACTGAAAGACGGCTTAAGCCCATGGTCATCAGAATAGCGATTTCACTGGCTTTATCCCGCACCGCCATCACTAGCGTTGAGACAATATTGAAACAGGCCACACCTATCACTAATACCAACACGAGATACATGATGGTGCGAACCAATTGAATATCTTGATATAAATGCCCTTGGGTACGCGTCCAATCACTGATATAGACAGACTGGTTTAAGGCATAACCTAGCTCGCGAATTTTCGCTGGCGCATCGAATACTTGCGCCACACTGATGCGAACACCGGTCACACCTTGATGTAAATTTAAGATATTCGCCGCATAGCGCATCGGAATATACGCCGTGGTTAACTCAAGCTCGCCGCCTAAACGGTACACACCCGACACCACAAAGCGATGGCTCTTGGCTGCCCGTAAACTGCCAGCATGTTCAGGATCAAGATCTTGCACATACAAAGCGAGGGTATCGCCGACCTCAAGGCCTAACTTTTTCAGCAGACTCTCTCCGAGGACGATGTGATTGTCATCCTCGCTCAAGCCTTGCCAAGTCTCTTTCGACATAAATTGCGAGAGGGTCGAGACTTTTGCCTCTTGCTCAGGGTCGATTCCTACAACGGCAAGCCCCTGAAAACCACCGGGCTTTTGCACTAATCCTTGCATCCGAATAAAAGGTGCAGCCGCCGTAATGCCTTCAATCTGCATGGCAGTTTGCTCAACCGCGCGCCAGTCGGCAATCGGCTCATTCACACCAACCACATCGGCTTGGGAGATCACACCTAACAGACGCTGCTCTAACTCACGCTCAAAGCCATTCATGGCTGAGAGCACCACAATCAGTACTGCAACCCCTAGCGCAATGCCCGCGGTCGATGCAAAGGAGATAAAGCTAATAAAACTATTGGATTGGCGCGCACGATAAAAACGCCAGCCAATGGAGAGGGCTAATGGTCCTTTCATTGGGCATGTTCCGCAACAGCTTGCAGATAACCATTCTTCATGGTGAGTTGTCTGTCCATCCGCGCCGCTAATTTAGGATCGTGAGTCACCACCACAAACGCCGTTCCGAGTTGATTGGCTAATTCGCGGATCAGCTCATAGACCGCCTCGCCGCTCTTGGCATCGAGGTTTCCCGTCGGTTCATCGGCCAGTACGAGTTTGGGTTTGTTGATCAGCGCCCGGGCAATTGCCACCCGTTGACGCTCGCCGCCCGAAAGCTCGGCGGGAATATGGCTCATTCTGTGCCCAAGCCCTACTCTTTCGAGCAACATTTTGGCATCGGCCTGCGCCTGAGCGCGGTCTCTGCCTTGAATAAACGCTGGCATAGCCACGTTTTCCAGCGCACTAAATTCGGGCAATAAATGATGGAACTGATAGATAAAGCCTAAGTCTTGGTTGCGGATCTGCGCCTGACGGGCACTGCTCACCTGATATAAATCCTCACCCGCTAACAAGACTTTGCCAGCAGAGGGTTTATCCAAGGTGCCCATAATATGCAGCAGCGTACTCTTGCCTGAGCCAGAGGTACCGACAATCGCCAGTTGCTCGCCCTTAAATACCTGTAAATCCACCTCAGACAACACCTGAGTGGTCACATCGCCATCGTGATAACTCTTACTCACCGCCTGCACTTGCAGTAACACGTCTTGCATTGAGATTCTCGCTATTGATTCTAAATGACATGGATAACCCCATGTCTAAACACGTCTCTCATCATGGGAGCGACGCTTTAATTTGTTACATCGCTGCTATTCGTAACGCAGCGCCGTGGCGGGTTGCACCCGCGCCGCTCGCAATGCGGGGTAAAGTGTCGCCACTAAGGTGACGACTAAGGTGCCGACAATAATCATCGACAATTGCCCCAGTTCTAATTTAACGGGCAGCACTTGCCCAGTGCCTAAAATAGAAATCCCCAAGGTCGCCATAATGCCATTTAAATTAAGGGTGAGCAGAATGCCGACCACCAGCCCCAGTACTAAACCTAAGACCGCATTCAACAAACCTTGCACCACGAAAATGCCCATCACCGCCGAGGTACGTAAGCCTTGGGTTTTGAGTACCGCCACGTCGGTGGTTTTATCCACCACCATCATCACCAGCGCCGACACTATGTTAAACGCCGCCACGGCCACAATCAGGCTCAGCATCAGCGACATCATGTTTTTTTCCATCTTCACGGCACTAAACAGATGACCATAGGTGTCGCGCCAATCACTAGTCGTCGCCTCTATGCCCTGCTCAGTAAGAACTTGCTTTACGTCCTTAGCCAGTGCGGGGGCCATAAATGGGTCGCTCAAATACAGCCTAAGCTGATTGATTTCATCACTGGGTTGACGCATTAAGCGCTTGGCATCTTGGTAATGAATGTATGCGACGCCTGCATCCACCTGTGAGCCCATCTCAAACACGGCGGACACTAAAAACTTGCGTTGGCTAGGGACTGGGCCGAGGGGCGAATACACCACGCCATCGCCGCTTAATAGGCGCACAGTATCACCCGGGCTGACCTTTAATTGGCGCGCAAGCTCGCTGCCTAAAATGACCTTATATTGGCCACTAGTTAGCTCGTTAAATGCGCCCGAATAAGTATGCTGTGCCACCATAGAGAGTTTTTCGGCAAGCTCAGGAAACACCCCAAACACTTGCACGGCGCGGATATTCGCCGCCGATTGCACCATGGCTTGGGTCGACACGCTCGGCGTCACGCCCTGCACGCCCGGCAAGGCTTTGAGTTTGTCCGCAGGTATAGTCCAATCACTTAAGGGCGCCTCAGTCACCACAGTCAATTGCGGTACAGCCCCCAGAATGCGCTGCTTTAATTGTCCTTCGAGGCCATTCATCACCGAGCTGACCACGATTAAGGCCGCCACCCCTAAAAAAATGCCCGAAACGGCAAATAAGGTAATAAAAGAAGCAAAGGCGTTTGCTTTTCTGGCCCGCCAATAACGGTAACCAACGTAGAGAGGAAATCGAAGATCCATTGAAAGAGGGCTGCGTCCTGTGTGCTGAACTTGCTAAATCATAAAGATGGGCACGATAATAGGGGTTTAGGTCCTATAAATAAAGAGGCAAGCCTTGTTCACTGACACCAATCCGTATTTTAGTGTGCCTCATCCCTTTACCGCTTACTTAAGCCTTTGGGACGAAAACCAGCCACTACCCAGTGAAATGGCTTTAAGATCAATGCAATCCCTAGGGATCCAGCTCCTGAGCGAAGTCAAAGCCCTTGAGGCCAGTTGCCTGTTGCAACTGCGGCATTTAGACAACGAAGCCAAGGTGGTGGTGGACTTTCTCAAGCTCCAATCCCGCAAGGTGGATTTAGTCCTGCAGCATGTACTCGAAAAAGAAGTGCAAGAGGGCGATAAATTTAGCGGTTGTCAGTTTGGTGGCAGTGGTATTCGCCTGATGAGCAAAGAGGCCCTCCCCCTTGGACGCCAATATAAAGTGACCTTATTTATCCACGAAGAATTGGTCGCCATTTTATGTTTTGCCAAGGTTACGGCCTGCTTAGTTTCGCAGGAAGGCCAATCCGATGGGCCGCAAGCACAACTGCACAATGCCGCATCGCCCTATCTCGTCGACCTCGAATTTAGTCAAATACTGGATGCGGATGTCGAGCAACTGGTCAAAGCGAGCCTCAATGTGCAACAAAAACAACTTAAACTGCGTAAACAGGCCCGTGACGAGCGCCAATAAAGGCTAGCGTTTTTGCTGGCACCCTAGCGCCCAAGTCACTACAATGAACGCAACTTATTGTGAATGAATCAGTTTATCCCACGCCAATGACACAAATTTCAGCCCTAACACCGCCCGTTGTCAAAAATGGAACTCAAATGCAAACCCTGTCGTGTCTCGCCGGGGTTGGTCAAGCCGTTACCCTCGCCAGCCTAGTTCGCCAACACAAGGACACAACACTGATTGTGACCAGTGATACGCCGACGGCATTGAGTATCGAGTTAGAGCTCAACTATTTGTTGGCTAAAAGTGCGATTAAGGTGCGACTGTTCCCTGACCGTGAAACCCTGCCCTACGACAGTTTTTCGCCCCATCAGGATTTGATTTCCCAGCGTTTAGAAACCCTGTCGCAAATCACCCAAGCCGAGCACAGCGTAGTGATAGTGCCAGTGACGACGCTGATGATGCGCCTACCGCCGAAATCCTATTTAAGCTCCAATGTGTTTGTGCTTAAAAAAGGCGATAAATATCAGCTCCATGATGTGCGACAACAGTTAACCGACACGGGTTATCATTTGGTCGAACAGGTGTACGAACATGGCGAGTTTGCCATTCGTGGCTCGATTCTCGATATCTTCCCCACCGGCGTGAATATGCCGCTGCGTATCGAATTGTTCGATGATGAAGTCGAGACCATTCGCCATTTCGATCCTGAAACCCAGCGCTCGTCCACTCCAGTGGATGCGGTGCGTCTGTTACCCGCCAAGGAATTCCCCACCGACAGCAGCGCCATTGAAGGTTTTAGGCAACGTTATCGCCGACGCTTTGAGGTCATAGTCAAAGAGTCTGAATCAGTTTATCAACTGGTGAGCCGCAATTTGATGCCCGCGGGCATTGAGAACTATCTGCCACTGTTTTTCGATGAGGTCGCGACGCTGTTCGATTACCTACCGAAGGACACTCAGTTAGTCACCCTAGGCGATATCGAAAAGTCCGCCCGTGCGCATTTGCAGGAGGTGGAAACCCGTTATGAGGACAGACGGGTCGACCCATTGCGGCCGCTGTTGGCACCCAAAGAACTGTATTTACTGATAGAAGAATTATTTGCCGCCTTTAAGCCGCTGCCTCGCTATCAGTTTATTGCGCCGCAACCCGATGCCGTCGCTGGCGCAGTGCAGATTGATGCCAGTCTGTTGCCCGAGGTAAGCGCTAATCACAAGTTAAAGCAGCCACTGATTGCGCTGCAAGATTACGCCGAGCGTGCGCCGCGGATGTTGTTTAGTGCCGAATCGGAAGGCCGCCGCGAAGCCTTGCTCGAACTCTTAGCTAAAATCCAGTTAAAACCGGCATTATTCGGCCATTTTGATGAGTTTATTCAAAGTGATGCCAAATTGGGTTTAATCGTTTCTCCCCTCTCCCGTGGTTGTTTACTCGGGCTAGGAAAGCAAACCGCCGTCAGCATCATCTGCGAAACCGAACTCTTTGGTCATCGCATCTCCCAGCAGCGCCGCCGTGAAAAACAACGCCAGATCAGCAACGATACCCTGATCAAAAACTTAGCCGAGCTCAAAGTCGGCCAGCCAATTGTGCACTTAGAGCACGGTGTGGCGCTGTATCAAGGCTTAGTCACCTTAGATACTGGCGGATTAGTGGCCGAATACCTACAGCTGGAATACTCGGGCGGCGATAAACTCTATGTGCCAGTGTCTAACCTGCACATGATCAGCCGCTACAGTGTCGGTGCCGATGGCGAGGCTCACCTCAATAAACTCGGTAACGACACTTGGGCCAAGGCAAAGAACAAAGCGATCGAGAAAATCCGCGATGTGGCCGCCGAGCTGCTCGATGTCTACGCCCGTCGCCAAGCACGCCCCGGTGAAAGCTGCGACATCAACGATGAAGAGTATGCGCAATTTGCCCAAGGTTTCCCCTTTGAAGAAACCGTTGATCAGGAAAGCGCGATTCATGCCGTGCTTGCCGATATGCAATCCCCCGTCGCCATGGACCGCCTCGTTTGCGGTGACGTGGGCTTTGGTAAGACTGAAGTCGCGATGCGCGCCGCCTTTGTGGCAGTGAATGCGGGTAAACAAGTAGTTGTGCTAGTGCCCACCACGCTACTCGCCCAGCAGCACTACGAAAACTTTAAGGACAGGTTTGCCGACTGGCCGATAGTGATTGAGGTGATGTCACGCTTTAGAACCGCCAAAGAGCAGACCCAAGTGCTGAAGCTGCTCGAAGAAGGCAAAGTCGATATCGTAATCGGCACCCATAAGCTGCTGCAATCCGAGGCAAAGTTTGAAAACTTAGGCCTGCTTATCATCGATGAAGAACACAGATTCGGCGTAAGACAAAAAGAGAAAATCAAGGCGCTACGTGCCAACGTGGATATTTTGACCCTCACCGCCACGCCCATCCCCCGCACCTTAAACATGGCGATGTCGGGGATGCGCGACCTATCAATTATTGCGACTCCTCCCGCTAAGCGCTTGGCGGTGAAGACCTTTGTGCGCGAATCCGATCCCGCCACCGTGCGTGAGGCCATACTGCGTGAAATTCTCCGTGGTGGCCAAGTGTATTATTTGCACAACAATGTCGAAACCATAGAGAAATGTGCCCAAGACATTAGCACCCTGCTCCCCGAAGCGCGGGTTGTTGTAGCCCATGGCCAAATGCGTGAGCGGGATCTTGAGCGGGTGATGTCGGACTTTTATCATCAAAGATTCAACGTGTTAGTCTGTACCACTATTATCGAAACCGGTATCGACGTCCCCAGTGCGAATACCATTATTATCGAACGTGCCGACACCTTCGGTTTAGCCCAGTTACATCAGCTGCGTGGTCGCGTCGGCCGCTCTCACCATCAAGCCTATGCGTATTTGATGACGCCACATCCTAAACGCATGACCAGCGATGCCCGCAAACGTCTCGAAGCCATCGATGCCCTCGAAGATTTAGGCGCAGGCTTTATGCTCGCTACCCAAGACTTAGAGATCCGCGGCGCGGGTGAGCTATTGGGCGATGAGCAGAGCGGCCATATTTCTAAAATCGGCTTTAGCCTCTACATGGAAATGCTGGAGTCGGCGGTCAAGGCGCTCAAACAGGGTAAAGAGCCATCGCTGGCGCAAATGCTCAATCAGCAATGCGAGATGGAGCTGAGGATCCCAGCGCTGTTGCCGGAAGACTATGTCGGTGATGTCAATATTCGTCTGTCACTCTATAAGCGCATCGCCAGTTGTGACAGTGAAGAAGCCTTAGATGAACTCAAAGTTGAGCTTATCGACCGCTTCGGTCTACTGCCCGACGCCACCAAAAACCTGATGGAAATGACCCTGTATAAACATCAGGCAACTCGGCTGGGGGCGACTAAAATTGAGGTACATGCCAAGGGCGGCAGCATCGAATTTAGTGATGATCATGTGATTGATCCCGGCTTTATCATTGGATTACTGCAAAGTCAGCCACAAATCTATCGAATGGATGGGCCGAATAAGTTAAAGTTCATCCTCAATGCCGAAACGGCAAAAGATAGGCTCGCTTTGGTCAAACTCTTGCTCGAACAACTATCGCAACATCGTCTTGGAGATAAATAGTGTTACGTCAACTCGCGGTCTCTATCGCTACACTTATTGCACTTTCACACAGTTCACTTGCCCGTGCTGAAGCTTGGTTCGAGGTTGAAGTCTATATTTTTGAACGCCAAAGCCAGTCGACTGAACAATGGCCGATGGCGCCAATTGAGACCAAAACCAACCGCGCTATCGATCTAATTTCACCGGTTGTAGGTCAGGCTGTGGTCTCCATGAGCAATGAATCCGCGCCCTGCACCTTAGTGTATGATGCCGATGCCAATAGCCATTGCGCCGAAAGCACGAGCACTGATACGAATACCACTCCCGAGATGAGTAACGGCGGCGCCTTAACCATTTCAGGCCCAAGCACTACAAGCTCAAATGCGGTGACCAGCTATCGCTATCCGAGTGTCATTCCATCGGAAATCGGCAGTGGTAGCCAAGCCTATGCGTCTCAAGGCAGTGGCCCTGTATTACTCGCCAGCAGCCAAGGCCAATTTGCGAGTATCATCAGTAGCCTATCGAGAGAACGTGGTAACCGCAGCTTACTGCATATGACATGGCAACAACCTATGATGGGCAAGAGTGGCTCAGTGCCCATTCGCCTGTTTGCGGGTAAAGATTATTCCGCCAGTTATCACTTCGATGGTCGTCAAATTGTGCAGCAAGCTATGGCCAGCTCAATGCAAGGCGCTAACGGCACAACAGGCATGATGACAGAAACATCTGCGCCATTACTGCCCTCTCCCGTGTGGCAGCTCGATGGCACGCTCAATATTTATCTTAGCCATTATCTGTATATCGAAACCGCGCTCAATTTGCGTAAAGAAGGTCGCAAATTAATGCCTGTGGCAGCCGATGAGGCGAGCATGAACGCAACAAATACTGCTGCGGCCCCAGCAAAAGTGATGACGCCTTATTTAATGTCTATTCCGTTGGAGCAAAATCGCCGAGTGAAAAGTGATGAGATCCACTATCTCGATCATCCCGAAATGGGCATGGTGATCCAAATCCGTAAAATGGCGCAACCTAACGCCTAAACTCATCAATAGGCTTAGAGCGAGTAAACAAAAAAGCGGTTATGCCATGCATACCGCTTTTTTATTGTCTCAATGGCGTGAATAAGTGCTCATGCTCATCAAAGCAAAGAGCATCAGCGCACTATCGAAAAGTCCAAGTAAATATCATCACCTTGGTCTTCTTCCACTGTTACCGTTAATCCGTCGGTACAAGGCACGCCCACCTCGCACCAGGCGATAAGACTATCCACCGCCGGATTACTGCCTTGGGCAAGGATTTCAACGCTGCCATCGGCGCAATTTGTCACATAGCCTGTGACGCCAAGCGTACGAGCTTTGTTAAGGGTCGCATGTCTGCAACCTACGCCCTGCACTTTTCCCATCAATCGGATCAGCACCCGTTTCATTTTCGTCTCCTGAACAAGGTGAGTTTGTTATTGTTATGCGAGATTAAGCATAGCCGAGTTTTCAACTTGGTTGGGCTTAAGCATGAGTAAATGATGGATTTTTAAGTGAAACACAACAAAGTAGGCATAAAAAAACAGCTAACGAGACCGCTGTTAGCTGTGTCGGGCGACATACGCAAAAGGTTGTCCATAAATGGACTAATTGGCATAAAAGTTTGTAGCATTTTGTAACAAACTATTAAGAGGGGCTACTTTACACAATTCATTATTAATTTCAACAAAATGATAGATAAAGCCACATAAACAGGGATTATTTAATGCTTTTTGCTGAAATAACCAGCTAAACCAACAATATATACCGTCACACATTCCAAATAATGACATAAATTATCGCCTTGTATTCCCAAGGCCGACAAATCTAATAGATTGATGCGTAACAGATCCAAAGGGGAAAATACAGAGTTGATATGAAAGTGCTTATCGCCTAAATGAGCGACGATAAGCCTTTTTAATCACAAGACACAATCACAGGACACAATCACAAGACAAACAAATTAAACGTTAACCCAGCTTAAAGGCTTTTATCTTAGGAAGATGTGCAGCTAACTGCGGAAATTTATGGGGCTGCGTCTCGTCCCATTCGATGGGATAATAAGGCTTGAGTGCCGCGGCGCTAGCCTCACTGTCGAGCACTTCATCCACACGCGACAAAATACACATGGCTTTATGGGTATTCTTCAACCTGAATTCAGAGACACACTTATTGGCAATATCGGCATACTCTTCGGGGCGGTCAATTTTCCCTTGCATCGTCTCTTCAGGATGAAGATTGGGATTGATTAACACCGACTTTAACCCGTTTAAAAAGCCAATTCGCTCAGCCCAATACGCCCCTAAGCCAACACCCACCATTAATGGCGCGGGATCGTCGCTATACTGCATTTGCTTGGCGACTTCTTTCAATAAATGCTGCATATCATGCTTGGGATGCAAAGTGCTGTAGCTGATAAGCCGCACATCTGGGTCAATAAACTGCAACTGACGCATTTTTTCGTGATTACCAGGGCTAGTTGCATCGAATCCATGAAGATAAAAAATCATATTGAGACCTTTTAACAATCTGCCAAACACGGCGCATGCCACTAACCCTAGCAAATATTCATTGCAGAACCTTGCGCTACATCAAACTTTTGCCTGTTGTGCGAGCTGGATTTGCTCAGCCAGCTGCTTAGCATTTTCCCAACGGCTAGCGTTTTCTAATGCGATAGCCGTTTGCGCCGCATTGGGTTTGAGTAAACTCGCCGGATGTTGTGGCGCCTCGGCGGGCCACACAAAGCCATTTAACAGTGACATGACGCCCGGATTATCGTTACAGACCAAAATCATATCGCAGCCCGCATCCAACGCAGCTTGGGCGCGGCCTAAATAATCCCCCGCAAAGGAAGCGCCCTTCATGCCTAGGTCGTCAGAGAAAATCACCCCGTTAAAGCCCAGCTCTTGGCGTAGGATCTGCTTTAACCAGTAGCTTGAAAAGCCCGCAGGATTTGGGTCAACTTTAGGGTAAATGACATGGGCTGGCATAATGCCCAATAATTTACCTTTAGCAATCAACTCTTTAAACGGCAAAATATCTTGATTAAAAATCGCCTCAGCCTCACGTTCATCGATAGGTTGCGCGATATGGGAGTCCGCTGCAACACTGCCATGACCTGGGAAATGTTTACCCACAGCGCCCATGCCCGCCTCGGCCATGCCCTCAATAAAACTCTGCGCTAACGCAATCACTTCATCGGGCTTTGCGCTAAAACTACGTTTGCCAATGACTTGGCTGATACCGTTAAGATCGAGCACAGGCGCAAAGCTTAAGTCGATGTCACAGGCAAGTAATTCTATGGCCATTAAAAAGCCTAATTCACAGGCCCAACGTTTAGCGAGAAGCATATCCCCTTTAGCTGCCGGTAAAATATCCCCCATAGCCGGGATCAGAGTAAATCCATCACGGAAACGCTGTACTCGCCCGCCCTCATGGTCTACTGCAATCAAAATCTCGGGACGAATTCGGCGGATCTGCTGCACTAAGCTAATTAACTGCTCACGGCTGGTAAAATTGCGGGAAAACAGGATCAAACCACCCACTTGCGGATGGCGCAGCATCTCGGCTTCTGCATCGCTGACGTCTAAAGACAGCAGATCCAACATTAGATAACTCATATTTCTCCCTAAAAATTCTTATTCATACTCAAAAAATAACCATAGCGATACTGGCCACTGGGTTCACAAAAATCCCCGAAAAGCGAGCCATTCGCCGTCAGACTTTGCAACAAAGCAATTATCTTGCCGATAAATTCGACATTCACCACAAGCTAATTAAGCTCAGCTTATCCGAAGTCTTTCTAATCAAAAAAACTAATGTGAATCTTGATACTAAACTGTGGGATACTGACCTTAAACGTATCACACAAGCACATTTTGTGTGGTTGATGCCTGCAGTTTGCCAGAGTTTACGACATAAAAACCAGCGTATTGGCGCGGTAACTGCAAAGATCTTCCACGCACAGACTAAAATAAAAATCGAGACACAACAGGACTTCAATCATGATTAGCGTATTCGATATGTTCAAGATCGGCATTGGCCCTTCGAGTTCACACACTGTTGGCCCAATGAAAGCGGGCAAAATTTTTATGCAGCACCTTGCTGATGCGGGCCAGATTGCCCAAGTAGATGAATTAAGAGCCGAACTCTTTGGATCACTCGGTCAAACAGGTAAAGGCCACGGCACGGGTAAAGCCGTTATTCTAGGCTTAATGGGTGAAGATCCAGAAACCGTCGACACCGACAGCATCGACGGCATTCTTGAGCAAGTGTCTAAAAATGAGACCCTCACCCTCAGCTGCGGCAAAGTAGTCAAGTTTACCCGTGAAGACGGCATTACCTACCACAGACGTAAAACCCTTCCCGCCCATGCCAACGCCATGACACTGTATGCCTACAGCAAAGGCGAATGTATTTTTGAGCGCACTTACTACTCTGTCGGTGGCGGATTCATCCTAGACGAAGATGAAATCCATCAACGCAATGCCTCTCCAGCATCACAAATTGAATCAGCACCTTACGATTTTAATAGCAGCGCCCAATTACTGGATTTATGTACTGAGCATGGCCTGAGTATTTCTTCCCTGATGATGGCCAACGAGCTTAGCCTCGCTAGCGAAGAAGAAGTCAAAGCCAAGCTGTGGAATATCTGGCAAACCATGAAAACCTGTATCGAACGAGGTTATCAGAAGGAAGGTATTCTGCCTGGCGGCTTAAAACTGCGTCGCCGCGCACCAGCACTCTACCGTCGTCTCAAAGCCGAAGGCCGTAACAACGTCGATCCGTTAACCGCAATGGATTGGGTCGATTTATTCGCCCTCTCGGTGAACGAGCAAAACGCAGCCGGCGATCGCGTCGTCACCGCGCCGACAAACGGCGCCGCGGGCATTATTCCTGCCGTGCTTTGTTACTACGATACCTTCGTGCAAGAAGTCGATATCGATGTTTGCGCCCGTTACCTGTTGACCGCCGCTGCGATTGGTATTTTGTACAAGAAAAATGCCTCGATTTCGGGCGCAGAAGTTGGCTGTCAGGGCGAAGTTGGCGTAGCCTGCTCAATGGCGGCCGGTGCGTTAACCGAGATCATGGGCGGCACTGTCGAACATGTTGAAAACGCGGCCGAAATTGGCATGGAACATAACCTCGGCCTGACCTGCGACCCCGTAGGCGGCCTAGTACAAGTCCCTTGTATTGAACGTAATGCTATGGGTGCAATCAAGGCGATTAACGCATCACGCATGGCGCTACGCGGCGACGGTAACCACAAGGTATCACTGGATAAAGTGATTAAAACCATGATGGATACAGGTAAAGATATGCGCAGTAAATACAAAGAAACCGCCAAAGGCGGCCTCGCAGTGAACATTGTAGAGTGTTAATCCACTCAAGCTTGTAATCCACTTAAAGTGTTTAACACTGTCATGCCGCGCTTAACCGTTTAAATAAAATGATTAAGCGCGGCATTTTTTATCGGTAAACAAGTACAACGTTTAGTTCGTCGCCTTCATTGACGTACTCGCATATTGGGCAATCACTCCCGCCCATGTTTTTTCAATTTCAGGAATAAGCTGCGAAAACGCCTGTTTTTCAGTCTCTCGGCGTAAATCATCGACTGCATCTGAGGTGCTCCATACCGACGCATTTCGACTCTCCTTAGCCGTCGACTCCGCTAATCCATACAAATATTCGGTGCGAACATCAAACAGAGCTGCCGATACGGTTGTCGTCACACTGACTTCTTTATTTTTTAACAGTCCAAGAGAAATCACGTTTAATGGCGCAAATTGCTGTTCTCCCGCATGGAAAGAGGTATCAAAGGTATAAATTAGTAAGATATCCGCCTTGAGCCTTGCCGCCGCTTCCCGCAGTGATTTGATGGAGTCTAACTGCTCCGGCAATAAAATACGGTTTAACGGTGCAATCCCTGCCACCTGCGGCATTTTGGCTAGCTGAGCAAAATCGGCTTCGGTTTCGACCTCACGTGTAGTGACTACACTGTAACGGCCCGTGCCAAAACTGCTTAAACGATAGGATGCATATCCAGGCGCTTGAATACGTGCTACAGCAATATGCGCGGGAAATGTTGCCGCCGCTTGTACTGACTTCAGCGCATTAATATCCGACTCCGCCAAACCACCAATAGCCACACTGCCGCCAGGCGTAGTATAGGAAGCGCAGCCCCCAAGCAAGAGGAGACTCAATAAAGCCGCTTGTTTTATCTTTCTCATCACAACTCCTTTATGTGAACTGCTGTTTGGCTATAGCCACACTAACGCCCATTTATCGTTTAAGTATCTTCGTCAAACATCACTAACTTACTGTTGATGAATGTTTTTTACAATCCTCACCTTGTATTTTCAGCTAAGCACGGTCAATGCAAAGTTATGTACATAGCCCGCTCAACGTACACGTTATCGGCTAAGTCACGCTCGAATAAAGAATGTGCCTGATTTAGAAAATGGATATGGCGGCACGTCCACGATGAAAGTGCATGCGCTAAAGTAAGCATTATCACTGTGAGACAGCGGTTTGGGGTGACAATAAAAAAGCCCTCATGTGAGGTTTTTTTTATTGATTGAACTTAAGCAAAATCAATTGATAACGTCCTGAAAAGCGTTACAACTGTTCAGGTTTAGTATCAAACAAACTCAACTAGTTCAACGCTAACACATAGTCGATGGCACTGGTGATTGCCGAGACTTGGGCTAGATCGCACTCCTCGGGCGTGGCCGATGGGCTGTCGGGATACACTTCTGTGGTGGTGTTATAAATACAGCCCGTCACACTGCTGCATAAACCTAGCGCTTTTAATGGGTAATTAATCACTCCATGTTGCACCACTGTCGAGCCGATAATCTCGCCCTTGTCATCGGCGGGCGCGATGTGAGTCACTTTGCTCACCCCATCGATAATCGCCTTTTGGAAGGCATCCTGCGGACTTTCGGTATCGCCTACGGCATAAAAACCATCTGGAATGGTGCCAGGGATAAAGTCTTTGCCGTCACGTGCGGCCAAGGCTGGGCGAAATTCGTCCTCATCCGAGTCGGTGGTTTCATGTAAATCCACATGCACATCAAAACCTTGTGGAACGCTTGCTACCAGTGCCATCAGTGCTGCCGACTCTTCAGCGGGACTATTAACATAAAACGAGCGGTTTGGATCGATAGCTTTCGGGTTCCAGCGATTAATGGTTTCATAACCCCAAGGGCTCACACATACTGCCACCACTAAGTTTACCCGCTTCGCATAGTGAGCCGCGTTGTTAGCCAAAAAGGCCAAGGCGCCATGCACGCCGCTGGTTTCGTACCCGTGTACGCCACCTGTGACTAAGACGGTTTTCTTGTTCGGATCGAAGCTTGCTGATTTGACCGCAAACAAGGGATAACGCGCAGGATCAATTGATAAGGCGCCATATTGCACCACGCTCAGCCCTAATTCGGCCAGTTGTGACTCCATCGCTTTTAGTGGCGTGACAACATTGTCTTGATAAGAACGCTTAATTTGCGTGCTAGCAAACCATGCCGCCTTTTCGGCATCGCCCCATTTTTCACCAACTGTCCCGATTGGGTAAAAACTCACATTCGCCATAGGTTCTCTTCTTCTGATTTTATGTTTTGGTCTTATGGTTAAAGATCGTTATAGATCAAAGCACGAGCTGCATTGGAATATCGCGGATCCCACCGCGCTCGCGAATATCACTTTGCGCAATAAAGCCAAAGCGCTGATAGACAGGCAGCGCATTCACCGCAGAATTGACGGTAAACGTGCCGGGATTCCCATTCGCTAAACACTCAGCTTTAGCAAGCTCCCACAGCTGACGCGACAGGCCTTGCCCCTTGGCGATATCCGCCACAAATAGATGATAAAGATGACTGTTATCCTTCATCCCCACCACACCGACGAGTTCACCAACCTCATTCACTGCAACATGATATTGATAACCTAAGGCAAAATAATGCGCCACCGACTCAACCGACATGGCTTTGACTAAGGTTTCAGCGCCCACATCTGTGCACGTGGGAGCGATATAAACGTGCGTAAGCTCCGTGATTAATGCGCTTATTGCCTCAATATCTGTTGTAGTCGCCGCTCTGATCTGCATCTTCATTCCTTGATAAGTCCAGTGTTTAACTGACTACGATTAACAATCCTAGTATTAAAAAGCCAGAACAGGGTTCTGGCTTTGGCAACAAGTTAACGGGACTTAATACCCAGTGGATTTAAGTCCATTATCCTCGATTACTTTTTCGTCCAGCTGTCCATCCAACGGAACACGTTCGCGTACCATTGTTCTAGGTTTTCTGGCTTTAAGATCCAGTGGTTTTCGTCAGGGAAAATTAACAGCTCTGATGGAATACCCTTACGCTGCATATAGCTGAATGAGGCTAAACCTTGGCCATAAGGCACTCGGAAGTCCTTCTCACCATGGATTACCAGCATTGGCGTCTTCCAGTTTTCCACATAGTTTACTGGGTTAAACTTCTCATATAAGGCTTTGTTATCTGAGTAAGTGCCGCCAAACTCATGCTCTGGAAACCATACTTCTTCGGTTACATAGTACATGGAGCGCATATCGAACAGACCAGCGTGGTTAACGAGGCACTTAAAGCCATCGTTCCAGTTGCCTTGGATCCAGTTCATCATGTAGCCGCCGTAAGAGCCACCCAAGGCACAGGCATTTTGTGGATCGAGCCATTTTTGTTGCTGGCTCACCGCAGCCAGACCTTTTTGTAAATCTTCTAATGGCTTACCGCCCCAATCTTGGCTGATAGAATCGGTAAAGGCTTGGCCGTAACCGGTTGAACCGTGGAAGTCCACCATCACTACGCCATAACCCGCGCCAGCCCATAATTGGGCGTTCCAACGACCACTGAAGGCATTACCAAATGACCCTTGTGGACCACCGTGGACTAAGTATGCAATCGGATACTTTTTACCTTCTTGGTAGTTGGCAGGTTTGATCCAGTAACCGTAAACATCTTCGTTATTCCAACCCTTAAAGCTAAATTGTTGGAATTCACCGAATTTGATTTCGGCCAGCTTGTCTTTGTTGACTTCAGTTAGACGTTTCAGGCCTTGGCCATCGGTGTTGATGCGATACAGATCTCCCGGCTCAACTAAGGTTTTGCTGTCGAAGATCAATTGATCGTCGGCGATCGCAATCAGGCTATTGCTGCCGTCGCTATAAAC
The DNA here is from genome assembly GCF_019457635.1 of Shewanella mangrovisoli. NCBI lineage: Bacteria > Pseudomonadati > Pseudomonadota > Gammaproteobacteria > Alteromonadales > Shewanellaceae > Shewanella > Shewanella mangrovisoli. Next base: position 2,625,992 of record NZ_CP080412.1, read on the forward strand.
AGACTGCACATCACCAAACTGAGTATTCACTTTGAAAATAGACACTTGGCCAATGTCCTGCGCCGTCACATACAGAGTGCGGTTGTCCGGTGCAAACATCAGCGAGCTTGGGCTTCTGTCCCACAGCGGTGCCACTTCCTTCGACTGTCCAGTGCTAGTATCACGCAGCATAATGCGGTAACGATCGGCCTCAAAGCCCGGTTTAGTCATCGCAAGATACGCCATGTAGCGACCATCACTTGAGAATGTTGGCTGGGCGTCCCAAGCAATGTTATCGGCGGTTAAGTTAGTGGCTTTGCCACCGTTTACACTCACCTGCCACAGATCGTAGTTTGTGGTCCAAGCTTGATCTTTACTTGGCGCTTTCGCGCTGTACACCACATATTTACCGTCAGGAGTGAAAGTCACTTCTTCCATGCCTGAGAATGGCTTAGGTGGGGTTTCTGTATCTAAACCTTGGGTGATGTCCACCACTTTGGTCAGCTTCTCACCGTTAAGAGCACCCACAAATAAGTGGTTACGGGCATGATCTTCCCAGGTATCCCAGTGACGCACCATCAACTGCTTGTATTCACGACCCGTCGATTTACGCTCTTCTTCGGCCTTAAATTTGTCTTTTGAACAAGCTAAGTCTTTACACTCTGGGAAGACGCGCATGCTGAGCACGATTTGCTTGCCATCGTTAGAGAGTTTGTAACCATCGATATCCAATGGCAGATCAGAAACTTGCTGCGCTTCACCGCCCGTTAATGGCAGTTGGAACAGCTGGCTTGAACCACTGCGGCTGGCGAGGAAATAAATTGATTTGTCATCGTTTGCGAAGCTGACATCGTGCTCAGTACCCGCAGCCGAGGTGATCTGCATCGGTTTAGCGTCCGCTTGCGTCAGATCGAGAATATATAAATCTGAGCTCGCCTCTCCCTTGTCATTAACGGTTTTCAGGCCGTAGACCAATTTTGTGCCATCATGGGACACCGCGGCTGAATGCAATTTGTTGAGTTTAACCAGCTGTTGCACAGTAAAAGGCTTAGGATCGGCCGCGTGGGCAGAACAGGCCAAACCTGCCGCGCCAAGCGCCAATAGGAGAGGAGCTATTTTCATTGTTATATCCATCTTTTGTTAAACACATTCGGTAGTTGTACCGAATGAACGGTCAAAACGATCATCAATCGTCTTTGTGAAGATAAGTTTGCCACACTAACGAAACAAAAACGCTCAAGCAAGCCAAAAGGCGTACTTGAGCGTATTTTTTTGTGACAAATTGTCAGTCAGCATCGAATGGCGTCATTGAGTACCACTCGCCGTCCTTTCCCGCTCAAATCCCGCTTAAAAAAGCGACATTTTTGCAAGAAGGACATTCGCTTAGGCCATTTGCTTAGGCTTTGGCGTTAGCGATATTTACTTTCCAAATCGCGGGACCGGTTTCATGGGCATTCACGCCGTTTGAGTCAACCGCCACAGTCACTGGCATATCTTCAACGTCAAACTCGTAAATCGCTTCCATACCTAAGTCGGCAAAGGCTACTACGCGTGATTTCTTAATGGCTTTAGACACTAAGTAAGCCGCGCCGCCCACTGCCATCAGGTACACAGCTTTGTGTTTCTTGATAGATTCAACGGTTGCTGGACCACGCTCAGCCTTACCAATCATGCCCATCAGGCCAGTTTTATCCAGCATCAGGTCAGTGAACTTGTCCATACGGGTTGCAGTTGTCGGGCCAGCAGGACCTACAACTTCGTTACCGACTGGGTCAACAGGGCCCACGTAGTAGATAAACTTGCCAGTAAAGTCCACGCCTTCTGGTAAACCTTCACCGCTTTCAATCAGGCTTTGGATACGTTTATGGGCAGCATCACGGCCGGTCAGCATTTTACCGCTTAACAGAATGGTTTCACCGCTCTTCCACTGCTCGATATCAGCTTGTGTGACTGTATCTAAGTTAACGCGGCGCACATCGCTGCCCACTTCGCGGGTGATTTCTGGCCAGTCGCTCAGTGAAGGAGGCGCAAGATCCGCAGGGCCAGTACCATCTAAATGGAAGTGTACGTGACGAGTTGCGGCGCAGTTCGGGATCATGACTACAGGTTTTGATGCTGCATGAGTCGGCGCTGATTTGATTTTCACGTCTAACACTGTGGTTAAACCGCCAAGGCCCTGCGCACCAATACCGAGGTTGTTAGCACGTTCGAAAATGTCTAAACGCAGTTTTTCTTCGCTGGTTTCTGCGCCGCGCGCCATTAACTCATGGATATCTACGCTTTCCATCAGCGCTTCTTTCGCCAGCACCGCGGCTTTTTCAGCGGTGCCGCCAATACCGATGCCGAGCATACCAGGAGGACACCAGCCCGCGCCCATGGTTGGCAGCGTTTTTTCAACCCAAGCAGCGATATCATCAGATGGGTTTAACATCACCATCTTGGCTTTGTTTTCACTGCCGCCGCCCTTGGCTGCGATAGCCACTTCCACATGGTTGCCTGGCACCATATCGATATGCACCACGGATGGGGTGTTGTCTTTGGTGTTTTTACGGCTACCCGCAGGGTCGGCCACAATCGATGCACGCAGTGGGTTATCAGGGTTGGTATAAGCGCGGCGAACACCTTCATCGACCATTTGTTGCACGGTCATATCGGTTTTGTCCCACTTAACACCCATACCAATCTTAACGAAGGTGGTCACTATACCCGTGTCTTGACACAGTGGGCGTTTACCTTCGGCAGACATACGCGAGTTAATCAAAATTTGCGCAATCGCATCCTTCGCCGCCGCACTTTGCTCACGCTCATAAGCTTCGCTCATGGCATCAACAAAATCTTTTGGGTGGTAATAGGAGATGTATTGCAGGGCATCGGCCACACTTTCAATAAAGTCGGCTTGTTTAATCACTACATTTTCAGACGTTTCATGGTGAGATGACATAGTAGGTGCGCTCCAGCAGCCTTTAGGGCCTTACTTGTTTTTTTGTGTAATTCTTTCTGGGCCAATATGATACTCTTTCCCATCTTTTTGGGCTACATCACATTTTTAGATAGGGTTAATTGATGGCAAATAGGGCGGCATTACCGCTGGCAGTACGCCAACTTGACTGGACTTTCAGCACTGCAGCAATCTTCGAACACTTTGCGGCAGAACCTTGGGCCATATTGCTCGACTCGGCCAATGCGCCCCATCAGGACGCTAAATTCGATATGATTTGCGCCGGTCCCATCGCCACCCTCATCACCCAAGGTGAAACAAGCGATATTCAAGTCAAGCTCAATGGCCTTGCACTCCCTAACGCTATTGCACCAGATGATGATCCCTTTTCGCTGTTAAATACCCTGCTTAGACATTGGTACCCAAATAAGGCGCTCTGCACTTCCTCAAACTTGAGCCTCCCCTTCAGTGGCGGCGCCATGGGCAGCTTTAGTTATGATTTAGGCCGCCGAATTGAGCAGCTCCCCTGTACTGCGGCGCAGGATATTCACCTCGGCGAGATGAATATTGGCTTTTACGACTGGGCATTGATTTTCGATTATCAGCAGCAAAGCTGGTTTATGGTGCACTATTTGGGGGATGCCGCCCTCGATGTTCAATTGAAAATCATTGAAGCAAAAATAGCCGACACCACCAAGCAGGCTGAGTTTCACCTCTCCAGCCCGTGGTCGGCGCAGCTCACCAAAGCCCAGTACACCACAAGATTTAATCAAGTACAGGCGTATCTGCATAGCGGGGATTGCTATCAAATTAATTTAACCCAGCGCTTTGAAGCAGAGTATCAAGGCGATGAATGGCACGCCTACTGCAAACTACGAAGTGCCAATCAGGCGCCCTTCTCCGCCTTTATGCGACTTGATGCCAACGCGATTTTATCGATTTCGCCCGAGCGTTTTATTCAGCTACGCGGTGACGACATTCAAACCAAACCGATTAAAGGTACTCTGCCGCGTCATACCGACCCAGCGCTAGATAAACAAGCGGCGCAAGTACTTGCCCATTCGCCTAAGGATCGCGCCGAAAACGTGATGATTGTGGATTTGCTGCGTAATGACATAGGTAAAGTTGCCGCGCCCGGCACTGTGCAAGTGCCACATCTATTTGTCATCGAAAGCTTTCCGGCGGTGCACCATTTAGTCAGTACCGTTACCGCCAAACTCGACCCACAATACCACGCCTGTGATTTGCTGCGGGCGGCTTTTCCCGGCGGTTCGATTACCGGTGCGCCTAAAATCCGCGCCATGGAAATTATTGAAGAACTGGAACCCTCACGCCGTAGTCTGTATTGTGGCTCTATGGGTTATATCAGCCAAGATGGGCAAATGGATACCAGTATCACCATCCGCACACTGGTGGCTGAACAAGGTAAGCTCTATTGCTGGGCGGGCGGCGGCATAGTCGCGGACTCAAATGTCGATGCCGAGTACCAAGAAAGCTTCGATAAAGTTAGCCGCATTTTACCATTACTCGATAGCCCGCAATAACATCAGGAAACGAATAGGAAGCCTATGGATCAAGCAGAATTTAGACTCAGATTTAATCTGCATCCTTTAGCCACGCAAGATCCGGCGGCTATTTCTCACCTTGGGTTGCGTAAAGCCGCGGTACTGATCCCCTTGCAGGAAATCCAAGGCGAGCTCAATCTGATTTTAACCCAAAGACCCATGCACCTTAGGGCGCACCCAGGGCAAATTAGCTTTCCTGGCGGCAAGATTGAACCCAGTGACAGCAGCGCCATTACGGCCGCACTTAGGGAAGCGGAAGAAGAAATTGGCCTTTGCCGGGAAAATGTTGAAGTGATAGGCACCTTCCCCGCCCATAACACCTTTACCGGTTTTGAAATCACTCCAGTCGTAGGCATGATTAAGCAGGATTTTGCCTTAAGGCTCGATCCCGGCGAAGTCGCCGATTGCTTTACCGTGCCTTTAAGCTTTTTTATCGAGCCGCAAAATCGCCACCGCAAACAGTTTTTACGCCAAGGGCGTTACTACAGCGTGCATTTTATTCCCTATCAGCAGCGTTTTATTTGGGGCGCGACGGCGGCGATTATCGATCACCTCTGCCGCCATTTGAGTCTACCCGAGGAGATGCTGTAAACCCGCATTCCCCTTTTGAATAATTCAAATCACAAAATGCACGTATAGACCCGCCGCCAGCGAGGTGAGCAGTAGCAAGGGAATATTAAACCAATAACCGAGTTTGCTGTGGTGAGCGACATAGTAATTAAACGCCAGACTTATCAGGCTTATCGCACCGCAGCCCCAGATGATGTATTGCAGTAATTCGGTTTCGCTTGGGTCCCAATAGTGTCTGAAGGTTTCACCGCGACTCAAGTAGGATCCGACCTCTCGTTCGGGGCGAGCCTCGCCAAACACCATCAACGCGTACACCGCCAAGGTCCAGCCCAGAATGGATAATGTGGCGAGGATCATCTGAAATATTTTGACTTTCCGCATACCGCCTCCCAAGTTTTAAGGCACCCTATCACTCAATATTAGTAATATTAACCTCAGGATACCTTTTTCAGCTTGAGAAAAGCCACCAGCAAGGTAATATAAACCTCCAAAAATTTTCATATAAAACGTTTCGTTGGAGAACTAAGCAACAATGAGCATTGCATCGGTCGCTTCTGTATTTAAAGGTGAGCACGCAGTTGGTTCGACAGTCACAGTCCGTGGCTGGGTCAGAACCCGTCGTGACTCTAAAGCTGGCATCTCTTTTTTAGCTGTCTATGACGGCTCCTGCTTTAATCCTATCCAAGGTGTTGTGCCAAATAGCTTAGAAAATTACGACAACGAAGTGTTAAAGCTGACAGCTGGCTGCTCTGTGATCGTAACCGGTGAGATTGTTGAATCTCCTGGCGCTGGCCAAGCCTATGAGCTGCAAGTGACTGACGTTGAAGTCACTGGTTGGGTTGAAGATCCAGACACTTACCCAATGGCGGCTAAGCGTCACTCTATCGAGCATTTACGCGAATTGGCGCACTTACGTCCACGTACCAACATCATTGGTGCCGTTGCCCGCGTACGTAACTGTTTGTCTCAAGCGATTCACCGTTTCTACCACGAAAACGGTTTCGTATGGGTGTCTACACCGCTGATCACCGCATCAGACTGTGAAGGCGCGGGTGAAATGTTCCGTGTATCCACACTGGATATGGAAAACCTGCCACGCACCGACGATGGCAAAGTGGACTATGACAAAGACTTCTTCGGTAAAGAGGCGTTCTTAACCGTATCGGGCCAGCTGAACGGCGAGACCTACGCCTGTGCTCTGTCAAAAATCTATACCTTTGGCCCGACGTTCCGTGCTGAAAACTCAAACACCAGCCGCCACTTAGCGGAATTCTGGATGGTTGAGCCAGAAGTCGCCTTCGCTACCTTAAGCGATATCGCCAGCCTTGCTGAAGGCATGCTGAAATACGCCTTCAACGCCGTATTAGCCGAGCGTATGGACGATCTAGAATTCTTCGCCCAGCACGTGGATAAAACCGTGATTGAGCGTCTGCAATCTTTCGTATCGAGTGATTTCGCCCAGGTGGATTACACCGATGCAGTAGACATTCTGCAAAAATGTGGCCGTGAGTTCGAGTTCCCAGTGTCTTGGGGTATCGACTTATCTTCTGAGCACGAGCGTTATCTGGCCGAAGAGCACTTCAAAGCCCCTGTGGTTGTGAAGAACTATCCAAAAGATATCAAAGCCTTCTACATGCGCCTTAACGAAGACGGTAAAACCGTTGCCGCGATGGACGTGTTAGCCCCAGGCATCGGTGAAATCATCGGTGGTTCACAACGTGAAGAGCGTTTAGACGTGCTGGATATGCGTTTAGAAGAAATGGATCTGAACAAAGAAGATTACTGGTGGTACCGCGATCTGCGCCGTTACGGCACAGTGCCACACTCAGGTTTCGGTCTGGGCTTCGAGCGTTTAGTGTCTTACGTGACGGGCGTATCGAACATCCGTGACGTGATCCCATTCCCACGCGCGCCACGCACTGCGAACTTCTAATTTGTCCGTTAACAGACAAATCCTTTAAAACGCGCCTCGGCGCGTTTTTTATTGGTCAGTAAAAATGCGTTAAAATTCATCACTCGGTCAAACTCCTTCGCCTGAGTCCTTGCACTTTAGGGGGCAAGAAATCTAAGATGGCTGCGGCTAACTTATGTGCTTAGCGCAGATAACAGCCCTTGTTGCAGGAAGTGACGACGTTGTCGTTAGTAAGCGAGTTGCAAAAGGCAACTCAACAGCATTTTGCTCAATCGAGGAATCATAATGTCAAAAATCAATTTACTTTTGCTGTGCGGCGGTGGAAGTGCGGAACACGATATTTCCCTACTGTCGGCTAATTATTTTGAAACCTCATTAGCAAAATCCGAGCAGTTTAATGTACTGCGCGTGGTACTGGACAAGTTCGGCCAATACCAAACCACCACAGGCGATGACTGTGAGCTGACCAATAACCGCGAAATTCGCTTCCGTGATGAAACTAAGTCGCCTTGGCCTGTGGATTATGTCATTCCTTGTATTCACGGCTATCCGGGCGAGACAGGCGATATTCAGTCTTACTTTAATCTTATCCAACTGCCCTACTTTGGTTGTGAGTCCGAAGCCAGCAGCAACTGCTTTAACAAGATCACCGCTAAAATGTGGTTCAGTGCCTTAGGCATTCCTAACACACCTTATATCTTCTTAAATCAATACGATGATGAAGCGATTGCCCAAACCCAAGCGGCGCTCGAAAACTGGGGTTCGATTTTCGTCAAGGCCGCATCCCAAGGCTCATCGGTCGGTTGCTATAAGGTCGATGACAGCAGCAAAGTGGCTGGCGTGTTAAAAGATGCCTTTGGTTATGCGCCCTATGTGATCGTCGAAAAAACCATTAAGGCCCGTGAGCTAGAAGTCGCCGTCTATGAGTATCAAGGCGAAGTGGTTGCGACGCTGCCGGGCGAAATCATCTGTGATAGCAATACCTTCTACACCTTCGATGAGAAATACGCCAAGAGCAGTAAGGCACGCACTGATGTGGTCGCGCAAAATGTGCCAACTGACATTAGCGAGCAGATCCGCGCCTATGCGATTAAAGCCTTTAAGGGCATGAAGCTGCGCCATCTGTCACGCATCGACTTTTTCTTAACCCAAGATAATGAAATTCTGCTCAACGAAATCAATACCTTCCCGGGTTCGACGCCGATTTCGATGTTCCCTAAGATGTTGCAAAACCATGGGCATGATTTTACCGAATACTTAAGTTTGGTGATTAACGGCCAGTTAGCGACTAAGTGAGAGGCTGAGTGATAAGCTAAGTAAAATGAAAAGCGCGCCTATATGGTGCGCTTCTTTTTTGAGGTTTGTTTGAACTCATCATGAATGGTGATGAGTCGCAGCCTGCTCGGCAAGTAACTCAAAAAATGCCGCCTTGGGCATGGGCTTATAAAAGATATAGCCTTGAATTTCTTGAATATGGTTTTCCATCATCACCTTAAGCTGCGCCAGGGTTTCCACCCCTTCTGCCGTCACACTCAAATTCAGCGCATGACTTAAGCGCACAATCGCCTCAATCAATGCGAGGTGGCGCTCACCTTCATCTAACCTATCGATAAAACTCTTATCGATTTTGATTTGATCGATAGGGAAATTCGCCAAATAGGATAAGGAAGAATAACCGGTGCCAAAGTCATCGAGGGAGATTTTAATGCCTCTTCCGCGTAACTCGTTCAGCACTTGGATTAGATGCACATGCTGTTTCATCAGCAGCGATTCAGTGATTTCTAGGGTGATAAGCTCGTAGGGAAACTCAATTAACCCCAGCTCTTCGATAATATCGGCAAAGGAGTCACAAAACGCATCCTGCAACTCATGGGACCAAAACTCAAAGGTCGACACGTTCACCGCTAAATTGATTGGCCAGCCTAGAGCTTGCATGTCGATGATGGCTTGCATCACGGCTTTGCGTACATAGCGACCAATGTTAACGATTAAACCGCTGTTCTCGGCGATGGGAATAAACTCATCGGGGGAAATAAACTGTCCCTCGTGCTGCCAACGCAGCAGCACTTCGGCGCGCTGAACAAGCCCTGTTGTCGCATCCACAATCGGCTGAAAATACAGCTCGAAGGCTTCTTGTTCTAAGGCTTGTTTCAGCAGTGTATGCAAATTCGCAATGCGCTCGGCATTTTGCTGCATTTGCTCGGTGAAAAAATGGTAACGGTTACGACCATCCGCCTTGGAGATATACATCGCCTGATCGGCGCAGTTTAACAGTTGCTCCAGATCCAGCGCATCCTCGGGAAAGCGCGCGATCCCTATGCTGACCGAGCTATATACGCCTTTGTCATGGGACAATTCATAACGTTGATACACACGTTTATTAATCTTATCAGCAAGCTGCGACAATTCTCTTTGTGTCACAAGCCCTGGAAGCAGCAGCGCAAACTCATCGCCCCCTAAGCGGGCAAATACCGCTTGCTCGTTCAAGCAGGTCTTAATCTGCTCCACGACCTGCACCAGCAGCGCATCCCCTTTGTCGTGGCCATAGGTATCGTTCACTTGTTTAAAGTTATCTAAATCCATCAGCATAAAGCTAAAACCTGGGGTTAAGCTGTCGGCGGAGATCAGCTCTTGGATTTGTCTAAACAAGGCATTACGGTTTGCCAAGCCAGTGAGGGGATCATTGTTGGCTTGATACTTAATTAACTGCGCCGCCTTTTTACGCTCACTGATATCGGAAAATAACCAAGCAAAACTATTCTCGTTACTATGGGGCTCGCGAAACACGGTCACGGTTAAATCGAGGTAAAAGGTTTCACCGTTATTACGCAGGCCAATCAACTCACCCTGCCACATTTTCCCTTCGGACAGATGTTGAAACAGGGAATCGATTTCGTGGGGCTCAGAGGGAGAGAAAAAGTGCTCGGGGCAAAAATCATGAATATCAGTGGTTTCAGGATAAACCATCTGGGTAAACGCAGCGTTTGCATAGAGCACGGAATGGCTGGCATTGGTGATGACTAACGACAGAGGTAGGCGATCAAATATTTTCACCGCAAGGCGCTGAAATTCGAGTGACCGACTGCGCTCTACCGCTAAGCTCGCCAGCCTTGCCGCCTCAGAAATCAAGGTTAAATCCGCAGCCGTCGGTACTTTTACGATTTCGTAGTACATGGCAAAGGTGCCGAGGACCTTGCCTTGAGTATCTTTGATAGGTTCAGACCAACAAGCCCTTAGCCCGTGGGCTAATGCAAACTGTTTATACAGCGCCCAATAGGGATGATGTTCAATGTCATCGACAATCACCCGTTGCCCCGTGAACGCCGCGGTACCGCAGGAGCCAACCCCAGGACCTATTTCGACCCCATGGATGGCTTGGTTATAACTGACGGGTAAATGGGGCGCGGCGCCCGTGAGCAGCTTTTTGCCGTCTTCGCTGAGTAGCAATACGGAGGCATGCGTGCCTAAACGCTGATCTTCAATTTTTAAGACTAAAGCATGGAGGATTTCTGCTAATGGCGCACCATTGAGCAGCATAGACAAGATGCCGTTATAGCATTCTAAGCTAACGCTTTGATTAAACTGAGCATTAATCTCGCCGATACTGCCCGTAACCGCAATTCCTTCGTCCATACATCCCTTAGTCATTTAGCGCTTAAGTTAACGACCTTACTAAGATGAACAATCTTTGTAAATCAGGGGTGAATTTTAGGTATTTAGTCGCACTAAAGCAACTTTTCAATTTGGGTTGAAAACTTGCTTTAGTGGCGAGATAAGATGCGGGTTTATTCTTGAATTCGCTCGAGTTTCGCTAAATAAAAGCCATCGAAACCCGTCTCGGCGGGACTGATGGTTTCATCTTCGAGTAAACGGAAATTAGGGTTTTCCGCTAAGAAAGCATCCACTTGGCCGCGGTTTTCACAGGGGAAAATTGAGCAGGTCGCATACACCACAATGCCACCCACCTTCACCATGCGGCTATAGCTGCTTAAGATATGCTTTTGCAACTCCATCAAAACCGGCAAACGCTCGGCGGTATCACGCCATTTGGCATCGGGATTGCGCTTTAATACCCCAAGGCCTGAGCAAGGCACATCGAGCAGCACGCGATCGGCGCTGAGTTTTAAGCGTTTGATGGTTTTTGAGCCGACAATTAATCGGGTTTCGATATTATGGGCACCATTACGGCGGGCGCGTTCTTTAAGGTTGTCGAGTTTCCATTGCTCCACATCCATCGCCAATAAACGGCCTTTGCCCTGCATCTGCGCGGCGATATGCAAGGTCTTGCCCCCTGCGCCCGCGCAGGCATCGATCACGCGCATGCCCGGTTTAGCATCGAGCGCCGCGGCCACTCGTTGTGAGCCAGCATCTTGCTGCTCAAATAATCCGTCTTTAAAACAGTTAGTGCGAAATAGCGCGGAATCTGAGGTTACTTCAAGGGCTGAATCAACGCCATCGACCGCTTGGGTGGTAACAAACTCGGCCGCCAGTTTTTGCGCTAACTCATCACGAGTCACTTTAAGGCCATTGACCCGTAGGAAACGTTTTGGCGGAGTGCTTAAGGCGGCGCGCTCCTTCTCCCAGGATGCAGCAAGCTGGGCTTGACCCATTGCATCTAACCATTCTGGGCAACCGTCCCAAAGTACAGGTTGGTTCTTAGCCTGTTCGATACGCTCGGCTAAACGCTCGGCATCGACCGGCAAGGAATACTGCATTTTTGGCAGTTCTAACTTGTGGAATAAGTGCCACACATTAAGCAGCTTAGAGCCTAAACGCTCCATTTCTTCCGGCTTAATTTCGGCTAAGAAACAATACAGATTTAACCGGCGAAGAATATCGCCCGTCACGGTGGCAATACGCGCCTGTTCGGCGGGCACTAACTTTAACCCCGAAAAATGCTGAGAATAGGCCCGGTCTAAGGGTTTTCCTTCGCTCAGTACCATAGCTAAGATACTGATCACTAATTCATTCGAGCTGGCAGAAAGCGGAGAATTCAACATTTACAGGTCACCGTGAGTAATAAAACCGGGGGATCATAGGAGGTCAGGCACTAATACGCAAGTAAACAGATGCCCAGTTGTCTTTTAGAGGCAAAAAAGTCCAATAAAAAAGCGACCCATGGGGATCGCTTTCTCGCATCGGCCAATGCCGTTACATTTTAGAACCTTTCGCGCCGTAGAACAGGATAAAACCGTAACACACCACAGGCAGAATAAAGGCCAATTGAATGCCTAAGTTATCGGCTAATACGCCCTGTAATAATGGCACAATCGCACCACCGACAATGGCTAAACACAGAATACCGCTACCCTGAGACGTGTGTGGACCTAGGTCACGCAGCGCTAGGCTGAAAATAGTGGGGAACATAATTGAGTTAAATAATCCCACGCCCAAAATCGCCCACATGGCGACACTGCCACTTGTGGTCATGGCCACCAGCACCAACAATGCCGCCATAAAGGCATTGAAGGCAAGCACAGTACCTGCGGGGATTTTTTGCATTACCGCCGAACCGATAAAGCGTCCGACCATAGCGCCGCCCCAATAATAGGCGATGTAATGGGCCGCTTGCTCTTCTGGCATACCGACGATGTGTGCTTCGCCGAGGAAGTTAACTAAGAAGCTACCAATCGAGACTTCTGCGCCCACATAGACAAAAATCCCCACCGCTCCCAGCACTAAATGCATGCTTTGCAGCGCACTGGTCTTGCCTAAATGGGTTTGTACTTCGCCTGCTGCGGCTTCGCTGTGTTCACGGATCACGGGCAAATCGAGCTTAGCGAAAATCACCGCCAGTACCGCAAGCGCCGCAGCCAGCAATAAGTAAGGCAGCTTAACGACTTCTGCTTCGGCATTGGCTTGGGCTAATTCAGAAGACACTGAAGCGGCAACGGATAAGATCAGAATCGAGCCAAAAAATGGCGCAACTGTGGTCCCTAGCGCGTTAAAGGCTTGTGTCAGATTCAAGCGGCTCGATGCGGTCTCGCTGCTGCCAAGCGCGTTAACATAGGGGTTAGCCGCCACTTGTAAAATAGTGATCCCTGATGCCAAGACAAACAAGGCACCGAGGAACAATCCGTAGGTGGCAAAGGAGGCTGCTGGATAGAACAAACCACAACCGATACTCGCAATCACTAAACCTGTGACTATGCCCTTTTGATAACCGAGTCGTTTTACCAGCTGTCCCGCCGGGATCGACACCAGAAAATAAGCGCCAAAGAAGCAAAACTGGATCAACATCGCTTGGGTGTAATTGAGTGAAAACACCGCCTTAAGATGGGGGATCAGAATATCGTTCAGACAAGTAATAAAGCCCCACATAAAAAACAGTGAGGTCAATGAGACTAACGCGAAACGATAATTACCGTTTCCCGCCTCGCTCACGCTGCTCGTGTGGCTGCTGGTGTTTATAGATGACGCCATAGTTGTGCTCTCTAATCATGTTTTTATTATCTAAAGGGAATGTCCCTTAGGCGTTTTCGTACTACGACAGGCAGCCACAATGAAATTGTGCTGCCCATCCGAAGTGGTGCTATGCCGAGTCGAAACTAATTCAACAACGCATAAAAGCAGGCATAGGCCGAAAATGTCAATGTGTCGGCGACCCTTTGCGCAGTTTTCAAACCGTGACCGGTAATTTCTTGCTGGATGCTGAGGGCATTCAGTGATAATGCCTGCTCTGTATCTTGTAGGTTAAAGCACACCAGTAGCTTTTGCTCCCCGAGCGTACGCACCAATACCAATAAAGGTTCTGGCGCATCGAGGAATTCAATTTCCCCTTCAACCAAAGCGGGATAGCCTTTGCGCCATGCAAGGAACTGACGGTAGCCATGTAACATCGATTGGCTATCGGCTTCCTGCACATCAACCGCCAGTGCTCTGTGTGCATTCGCCACAGGCAACCAAGGTGTCACTTGGCTAAAGCCACCAAAATCAGCATTTTGTTCCCACGGCATTGGCGTTCGGCAGCCATCACGGCCCTTAAACATTGGCCAGAAGGTTTTGCCGAAGGGGTCCTGCAACTCGTGGTATTCTATCGGCGCTTCGGTTAAACCCAGCTCTTCCCCTTGATAGCTACAGACACTGCCTCGCAATGAGTTAACCATGGCATTGAGCATTTTCACCATATCGGAAGTTTGCTTACCACGTCCCCAACGGCTGGCGACGCGCTGTGCATCGTGATTACCTATCGCCCAGCAGGGCCAACCATCACCAATACTTGCTTCCAGTGCTTCTACCGTTTGGCGAATATAAGCGGCGCTATAGTCATCGGTCAGCAGCTCGAAACTGTAGGCCATATGTAAGCGATCTTCGCCCTTGGTATAGGCGGCCATCACGGCGAGTGAATCCTCGGCGGAAACTTCGCCTAAGGTCACCGCACCTGGATAGCGATTGATTAACTGGCGTAATTCTTCAATAAATAGAATCGTTTGCGGTCTATCATTATTGTAGTAATGGTACTGATAGGCATAGGGATTATCTTCACTGAATCCGCGCCCTTGGCGTTTATCCTTAGGTTTTGCCGGATTATCCCGAAGCTGCTCATCGTGATAACAGAAGGTAATGGCATCTAAGCGGAAACCATCGACGCCCTTCTTCAACCAAAACTCCACATTATCTAACACGGCTTGACGCACGTCGGGATTGTGGAAGTTGATGTCGGGCTGGCTGCGTAAAAAGTTGTGCAGATAATATTGTTGTCTGCGCGGCTCCCACTCCCAGGCGCAACCGCCGAAAATCGCTAACCAGTTGTTTGGCGCGGTACCATCTTCCTTAGGATCGGCCCACACATACCAATCGGCCTTAGGATTGGTGCGGCTCTCGCGGCTCTCACAAAACCACGCATGTTGATCTGAGGTATGGCTTAGCACTTGGTCGATAATGACTTTAATGCCACGTTGATGGGCTTTTTCAATCAGCTCATCGAAATCCTGCATAGTGCCAAACAGAGGATCAACCTCGCGATAGTCACTGATATCGTAACCAAAGTCGGCCATCGGGGATTTAAAGAATGGCGAAATCCAAATCGCATCCACATTCAGGCTGGCAATATAGTCCAACTTGGTGATAATACCGCGCAGATCGCCAACACCATCACCATTAGTATCCAAAAGGCTACGTGGATAGATTTGATAGATCACGGCTCCACGCCACCAAGTTAACTCACTCATATTGCCCCTTTATCCTTATTCTTCAGCGCGCTAACCCAAAAACTCTCACATGAGCAGTTACAATCATGTTACTGCGGAGTAAAGGCGCTACGGCTTGTATTAGTGGCAACGAGCATACGTGAACAGGGAAATAAGGTTCAATACGCCTGCATACGTATGCAAAACAGGCTATCATTAGACTTGTCTGATTAAGATTAAATTAACCCTTTACTAACATAAGGTTGCGTTGAATTACTCGGAGATAAAATCGGAGTTTTTTTGGCCGAAATCCCCGTTTTGGCAGGCCTCTGACCTATTGAATACGTATGCACAATGTTGTGAGGCCAAGATCCTCGGGAGTAGTATCTTCACCGTTGCATAACAATTTGGTCATAAACGCAGCACTTATGCAGTCAATTAAGCGCCGAAATACCAAAAAAAGGCCGCAAAAACAATGCGGTAATAACGATAAAACGCTCTACATAAGCGGTAAAAAGCGACTTCAAGGGGAAGATAGAAATGATGCGATTTAAACCCAGCTTGCTGACCTTAGCACTCGTTGCTGCTGGCGCCAGTATGCACTCCTACGCAGCAGATGATGTAAAAGAAAAAGACCTAAAAGCCAAAGATGCCGAAATTGAAGTAATCCAAGTTAAAGGCTTCAGAACCAGTGTGATCAAATCGCTTAACGAAAAACGTTTTGGCGATACCGTATCTGAATCTATCTCTGCCGACGATCTCGGCGCCCTGCCCGACCAATCTATCGCCGATGCGTTAACCCGTTTACCGGGCGTTACCGCTGTTCGTACTGGCGGTCAAGCCAGTGGGCTGAATATCCGTGGTCTGGATGGCGATTTCGTGTTTGCCACCCTCAATGGCCACGAACAAGTGACCACTGGCGGTAAACGCGCCATTGAGTTTGACCAATATCCATCCGAATTAATCAGTCAGGCAGCGGTTTACAAAACCCCGAAAGCCTCGCTGATCGAAGGCGGCGTGGCCGGTATGGTTGAATTAAAAACCGCCGATCCGCTGAAGAATGACAAAGATCAATCATTCAATATCAATGCCCGTGGCAGCTTTAACGATCGCGCCGATGAAATCTCCGATGCCGAGCAATACGGCAACCGTTTGAGTCTTGCTTATCAAGGTAAATTCCTCGAAGACACCTTAGGGGTTGCAGTGGGCTATGCTCACCTGTATCAACCTTATGTTGCGAGCCAATTCATTGGTTTACGTTTTAATGATGATAAAAAAGACGTTAACGGTGACGGTGTAACCGAAGCGATTAGTGAAGGTTTTGAACTGCAACAAAAAGGCGGCGATGATACCCGTGATGGCTATATGGCGGCTATTCATTGGCAACCGAGTGATAGCCTGAGTGTGAAGGGCGATCTGTTCCACTCTAAATTTACCTCTGAAAACTTTGCCCGTGGTTTCCGCGTGAAATCATTGAAAAATGGCACCATCAGTGATGCCACTGTCGAAAACGGTTCTATGACTGGGGGTACAGTCTCTACTGATGGCACGGATAACTTTGCGGTTTTCGTGATCAACGATAACGACTCAAAATACTCAGAATTGACTTCAGGCTCATTGAACCTTGAGTGGAATAACGGTGGCGCACTGACAGTGGCGGCCGATGTCAGCTATTCCAAAGCCGATGGTGAATTCGTTAACGGCGGTACTCGCGCCGTGTTGTACGATGATCTAGGCAATGAAGTTCGCTCGGCTGAATCTGTTACTTATCAACTAAATGGCTTAAGTCCTGCGGATGTCAGCTTTGCTAACGACTACACCAACACCTCGACCCTAGGTCTGAAAGAAGTGGGTATGTGGCCCTATAATCAGCAAAACGATCTGATTGCCTACAAACTCGATTTTAACTACGTCCTCGACACCAGCTTTGTCTCTTCTGTTGATTTTGGTGTGCGTTATGCCGAACGAGAATTCAACGCACAGCGTTCACAGGCAGGTTACGGTTTCGAGTTTGGTAAAAACCCTGATAATCAACCAGTCCTCGCTCTAAACGGCGATATGGCCAAAGTGGTTGATTTTGGAGGAGAACTCTCAGGTTACCCAAGCTTCCTTGCCATTGACTTTAATAAAGCCATTGAACTGGTGAACGCACAACTGGCGGCAACAGGCCAATCACCTTTTACTCCAACGGCGAACTGGTCAAATAACTGGACCATGATCCAAAGCGGCGCGGTCAATGAAGATGTATTAGCTGGCTACGTACAGGCAAACCTAGACTTTGATATTGGTGACGTTAAAGTCACAGGTAACCTAGGTGTACGTGTAGTACACACAGATCAAAGCAGTACTGGTCTGCAACAGGTAGGTTATGGTTTAGGTGAAGCCATTACCGATGAGCAAGGCGTCGTAAGCACGGATTATATCCGTAACAAGGTCGGCAAAACCTATACCGACTACTTACCGTCACTGAACTTAACCTTCCACCTGACTGAAAACGATCAACTGCGTTTTGCTGCAGCATCAGTAATGTCACGCCCACCAATCGACAAATTAAAGTCGGGTATGGGTTCTTGGTATGACGATTCTGCGACGCCAGGATACAAAAAGTACAATGCGTGGGGTAACACCAGTCCGTTATTAGATCCTTTCTATGCGGATCAATATGACTTGTCCTACGAGCACTACTTTGAAGAGTCTGAAGGTGCGGTCGTTGTAGCCTTGTTCTATAAAGATATTAAATCTTTCATCAACAACTTCACAATTCAACCATTTGATTTTGAAGCGAATGGTTTTATCGTGCCCGATACCATCATCGACAATGGTGTTGAGTTCCCAGTTGTTAAAGATGAAGGACAATATCAAACAGCCATCAACAACGATAAAGGCGGTTATATCCGTGGTATCGAGTTAGGCTATACCCAAGTGTTTGATTTCCTACCATCACCTTTAGATGGTTTAGGTTTCACCGGTAGCTATTCCTATTCAGACAGCGAAGTCGAATTCACCACAGACTTAAGCGGTTCTAACCTGACCATTCCATTACCAGGTCTGTCAGAAAACGTGCTGAATACTACCCTGTTCTACACCTTGGATGGTTTCGATACCCGTGTGAGCATGAGATACCGTAGTAGTTATGTTTCAGAGCAAGTTGCGGTTGAATCTCAACTGGCGTTCTTCGATGCGGAAACGATTGTGGATTATCAGGCTTCTTATGCGCTGGATAACGGCCTTAAGTTCCTGTTCCAAATCAATAACCTCACCGATGAGCCTAATAAAACTTACTTTGGTGAAGAGCATCAAACCGGGACAATTCAATACTTCGGTAGACAATATTTCCTGGGTTTAACCTACTCTCTGTAAGCTGTCATCGTAAAAGCCTGCTTCACTGTGAAGCAGGCTTTTCTTTTTACCCATAATAATAGTGAGATGATACGCCGCTCTTTATTTCTAAAGTCACACTTAACACCTCACCCGATAAAGGCCCATAGTATGATACGTCACAGTCTACTCTTCGCCCTTGTGTTAACCGCCTCTTCTCCCTTATATGCTCTAGCACAGGCCAGTCATAGCCCCGTCAGCAGTACAGCATCTTTGCATCTCGAGCCGCTCTCTTGGTGGGCTGGCATGCATAATCCTAAGTTGCAATTGATGCTGCACAGCAGTGCCCTGCCTGCGAATGCTGCGCAGCTTAAGGTTGAGATTGCTGGCAAAGATGTGGTGTTTGAAGGGATTGAACAGACGGATAATCCCCATTATTTGTTTATCAATTTAGACTTGCGCCAAGCCAAGCCGCAGACCTTTGATATCCGCATTCTCGATGGCGACAAGCAGCTCTTGCAACTGCCCTACACTTTAGCGGCACGGGCAGAAGACAGCCGCGAACGCCAAGGTTTTAGTAATAAAGATGTGATTTACCTTATCACTCCAGACCGATTCGCCAATGGCAACCCAAGCAATGACAACCAAACCGATATGCTCGAGCATGCGGCGCCTGAAAATTCCGATGGTCGCCATGGCGGCGATATCGAAGGTATTCGCCAGCACTTAGACTACTTAGCCAAACTGGGCGTCACTCAGCTGTGGATCAACCCACTGCTTGAAAATAACCAAGCCCAATATTCCTATCATGGTTACGCCATGACCAATCTTTATCGGGTCGATCCGCGTTTTGGCAGCAATCAGGATTACCAGAGGTTAGTCACTGAGGCCAAACAACGTGGCCTAGGAGTAATTAAAGACGTGGTGCTTAACCATATCGGCTCAAACCATTGGTGGCTAAAAGATTTACCGAGCAGTGATTGGCTCAATGTCCCGCAAAAATCCAATGTCACTGCCACCCAAACGGCTCCTACGGCCAGTTTTACCAGCCTCAGTTCTACCAGCCCGAGCTTTACCAGCCATAGACGCACCACAGTGCAAGATCCCTACGCCGACACGCGGGATAGAAGTGACTTTGTCGACGGTTGGTTTGTCGATTCGATGCCTGATCTTAATCAGCGCAACCCAAAGCTTGCCACTTATCTTATTCAAAACAGCATTTGGTGGGTGGAATACGCAGGGCTTTCGGGTATTCGCGAAGACACCTATTCCTACGCCGATAAAGCCTTTTTAGCCCAATGGTCAAAGGCCTTAATGGCCGAATACCCGCATTTTAATATTGTCGGCGAAGAGTGGACCGCCAATCCCATTACTGTCTCCTATTGGCAAAAAGGCAAAATCAATGCCGATGGCTATAGCTCGGATTTACCGAGCCTGATGGACTTTCCACTCTATGAAAAGCTGCTTGAAAGCCTGAACGAGCCAGAAGGCTGGGATACAGGTTTTATCAAGCTTTACGAGATGTTAGCTAATGATGTGGTGTATGCTAACCCAAGCCAGTTAGTCCTCTTTGAAGGCAACCACGACACCAATCGGATTTATAGTCTGCTGAAAGAAAACCTGCCGGTGTACCAAATGGCCCTCACCTATGTGTTAACGGCCAAACGCATTCCACAGCTGTTTTACGGTACCGAAGTGTTGATGACCAGCCCGACCGAAGGCCGCCACGACGGTGTAGTGCGCAGCGATTTCCCGGGAGGGTTTGCCAATAGCAAGGTCAGCGGTTTTAGCGGTAAAGGGCTAAACGCACAACAGCAGCAAGCGCTTGCGTTTGTGCGAACTCTACTCAATTACCGTAAGCATTCAGCCGCGCTGCAAACGGGTGATTTACTGCACTTTGTGCCGCAAAACGGCATTTATGTGCAATTTCGATGCGTTGCCAAACAGGCCGCAGCGGGCAATGCCTGCTACCAAGCCGATGCAGATAAAGTGATGGTGATTTACAACAAGAATGACCAAGCACAAACGCTGGACTTAAGCCGCTTTAGTAAGGTATTGGCGGGCAATACTTCGGCTAATTCAGTTTTCACTGGGGATAAGTTCAAACTGAATCAATCACTTGCCCTGTCCCATGCTGGCGTCATACTGCTTGAACTCAAACCCCAATAACCCATAAATGAAGCAGCTAAGCATACTTAGCTAACAGCGCGGCCAAACTACAGTTTGGCCGCCAAGTCAGTAAAGGAACCTAGGTTGAATTTTCTATTATCTAACAACAGCAAACGTTGCGCTTATCGCTGGCAACAGGGATTAAGCGTACTGGCCCTCAGCAGCATCAGCGCCTTTAACGCCATGGCCGCTCAAGTAATCACCACTCAAACAATCACTACTCAAGCAACGGCGTTACCGGCAGTAGCGGCTAAAACTATGGCTGCCAATCCAAATGTAGGCGAAGGCGAAATGCTGCCAGCCCATCACAATGACGAGCAAGCAAATAAGTTTAAACCCGTTGTTTATCAAATTTTTACCCGGCTCTATGGCAATAAAAACACCACCAATAAACCTTGGGGCACGATTAGCGAAAACGGTGTGGGTAAATTTAATGATATTGATGACACAGCGCTCAAAAGTATCAAAGACTTAGGTGTTACCCATGTGTGGTATACGGGTGTACCCCACCACGCCCTAATTGGCGATTACAGTGCAATTGGCGTAAGTCACGATGATCCCGATGTGGTTAAGGGCCGCGCTGGCTCGCCCTATGCGGTTAAAGATTATTACAACGTAAACCCAGATTTAGCAGTCGATCCCGCAAAGCGTTTACAGGAGTTTCAGGCACTTATCGAGCGCACCCACAAGCAAGGCTTAAAGGTGATTATCGATATAGTGCCCAACCATGTGGCGCGTAATTACCATTCCATCAATAAGCCCGAGGGCGTGCGCGATTTTGGTGAAGACGATAATCAAACCCTTGAATATGCAAAGCATAATAACTTTTACTATGTGACTGATAAAAAGCAATCCTCTGGCTTTCAAGTGCCCGATTTGCCTGATAGCCTCAAACCGTTAGGCGGTGAATCCCATCCTCTAAGTGATGGTCAATTTAAGGAAATCCCCGCCAAATGGACGGGCAATGGCTCACGCCTTGCTAAGCCGGATATGAACGACTGGTATGAAACCGTTAAAATAAATTACGGTGTCCGCCCCGATGGCAGCCATGATTTCCCCGCACTGCCACCAGGTTATGCCAATCTCGGCGCCGAGCAGCACTACGAATTTTGGCAGCAACATAGTCATGAATTACCTAACTCTTGGATCAAATTCAATCAAATTGCCCAGTATTGGTTAGCGATGGGAGTCGATGGATTTCGTTACGATATGGCCGAAATGGTGCCCGTCGAATTTTGGAGCTATTTAAATAGTCATATAAAACATAGTCATCCAGAAGCTTTTATCTTAGCCGAGGTCTATAACCCCGCGCTGTATCGCGATTATATTGAGCTCGGCAAAATGGACTACCTCTACGACAAGGTCGATCTTTACGACACCCTCAAAGCCATTATGGCAGGACAAAAAAGTACCGCGCAGATCGCCGTAGATCAGGCCAAAGTGCAAGATATCGACTCGCATATGCTGCACTTTTTAGAAAACCACGACGAGCAGCGCATCGCCAATGCCGCCTTTTTAGGCGCCTTAACTGGTAACTCCTCGACAGATGCGGTCGATCCCCGCTACGCCCTGCCCGCGATGGTGGTGTCTGCAACCTTAAGTACCTCACCCACCTTGATTTATTTTGGCCAAGAAGTCGGAGAAGCGGCGACACAAAACCTAGGCTTTGGCCATGCTTCGCGCACCAGTATTTTTGATTATGCGGGTGTTCCCGCCCATCAGCGCTGGATGAATCAAGGTAAATTTGATGGCGGCCAATCAACCGCCGCAGAAGTCGCGTTACACGCCTATTATCAAAAATTATTGAACCTCAGCACGGGGAAAAATGCGCCTGCACTCTTGGGGCAATATGACTCGCTGGATGCTGCCAACCGCAGCACGGAATCGGCTGCAAAGGCTAGCAATAAGGCTAACAATAAGACAAACAATGGCAGCGCGACGGGTTATGATGACTCAACCTTCGCCTTTATCCGCTTTGAAGCCAATACCGCCGATAACAAAGGTCAAAAGCTGATTATTGTCAGTAACTTTAGTCAAATCCAAGCCAAGTCATTTTCACTTAAACTGCCCCAATCATTGATTGCGCAATGGCAGTTAACCGATGCAACCTATCCGCTTAAGGATTTGCTGGAAGACCATACGGCGCAGTTAATTATCGAACAAGGTAAAGGACAAGTTCAGCTGCAGCTTGCACCTCTCTCCTCCGCGATATTTGAACTCGTCCACTAGCCAGCTAGCGAAGTAAGATAAAAATCATAGGTGAGCACCAGAGTCACACACAGTTGTGATTCTGGCTTTTTTAAACACATTAGCCTAAACATCAGTTAAACAGTACAGAGGCAAGCCATGTTACTCGGCATTCACCATGCAGCGATTATTTGCAGTGACTATCAAAAGTCCAAACACTTTTATGTGACTATTCTTGGCCTTAGCGTGCTTGCAGAGCATTATCGTGAGGCGCGCCAGTCCTACAAACTCGATTTACAACTGCCGGATATGAGTCAAATTGAGTTGTTTTCCTTCGACAATCCTCCCAAACGCCCAAGCTATCCCGAAGCCTGCGGCCTTAGACATCTCGCCTTTCGCGTCGCATCGATTGAAACGGCGATCGAGCATCTTACGGCCCATGATATCGCCGTCGAACCCGTCCGCATCGACGAATACACAGGCAAAAAGTTCACCTTCTTTAGCGATCCCGACGGCTTACCCTTAGAGTTATATGAGCTATAACCTGAATCTTCACTGCTTAAAAACAGCGCACTAAAATAGCGTATTCATGCTGCGCATAAGATGAATAAAGCTTAATTACGCCAAGGGATATTTAGCAGTAGACTCAATTCAGCAGCGCAGCACTAACCCATCATTTGACCAAGATGGCTGAGTAAAAGGGCTGCGCTTACCAAGCGCTAATCATTGAGGAACTCAAGGTGTTTGATAATCCAGCAATATTGTTATGGAGTTTAGTCTTTGGCCTCTTTGGTCTTGGCTTTTTCACCTACGGCAAGCGCCAAGCCGCCCCCATCCCTTTGGCCGTCGGCCTCACCCTGATGATTTACCCTTATTTTGTCACCAATCTCGCGCTACTTATCGCCATCGGCATCGCCCTTATCGCACTCCCCTATTTTGTAAGAATATGATTTTAATATATGAAGCTCTAAAAACTAGGAATACGTTGAGATAAGAAGAGATAAGATTTTTGAGTGCCGGGCAAACATGCTGTTCCTACGAATTAGTAAGCCATGGTATTTGCTCGACGACTCGCAGCGAGTCCATCCGTGGATGCTCGACCGCCCGTCTGATGTGAATGGATTCACGAATGCAGCGATGGCATGGATGCCAAAAAGTGGTCTTGGGGCGGTTGTCTCGCTAATCACCATGGCTCACCTGTTTAGCAGCGGCGTAATCTGTATGTTTTAAAGAAAATATGTGTCTAGTTTTGGGACAAAAGTGAGTTAGATTCCTAACTATAATTTTCGAATTAAAACTTCTATTGAGATAACGCCGAGCTCAACGGCAGTTTGTAAGTTGTGGCTTTGTGGATTACTTTTGCGCAGCAAAACCACAAAGCCGCGACTTACAAACTGTCCAGCACACGCAGTGCGCGTGTTGCAGCACTTTGTTATGTTCTATGACCAAACTAAGCCAACCTCAAAATTTTCAGTAGAACAACAAAACAATAAGCTGCGACCATGACTACTCTGCAATGCAATTAGCTCCCTCATTTCTTCCAACGCATGAACCATATTCAAATAGAAGTCAGGCAATACAACTTTTCGTGGAACATCAATTTCGGATGCATTTACAAGGGCAAAATCTCCAAGTGAGAAGCTTCTGCCTCCATTTGCTTTCCAGTTCCCAGCTGACTCCAGTTCACCTTTTTCGATTGCTTTAAAAAAATATTTTTTCGTGAACTCATTGCTTGACATGACCGACCGTTTAGATGATTCAATTGTATCAATGCAAACTGTCGCAACATGCGATTCATGATCATGGTAAAGAGCTATAGTGAATATATCCAAGTTTCTGGATTTAGCTTTACGTAAACCCTCATAAATAAGCTTTTTGAAATCTTCTTTCATACGACTCCGATAGCGCCAATAAAACATAACGCAAAGCACACGGGCGACGAGCCGCGCAGCGGATTGGCGTCCCAGCGGCCGAAGGCCGCAAGTGCTGCGTATTGTTAGGGCGGACTTGCATACTGAACCCAAATATTTTCTGTTGGGTGATGCTCTTTAATTGTTTCGAGTGCATCTTCCAGCTCGTTCTTGTCTAACCCACTGACTGAGTAACCAAATCTGGTGATATTAAAGCCTTTTGCAACCAAATCTTGGTGATTAAGTTCCGTCAGGACATTGCTACCAGCCCAAATTGCGACACCTGGCAATTTTAAGACCTCATCGAGAGCTCTAGTTTCAAGTATCAGATAAACCATACCAAAGCCCTAACATTTTATTCGTGTGCATGCGCGTTTACCTCGTTGGACCAGTGAAAACACGCACGGTTAACTTTCTGTATGCAAAGAACTTATCAGCTTTCTGGCAAATACACCATCTGGAAAAACGCGCTTGCGCGTTTTACAACCCTATTAACTAAAAGTATTACATTATAGTCAATTGATTTTATAGAGTTTTACTTGTTGAAAATGGAATTGGTGCGCACTGACTTCGTCTTAAAATCATACAAAATAGCTAATTTTATATATGACTGTATACCCATACATTGTTAGTCGATTTCTGGTTGGGCCAAACTTAGGCAAATAGATAAGAATTTGTATGTCAGCAGGAGTGGGAGTTTTCGATAGAACTAACGAGCCGAAACTCGTAATGGGGCAAAAAGCTTTTACCCGGATGAACAGTTCAATAGTCGTTAAGATTGCCATCAATAAAGCAGTGTTCTCAACGGCATAAACATCATCCTAACTAACCTTCCCTATCCCACCTTACCTATCTGACTAAATAGGCTCAAACCAATCAACTCAACTATTCTCGGCTGATAGTTAAACGGCGAATTGCAAATATGCCCAGTAGCGAAAGGATTAATAGGGATAAACTGCCTCCGCCGCTATAACCTTGTTTATGTTCGATGGTCGCAATATGTTCTTCTTTCACGCGGGTTTTAAAGCGGGCTAATTCGGCGTCTAAGTTAGTGATCATATCGTTTACCGCTAGATCAAAGCCTTCGGCGGATTTTTCACGTAACACGTTGGTGACGCTCACCGCGGTTGATGTGTCGCTAAGTTGGTTAATGCCGGGCGCCCTAAACAGCATCTTTTGGCTGCGCATATCAAATACCGCAGTATCGACAAAGGTTTGGATCGCGTTTTCATTACCGGGCACCATATACATGCCGACTATGGTCCAATACAGCAGTGAAGCCTTATTCTCGCTGCTTTGTAGCAGTTGATCATAAGATACCAGCGCCATCACATCGACATCGTGTAAGCGAGCGACCTGCTGCAGGGTACTAAAACCTTTGCCATTTTTAAGGTAAGTGCTGGGGATTAATTCGATACGGTCAATAAAGTCATATTTAACAAAGGATTGTTTTACTTTATCCAGCAAGGCGATTTGCGAGCTGCTATCGAGGGCTTCGGATTGCCAATGGGAGGAAGGTAAAAAGGCGATGCCGACCGTTATGGGAAGACGCAGTACAGGAATACTGGGCTGCTGCGGCTCACGTTGTTTATCGTCGGGATAGAGATATTCAACCAGACTGCTGGAAACCACGTTTTTTTCGGTGGTGTTACCGTTAAAAAAAGCACTGCAACCACCAAGCAAGATGCTAATCGATGCCAGCGCGCCCACAAGCGCTATGAATTTTGTCTTCATCTGTTTCTCTACCGTATCCTTACTGCGCACAGGCCATGCAACCCGTGCATATTGCCGCTACCTTAGCGAGTCACTGCTGTAAAAACAAGCCGTTAACTTCACATATCGCGCTTTTGTTTGGCTTTTTAAATGCTTAGAAACAACAAAGCCGCATCGGAATGCGGCTTTGATTTAGATAATTACGACAATCAGTTGCGCAAATTCATCTGCCTAGGCGTATTTACGCACTTTTTTCAACGCGATTTGCTGCTTTAATGCCGATAAGTGTTCGATAAACACTTTACCGTGTAAATGGTCGATTTCGTGTTGTAAAACAATAGCTAAAAAGTCATCGGTTTCGATTTCAATCGCTTTGCCTTGTCTGTCTAAGGCAGTGACTTTGACCTTTTCGAAACGGCTCACTTTCGCACGATAGCCGGGGATAGAAAGGCAGCCTTCTTCACCTACGTATTCGCCTGATTTTTCAACAATCTCTGGATTAATCAGCACTAAGGGTTGATCGCGGGTTTCGGATAAATCGATCACAATCACCGCATCTGTACTGCCCACTTGGGTCGAGGCCAGACCGATACCGTCGTCGGTGTGGTACATGGTTTCGATTAAATCATCGATAAATCCCTGAATCGCTTCAATGTCTTTTACGGGTTGTGCTTTGCGCTTTAGACGCTCATCGGGAATTGTCAGAATATCGAGTACAGCCATGCCTGTTTCATCTCTTAGTGAGTCAAAAAATTTGGCGCTATTATGAACTATTCCTGTGTTTTCTCAATATTCAAAACTAAATAGTTTAATAAAAATCATTACAATCGATTTTTTAGATTTAAATTACAGCAGTATCAGCCGTCCGCTGTTTCACTTAGGCGGTAATTAACACTACACTGGCTCACCTCTTTCATGGTTTTATTTGGCATCATCATGCGGTTTGCAAAAGATAAATCCCCACTTTATCGCTACTTAGAGCAAGATAAGGCCGTCACGCCAGACGAAACGAGCAACACACAAGAGACACAAAACAAGCTCTCGCCGATGGCGAAGATTTGGCATATTGTCGCGATGATCCCGCCAGGCAAAGTCAGCAGTTACGGCAAGGTGGCCGATTTTGCTGGTTTACCTGGGCGCGCCCGCTATGTGTCGAAGGCGCTCAAATCGGCCCCCGAACATTTGTCACTTCCTTGGCATAGAGTACTCAACAGCCAAGGGAAAATATCCTTCGAAAAGCATTCAGTCCCCTTTCAGGAACAGATGGAATTATTGCGTATTGAAGGCGTTACAGTGAACTGTGGCAAAGTAGACTTGTCTGAGTTTGAGTGGCAACCGGATATGGCAACCTTAGTGATGTCAATCCCCTTCTAGTTTAATATATTGATCTATAAACTGTTTACACCCGATATAGCCTCAGCTATAAACAATGTAGCTTGGCAGTTTAGCCAATAGGATAAACAGTGTTAGCCGCAATCTGTTTGCGATATAAAGGAGCATTACTTGCGCACAATTCCAACGTTATTCGTGAGTCTCGCGCTCACCCACAGCGTATTTGCGATGGCGGCACCAACGCCTTTAACGCCTCAAACTGCTGAATATCAAGTTAATTATGGTGATATTGAGTTGGGTAAAGCCAAGTATCAACTGCCCGCCATCGAGGATGGCGTTTATAAATATCGCTTCGACAGCGACCTTAGCTTGTTATTACTCACCGATGTGCGCCATGTGCTGAGTGAATTTGGCCAAGAGGGGAATCAATTATTACCCATGCGCTATTTGCATGAGCGCAAAGGTGTTGGCCCGAACTTTGTCGAGCAAACCGCCTTTGCCAAGGCTCAGGGGATGATCCACACCCGTTATAAGGATGAAAAAGGCAAATTCCCCTTTGAAGGCGATATTTTCGACCCTTTAATGGTGCAGCTGCAGTTTCGTCTCGATATCAGCGCTGGTAAAGAAGTGCTTGATTATAAGATGATTAAATCCAACGAGCTCGATGAGTATAAGTTCCATGTGATTGGTAAGGAGCGAATGACAATTGAGAGCGGCAGCTACGACACGGTCAAAATTGAGGTGGTGCGGGACAATCATAAACGCCAAACCTTCTTTTGGATGGCGCCGGATCTAGCCTATCTCCCCGTTCGTCTAACACACTTTGAAAAAGGCAGCAAACAGCTGGATATCAAACTGCTGAATTATCACTTCGACGATGTGCCAGTTGCAGTCGCGCCCGCTGCCGTTGAAGCCGCAGCCGTTGAAACCGAAGTTCCGACAGAGCAGAAAGTGCCTAAGCTTTTAGGCACAGGCGCTAATTAAGCCTGATACACATTTATCGCTGATTTAAGTCGGATTGAGTGCTGTTGCTAAGACGCAGTAACAGCGCAGCACAAAACACAAAAGGCCAAACGTGAGTGACTCCGTTTGGCCTTTTTCTCTGATTTAATTCCATCAAAGTGGAATGACTGCGACAGCGCCCGATTACAAATCGATAAGCAGCTCACCGAGTCGGAACAACTTCCAATTGCCGGGCTGCATCACCTGCCAGTCTTCGTTTTCGGTCAGCGGCCGAGTCGCAATCACAGTCACGACATCGTGCGGTGTGGTTTCTTTATCAAAATCAATCACGACATCGGTATCAATTAATTTTGCCTTACCGAAAGGCGCTCTGCGGGTGATGTAACACAGATTATTACTGCAATAGCACATCAAGTATTCACCATCGCTGAGGATCATATTAAACACCCCAAGGGCGCGGATTTGTTCGGCAAGCGTAGCTACAAATCGAAACACCGCTTGCATATCCACTGGGCGACGGTCGCCAAACTTGGCCGCGACTTGCTCTAATATCCAGCAAAAAGCCAACTCGCTGTCGGTATCACCGACACTCTGATAGCGGGACACCTGAAACTTCGCCTGATAGTCGCTTAACTGACCATTGTGGGCATAGGTCCAATAACGGCCCCACAACTCACGGGTAAATGGGTGGGTATTTTCAAGGGAAACACAGCCGCGATTAGCTTGGCGAATATGGCTTATCACCACCTCGCTTTTAATTGGATAAGATTTGATCAACTTTGCAATGTGCGACTCACTACTCGGGCAGGCATCCTTAAAAGTACGGCTGCCACGGCCCTCATAGAAAGTGATCCCCCAACCGTCGACATGGGGCCCAGTGACGCCACCACGCTGTGCTAACCCTGTAAAACTAAACACAATATCGGTCGGCACATTGGCGCTCATCGCCAGTAACTCACACATATTTCTCGCCTTTATCAATCCAAATATCCACGGTTTTGCATTGTAACTAGTTGATGACATTTGTGGAATGATCAAAGGTGACAAAAAATTTAAACAATTGTTTGAAAAATACTTGTATTAAAACTGCCTTAGGTTTAACTTTTATGCGACACAGGTCAGACCACAAACTATAATTGTGATCGCAATCAACAAAATTCGTTATGACCTGTGATTGGCACTCGGTCATACTTAAGGAGAAATACAGTGACTACCCTACTTTGGATCATCGCCATGATCTTAGTGCTAGGAGCCCTAGCTTACCTTCGGGTATCTTTGCTCACTGCCACTATTGCAGCCGCTGTTGTGATGACAGCCGGATGGACACTCGATGTTGTCGGCCCTATCTCTTGGATTATCTTCCTGGTGATCGCGCTGCCCCTCAATATCAGTGCATTTAGACAAAATGTTATCAGTCGCCCACTGATGAAGATCTACCGAGGCATCATGCCCGAAATGTCTTCTACCGAAAAAGAAGCGATTGAAGCCGGTACCACATGGTGGGAAGCCGATCTGTTTGCGGGTAACCCAAACTGGAAAAAACTCCACAACTACCCTGTCGCTCGTTTAAGTGCCGATGAGCAAGCCTTCTTAGACGGCCCCGTTGAAGAAGTGTGCCGCATGGTGAACCAACACCAAGTATCACATCAACTGGCTGATTTGCCTGCTGAAGTATGGCAATACCTGAAAGATCACGGCTTCTTCGCCATGATCATCAAGAAAAAATACGGCGGTTTAGAATATTCAGCTTACGCCCAATCACGCGTGCTGCAAAAGCTTGCAGGTTTAAGCAGCGAGCTGGCATCCACTGTAGGTGTACCTAACTCCTTAGGCCCTGGCGAATTGTTACAACACTATGGTACGCCTGAGCAGCAAAACCATTACCTGCCACGTTTAGCCAAAGGTTTAGAAGTCCCTTGTTTCGCGTTAACTAGCCCAGAGGCTGGTAGCGACGCGGGTTCTATCCCTGACTTTGGTATCGTGTGTAAAGGTCAATGGGAAGGCGAAGAAGTCTTAGGTATGCGCTTAACCTGGAACAAGCGTTATATCACCCTTGCCCCAGTTGCCACTGTATTAGGTCTGGCGTTTAAACTGCGTGACCCTGATCACCTGTTAGGCGATAAAGAAGAGCTGGGCATTACCTGCGCGCTGATCCCAACTGACGTTGAAGGCGTTGAGACAGGTCGTCGTCACTTCCCGCTGAACTGTATGTTCCAAAACGGTCCAACTCGCGGTAAAGACGTATTCGTACCATTAAGCTTTATCATCGGTGGTCCGAAAATGGCTGGCCAAGGCTGGCGTATGTTGGTTGAGTGTTTGTCTGTTGGCCGTGGTATCACGCTGCCATCAAACTCTGCCGGTGGCGTAAAAACCGCAGCACTTGCAACAGGTGCGTATGCGCGTATTCGTCGTCAATTCAAACTGCCGATTGGTAAGTTAGAAGGGATTGAAGAGCCAATGGCACGCATCGGTGGTAACGCCTACCTGATGGATGCAGTAACCTCATTAACCACCACAGGTATCGACTTAGGTGAAAAACCTTCAGTTATCTCGGCTATCGTGAAATATCACCTGACCGATCGTATGCAGAAATGCGTTATCGACGCCATGGATATCCACGGTGGTAAAGGTGTGTGTTTAGGCCCTAACAACTACTTAGGCCGTGGCTATCAAGCGGCTCCAATTGCGATTACCGTTGAAGGCGCAAACATCCTGACACGTTCGATGATCATCTATGGTCAAGGTGCTATCCGTTGTCATCCTTATGTATTGGCCGAAATGGAGTCAGCGTTTGATACTGAGTCTGGCCAAGGTTTAGCCAACTTCGATGCGGCGATTTTCGGTCACATTGGTTTTGCGACCAGTAACTTTGTCCGTAGCTTCTGGTTAGGTCTGACATCAAGCCGTTTCTCTAACGCGCCATATTCAGATAAAACCAAGCGTTATTATCAACATATGAACCGTTTCAGTGCCAACTTAGCCCTGCTATCAGATTTGGCCATGGCAACCTTAGGTGGTAACTTAAAACGTAAAGAGCGTATTTCTGCCCGCTTAGGCGATCTGTTAAGCCAGTTATACCTCGCTTCTGCAACCTTAAAACGTTACCAAGATGAAGGCCGTCAAACTGACGATCTACCACTGGTGCAATGGGCGGTTGAAGATGCGCTGTACAAGTTGCAGGCTTCATTAGACGATTTACTGGATAACTTCCCTATGGGTCTAGGCGGCGTGTTACGTGCCATCATGTTCCCATTCGGCCGTCCACTGAAACGTCCAAGCGATGTGTTAGATCATAAAGTGGCTAAGATCATGCAGACCCCATGTGAAAGCCGTGATCGTTTAGGTAAAGGTCAGTTCTGGACTAACTCTGAGCACAATGCTGTCGGTATCCAAGAGCAAACACTTAAGGATATTTTGGCCGCCGAACCTTTATTCGACAAAGTCTGTAAGGCCAGTGGTAAGCGTTTACCTTTTATGTGGTTAGATAAAGTCGCCGCCGAAGGTAAAGCCTTAGGTGTATTGAGCGACAGCGAAGTACAACTGTTGGAACGTGCCGAAATCGGCCGTATGAAGTCTATCAATGTGGATGACTTTGACCCAGCTGAGCTGCGCCCCGAAGTCGTCGCGACGACATCACAGGAACGCGCCGCTTAATAGTAAAGCTGTACTAGCTGAGCTGTACTAACTAAGCCCATCTAAATAAACAAAAAGGCACTACATAGTAGTGCCTTTTTTATTTTCGCCTCATTTAATACCAATCACATTAAATATCTAATCAG
The DNA here is from genome assembly GCF_019457635.1 of Shewanella mangrovisoli. Taxonomy (NCBI): domain Bacteria; kingdom Pseudomonadati; phylum Pseudomonadota; class Gammaproteobacteria; order Alteromonadales; family Shewanellaceae; genus Shewanella; species Shewanella mangrovisoli. The sequence continues at coordinate 2,658,456 of NZ_CP080412.1, forward strand.
TTCAGAGCCTCACAGGCATTTCAATCCAAGGCGCATTGACGCAGAAATGGTCATTCCCTTTTAAGTCAATGCAACACGGGAGTGGGATGCCTGTGTGGCTCCCAAAGGGCAGCTGATGTTCACTGTATGGCAACGCGCTTTATACTGCGTTTAAGGCTTTCGACAGAGCACCACTATGCCTTCAAGCCTTCGCCTTGTCTAAAGCGCGTTGAATTCCCGCTGAATGAACAGATATTTAATACGATTGGTATAACAGGCTTATTTCTTCGCAATTGCCAAGCTCATCTTAGCTAACCTAGGCCATTATCCCTTCGCCAAAGTTTCATCCGAGGTATTGATGTTATCTTGTACGTCAGCCTGAGGTTGTGATGGCTCTTCGGCCTTAGTTTTCGCTTGCTGCTCAAGTCGTTGGCGCTCAGCTTCAGCTTCCTCCTCGGCCTTGGCTTTCGCTAGGGCCGCTTCTTCCGCCGCTTTGGCCTGTGCGGCTATCGCCTCTTGCTCGGCAATCGCCTGTTGGATTTTCGCTTCTTCAAGCGCCTCAACGGGCAATAGGCTGATTAACTCTATGCCATTGGGGAATTGGGTGTCATTACCTGACACAATCACGACTTTACCTTCTTTAGTCAGATACACTAACGGCAATGCCGTTTCGCCATAACGTTTGCGGAAATGCTCGAAGGTGAAGTTTTCAGTTAAGTTAGTGACTTTAAGCTGTGCCCCTTTCGCCATTTGACTGGCAATTTTGGCGTATGACACCGCATCACCAAACAAACATAATCGCTGTTTGTAAGTCTCTGATAATTGATGGCGCGCGCTGCCCTGCTCGGCATTGTTCAGGCCAAAGACCTTTTTAGAGCCTAACACATCTTGAAAATAAAAGGTCACCAGCGGGTTTAACTGCTTATAAGGCGACATGATCAGCACTCGACCAATCCCGGTTAAATCCATATAGGTTTCAGCATGTTCTGAGGCAGGATTACCAAAATAGACCGGAATATTGTCCATCCGCGCGAGGCGAATGTTATCCCAGTTGCTGTCGGCCAGCAGCACTTTGATATCTTTGCTTTTTAAGATTTTTGCCAGCTCGCGGGAGAATTTGGAGGCTCCGAAAATTAATAATCCTTGCGCCGAACCCGACGTCACCCCAAGGTATTTGGCCCAGCGGCCCGCGGTTAAACTTTGGATAACGACAGTGCCGATAATGATTAAAAACACTAAGGGCACAATGGCATCGGCGCCCTGCACATTGGTGGCCTCTAACTTAATGGCGAATAAGGAAGACACCGCCGCCGCCACAATCCCCCGCGGCGCAATCCAACATAGGAACCATTTATCAGCCTTTGAGAGTGACGTCCCAATGCCTGACACCCAAATACTGAGCGGCCGCGCAACCAGCATAGTCACGGCGAGTACGCCTACCCCGCCCCAACCTAAATCCATCATGGCATTCGAGTCGAGTCTGGCGGCTAACAGGATAAATAAGGCAGAAATCAACAGCACTGTCAGTGTCTCTTTAAATTCGAGGATTTCAGCAATATCCACACCGCGCATATTCGCCAGCCAAATCCCCATCACAGTCACAGTGAGTAATCCGGACTCTTCCTGCAGTAGGTTGGAGCCGACAAAAATCCCTAACATTAGGGTTAATACTGCGGTATTTCGTAAATAATGCGGCAATAAATTACGGCGGATCACTTGGCCAATTAAGTAACCTGATGCTGCGCCTAAACCTAAGCCAAGCGTGAGCATGGAGCCTAGTGCATAGAGCACATGGCTCGTGGGGTCGCCAGATACCGTAATGTATTCAAACACTAATACAGCAAGTAGCGCACCAATGGGGTCAATCACAATCCCTTCCCAGCGTAAAATACTCGCCAGTTGCGACTTAGGCCGTACGCTGCGCAGCATAGGCACTATCACGGTCGGGCCCGTGACCACCACGAGGGCGCCAAATAACAGTGCGACTTCCCAGCTAAAATTGAGCAGGTAAAAAGTCGCAACACTGATACAGCCCCAGGTGATCACCATGCCGATGCTCACTAAGTGCGTCACCATACGACCATGATCTTTAATCTCTTTAAAATTGAGGGTCAATGCCCCCTCAAACAGGATCACGGCAACACCGAGTGAAATGATAGGAAACAGTAAATCCCCAAAGATTTCATCGGGATTGAGTACCCCAAATGCCGGGCCTAACATCAAACCACAGAGTAGTAAGGGTAAAATTGCAGGTAACCTAAGCTTCCAACCAACCCATTGACAAAATAACGAAAGCACCCCGATAAGTGCTAACATCCCAGTGATTTTTTCAACCATATAACGTCCTTTAGTTGGTATGGAGTGGTCAGTATTAACTCAACCTAACACGCTTTTTTCATACAGAAAAATGAACTATTGGTGATAACAATAGCAGCAAAAAAAGCAGTCCTGTAACTCGAATAGACCGATTGACAGCGAATATTCAGCTTTCAGTAGAAATAAAGGGGTAACAAGAAACAATACCTTAGGCATTAGGTAAGGTATTAAGCAGAAATACAGAGGCAAAATGCTCTGAAAAGATACATAGAAAAAAGCCCCATCTTTCGATGGGGCTTATTCTATTTGGCGGAGCGGACGGGACTCGAACCCGCGACCCCCGGCGTGACAGGCCGGTATTCTAACCAACTGAACTACCGCTCCAAACTTTTATTATACCGCTACTAGAGCACTATAATTTTAACTTTCAAGAACTTGACTGGCGGAGCGGACGGGACTCGAACCCGCGACCCCCGGCGTGACAGGCCGGTATTCTAACCAACTGAACTACCGCTCCACTCAAGTTGCGGTGAATAATACGGTTGAGCGTTCGAAGCGTCAACCGTTTTTTTCACTCAATTGCATCGTTTAGTTAAAATTTCGCCAAACTTAACAAAACCCCATGATAAGTGGACAAAATATCTGCAAGCTGACGTCGAAATAGCCAAACAATTCTGTACTTTTATCGGCGATTATCCGGCTCATCCGGCATGGTCAAATCAATCTCATCGAGGGATGGCGCCTCTGGCTTATTCTGCCCGGCCTCATCTAACATCCGTTGCTCTGCGGCGGCCAGTGCCTGTGCGAGACTTTGACGCTTACGCCAGAAAATCAGCCCCGCGACCCCAAGCAGTACTAGCACGGCATTGATGGTAATGATCCAAAACAGCGCATCCTGTTTTGCTAGGGCCTCTTCTTCGGCGGCCTTTTGCGCAGCAACGGCGGCTAGCTCCTCTTCACTCGGTGGCGGTTCAGGAGGCTGCACTAAGTTAAAGAAGAGTTCTGGCAAATCGAGCAGGATTTCACGGCCTGTGACTGTGGTGGTCGCCACAGTGCCTTTAATACGGTAACTACCAAACTCGGTCACTGGCGGTATCGGCAGTTCAGTATCGCTCTCCTTAAGCCCATGAACTACAAGGGGAAGCTGCAAACCTGCTGGCCCAACAAGCTCGAATGAAAAATGGGTTTCAGCCAATTGCAGCACACTGCTATCGGCATGCAACATGATTTTCCATCGCCCCGTTAACGGGTCATCAGGGGTGATCACCTCGGCATTCACGGGACGCGGCGATAAGGTAAAGGGAAAAGAAACCTGCCGCTCAAACACGTTATTACGGGCTTGGACCACAAAGTCGTACTCGCCCCAGGGCTGTTTTAGATTGATATCACTGGTAAACATGCCATCGTCAGGTCTTTCATCGAACTTTTCGCCATTATCTTTGTAAGAACCGACAATAATGTCACCGGCGGCAAAGTTTTCATCCCCTGCACGATGTTTACTCACAAAATGGGCTGTCCATTCGACAAGATAATCGAGCCCCGGCATGCGCACCCGCTCCGCATCCCCCATCAATTGAGCAACCACTTTGGTTTCTTCACCTTGGAATAGCGGCTGTGGCAGTTGCTGCACTTCAATTTCAAGCTTAGAGACTCGCTTAAGTTGCGAACCCGGCACCACCTTACCCACCAGCTGCCAAGGGCCAGGCTGAGGCGACTCGATATAAATAATGTCGCCAGTAATGCCATCGACCCATTTTACCGTTTCAGGGTGACGGTTGGCGTACCACTTGCTGCCGTCGGGCAATACGATCACCACTGGCGCCGAACCGTACTCCCGCTGGATCAACAGCGTCATGCTGCTGACCATATGGTCCACCCGAAAGCGATTTTTAAGCTCAGAGGCGGTATCGATGGGCACCACTTTGCGAGTCGCAGGTTTGGGCGGTTTAGCTTGCGCGGCCTCACTCGTCTTGGCATTAACTGGCTTTTCGGCGCTCGCTTGCCCGTCAGCAGCTTTATCTGCACTCGCATTAGCCTCACTGACTGTTGGCTCACTGACTTGAGCATTACTGGGTTTTGCAGCACTGGGCTGAGCCTCTTGGGCCTTTGGCGCCATATTGGCAGGCTGCTCAGTGGTTTTAGCCGCAGTAGGTTCAGCATCGGCGGCAAGCAAAGAAGCGCTCAAGCAGAGGCCGCCGAGCACTAAAGTGGTATTTCGTAGGGATTTTCGCAGCGACATCGTCATAGGCAATAAATTATCCTCTCCAGAGGCATTTCCCTGATTTTGCGACTAAATCAAGACGCTTTTCATGCATAACGAGTTCATCGGCCGATGCGCTGATCACTTTAAGATTAAGTGATGCGGGATCAAAGCGTTGGATGCCCCCCGCCTCTTGACCGACTTCATCGTTAGAGAGATTGAACTTGGTCTGCCCGCCTGTCATTGCCAAATACACATCGGCTAAGATCTCGGCGTCGAGTAATGCGCCGTGGTACAGGCGGCGGGAGTTATCGATACCGTAGCGCTTACATAGGGCGTCTAAGTTGTTCTTTTGCCCGGGATGCAAAAATTTTGCGATATCGAGGGAGTCTAAGATCTCACAGATTTCACTGGTCTTTGGCCCTAATGGCTGCAACAACGAAAACTCATGGTCCATAAAGCTCACGTCGAAGTTTGCGTTATGAGCCACAATTTCGGCGCCACTGATAAAATCGATAAATTCTTGCGCTATCTGATAGAACCTAGGCTCATTGGCGACACGCTCATCGGTGATGCCGTGAACCGCAATCGCTTCTGGGTCAATCGCTTGGCCGGGATTGATATATTGATGGAAATAACGGCCCGTTAAACGGCGGTTTATCACCTCAACGCACCCTATCTCAATAATTCTGTGGCCTAAATACACTGCACCACTGCCTTGGTTCATACCCGTGGTTTCAGTATCCAAAATAACCTGACGGCTTGCGTTTGAGATAATATTCATACTTTTATGCGCTTCTTATGACATTTTTTGGTTATACTCGGCCGGTATTTACGCTGCGGGTAACCATTTGATGACTGAACTAAAACTGATCCACATCTTCACCGATGGCTCTTGCTTAGGCAACCCTGGCCCCGGTGGCTATGGCATTGTAATGAATTATAAGGGCCATACAAAGGAGATGTCCGATGGTTTTGCCTTGACGACCAATAATCGCATGGAATTATTAGCCCCCATCGTCGCCCTCGAGGCGTTAAAAGAGCCTTGCAAGGTCATTTTAACCAGCGATAGCCAATATATGCGCCAAGGGATCACCACCTGGATCCATGGCTGGAAGAAAAAAGGCTGGATGACCTCGAATCGTACGCCAGTGAAAAATGTTGATCTCTGGAAACGTTTAGACAAAGCCGCCCAACTCCATCAAATTGATTGGCGTTGGGTGAAAGGCCACGCCGGACACGCTGAAAACGAGCGCTGCGATCAACTCGCCCGCGCCGCCGCTGAAGCCAGCCCTATCCAAGTCGATGAAGGTTATCAGCCTGAGTCCTAATACCTGCACTCACTTCGGCGTTTATTTCGGCGCTAAACGTTGCGCCGATCACTCCCGAGATAAATGGAAAAAATTATCGCAAAACTGCACAAAGGCTAGGCCTAATGACGTGGCTTGGCGGCTCTTGTGGGTAATCCGATAAAACTGTCGCTCTAGCACTAGGCCTTCAATGGTTACCAGTGCCAGCTCTTTTCGGCTGATGTCTTTATCCAGCGCCAACTCCGAGAGCACGCCCAGTCCAGCGCCTTGTTTTACTGCAAGCTTAATGGCATCGGGGGTGGTAAAGCAGAATTTCGCCTCAGGCTGCATGCCTAATTCATTGGCTGCATTGACAAAATATTCACGCGTGCCCGAGCCTTCCTCCCTTAATACCCAAGATTGACCTTTGACTGCCGCGGGTTTAACCGTCTGCCCCGCGAGGGGATGCGCGGGATGACAAAAGACTAATAGTCTGTCTTTATGCCAAGGCTCAATATTCAAGCGATTATCGGTGCAATGCCCTTCAATAAACCCCATTTCGGCGCGAAATTGTGCGACCGATTGGATCACTTCTTGGGTATTGGTAATGGCCACATCTACATGGGTCTGCGTATGTTGCTGGCAAAAGGCCACCGCCGCTTTTGCTAACAAATAGTTACCAATAGTGGAACTGGTGCTCACGCTTAAATGCCCGACTAAATCTCCGTCTTGGCGCGTAAACGCCTGCTCGATTTGCTCGACTCTATGTAACAAGTCCGTCGCCAGTGGCAGTAACAAATTCCCTTGGGAGTTGAGCTGTAATCGATTGCCAATCCGCTCAAATAAACGGGCGTTGAGCTGCTTTTCTAATTCGGCCAAGGCCATGGAGGTCGCAGGCGGCGACAGATTAACTTGCTCCGCCGCTTTTGCCACTTGTCCACTGCGTGCAACGGCTTCAAACACCGCAAGTTGCCTTAAGGTTATTCGCATAACAGACTCATTGATGGATAAAAGTTATTTGGTATGTTCAGATAAGTGCCCGGTTCGACCCGCGCTCGGGGCTGTAGTCCAATTCGGCTGTAATACTTTACGTTTGTCGCGGATGGGCGTTAATGGCGACTCTAATTTACGCGCCACGATCAAATATAAGCTGCCCGCACTGGGTAGCCATGAGGCCAAGGTTTGCTGCATAAAACGGCCGTCATTAAACTCACCAATTAACGGGTGATAAACTAAACGCTCATCGCTGACGACTTGATAGCCTAATAACCCTAACCAATCTCGCACTCGAGACGGCATGAAAAAACGCCCACACCAGGGCAGATTGTCCTGATATTTTGGCCATAACTTACCCAGAAACACTGGGCTTAGGGGATTAAAGCCCACGATAAATAAGTAGCCGCCGGCGATCAACACCCTGTCGGTTTCCCGCAGGATACGGTAAGGATCGGCTTCAAATTCTAGCAGCAGGCTCATCAGCACCGCATCGATCACCCCATTCTGTAGGGGTAAATGGCAAAAATCGCCAATTAATGAGGCATTAGGTTCTGAGCACAGAGAGAAATGGTGCGCTACGGGGGATGCCATGCTCGAGAGATCGGCGCTTAAGGGGCCAAGTTTGAGTAAGTGGTAACCAAACACCCTTGGCCACCAATCGGCAAGCTTATCGGCAACGGCTTGTTGGAGTGCAGGACCATTGGGCAGATCGTCCCATTGCTCGGGTTTGCGCATAGAACTGTTATACGACACAAGTCTCCTCCCTTCCCGTAACCCATATGCTAAATGCTGAATGCAAATCACCCATCTTGCCCATTACCGCCTTGGCATTTGTCCCTAGCTTATGCCATAAGCAATTGTCATGGGCAATTGCAACAGTCGCCAAGTGAGCCCCTCTTATGGATAATAACCTTATCTTCAAAACGAAATACAGCGATCGGCGGTGCTATGCTCACTATAACAGCGATTAATGCCTTTAATGACAATTATATCTGGGTGTTGCGACAAGACTCCCAGCAAGCCGTGTATGTGGTTGACCCGGGCGATGCCAATGTCGTGCTCGACTATTTACGCACACAGCAACTCTCGTTAGCGGGTATTTTGATCACCCATCACCATAGGGATCACACGGGTGGGATCGCCGCCCTCGCGGCCCATGTTAAGCAGACCACAGGCAATGACTTAGCCGTTTATGGTCCACAAAGTGAAGATATTCAAGGCATCAATCAACCAATTGAGCCAACGCTGAGTGATACACTCACCCTGCCTTTTATTGACGCGCCAGTGCGTATCCTGTCCGTACCCGGGCATACGGCTGGGCATATCGCCTATCTGGTTGATGACGCATTATTTTGCGGTGATACCCTCTTTAGCGCAGGTTGCGGCCGCTTATTTGAAGGCACCCCAAGACAAATGTGGCAATCCTTAAGCCAGCTCGCAGCGCTGCCCGATGAAACCCGAGTCTACTGCGCCCATGAATACACTTTATCAAATCTGAAGTTTGCCCAAACGGTCGATACTGATAATGAAGCGCTTAACGCCTATGTGGAGCAGGCAAGCACCCTTCGTGCCCAAGGCAAAGCTACCATTCCCTCTACGATCGGATTAGAGCGAGCCATTAATCCCTTCCTACGCCCTTTGTCGCCCACCATAGTCGACAGCATAAAAATTCAGTTTTGTGATCAAGATCTGACTAAAGCAGATGAACTGACCTGTTTTACCCTACTCAGGCAGTGGAAAGATATTTTTAAGTAAAAAACGATCTATTTATGGCTGAAATTTATACAGTTTTTTCCACTTTTGATGATGTAAATCAAAAGTGACCCTACAAGATGTACGATAATTTAGGGACAAGATCAAAAAGATCCCATAGAATGGCTCGTTTTTGCGTGAATACTTTGCGCTCTGTGTTGCCGCTATTTACATAATAATCAATTCGTTAGCTTATTTAGGCTAGATGAAATTGTGCAGTGGCAATGCACTAACAGAGGACTATCGTTTTCCATGAGAGTATCACTTTATGTTGTAGTAGGGGGATTTGCCCTACTCACAGGTTGTCAGACTTTAGACAACCATCAGGTGACCAAACCTGAAGCTGAAACCGTCACAACCGAAAATACCGTCCCACAGTATTATCTCGCAACCGAACCTGAGTCGGCGCAAATTACTGATGTGTGGGAGCGAATTCGTCAAGGAATGCAACTCCCCGTTCCTGACAAAAAATTAGTTAACTATTATCGCGATTGGTACATCAAGAACCCCAAACACCTCGAAGTGATTTCTGAGCGTGCGGCGCCTTACATGTATTTGATCGTCGAAGAGCTTGAAAAGCGCCATCTCCCCATTGAGATCGCGTTGCTACCGATTATCGAAAGCGCCTTCGATCCCAGTGCATCCTCAGCCAGTGCCGCCTCTGGGCTTTGGCAATTTACAACCCCAATGGCCAGCCATTTTGGGTTAGAGATGAACTGGTGGTACGACGGTCGTCGTGATGTGCCCGCCTCCACGGTGGCCGCGTTGGACATGCTCGAATACCTGTACGACAAAACCAATAACAATTGGCTTTATGCGATTGCAGCCTACAACTCGGGCGAGTCTCGCGTCCTCAATGCGATTAAACGCAATGAAGATAAAGGCCTTAAAACCGATTTTTGGTCACTGGATCTGCCAAAAGAGACAGAGCGTTATGTGCCACAATTGTTGGCCCTCGCCGAAGTGATTAAACATGCCGACGAATACGGCATTACGCTAGCGCCAATTGACAACAGCCCTTCTATTGAAGTGGTTGATATCGATAGCCAAATTGACTTGGCCATGGCGGCTGGGCTCGCCAATATGACGACCCATGAGCTATTAAAACTCAATCCTGGATACAACCGCTGGGCCACTGCACCGACGGGACCCCATACGCTAGTATTGCCGATTGATAAGTCAGAAGAGTTTAAAAAAGCACTGGCCGAAACCGAGAGTGAAGCCCGTGTAAGTTGGCTCAGATACACCATTAAATCCGGTGACAGTATCGGCGCCATTGCTAAGAAACACCATACCACAGTCAATGCGATCCGTGCGGCTAATGGTATGAAAAATAACAATATCGTTGCGGGTAGACACCTAATTATTCCGGTCTCTGCCGACGATAAACAGCTGTATGCCATGTCAACCAGCCAGAAGTTACCTAAAAAAGCGGCAACTTCAACCTCTGGCAATAAGTTGACTTACCAAGTGAAATCCGGCGATACCCTATGGCAAATCGCGCAGAATCATAAGGTATCGGTGAAACAGCTCACCGCTTGGAACCATTTAAACAAAGACAGTAAATTGAAGATGGGCCAAAAACTGACCATCGTTGCGCCGCCAACCCAAGCGGAAGCGGAAGCGGAGCAGATTCGCACCGTCAGCTACAAGGTGAAATCTGGCGACTCCTTAGCGCGTATTGCCAGCAAGTTTAAAGTGACGGTTGCCGAGCTGCTCGAGTGGAATAGCTTAACCTCATCGCAATACATTCAACCCGGCCAAGTGTTAAAGCTGGTTGTGGATGAAAGCAATTTAAATGCGTGATGTTTAGTACTTAGCGACATAGCTGCTTAGATATTGAGTTAAGCCCATTAATCTGTACAAAAGCAGTGCAGGTTCGGCAAGCATTAAACACTTAAGCCTTTTAATAGGGCAAACAAAAAGGCAGTAACACTTGGTTACTGCCTTTTTTATTCGCAAGATCCGTCCAAAATCCCCTCGAGACTTGTCCTTCGAGCCTGCTGTCTTTCAATCTGCAATGTTAAATACACAGTAGTTTGCAAGAATGGCGCTATGTTTAGCAACCGCTACTCGAGGGTGAGCAAGTACACCACGGGCGCCATTGCTGGCAATTCACTCTCCAGCGCCTTAGCGGCAAATTGCGCCTCAAGATGAGCCCCTTCATTTGGGATCCCAGCCAAGGCTTTTGCCGGGATCGCAAACCTGACCACCAGCTCCTCACCAGCCGCTAACTGAGTATCACGCAGGGCTTGAGTAAACATCATATCGTCAGACCAAGCCCAAAGACGCTTTCCTTGCACTGTGGTCAGTAGCAAATCGGCTGTCATGCCCGAGTGATAACGCAGTGCAACCGCCTGAGTCGAGGGATTGCGAACCGTTAATGTCGCCTTAAGGGGTTGTTTAAAATCCACAAAAGCATCGAGGGAAAGCGTACCTGTGAGCAAAGCCTGAGACTGATTGTTCGAAACCTGTTCCACTTTTAAGCTGGATTTTGCTTCAATTCCCTGTAGTTTGGCCGCTAAATCGGCGGTCTGTACCACTTCAGGTTGTTTCGCCGCCTCGGTACGAATATCCGTTTTTGGCGGATTAGGCTGGGCCTGCGGGGCAAAGCAGCCAAACAGCTGCCACGCCACCAATGCCATCCCAAGTGGGCGCGCAATGCGTGTTAATGTCTGCTTAGGTCGACGCTTGCTAGCAGAAACATGCTTAGCGATGTGTTTTCCCATGCCTAAAAACCACCGAGTTTTTTCAGTAGGGAGTCCTTTAATTTATCCTTGGCTTTATCCGTTTCTTCCTTCAACTGATTGTTCAGCAGCGCTTGGGTATCTAAGGCATACTCAGGTTTTTGGAAGGTGCCGGTGATCGCCAGTGGAATATCAATGCCAGCCAATGCATCTTTCTCGCTACCGCCCTGACCTTTGAGGGAATTGACTAAGGTCGTGGTCAATCGGTAATCCAAGCCTTCGGTCAACAGGTTTGCACTGCCTTTACCCGCCACCCGTAATAGCGGTGATGACATGGCAAGATCAGGATTTGTCGCTACACCGTTTTCTAGGCTGAAGTTACCCGTCAAGCTCGAGAAGTCGGTTTTACGCTCTTCTTTGGTGTCGGCAGACATGTCACCTTTTAACTTGGCCTGAGCACTACGGATCATTTGTGGAATATTCACTCCGTAAAGGGCACCGTCGGTAATATCAAAACGGCCATTAGCAAGTAGGTTTTTCTTCAACTGCTCTGGAATTAAACTCTTACCTTTACCCTTAACGTTGAAATTGGCCGTCCCCGCTAGGATTTCCAGCTCAGCGGCATCCTTGAGTAATGGACGAATTTGTACACCCGAGATTTGCTTATCAAATTGGTAACTGGCAACTTTTGAGCGGGCATCAACTTGCGCATTGAGCATCAATTTACCTTGGTAAAGATCCGCCGTCAGTTGCTTAAGATCAACCACACCATTCTTAATGCCTAAATCCATCAACCAGTTCTGCGTTGACAGGTTCGCCACCTTGATGGATTTCACCGCCAATGTCAGTTTGGCATCTAAGCCATTGAGCGCGGTAAGATCTGGCTCAACCGCCTGAGTCTGTGAAGGCGTGGCAGCGGCTTGTTTTTCCGCCGTATCCGATTTTGGCAATAAGGCATCGAGGTCAATGTCACCCACTTGCAAATCCGCGTTAATTTGCGGCACTTTACCGCCGTAATTCACCGCCAACTTGCCCGCTGCATTGATATCCATCGCCGTTAATTTACTGATGTCCGCCGACAACTGCTTTTTATCTAATGCGATTTGACTGTTTAGGCTAACCTCTGCGGTCAGTTTTTTATTGGGGATCCCCTCGCCTTCAACTTGAGTCGCAATATCCAGCTTCTCAATCACCAGTTGATTAAAATCATGGCTTAACTTGATTTGCCCTTCGCCTTTGCTGCTCACTGTCATATCAGGCAGGGTCGCGGCAAATTCGTAGGCCATAGGCGCAAATTTATCGAGTGAAAATGCCCCCAGCGTAAATTGCTTCAAGGTTAAGGTTTGGGTTTGTCCCTTAGCTTCATCAATCAAATTGATTTCGGTATTGGTAATCGAAACGCCGCCCACATCAATGCTGGTTAATTGTGCTTTGGCGCTAGGCTCGGCAGGCGTTGCGGGTTTATCTGCGCCCTTGCCCGTTAAGCCATCGAGGCTCGAACTGCCATTTTTTCGGGTGACCAAATTGATTTTGGCACCATCAAGGCTTAGCTGCGCGATTTCAATTTGCTTGCTAAACAGTGGCATAAGCTCGACTTCTGCCACAGCTTTATTCACTTCAAGCATAGCTTTAGGTGTAAATCCCTCGGGGTTGGAGAGTGAGATCCCCCCTAGATTAATCCCAACCGTCGGGAAAAATGTCCACGACAAATCATCGCCGATGACAAGCTCACGCCCAGTTTGCTTTTTAACGGCGTTGACAATTTCTGGTTTAAAATCATTAGGGTCGAAAAATACGGTGAGATATAAGGTGACTGCAACCACTAAGGTCACCAGAAGAGCTAAAAGCCACTTAATGAATTTCATAGAAACATCCTTATCAATAACATCTTGAATTTTTGGTAACACTTAACTTAGAAAGGCAAAGTTTAATGATGCCTCGCTCACGGCAATACCATTCTCATCGGCATAAAGCATCATGCCGGGTTTTACTGTCACAGCGCCAAACTCAATCGGCACATCGATTTGACCTTGGTTTAATTTTTCGGTCTTGATAGGCATAGCCCCTAAGGCATAGACGCCGAGATTAAAAGTAGAAAGCCTTGCCACATCACGGACATAGCCATTAATCACCACACCCTGCCAACCGTTATCGAGGGCACTTTGCGCAATTAAATCCCCAAGTAACGCCCGCCGGGGTGAACCGCCACCATCGACGACCAATACTTTTCCATGACCGGGCTGGGCCAGCACTTCTTTCACTTTGGAGTTATCTTCAAAACATTTGACCGTTACAACTTCACCCCAAAACAAACGCTTACCACCAAAACTGCGAAAATCGAGCGGTAACAATGACAGTTTTGTAGGGTAGTGATCGAACAAATCAGGCAATAGATCAAGCATTTGGATCTCCGCGAAGTGAAAAGTTTAGACTAACCATTATTGTAGACCCCTACAAGCCCAATGCGAAACTCGACTTTTTAATGAGGTTTACACTTTAAATAGTTTATGAGCATTGGCATAAACATGATAATCTGCGATAGTTAACCTCCTATGACACCCGCTTGGGTACGTTAATTCATTATTTCGCTTCTCAACTTCTTGTAATAAAGTGAACACCAAATGACAACAGATCTTGATTTGCAAAGCGCTATTGCCGCGCTCGATGAATATGGATATGAGAAAAAAGCCTCAACGGATCTTGAGCAAGCCCGTAATAAACAACAAATGGGGAAATATATCAAATCCCTAGACTACAGTTTACGTCGATTATTGATATTGCAAGAAACTGTTAACGAATTAGTAGAAGAAAAGAAACATCAGCTCGCACAACAAGAAAACATTCAAACCTATAAAACCAAAATCATTAACCTCTCTCGCGAATTAAACCTTTCCTACGAAGAAGTTTTAGCCATCATGGCAGAGACTAACACTAAGAAATAACCCTCTTCGATAATCAGCACATCTGACCTTTTCCGCTAATATCTCGATTCAATACGGCATCTCCGGATTGTTGCTTGAGTGATTTTGGCGGTCTTAAGGACGTTATGAAAAATCATTCATGACCAATGCATTATTTTAGTGAATGGCGTTTAGCGAATAGATATAAGGCGCTCAGTTAGCGCCTTATATCTGGATGATGGATTACTGCTCTAACATTAATTGGCGAATATATTTCACTGGCGCACTACCATAGCTTAAAAACTTCTCATGGAATGCTTTTAGGTCAAAATCCTTGCCTTTGAGTTGCTTATATTCTTCGCGGAAATCGTAAATTTCACGGTAACCCGAGTAGTAACTCGTCAGCTGCACTTGGCTTAGGGTGGCACGGCGCCATTTGCCTTCCGCCTCAGCACGTTGCTGGAACGCTTCATCCATCATCAGACTAATGGCTTGCTCTTCAGTCATGCCTTTAACATGAATGCTGTAGTCTAAGATGGTGTTACAGATAACACGTAAATTCCACTTGTAATACATCAACCACATTTCAGGCTCGAAATTACCATAACCTTCTTCAAGCATCATGCGTTCGGTATAAACGGCCCAACCTTCGACCATAGCGCCATTACCAAATAAGCTTTTCACTAAGCTTGGTGACTCATTGGAATAAACTAATTGGGTGTAGTGCCCAGGAATCGCCTCATGGATATTTAAAATCTGTAATATCCAGTGGTTATATTCGCGTAAATAGCTTTCAGCGGATTCATCACTCATACCATCAAGTGGTGTGACGTTATAATAGGTATTGCCTAATTTATCATAAGGACCAGGCGCACTAATCGACGCTCCCGCATAACCCCGCATATACTCAGGGGTTTCACGCACAACTAATGGTTTTTTAGGATCTAAGGTCACTAAGTCTTTTTGATTTACAAATTCAATCAACTCAGGAATTTGTTTACGCACTTCGCTCACAAAGTCATCACGCTTAACGTGCTGTGTCGATAATTTATCAATCAATTGGCGAATCGCGATTTTATTGTCGGCAGGTTTTGGCGTAGTGAAATATTTTGGCCACAGCTTGTCGGTGATCTTTGCCATTTCACCTTGCACTCTTTCTTTATCCGCCATGGCTTTTTGATAAAGCTGTTTTGCTGTCATGCCCGCTTGGATATCAAAGGCAAACTTTTGCTCGTATAATTCTTCGCCAATTCTGAAGCTGCGGGCGCCGTCTTTTTTAAGTTGACTAACCTGCGCATTTAGCCACGTAATATGTTCATTAATCGCTGTCGTTGCCGTATCGAAGCGGGATTTAAATAGCGATTTTTCCGCATCTGACAGACCAGAATCCGCCACTTGCTTCAATAAATCATCTGAGAAGACCGAAAACGCACCTTGGTTTTGCATCACAGCCAATTCGGTGTGTTCTAGGGTTGGCTGCTGAATATTGCTGCGCGCCGCGGCGTAATAAGCGGGGATATTTTCCATTCTGGTCAATACGGAACGTAATCTGTCATCCAGTGGCGCAAAGTTTTCATTGATTATTTGTGCAAAGCCACCCGCCACGTTATAGCTCGAGGGATCCCATTGCCATGATTTAAAGTCGGTGATTTCCCACGCCATGCTGTTTAGCAGATTATCAATTAAGTGATAATCTATGGTTTCATTAGAAGTCAGGGACTTAAGCTCAAACTGTTTCAGCTTTGCCTGCTGGGCTTTCACAAAGGCGAGCGTCTTAACACGGCTGGCCTCATTGGGGATTTCTAAATAGCCATCATTAACGTGTTTGCCGCTGTAGAGTGCCCAGGTTGGCGCTAATTGCCACAGATCATCGATAAAGGTCTGGCTAAATTGTGCAAAGGCGCTGGTCTTGACATCAGCACTGACCATGCTTGATTTGGCGGTATCGGCTGACGCTTGAGTTGATTGCGATTGGCAACCCGCAAGGCCTGTGAGCGATAACAAGATCGCAAGAGAGATGGCGGTTTTCTTCATTCTTTTTCGTCCTTTTTATATTTATGCGTTAATTCCAGTGCCTCGAGGCGACCGTAAGCGTCTAAAACTTAACTCATCAGACGCCAATAAAAGGACTTAAGTTAATCATATCAGCCGCCTAATTGCAGCTGTGTTACGAGTGAATACATGCCCAGTTACAAATTTGTATGCCCGAGTGCCGATAGCGCTCAACTATCAACCCGTGTGAGATAATCCCCTATTTCACTATCGCTACTGCTATAATAGCGACCTGCTTCGCTGTTCGCCTCAGGCCTACAGTTTGCCAATAAATCATTTAGTTGAGACTCTCAATGCCATTCTCCCAACTTGGATTACACAGCGCGCTTGTCAAAGCGGTGACTGAACTGGGTTACTCGAACCCCACGCCGATACAGACAAAGGCCATTCCCTGCATTTTAGCGGGCAAAAATGTGCTTGCTGCGGCGCAAACGGGCACGGGTAAAACCGCCAGTTTTGTGCTGCCGCTACTGCACAGATTCGCTGACGCGCCCAAGATCCGCCCTAAGCGAGTGCGAGCCATCATACTCACCCCCACGCGTGAGTTAGCGCTTCAGGTCGAAGAAAATATCAACCAATACGCCAAGTATTTACCCTTAACGGCCATGGCAATGTACGGTGGTGTCGACGCCGCGCCGCAAAAGAAACGGCTGATTGAAGGCGTGGATTTATTGGTGGCCACACCTGGGCGTTTGCTCGACATGTATACCCAAAGGGCCATTCGTTTCGATGAAGTCTCAGTATTGGTGCTCGACGAAGCCGACCGCATGCTCGATATGGGCTTTATCGAAGATATTAATAGCATCATCGAAAAGCTGCCCGAGCAGCGACAAAACCTCTTATTTTCAGCCACCTTATCAGAACAGGTGAAAGCGCTGGCGAAATCCGCTATTCCGGACGCCATCGAGATTGAAATCAGCCGTAAGAGCGCGGCGTCAACTCATATTGACCAATGGTTGACCACGGTCGATAAAGATAAAAAGTCGGCGCTATTGAGTCATTTGATCCAAGAACATAACTGGTCACAGGCATTAATTTTTATCCAAACCAAACACGGCGCCGCTAAATTAGTTAGCCAGTTAGAAAAGCGTGGCATTATTGCTGAGGCTTTTCACAGTGGACGAAGCCAAGCGGTGCGCGAACAACTGCTTATCGATTTTAAAGCGGGTAAAGTCTCCTTCTTGGTCGCCACGGGTGTGGCCTCACGCGGTATTGATATCGATGCCTTAGCGCGGGTGATTAACTACGACTTACCCGATGAAGCCGACGACTATATCCACCGCATTGGCCGTACAGGGCGTGCCGGTAACCAAGGGGAAGCGATTTCCTTTGTCTCTAAGGATGATTTCAGAAACCTATGCGCCATTGAGCGCCGCTTGGGTCATGTTATCGTGCGCAGGGAGATTGCTGGCTTTGAGCCGAAAAAAGTCGTGCCGATTTCCATACTCGATTTTGTGCCTAAATCAGCATCTTCAACAGAGCGTAAGCCCCATAAACTCGCCGATACAAGTGCTCAACCCCGCCCCTATTCAAGTGGCAAGCCAGGCACCTTTGAGGCAACACAAGCCAAGAAGCATCGCAGTGCCAAGGCGGCTCCAGCGCCTAAAGCCCAAAAGGCAGGGACTGATAGTCGCTCAGATACTCACTCAGGTGCTCGCTCAAATAGCCGCCCTGCGAATCCACCGCAAGGTAATCCATGGCAAAACAGCATCAAGCCACAGGGCGATAGCGAACCCCATGCAAATCCTTGGCACAAAAGCACTAAGTGAATTAGCGGCTTATTAACGAATTAACTCAAAATAGCAGAAGCAAATATGACGATTATTTTTACAACCAACCTCGGTGATATCAGTATCGAACTCGATATGGAGCGCGCACCCGTTACCGCCAAAAACTTTATCCGCTACTGCCAGGAAGGTTTTTATGAGCACACGATTTTCCATCGAGTGATCAAAGGCTTTATGATCCAAGGCGGTGGCTTTACCGCAAAAATGAAGGAAAAGCCCACCCATGAGCCGATTGTCAACGAAGCCAATAAAGGCCTATCGAATGTGTTTGGCACAATTGCCATGGCCCGCACCGACGCACCGCACTCGGCAACCGCGCAGTTTTTTATCAATACGGCCAACAATGAGTTCCTCGACCACACGGCAACCACGAACAACGGTTGGGGTTATGCGGTATTTGGTAAAGTCACCGCTGGACTCGAGGTAGTGCTGCAAATTGAAGGCGTAAAAACCACCCGTGTTGCAGGCCATGAGGACGTGCCCCGTGAGCCGATTATTATCGAAAAAGTGACTATTGTTGAATAATAGTCATTATCGTTGAAAAATAGTAATTATCGTTGAATAAGTACTTTATCTAATCGATGAATAGTGTGGTGTTACTTAGCAGTAGTACAGCTATCACGCCTCCATTCCTTGATAGATAAGGCTTTGGTTTTAAACCCTAGATACAAAAAAGGAGCACTCAACCCAATGGTTAGTTGCTCCTTTTTGTTCATTAACACCTGATTGTTTATTAACGTCTGGCTGTTTATTAACGTCAGTTATTAGAGACAAAAGCTACTGTAATAGCGTTAATCTAGATCCTTTAGTGGCCACAGCACGATATGATCTTCGATATCTTTCACCCTGCGCTCATCCACTACTTTGCCTTGAATCGACATGCCCGCAAGGTGCATGGCCTCTTTGAAACCCGTGAGTAATGGATGCCAGCTTGGCAAGTCTCGACCAGCGGCTAAACGACGATAGGCGCAGCTATCGGGTAACCACGTCAGTTCATGGACGTTTTGCGGTGTGATCACAGTACATTGGGGAACATGGCTGAAACGGTCACTATAATGCTTGCAGCTGGCACTTTGATGATCGAGCAGTAGGCAAGCCGCATTGGTGTAATACAGCTCTTCGGTTTCATCATCGATCAACTTGTTTAAACAACACTTACCACAACCATCGCAGAGGGACTCCCACTCCTGCGACGTCAACTCGGTTAACGCTTTATTCTGCCAAAATGCCATGTTTACGCTTATCTTCATATAAAAAACTCGCTTAATGCGGGCCATTTTACACCAATTTACTGGGGAGTCTTAATTCTCTCCGATAAATGCACCAAAGAGATGCCAAAATAATCACCCTCGCCTAAATAATTCACCGCTTGCCAGTGCATTAAGGCGCGGTAATTGCCATAGACCAGATATTTTCGGCCCTTAACACCGTCGGGCATGATAAGCGAAGCGCGAATATCCTCACGATTTGGTAAATCCGTATTATCGAACCGCCTGACACCGAGCTGTTGCCACTTTGCTAAGGTTTGGGATTGATTGAGTCCGATAAACTCGGCCTTAAGATCCGCCGGTGCTTGAACCTGACGTCCCCAAGTATCTTCACCATTCCAGCCCTGCTGCTTTAGCAGATTTGCGGCAGAGGCAAACGCATCGGCCACATTATGCCAAATGTCTTTTTTACCATCACCGTCGCCATCTTGGCCGTAGGCTAAATATTCACTCGGTAGCAATTGGGTTTGCCCCATAAAGCCTTTGTCATTGCTTTTAAGATCATCAAACTTAAGATGCTCTTTATCCATGATGGAAAGCGCAGCCATAAACTCCCGCTGGTAACGCGCCGTATCTTCGCCAGTAAAGGCTAACGACGCCATGACAGACAGCACAGGATAATCCCCCGACGCATCCCCAAAGTTAGACACTAAGCCCCAGAGCGCCACTAAAAACCGCGGCTGCACCTGATATTTGTCGGCAATATTGTTCAATAGCACCTCATGCTCGTTAAAGAGCACGCGCGCCGTATCCACCTTCCATTCTGGCACTACCTCAGGCAGATAGGTTTCAAGGGTTTGGGATTGGCTTGGCGCTGCGGCCACATTGGCTTTTTTAAAGCGTTTTATCTGCGGGAAAGCGTTGTTGATCGTCGCTTGGCTAATGCCTTGGGCACTTGCCTCTTGCTTAAGCTTTAGGAGGTAATCGTTGAAGGAAGCGTCTTGCCCTAGCGCGCTATGGCTTACCAAGGGCAAGAAAATCAATGTACATGCTGCAACGCGTTGAAGGAGGGTCTTTGGCATATACCTTTGTCCGCAGTTTATGGGCTAGTCTTTAATCCCAAGACTTTCTCTGTGTTCGGCCAATAAATTAACCTGCGGTGGCGGAATTTGTAAATAAAAACCCTTTTCCTCGAGTGCTGCTCTGACCTTTTGAATATCGGCGATACCGAGGGATTCACGCTTAGCGATGGGGAACACCATCACTAACTGAGGCACACCAAACATCTCCAACAACGCTTGGGGAACATCATCAAAACAGTCCCTTTTGTTCACAAATAAGTAAGTGTCAGCCTTTCGACTACTTTTATAAACCGCACATAGCATAAGAGTATAAATATCCAATAGTTCAAACTTGCCAGTCAATGGGGCACACTATAACATGGTCGCCTAGTAATTTAATTGTAAAATCAGCGAACCGACTGATGATTTCTGGAGAATAGTGCCGGGATGTCAAAACCTAGCTTAGAGTTAAAAGGCGCTTCTTTTACTCTTTCAGTGCTTCATATCAATAGCAGCGACTTAAATGCTGTCATGGCTGAATTAGATAGCAAATTGGCACAAGCCCCTCAATTTTTTCTGGGTGCCCCTTTAGTCGTCAATCTCAGCGCCATCCAAGATAACGATTTCAATTTACATGGCTTAAAAGAGTTATTACTTTCCCGCCAACTCGTTATCGTGGGGATCACCGGAGCAACGACCGCCCTCAGCAATCAAGCTAAGACTCTGGGACTTGCCATCGTCAAAGCGGGTAAACAAAGCGTGACGCCCCCGCCTGCCCCGCGTCAAACGAAGGTTTTGAAGCAAAATATCCGCTCAGGCCAGCAGGTCTATGCAAAAAATGGTGATTTAATCATATTTGGTGCCGTAGGTAATGGCGCTGAAGTCATTGCCGATGGTAGCATTCATATTTATGGCGCATTACGAGGAAAAGCCATGGCGGGCGCGGCCGGCGACAGCAGCGCGGTAATCATCGCCCATTCCCTCGAGGCCGAATTAGTTTCAATAGCAGGGCAATATTGGCTCGCTGAAAATCTACAACAACATAGCTCAGATAAAAGCGGCTGCATTCGCTTAAATGGCGAGTCGCTTATCGTTGAATCATTGCCCCTCTAAATGGCATAAAAAAGGATAGAGAGAAACATGGCACAAATTATTGTTGTCACTTCAGGTAAAGGTGGTGTTGGTAAGACCACATCCAGTGCGGCGATTGCAACTGGACTTGCAATACAAGGGCATAAAACTGTTGTTATCGATTTCGATATAGGCTTACGTAACTTAGATTTGATCATGGGCTGCGAGCGCCGCGTCGTCTATGACTTTGTCAATGTGATCAACGGTGAAGCAAATTTAAATCAGGCACTGATTAAAGACAAACGCTGTGAGAAACTGTTTGTACTGCCTGCATCGCAAACTCGCGATAAAGATGCGCTGACCAAAGAAGGCGTGGGTCGTGTGCTTGATGATTTAGCCAAAGAATTTGATTTTATTATTTGTGACTCACCTGCTGGGATTGAGCAAGGCGCGATGATGGCATTGTACTTTGCCGATATCGCCATTGTGACCACCAACCCTGAAGTGAGCTCGGTTCGCGACTCTGACCGTATTCTGGGCATGTTGCAAAGCAAGTCACGCCGCGCCGAACTGAATTTAGAGCCGATAAAAGAGTACTTACTGCTGACTCGTTATTCGCCGAGTCGG
This sequence comes from Shewanella mangrovisoli, assembly GCF_019457635.1. Taxonomy (NCBI): domain Bacteria; kingdom Pseudomonadati; phylum Pseudomonadota; class Gammaproteobacteria; order Alteromonadales; family Shewanellaceae; genus Shewanella; species Shewanella mangrovisoli. The sequence goes on from NZ_CP080412.1 coordinate 2,680,381, forward strand.
GTAAAATCGGGCGAAATGTTAAGTGTTGACGATGTAAAAGAAATCCTTGCCATTGAACTACTTGGTGTTATCCCTGAATCGCAATCTGTACTCAAGGCCTCTAACTCGGGTGTGCCTGTGATTATCGATCAAGAAAGTGATGCAGGTGCGGCTTACAGTGATACGGTCGCGCGTTTACTGGGTGAAGATGTGCCAGTACGCTTCATTACGGAAGAGAAAAAAGGTTTCTTACAACGGATATTTGGTAGCTAATTATGTCTTTACTCGACTATTTCAAAAGCAAGAAAAAGCCTAGCACTGCGGTAATGGCAAAAGAGCGACTGCAAATTATTGTGGCCCATCAACGTGGACAGCGGGATACTCCCGATTATTTTCCACAGATGAAACAAGAAATTATCGCCGTTATCCGCAAATATGTGCATATTTCTGATGATCAAGTTTCTGTGCAGTTAGATCAGAACGACGATAACCTGTCGGTACTCGAACTTAACGTCACATTGCCTGACAGATAAGTCGAGCGTTGGCGTCATCCCCATCACGGGGATGACGCTTTCTGCTGCGCTTTCCCCAGCCTTCGGCGACATAAGATTGAACTAAGACTTGGTTACACTTGTTTAGCAAAGCTTTATGTTCGCGTTCATAAAGGTCTTAACAACACGCCAAGACCTCGATATTACTGCTAATACTCTTTACTGCGGCTATCAATACAGGCTGTTAGCTTAAGTCGTAAACTGAGCTCTTAACTTTGCCCTCTGTATTAATTATTCCTCAAACTAGACGTCAAGCTTTGCCAACGATTCGGCGGCGATTTGTCCACGCCAGCCACTTAAGACCGTCGGTAACTCACCCTGCTGTTTATCCCAACGCCATTGTAAATACTCATGAATATGACGTTTAGAGCCCAGCATCTCCATCGGGATAGCATGCTGCTCGCACAGTTCAGTTAAGCAGGTTTTAATATTCTTAAAGGCCGATTTGTAACCTGGTTTAAGCGCTAAGACATCCACTAATTCGGGAGGGTTGCTTAAATCGGCAGTCTGCATCACCCGTAAAATATCTTTACCGTGAATGCGTTTCTCCTGCTCGGTCAAATCGTTCAGTTTGAGCAAATCGCCCATGCTCTTAGGCTGCTTCTTCGCTAGCGCGATCAGGCCGTGATCTTTAATTACAAAGCCCAAGGCTAAATCCCGCGCTAAGGCTTTTTCTAAACGCCACTTAGCCAACACTTTAAGGTAGGCCAATTGATGCTCGGTGAGCTGAAAAGCGTTTTTGACTCTTAGGTACGCAGTATCCATATCCGGCGTTGCTAAGCGCCCTTCTGTCATCCGCTCACCTTCTTCATACAGCCAGCCTAAGCGATCTTGCGCTTTAAGCTTGTCGGCAAGTTGCGGATAGAGTTGATACAGATACAACACATCGTTGGCGGCGTAGCTCAGCTGCGCCTCAGTCAAAGGGCGGCGCATCCAGTCGGTGCGCGACTCACCCTTATCAATCACTTCACCTAAGCAGGTTTCCACTAACTTGGCATAACCTAGACCATGGCCCATGCCACATAAAGAGGCTGCGATTTGGCTATCGAACAAAGGCGTAGGTTGACGCTGACCATAGTGGGCAAAGACTTCTAAGTCCTCGCTGCAGGAATGCACTAGCTTGATGATGTTGGGATTATCCAGCAAAGACCAGAATGCACTGAGATCTGGCAGCGCAACCGGGTCAATTAAGGCCAAGGTTTTACCATCATAGGCTTGAATGAGCCCAAGCTTAGCGTAGTAGGTACGTGTGCGCACAAACTCGGTATCTAACACGAGCAGTGGACTCTGTTGATATTGAGCGACGAGGGCATTAAGGCTCGCTTCGTCGCTCACATACTGAAACACTGACAAATTCTTCTCCAGTTCCTGTGGGTTAAGCACCGTCCATAAAAACAAAAGCCGGCTCATTGCCGGCTTCAATCTTACGCGCGCTTCACTTCGTCTCGAAGTTCTCGTCGCAAGATCTTACCCACGTTGGTTTTAGGTAACTCGTCCCTAAATTCTACCAGCTTCGGTACTTTATATCCCGTTAAATGCGCACGGCAATGCTTAATGATGTCGTCAGCGGTTAAAGATTTATCTTTTGCCACCACAAACACCTTCACTAATTCGCCACTGGCGTCATTTGGCACGCCAACCGCAGCCACTTCAATCACTTTAGGGTGTAACGCGATCACCTCTTCGACTTCATTGGGGAAGACGTTGAAGCCCGACACTAAAATCATGTCTTTCTTACGGTCGACGATATAGAAGAAGCCTTGTTCATCCATATAACCGATATCGCCGGTGGCAAGCCAACCATCTTTATCGATCACTTTGGCCGTTTCCTCTGGGCGCTGCCAGTAGCCTTTCATGATCTGTGGACCTTTACCAAACAGTTCACCCGTCTCGCCTTGCGGCAACACATTACCTGCATCATCACGCACTTGAATTAAGGTCGATGGCGCAGGGAAACCGATAGAACCATTGTAACCGTCTAAGTTATAGGGGCAGCAAGTGAGTAGCGGCGAGGCTTCGGTTAAACCGTAACCTTCAAGTAAACGGGTTTTCGTGATGCTTTGCCATTTATCGGCCACGGCTTTTTGCACCGCCATCCCGCCACCAATGGATAATTTTAGGCGAGAAAAATCCAGTTCCGCAAAATCGCTACTGTTCACTAACGCATTAAACAGGGTGTTGACGCCTGTCAGCGCGGTAAAAGGATATTTTTTCAGTTCGGCCACAAACCCTGGAATATCCCGAGGATTAGTGATTAACAGGTTTTGGCTGCCCTTATGTAAGAACAGTAAGCAGTTCACTGTTAAAGCAAAAATATGGTAAAGCGGCAAGGCTGTTACCACAAATTCGTTGCCATCACGCAGTGCGGGTGAATAGGCACCATTGGCCTGTAATACGTTTGCGACCACGTTTTTGTGGGTCAACATGGCGCCCTTTGACACCCCAGTCGTTCCACCAGTGTATTGCAAAAAGGCTAGGTCATCACCCGTGATAACGGGTTTGACATACTGCATTCTGCGCCCTCTAGAGAGAGTTTCACGCATTGAAAGTGCATGGGGTAAGTCGTATTTAGGCACCAGCTTTTTGATGTACTTGACCACAAAGTTCACTAAGGTGCGTTTTGGCGCGCTTAGCAGATCCCCAAGCCCGGTGATAATCACGCTTTTAACGGGTGTCTGGTCGACAACTTCTTCCAAGGTACGGGCAAAGTTTGATACGACCACAATGGCCTTCGCGCCAGAGTCGACTAACTGGTGCTTTAATTCGCGGGGAGTGTAAAGCGGGTTAACGTTAACCACCACCATGCCCGCACGTAAAATACCAAACAGCGCAATGGGATATTGCAGCAGGTTCGGCATCATCAGGGCGACACGGTCACCCTTTTGGAGTTTCAATTCATTTTGCAGATAAGCGGCAAACGCACGGCTGCGTTCTTCAAGTTTACGGTAAGTTAGCGTGGCACCCATGTTGATAAATGCCGGTTGATCCGCATATTTGGCCACCGCCGTCTCGAACATATCGACGAGCGATGAATACTGATCCGCATTAATCTCGGCAGGTACATCTTTTGGCAAATGATTAATCCAAGGCTGATCCACTACTTTCTCCTAAATCCCCACAACTGCGGACACGGTATCCCTACTACCGTCAATACTCGACAAATACCGAGTTAAAATACCGACTTACATTTTATTGTTATTGATTGACCCGCATAAATCATACGGGCGTTTTAATTTTGATCATCATCACATAAAAAAAACAAAAAACCTAGCGTCTTTTTTATGTAAGCAAAAGCGATTATTCGACAAACTGCTGGATCAAGTGCGCAACCCCTTTGGCGTTATCCATGTGCACATGGTGGTCACCCTCAAGCATATGTTCAGACAAGTGTGTGAACCATTTCCTCGCCTTAGGCAGCGCCGCCTGTAACTGGCTAAAGCCCTGTTTGCCGCAGATTAATAAGGTCGAGACCGAAACATGCTGCATCAATGCATCGACCTGCTCAAAGGTCAGCCGCATGGGTGAGTCGAGCCTTAATCTTGGATCGCTACGCCACGCAACACCATCGGTGGTTGGTTGCATATTGCGCTCGAGTAACAAACGGCACCAAGGCTCCGCCAGCCCCGTTAAGTGCACTCTGGCTTTTACTGCGGTGTCCATGTTGTCGTAGACTTTTAGCTGTTTATGCTTTTGCGCTAAAAACTTCTCGTGCTGATAAAAACTCTTTCGCAGCCGCGTTTTCGCTTGAGTCGCCGACTCAAACAGTGGGCTTAACGCCTCAATCAAAATCAGTTTGTTGACCTTTTCTGGAAAGGTCGCGGTATACGCCGAGGCAATAATGCCCCCTAACGAATGCCCTATAATAGCCAACGGCTTTTGTGGCAACATCGCCAGTAACGCATCGAGATCGTATAAATAGTCAATCCAATGCAATGGATAATGTCCCGGCCGATGCGCTGAAAAACCATGACCGGGCCAATCTATGGCAAGTATTTGATAATGAGGCAAATACTCAACGAGAGGCTCAAAACTGTTCGCATTGTCTAACCAGCCATGCAACGCGAGCAATAACGGCTTATCTTTCGCTCCCCACAATCGACCACTCAGCTTGATATGGGGTAACACAAACTCGACTTGATTTTTGGGGGCGAAAGATTGCCACATATTGCCTCTAATGTCAGGTGATTAGCGCGATTTTTTGATAAATTTGAGCGTCATGCGATCGCTCTCACCAATTGCTTGGTATTTCTCCTTATCGGTATCGCCCAAGGCAAACGAAGGTGGCAGCGTCCATACCCCCTTGGCGTAGTCCTTAGTGTCTTTCGGATTGGCGTTGATTTCTGAGCTTTCGGCTAAGGTAAAACCCACCTTTTTGGCCAGCGCGATCATCTCGTCTTGGTCCATGTAACCCGTGCTCATATTCATGCCTTTATTGGCTCTATGTTCGACCACGCCAAACACACCGCCATCTTTCAGCACTTTATAGGAGGCGGCAAACACGTTTTCGAGTTGATCGCTTGAGGCCCAGTTATGTAAGTTACGGAAGGTTAATACCAAGTCAGCACTGCCATCGGCACCTAAATTCATTTTTGCAGGCGGGTCGAGAACCACCATTTTCGCATTGCCAAATAAGGCTTTATTGGCCGTCATCCAAGTATCGAATTTCACGCCCGCATTGGCGCGATAGCGATTACCTGGGGTGTCCGTGCTAGGGGTAGTTTCGAAACTGGCGGCAATATACTGCCCCTTAGGCGCAAGATAAGGGGCAAGGATTTCTGTGTACCAGCCATTGCCAGGCCAGAGTTCAATCACGGTTTGCGTGGGGGTGATACCAAAAAATGTGAGGGTTTCAGCGGGGTGACGATAAATATCGCGGCTGGCGTTTTTCGCTTGGCGAAATTCGCTCTTAATGGCCTTATCCAAGCCTTCATCGGCGTAGGCCATACCTGAACATAAACCAGCAATCAGCATACTGGCGACGAGTGTGACTTTTTTCATAATAATTCTCCTTGGATACCGAAGACTTAAGCTAGCAGTCTATATAAAAAAATCCAAGAATTAGCCGCACAAGTTGACTATTTAGGCTGTAAATATTTGTGATGTTATAGCGGCATTAATGCCGCCATAGATTAGCGAGACGTGGCAGAATCTATCCGGCGCCAAGCCATAAACAAGGCGCAGATACTGCAAAACAGCCAAATGGCGACCCAAATCCATGCCGGGATCCATGAACGTTCGGCCAGCAGCACCGCATCGCCCTGCCCTTCGAGTCCGAGCAATACCGTCGGGCTTGCCAGCGCATTGAGCATGATCATCAGGCCAATAATGCGTAAAAATTGCGTAAGGATTTTATTTTTGCTGAGTTTTAGCGGCAGTAATAACACAATCGTCAGCACAGCTAAAATGGCTAAGGTCAGTAAATCTCGCCCCCACAGCAGGCCACTTAACACCACTAATCCGCCCAGAAAGGCAAAGCTTAGGCGAATGCCCTTAGGCCAAGTTGCTAGCAGATAAATAAGGTATCCCCAACAGGCTGCGCCAAAATAGCCCGCAAATCCAATCACCAGTGGCGAACCACCTTGGCTAAAGCAAAAACCCGCACCATTGGGAAAGAGTTGTATATGACTCACTATGCCGCCACTGAGCACTGTTGCTATCCCATGGGATAACTCGTGAAAATAGCTCTCTAGCCACTTAAAAGGCACGCTCAGATAAGGAATGCGCGTCAATATCAGTGCCAGCATTAGTTCGATGATAAACAAACCACGGCTAGGCAAACCGCCAGTTAAACGTGGAGTAAAACGGGATTGAGAAGACACGGGCGCACTATCAGGCATAAATATCCACACCGACCATCTGCTGAATTTCTTCACGTTTGGCGGCATGTTGCGTTTGTAGGTATTGGGCAATAGCCCCTTGATGACCTCGGGTACTTTGCTCGTATTCGAGCTGGGCACCGAGTCTGGATTGTAGGTTTTGTGATGTTCCTTCCGCAGTATCATCAAAGGCTAAGGCAGAAACCGCATCGAGTTCAATCACAGGGCGTGGCGCTTCCGTGGGCGACATTCCCTGTATGACTGCGGGGCGATTACTCGCAACCGCTTGTGTCAAACTCGTTTGAAGTGAATTTACCTGCATCGAAATGCCCAGTTTATATCCTATTTGCCCTGGTTAACCCTGCTAGGCGGTTGTGACGAATGCCTAACTAAGAATTGATGTCTGCATTGAGAACCCATGCAGACAATCTAGATTCTAACGTATCATAGGTGAGAATGAACAGTTTATTCACGTCCCGGTAACTTTTTCCATGTCACAGTATCGCGTAGGTACACAGGTTCGAGTTCATCGACACTGGTGGTTAGTCCTGCTTTGATACCCGCTTCGGCCAGCGCTAACATGGCACGGGCATCGGGATACTTCACCGCCGCTAAAGTGGTAATACCGCAGCCTAACGCTAATAACTCAGGATAAGCATCAAAGCCAGTGCCACAGCCCACTATGGGTTTATTGAGATCGAATACCAGCTCCACCTGCTCTGGCGCGCTCACCACCTCTTTACCGACTAAGGTGGCAATGCCATCAACGGCAACAAATTGACCCCAGTACACTTCTCCCATGCGCGCATCGATACAACAGAGCACTTGTTCGGCTGCGTGTTCCGCAATCGCCATTTGTGCCATGGCCGCTAAGGTTGAAATGCCAATCACGGGTAGGTCTAACCCTAGGGCTAAACCTTGGGTCATGCTGGTACAAATACGGATACCCGTAAAACTACCTGGCCCACGGCCATAGGCAATCGCATCCAATTTATCTAAGCCGACATTGGCTTGTTTTAATACGGCTTCCACCATAGGCAATAAACGCTGACTATGTTCCCGAGGCGCATCGGCTAGCTCAGCAAAAACCTGTCCTTGATAATACAGGGCAGCCGAACAAGCTTCGGTACAAGTGTCGAGGGCGAGAATACAAACTGAGTCTTGGGGTGTTGTCATATAAAAACCGCGCTGTGGGCATAGTTGGACTGAAAAATTGACTTATTGACGTCCTGCACTATACCAAGTGTAAATTGGCGCAAATGATAACATCAAATAATAGAAAGCAAAGGCTTAAAAACGGCGGCTAATGACTCGATTGGCTTAGCGCTTGGTTTGTGATCGCCATCACTAACTCAACAACCTCTTCGGCCTTTGGCCAAATATTGGGAAACTTTTACCCTATTTTAGGTCAGAGCAAACAGTGCTGAAGCTTTTGTCTCACTTAATCAAGTTCACTAAAGCACCAACAAGTACAACCTAAGCATCGTTTTAATTCTCTCCCTTTGACGCGAAGCTTCGCGTGATGCTTTTACACTGTTAATAAGGAAATTCAATGAGCAGTACCAGAGAAAATCCCCTTAAACCCCTTCGCCGTTTAAGACGCCTACGCCGCACCGAAGCCATGCGTGACCTAGTGCGTGAAACTCAGGTTTCCCTAAGCGACTTAGTTCACCCACTCTTTATTGAAGAGCACATCAGCCAAGCCGTGCCTATTTCAACCTTGCCGGGGATCAGCCGTCTGCCCGAGAGTGCGCTTGCCGATGAGATCCAAAGGCTTTATGCATTAGGGATCCGCTATGTGATGCCCTTTGGCATTTCCCACACCAAAGATGCACAGGGCAGCGACACTTGGGATGACAATGGCTTACTTGCGCGAATGGTCCGCACCATCAAAACCGCCGCGCCAGAGATGATGGTGATCCCCGATATTTGTTTTTGTGAATATACCGACCACGGACACTGCGGCGTATTGCACCATGACGAAGTCTGTAACGATCAAACCGTGGCTAACTTAGTTAAACAATCCATTACCGCCGCCAAAGCGGGAGCCGATATGCTGGCGCCATCGGCGATGATGGACGGCCAGATTAAAGCCATTCGCCAAGGGCTGGATGAGGCAGGCTTTGAGCACATTGCCATTTTGGCCCATGCAGCCAAATTCGCCTCATCCTTCTATGGGCCTTTTAGGGCCGCGGTGGATTGTGAACTTAGCGGAAACCGTAAAGGCTACCAACTCGATTACGCCAATGGTCGCCAAGCCTTGCTCGAAGCGCTGCTCGATGAAGAGGAAGGCGCGGATATTTTGATGGTGAAACCCGGCACGCCCTATTTGGATGTGTTAAGTCGCCTAAGACAGGAAACCCACCTTCCCTTAGCGGCTTATCAAGTCGGCGGCGAATATGCCGGCATTAAGTTTGCCGCACTGGCGGGCGCCCTCGATGAGCGCGCCGTCGTCACCGAAACCTTTATCGGGTTAAAGCGGGCCGGCGCCGATTTAATTGTCAGTTATTACGCGAAACAATATGCCGAGTGGTTAGCGCAATCCCGCTAATTCGCTAAGTCTTAAGCTTATCAGCCAAGCAATTAACGAAAACGCCACCCTATCGGTGGCGTTTTTTATCCGTCATTTTGCTCGCACATTAAGCTTATGCTTGTAGCTCGGCAAAAAGGGCTCTGATCTTCTCAACCTTTGGCCTTACCACAATTTGGCAATAGGGCTGCTCGCCATGCAGGGCGAAATAATCATTGTGGTAATCCTCAGCGGGATAAAATGACTCAAAGGCCACCACTTGGGTCACTATCGGCGCATCAAATACCTTTGCCTCGGTTAATTTGGCAATCATGGCGTTAGTCTCTTCAATCTGCGCCGCATCATGGGCAAAGACGACCGAGCGATACTGCGGCCCTTTATCGTTGCCTTGTCGATTAAGCGTGGTGGGATCGTGACTCTCAAATAACACCTGCAGCAGCGTTGTAAAGCTGATTTGCGCGGGGTCAAATTCGATGTGCACCACTTCAGCATGCCCGGTTAATCCCGAACACACCGACTTATAATCGGCATCGCTCGCCTCGCCACCCGAGTAACCTGAACTGACATTCAGCACGCCCTTAAGGCTCTTAAAAATCGCTTCAACACACCAAAAACAGCCCGCACCAAAGGTCGCAAAGGCCGTTTTATGCGTCGATGTTGTCACCTCATCGGCCGCTTGAAACAGCATGGAGACAGAGTTAACGCAGTGACGAATATTCTTCGGCGTTAAATATTCCCCTTCGAACACATGGCCTAAATGGCCGCCACACTGACTACAGACGATTTCGGTACGGCGACCATCGGCGTCAACATGACGACTCACTGCGCCCGGAATTTCATCATCGAAGGCTGGCCAACCACAGTGGGCATTAAACTTATCTTCTGAGCGATACAAAGGCGCATGGCATTTTTTGCACAAATACACGCCTTTGGCGTCATGTTTATAGTACTCACCGCTAAAGGGACGTTCAGTGCCCTTTTCTTCTATGACATAGCGTTCAAAATCAGTCAGTTTGTTCATAAAAGTCTCCTTTAGCTCCTAAGGTATTCGCCTGCATAAGACCGTTTATTCCTTAGGTTTATTGCGCCTCGGCCTGAATTGGCTTTTTGGCATAGTAGCCGCTTTAGTCGATAAAATCCTGTTGATTGAGCCAATGCTTAAATAACTGGAGGAAAATTCAGCAGTAACCTCAGTCCATCGTCTTGAGTGTTTGCACCAAGCAGAGTGCAAAGCTACACTTGCTGCGGGTCAATTCTCTACCCAAATGCTTTCTTTTTTGGCCGCTTTGCACTAGGGCTTAGCTCACCATACCGATAATGAGATAAGTGGCAATGACTCCTTACCTTTATCCTTAGAAAGTGTTTGGTTAACAACTATATATAACAAGTAGAAACAATATGAAATTAGAAACCATTGATTATCGCGCAGCCGATAGCGCCAAACGCTTTGTCGAATCCCTACGTGAAACGGGCTTTGGTGTGCTCTCTAACCACCCTATCGATAAAGAGCTGGTCGAAAGCATTTACGCTGAGTGGCAAGCCTTTTTCAATTCTGACGCTAAGAACGAGTTTATGTTCAATCGTGAAACCCACGATGGCTTCTTCCCCGCATCGATTTCTGAAACCGCAAAAGGTCACACGGTTAAAGACATCAAAGAGTATTACCACGTGTACCCTTGGGGTCGTATTCCAGATTCTTTGCGTACCAATATTCTGGCCTACTATGAAAAAGCCAATGCACTGGCCTCTGAACTGTTAGAGTGGATTGAAACCTACTCGCCAGACAAGGTGAAAGCCAAATTCTCTATCCCGCTGCCAGCAATGATTGCCGACAGCCACAAAACTTTGCTGCGCATTCTGCATTACCCTCCGATGACGGGCGATGAAGAAATGGGCGCTATCCGCGCTGCGGCCCACGAAGATATTAACCTGATCACTGTGCTACCCGCGGCCAACGAACCAGGGCTGCAAGTCAAAGCTAAAGACGGCTCTTGGTTAGATGTGCCAAGTGATTTTGGCAATATTATCATCAACATTGGTGATATGTTGCAGGAAGCCTCGGGCGGTTATTTCCCATCGACCTCACACCGCGTGATTAACCCAGAAGGCACGGATAAGACTAAGTCGCGTATTTCACTGCCCTTATTCTTACACCCTAAGCCTTCGGTAGTGCTGTCTGAGCGTTATACCGCCGACAGCTACTTAATGGAAAGATTGCGCGAGCTGGGCGTCCTGTAATTTCAACTACGCGTCAGCGAAATGAGTGATAAGCTCAAATTCGCATCAAGATTAAGCAATTAAAGCGCCTTCGGGCGCTTTTTTTATGACATTCGTCGCCTTCAAGGTAGAATAGCCGTCTTTAGGTCATTAAGAACAAGGCGCTATCATGGCAATTCAATGGTATCCGGGGCACATGCACAAGGCACGCAAAGAGATCGAAGAGGCTATGCCTCAGGTCGATCTGGTGATTGAGGTGCTGGACGCCCGTATTCCCTACAGTAGTGAAAACCCCATGGTGTCAAAGCTTCGCGGCGACAAACCTTGTATCAAGCTACTGAATAAATCAGACTTAGCCGATCCTGACATCACCGCCCAATGGATTGAATACCTTGAGCGTGAACAAGGGGTAAAAGCGACTGCGATTACCACGCTGCAACCGGGTATGTTGAAAATGCTGCCGGATCTTTGCCGTAAGTTAGTGCCGAGTCGCAATAAGACCGAAAAGGACATTCGCACTATGATCATGGGGATCCCTAACGTGGGTAAGTCCACCATTATCAATACGTTAGCAGGTCGTGTTATCGCTAAAACCGGTAACGAGCCCGCCGTCACCAAAAGCCAGCAGCGTATTAACCTACGTAACGGCATTGTGCTCTCGGACACGCCAGGAATTTTATGGCCTAAAGTCGATAACGAAGCCAGTAGCTATCGCCTTGCCATCACAGGTGCCATTAAAGATACCGCCATGGAATACGAAGATGTGGCACTGTTTGCCGCAGGTTATTTCTTAAAGGCGTACCCGAAGGAAATTTGCGAGCGTTATAACATCAGCGAGTTACCTCAGGATGATATGGCGTTACTCGAGGAAATTGGCCGTAAACGCGGCGCACTCCGCCCCGGTGGCCGAATTGATTTGCATAAAGCCTCGGAAGTGGTGTTACACGATTACCGCTCAGGTCGAATTGGCCTGTTATCCCTCGAAACCCCAGCGATGGCTGAAATCGAAAAAGCCGAAGTGGAACGCATTCTGGCTGAAAAAGCCGCCGAAAAGGCCGCTAAGTTAGAAGCGGAAAAACTGAAACGCTCAGGTAAACGACATAACGTTTAAGCGCTGTTTTTAATTGTTGCGTGCAAGTCTCACCGAGCTACAGGCGCTAAAGCAACTAATTTAAGTGATTAATTAAATTGATTATTTAGATTAAAAAATCGCTTTACAGTATGCATCAACAGCCTTCAGTTTGACTGATAAGTCAGCGCCACCTTAGCGCTGGCTTTTTATTTGCCCCACGTATTCATGGTTCGCTAGGCAATCTCACTTAATCTACGGCAAAATTTACTGCGAGGTTGGCAAGCGTCTATTAGCGATAATATAAGCATTAAGCCATTTATGCTTACGGGCTATTCCATCAGTACAAACCAGAGGCACTATTGGGCACGAACACAGGGGCTTGGCCTGCGGCTATCATGTTGTAACTTAACATAAAGGGCACTCCCCCCTCCGAAGTCATAATATTGTCCATCCAGCCAATCGGATTATTGAACAAGGAGTTATCGTGATTTAATACCCCAATGGCGCCGTTGGCTTCATCAAAGTCCCAAACGACTGAGCCCCAGTGCCAGTTGAGCCCTTTTACATATTGCCAGCCAAGCAAGGCCCCGAGTGCGTAAATCACATCATCATCCATCACTCGTTGATTTGCCCGATAGTCACGCGTCAGTTCCGTAATCGCCGCCACTATCTCCTGCGGCGATGTTTGCTCCGACAAGCTGAGTAATGCGAGCCCTTTTTGAGCTAACTGTTCGAGTTCTTTCTGAATGTCCTCAGATATCGCATTAATTTCGGCCATAATACCTCCCTTAGAATGAGCCAAATATCCAAAGCAAGATACGGATAAATCCCATTGGCGCCAATACCACCTAGGGATGAAAACACTAAAGTAGATCATCCATTGTAGATAAATCCATCAGCATGAAATGGGACAGAAGAGCGTTAAATATTGAAAAACTAATATCATTACTTGGTTATTCAATGCAGACCATATTTAAGGGCGAACCATGGTATTTGCTCAACGACACGGTGAATAGAAATATAGGATTTCTAAGTTTATGAACGAGAGCCATGGTCGTTCTCATGCGTCGCTGCATTGCACGACATTCAGGCGTCCAGCCTATCAGATGGCGAACTTGCCGTTAAACAGGGATGTTGTTCAAGTCCTTCCTTGGATGCAGGGCCGCCCCATCAGATGTGAATGGATTCACGAATGCCGCGATGGCATGGATGCCAAAAAGCGGCGTTGGGGTGGTCGTCTCGCTAATCACCATGGCTCAACTATTTAACATTGTCGTAATCTTTAGACTTAATAATCTCACTCTGCAAGCTTTGGGACAAAAGCGTGTTACGAAGGGGTCGTGCTGACATGCCCTCTGCCGCTTGTAATTGTATTAATTAATCACACCGTAGTTCTACACGGGTTGGCAACTCATCCAAGAAAGCAGGTAATTTTTTGCTAAAGCCTGTTTCTTCAAAGCCAAAGAGAGAAAAATAGTAGATAGCTCTTAGTAATGTTTCCGAACAAAAATCAATAGCACAAAAATCCAATCTCTCATCGACTGATGAGCCATGAACGATTTTTGAACGTGCTTTGTAGAGTTGTGTTGCTTTACTTTCAATTAAATCACTAAGCCCACTGTGAGTAATATTTAAATGAGTAACTCTTTGTTTGAATAACTTTGTAAGATCACCATCATGAAAGTTGACCAAGGCTTCCATTGAACTGACTAGCTTTTGTATTTGCTGATATAAGTTAGGCTCTGTAGTGGCATCTCCATACCATAGCAAAGATCGTTCTAAACGCTCTACGACCCTCTGACTAGAAAAGTGAGGGGTCAAAAGCAATTCAGGGATCTGCAATACGGTGTCTATAAGGTTTGCTTCTGTAGCTCTACCCTCATGAAAGGCTCCCCAAAATAGTGCAGAATTGAACTGGAAAGAGTGAAACTTACGAGTAGTCGTATTGCTCATATTTTCTCTGTCTTTTCCAGATCTGTAAAAGTCAAATAGGTGACTATTTCTATCATTGGACGCCAGTAGTGGAATTGCGTTGGGTGATAATCGGGTGGCTAAAAGTTTCAATGCGTTATAAGTAGTATTTCTCGCTTTTTCTGCCAGTTGTAGTGCAAAACTATTACTGCATTGTGTTTGTACCGAGACTTCAAGATAATAGTTATAGGCAAATGTCCTTGTATCTTTAAATTGTGTTAGCTGCCTTTCTGTCAAGTCACTTTCGTCTACAGGTAGCAATTGGATGCTTTTGCTTAGTCGTAACTTGTTGTTCAAGTTAAATATCGTTACTGGGAACTGAAAAACAGAAGGAGTAAATTCCTTTTTGAAGGCAGACACTCGACGACATACAATTTCGTTTAATGTTTGAAACCGAACATCGAATTGCTCTTCGTTATGCATAATACTTCGAGCAAAGCCATCCAGAACAGAATTAACATACTCATACGCTATCGCTTCTATAATAGGGTTTAGTTCATATGGTAAACAGTTTAGGTGCCCCTTATGTATAAGCGTTGCTAATTCTCTAACGAGAGATAGGGAACTCGCTGTATGATGCAACTGGTAAATGCAAGGTTCCTGACTTTTCCATTTCGCCCTCATTTCATCCTTTAAGTCATTAGGAGCATCAATGCATGTAAATATTAAATTGTCCTTTTGCATCTCTTGGTAGTAAACGTTAGGGTCATCTATCCAAACTTTATGTGAGCGAGCTAGCTCCATTAACAGTTTTGAAAATGCTTTCTGTCCATCCACTGATAGTTTCATCAACCCCATCCACTATAGATTATTATCCGCTTAAACAAAAAATGAGCACTCAAATTTTAGCCCCGTTCGTAAAGACACATTACTGGTATTACGAAAAGTAAATCAGATGAGGCTTAGAAGAAGTATGTGTTACTTCGCTCGAAACACATAATGGGGCAATAACACTTTATTCCAATTGCACTTAATCGTTATTCTTCCCATTTGTTTGTCCGGCTAACTGGTCTAATAAAGCGTCCATACTCTGTTCGAGTAGGTCGAGGACTAATTCGAATCCTTGCGTACCACCGTAATAGGGATCGGGCACTTCATCCGTGTCGCAATCACCAAAGGACAGCATCAGCTTTAATTTGTATTGGTATTCGGGTGGGCAACGGCGGCGTAGATCTGCAAGATTGCTATTATCTGCCGCTAAAATAAGATCGAAATGCTCAAAATCGGCCTCAATTACTTGTCTCGCTCGTATACCCTCAAAACTCAAGCCGCGTTTTCTACCCGCAGCCATAGCGCGACTGTCGGGGAGATCCCCTTGGTGGTAATCAATAGTGCCCGCCGAATCGACTTCGATATTAAGGCGGCGCTCGCGAATTTTAGCGCGGCAAACGGCCTCGGCGGTGGGCGAACGACAAATATTACCCATGCAGACCATTAAGATACGTCGTACATGCTGATCTTTTGCTAACGCTTTATCTTCTAACAACTTAACATCCTCTCGTGTTGCTACTTAGGTGTTGATGCCATCTGACCAAAGGCGGGGGAAATACATTTTTTGACTTCAAAATGGTAACCATACTGCTCATGGGCAGACTCGGTAATTTCCAATATTTCATAGTCATTTAGCTCAATCACCACTGAGTCGGCCAATTTATCACAACGACTGCGACCATCGGCTTCAAATTTATAGGCAAACAAGGCAATTAAATCGCGGATCCCTTTGTAATAGCTATGACCAAAGGCCTTAAGTGTTTCTGTGGTGTCGGTTTGATTAGGCTGCTGCGTGAGTTCAGTTCCCGCTTGTTCAATACTATCTTCGGCTTTGAGAATGGTTTCGCCTTCATTAACCACTCTTTTATCTATCGAATCATGTTTCAACGCTTGGGTTTTCTTGGCTAAATCCCCTACCCAGTTTTCACCATCGGTAATCGCAACCAAGTTTAATAACAACACCACAGACAGAATCATACGCACTAGCGCGGTTGTCACCACAAATCGTTTTTTACTGCCCAGTGGATGTGCCTCAAGTCCTAAAATCCGCAATCCGATATGGAAAAACAAATAACAAGGGATCACCAATTGCAGCAGGAGTAAGGCAAGGATGGAGATACACACAAACCAAATCGGCAGATACAGCAAAATGGCAAAGTTATGGGTGTAGGACAAATGCGAGGCCGATACACCGGTTATTTCGTTCACCACACTGCCGCTCGCAGCTAAGGCAAAGTTAGCAATAACCGCATAAAACAGCAGGAAAATGGCTTTGCCCGCCAGCGTATGCCAAGCCATGGCAAATTTGGGCCAAAACTCAATAATCAAGGCGATAGCGGTGATGATGGCGGCAATCCAAATTTCGGGTTGGAATACCATTAACGTCAGTAACGCGAACAGGTAACAACGCTGGGCGACATTTAAGCTCTGCCAAAATTGCTTAAGCGTCACGAATGGATGTTTAAGCCATTGAGGCACAGTCAAGGCTTGCCGCACACGCAGCTTCCAAAGGGTTAATCCATGTTGACCGTCGACCAAATCTCACTCCTTGATATGATTGCCCATTAATAATCAATACGATACTCGGCAAAACTGTTGTTAAGCATTCGATCTTTATCAAAATTCAACAATTTCGCAACCTATTCTTTATTCTCTGGCGGCATGTCACTTCTTATCCGCAAGAAGCTCGCAAAGCGCGGTAAGCCATTGACGGTTAATCCAAGATATTTGTAAGTGATAAGTGTGCCAATCGCGGGCGGATGCTGACGCTCGGCCAAGCTAAAACCCGTGCCAATACTAAAAACACGGCCATCAGCTGTTTGCACTCTCAATGCGCCCAGTTGCCCGGCAAACTGTCCTTTACCCGCTATATGGCCAATCACTCTGGCCTCAGCATCTAAATAGGGCTTTAACTTCATCACGTTAGGATTACGACCCGGCGTATATAACGCCGTGCGTCGATGCAGGATTAAGCCTTCACCACCTTGAGCCACTAAGGTGTCTAATTTCTGATACAGCGCCTCGACACTCTCTACGCTCACTTGCTCAATCACTTGCAGGTAAACCGATTTACCTGCAATCAAAGTATGCATCTGCTGATACCGCGCTGCAAAACTCCCTTGCGCCTTGGGTAAATCAAACACCATAAAACGCACATTCTGCCACTCGCTCTCATTCGCTGACGCTTGGCGAATCAGCCCTGATATGGCCTCAAACCGCCCTCGCCCGAGCCATAATTCACCGTCCATCGGGGTGGGCGGAAAATCCGCAGTAAACCAACGAGGCGCTAAGATGGGATTGCCCTGACGAGTCATTAAGCGTTTGCCATCCCAATAACCGCGCACACCATCGAGTTTTTCGCTGACAAGAAAATCACGGATGTGGGCACTCTTCTCCTTTGAAAACTCTGTCGCTAATTGAATATTCGGTGCTTGGGGATTGGCATCACTCACAGCCATGAATAAGCCACAAATTCCGCAGTAAAGACCGAAGAAAACAGCGACACGCAACACAAATGCAAATGTTAAAAAAGGTAAGCGAGTTGTAAGAGTCATTCCTTTGCCTCTTTATTAAAGCGGTATTGAGCTTCAAGCTTAGTCTTTAGATTTATTCGCCGCGAATACGACCACAGTCCGGTAACACCCTAGCAGGACTGCGAATTTGTCGGTTTAGCTATTTATACGCTTAAGTTATCCGGCTATACTGCGGCCTCTTTTTTAAGCTCGTTCAAATGTTAACACGCGAGTCGTAGGCGGTTTGAACGGGTAAATGCTTCGCGAACAATCGCCCAAGTCGATGGAATTATTATGAAACCAGCAAACAACCACGGTATTAAACGCATCTTTAGAGCGACGGGATTTTCGATGAAGGGCTTAAAAGCCGCTTGGATCCACGAAGCCGCTTTTAGACAGGAATTGATGCTGGCCGTAGTCATGCTGCCCGTCGCACTGTTGGTCGATATCAGCACCATGGAACGACTGATGTTGATCTTAACCTTGTTTATCGTGTTGATTGTTGAGTTATTGAACTCGGCGATTGAAGCCGTGGTTGACCGTGTTGGCAGTGAAATCCATCACCTCAGTGGTCAAGCAAAGGATATCGCCTCTGCCGCGGTATTTATGAGTCTAGCGCTCTGCGGTATCACGTGGTTAGTCGTGCTGCTACCGCTATTTATTTAATACGCTATTTATTTAATACGCTATTGATTAAATGCCTTGATTTAGCAATCTATAACGAGCGCATTTACCTAACAAAGTGAAGTGTTACTGCTTAACTGATTGTTCTGCTTTAAAAAACGCCTTTGAGATATCTCCCAAAGGCGTTTTTTATATGCGGCTGTTACAGATTAACGTATATCAGCTGACTTATCGGCTAAAAAGCCAATTGCCTGTTTGATTTGCTCTAAACGGTCATTCTCGGCCCAATAGGCAACATACACACTGCGCGAAATGGCGCTCGCTCCCGCAACTAAATGCAGCTCGCCGCGATTCAGCAGTGGCTGAACCAAATGCTCGGGTAAAAACGCGCAGCCACCGTTATTCAAGATAAAATCCAAGGCGATACGGGCCGAACTGGTATGTAAGGTCGGCACGGGTAAGGCGGCATATTCCTGTGCATGCAGGATATTAAAGGCCGTGCCCCAATCCACTTTGACATATTGGCCGGCCTGCACCGCGTTCACCGCCACATCCATGGTCTTGGACACCAACAGAAGATTAATTTGGCCTAATTGCACCAGTTCGAATTGGTCCAGTTTGGGTGGGTCGAAGGAAATCGCCAAATCAAGGGTGCGATCCATCAATTGCCGTGTCATCACAGTTAATGGCAACACTTCGGTCCGCAGAGCTACACCAGGTAATCCCACATGCAAATGCTGTAAATGCCCTTGCAAATAGGCATCCCAGATATTGGGGCCTGCGCCAATGGCGAGTTGAGTCGATTGTAACTGACTGAGGGAAACATCCTGCTTGGCGCGCTCCCAAGCGGTTAATACCGCTTCAGCATGCCCAAGCATACGTTCCCCCGCCGGAGTGGGCTGAATATTGTTGCGTTGGCGCTCAAATAAGGCGACGCCAAGAATGCTTTCAAGCTGTTTTACCCGAAAGCTTACCGCGCTGCGGGTAAGGTAAAGATTTTCCGCGGCCTTGCCAAAATGACGGGTACGGGAGACTTCCAAAAAGGTCTTAAGTAAATCGGTATCCATAAAAATTCTTGACCAACATTGGCAAATTTTTTTGATTTATAAATCAATAATACTAGCCAATACTCCAGTTGCAAATCTTTGTATATCAAAAACTAGAAGGTAACAGCCATGTCTGAACAGTCTTTTTCAAACGCTAACAAGGGTTCTGAGACGGTGAACGGCTCAGCTGCCAGCTTTGTATCCCATAAACGTTTTTATGACGATGCCAATTTCCCGAAAGGTTTTAAGCGCAGTGGCGACTTCACCAGTAAAGAAGCCGAACTGCTTGAAATACATGGCCATGCCATGAAAAATCTCGACGAAGGTAAGACACTCCCTGTCACTGCCGATGAAGCGCAATTTGTCGAAGTCATCAAAGGAAACATCGCTCCCAGTAGCTTGTTAGAGCAGATCTGGTTAAAGTACCGCAAACTCGCCCTAGGTAAACCCTTTTATGCCGTGGTTGGCACAGTACATTTGCCCCCCACTAAACCTGAGGCCGAGCCCGAAGCGGCATTCGATGTGGATGTCGAAATTGACGATGATGTTCAGGATGAAGCTGAACCCGAGGATAAAGAATGAAAATGAAGGTTTGCGATTAAATGCGTGGGTGGATTTTATATAAAGAAACCGCGACTCAGCTAAAACCTGAATTGTATGAAATTGAACGTCTATTGGCGGCTGCCAAGGCCGACAATATTGAGTTAGAAGTGTATGCTCCGGATGAGTTCGATCTCACCGTGACGAGAGAAGACAACAAGAGTATTTTGTTAAACGGTCAACCCGTTGAATTACCTGATTTTATCATCCCTAGAATGGGCTCCGGCACCACTTACTTTGCGTTGGCGATCATTCGCCATTTAGAACGTTTAGGGGTGTACTGCTTAAATCCTTCTAAAGCCATTGAAATAGTTAAAGATAAGCTCTTTTCCCAGCAATTACTGGCCGAGAAGAACTTGCCCACACCCAAAACCATGTTGGTGAAGTTCCCCGTCGATATCGAACTGGTTGAACGCCATTTAGGTTTTCCCGTAGTGATTAAAACCCTCTCGGGTTCACAGGGTAGCGGCGTGTTTTTGTCCCATAAGGCCCGTGAGTTTGATGACTTAATGCAATTAATCGAGGCGACCAATAAAAACGCCAACATCATTCTGCAGGAGTTTATCGCTAACAGTCACGGCCGCGATCTCAGGGTATTTACCATTGGTGGACGCGTAGCCGGCTGCTATGAGCGCCGTGGTCAAGAAGACAGCTTTAAAGCCAATGTTAGCGCGGGAGGTTCGGCGCGCCCCTTCGAGATCACACCTGAAATCGAATGGTTGGCGACACAAACAGCCAATATTCTGGATTTAGATGTGGCGGGTATCGATTTGTTATTCGATAACGGCCACTACAAAATCTGTGAAGCCAACTCATCCCCCGGTTTCGAAGGCTTGGAATCCTGCTTAAACGTGGATATTGCGGCGCAAATTCTGCACTTTATCCGCATCCGTTTAGGCATGTTTAACAAGGACGATAAAGCTAGCGAGCCACAGCCAGCTCAGGCGCTGGGATCCGAGGTCAGCGCGGCAGACGTCAGTACGTCTGAGCCCAAATCTGCAACTAACTAGCACTGCATATCCTTAAGCTCTTATCTGCGGCTCAGTCTCTACTGGGCCGCTTTTTTTGGCTGAACCATACATTTTCTTCACAAATCACCAAGATGCAAATTACCGTGATCCCTGCCACAAGCTCGCCATACCAAGCCAAATAGCCGTACTACTTTTGTTTTAAATCACGAAATAACGCAATTTTTAAAACATTTTATTCACATTTTGAAATTTGCTGTTACACTCCAAATGTCCATAGCTTATGGCACTAAAGTCTGATGTTATCGCTGGATATAATAAGAAAAATACTGGAGTAACGTTGATTTCCACTCGTCTAACACCCCTAGTGATCGCCCTACTCGGCAGCAGCCCTGTGCTGGCGGGCGAACTGAGCCTTGAGCTAGGGGGATTTTATTCACAGTCTGATACCAATATGGAGGTGACAAACCCGAACACGGGGAACAACTTCACCTTAGACTATGAATCCGATCTACAACTGGCCGAGAATGAGTTTTTACCCTTTGTTGAAGTCAATTATCACTTTAACGAGCGGCATAATATTTACCTCGACTGGAAACAGCTGCACCGCGACGCCGAAACGCAAGCCTTATCCAAACCCTTTCAAATTGAAATCAACGACACCATTTACGATATCAAGGCCGGTGGCCGACTCAACTCCACCTTAAATATTGATATTCTGCGCGTGGGTTACGGTTACGATGCCATCCAAGGTAGCGATTACGATGTGGGCTTCTCCCTCGGTTTGCACACTATGTTTATCAAAACGGGTTTTGAAGGCGTTATCGGCGTCTGTCATGCCTCTGAGCTACTGAACAATGTCTGTGGTAGCCAAGCCATTCCCCGCATCGTCGATGAAAATGTCACCGCACCTTTGCCGGATTTTGGCGTCTATGCCAACTATGAATTTATCCCTGGCTGGAAGCTGACGACTCACGCCCAATATTTCTACATTAAACTCAATGATGTAAAGGGTGAGCTGGTAGATGTCAAACTCGGCATCGATGCCAATATCACCGATAACTGGCGCATGAGCGTGGCCTACAACTACTACAAAGTCGATGTGGATATCGCCCAAAAATCACCGAATAAAGATACCCAAATCGCCGACTACAACATTTACTACAGTTTTATCGGCCCGATGCTTTCAGTCAGTTATACCTTCTAACTGATTGATAAGCATAAAAAAGGACGCCTTAGCGTCCTTTTTGCGTTTTATATGATTACTTTTTACGACCGTCTTGCTCACGCTTGGTCTTAAAGTCCGAGGCCTCTAGCCAATGTGGCCAATCTTTTCCATTCGCTAAGGTCGTTAGCATGCTGGCCATCAGATCTAAATCCTGTTTCACCCCTTCGAGGGTCCAGTTAGGATCATAATCGTCGGCGCCTTTGTGGTATTTGTGGGCAATATAGTCAGGATCCGTATCCCCAAGGCTCATAAATAACAAGCCAGGCACACCTTGCTGGGCCAGCGCGAAGTGGTCCGATCTAAACATCAAACCATTTTGTGGTCTTGGATCGCCCTTCACGACACGCCCCTGCGCCTTCGCGGCCTTATCCAAATAGGTTTCTAACTCAGACACGCCCTCACCATAGCGCAGAATATAATCCACACCTTGGTTCATATTCATGCCGTCGATATTCAAAAAGGCGACGATGTTTTTAGTCGGTACACTTGGATGCTGAGCAAAGTGCTGTGCCCCAATCAAGCCAGTTTCTTCGGCAGTAAAGGCACTAAACAGAATTGAACGCTCAAGCGGCGCAGTTTGCGCTTGTTTGGCAAAGTAACGCGCCAGCGCCAACACGCCCGCCACACCACTGGCGTTATCCACGGCGCCATTGATGATCTCTGGCTTGCCATCTTCAATCACTGTACCTAGATGATCCCAATGGGCGTGCATCATCACCACTTCATCGGGGCGGCTCTTGCCCGGCAACAGTGCCGCCACATTGTGGGATTCGGCGCGTTCAATCGTATTGTTTAAACTGACATTGGCCTTGAGCTTTAAGGGAATGGCCTTAAAGTTTGGCTTAGCGGCTTGTTGCTTTAAGGTATCGAAGTCCATGCCCGCCTTGGCAAAAATCTTATTGGCAACATCATGTTGCACCCAGCCCATCACGCCCACCTGCCCTTGATTATTATTGGCATCGACCAAGGTGAATTTAGTGCCTGTATTGGAGTTTTGCACTACTCCCCAGCCATAGGCGGCAGGTGCCGTCTCATGGACAATAAATACGGCTTCGGCGCCTTGACGCGCGGCCTCTTCGTATTTGTAGGTCCAGCGGCCATAGTAGGTCATGGCATTGCCTTTAAAGACCTTGGGGTCTTGAGTTGCAAAACCTGGGTCATTGACTAACACAATCACGGTTTTGCCTTTGACATCGAGGCCCTGATAGTCATTCCAACCATATTCAGGTGCATTAATGCCATAACCGACAAACACAACATCGCTATTATTTAAATTGACTTTATCGCTAATTCTCTGAGTTCTGGCGGTAAATTCGCTGCCATTAGCAAACTTAAGTCCGCCGATATCGAGTTGCATATTTTGATCGGCGGTAATTTTCGCCAGCGGTACCGCCTGCAAATAGCTGTCGCCAAACCCCGGCTTAAGCCCCATCTCTTTAAAGGCTTTCTCAAGGTAATCAATCGTCAGTTGCTCGCCTTCAGATAAGGGCGCACGGCCGCCGAAGGCATCACTGGCTAAGGTTTTGACGTCGGTGCGATACTGGCCGAGATCCATGCTGTCACTGAGGGAAGATGCGGCCATAGCAGGAAGTGACAGTAAGGAACCTAGGGCACCGGCAAGGATGAAATTTTTCAAGACTTTCTCCCAAGTTATTATCATTATTTAATTTTAGCGATAAACTCTATCATATCCCCCAACGCTTTTGGCAGGTAATTCAGCCTGCATTTGGGCATTAGTTGTAACGGGATTTAACGAGCAAAACTGTTTACCCATATGTGGTATACCAAGTTTATCGAGTTATTTTTATTGGGATGTATCCATGTCACGAGATTTATTACAAACCGCAGCCTTGAATCTTAAAAAAGCGGTGCCTTTAATGCTCAAGCATCAAATTCCCACCACGCCAATCAATTATGCCCTGTGGTATACCTACGTGGGCGAACAAAACCCAGCGTTAAACGCCCAGCTCGATACGGTTATCGCCCACTACAACACTTGCCCGCCGGTCAGCAGCGAGTTGTTATTCCGCCAGTATGTCGCCGATCCGATTGAGTTGGATGTGCGCGATATGCGACTTAACCTTGAGGCCATGTCCACCGAGCTGTCGCAATCGATTCGGGATACCAATCTCGATGCGACTGAGTTCCAAACCTGTATCAACGACAATTTTGCCAAACTCAATGGCATCGAAGAAGGTGCACTCAGCGTTGAGCAAGTGCTGGATTTAGTGCGTAATTTGGTGAAGGAATCCGAAAATATTCGCTCGAGCACTGAGTATTTCACTACTCAGCTACAAAAAGCGCAGACTGAGATTGATGCGTTAAAACAAAAGCTTGAAAAAACAGAGAAAGATGTACTTTACGATGCGCTCACGGGCTGTTTAAATCGCCGGGCATTCGATGCCGATATTGCCGGCATGTTGGCGCAGGCCCCCGAGGGCACCTGCCTTATCTTGGTCGATATCGATCACTTTAAAGCCTTTAATGACAACTATGGCCACCAACTGGGTGACCAAGTATTAAAAGCCGTTGCGAAGCGTCTACAAGAAGCCTGCCGAGATGGCAGTAAACTGTACCGTTTTGGTGGTGAAGAGTTTGCTATTTTGGTGCCCAAAAGCCAACTACGCATAACAAGGCAACTGGCTGAGGCCATGCGCCGTGGGCTTGAAAAACTTAGTCTTAAGGATAGACGCAGAGACCAACGCATTGAAAATATCACCGCCTCCTTCGGCGTCGCCCAGTGGCAGGAAAAACAAGTGGCGATCCAACTGATTGAAAGAGCGGATATGTTACTTTACGAAGCCAAACGCTTAGGTCGAAATCGGGTGATGCCGATGAGCAACTAACCCGAACAAAAAGGCAGAACTCAGGTTCTGCCTTTTTATTTACCACGCTTTAATAAATCCTTGCTCGCTAGGCCACCTTTTGAACCCTCGCCTGAGTAACTATCGTTTCAGCGGATTGCACCGCAGTAGGCTCGGGCTCGACCGGGATAGCCTGCACCACAAAACGCAGTTCAGCGCCCCCTTGCAACGCATCGAAGGGATAGCAAGTGATCAAGGTTAAACGATTATCCTCACTTGGCGCCATCCACTCAGTTTGCGATTCGTACACCACTTCGGTCGCCACCACTTGGTAAACAATCTCCTTGCCCGCCGCGGTTTGCAGCACCAAGCGGCGTCCAACACTGATGCCATTTAACATCGCAAAATGCGTATCCCTATGCCCTGCAATCACAGTGTTGCCTTGCGTGCCAGCGGGCGAACTCGACAGCACTAAGGCTGGCCCGAAGGCCAAATTACGGCCAGATGCGCCCGCCAGTACATATAAGCTGTCGTTGGATGCCGGACCATCGAAGTGATTCGGTCTTTTAGCCTGCTCGATGGAGAGCTTAGCCACGGGATAAGTATCGGCCCAGGACCAAGGTTTATGGGACTGACCATCGATTAAAGTTTTAGCCCAGGCTTGTTCAATCAAATATTGGGCAAAGTGTGCTTTCGCTTGCATATAGAATCCTTTTCCAAACAATGTGATGCCGATTAATACCAATCCCACCAGCAACCCTATTTGTATCTGTTGAGTCATGCGCATACTCATAGACATGACTCAAGTATTCAGCGCTAATGACAGCGCGCGTTGCTGCCGCTGCTGGCGACGAATCGACAGCGCTAACATCAAGGCAAGCAGTAACACTGCGCCACCTAAGAGCATGTCGAAACGGCTCGAGGTCGATGTTTGTGGTAGAACCCCCATAGGCTGCCAACCCAAGGGTAAATGCTGACGCACCACCGCATCGCGGCTCATGACATTACTGGTGATGGGGGTTAAATCGACCGCGACCAAGCTGGTATAGGGGCTGACTAAGTGGTAGTTCAGCGACAGCGCCGTGACCTGTTGCTTGACCTTGTCATCGTTAGCACCGTTTTTACTCAGCTCTAACGCCGCAATCTGTTTGCGCGCCCAGAGTAAATCGAGCCCGGCTGCTGGCTGCGCTACATCAGTTGCGGAATGGCTTGCGTCATTGGCTTGTAAAGATAACGACTGTTGCCAGTTTTTATGGCCCTGACGACCGGAGATCACGAGTTCCTGAGGCTCACGTGGTTGACGCTTTAGGCTAATCAGCACCGGTTCACCGCGGTAAAGATCGGGAATAGGTGCTGGCCAGTAGTCAGGCACTGAGCCATCGTCAAAGCGCACCTGCAAATCGGTGAGTACCGGATACTGGATTTTGCCCAGCAATTGACTGATCTTTTGTTCCACCTCATCCACATCACCAATGTAAGTAAAAGTGCCGCGCCCAAGTTCAGCCGCACGCTGCATAAAATGCGAGTTCGGCGCCGAGCCAATGCCTACGGTGAAAAGACGGTTGTCGCCGATTTGATTGCGGATTAACTCAAATAGCGCCGCCTCATTGCCGACGGAACCATCGGTCATAAAGATCACTTGTCTTAGCGACTTATCCTCACCCGAAGCTGTATTAAACGCCTGTCTTGGCAGCGCGGCATTTAAGGCCTGCGCCATTTCGGTGCCGCCATCGGCCTGTAAACGATTCACAAACTGACGTGCCTTGTCCAAATTACTCGCGGTCGCGGGCAGTGGTGTTGGCGATAGTAAAGACACATCGGAGTTAAATTCGATAATGTTAAAACGGTCCTGTTGCCTTAAACCGCGCAGCGCATAACGCAGGGCATTTTTTGCCTGAATGATGGAATCCCCCGCCATCGACCCCGAAGTATCAATCACTAAAATAAGCTCACGGGGCAAGTTAAGTTGTTCACTCGCCTCGACTTTGGGCGGCAGGACCATCACTAAGCTGTAGCTATCTGTATTGCTACTATTGCCAGCTGAACCTGTATCCGCACTTGCATTGTCGTCCTGCGTCGCATGGGTTTTGCCCGCTTGGTTGAATACCCAAGCCACGGGACTCGTGCCCTGCTTAAGACGCCATTGCAGCACAAAGTCACGATTGGCGGGTACACGATTAGCCAAGGCCGCCGTCAGTTGGCCCTGTTTTTCCGCTATTGTAATGGGATGATATGGACTCACGACGGCTGATTTGTCCACACCTTCACCGAGTTTGACTTTAATATCAGCCTTGAGCACAGGGTCTGCCTCACTATTGGCATCGCGGATCGGGGCAATAATCCGGTCGGCATCGAAGACTTGGCTGCTGGTCACGCGCTCACTATTGTTCCCACCGAGTGTTAGGCCTGGAATATAGCGCGGTGCCACCACCAGCGGAAAACGTAGGCTAAAGAGACCATCTTCATAATGAACAGTTTCTTGGTAGCTGATTTCGACCACCAACTGCTCGTCGGGAGCCAGATTAGCGACTTCGGTCGTGAACATATTGGGCCGTTCTTGGCTGACTAGACTGGCGCGTTTACCTTCGGCTTTAGCCTGCTCAAAAATCTGTTTTGCCTGCTGTTTTGGGTGAATTTGACCTTCGATGATCCGCTCACCAATGCGTAAACGCAGTGAGTCCACCGCCGCCTCATTGGGTAAAGGAAACAGATAGCGGCCATTGAGGACAAATCCGGTTCGATTACTGAAAACCTGCTTTACGCTCACCCTATTGGTTAACCCCGAGACCTGCATCGACACCTGCGTGTCCACGGGTAAGGACGGCATTAAACGGCCGCTGGCGGTTTGATACACCAACATCCCTTGGGTGATATCGTCGAAACTGAAGGGTGGCAATGTGCTCGCCGTGTGTTCATCGAAGGTCGCGGCAATATTTTGCGGCGCCGATAAGGTACCCACACTGTTCGGTGAGGCTAACACCGCAAATGGTAGCCCCCAACAAATGGAGGCGCCTATCACTAGCATCACCAGTGTTTGACAAACTTCTTTTACCCTTTTCCCTGTGATCATCACAAAGGCTCCTGCTCTTGATTGAATACGATTGATATTGTTGAACTATTCGGTCACGCGGCTCGCCATCAGCCCTTGGTTAGGCTGCATGGTCAGAGTGACTCGGCGATCGAACACATCGGATTCACTATCTTGCTGATCATTGAGTGGCATTCTGGCGCCGAAGGCTTGGGTGGTGATCCGCTCAGGGGCTACGCCTTGCTTAATTAAGTATCCCCGCACTTCTAACAAACGTTGCTCCGAGAGCGCTTGGTTGTAGGCCAGATCACCGCGACGGTCGGCATAACCTTTCAGCTCGAGATTGGACTCGCTCGAGCGCTTCATCACCTTGGCGACATTGTCTAATTGGGGCAAAAAATGGCTTTCAAGCTCCGACGAACCCGTACGGAACTGCACATTCATGCCCAGCGCCAACTCACTTAACAATTGTTGTTGCTCGGCGAGCAGCTCATCGAGTTGCTTTTGGGTTAAGGCGTATTCGGCGGCGCGTTGCTCGCTGGCCTGTTGTTTGGCCGATAAGCTCGCCAGTTGTTGGCGCTGCAAGGCAATATGCTGTTGCTGGGTTTTAACTGTGTCAGTATCGGATACAGATTGACCGATTAAGGTGCCGGTAAATCCGCCGATAATGGCGCCAACGGGGCCGCCCACTAGGGCACCAAGTAACGCTCCACCGCCAAGACCTATCAGCGCTTCGCCATCATCCTCATCTTGCTCAAGCATCTCAGTCTGTGGCTCTGAGAGCACGGGCTGATTTTGCAGAGATACTCTTGCCGATACGCTGGCGAGGGGCGCGGCGAGTACACTCAGTACCAAGATATTAATCAGCGTCTTTTTCATCATCTCATTCCTTTTGATTTGTGCAGCGCTTACCCGCCTAAGTCATTAGCGCGGCGGGTAAAACGGAATGAGCTTATTAAACACAAGCGCCATGGCATAAGCGGGGATGGAAAATGGCAATGCGACTATCAATTGTGGCAACAAAATGGCAATTGCATTTGGGAGCTTTTTTCAGAAATAAATTCCTGTATAGTCACGAAAACTTATCCCTAGCAGTCAATAGGAAGATGGCTAATGAAACGTATCGCCATTGTTGAAGATGAAGCGGCCATTCGCGAAAATTACAAGGATGTGTTGCAGCAACACGGTTACAGTGTGCAAACCTATGCCGACAGGCCATCGGCCATGCTGGCGTTTAATACCCGTCTGCCGGATTTAGCCATTATCGATATCGGCCTTGGCAATGAAATTGACGGCGGTTTTATGCTGTGTCAGTCCCTGCGCGCCATGTCAAACACGCTGCCGATCATCTTCTTAACCGCGCGGGATAGCGATTTTGATACAGTGTGCGGCCTGCGTTTAGGCGCCGATGATTACCTGAGCAAAGAAGTGAGTTTCCCCCATTTGACCGCTCGCTTAGCCGCGCTGTTTCGCCGCTCTGAGTTAGCCACCAGTCAAACGCCGCAGGAAAATTTACTGGAGCGCGGGCCGCTCACCATCGACGCCAATCGGATGCAGGTTTCTTGGAACCAGATCCCGATTGAACTCACAGTTACCGAATTTTGGATGGTGCACGCCTTGGCCAAACACCCGGGGCATGTCCGTAGCCGTCATGAGCTGATGCAAGAGGCGAAGATTTTTGTCGATGACAGCACTATCACCTCCCATGTGAAGCGCATCCGTAAGAAGTTTATGGCCGCCGCGCCCGAATTTGATTGTATTGATACCGTTTACGGCATGGGCTATCGCTGGGACAGCCTAGTCTAAACCATGCCAAGTAGCAGATTAGCCAGCATTCTATGACACGTTTTCCCTTCGGTCTTCGCACTAAAGTTATTGGCCTTAGCCTGTTTTTACTCTGCCTACCTTGGCTGGGGTACCAATATGTGTGGGAGATGGAAAAATACCTGCGCCACGGTCAGGAACGCACCTTGGAGGGCACAACTCAAGCCTTAGCGACCGCCTTACATGAGCGGCCCAAGCTGTTCGACGGTCAGGCCAGCTTTTTAAAGCAGGTTGAAAAGAGTCGCGATCTCTATGCTTACCCCCTCGCGGGCGCGATCCTGCTCGATGGCAAACTCAATGAATGGCAGGAATATCAGCACAGATTTATCCAGTACGGCGAGGCGAATCTCATCATGCGCGCCGATCCCAGTACGCCGCTCACCTTGAGTTTTACCCATATGGTGGGTCAGTACGATGGTTATCTGTATGCCTTTTTTCAGGTGGTCGATCCCAATGTGGTGTTTCGTGGCAAAAATGCCTTAAGCGTTGATAGAAACGATCACCTGTCGATTGCGACCCTTGCCCCCGACAATAAATTTAAACGCTATATCGTGGCCACGACTCAGCCTGGCTGGATCAGTGCCTTCGAGCTGCCCGCCAACCCTAAGCAAACCGTGCCCGTGACGCCCGAAGTCCGGATTCAAGGACAATGGGCCACCACGGATGTGGGCTACAATATCGAACTGCGTATCCCTTTAGATATGGTGGGCAGTAAACTCGGATTTGCGATTTCCGATGTCAACGACAGCAAGTACCGCGATATCACTGCCGTTGTCGGCACCTCCGCCTTAGATACCGTCGATAAACTGGGTACAGTCTTAGTGCCATCACCCGAAATTGAAAACATTATCAAAGGGATGAGCCACTACAGCTCACGAATTTGGGTGGTCGACAAACACGGCCGTGTGCTCGCGAAGTCCGGCGATATCCGTTATAGCAACAGTGTCTGGACGCGCACCCTCGATGATGAAAACAGCAACTCTATGTGGCAACGTTTTCAGCGCGACTACCTGCACCCGCTCTACTATAAAATCCTCACTAAACCACCTAAGGATTTTATAGATTCTCTGCAGGACTCGACCGAACTCGACGGCAGCCATATTCAAAAGGCGCTCGCAGGACAACAAAGTTCGACCTGGCGACTGACGCCAGACAATAAGGCTGTGGTGCTTGCGGCAGCCAGCCCCATTTGGATTGATAACAATGTGATGGGCGCCGTGGTGGCCGAAGAAACCACCCACGGTATTCGCACCCTGCGTAACCGCGCGCTGGAAAAACTGTTTAACGTGATCCTGACCATTATGAGCATGGGCACCTTAGCGCTGTTTTTCTTCGCCTCGAGTATTTCCAATCGTATCCGCAAACTGCGTGATGAAGCCGAAAATGCTATCGACAGCCAAGGTCGTGTGCGTAACCATTTAAAACCCTCCAAAGCACGGGACGAGATTGGCGACTTATCCCGCAGTTTTGCCAGCATTGTCGGCCGTTTAGGCCAATACACCCATTATCTAGAGAATATGTCGTCGCGCCTGTCCCATGAGTTACGCACGCCGGTGGCAGTGGTGCGCTCCTCGTTAGAGCACTTAAATCTGCAAACATTAGATAAAGACACGCAAAAGTACGTCGATCGCGCCCAAGAAGGGGTGAGCCGATTAAGCATGATTTTGAACAATATGAGTGAAGCGACGCGCCTTGAGCAGAGCCTTACTCAGGCCGATGTGGCTAAGTTTCCGCTTTCCCAAGTGGTGAGCGGCTGTATGCAAGGCTATCAAATGACCTACCCTGAGCAGCAGTTTAGCGTCAAAGTGCCCGAGCAACCTTTAATGATGCAGGGCGTGCCCGAATACATCGCCCAATTGATGGACAAACTTATCGCCAACGCCATCGAGTTTTGTCATCAAGGCAGTGCGATTGAAGTGACTCTCACTCAAGTTGGCAAACAAGCTACTTTGCTTATCAGTAACTTAGGGCCGCAGTTGCCAGTGGATATGTCGGAGCAGATCTTCGATTCCATGGTCTCGGTGCGGATCAATCAAGCCCAAGACAAACCTCACCTCGGCCTAGGTTTGTATATTGCGCGGCTCGTAACCGAGTTCCACCAGGGGAAAATTTTGGCCCGCAACCGCAGCGAAAACGATGGGGTCGATATACTGGTCACCCTGCCGCTGAGCTAATCCACCCTCTGCAACTTGAGGCAAACTCATCTGTGTGCCTCCTACCATTTTCACGGGCAGATGCTAAGATGACGGCCATCACAATGGATAACAACATAAAAACTGACTCGCCAAGGTAAGCCCTATGACAGATAAACATCAGCTAGCCACCCAAATCGTCAGCGTCGGTCGAGATAAAAAATGGACC
Organism: Shewanella mangrovisoli; assembly: GCF_019457635.1. NCBI lineage: Bacteria > Pseudomonadati > Pseudomonadota > Gammaproteobacteria > Alteromonadales > Shewanellaceae > Shewanella > Shewanella mangrovisoli. The sequence continues at coordinate 2,712,503 of NZ_CP080412.1, forward strand.
AAGGGCGTGATTAATCCGCCCGTATTTCGCGCATCCACTATCGTCTTCGACACCATGGAAGACATGCGTCACGCAGCCAAAAACAAGACCAATGGCGAAATGTTTTATGGCCGCCGCGGCACCCCAACCCATTTTGCGTTTCAGGCGGCGATCAGTGAGCTCGAAGGTGGCGCAGGCACGGCGCTGTATCCCTCGGGTGCGGCGGCGATTAGCGCGGCTTTGTTATCGTTTTTACAGGCGGGCGATCACCTGCTGATGGTCGACAGTGTTTACGAGCCAACCCGCGATCTTTGCAGCCATATTCTGGCGGGCTTTAATATTGAGACCACCTATTACGATCCCCTGATTGGTGAAGGCATCCGCGCGCTTATTCGCCCCAATACTAAGGTGCTGTTTTTAGAGTCTCCCGGCTCCATCACCATGGAAGTGCAGGACGTCCCGACCCTCTGCCGTATCGCCCATGAACACGGATTGGTGACTATTCTAGACAACACTTGGGCCTCACCAATCAATAGCAAGCCCTTCGAGATGGGGGTCGATGTGTCGATTCAAGCCGCGACCAAATATATCGTCGGTCACTCTGATGTGATGATAGGCACCGCGACCGCCAACGAAAAGCACTGGCCACAGCTGCGTGAGCGCAGTTATTTATTGGGGCAAACGACCTCCCCCGACGATGTGTATCTCGCCACGCGCGGATTACGCACCCTAGGCGTGCGCATGGCGCAGCATGAGAAAAATGCCCTTAAAGTGGCTAACTGGTTGAAAACGCGCCCCGAGGTTGACCATTTACGTCACCCAGCCTTTGATACCTGCCCAGGACATGAGTTCTTTAAACGAGACTTTAGCGCCGCCAATGGTCTGTTCTCCTTCGTGTTAAAGCAAGGGGATCAAGAAGCAGTCACCGCGCTCGTTGAAAATATGCAGCATTTTAAAATGGGCTTTTCTTGGGGCGGTTATGAGAGTCTGATCCTAGGAATTTTCGGGATTGAAAAAATCCGCAGCGCTACTCAGTGGGATGCAAGCAAGCCGTTGATCCGTTTGCATATTGGCCTAGAAGATCCCGATGATTTAATTGCCGATCTCAGCGCGGGCTTTGAGCGCTTTAATGCCGTACTCGCCGCCAAGGCCAAATAAAGCTTAAACAACTTATATGTTAAACAACGAAGGCGGGAACTTATCCGCCTTCATTTTGCCCCGCCATCGTATTACTTCGGCTTCAATCCACCTTTACTATTTTGGCTGCGCCGCGCTTATGGCGGGGTCAATCCACGCCTGTGAACCATATAAAGGCACGGTCGATAAGGCATGTTTGTGGCTACCATTGGTCTCTTTGGTCGAATAGGACAAATACAGCAAGGTTTGATTGGGTGCATCGTAAATTCGGCGCACTTTTAAGCTCTTAAATAAAATGCTTAAAGATTCGGTAAAGACCACTTCGCCGTGTTTGCTCTTATCGATGTTGGCGATATCGGCGGCGGAAATCGGCCCCGTTTGCCGGCAACTTATGCCCATATCCGAAGGATCGGCAAAATCGAGGTTCGCTTCGATACGGCTAATATGGCAGGTCACCCCAGGGATTTTAGGATCCTGCTTGGCATCGATAATCACATCCTTAGTGGTAAATAACCCAAGGCTCACTTTACCGACATCATCGCCACAGCCCGAGAGTACCGTCCCCGCCAGCGTCACGGCCAGCAAAGACATCAAAGCCTTATTGACTCTTTTCATCTGTTTATCCTTATTCATCATCCTTCCCTATTGAGCAAAACACTTTTGTGCCCAGCGCGTTAATCCCGCCGTCACCGAGCCAAAGTGGTCACCGACGACCACTGGGGTATCGGGATAAAGGCTAGTGATTTTAGCGTAAATCGCTGGGCTACGCGCGGTGCCACCCGTCACATAAATCACATCGGGTTTGCACTCAAGACTATCGGCATCCACGGACAGCTCCTCTGGCGCTAAGCCATTGCCCGCAAGACTCTTTGCCGCTTGAGTCAACGCTTGGTGCATCAGCGCCTCTACCTTGGTGAGCGAAGGCTCGATCGCCGTTTCAAAGCCCGTGCGGCTCACTTCGGCTCGAAGTGATGCTTCAATAAAGTCCAGCGCACTCTGCGTCGTTTGCGCCTCAGACAGGGCAATTTTGGCGCGTTCGGCTAGTCGTACAATTTGGTAGCTTAACTGTTGTTGCTGCACTTTGAGCAATCTTTTTAACAGCTGCGGCTGCTCGGCCTCTTTAATGAGTTCATCAATCAGTTTGCGAGTGCTTAGGGTGGCAAACTCGCGCTGGGCGCTAATATCGTTGACGGCGACCGCATTCCAAAAGGGATTGCTTGGCATAGGTTTGCCATTACTCATCAGCGAGCCTAAACCAAAGTGCGGCATAAAGGCATTCATCGCCAGCGCGATATCCAAATCGTTCCCGCCAATCCGCTGGCCGCTGTGGCCAAGGCAATCGGCACTGCGATCGAAACTCGCCTGGTGCTTAGGCCCCATTTTGACCACGGAGCAGTCGGTCGTACCGCCACCCACGTCGACCACCAGCACAGTTTGGTCGGCACTGAGACTCGCCTCATAATCCATCCCAGCTGCCAGTGGTTCGAATAGGAATGCCACATCGACAAACCCCGCCCGTTTCGCGGCTAAGGTTAAAATGGCCTCGGCTTGACGGTTGCTCTCTTCACCACCAATGCCTTGAAAGTTCACTGGGCGGCCAATCACCGCATGGGTAATGCTAGTCTGTCCCTCAGATGCGACGCCCTTTTCAGCGAGTACGGCTTCGGCGCGCACTTTAATGTGCTGCATCATTAAGGTGACTATGTCTTCAAACAGGGCGACTTGCTCAGGCCTAAGACCCGTCGCCCCTAAAAAGGATTTTGGCGAACGGACATAAAAACCTTCTTCCGGCATTTCAAGATAAGCGGCCACGGCCTGCTCACCCACAAACACCGCTTGGGTTTCGGCATCGAGATCTAATTCATGGCGCACCATACGGGCGCGGCTCAATTGCGCGGCGCGCTTCTTGGCATAATCCGCTTTTAACGCCTGCGGCAAGCCACGGTAAACGGCCTCGGCAATGAGCTCTCTATCCATTGCATACACAGTGGAAGGTAAATAGGCTGAATCGCTCGATAAGGGTAACAGTGAAACGTCATCTCCCTGCATGATCCCAACGGCACAGTTGGCACTGCCATAATCAAATCCGACAAACATCCGCTTACCCCTACAGTCAAACCACAATCAAAAAGCCGAGCAAGGTAACACAGTTTGCCCCAATCCCAAAGGAAGCCCCGCACAGTTCCCCTGCTTTACCTTGTAAATTTGCGGCTAAATACAAGTTCATTTTAAAGTCACATTTCTGTCACACTTGTCATCAATCTGACATATTCAGCTCGTATCTTTGAGCGCATATCACTTTCGCCTGAAGGGGAAATGGTCTGTAAATCCCTTCATTTTTCAGTAGCAAATCTGATTGCACTCCGATGGATGAATGCTATTGTATATTGCGCCATGACGCTTGCTTAAAGGAGCTGTGCAGTGTCCCCGAATACCGATAAACTGTCGATCGATAAAGAAATCTCTTGGTTGTCATTCAACGAGCGGGTGCTGCAGGAGGCCTGTGATCCCAATGTGCCGATCGTGGAGCGGGTGCGCTTTTTAGGCATATTCTCCAATAATATGGATGAGTTCTTCCGGGTGCGGGTGGCCGCGGTCAGACGCTCAATTCTGCTCTCTGCGCTGCAGGAAGGTCGCAGCAATAGCCGCCATCTAATGGCCAAAATTCAGACCAAAGTGATGGCATTGCAGGAACGTTTCGACAGCATTTACGTCGAGCTGATGCGTGAGTTAGTCCGCCGCAATATTTTGTTAATCAACGAAAAACAATTAAGCGAGTTCCACAGTAACTGGCTTAAAAAACATTTTCGCGATCATTTTAAACGCCATATCGCGCCACTTATCGTCAACAACAATCGCGACCTAGTGAAGCATATCAACGACGACGCCACCTATCTGTGTGTGTGTTTGTTCACTAAATCCCGCAGACAATATGCCCTTGTGGAAGTGCCCACCAAAAATGTGCCGCGTTTCATTGAGTTACCCGCCGAAAAATCGAAGGCGAAAAAATACTTAATCCTGCTGGATAATATTATTCGCCACTGTGTGGACGATCTCTTTGGTCCCTTCTTCGAGTACGATGCGATTGAAGTCTATTCGATGAAGCTGACTCGCGACGCCGAGTTCGATATTACCGACGAACTTGAGCAGACCCAGCTTGAAAAAATGACCAAGGGTTTGAAAAAACGCCTGACCGCCGAACCCGTGCGCTTGGTATACGACAAAGAAATGCCCGAACATATGCTTGAAATGCTAAAGGAAAATTTAAACATCAGCTCGACTGAATGTTTGATCCCCGGTGGGCGTTACCACAGCTTTAAAGACTTTATCGGCTTCCCCAACCCTAGCCGTGATTACCTCGAAAACGAAAAATTGCCCGCGCTCAACAGCTCGGGCTTTGGCCGCAGCGCCAACAGTTTCGATGCGATCAAAATGGGCGATATTATGGTCAACTATCCGTACCATAAGTTTTCCCACTTTACCGAAATGGTGCGTCAGGCCGCCTACGATCCTGCGGTGCGTTTTATTCGCATCAACCTTTACCGTGTTGCGAAAAAATCCCACGTGATGCAATCGCTAATCGATGCGGTGAAAAATGGTAAACAAGTCACCGCCGTGATTGAACTGCGGGCACGCTTTGACGAGCAATCCAATATCGAATGGACTCGGGTGCTCGCCGAGGCGGGCGTGAAGGTCCACCATGGGATCACCAGCTTAAAAGTGCACTCTAAGTTGTGTTTGATTGGCCGCGAAGAGCAAGGGGAGATGAAACTCTATTGCCACGTAGGTTCAGGCAACTTTAACGAAGGCACGGCGCGGGTCTATACCGATTTATCGCTGTTTACCGCCAATCAAGAAATCGCCCGCGAAGTAGAGCAAGTATTTGACTTGATTGAACATCCATACCGCCGTGATAACTTCCAGCATTTGATTGTGTCGCCCTATGATGCGAGACAAAAACTGACCCATTTGATTGATAACGAAATCGTCAATGCCCAGAGCCATATTAAGGCGGCGATTACCTTAAAATTAAATAACCTGCTAGATGAATCCTTAGTCCAAAAACTCTACGAAGCCTCAGCTGCGGGGGTCAAAATCAAACTGTTGATCCGCGGTATGTGCTCGCTTATTCCACAAATTCCGGGGATCAGCGACAACATTGAGATCTACAGTATTGTCGACCGATTTTTAGAACATTCGCGGGTGATGCTGTTCCACGCTGGTGGTGAGAATAAATTATTTATCAGCTCCGCCGATTGGATGAGCCGCAACATAGATAACCGCGTTGAAGTGAGTGTGCCTATTTATGATCCGCGTCTAAAACAAATGGTGATGGATATTTTATCGTTACAGTTCAATGACAACACTAAGGCGCGCATCATCAATAAGGAACAGAGCAATCCTTATCGTAACCGCGGTAATAAACGTAAAGTGCGTTCTCAAATTGCCATTTATCAATATCTGATTAATTATGAGAAGCGATTGCAGCAAGAATTTAGCGCCCAGCGCGAAGCCGCAAAGCTTGAAGCGGAGCACGCGGCGGAACTTGCCCACAATCCCGAATTACAGGCCAAAGCCAGCTAACGCTGGCTTTATCATCGTCTTGATTGCCTAAGGATAATCCGATTGGTTGCCACACATTCACAACCGCGACACTTTGTCGCTATCGACATGGGCTCAAACAGTTTTCATCTGGTTATCGCCCGTGAGCAAGACGGCAGCTTGCAAATATTGCACAAAGAAAAACAACAAGTTCAGTTAGCGACGGGTCTCAATGCGCAAAACATCCTCAGCGTGGATGCTATCGAGCGCGGCCTCAATTGCTTACGGGACTTTAATCAGCGTTTTTCGAACTTAGACCAAGCCCAGGTGCGTTTAGTCGCCACCCACACCCTAAGGGTCGCCAAAAACCGTGAGCAGTTTATTGAAGCGGCGCTCAGCATTATGCCCTACCCGGTGGAGGTGATTTCTGGCCACGAGGAAGCGCGCCTCATCTATAACGGCATTGCCCAAAGCCAAGTGCTGGGTAAACGCAATATCGTTATCGACATTGGTGGCGGCTCGACCGAAGTGGTACTCGGACAAAAAAATACCCCCACCCATTTATCGAGCCTGCGTTGTGGCTGCGTGAGTTTTAACGAGCGCTTTTTTATCGATGGGCAAATCACGCCGGCCTCATTCCGCGGAGCCCAAAGCGCCGCCGATAAACAATTTGCCTCGCTCTCAAAAGAATATTTCAGCGGCGATTGGGACTTAGTGCTTGGCAGTTCAGGTACAGTGAAGGCCATTTGCGAAGCGATTCAGGAAGATCATGGCGATGAAATCGTCACCCTCGCCCGCCTCAAACAGTTAAAGCTGGAACTGATTAAGTGCGGGCACATCAGCCAAGTGCACTTTGCCAATGTCGATGATAAACGCACGCCACTGGTGCCCGCTGGCCTTGCAATTTTAATCAGCTTTTTTAGGCGCTTACCCATTGAGAAATTGGAATTTAGTCCGGGCGCCCTGCGCGAAGGCGTACTCTACGAATTAGCGAAAATCGGCCAATATCAAGATATTCGCCACCGTACGGTCGACAGTATTGCCCAGCTTTACCATGTGGATATGCCCCATGCGGCCAAAGTGCGGGACACCGCCATGGCGCTGTTTGAGCAAGTCGCCGATGAATGGGGATTAAGACCCCATGCGCGTTTGCTGTCCTACGCTGCCACCTTGCATGAGATTGGGCTGCACATCAACTCAAAGGCATTGCATAAACACGGCGCTTATATCATCAGTAACAGTGACTTACCGGGTTTTAGTGAGGCGCTGCAACAGGATTTAGCCAGGCTTATCGCCAACCACCGTAAGAAACCCAATGAATTGCTACTCGCCGAATTAGAGCCAAGCCACAAACTCACCCTCATTCGTCTCGCCTGTCTGCTACGCTTGGCGGTGTTAGTACATTTAGGCCGTATCGCCAAGGCACTAGTGCTTGAGAAAATCCAAGTGGTTCCAGATGGACTCATGTTAGTGCTGCCCAGCCATAAACGTAAAATCAGTTTGTTTATGAAAGATTTGCAGCGTGAACAGAAACAGATGGCGGCTTTAGGAATGCAGCTGCGTTTAGTCTCTAGCCTTGGGCTGGATCAGGATAAAAATCTCAAGGTAAAAGACGACACACTGAACGCCGTCGCCAGCTAATCTGTTCCTCCTTTCTTATCCCTTCTAATCCTTCCTCCCTTAGTGCCGTTAACGCACTAAGGGATGAAGAAACCTACATTTGATGCTACTTATCTCCTTTCCCTTGGGGCGCTTCGAGCTTATCCAGCTCACAACCGCAACGATTACAATAGGTAGCATCGAGATCGTGCCCCATCTTATGGCATTGGTTGCAGGAGCGCAGATCCCTGTGCCGGCCAACTTCTTGGGAGATTTCCGCGGTTAAAATTCCCGTTGGGATCGCAATAATCGAATAACCCAGCAGCATAGTAAAAGCCGCAATCGCTTGACCTAATTCGGTTTTTGGCGTGATATCGCCGTAACCCACAGTCGTGATTGTCACAATTGTCCAGTAAACGGATTTGGGGATAGAGCTAAAACCATTCTCAGGGCCTTCGACCACATACATCACGGCGCTTAACACCATGATGATTAAACTCACCGAGAAGAAAAACAAAAACACCTTGCGGCTCGACTGCAGCATGGCCTTGAGCAGCAGATTACCTTCGCTTAAATAGCGCAGTAGTTTCAGTACCCTAAAGATCCTAAAGAGGCGCAGCACCCTGATCACTAAGGTGAAATTCGCCCCTGGAATAAACAGCGCCAGATAACTCGGCAATACCGACAATAAATCCACTAAACCGTAAAAGCTGCGGGCATACAACACAGGATGGGTCGCACAATACAGCCTTAAGCCGTATTCGATGGTAAAAATCAGCGTAAACACCCACTCTAAAACGCGAATGATGTGCCCATAATCTTGGTGAACCGCTTCGACCGTATCGAGGAACACCAACGCCACACTGAGCACAATACAGACCATTAAGCCGATATCGAAGTAGCGTCCTGCGGGCGTATCAGTGCCAAAAATAATGGTGCGTAGCTGATGTTTTAATGGGCTTTCGGTGTCTGGTTTTTCAGGCGACAGATCTGACATAGGGGAAAACTTCCTTGCGATAAAAAGCGTTATCTTTTCCAAATCCCCAAAGTCTGCCATGCAATTGCCACTAGCTCAAAATTATCTACTCACATAGAGATAAAATTGCGGTATGATGCGCGAAAAACCTATATCTGCGTCATTTTTAGAGGAAGACATGCGCGTACCCCTACTCACTAAAACAATTACTGTGGCCATGACTCTCGCCGCACTGATTTCACCCCAAGTGCTCGCCTCATCGGGTATAGGTAAAGTCGATTTAGTGGTGATCACTAAGTCTGAGTCCAATATGGCGCTATTAAGGGACGGCAAAATCCTCAAGCAATACCGTATTGCCATGGGTGACTTGCCGACGGGTCACAAGTTGACTGAAGGCGACCAACGTACACCGCAGGGCCGATATATTCTGGACTACAAAAAATCCGATAGCGCTTATTACAAGTCGATCCACATTTCTTATCCCAATGAAGAAGATAAATTAAGAGCCAAGGCGCTGGGGATCCGCCCGGGCGGCATGATCATGATCCACGGCCAGAACCCACGTTCACCTCTCTCTCCTGAGCAGGCGCAGCAATACAACTGGACCGACGGTTGTATCGCCATTACCAATGCCGAGATGGATGAAGTGTGGAAAGCCGTTGATGAAGGCACGCCCATCGAGATTTGGCCCTAAGCGCTAACTTTGATCAGCCCTATGCGACTCAACGCCCAGTCAAATGGGCGTTTTTATTTGTACCCGCTTTAAGGATGTTTTATGTCAACAATCACTACAGAGGCTGAAGTATTCAGCTACGCCGCACTAGAACAGACATGGCCTCATTTTGAGGCGAAGATCCTCACGTTTCTCGACCAATTAGGCTTAGCTGATAAAGCGCTGCATTGCGATCATGTCGCCTTGAGAGTGAACAGCATAGCTGCTGCCGATGCGCTCAAGCAGGCCTTTAGCACACGCGGGCGGATCATCTCGGATAATCAAATCAATGGCCGCACTATCCTTATCATCGAACTGGATAAGCCCTTAACATTAGGTAGCTTTAACATCGACTGTGTCGAATTACCCTATCCCGGTGATACCCTCTATCCCCAAGAAGGCTGGGAACATATCGAACTGGTTTTGCCTTCAAATGCCCATGACTGTGATGGCCTAAGCCAAGAACTGGCTCAGTTGAGCCCATCACTTGTGCCCTTACTCCAAGGGCAAGCGGCATCCTTAACCGAAGCGCCGATAAAAGTGAAATTCAGCTCGCCCAAGGGCGATAAAGAGCGCTTAGCCAACCCCACCATCGCCTTTAAACAAGCCGATGTCTGTATCAAAATTCATCCGCACAGCATAAAAGCGGTTATCGCCAGTGAACAGGCGTAGAGGAAACTGCAATCCATTTGCCCCCCTTCTCGAGAAGAGTGTGAGCCCCATACCAATTACTGACAATTGCTTGTATAAAACAGGCAGTTTGAGAAAAAGTCAGCAACAATAAAGGTAGAAATAGTCTAGTCTGTGACTATTAACGCTTTGATTCGCCATTAGGTTTTATCGATTTTTGTGTTATCGACCACGGGAATGCCAGCAAGCTTCCCGTGATATCCATAAGGACGCAGCGCATGAAACCCCACAAGCATGAAGCACAGCTACTCAAACTCGCCTTGGATATTGGGATCGGCTACGCCAAAAAACGTGGTTTTGACGACTTTGATAAGGGTGTGTCGCCCAAGGATAAAGTGGAATGTATTTATCGGCTTTTAGTAACCGATAATTTGATCCAACCCTTAGCCAAAGATAAGGAAGATGGCCCGAATATGAAGCACAAGCTGGTACTGTGGATCATCCGCCATCTGCCGACCGATCACCCGTTATTGCAATAAGCGCTCAAGCATAAAACAGGGCGCCAATGATTAGGCGCCCTGTTAGGAAATAAGAGATAGGCTAAGAGATAGTCGCAAGATTTACTTCGCGACTTTTTGCGCTTTCTGTGCTTTTTCCGCCGCCAGCACGGTCGCCATAGAGGGCACTATGGTTGTCGGATCGAGGCGCATTTGATACCAGTTCAATCGCCAATCTAAATGTGGGCCATTCGCTCGGCCTGTCGCGCCGACTTCCGCCACGGCTTGCCCTTGCTTAACGGTTTCACCCTCATTCACATAGAGTTTGCTTAAGTGCAAAAAGCTTGAACTCACGCCATAACCATGGTCGATGATCATAGTGCCGCCCGAATAAAACATATCGGGAACCGACAGGCTAATCACGCCATCGGCGGGCGCCACTACTACAGTGCCGGTTTTCGCAGCGACATCCACACCAAAATGTGGGTTGCCAGGCACATCGTTATAAATACGCTGACTACCATAGACGCCCGAGATCCTGCCGGTTAATGGCCAAATAAACGACTGTAAAAATGCTGTTTGCTCGCTAAAAGTGCCACGGGCCGCTTTCACCTGCGCCGTATCTTTGGCCGCTCGCTCCTGGGCCACGGGATCGGGTTTCATGATCTTATTACTGATGCCCTTAACGCTCTGAATATTGTATTCACGCTTAGTGACACTAAGCGGTTTGACTTCGGTTAAGCCATCAGGATAGACCAAGCGTAGTTCTTGACTCAGCTGCGCATCCCTATCAAAACCAAAGGCAAAATGGCCGTCTGGCGTCACTTTTAATGCCTCACCATTAAGACTTATCTGCGTGCCCGCCGGCGCTTTACCACGAATTAACGCGCCCTGCTCAAATTGCCCTTCAAAGCTGACCTGCGCCTGAGTCGATAAGCTAAACAGGGTTAAGAGCGACAAAACTACCGCCTTACAGTTGCGCGATGATGTATTCGGCAAGGTGTTTAACAACTTAGGTCGGGCATTAGGTAAAGCGTTTAGCATCTTCTCAAAAATCCTTATTCAAACAATAACGCCCTAAAGATTAGGGCGTTATAAAAAATCGACTGGGTTAATTGCCTTTGCTTACGATGGCGCCTTTCCCCACGCCTTCGTAGGCAATCACTGTAAATTGGCTTGAAGGCACTTTTGCCACTAAGGTGGTCGCCATATAGTCGGCCAGCAATTCAACCGTAGTATCGTGCGGGATCAAATCACAACATTCCTTGGGCATGGCCAGTTGGAAATCCCCCTGCGGCGCTTGATAGTGAAAGCCATAATGGCTGTCATCACTGATCCGCGTTTGTGGCGATAGGTTTAAGGTCTTCACTGACACTAAATCCTCCTCGCTACCGAGGTAGATATCGTGCCAACGCTTGGCCCAATATTCATCCCATTTCGGTGCCGGAATGCCGTTCTCAAACACTTGAACCGGGCTGCGATGACCATGGGCAATCCGCTGGCAATTGCCATCGTGTTTACGTAAACCATGGCTGTAATGATAGTAAGGCGAGTTCAGGATCTCATGTCTTAAGGTGAGGCTAATACCTTCGACATTATCGGGCAGAGTTTCCCGCAGTGCTTTTTGCAAAAAGGCATTAACGCTTGGAATATCAATCTGTTCCGATGGAACGAGTGCAAAGGCTTGGGAAGGACAAGCTAAGTGGATCTCACCGAGTGCGCTATCGAAATCCATCCATACCCGATCGCCTTGCTGCTGCCAACGCACGCCACTGTACGCAGTCGGCACCAATAAACGATGGTCAGCCACCGCATCAATTGTCTGTTTAATGGTTCGTTTCACTTTAGCGAAATCGAGCACCATATTTTGCTCGTCTAGACAGCCTTCTAATACCACATCGACAATCCAGCTTTCCCCCACCATGCCACGCTTTGGGCAAAGATAGGAAAAATCGATCACGGTTAAATCTTTAACAAACAGTTGCATTGACTCTCCTCGGCAGAAAAACAGTCCGCCTAAATAGGGATTGCGCCACTTAGCGATGGCCGAGCACGCTCACTTGGCCATAACCAAGCTTACCCAAACAGTAAATAAGGATTCTAATCAATTCTGCCTCGCCCCGCGACAAATGAATCCGCTGTTAGGCGCTTTTTATCTGTATGACACAACAAATGCACAAGCTGCGCGCATGAGTTAACCAATTCAATGGCTAATTGAATGGCTGAGTAAGCAAAAAGCAAAATGCTCTTACGCCACTCGCCCATCCCTTGCGCGCGGAAACATCTCGATAAGCCCGCCAAGGGTTACATCTGATCAATAGCGATGAATAGACGAGGGTAAATATTGGCTGGTTAATAGATACTCGCGATTAGCAGGTGAATTGCTAAACGAAACGCCACCCACCCTATCGAGATAATCAAACAAAAACAGCGAATTAGCTCACAAAAATCTAATCCACAACTGCGATAGACCCAATCGAAACAAGGCGTTATCTCTAAGGCGATTAAGCCGTTAGTATCGCCCTATAAACCACACACAAAACAAGGTTAATAAGGGAGAGACCAGATGATAAAACTCACCGCTATTGCGATCAGTATTATGGCCATGTTAGGCGGACACTACGCCGTTGCTGCCGAACCGATTGAAGTGATTACGCCTGCTAAAATCACTGAGCCAGAAAAAGTCGAGCTGGGTAAGATGCTGTTTTTCGAACCTAGACTGTCGAAATCAGGCTTTATCTCCTGTAATTCTTGCCACAATCTTTCCACCGGTGGCGTGGATGCCCTGCCCACATCGATTGGCCACCATTGGCAAGAGGGTCCAATTAACTCCCCAACCGTGCTGAACGCCGACTTTATGCTGGCGCAATTCTGGGATGGTCGCGCCAGCGACTTAAAAGAACAAGCCGCAGGTCCGATTGCCAATCCGAAGGAAATGGGCTTTACCCATGAACTCGCCACCGAAACCATTGCCTCGATGCCCGCATACCGCGCTCGCTTCACTAAGGTCTACGGTGATGAAAAAGTCGATATCGATCGTTTAACCGATGCCATTGCCGCCTTCGAAAAAACCTTAGTCACGCCGAATAGCCCCTTCGATCAATATTTATTGGGTAAACAGGATGCGATTAGCAGCGAAGCCAAAGCCGGTTACCAACTGTTTAAGGACAAAGGCTGCGTCAGCTGCCACAACGGCCCAGCGGTCGGTGGCACTATGTTTATGAAGATGGGCCTCATCAAACCGTTCCACACCAATAATCCTGCCGAAGGGCGTAAAGGCGTGACGGGCAAAGAAGCCGATAAATATGTGTTTAAAGTACCGACACTGCGCAATATCGAGCTCACCTATCCCTACTTCCACGATGGCAGCGTATGGACGCTCGAAGAAGCGGTTAATACCATGGCAGATATTCAGTTAGGGCAAAAGCTTACCGACAAAGAAACTAAGGAAATGGTGTCGTTTTTAAATTCACTCACAGGTGAACAGCCGCAGATCACTCTGCCAATTCTGCCGCCATCGAATAAAGCAACACCGCGCCCTGTGCCATTTGCGGCAGCGACCAAGTAATCCGAGCTAAACGGCACTTCAGATAAGTCGCTTTCGCGCAAAAGAGAAAGGCCGAGGATTCATCCTCGGCCTTTTTGTTTAATGCTGGCAGCTTAAAAAGCGGACGCTTAAAGCTTAAGTGACAATATCCCTAGCGGCTTATTCGCCCTTAAGACGTCTATCTAACTGGTCTTTTAGGTTAGCGGGCACGCCTTTAATCAAGAGCGTGTCGGAAATCGGATCGTAAATCACTCGCTGCCCTAAATGGCCACCATCGAAGCTAATGGTGACGCCGCCACCAGTACCCGAAAACTTCTTCAATTGTCTTAAGGTCGATTTATCGGCGGGAAATTCTTCATCCAACTCATAACTGCCGCCACGGGCAAAGTCATAGAAAGACTCCATACCTTGGTCGGCGAGTTCATCGGCTAAATCTTTGATCTCAATGTCGGCACCTTCGTCGAAACGCTCTGAGCAATACTCAAACACTTTGTTACGGCATTGCTGACGTTCTTCTTTGGTCAGATCGCTGCTGGCAACAAAATCTTCCACCGCATTCATTAGGGTCTTGTTTTGCGCCTTGGTATTTACGCCTTCGACACAACCCATAAAGTCGAGGAAAAAGTCCGCCACCTTACGGCCAGCACGTCCACGGATGAAGGAGATGTACTTGCGGGAGTCCTTATCGGCTTGCCATTCGGTAAGATCGATACGCGCCGCTAATTGAATATTGCTTAAATCTAAGTGGTTGTTTTGCGAAAGTTCCATATCATCGAGTACCGTCATCGATGATTTGGCACTCAACAGCGCCACAAACAAAAAGTCACTCGCCATACTGGTATAGCAGGACATCAACAGGAATCCACCTTGGCTAAAATCATATTTTGCCAACTCTTCCTGCAACAACTTACTGGCTTGACCGGTAAATTCGACAAAGCCTAAATCCCCTGCACGGTATTCCTGTAACGCATTGGAAAAGGCCGGATTAGCCTCACCGTCATCACCATGGATACCAAAATAGCCAAATCCTTTGCCGGATTTGCTGGTATAAGTCTGATGCAATTCTTCCAGCATCATCTCGACAGCCTGACTGTTCAGCAGAGGTTGAGGACGTAAACGGCAGCGTAATTGCCCCTGACTGTCCTGGGAAATCTCGTGAATAATTGCTTGTTCGATGTTAATACTCATAAGCCCTGATAGTGATGCTGGAATAAATCCGCTATTATATGCCGCTAATCCATTCCAAAGTGAAACATTTTTTGATTATGGCAATCCAATCGAAATACTCAAACGCACAAGTTGAATCATTAATCGCCGAGATTTTAGCGGTACTCGAAAAGCACAAAGCCCCTACTGACTTAAGCCTGATGGCGCTGGGTAACTGTGTCACTCACCTGCTCGAGCGCAAAGTGCCAAGCGAATCTCGCCAAGCGGTCGCTGAACAATTTGCGAAAGCACTCGCACAATCGGTGAAATCCAATTAAGTTAGTCGAGTAACAATCGTTAAAACAACATAAGATACAACGTCTTTTAGGAATAAGCGGATCACTATGGTCGAGCGAAAAAAGCAAATGAGCCGCGATCGCGTATCACGACTCATCAACTGGGGACATTGGTTTGCCTTCTTTAATGGCCTGTTGGCCATGATTGTCGGCACACGCTATCTGAGCAGTGTGGGTTATCCCGAAACTTGGTTTGGCTGGGGCTACCTCGCCGTCAGCACCATTGGCCAGTTCAGTTTTCTTGCTTTTATCGCCTACTTGATCTGCCTATTCCCGCTGACCTTAATCTTGCCTTATTCCAAGATTTTAAGGGGCTTAGCGGCAGTTATCGCCACCTTAAGCCTGTGTATCTTATTGTATGACACCATAGTGTATGCCGATTATGGCATGCACTTGAGCCCCTTCGCCTTCGACTTAGCCTGGGCCGATTTAAATGCCCTGCTCCACGGTACCTCTTATATTGTCACGCCAATCGCCATTTTGGTGATTGAGCTAACGGCGGCCAACTTCCTGTGGAAACGGATTGAGAAAATCCAAAAGCTGAATCTTGGCAATAAGGTTATTACCCTAATTGGGGTGTGTTTTGTCAGCAGCCATTTGATCCACATTTGGGCCGACGCGGCCGATATCACCGAAATTACCCGTTTCGATGATACTTATCCACTGTCGTACCCTGCCACTGCGCGCTCCTTTATGGAAAGCCATGGGATTGATGGTTCTTCACAATCGGATGATGAAGCCAATCATGCGACCAGCACGCTCAGCTACCCCACACAGCCACTACAATGCCAGGCCGACAGCAAACCCAATGTGTTAATGCTGACCATCGACAGCTTACGTGCCGACATGGTGGACGCTAAGACCATGCCGTTTTTGCATCAATACACTGAGCAGAATCAGAGCTTTACCCAGCATTACAGTGGCGGCAATCAATTTAGAACCGGCATGTTCTCCCTGCTCTATGGCTTGCAAGGCAGCTATGGCGATGCGCGCATCTTCAATAGCACTAGCCCCATCATGACCCAAAGCTTTAGACAGGCGGGTTATCAACTTGGCTTATTTATCCCCGAAACTAATCTGAATTTACGCTCGGCGCAGGCCATGTTTAATGACTTTACCCCCGTCATCGCCAAAGAAACCAATGGCAGTGCCGATGCGGATTTACGCAGCGTAGGCCACTTTAAGCAATGGCAAAGCGAGCAACAGAGCCCATGGTTCGCCCTCGTTAACCTGAAGGCGCCAGAGAATTTTGATACCCCAGTCGGCTTCCTCGGTATCGAAACCGTCAAGGCCGATGCGAATTTGAAACCGGCCCAAAAGGTGCTGTTTAACCAATATCGCCAATCGTTGAATTTTATTGATAAACAAATCCAAGCGATAGTGAGTGAGTTGCCGAGCGACACCTTAGTGGTGATCACTGGTGTCAACGGCAAGATATTTACCAGCAACAGCGATGAAGCCCAGCGCAATTTGTCACCCGAGAGTGTCAGAGTGCCTATGGTCATTCATTGGCCGAATGTCGGTGCCAGTAAGGTTAAATATCGCACGAGTCACTATGGCGTAGTGCCTACCTTGATGACCCATATCTTAGGTTGCACCAATAACACCACAGACTACAGCGCGGGCCGTAGCCTACTGCAACCGAGCCAAGAGACCTGGATTTACATCGGTGACAGTCGCATATTTGCCATTTACCAACAGTCGGAAATCACCGTCATCGACCGCCATGGTAAATACCGCATTTACGATGAAAACTTTGAGCATAGACTGCATAAGAAGATGAGTGCGCCCGAGCTTATCCAAGTGATGCGAGAAGGCCGTCGCCTCTACAATCACTAAGCAGAGAGTCAATAAGCTAGCCAATTGTTACAGGTCGTTTTTGCTCCCAGTAAAGCTTGGATTAAAACGAGAAAAAATAAACAATAAACAAAAAGCCCCACTTTATCGTGGGGCTTTTTATTTGGCTAAGAACTAGCTCAATCTATGGATGATTCCGCTTTCACGGTGGAATAACGCTCTAACCAATGGGCGTAAGAGGAAGGTAACACCCAAGATGGACGCGAGACCTTTAAGGTTTGTGCCGCTTGATAAGGCCAGTGAGGGTTAGCCAAAAATGCTTTACCTATCATGACTAAATCCATTTGCTGATCTTGAATCGCTTGCTCTGCGTGGTGAGGATTATCCATGCCCCATGACGTTGCCACCGGGAAACCCACTTCACGACGCACTCGCTCGGCAATAGGCGCCAAAAAGGCCGGGCGCCAAGGAATGTTGGCCGTGGGTGTTGAAAAACAAATACTGACGTTAAGCATATCGAGGCCTGCGCGCTTAAATTGCTTCACCAAGGCGATGGATTCACTCAGGGTTTGCTCGTCTTTATCATCAAATTCAATCACACCAAAGCGCGCCGTTAACGGCAAATGTTCAGGCCAAACCGCCCTCACCGCCTCAACCGTCTCGATAAGAAAACGGCCTCGCCCTTGTGCATCACCACCGTATTCATCGGTACGTTGGTTGGCATAGGTAGAGAAGAAGCTTTGCGCTAAATAGCCGTGGGCAAAGTGCAGCTCTAACCATTCAAACCCAGCCTCAAGCGCCCGCTTGGCCGCCGCCACGAAATCGGCTTTCACACGTTGAATATCATCAATTGTCATGGCTGTCGGTACTTTGCCAAGGTTAGCGCCAAATGCCACGGCCGATGGCGACAGCGTTTGCCAGCCTTGCTCCCCTTCAATATGGTCATCCCCTTCCCAAGGAATGTTGGCACTGGCTTTGCGGCCAGCATGGGCGATTTGGATCCCCGCCACCGCGCCAGCCCCTTTAATCGCCGAGGCGATGTTGGCTAAGCCTGCCGCTTGTTCTTCGTTCCACAATCCTAAGCAGCGCGGAGTGATCCGCCCCTCTGGCGATACGGCGGTCGCCTCAACCACCACTAAGCCTGCGCCGCCGCGAGCTAGGCTAGTATAATGCACTTGATGCCAATCGTTACTCAGCCCGTCGTGAGCCTGATACTGACACATAGGTGCCACGGCAATGCGGTTTTTAAGCGTGATATCTTTTAATCTGAAAGGAGAAAATAGCTGGGTCATCTGACAGTCCTAACCATGGGTTAACTAGATGAGGACAGACTAAAACGAACGTGCCATAATTAAAAGTATCACCATATTATAGGTTCTATAAGATTTCGTTATGATAAATCCACAATGGCTCAATACCTTTGCAGTGTTAGTGGAAAAGGGAAACTTTACCCGCACGGCCGAAGCCATAGGTATCACCCAAGCCGCAGTCAGCCAGCATATCAGTCGCTTAGAAGAACAATACGGCACTCTCTTTTTGCGCCGTAGCCGCCAACTCGAAATCACTCCCATTGGTGTGCATTTATTGAGTTACGTCAACGATATAGACTGCGCCGAGAAACGATTACAGCAAAAACTCATTCAAGACGATGCCCATATTGGCGAAATTAGTCTTATCACGCCTGGCAGTATTGGCTTAACGCTCTACCCGTTGCTTTTGCAGCTACAAACGGCGTTTTCGCAGCTAAAAATTCATCATCGTTTTGCCCCCGATAATGAAATCCTCTCCGCCATTCTCGCCAATCAACATGAGCTGGGGATGGTGACGTTTAAGCCGTCGGATCCCAGTATTTGCAGCAGCCATTTTACCGAAGAACCCCTCGAGTTGGTTGTGCCTGCGGGGCAGAAAATTACCAGTTGGCAAGATTTGCAGCGCCTCGGATTTATCTCCCACCCCGATGGCGAAGCCATGGCCACCCGTTTATTGAGTCGCAAATATCCGGGGAGTCCTGGCATTCAAGAGATCCCCTGTAAAGGTTTTATCAATCAGATCAGCTTAATCCTCGAACCCGTCGCCAAGGGACTCGGCTTTACCGTGATCCCACGCTACGCCCGCAAAGCCTTTGAACGACAAGAGGAAATCTATGTGGTTGAGTGTGGCAGCCAAGTCGTGGATACCATTTGGCTGATCCACAGAGCCGAGTGGCCTTTGTCCCGCCGAGCACAAACGGCCATCGATTACTTAAAAAGTCAAATTTAACCTAAACCGACAGGTAAAAATGCTGCGGCGAAAGGCGTTAAACGGCAAAGTGAATGCCTAGTAATAGAAATCTAGCGATTTTAGAACAACATAATTAATTGAATATCGGACAGATTTATATTTATAGGTTATATTAGCATCTATAAATAGTACTCCATGTTGTTAGTACTCCCTTTAATTGCACGGCTGCGAACAATGACAAAAATTGCCCCACAACACGCCGAAACGGGTTCCGATACCAACCATAGTCAAGCCATTGATACTATTTTAAATAGTCTCGATGCGCTGGTATATGTCTCTGATTTAGATACCTATGATTTACTCTATCTCAATGACTACGGTGTATCGGTTTGGGGTGAGGCAAAAGGTAAAAAGTGCTATCAAGTGCTGCAATCGGCACAACACTCGCCTTGTCAATTTTGTACTAACCCTAAACTATTGGATGAAAAGGGAAATCCTGCAGGCGTCCATGTATGGGAGTTTCAAAATACCCAAAATGGCCGTTGGTACCAATGTCGCGATCAAGCCATTCATTGGACCGATGGCCGATTAGTTAGAATCGAAATCGCCACCGATATCACCGAACGCAAACAAATGGAGCAAGCGCTAATAGAGGCAAAATCCACGGCCGAACGTCTTGCCGACACTGATGAACTGACCCAACTCTATAATCGTCGTGCTTTTTTCAATCTCGGTCGCCAAAGTGCGCAGCAAACAGCACAACCACTGGCCTTTATCATGTTCGATATTGATCACTTTAAGCGGATTAACGACCGCTGGGGCCATGCTATGGGAGATGCGGCGCTTATCCATATCGCAAGATTAACGCAAGCAAAGCTTAGACCGCACGATATCCTCGCCCGTCTCGGCGGTGAAGAATTTGGGCTGATTTTACCCAACACTCACCATGAACAAGCATGGCAAGTCGCAGAGTCGATTCGCCACGGGTTTGATACGCAGCCACTACAGCTTAACGGCCACATCATCCACTGCACCGCAAGCTTTGGTATATCATCCTTAATCTTGCCCCAAATCAATCATCCCGATGAGGCACAATCCCTCTTGGAAACCCTGTTCAATAATGCCGATCAGGCCATGATGCAAGCCAAGCGCGCAGGTAGAAATCAAGTCTGTGATGCGACCTAACAATACAAAGAAAGTTAGTCCATTTATGATTGGTGTAAGACTTGTGATGAGATAGCAACAATGCCAATCCTAACTTACTGTATAACTATTCGTGCAGCTAAATACCTATTGACTGCCCCATTCGGAGTTACGGACGTCAGAACCTGTCCAATTTAAGAAGTCCAGTTGACTAAATTTTAGTAATGATACAGAGTACCTAGCACTAATGGATGAAAAATCATTCTTGATTTCAAATTAGACGGATTTAGCAGCGGCCAAGTCCAACATTGAGTGTGCCCAACAAACAGCACAAGGCAGCAATACTAAGACGTTAGGTACTCAGGATGAGTTTGTTTTATTCCCTCAAAATAGCAGAAACGAATCAAGTAATGAAAGAAGAACTAAAACTTGCTGTCACTGATTATCTAAGGGGGCAAGGTTTTAAAGGAAGCATTCCAATTTTTAGTAGAGAAACAAAAGGCTTGTATCAAACACTTGACTTTCAGTTTAATAAATACGGTGGCTCTTTCGCCGTAAACTTAAGTTTGTTGGAACCTAATAACCAGTTTTTAAAACTTCCCATGTCTAAACAGAAAATACTAGCTTCTCGTCGTTTGGGTTCTTTATCTAGGCACTTAAAGAACAAACAAAATCAAGATTATTGGTTCAGGTTTGTTAAGGGGAGCTTTTTCCCGACTTACAACTATAAAAAAGCTGCTCAAGAATTCATTGCAATATACAGTTGCGAAGCGGAAAAAACGTTTGAATATATGCTGGGTGAAATGAGTACCTAACAAACAAATAATGCAGGACTGTTAAAGCTTGGCTCGGGTCCGCTTCGCTACACAATTTTAGCCAAGCTTTAACAGCCCTATATTTGGGCGTTATCCGTAATTCAAGGATTGGAAATGAAATCTAGTTTTGTCTTAATATCATTAATGTTTCTTTCAGGTTGTGCATCTGTCCCTAAGTCAGTGGATGAACTGAGGGCCGCAGGTAAAGCTAAAAGCAGTTTTTGCTCAAATAAGCCATTTAATGAAACTGTTGAGTTAATTGAGAGGCAAGTAAAAAAATGCTTCGCGCATGGTAAGCAAGATATTTATGGTGGTACAAGCGATACGTTTATCGAAAAAATTGAAGCTGATAGTAATTCAATTACATTAGCTTCAGTTGCCCATGTAAATTGGAATAGATTTTACCAAATTATAGTTGATGTAAGTTCTCAGGATAAATGTCCAGCTTTTGTTGAAGCTTATGGTATGTCCAGTAACTGGTCTAAAACAACTGGTTTGGTTCAGGATTGGATAAGTGGGAACAACCTTGATAAGTGTGATTAAGTTACGCATAACAAGCGCCTTAAACATCGAGGCCTGCTGCCGCTGGATTCGCAACAGGTTTCTCGCCGTTTAGGCGAGCGTTAGGCACCGTATGGATATATCTCGTACATCATTCATTATTTTATTAGCTGCTTTCATGTGTCCAGCAAAGGCATCGGGCAACAATGATCCATTTTGCAAGCCTATCAATACTTTTGTTGAATCAATCAAACCTGGTGAAATACATGAAATTAAGTTCCTCACTGCTTGGGGAAGCAACTTTAAAGGTTATTCTGAACCTGTCTTATCAGCAAAGCGCTGTGAATACCAAGGCTACGAACCAGCCTCATTTGCTTGCAAGGTGTTGATGGATTCTGCTTCTGTTGAGTTTGCGGGGAAAAACGCGATGCGAGTTGTTTCATGCCTATCACCGGAAACGCAATTTGCTTCGGGAATCCAGTTAGAGAACGTCTCACTTTATTTTTCACATGGTACAGATGAGCGTGGCAGTGAAGTGGTAGTTGATCTCTCAGAAGATAAGACTTTGGGGGCTATGGTATTGAAGGTTGTTGTTAACGGGTATTGACTTTAAGACTAATAAGTTACATCAGCGGAAAACCATTCGCTGAACTCGTGTTTTCCGCTGTTTAAAGCATTAAGAGGCCAATCATGTTCCAAACATTCCTAGAAATGCCGACGTTGCTAAAATTCATAACTGCGCATGCCTTGGTCTGCTTCATTTTCTTTTTGGCTGTTGTAATCCCTGATATGCCGATAATTGTTAATGGTGAGGTAATGGAATCAGCCGAACTCTGGTCAAGAGGGTTAGGTTTGCCTACAGCAGCTGTAGGCCTAGCTATGCCAGCTGTCGGTTTGCTAATTCTTAAGCGCTGGCAATATTCACGGCAACTTTATACTCTAATTCTAGTCTCTGTGCTGGTTGCGCCCTACCTTGTATGGCAGCAGCTAGTACTAGCGCTGTTTGAGGTTGTACTATCATGTGCAATCATCAGCTACCTCTTTATTAATAAGAAGGCTCGTGCGTACTTCAGCTCTTAATAATCGCAGGCATTGCAACGACTTTTCAGTTGCGGCTTCGCATTCTCTACAAAGCCGCGCGTGAGCAGGGAGTTATATTAACCAATCACCATCGGAGACCTATCATCAAAAAAGTAATCTATTTAGTAGTTTTGACTCTATTGTTTGGGTGTTTTGATGCAGAACAATGGCAGCCCCAAATAGAGAGGATGGTGGCAGACTCTCCGACCAAAGCACAAGTTGTATCCTTTAGCCGTGGAGCTTGTTACGGCACTTGTCCAGTCTATGATTTTTATATTTTTCCTGATGATAACTTTGTGTTTATTGGCCGGGCACACGTAAACAAAATGGGGGCATATAGGGGCGCTCTTGAGGCCGGAACATTCCAAAGTTTAATCAACTTGGTTGATAACAATAACTTTCTCAAATTGTCTCGAATTGGATATTTCGGAAAATCCAACTCTGAGAGTGCAACATTCAAGTGTGGTTCATATGAAACAGACCATCCGACAGTATCTATCGGTGTTCAACTTCAAGAGATGGAGTTAACAGTAGCCCATAATTTGGGATGCTCAGATTTCCCTGATGAACAAGTCTTGCTAAAAATGTTTGCCACATTTGAGCAAGTCGTTGTGTTAAACAGTAAAGGGCTAATATAACAAGTTGCTTAATTTCGCTCCACCACCAAAAGCGCGACTTCCACGGGACTGCCTACGCTTCACTGTGGCAGTCCATTAGCAAAGTGTTAACCCATAGAAATTTTTATCCGAAATTCACCTGATTCAGTTGAAGTTCTAACACGCTTTTGTCCAAAAACTGCTTAGCATTTCTTTAGACCTACAGGCTATACCGATGCTAAACAGGTAAGCTGTGGTGATTAGTAAGACGACCGTCTGCCCCATGGCCGCTCTTTGGCATCCATGTCATCGCGGCATTTGTGAATCCATTTACATCAGACGGGGCGACCCTGCATCCAAAGAAGGACTTGCAGCGTGTCGTCGAACAAATGCCATGGCACACCTATAAACCAAAGCAAGAGACATATCCTCTTTAAAATCTACAGATTACGCCGTTCTAAAAAGGTGAGCCGTGGTGATTAGCGAGGCAACCGTTCGCTATTTGACATACCATTGATTGCCATAAGCCATACCAATGAAAACTCCCTAAGTTATTAATAACTCGGTTGTATTCCCCATTACAAAACGTAAAGACATCACTTTAATGCTAAATCACAGACACAAAAAAGCCCGCAACTAATTAAGATTGCAGGCTTTATTGTTTATGAATTTGGTCGGTATGAGAGGATTCGAACCTCCGACCCCTGACACCCCATGATTGATTTTAAAAACTACCTATATATCTGATATTAAAGTATTTAAATCAAAATATCTTGTAAAAATCAACCTAGAAAAATACCTGATGTCAACCTAGTTTGCGTTTTCTGCACTCTTTGTTTTCAAAGGCTTACAAATGGTTTGTCCCCTGTTTTCTACATCTACATATTCTTAGTAATTCTAATTTGATCCTGCTTTTGAAATACCAATTTTGTACATGCCCATTCTCGAAAGATTTAGCACTTAAAATGCGGTAAACATGCCCAATTGGTGGTGTATTGCGGAGTGAGCAGTTCGCGGCGCATGGCCCACTTTTGGTTGATACCTTGGGCAGCGAGAAATAATGTATCGGTGCCAAAGCGATGGTTGATGCTATCGAGGGCCTGCATCAACTGAGGGTTGGCGGTCGGTGCATTGAATAAATCAAACTGATGGTGTTTTTCGCTGACTAAATCTAACAAGCCCACACCGATTTTATAATAGCGTACCCCTTGCCGAAACAATTTAGGGGCAGCGGTGCTCATCGCGCGAGTGAGCTCAGCGCTGCAATTAGTAGCACAGGGGAAATTTACTAATGTCTTGGCCCCTGTAGGTTCCTCATCATAAGGGGAATTATTGGCGAACAGCAGCATGGTTTTACATAACGAGCCTTGCTTTCTGGCTTTAGCGGCAGCAATGCCAATATGCTTGCTTAAGGCCTGATGAAGCTGTTCATAATCGGTGATGCGCTCACCAACACTGCGAGTCGAGAATATCTGCTTTTTATCTGCCCTTGCCTCGTCCCATTGCTTACAGGCTTGGCCATTCAGTTCTCTTACGGTGCGCTCAATCTCGATACTAAATTGTTTGCGGGCGAGTCCTGCCGGCATACTTGCCAGATCATAAGCGGTATTAATGTCCATTAGCGCGAGTTTTTTGCTGATGCGGCGGCCAATCCCCCACACCTCGCCCACTTCTACCGACTTTAAAATAGCAAGTCGGTCTGGCTCATTGTCTATCACGCAAACGCCTTTATAACCGGGTAATTTTTTGGCCGCGTGGTTAGCCAGTTTTGCCAGCGTTAAGGTAGCACCAATGCCCACACAGACGGGTAAGCGGGCTTCTTTCCATACCGCACGGCGGATTAACTGCCCTTGGTCATGTAGCGACTTAATTGCAGGGCAATTTTTAAAAGATAAAAAGCTCTCATCAATGGAATACACATGCTGCTCAGGCGCATAGCGGCCGATAATCCCCATCATCTTAGTGGAGAGATCGGCATAGAGCTCATAATTACTTGAGCAAGCAATCACCCCCAACTTTTGGCACTGGTCCTTAAATTCAAAGTAAGGTGCAAACTTGGGGATCCCCAACTCCTTGGCCTGACGATTAGCCGCCACAATACAGCCGTCATTATTGCTCAGGACTATGATCGGCTTGCCGCGCCAGTCAGGTCGAAACACCTGCTCAGCGCTGCAATAAAAACTATTGGCATCAACTAGAGCATACATTTTAAATTCGTGAGTGTTGGATTTTGGCGGTGAAAACGAATCGAACTTACAACAACACCCTCAATGTTGAATGAGTCATAATCATGAATGGGTTTAGGTTGAAACTGCTCGTTTGCTGATAGCAGTAAGCGGCGAGTTTTATCGATAATTTTACACACAAACTCACCGTTATAATTGGCAACAATAACATCACCATCACGGGCCGTTTCATGGCGATCGACTATCAACAAATCACCAAAATGAATGCCAACCCCTTGCATTGAATCCCCTCGAGCAAACCCCATAAAGGTCGCATTGGGATGCAAAATCAGGAGCTGGTCTAGACTCAAACCCAGCTGGCGATATTCTTCGGCGGGACTCTCGAACCCCGTAAGTCCCGCACTTGCATAGATTGGTATAATACGCATAACTAAAACCACTGTTTAAACATACAGTGATTTTAGCAGCAATCATACGGCTGGCAAGCGACTCATTCAGAAAAACGTGCTCGCATTAGCTCTTCATCATATAGCTCTTCACGTAAGATCTTGACGCTACTGGCTGCGAGCACTCCTAACCGAGAGCCAGGAAGTGTGGTGATTTTGATATCTGGTAGGTGATTGCCGTTCTCATCATAGATGTTTTGCAACATGATTGATTGGTATTCGTATCTCTGCACTATCAACATAGGACCTCCGTGTCTAATGGGTACAGTTGAAGTGTAGAACAGTTTAACCAATACATGTAAAAGCGAATTTTGAATAGGAATTGACGATAA
The DNA here is from genome assembly GCF_019457635.1 of Shewanella mangrovisoli. Classification (NCBI taxonomy): domain Bacteria; kingdom Pseudomonadati; phylum Pseudomonadota; class Gammaproteobacteria; order Alteromonadales; family Shewanellaceae; genus Shewanella; species Shewanella mangrovisoli. The sequence continues at coordinate 2,738,740 of NZ_CP080412.1, forward strand.
TCAATAATTGAAAACTGCCAAGAAAAGCAAATAAGGCATATACATAAAGTATCTATCTGTAAATATGAGTGTTAAATTCATTACAACTTTTGAATGATAAAATTCAAAAATAATAAACAGGACAGCTCACCATATAAATTATTACATTCTTTACGTTATTCAAAATCAAGGATAACTCCTCACCAAAAATTTAATTAACCACCTTACTCATCAATAACATACAAACCATATTGCGCACCATAAAACTTCAAATGAAAAGTAATAGGCCGAGTTACAACTACAAAACATAATCAACACCATTGTATAACAACATTCAATATAGTAGCCTCATCACGCTTACGTCAATAATATGGATATTAGAAGGTGTAAATATGAAAAAAAGTTTTTCTGTTTTAATAGCGTCACTATGTCTAAGTACTTTTTCTGCTAACTCTGAAGAGTACAAATGGGATGCTGAGATAATTTCAAAAAATTATGATCTGAGTATTGCAGGAAATGCAAACTATACATCTCCCATCGTTATCAATGGCAGTGTCGTGAGTAACAAATTAAACATTACGCACTCCGACATAAACAATATTTATCTCAAACTTCAGCAAGAAACCACAGCTAAGTTAATACCAGAAATAAGCAAGTTAGTTGAAAGGTTGGGTATTCATTTAAGAAGTGTTCAGGCTACTTATTCTGCCCCAATCAAATTCAAGCTGACAGGTAAAAGTAATGGTGGTATAGAAGTCAAAGTAACCATCCCAAATCTTAATATCGTCGCCAAAGCAGAAAAGAGTTGGTATCTAGATGTAAAAGCAAAACTTAACATGAGTAATATCGTTGTGTCTGGTGATTATAACTTAATTACTGGCGTAATTGATAACCCACAGTTCTCTGCCGCTAAATCTGTTGATGTTGATAGCAACTTTGGTCCATTCCTTGGCCCATTAGAAATGTTGACTATTGATGAAATTGCAGAATATATGATCTCAGTTAGTATAACTCAATTCATCACGCAGACATTATTATCTGTTCAAAATAGTGATACTAAAATTTTAGGACTGGATCAGATTGTCCAGCCTAATAAATATATCGTTAACAACATTGACGTAGGACAATTTATCAAAGAATCACTCTCAGGATTGCTGGATAAACAGTATATTGAAGTGACCCTATATCAACAATCATTAACACCTGATCCAATGCCATATCGCTGCTTTGAACCCGGCAACGTTACTTGGTCTAACAACATTGCTGAAGTTCATCTTTCAGGAAAACATTTCTTGAGAATCAAACGTGATACTACCCAAAAATGTACATGGAATTGGGGAAGTGGTCATCAGCCTGACTACTAAAAAACTGTAGTGACGTAAGCAACACAATGACAATACAGAGGTATTTATACTTCTGTATTGTCATTTTAAGGATCAGATAGGTAGAGTGCCTTAAATCTCTATCTCCACAAATGGCAAATCGGGTGCAGTCCCTAGCACCCTGCCATCTTGCACATAGATATGCTCGCCAACACTGGCGCTACCAATGGCGCGGATAGTGTGGCCGCTCGAGCTGCTGGCGGTAACGGTACCATCGGCATTGACGGCAGACACCAGCATGATCTGCCGTGGCAACACGAATGCTGATTGAAGTTGTTTAAGCATAACTCTCCTTAAGAGCAATCCTTACTCGAGTGGGCAAACCAATGTAACGCTTTGCTCGATATCGATATCGCCGCGTTCGCTTACGGTCGCGCGGATTGACCAGCTATCGCACACGCCTTTAAACACCTCGCCGTTAATGGTGACCCCCAACAACATACCAGGTGTTGCAGGTGGTAAATCGGCCATCACGGGCATCGAGAGATTCACACTCAACTTATCGCCAGTTTCTGCCAATGCATTAGTGCCGGCTACACGAGCAGCTTGGTTATCGACAATCAGCTGGGCAATGATATCTGCGGTGGGGATATTACCCGCGCTGCCTGCGCGCTTCACTTTTGCATCAATGCCCTGCTGTTCGCCACGCAGCCACACCACGTTACACAATGGATTGCGGCTAACTGAATCGCTATAGCTAGTGATCACCGCATCGTGCAATGCTAGATCAGGCACTGCAGCGGCCATTGCCCACGGCGCCGTTGGCCAGCGCGGCACGATTGTCAGCTTGTTGGTCGCATCATCGGTTAAGATCATGCAGCCCAATTGCCCCACCGCCTCGGCTACTGCTTCGATCGGCGATTTATTGCCCACGCTAAAGGCACCCGCTGGAATGGTAAAATCTGGGATGCCGTTAAGCTCGATAGTCCAGCCCGTATTTTGCAGCAAGTCACCCAGTAAACCCGCAAAGCTGCGGGCGGTGGCGTTGGTGTGACTGAGTGGCAACTTATAAGGCGCGGCCAGCTCGGCCACGCGAGAGCGGCCAGTGCTGTTATAGGTCGCCGTACCAAACACTTTGTTTGCACTTGGTTGTTCTGCAATCGCGTAAAACTCATAGCCATTGATGGTGATCAGCAATAGCTCATTGTGAGCACGCTCGGCATCGATACGGCTTGAAAACTCCAAGCTCACCGCGCGAGCCCACTGGCCACGGCTTTGGCTAATGCTCACGTTACTTACCACAATGGGTAAATTGTCTGACACGCGCACGCATGTAAGGGTTGGCTGCATTAAGTAATACCTGCGGATCTGAGGTTCAATAGGGATTTTAAAGTCGATGTTTGGCAAGCTTGGATTGGTACCTATCAGGCCGCCGCCATCGTCCCAGTAACAAACATTCGGTGAAGGGGTAAAGTTGAGCACAATAGGGCTTGAAGCATTTACCCAAGGCTCACTAAAGTTAAAGGTGATCTTGCCTTTTGGCGGGTTGTACTTGCTCGAACATACCCAGCGCGCAGCGTGTGGCCCCCATGCAATGCCCCGCATATCGCCTGAGGCACGAATATCTGAATGATGAAGCCTAATCTCTGTTGCGGCTAACCCAGCTTGCATATCTCCCAATGCAATAAACTGCGTAGTGGCCTTAGGTTGGCGCCATGGCATTTCAACCATAGTTTGCGCAGCCTCTGGTGATAACCAGAGGCTAGCAGCTTGCACGGAATGTGAATCTGGTACCAACCAAAGCAGATCTGCTTTACATAGCACCAAGTTATTCCAGCGCCAGCCTATAGAGACTATCACCCCGAGTAATGCTTTTGCTTGCCACTTGGCTGTTAGCTGTTGTTTCACATAATCAACTTGCCATTGTGGCACCAACCTTATGCCGTGGCTTTCAGTAGCACTCGCTATGGTTAACTGCTGGGCGACACTCTGCCCAATAGCTATACCAATGCCGCACATTATGCCAATGGTACCCGCGCTAATGGGTACCTCTGGCACTTCAGGCGTGGGATCATCGGTAAAGCTAAGAACAATAGGTGAAGCAGCGGCAATCCACGGGGTATCAAAGTTGATAACTATGGCGGTCATGAGCGGATATTCACCTGATTACCGTTAATCAAATCGGCTTGCCGACCATCTAAAAACTTAGCATTAAAAGAACGGTCATCATCGAGTATGCCGACCAGCAGGTCACTTGAAGTAGCAAAGCGTAATGGCACAATAAACTTCATTGTTTTGTTACTTTGAAATCTAAAGTTATGAAAAACTTCTGCGCTGACTCTATCCATGATGATAATTCGCTCTGCGTCATTAGCAGCCACAACGTCAACACACGCTTGGTTAAGTGGTCTATCTTTCGCGGCAATGATTTGAATGATCCTAGTCATACCATTGCTCCATATTTATCCAAATATGGGGGGCATAGTTACTTCTAAGCAGTGTATGCATAACACCATTCATTGACACATCAATAGGCCAAGAGTCGTTTCTATACCCCATAAATTGTGAAGAATACATACCCGGAATCTTTCCGCGCACCATTGGGGATATTAAACTCGACGCAGAGACAACCCCATCTCTATCTGTTGTGGAGTAAGTAATCGTAAGTAAAAATGGTGATAATATATGTTGTATACCAGACAACTCGGCGTTATCAGTATAAATGGTAGAGTTATTATTACCCGTGAAAGGGTCTATAGTAGAATATTCTCTAACAGTACCACTTCCCGCATCAGTGTCATAAAAATAGGCATATTTAGCATTATGTGAAACACCGAGGCTATTTGCAGTATTTCCGCCTGTAGTACCACTGACTAACGTAAACATGCTCTGGTCATTTGCATAAAATGACTCAATATCTCCGATAAAATAGACTTGAAAGTATTGATAGCTTGAGGTGTTTGTACCATCGCTCATTAACATATTATTAGTTCTATGTAGAATGAGATAAAACCCCCTACTTGTTCCTATAATTTCCCACCCGCGATAAGTACTATTTTGGTATAAACCTCGGTAATTGACTGGCTTTATAAATGTGTCTAGCGCACTCATATCCTTAGCGCACTGAATTAAGCACGTTGTATTAGCCGCATTAGCGCCTGTACTAGACCAAAACTGAAAGTAGCCACCTGAACCACCATTAGCGAGTGAATTTCTAAATGCAACTTTTTGCGAGCCAGCATCTTCAAACTCAAGCGTCCAACCAAGTGGGGCCTTGGTTCCATAACCATTCATTAAGCAAGCTTTTAATATGGCAATCCACTCTGACGGGGTGCCATTAACTAGCTGTGGCGCACCGGGGTCGGTGTAGCGATAATCGGTTACTGGTAATCCCATTTCTCTCTCCTAAAATCAGCTTAATTACGATTCGTTACCAAAGAAGGACAACACGGCTTTATCTGTGGTGATTTGGCTATGGCCAACCTGCACATTACGCAGCAGCATGACAGGTTTTGAGGCGGCAAAAGTTGGAAAGCGCAGCACCTCACCCGTTTGCCAGCCACCACCCCAACCGCCTTTTCTGAGGATAAAGTACGGGGTGTTAGTCACGGGGTTGATTGGGGCAAAGTCGTTAAGGATATCGCCTGAACCAATTTGGCCTAGGCGGCGACCAACACAGCGGAACGCGGTTGGGCTGGTCATAATAAACGCCCAATCTTCGTTAACGGCGGTGTTATTTTTTACCTCGATTGGATAATCAACAGAGTTGTAATTACCCGTGGCGGTGGCGCCGTCTACGTCCCAATTATTGGCCCATGCGGTCATATCGCGCACTTGGCCAACACGGGCCTGCAAATCCCCTAATATCTGCACGCTCGCTACGGTGGCCCCAATGGGATATTCACGGGATAACTGCTTAGCCAGCACTATGCTGCTTGAGGTAAAGCTTGAGACTAACGCCAGTTCGCTAATCACATCGGTTAGCACAAATGGCGCAGCGAACCCAGCAAAGTCACTGTTAATGGTGACTGTGCCAGCAGCCTTATTGACTGTGTAATGGGTGTTTTCGCTTGTCCATAGGCTGGCGCCATTGGCATCGGTGATATCGCTAAAGGTGGCGTTTTCACGAATATTATAGACGGTACCAATATTGCCTGTGACTTGCTGCACTTGTGAGTGTGATAGCGCTATCGTGCCCCACTGGCGGAACATATCAACAATGCCATCGTTAGGGATGCGCAGCGGATTAAGGCCGTAAATCTCAGCCGGTGGCAGTTGCCGTACTTGGTCGCTAATGTCATAGCGCAGAGTGATTAAATCCACCGCCGCACTAAAGGTCAGTTCGACAATGCCATTGGTGATAGTGCCTTCCACCCCTGCCCCTGTTACCACACCTTGAGCATCGGCTGAGGCGCTAATCAGCGCTCGGTCTGATACACGCTCAACCTGCACATAAAAGCTCTCGAGTAATGGATTGGGTACCGCCAAGGTGAACTTGGCAACCGTATCACCCGCCGCTGCGGCCGCGCTGGATTCGACCAAGCCCGAATAGGTTAAGGTGAAGGTACCACGGCTGACGACTTGTGGAGTGACCACACCCGTTAAGTAATCGATTGTCGCCAGGTGTTCTGTGCCGTCATACAACTTGCCGCTATTACCATCAGCGCTCACGTGCTCATAAACATCTTGCGGCGCATAGTTGGCATCATCAAACACCACTCGGCCCTTAAGGCTACCCACGGTAAGCTGCTTATTGGCCGGAAAAGGATCAGCATTTGAATAGATGCTGTACTTATAGGAAGAAACATAAAACAGGCTAACTTGGGGTGAATAGGCAAATCTTGCGGATGAGGATAGCGTTACCGTGATATTGCCCGTGCCAATCGTCACCGATTGAATATAGCTGGTATAACCGCCCATATTCGCTGTTGGTACCGTTGAAACAGCCACTAAGCCATTATCATCGGTCAGTAAGTCAGGGGTGGTAAAGGTATAACTATAAGTACCTTCGCTCGCAGGCTGGTTGATCACTTTGCGGATAACTTGGCTTACCGTGGCATCGCCGTTTTCGCTACCACCCACAATGGTATTGCCGGGTTTTGGCAGGATAGTGGTAATGGCTGGCAGCAATGAAAGCTGAGTGGTACCCACGGCTAAGTTAACGCCATTGGCCACGGCCGTTAACTTAGTGACACCGTGAAACTTAAGCGGTGAGGCGGTGTTCGATAAACGTAGCTTAGTGCAGTTAGTTTGGCCGTTAATGTTTAATGATGGCCATGGCGTGGCGAACGGGATCGGCGGCTCAAATGACACGGTACCCACATAACCATTAACGATGCTGGTTTTAGTGACTTTGGCAAAATGGGTTTTGCGTGGCCAATCGGCGTTTTCTACCCCGGTGTATTCCACGGTAATACAGATCACTTGGCCAACCTGCAGATAAGTGGTTTTCCAATAGTCACGGTCATTAAAGCGATACATTGACTGCAAATAATCTGAGGAAAACGAGTTTTGGTTAACGAGGAAACCGGGGCCACCTTCGCGGATTAACTCCCCAGCATTAACCGAGGATTCAATAATTTCCTTCATATCGCTCATGCGCGATTCGTCATCCAGCGCGGGGGATTCAATCATAAACACGTTTACCAGTGGATCGACTGGTGGCTCACTGAAAAACAAATGGGCCTGTTTAAGTTTGCCTGTGTCGTCGGTGTAGAGCGTAGGATACGCCTTAGCAATTTCGATACTCGATTGGGCATGGTCGATATCTGAAATAGCATCAAACAGTTCGTTAATCTGCCCGGATTGCACAGCGTTATTGGTGCGCTGGCCGCCTGCTTCATTGCTTGAACCTAACAGTTCAGGCTTGAAGATTTTTAAGCTATTGCGGGAAATTGGAGTCGGAGAAGTTGCCATAAGTACCTACACTGTTAAAAACTTGAGGGTGACATTAGTCAGCTGCGGATAGCCGGCAACTTCGTCGAAAACATCTTCGCCGGTGATCGGCGCACCTTGGGTGTTATCCCAAACTACGTTGTAATCGGTACCCTCATAAGCGAGGGTGAATGCGGTTAAGGTGCTGGCAGCATGGGCCTGCAATTGCTCAAACTCGCTGCGGGCAATCCAACCGGATTTGGTACCTAGCTCCATGGCATGACCAGCGGGAATAATGGTTTGTTGCACCTGTGGCGCACCGTTTAAAGCGCGCTTGATATTGGCTGCTACGCGCACTTGATTGTTGCGATTCAGCCACAGCAGATCGGCGCTGATGACGATGCTATCAACGGTTGTCATGTGTCACCTTGGCATATGGGGTAAATAACGAAGGCGGCGCCCTTACAGGCTAACCGCCGATAGATTGCAAACGCTTGATCTCCGCTACCAACTCAGTCACCAGGCTGCGTTTCATTTGGGCATCAAAGGTAGTGCCACCCACTTGCAACTTAAGCACAATGGTATCCGCGCTATTGCCCACTGGGGCATTAGCACTAGAAGTTGTGGTGGTTGTCGTGGTTTGAGTAACCGCTTTGGTACTGGCAGCGGCGGCAACGGTTTGCTGCTTGGCCTCGGCTTCGCTTTTGGCCTTGGCGGCTTTATCGGCTTCTTGCTGGGTTTGTTTGGTTTTGCGTTCAAGATCTTGCGCTTGCTTTAAGTCGCTAAGACTCTTTTGCAACTTGGCAATTAACTGACTATCCCCGTAAGATTTAGCAGTTTCAATCAAGCTTTCAACTTCTTTTAACTCGCTGGCAAACTTACGTTCAGCAATGGCTGTTCCGTTACCTAAAGCAGCATCGAGCCGATCTTGGATATCTAGCGTGGTTTGATTGATCTCATCTGTTAACGCTTGAAACTTTGCCCGAGCTTCGTCAATGGCTTTGTTAAGCGGTACAAGTTGATTATCGGATAACCTGACAACAGAGTTATTAGCTAAATCAGCAATGCGGCCAAGTTCCTGCAAGCTGAGCGAGCCGCTTTCAACTTGCGAAATCCAATCACGCATACGAATAGCGTTATTAATTTCGCGGCGCTCACGCTTTTGATCTGCACCCTGAATTTGATTATCGAGCTGCGCCAACCTTTCGGTCATTTGCTCAACGCTGGCGCTTGAATAATCGTACTCTTTGTTAAGCGAGATCATCACCTCTCGGGTGGCAACCGCACTTCCACGAAATTCATCAATCGAACTTAACTGCTCAACAATGGCCTTAGCGTTTTCAATCCCTGCGGCGGTGTTATCCTTGGTTGCCTTGGTATTTTCTTTAGTCGCTTCGGTGTTTTCATCGGTCTTTTTGCTGTTGTCACCAAGCACTCTGTTGAGTTCATCTAAGGTGCCTTTAAGTACCTCAGACTGACTATCGTACTCTTGCTTAGTTACTAAACCCGCTTTAAAGCTGCGTTCCAAGGCTTCTAGCTGCACTTGGTATTGCGCCTGCATAATTAGCAGTTCGCTATAGTTGGCGTTTTCAATCTTTGCCAGTTCAGCGGCTTGGCGTTTTAAGTCGGCAAGATTGGCTTCCTCTTTGGCAAGCTTGGCTTTGGTGATCGCCAGTTCACTACTGGATTTGTTTTCATCTTCAACCGCTTTTTGCAGTTCACGGATAGCTTTTTCAGTGGTGAGGATTTTTTCTTGTAGGGCTAATTGAGCATCGGACAATACCTCAGCCGTACCAACAGAGGCATTAGCGCTCGCCACCGACTTATCATAAGCCCGTGCCAAATCTTGTTGGGCATAGCTCAGTTCTTTCTCGGTGATCAAACCTTTCTCATACTGAGCTTGCAGTTCTTTACGCTTAGCAAGGAACTCGGCGGTTAACTCAGTTTGAGACTTTTGCGCTTTATTGCTGCTATCAACTTCATCAGCATAAGCCTTAATGCTATTTGCTATAGCGGCGGTGGCAATTTTAAACTCATCGGCACTCAGCTTGCCTTGGCTATACATCTCATTAAGTGTGGATTGTTGATCCGTTACTCTAGCAAGAATCGTGGCATAGTCAGCATTTTCCGCATTAATGGATTTTTGAAGTGCAACAAGCGCTGCCGAGCCTTCTGCCGCTTTTGCATCAGCCTCAGCCTTTTTCTTGCTGGCCTCAGACACCTTGTTTTTTAATTCGGCTTCTATTTCAGATTCACGATTAGCACGAACTAAAGCAGCGGTTAATTCTCGGTAGGTTTTATTTAAATCAGCATTATATTTACCCGATAACAAAATATCGTTTAGCTGGTTACGTTGGGCAATGGATAATTGCTCAATTGAACCACGATATTTGGCAGCGGTTTTGACTAAACCCTCATAAGCAATAGAGGATTCACCATTCATCCTTTTTGTTTGAGTGGTAATATCATTTAAATCACGAGTGATTGAATTTCTAATTTCTTCACTACGTTGTTTAGCGTCATTAACCTGTTTTGCAGTGACATATTCAATACCAGCCAATTTACTGGCGATGGCTAACAAGGTCTTTTGCTTAACATCTAGTTCGCTTAACTTAAGCGTCATGGAGTTCACGATCACTTGAACAGCGTTTAAGCCACTTGCAAATAACCCAAGACTTAAATCAAGTGTTTCAAAGGCATTGCTAGTACCCGTTGCAAAATTATCGACATCTCCCAGTAAATCTATAAAGCCTTGGCCGATTTCAGGCAAATGCTCCATTAATGCAACCGCATCTTGATCCACCGCATCTAGCGCGGCGCCAGCGGCACGAATCGCTGCATCGGTTTCATCAGAGAACGCTTGGCCGATCTCACTACTTAGATTGTGGAACTTGTTTTCTAAACGGCCAATAGCTGACTCTTGGTCAGCATAGGCTTTGGCCGCTTCTTTCATATGGTAATCGCCAGCTTCATAGGCCTGATTTGCTAAATTCAAAGCCACTTTTAAGCGGTCAGTACCATCGGCTAACACGGTTAATACACCTGTTGCCTCGGTGCCAGTGATCCCCATCGCTTTGAGTGCATCAGAGACTAAGCCACCCTCAGCTTTAACGCGCTGCAACCCTTCAAGGAATTTAACTAATACCTTTTCAGGAGCTTCACCAAGATCTTGTTCAATCTGCTTAGCAGTTAAACCCGTGATCTTGCTTAAGCTCTCAAGCGAGTCTCCGCCTTTCTTGCTGGCGTTATTGATCTCCGCGCCAAGTTGTTGGATTGCCGTGCGCGAACGCTCGGCAGGCTGGCCTAATTCGGCTAAGGTCGCCCCCAAGGCAGCCGCAGCCGCACTACCTAAGTTAATCTCGCGGGTGCCAGAGACTAACTCTTTGGTCATTTGTACAATATCTGCCTCAGTCACAGCAAAATCGTTTCCGAGCGCCACGACTGAAGATGATAGATTTTGAATTTGCGGAATGCCTTCGCGAGTCATCCCCAAAATACGCGCCAACATGGTGGCCGCTTCGTCACCAGCTAAGTTAGTCGATAACCCCAACGCATCGGCAGCCGCAACTAAATTAAGGATATCCTCAGTAGATTTAGTCCCCAATTGCCCCGCCACTTCTGCCATGCGTAGTAATTCACTGGTGCTAGTTGGGGTAACCTTTTCGCCCAGTTCCTTAAGCTCAGCGGCCATTTTGACCACTTCCTCTCGGGCGTTACCTGTGGTTTTTTCCACCTTGGTAATCGCTGCTTCTAACTCACCGTAGTTTTCAACACCCGTTTTTACCGCAGCAACTGCTTGTTGAGCGGATAGCAACGCAGCATAGGCCTTAGCTAAGGTTTGTACCGCTTGAGTAGTCAGCGCGGTTTGCAAATTAGCGGCAGCCGCAGCAGCCTTGTTTTTACCTAATAATGAATTATGTAAAACAAGTTTATCGTTTACGCCTTTCAGGGCGGTTTCTGCCTGCGTTTGTTTCTCTTTGAGCTCTTTGCTGGCATAAGCCAGCTTACTCATATCCACGCCAGCTTTTTGCAACACGGCTTGCTGCTTACCGAGTTCTTGCTTATTGCGGCTGATGGACGTACCAAGTTGTGTCAGATCACTACTGGCAGTTTTTACTTTAAGCGCATAGTCCGCCTTTTTACGGCTAGCCTCATCGACGGCGGTATTTAATTGATTAAGGCCGCGGCGCTCCTGTTCGAGTTCGTTGCTAAGCTTTTCAGCACTGGCAGCAGTACTCCGTTGAGTGGTTTCAAGCTGTTGTAAATCGGCCTTTGCCTTTGACAGTGCCTGCGCTTGGGCTTGGGTGGCCTGCGCACCTTTACCTTGGGTAGCACTTAAGCGCTCAACTTCCGCACGGGTAGCCGCCACTTGGCTATCATATTGCGCTAACTGAGCAGCCGTTTGTTGATACTCTGCTTCGACCTTAGCGGTAGAAGCCGCCGCTTCACGCTGGGCGGTTTCAAGGTTTTTCACCTCAGTCGCCGCTTGTTTTTGCTCACGCTTTAATTGATCAAGGGCAACACTGTTGTCACTAAATGCCTGTTCGTTGCGGCTAATCGCAGTGGTTAGCTCGTCAATGGCACGGATGGCTTCTTGTTGTTGCTTTAAATCATCCAGTTGCTCATTGAGCCTTTCGCTCTCACGCCCCAACTCTTGCAATGCTTGCTCAGATTTTTTGGCCTCAGCCGAAAACAGATCTTTACCTTGGATGGTTAGATTGACTTCTTGATCATTAAAGCTCATTAGTTAGCCTCATTTAAGTGCAGCAAAACGGCTGTGATCGAAAACACTCGACCACCGCAAAATAGGTTGTAAACTCATGGGGATTGGATTGATTGCGTCAAACCATTTTTGGTGTAACATGCAAAATCAATAAGTTATCTTGTTTATATGCCAGATTAAGGACATGAGCGCATTTTTGCGCTCATGTCCTTAATCAGTTAACTGATAAGTAAATTGACAAATGCGCCTAGGCGGGGCGATACTATTCGGGCATTGGCAAAATCCAATGCCGGGATTGGAACCCCGCTATTTAACAGGCGCAATTATGTCGCCAGCCTAGTGCTGGTTTTTTATTGCGTGACTCGGCGCACCACTTCTATGGTGAGCTGGGTGAGGCCGCCATTTGGCGGGCCGCTTCCTGTTAGCGGTAGTTCCAACCTTGCTCAGCTCATCACCACTAGATTGGAACCGACTGGTGATGATTACTCACGATAACAGGAGTGTCACCATGAATATGCAAGCGACTGCCCACCACCCTGCACAACTGGTCTTTATCAACGGCCAACAAACTATTACTAATTCACAAATCGTTGCCGATTACTTTGGCAAACGTCATTCTCATGTACTGGAAAAAATTGAATCTATAAAACTAGATGCGCCTACTGATTTCACGTCAGCCAACTTTTCGGCTAACGTGCAAAATCAACAGGTTGGAACAAGTTCACGCGATTTACGCACTTACCAAATGACCAAAGACGGTTTTATGTTTTTGGTGATGGGTTTTACAGGTGCAAAAGCCGCACAATTGAAGATCAACTTTATTAATGCCTTTAACGAAGCCCAAGCCAGATTAAGCCGCACTAAAGATCCGTTTCATCGCAGTCGTATTCTCTACACATGGGAAGGCGGAAAAGTGATATCAGCAATGGAACTGGATGATGACCACTTTGTCACCAAGCGCGAAAAGTTGGTTAACTATATTCGCGAACCGCGGTTTTTATCACTTGAGCAGTTAATCGAAATCCAACAAGCCGCAGGTGGGCAAATCGCCCAAATCGCGCTGATTGGTCGCCAAATCGCTAAGTTAACTTAAAATTTAGCAAAGTTGAGTGTTGTATTTGTGTCCATTAGCCCACATATTCTGTGGGCTAACTACTTGAGATAAACAAGTTTATCTTGTTTGTAAGTGGTACTTCGTGCCAGAATGTAGTCATTATTATATTTATAATACTACTTCACATTTTTTCGTTATTTTCGTTCTTTCTTGTGTAATGCGGAGTCATAAATGTCTGTTTTCCTGCTCACGATAAATTCTGCTGAATCTGAAGCATCCGAGAAGATGAACCGGTTATTAGCGTCTAAATATGGCCAAGGAAATTACATCCAACTGTCAGATACAGCTTGGCTATTTGAAGACAAAGATTCTGTCACGCCACAGCAGGCATGTTCAGTTTTAGATCTAAACGAACCTAATAACGTGGCACCTTACTATGGATACCTCGTTTCGGCATTTACTGGCTATTGGGGGTTCCAAGAAAGTGATGTGTGGCAATGGTTAAAGTTAAGAGGCCTATAATTTATGGGGAAAAATAGACCCTCAGGTCCACAACTTCCACCACATCAACCTGATGGCCACAGTAGTATACAAGGTGGTGCGAACTCGCATACTCATAACCAATGGGTTTTGCAGGAGCTAACCAAGCTAATTGCATCTAATGCTGCATTGACTGAAAAAATCAATACCAGTAACAATGATGTTACTGAAATAAAGAATGAAGTAAAAAAAATTAATAACAAAATTTTAATTGCTACCACGGCCATCCTCGTTGCGGCTGCGATGGCTACATTCTTCCTAGGTAGTGATTTGAAAGCTATCTTCAGCAGTTTAGAAGCTCTAAAGTCGATAAAAGGTTAATAAATTTACAATGAGCCACCCTTGTTAAGCGAGGGTGGCTTTTTATTAGCTAACTTAAGCGGCGCTACGGACGAAGAACTTAGACTTACCCGTCGCAACAATAGAGCTATCAGCCAATACCGCACCTTCAATATCGAAGCTGCCGTAGTCAGTGCCGACCAGATCTAAACCTGATGTTGGCGTAGGCTTCCATTTATAAAACTTCAACATCCAACGTTTACCTGTAGAGTCGTTAATACCGTCAATCACTACGCTAACTGTTTTGCCTGACTCGGTTAATGCCTGTAATGCATTGCCCGCTTGGCTGGTATAACTCACGGTGAGTTGTTGGCCTGCGGTAATGTCACCTGTCGATAAGGCGCGGATACCTGCGGCGCTAACTACGTAATCTTCATCAAGCACATAGGTAGTATCACCTGCCTGATTTTTTACTATTGGCGGTGTGGTGGTATCGATCATTTTTGCGGTTTGCGCGAGGCCGTCGAGCACTGCGACAATCACCTCATCGGCAACCACGGCTGAGGTTAGCACATCAATTTTACCACGCAGAGCTAAGGCTAAGTTTTCGTTGTTAAAGTCGTAAAAAGTGGCGCTTAATTTTACCGCTTTAATCAGCGTGACTTCGTCGGCATAACCACCACCGCCACGGTAGTTGGGTAAGGACTTGGTTTCTTGCTCAATCGCAAGCTTTACGCCGCTGACGTTTCCACTATCACGGCCATCGATATAAACGATCGCTGACCCGATATAACTTTCGGTTACGATTTCACTCATAGTGAGTCTCCAAATTTAACAGTAGTAACAAGGGATAAGGTGAGTACCGCTAAGGCGTGTTTTTCATGGGCTTCTGGCATGATGTACTTGCAAGGTTCAAACTCTTTAAAGCTGATCACCGAGGGCAACCAGCTGAGCTTTTCAACTGTGCGTTCATTTTTGTAAAACACAGTGCGAATGGCACGAACGAGGTTAACCAGATCAGCTGTTGGCGTGGTGGCTTTATCAACAGTAATACCAGCGACTACTTGCAGCATCAGATCATCACGATATGAATTGATCCCGTTTATTGCTTTAAAATCGTCGGAAAACGGCTGCAAAAAGATAAATTGTTTATCCTTAGCCACACCTTGGGCGTAAAAGCCTTCGCGCACGGTCGCGCCTTCAACCGTTTTTAAACGGTCGATAATTGTTTGGATCATGGGGAGTCCTTACGATTTCGAGGCTAAGTGCCGCTATACTGGCCGTATTTATTTCGCAGATACGCAATAATCGGCGGCTCAATATCGTCGCGGATTTTGCGGAAACTGCCTGCCACTGATGGGCCGTACATGGATTTTTGCCCCTTAAGCTTGCGCCAACTGTTATCGCCTTTTTGGCGCTCAAACATGATTTGATTGCCGTTTTTACCAATCACGGTAAAAGTGCCTTTAAACCAGGTTGGCTGATTACGCAGCGCACTAATCATATGGCCGTCGGTTCTTGAACGGCCGTTCTTGCCTGTGCGGGTTAATGGTCTGGCAAAGCGGGTTAAGGTGCTGGCGCGATAACGGGCGGTGATCACCCCTTTTAAGTTGCGCGGATCCACACTTACTGAGAGGTGTTGCTCAATGTAACTGCGGGATTTAAAGCCATAGCGGTTAAAGATGGCATCTACCGCCGCCTTTTGTCCAAACTTAACCGTGTCATCAATGGCACGGTTAATGGCTGGTGCTTGGGTGGCACGGATGCGGTTCAGTTCCTTTGTTACCGCCTCCATGCCTTCAATACGGATGCGCTGGAAATTTGCCTTGGACATAGGCCACCTAATCGCTATCCAAGCTGATATAGATAAACGCCACGCAAACGCTATCCATGCTTACCCGCTGAGTGAGTCGGCCTTGTTGGCCGTTAGGGATAAATCCCCCATTTTCGTCAACAGTGCCTAAGGTAAATATATCACCGGCATTTACCGCACCTTCGCTTAGTAAGAACTCGGCGCGGCTGATGAGCTCGGGGACATACTCATTGGCTGAGGCAGCAATTTCGGCGCCGTTATCATCTAAGCTCACCAAACGAGTAAATGGCTCAGTTCCATCCACTGGGGTAAATTGGCACGGGTCAGCCAAACGCTTAAACACCCGTGCCATTTTACCGTTCACACGGTCGGCAAAGTTTTTGCCCACGTTAGGCATTGATCTTTACCCAAACCGTTTCAGTATTGCTTGCCGCCGCAGCCCAAGCCTTACCGACTTTGGTATTGTCGGTGGCCGTGGTGGTCAGTTCTTTAGCTGTATCATCCCAATACAGATCAACGCCCAACGCGACCACATCGGTGGACTTTTTAGGTAGTTCAAAAACGCCTTCAGTCAGGCCAGTACCAGAGGTATTTGCGGCGATCGCAACAAGTGCGACAACTAGCAAAGTACCGAGTAACACGGCTTCACCACTGGCAACGGCCGCGGCAGGTGTAAAGCTGATGGTCGTGCCATCTTGCATACGATTTTTCATATGGAGTTCCTAAGCTGATTAAAGAAATCATGCAGATAACAAAAAGCCGCCAGTGGTTAGCTGGCGGCGAGTGTGAGTTAACTCGCGCAATTACACGCCGGTTGATTTCGCCAAACCACGGTAATCTAACGGTGCAACACCCGCATCGATACGGACTTTAGTAGCTACGCCGTCAGAGGTGAAACCGTCCATTTGCTCGATGTAAGGCGTGTCTATACCATCGAGGTAAGCCACCTCGATAGTGTCCTCACCCTGAGCAGCTGATAAGTACCAAGCCTTATCGCTATTGGCCTTCAAGCGTGGTTCGGAGATCACTTCCACCATATCTTGAATTGGGTTAGCAACACCGGCATTAACATCAGAACCTTTTACTGAGCTAGATTTGATGATTTGGATAAACTCACGGCGCAGGTTAGGCGGGCATAATAAAAATGCAGACTGAATATTCAGCGCTTCTTCGCCTAACGTTTGTGATTCCATTAACTCGGATAGAGCGCTAATGGCGGCTACCGATGGCGCACCCGCACCTAAGTTGTTGTGGTCAGCATGGAATAACGCTTTGTTATCACTCATCTTGACGTTGCCAGTGATGACCGCCCAGAACAGGTTGCCAACGGTGCGTTTTGCCGCTTTACCCATTGCCTCAGGGATACCCATCAACATACTCATGTCGTCGTTGATGATCGCCTGACGGGTTAAGGTGAAAATCTTACCGTAAGTTGCCAGCATGATTTTTTCACCACGGTCGCCAATGGTGCCGTATTTGTATTCAGCACCTTCTTCAACCTTTTCTAACGCGCTGAAATCATTCAGGCCAACGCGATGGGAAATTTTGAAGTCGCTTAACTGGCCCTTCTTGGCAATGCGCTCAAAGGATTCAACCTGCCCCATCCAGCCTTTTAATACCGATTTGTTAGCTACATCTAAAAGGATGTTGCCAAAGTCAGAGCTTGAATGTGTAAATGCTAGACCAACCATTTGCATCACGTTCATACCAGCAGTGCCAATGCCGCGATCAGCAAGTGAGGCTCGCGCCAATTCGCGCAAGTTATAGCTTGCATAGCCGTTGTCTGCTTCGGCTTTAGCATGGCCTGAACGCGCCATTAACTGGGCGCGAATCGAGTCACCGACGATATTGCCGTTGCCTGAGTGAATAATCACCCTATTTGGCTGGGTCGCCGCTGGCGTGGTGTTTTCACCCAGCTTAGCCAAGATCATATCTTTGGCTTTATCGGCATCAATGGACGCGTCAGCAATACACTGATTTTTTAACTCGGCCAGTTGCGGGAATGCCGCAAACGCAGTGTTAATGCCATTAATACGCGCGGTATTAAACGCAATCGCAGCCGCTTGAATCGCTGCAGGATCAGGCTGCACGAATTGATTCAATGGCGTGGGCGCGGGTTGGTTTACTGGTGCGGGAACCTGAGCATTTGGCGCAGGTGCAGGTTGTGGTGCTGGCACAGTGGTGTTGCCACGAGGTGCAAACAGCTTTTTTAAGTTCTCAGGCATTTTCGTGAAATCCTTAAGTCGTTTAGAACTAAGTGATGCCGCCATTTGCAGCGCATCGGTTAGGGTGTTGGCAAAACCTTTTTCAACGGCTTCACGCCCTGTTAGCCATGTTTCAGCAGCTAATAGGGCGTGAAGCTCATCTTCGGGTAAGCCTGTTTTTTGTTGATAAGCACCGACTAAGTTACCTTCGACTTTGTCGAGTAAATCGGCGTATTTGCGCATATCATCGGCATCGCCCAAGGTGCCCCCCCAAGGCTTATGCACCATCATCATGGCGTTTTCAGGCATGATGATTTCATCAAACGCCATGGCGATCACACTGGCCATTGACGCGGCTAGGCCGTCGATGTAACAGACCTTGTGCGCTGGGTGGCCTTTGATCATGTTATAAATCGCCATGCCTTCGAACACATCACCACCAGGCGAATGAATACGGGCGGTGATGGTACCGACTTTGCCAAGGGCTTTTAGATCACGGGCGAACTGTTGAGCACTAATGCCCCAGCCGCCAATCTCGTCATAAATCATTAGCTCGGCGTTGCCGTTTTGTGCCTTGAGGCTGTACCAGCTTTGGCTTGGTTGTGAACTGTTACTGATCTGGCTCAGCGTTGCGGCGGGCGCGATCAGCGTTCCGTTTGGCAGCATTGCGCTTAGCGTTGCTACCACTACTGCTATTGGGGTCTTTTTCACTATTTGGATCTCCTAGCGATGGGTCGGGGTCGTTGGCGGTCACCATGTGGTTTTCACGGTTGTATTCCACCTCACGTTTACGCTGGCGCTTCACTTCGGTTGGGTTGCGGCCTCGGGCACGGGTCCAATCGGCCTCGGTGGCCACGTTGGCGGCTATCATCATTTCCCAACCTTCGGCCTCTTTGCGGGGGTCAATCCACGGCATGGTGGGGCCGTAGTACACTGCATCGAACAAGGTGCGCGGGTCGAGATCGGGCGGTAGCACTAATGGGTCTTGCTTGTTGAGCATTTCCATTTTTAAGAAGTTGCGAAACACTGGCCGCGACCAACCGGCACAAAACCATTGCTGCATAATGCGGTTTGGTTCGTCTTGCTCAACTAACTCTTGGCGCTGGCTTGAGTAACTGCCGTTGTAATCGCGGGCAATACTCGAGTAACTACTGCGGCTCCCCGATGCAACGGCTTTCATTTGGCCGTTGCGAAACTCCACCATGTGAACGTTGGGGCGATTGCTCTCAATCATCCCGACATCTTCACCGGGCTTGAGATCATCGAAGGTCATGCCTGGTGCGATGGGGATTTCGCGATTACTTGATTCATTACTTTGATCAGGAACATAACTCTGACCATCACCACGCTTGATATAAAACGCCAGCGCAGCGGCAATCCGTGCGGCTACACGCTCGGATTCTTCATAGTCTTTAATGTCGGCTAAGCGGGTTAAAATGCCGTGGAATATCGATACGCCGCGCAGCTGGTGCAGGCGTTTAAATAAACCGAGGTGCATCATGCTCGATGCAGGTACCGCTTTGGTTTTGTGTCGAAAGCCAATTTGATCGGCTGGGTGATCAAGCAATACGTGATAATTAATCACCTGCCCCCACGCATTGACCTCAAACCCTTGGCGTACTCGCTTTGCGGGTTCGTTTAACTCGTAGGGGATAAAGTCGGCCTCAAGCGCTTCGATGCTGTATTGGGTGCCCTGCTCGTTTGGGTGACCAAACTTACTAACGCGCCCCATGACATGTTGCCCAAATACATCACCATCCCGCAGCGCGCTACGGAGCACTAAGCGCTCAAGCTCTGGGCGGCTAAAGCGGCCTGTTACATCACACTTAAGCGACCAAGTGGCAAAACGGCGCTGAATATCATTGGCGAGTTCGTCCAAGATCTCGCCGCTCATGCTGCGCGGCTGCGGCTCAACCACAATCCCTTGAGCACCGATCACCCGTTCTTCAAAGCGGTCTAAGATACCAATGCTTAAGTCGTGGTTTTCATCCAGCCAGCGTGCTTGCTCGCGCAGGCTTTTACCCGCAGCAAATACCGCTTGGTTGGCGCCACGGCTTTCTTTTTTGGCGCGGTGAGTGCGGCTTGGGTTTGCAGCGTCATAACCTTTAAGGCCACGATAGCTCATGGCCGCCGCTTCACGCTTTAGCGCCCACGCAGGGGAAAATATCGCCAGCGCATCGTTGATAATGCTCATGGAAAATCCTTATGGCTGACGTTAGTTAAAGCTTGCGAATTTAACCCCGCCTTGTGGGCGGCTGTAGGAAGCTAAGCGGCGTTCCCACTCCATGCGGCCTTTGCGGATTTCGCCAAGATCTTCGGTGGTCATTAATTTGCCGTTGATGGTTGTTGATTTACCCTCAAGTACATCAAGCTCGGCTGCGAGATACGCATCGATCATCTGTTGGCATTGTTGTTTGCTCATGGCGTTACCTGTGTGTTCCTGTTGGTTAAAGCCAGCCGCCACTTGCACCTCCGCCGCCACCGTTTAGCCAGCTATTGGCGCTTGCCTTTGGCTTGGCTACGGGTTTAGGTTCTGCGGCGGTTTGCTCGCTATTTGTGGTTGTGATGGGTTTAACGTGCGACAACTTGTCGAGATTGATGCCGAATTTTTCGAGCGCGATATACAACGCGGCCAAGGCGTAGACAAAACAGTCCAGCGCCTCGTTACGGCGATTACCCGCATCCCAGCGGTATACAATGCGACCATCCACCCGCTTAGGCAGTTTGCGTTCGGCAGTGAGCTGTTGCAGCTCAATGTCGTCACACACGGATTCATTCAACGGGAAGTGAATTGCACCAGGCTTACGCACATCCACATCGGGGTCGATGCGCAGCATGGCCATGATTAACTCTTTGGCGTTGTCGGTACCGACTTCGGTTAAGTACACGCCCTTGGCCGTGCGCTTACGCGGGAAGTTAGCGATCGGCTTACCGTAAACGTTGGCGCCTTTAACGGGGATTACCCGCATGACGCCAAGCTTTTTACTCATGCTGTAAACATCGTCGGTGTAGTGACCGCCTGAGTCCCAACAGGTGACGCCGATATTGAGGATCACCCCATCGGCGCGGCTGTAGCTTTTGGCGATACGCTCGGCGACTTTGTCTTTTAGCACTTGGTCAGCGGGATCGCCGTGCAGAATAAAGCGGTCGATAAGCGCAGCCTCTTTACCTGCACCCCAGCCCCACACACGGCCCTCATAACGGTTGTCTTGGGTGTCGATACCGCAGGTGAGATACACCACCCAATCAGGCACACAGCCTTTGGGGTACATTTCGCGGCGGCGTTTTAAATCTTCCCATTCAACGCGCTCGCCTGTGTCGTTATCCCACGGTAAGCCCAGCTTGGTGTTGACGAAGGTTTGCAGCTTTTCTTTATCGCCTTTGGCCTTTAAAAACTCAGTGACCAGTTTGGCCCAGCTGTTAAGCGAGTTATACGCCGACCAGATATGGATTGAGATATTGGGCGGCGTGGTGATGTCGTTGCCTTCGGCATCGTAAAAATCAATAAAGTCTGGGGTGCGAATGCCGGTGTTTTCGCAAATCCAGATTGCGCGAGAGTGCAACTCCATATCATCGAGCTGGTTGTTTTCAATGCAGCAACCGCAGTGCTCACACAGATAGTAAGCGGTGCTTGGGTCGTGCTCGCCCTTCTCATTCTTGCGCCACTTAATGCCGAATGCTTCTTCTGGCCCGCCCCATTTAAGCGATTGCAGCTCGCCGCAGTGCGGGCAAGGCAAATTGAATTTAAAAAAGTGAGGTGATTCGCTGCAGGCCTTTTCCATTTGGCATGTGCCGAGCACCTTAGGCGTTGATCCCCTGATTGATTTGGGGAACATCGACAGCTCGATACGGGTATCACCTAATGAGGTGGCGTTACCTTCGTGCTCGATGGATTCATCAAAGCCCGCTAGCTCGTCGTAGATCACATCGTCGGTGGAGATTTCGCGGTAGTTCGCCGCGGCGGTACCACCGCGCACCATCAGCGTTTTACCGTTGGTGAAGATTTTATCTTCAAGCGTGCTGTCTTTATGTTTGCGGCCCATCCACGGGGCAAGCGCTCGCCAAACGGGGATATCACGGATCGCTGTTTCAACGTGCTTTTTCATAAAGGTTTTGGCTTGCGCATCACGCGGCTGGTAGATGAGCACGTTGCGCTTTTTATGCTCGACCTTATAGGCGGCATTGGCCATCAGCATTTTGGTGTAACCGACCCGCGCCGACTTCATTAAGTTGAGCACGCTGATTTGGTCGTTACCCATGGCATTAAGAATGCCGATTTGAAACGGTAAGCTCTCCCACTTGCCCTCGGTATAAGAGGACTCCGACGACATATAAAAATGCTCGTCGGCGTACTCTGAGCAAGTGAGCATGGGCGGGCGATAAAATCCGCGTAGCCCAGCGGCAACGGCAGCTTTCAGATTTTTAATCTGGGCTGCCGATATACTCATCTAGTAGGTCCTCGATACCCGCTGCGAGCTCGGCAACGGTGTTTTGGCTTTTAATCATCTCCGCTCTAAATGCATCGATATAGCGTTCTGGAATGTCGGGATATTTGCGCTTCATCCGAATGTGGGTTTGATCCAGCACTGGGGCGATTTGCGCGGCGATACGATTAAGCACAAAGACACAAAAGCCGACCTCGACCACCTCTTTGCGCTCTTTTTCGTTTTTTATTTCTTGGCCGTCGGCTTGCGCCTTGGTTAAGCGCCAGCGCTCATAGTCGAGATCTGGCTTTTCTGGATCGTCCTCATCAGGTTTACTGAGGTGTTTTTTACGCTCGTTGGCAACGCGATTGGCGACGACATCGGCCATGGTGTACAAACACTCACGGCCCTTTTTGCTGTGAACTGGCACATCCCATTTATCAAACGCTTGGGTACTGATACCGAGGCTTTTGCACAGGTCGGTTTTATTCAGTAGTACAGGCGTTGTCTCTTGGGGTTGAATGCGGGTCATTGCGTTGTTCTACCTGTTTTAACTGTGCTGCTTTAAGTTGCATTTCAGCACTGTGTAATTCTTGGGCGCGTTGCTCGTCTTTGTCGGCTTGACGTTGTTCACGGCGGCGGCGCAACTCCTGATAAAACATGTTGGCGAGCAAGGTGATGAGCGCGAAGAAGATCCCGAGCAAAATGGCGATATCATTCAACGTCAACGCACCTCCAAGTGTGCTCATGAGCGACGACACATAAGCGCTAAATGTCAGCGATTTTTGCGTGGTCACATCATTGATGTAGGGATTGCTCATGCTCTTTTTCCGTTCGCCATTTTTCGAAGATTTGCCAATCGGTATCGCATTTTTTGATCACTGCTAGCTGTTGCGTTAGGCAATCTGCTAGGTCGGCGTTTGCGACATTGTTGTGTAAAAGGTCACATTCGGCGGGTAAGCACTGGCTGATTAACGATTTCGGGGGCAGTACATACAGGGTCTGTTTGGTGATTACGGTGCGCACAATAGGCGGCGTGTTTGAGCAGCCGCTGAACATCATCAGGCACAGGAGTATTAGCCCAACTACGAGTTTGTTCATTGGCTGAGGTCCTTAGTTTTTTAATGGCGTCGCGCTGATCTGCAAGCTGGCTTTCAATCTCGGCCTTGGCTTTGGCGGCTTGTTGGTTGAGTGCTAAGGCAAAGGCGTAATCCTTAGCGAGTCGGTCACGTTCTTTGGCCTGCGCTTGCAGCTCATCGGTGACGGTCGTTAGGTCATCCTGCAGCATTCGCTGGTTGATAGCGGCAGACTCTAGCTGTGCATTTTTTAGGGCTAGGTCGGTTTTGGTGGCGGTGAGACTGATACCGAGTAATGCAATCACCATTATCAACGCGCCGATAATGTACAAGTGCAAGGTGCCGGTGGCGTTAATGAGTTTTTGGAACATAGAGATCCTTAAGGCATATCGCCTGTTCTTTTCGGCGCCGTACTTCTAAACCAGGCAATTTGACGTTATTGGCATAAACGAAACCATTGCAGCCATGCTTGCCGCAGGCCTCGGTGAGTTGGCGACAAGCCGCCACCCGTTCGCCACGCTTTAACAGCTTTAGCAAGGTGGATGATTGAAAGTTACCCGCACCGAAGTTGTAAATGAGGCTGAGATAAGCCGCGTGCTCACCTTCGGTTAACTGCACCGGATACGTGAGGCGGCGCAGCTGGTGATCGGCTTTGCCTAAGTCCTCGGCGAACATTTCAATGCATTGTTGTTCGCTAAAAAACTGGTTGAGTTCAAGCTCGGGGCCTGTGTGCCCAAAGCAAGCGGTGAGGATTTTCACCGGATCAAGGTAGGTGTGCAGAATCGGCTCACCGTTTGGCGATTCGGCTGGGGCAATTAAATTCGCCCCTGCCAATGCAACAGCGGAGGACAGCCCAAGTGCCATGAGCTTTTGCTTTAATGACATGGGCAATACTCCTACGGGAACCATAAAAAAAGGCTCCACAAGGGAGCCTTTGAGCTAGAGAGAGTGCGACTTAGTAAACGAAGCTTTAGCAAGCGTATATAAATCTACTCGATTTTAAGGGGCTTGAAAGCGTCAAAGTTGACGCAAAAAGCGTCATAAGTGGCGCTGACAATTTTGTAAAGGTGTGATATGTGAAAAATTAATCACAGGGATTTTTTCGATTTACTTATCACTTAAGTGATTTCCACTTTGTAATGACATCTGCTCTACAGGATGTAATGCCACTAAAGCCATTACGTCCCATCGATATACGAATTCTTTGTTCGTTAATCGGTTCTATTTCTTTGCCTTGCTTATCTGAATACTCCCAAGCAATTGCGGTTAGTTGGCTTTTACAAGCGGTAGCAACGGCATCACTTTCAGGGATAAACTGATAACGGGAATAGTACACAGTAATCTGGAATCCGTCTGAACGGTCTTCAACACCATATTTGGTATCACTATCGTAACTAACGAGAGCAACATCAGTATGTACTTCTGGCGTAGCACAGTTGCTCAAAGAAAATACCATTACAAGCACCCAGATAGAGCTAAGAATCAACTTTGTAATTTTCAGCATGGTTCCTCACTTTTATGTTAAAGCTCTAAAAAATAAATATTTCAATGGATTAGTCTGACCGAACTTTAGGTTTCATTTTTTGACATGAGTCATAAATGTTAAAAATGATTTGCTGCATGTTTATCAACTACTTACCAATTTCTATAAGTTCGAATGCATCGCTTATTTTTCCAACAGATCGGATAGCTTTAAACGCCAAAGCCCAAAGGGCTCCCCCAAACACCACACTGATGGTAAAAATAAAAATTCCATGTATCCCTAAAAAAGCAAAAATTTCAGGTACAACAAACCACTTACCACTATCAAAAACTAACATTGCAGGAGCAAAGGTATAGGTACCAATAAATCCAAAAATAAAGTAACTGCTAATATGCAAGAGGTCTCTTGGGTAAAACTTAAATCTCCACAATTTAAACTGCCAATAACTTCCATTAAATACAATAGATTTCATATTATTAGACAACTTGAGATACGGAGCCCCTTTGACAAATAAATCAAAAGCTTTGCTGGGATTCGTATATCGAAGTAGGACGCTGATCTCATCATACGAAAAATTAAATCGATAGATTAAGCTAAAAACCTGCTCAGTTAAGTACCGCTGTTTTAAACTTGCTTTATTTGAATTAGAGCTCAACGTAGCTTGAACTATCTCAAGGTTCTTATGCCGAAATTTATTTTTTTCAAAATGAAAATCTGACAAATACCTAAAAAAAGTAATTAAAACAGTCATTAAAGCAATGATGGCACCTATTGTTTGATACGTAAATGCTCCGCTTAATAAGTTTTTGTCCATACCCAAAGCTCAAATTGTTAGTGCTACTACACTCATAAGATCAAAGTTGATCTATAAGATCCCTGTAAATCTGTTAATAACAGACTCCGTATTAAAATCAATTTAAGCCAAAATATCAACAAGTTAGTTTATATCTGATAGCGGATATTGGAATGGTGTTCTAAGGAGTCGATAAAACAACAACTCAACCCCCGAAAATTTTCGTATGTAGTGAAGCACTGCGAGTCACCGCCCCCGCAGTGAAGGCGGCCGGAAGGACCCTGACAACAATTAACATTCCGTATCAAAAATCACCTTAAAAAATCTAGTTGCCCAGAAGGGACATCACTCGTGGTTACCCATAGTTCAATAATTTCTCCTTTTTCAATCACCTGAACTTTTACATATACATCAATTAGATTTAAAACTTTATATCGAATATTATGCCCAAGCTTTACACATTTTTCTGTTAACATTAAATTTTGCTGAAAAGCATCATATCCCAAGCCCAAAAGCACGCTAGGTCCAAGCGTTTCTCTATCTTGAAGTCTAAAACAGGCATACGTTCCTTCAAGTAGATGAGTCCAATTAAGTTCTCTCCTAGCGACATTTTCTGGTGAATTATATTTTGCCATAATTTCTTCATCAATTTTCTTCAGCTTCTCTCTTTCAGTTTTTACCTTTTCTTCTTCCTCTCTTTCTTTTCTTAGGCGGTCATGGTGCTCATCAATAACAATCTGATTTTCACTAAAATACAACTGTCGAATTTCAATACATGACGTAGTCTTACAAGAGTCAGGAGGGGGTGTTTCTGTAAAGTGTTTGACCCCCTTTTCATCTACCCAATGAAAGACGTCTCCAGCAGAGACTTCATGAGTAAGTGACAGAAAAAATCCTGTTGTTAGTATCAAAATCCATTTCATAAATTTATTCCCCTAAAGATTGCTACCCAAAATCTCACAAAAGTTAAAAATATGTATAACCAATTGTAAATATAGCAATACCTTAGTAAAAATGTAGAAATTAATTAGGGAAACTCACGAGCAAATTATACTTTACCTACCAACCCCATCTCTGCCCTTCTAAGCCAGTACACATACGACTTCTTACTATCGAACCCCATCAAGGCCCATTGGCCTTTGCACACGTAATGGGTACGAATAGCGCGTCTGCAGTTTGGAGAGAGGCGCTCAATCATCCGGTCGAACTGGGCCACATGCTTAGGCACATTCAACTCCTGCACCACCGAGCCACCTCGAGTTAACGGCTCGCCCAACTTATCGCAAGCACTGCGGCCACCAAAGTTGCGGCCGAGTTCTTGGAATGCCCAATAGCGCCCCCAGGTACTCAGGCCTGCCCGCAAAGCCTTTAAGTTGATTAAGTCATCACGGATATCACCTGGCAAAGTCACCCTTACATTAGACTGCTTCATTCGCTACCTCCGTGATCTGCTCAATCGATAAATGAAAAACATCATCCAAAATACTCAGCAAGTGATTGCTCGGCACATTGCTACTGCCACACTCCCAACGTTGATAAGTGCGCCGGCTAATTCCGTAAATCTCGGCCACCTCGTCCTGACTCATCCCCCTAATCGCCCTGCCCGTTTTTAGAATTATTGCTGCGCGATTGCTCATAAAATCACCTCAATTTGTGCCATTGCATACTCCTTAGGGGTTGATGCAACGATCATCACAGCCACCCGCTAGCCATCTGGGTTTGCGTGTTCTGACTCTTTACCGACGATCTAGGGATTATCTCGGGCGCAACCTCGTTAAAACCGCGCAAAATTAAATGAGCATGATAAGCATCAAGTGCACTCAACATGCCCTTATCCAAGGTCGAGTGAACATAGGTACGCAAAAGCACAGGCAAGGCATGATTAAGCAGCCGCTCGCCGACCATCGTATCAACACCCATATCCGCAATAATGGTGCGGCAAAGCTTTCTAAGCGCGTGAGAAGTAAACGCCTTAAAGCGAATTTGTTCACTCCAATACTGCGCAGTACGAATGCTAATCGCCCCCTCATCACCCGGGAACAAAAACGCCCGCTTACCCACATGCTTAACCTGCCACTGCAAGTAATGCGTCAACAACGCCTTAGCCGTCGGCGTTAATGGCAACCTATGCTCTTGACGGTTCTTCGCATTCGATGCAGGAATTAACCACCAATCCCCCGCAAAGTGTTCCCAACGTGCCAAGCGAGTCTCGTTAATGCGGGTACCAAACATCAGCATCAACATAAACAACATCGCCACAGGCCAAATCGCATCACGCAGCGCAGTAAACAACGGCCCTAAGTCCGACTCCATCAACTGCGTACCAACCGTTGGCGCCATCTTCAAACTCATTTCCACCCGATACCCCGCCAACGCATTACCCTCAACCAACCGCAAATCAGCCGCCGCACTCATCGCCCGCTTAAACACCTTCACCGCGCACTTGATATAGTTAGTCGAATAGCCCTCGGCCAACATCGGCTTAACCAAGCGCGAATCAACCGCCACAAAAGTAAGCTCTGCAAGCGGCAAATCAACAAACATCCCCAGCAAATGCTTACTCACAATCGACTTACAGTTCGCCCGCCAACTCGGGCTAAACGAGCGATTACCCTCGATATGGCCCAAAAACCACTTAAGCAGATCAACCACAGTCGCAAACTCACCGCGCAACACCTCCGCCCCCGCACTGCGTTTAGCCAACATCACTGGCAAATCGGCCACAAACGTCCTAATGCACATGCTTGGCCACACGCCTTGCTTTTGCCAAACCGTCTTGCCGCCCTCATTCAGCACCAAAAACACCGAGGCCTTTTTACGATCAGCCGTCGCCCGTAAACGCAATTCAGGATACTGCGGGTCCCTAAAGTCCCGCGTCACTCCACCACGCAGCCAACGGCGCAGCGCCGCATCATTCAGCTTGCCCACCTCAACCCCGCTCGCAGCTGGCGCTTTATCCGACAGAGAACTCGCCATCGCCTACGCCTCCAACCGATATTCAAAGGTGTTTTTAGTGCCATGGCGAATACGCTTACAGCGCTTATCCAGCGGCATATCCCTAAACCGCGCACTTAACGCCGTTTCGCTATCCAACGAGCCAAAGCGGGTTAAACACTCCTGTTGGATCTCAAACAGCGTCCAATAACGCGAACCAGTGATAATCTTCGCCAAACGCTCACGCTGCGTTAACGGCCGAGTCTGCGGCTTAGCCGAGTGGTTAGAATTACTGTTCATCATTCGCCCCCTTAAGTCCCAAATGCTTACGCAGATTAGAAATAATCGACTTCGCCTCATCCGCCCTCACCGGTACACTCACCGCAGCAGGTAAAGCCTTGGGGATCTCCCCCTCAAACGACTCACCACTCGCAAACCGCCGACAAAGCACCTTGTAATTGCGCTCAAAAGTGGCGCGCACATCCACCTCCATCCCCGTCGCAAACAACCAACTGCCCGTTTCACGCGTTGCCAACCGCACAACATCATGGCTCCACTCATGGCGATCAGCTCGGTGATAATGGCGCTTAGCCTCGGCGTAAGCCGCATCAAGTGAGGGTAAACCCAAATCACAGGCCGTCGGTTGGCACCAAAGCGCAAACTGGCGCGGTGTCGGCCAAAACTGGCGATCCCCCTGCTCACGCCGAGCGCGGTTAATGCCTAGCTGCACCTGCTCACGGCTACGTATCCCCTGCACTGCCAAGGTTTTAAGCCACTCGGCCTTATGCATCGGCTCATCTTCAAGCCGTGGCGCCCCCACCGGAAACAACACCCTAAGCTTGCTGAACACGCTATCCACAATCGCCATATCCATCGCCGAAGGCGTTACAGATTGGAAACCCGCCGAACCAACCACCAAAGGTTTTTCACGAATAATCGATTGAATAGATTTCATATCAGCGGGTCCTCAGGGTTAAACACACTGCTAGACCAATCTTGCCCCGAAGCCGCCACCGCCCTCGGCAACGGCGTTAACCAATGGCGTTCGCGGATAAACTTGGTGATACCAAGCACAAACTTACCCTCAGCCGCAAAGCCCCAACTCGGGTCAACCGCCATAGCGTTTTTCAGCCACGTTACCGCCAACACACAATCGTCATCGGTTAACTTTTCCGACTTCCACGCCTTCCACGCAGCCGCATCCGTCCCGCCCTTTCGATGGAGCGGATACGCTTTAAAAAACGCATTGAAAACCGACTTAGAACAACTCGCAGGACAAGACTCTTTTAAAGATTCATTGACTGGTTCAAAAGAGTGACTGATTCCGGTGCTATCTGGTGGCACAGGGGGTGTGCTATCTGGTGGCATACCTATGCTATCTGGTAGCACAGGGGGTGCTACCTGCTGGCATAGGGTTAGCGTGTAAATATTGGATTGATTACCCTTTGGGCCCTTGCGCGACTCAATCGTCAGCAACCCAGCTTCGGCCAGTTCCGCAATGTGCTTTCGTACCGTGCTTTTGCCAATTTCACACTGCTCTGCAATGTGCTGATAACTCGGCCAGCACTCGCCTTGGTCATTCGCATTATCAGCCAGCTTAATCAACACCAGCTTACGCAGCGGATTACCCACCTTGGCCTTCATCGCCTTAACCATCAATTCCATGCTCATAGCACACCGCCCAACTGAACGACGGCCAGCACAAAATTGACGAAATACCCATGTATACGTAACATGTAATCGCCTCTCTATAGGTATTAAGCCCGCGCTTAGTCGCCAAACTTCAGCGGGCTTTCTTATTTCAACAACTCACATAGCAAAGGAACTGCCATGACTAACGCCCACCGAACAAAAGAACAGTACGAACAAACCCAAAGGCTTCACGCAGAGCTTGGCAAACAAGCGTATTCACTAGACGTATTTGGTGACGAACTGGCCGAGCGCGAAAAATATAAAGGAGTGTCAGGCATTGACGCTGTACACCTGTATATCTGCTTAAAATTTTGCTGGAAGCCAAGCGATGTTCGAGCGATGACCGAGCAAGACCTTCGATTCTTACTGACTCAAGAAATGCACAATTGGATCTTGCCAAAAGAAGCGCGCGTGTAGACTCACAACCCGAAACCTCGGCCTGTGACTTCAAACAGGCCGCCTTACAACGCAAAATGGCAATTTGATTTCGAACAACAGGATCTAAATCATCCAAACAGTTACCATCAATTTGATTTGCTGACATAACCCCTCCCTCCCTATAGATATTAAGCCCGCGCTTAGTCGCCAAACTTCAACAGGCTTGCACATTCCCGCTAACGCCCACCGCTGCGCCAAGCACAACAGCGCCAGCTGGTTTATCGCGATAGTGCAAACAACGTGGTGGTTGAAAACCTTGCACAATAGCCGCGGCATAAATACCAGCCATCGCTTGCGACACAGGCGCATAACGCTCAACCGCGGCGTTGTTTACCATTCGGGTGAAAAAATACCGTTCGCCCGATATTTTTATTACCCATTCTTCGGTGTCTTCCATAAACCCTCCGTCACCGTTCAATAAGTGCTCTCTATCGATATTAAGCCCGTGCTTAGTCGCCAAACTTCAACAGGCTTATTCGTTACTGCCTTCGGCCAACTTCTCGCTTTGGCGTAAGGTACACTTGGGTAAATCGGTTGCCCGCTTGCCCACCAAAAACGGATACGCCAACTCAAGTGCCGCCATACTGCCCTGCGTGGTCGCAGCCGACTCTTTAAGTTCTTTATAAGCCAGCAGAACTTCGTCTTTACTTGGGTTAGCCACCAAATGAATCACCGCAATTTGCGCCTCGGCGTTCTCTTTAGTCAGTTGCGCCGCCATATCGGCAACATGCAACACATGGCCATCACTCATACGGTCGGCAATCACGGTTACCCCAGTGCAGCCAAACACATCGTTGAGATACTGCACCCGCAAATGCTCAGGCAACGCCGCCACTAATGCCTGCTCAATATGGAACAAGCGATCAACCTGCGGATGCTGCCCCTCATATTGCCCAAGCCAACGGAACAGCTTTTGCGCATTTACCCGCGCGTTGTTATGCACATCATCAGTGCGCGCAAAGCTAATGCCCTCGGCGGCCAACACCTCAGTAAGCCCAAGGCGCTCAACTGCCTCCACAAAATCCATTGCCAAGTTAAAGCGGCTCATCTTGGGCAGCTCAAGCACCCGATGGATGGTCCTCATTAACAAACTCAAACGGCTATCGCGTTTATGTGAACTGGTTTTCATGCTCCCTTCCCTCCTTAAGCCTAAAGTGAACCTAAGCCGCACTCGACGGCTTTGGGTTATCTAACACAATAACGGGGTTAACCTTGAGTGCGCCTTGGGTTAGGCGCTCAATTTGATAAGCGCGGAGTTCGGGAACATCTGCCCCCCATTGACTAATTGCGGAAGGTTTGATCTTCAAAACCTGAGCTAGCTTGGTTTGGGAACCATAAAATTTGACTGCATCATCTTTTGTCATTAGTTGATCTCCACACAAATAGGTAAGTTTTCTTACACAATAAAAAGAAAGGAAACTTATGTCAACAAAAGATAAGATCACTTACATGAAAACACTCGGTCAACGCATACGCGAAAAGCGTAAAGATTTAGGTATCACCCAAAAAGCACTTGGCGCTTTAGTTGGGGTGTCTGCTGTTGCAGTAACTCAGTGGGAAAAAGATGAGACAGCTCCAAAAGGCGCAAATTTATTTGCACTTGCGAAATCCTTGAAATGCGATCTGAGCTGGCTTCTAAATGGACAAGTCACACTGAAACCTGAAACGAATGCTGAATGGGCAGGTGGTTTTGACCTGTGGGACAACGATAGTCCGCTCGGTGATGATGAAATTGAAATCCCGTTTTATGTTGACATCGAATTGTCAGCAGGTGAAGGCATTGCAGAAGGTGTTGAGTATAAAGGCCCCAAGCTCCGCTTTGCCAAAAGTAGCCTTAAGCGCCAAGGTGTTAACAGTGAGCATGCTGCATGCGTAAAAGTCAATGGCAACAGTATGGAGCCAGTATTACCTCACGGTTCTACGGTTGGTATTGATACAACTGCCACCGAGATCACCGACGGTAAAATGTATGCAATTAATCACGATGGTATGATGCGCGTCAAAATGCTCTATAAACTCCCTGGTGGCGGCTTACGCCTCCGCAGTTATAATATAGACGAATATCCAGATGAACGTCTCGATGCTGACCAAGTCAAACAAGTTAAAGTTATCGGTAAAGTGTTTTGGTATTCTGTACTGCTATAAATAAATTTAATTCCTATATTATCTATGAATAGAATTTTTATAGCCTTATTTGAAAAACGCCTATTTATCAGCTCATTTTAACTAATCAAATACCCTTATAATCAACTACGATGTAAGTATATATCATTCATATTTCCAATCTAAAAACTGCATAAAGATATATTAGTGATAACTCGATTATTCTGCACTATTTATACATTTTATTATAGAACTATTCTATGTAATCCTTCATTTTAAGCATCGTGTATTCGCTCAAACGTCCTTTATGGAATACCCTTTGCATTTTATTTTTTCTTCTTGTTGCCCTTAAGTAGCCTTCCATTTCAATTGCAGACTTTCTAGTTAAGTATTGTGTTTGCAAATGATTATATGCATCTACTCGGTCTGTTATATTAACATGCTTAGTAATTGGCAAGTAAAGGTCATTATCAATTTCTACAAAAACCAACCCTGCTTTAGGTATCGTTTCGTTTGGGTTAAACTTTAATGTTAGAGTAATTTTGCTATTCGCATTATCATAATAATTCACCCATTGGACATGTACGTCATCTAGTTGATTATCATCAATCAGCACACCGTCGATACCACAACAACTATCAATTAATGGTTTAAGAATATTATCTAGGTCTGAAGAACTAGATGTTTCTAATCTTGTTTGTTCGTTTAACTGCCACGTCAAGTGAAACGAAACATCACCAGACAAAAAATAATTAAGATGACTAAATGCAGATCTTATAGTGTCCACTAATTCTTCTTTTCGTTTAGCATTTTTAGATTGGACTGACACGGGAGATATATCTATATCGAGATATATTTCTCCCTCATCTCTTAAATCCTCTAACCAGCCAAGCCCATAATCCAAAGTAAAAGTAGCCATATTCACATTGCCTTAAAACGACAAGCTCGCGGTACATATGCCGTAGAGCGTTTTATACGATATGGAAAAACGCGATTAAAAAATGAACGGCAAATGCCTATTTGAATAGTCATAATAATATCTAATTCCTTCATCAGCGTTTCATTTTGTTGCGAATAGCAAATGTGAGCAATGCAACCTGTACAACACAATATAGTCGCCCAAACCCAGCTAAAAAGTTATACATAATTAATAATAACCAGTCCCCTTCAATATATGAGAGCAGTGTCTCCTTTGTTGGCATAACAAAGAAAGGTAAAAAATCCCTTAAACTAAAAAATATGGAACGAACTACACTCCAATTAACATGAAAACCGAAACCAGTATAAGCTACCCCAACTAAGGAAAGCACTCCCAGCACAAATGAAATATATATACAAAGAGAAATAATTGCTTGCGAAGGTTTTTCGCCATACCCACTAAGATATTTATAGGTTATAAGAAAAAAATATACCAAGTAATTTTTGTCATTTCTTGCATTTACAGTAGCCATTTCTTTTTCTAAAAAATGCCACTTTGACACAAGCGAATAATCTCTTTGGTCAAATGCAATTTTCTTAAGTTCTCTGTAAATTTCTTCAGCTTTAGAGGTGGAATCATCCTCTATCTCTTTATATTTGTCAGGAAATTTGCAATTAGTAAATCTTAAATACTCTAGATTTAATGAGGATAGCTTTATTTTTCTAGCATCAATATTTTCAAGATATGCCTTACCACCATTAAACTTACAATATTTAAAATTTATGAAATCTCTAATTTCATTATCATGATAGTAAAGGTTTTTATCGAAAACTGAGTTAACTATACGAAATTCTGAATTATCATTATATTTAACATTATTTATTTCAACGTCTTGAGAAAATATCATTTCGTCGAAATAAATTGAACAGCTATAGATATTTTCCTTGCACCATTCTACCCGGTTAATCCTTAATCGGCAGTCAAATTTTGATGTATGAAATACCATAGTCCCAATTTTGCTATCACGAAGCTCAGAGCGTCTGTTAATTGTAGAAGATGTTACTAAAAGCTCTTCTATCTCCATATTATGAGCATGAAACCCATCCATCTCACAATTATTAATTCTTAAAGATTTAATTTTTCCGTTAGAAAATGATCCTAAATTGTAACAACCGTTAAACTGAAATATCTTTTCTTGCTGACAGCATGAGTCAAATGTGTTAGGGTAACTTTCAGGAAAATAAATTTTATCAAAACGAATCATCTGTTCGTTTTGCTGTTTTTCTATCAAAACTTCAATCTGCTTATCAAACTGACTTTTATCGAATTGACGTGATTTAGGGTTGTATTCAGCCTTTTCACCAATAAAAAATCCCTTCGCTGCAATGTAATACTTCGGGGTATGCAATAAACAGAAGTGATGCCCATTTTTATCTTGATAAACTATGTCTGGTGAAATAGTCCTACAATCTGCTATGTTAGAACCACCCCAGTGGTAACATGTTGCCACTTCTAATACTCCCTAACTAATAAAATTGCCAAACTGCGATTCATTTATGTACCTATCTGTTTTTACTTGTTAGCTGCTATTACAAAACTTCTTACCGATTTATTTAGCTCTTGTGAAACAATGTGCATTAGCGAAATCACACTTTGAATGTATTCTTTGCTAATCACAATTTGTGAATATTTCACTTCTACACCAAAAGATCCTTTAGCAATTTTATTTTTGAGATCTTTCCCACCATCATGAGCCCAAGCGTTACGAATTACTCTAACTTCTTCATCAAGTGTATTTACTGAAGATAAAAAGTCCTTGGTTGGTGCGGATGGTATACCTATTTTACTGAAACAATTAACCATATGCCTAAGCTTACTTATATTTTTTTTACTTTTCTTTTTCGGCAAGCTTTCTTGGCCAGAGACGTGAATATACATTTTCTCCATTTCAAACTCGAACGCCGCCCATAACGTTAAAAGCATTGCTTGCCGTTGATAGATTGGCATTATTTCAGTAAACATTTCACGTAAATCATATTCCTCTTCGGTAATACCCTCTATATGCTCGATTTGTTTAATACTGATTTCCTTATCATCAGCTGAAAATTGAAACCATTGTTCAACTTCTGTTACTTCAATATGCTGTTCAATATCATCTATAAATTCAGAAATTTGTGATTCTTGTTTATTATTAAATGCTCTAATAATATATAACTCTTCAGATATAAAGCTGGGTAATATTTTCACAATTACTCCGTTATTTTATTGTGGCTAAATTTCACTATTTGGCTGATACAGTGACGCTTAGACTGAACACAGTTGGACAATTTTTGAATGCGATGATATCAGCCATTCTATTATATCCCATTCTACACATCTATTAATGAAACTATTGATTATTTAAAAAACCACTTTGGCTAAAACTTGCGCTATACTCACTACCGTCAAATGGACACATGAATGTAACCTTTAATCTATTTTTAAAATCTTTAAATGAATTAGCGTAATGAGCAGTACCCGATAATTTAGACATCAAAGTAATATCTAAACCAAGTAAACGACTGTATTCAGCATAGTTATAATAGTTACTTTGTGAGCAGGGTGATGTGCTCTTAAATCTAATTTCGACAAAAGTAACAAAACCTGC
The DNA here is from genome assembly GCF_019457635.1 of Shewanella mangrovisoli. Classification (NCBI taxonomy): domain Bacteria; kingdom Pseudomonadati; phylum Pseudomonadota; class Gammaproteobacteria; order Alteromonadales; family Shewanellaceae; genus Shewanella; species Shewanella mangrovisoli. The sequence continues at coordinate 2,775,037 of NZ_CP080412.1, forward strand.
CAATGATTCAAATAAAACCTCATTATATATATCAGATACAGTAAAGCTCCCTGCGCGGTTAACCTGTGCACCATAGAGTGATGAAACGTAACTAACAGGCTCGCTAATATGCTTGTAAGACTCTAATAAATTCCTATGGGAACTACCACTTGAATTAGCTACAGGGTTCTTTTCATCGATATTAACCATAGTCTGTTTCACACCTTCTGGACACTCCTTATCTTGAAGGACTAGCTTACCGTCTATATGACATTTATAGATCGTGGCATACGCACTTTGCACCGATGTCAATATCACCATCAAACAAAAAATAGCAGAGCTGCAAACTCCATTTAAAATCATCATAAAACCCTCCTTAGTTCAATCGCTTACTCTACATTACCACTCGCCCAAAAAATCACCAAAACAAAAACACCAAAAAATAAGTTATCTTATCGTTTGACGTTTGCAGTAAGTTATCTTATCTTTCACTTTGTACCCCATAACCGAGGACAGGGAAATGATTCTAGCGAAAGTTCAAACCTCAGCAAAACAGCGTGACGAGTTTCGTTTACTGGTAGCGATTCGTTTTGCTTGCTTGATGGCCGTGACCAAAGGCCACCAAAACCCAATGGATTGCCCACGGGTACAACAGCGCTGTAACGATTTAGTGAAGCACCTTGCTTACAACCATCCTAGCCCAGCCTTCCATAAACAGTTTTTTGGCCATGCTGGCGAACTCGGCAACAGCTTTAGCCTGCGCTTTACCGAACCCAAGCAGGGTTTACACGGCAGCATCACCGTTTGGCGCAACGACCAAGCCCCAAACAATGTGCATCAGCTTATGCCTGCCCCACAGGCAGCGCATTAGCAACTATCGGCATCTGTAGCGGCAACCGAGGGAGAGAAACCATGTTCTTTGTATACGGCGTATCCATGACTCTAGCGAGAAAAGAAGCGGCGAAAAAGTGCAGCCTACACGAAGGCACCTACCCTAACCGCCGCGAACTTAGCCCAACTGAGTACCAAGCCAAGCTAACTGAAATGGCCGAAGCGAAGTACGAAAAAATGCGCCCGCAAAAGCTGTCGCATTCGCTCTCTACCCCTGCATTGTGCAGCCAGTTTATCGCGCTGGCACAACGCCAAGACCAATGCCGCGACCTGCATATTCGCTATCGCAAGCCCACTGGCAAAGTGAACCCCAAAACCAAGAAAGAAATCATCGCTTGGGAAATCTACAACGGCGAAATCGCCGCTTAACAACGGATAGCGAACAAACAAGAGAAGGAAAGCAGCATGAACTACTTACTCCCAGGCTTTGAATCCAAACGGCGCATTGAGTTATTGCTTTCGCTTACGCGCATTAGTTCGCCCGACGTCATTGCCGCATTAACGCTGCATTACACCAGTGCCCTACCCGCCGAACGCGCAGCTGCGCGCCACGGTATTGAAGTGTCGAACTTTGTGCGCGGGCAAAAGAAGTTAGAACAAATCGCCGCCAAGGTTGAGGCCATTAAAGCCATCGACTGGGCCAAGCTGCAAACAACTCCGCAAACAGAACAGGTGGCCTAGATGAAGCAAGTCGCGGCGTTTCGACACCTGTTAAACCATTACCGTAGCCATAAAGCGAACTTGCGATTAAAGGCCGCGAGTGGCGACAAGGTACAAATTGCGTTGGCACTGGGCGCGCTCGATTGCCTGTACTGGCAAGCATTAGGCAACGACCTAATCAACCTCGCCAAAGGCATTAACCGCACCATTGTGCATTCGTATCGATATCACTCAATGCGGTTGCCATGCCATCCGCACCATAGTCACTCAAGCAATAACAAGGAGGTCGCATGAACACGTTCAGCACTAAAGAGGGTGTCGTGACTTTATCTAAGCCCTACTCCACGTTGATGTGCGAGCAACAACAAATCGAAGTTAAGTACACCCCTAACCATTGTCAGGGTTGGGGAATTAGTAAGGTGTTTAACGCCATTGAGTGCAGCAACTTTAGCCAAGCGGACGCTGAGATATTTGCGCTTAATGCAGAGTCGAAGCTCAAGTTAACTGAAGCAGCAAAGGATGGTAACTGATGGATAAGACAATTTTAGATCCATGCTCTGGAAGTCGAATGATGTGGCATAACAAAACCAATCCAGCGGTAATCTTTGGAGACATTCGTAGCGAGACGATTACCGTTACTGACCGTAGTCATGGCAAACATGATGGCTCACGAACAGTCAATATTGAACCCGATACTTTAATGGATTTTCGTGCGCTGCCATTTCCTGATTGTACATTCAAATTGGTTTCGTTCGACCCGCCTCATTTAGTCCGCGCGGGCCCTAAAAGCTGGCTTGCAGCTAAGTACGGAAAGCTAAGTGATAACTGGCGCGACGATCTAACGAAAGGCTTTAGCGAGTGCTTACGAGTTCTTGAACCTCACGGCGTTTTAATCTTTAAGTGGAATGAAACTCAGATAAAAGTTCGTGAAGTTTTAGAACTTGCACCAATTAAACCACTATTTGGCCATATCAGTGGCCGCAAGGGTTTAACACATTGGCTCGTTTTTATGAAGCCAGTTTCAAATACCAGCGAACAAAAGGCGGATGCAGCATGACTAAACGCAGAGTGTTATTAGACGGCAACGGCTCAAGCCAAATCAACGTAGAAGGCCTTGGGGTTTACGTTCCTGCCAGCGAGCTCGCACGATTTAAGCAAAAGCTTGGCATCGAGGTTCAGCAATTGAAAGACCAAATTAAAGCCATGGAATTGGATCGCTCAACCCATATCGATGATATAGGCATCGACAGATTCACCAATGCGATGCGCTCAAAAATGGCCTACGCCAGAGCTAAAGGCCGCAGTGGTTGGGATGATCCAGCGCAGTGTTCAGGAGAGCAATTAGCCGCGGCATTAGTTGAACACTTAAGCAAAGGCAACGAAGGCACATTCGAGGACGTTGCCAACTTCGCCATGATGCTGCACCAGCGTAAGGAGTCGCCAAGTTTATTGGTTGATGCTATCGCAAATTTAAACGCTACAGCAGGCAATGAACTTGAAGGCTTACGTGACGCCATACAAGCGTGTGAAAACCAAGGGTATAGAGTGATGTTCGGTAACTGGCAAGTTACTGGCGCCATTCTTTCTGATGGTGAAGTTGTATTAGTTCAACAATAGGGGGGAATTATGGGATGGGCTAACTGTGGTACCGACAGTAAAGGCAGGCCAATTGGCTATGCCTTTCCTGCAACCTGTGATCATCCTGGTTGCCATAAGCAAATCGACCGAGGTCTTGCTTATGCATGCGGTGGTATGCATGGAGAAAATGAGATCAGCTGCGAGGGTTATTTCTGTGAAGCGCATAGACCAACCTTTGTCGAACATTGCGGCCGTACTCATCAAATTTGCAGTCAATGCACCAAAGCATTAATCGAATCTGGTGAATGGCAAGAAGATGAGGATGAAGGTTGTTTAACGCAGGTAGGTGCAGCATGACGATGAATGATCGAATGAATCATCTAATTTCAGAAAACTCAGAACTTAAAGCCAAGGTCGCTGAACTTGAACAGCAAGTTGTCATTCTCAGCCAGCGCCCTAAATTCGATTTATCGACAACTGAAGGTCGTGAACAAGCCGTTATCGCTCGATTAGAGCTACTAGGAGTCTAAAATGTCCTATAAAAAACCGTCCAAACTAATGAGGGCCAGTGAATGGTCTGAACGTGAGTTTGCAGCTAATTCGGCGCCACAAAATCGCACCATTAAAGGTTGGATTTTACGTGGTGTGATCCGCGGGATCATCGTTGATAACAAGGTGTATGTTTATGAAGACCAACACTTTGGCGTGGCGCCTGCCGTTAGCAGCGCGGTGTCTGAATTAATTGCAGCCTCAAGGTAATTATCATGGTTCGCCCAAAAAAGTCGCACAATAAAAATCTGCCCCAGCACCTTTTGTTTGATAGTTCTAAGGGCACTTACCGCTTTACGTTGGTAAATGGTGTTCGCAAAACACTCGGTAAAGATAAGGTGCAGGCGATTCAAATTGCGGTTGAGTACAACCGCATTATGCGACCGACTGTTGGGCTAAGTGTGGATCAGTTGATTGAAGCCTCGAGTGAATCGCCTCTGGCTAATGGCCAGTCCTTTGCCAGCCATGTGGACCGACTGTTAGAACTGATCTTTAAAGAAGAAATGCCAAGTAAACAACTGGCCAGTACCATGCGCAACGATGCCGAACGGGTTAAAGCCTATTTTGCGGAGGTTCGCAGCCAAGATATTAGCCTTGAGCATATCAACGGCTATTTAAACCAATATCATCCTGATGCCAGCCCCAATGTGCATAACCGTAAGTTGGGGTTCTTAGAGAAACTGATTAACTACGCGATCGACCAGTCCATCATGTTAGATAATCCGGCCTCTCGAAAGATGAAAAAGCGTAAGACCAAAGGCAAAGAACGCCAACGCCTAAGCTTTGAAGTGTATCAACAAATCCATGCCGCGGCGCCATTGTGGTTACAAACAGCAATGGATCTTGCGTTGCAATCAACCCAAGCCCGCCTTGAAGTGTCGCGGATTAAATACAGCATTAAAAAACCTAAGGACGGCCAATGCGGTTGTCTATGGTTTGATGAACCTGTCGATGGCATTTATGGCACCCTATTTATTCACCGCCAAAAGGTAGAAGAAAAAGAAGCCAGCCATGTGGCCATACCGATTGGTGAAGTATTAAAGGCCATTATCGATAAAAGCCGCGACGGGTTACTTTGCCCTTATGTGGTTCATCGCCGACCAGACAAACTCAATAAGCAAAGTGTGGCCACAGACCACCGCTATCAGCTTGATCCTAATTACCTTAGCAGAGCCTTTTCGGCATTAAGGGATGAGTTAGGTCTGTGCGACCATTTAGAAATGAGCCAGCGCCCGACCTTCCACGAGATCCGCGCGCTATCTGCCAGATTGTTTTCTGATATGGGTGTTGACCCTCAAGGTCGGATGGCTCACACCGATGCTAAATCCACCAAAATCTATGTGCGGGATCATCTGCAATGGACCGAAGTTCCACACGCTGAGATTAAAATTAGCCATAAATAAAACTAAGGCAACCAGCATACATGGCCACTGTTATTTTGAAATCCGTTTCACCCCCATTTCACCACCGTTTCACCACCTCTAAGCAGTAAAATGCCAAATCACAGACACAAAAAAGCCCGCAATTGATTAAGATTGCAGGCTTTATTGTTTATGAATTTGGTCGGTATGAGAGGATTCGAACCTCCGACCCCTGACACCCCATGACAGTGCGCTACCGGGCTGCGCTACATACCGAAAATGTCGTGCTTAAATAAACTATCTTAGATAAGCTTAAGCACTTGTTACTTAAGATGCTATTGAGTGGGGTTCACCTTAAGTGAGCCAGACTTTAGCAATTGCCTCGCCTCTGTGCAAGTGCTTAGTGAAATGAGTTTGATCAACTGCTTAGTTTCTGGTCTGTGTGGCGATTTTTTGCCAGAAACCATATAGCCGCTAGCAGGTAAAACCATGGTGAATGCCAGACTGTGAGCTAAGACCAACTTAAGCCACCTGTTCAATATCAAATTAAGAAACTTCTGCTAAGCTAGATATAATTTATAGTTTCAGTGCAATCGATTGCTTTTTAAGCATAATTTTGACTAAAGGGACTTATCTTTGCGTGTATCAGCTCTGAATATTGCCCATCTAAAGTTAGCCACCTTTCTCGGCCTACTGGGTTTAGTGCTCAACATCTACCCTATTCCACTTTTTGCCAACGTCCAGCTTATTTTAGGCAACGCGGCGGTGGTGATTGTGGCCATCTTACTCGGGCCTTGGTATGCCCTGTTTACAGCCCTATTTACGGCAACGGGTTTGATGTTGGCTTGGTCCAGTGCCCACGTGTATCTGGTGTTTTTGCTTGAGGCGCTGTGGTTAGGGTTTGCGCGGCGCAGAGACTTCCCCATACTCTACGCCAGCATTTGTTATTGGCTGTTATTAGGCTTGCCATTAATGGGCTTATACCTGTGGCTCATCACGGGGATGCCGACTTACCACATTCCCTTTACCACGGTAAAACAAGCTTTTAATGGCATTTTCTACACTACCTTAGGTGAGCTTTGTGTGGTGGCACTCCCCAGTTTGTGGCACTTAAAAGATAAGCTGGTAAACCATACTCGCCGAACCATGAGTGCGCAGCTTAGCTATCTGTTTATTTTGATTACCACCATCAGCTTACTGACCTCATCCCTCGTGTTTAATCATTATTTTATGGATAAACAACAGGTGTTGATTAATCAAAACCTCAATGACACAGGGATCTCCCTTGGCCACGCCACCGAAACTTATATCAGCACTAACACCCGTACTATTGCCAGCATAGGTAAATTTATCAGCGTATCGGGTTTGCCATTCGAACAATGGCAACTCGTCCTCGATAGTGTTCAAGGGTTAACCCCCAGTTTTACGACTATGTTTATCGCCAATGAAGATGGCGACATAGTGGCGGGCAGTCCACTTGAGAAACTTAACCAAGTTAAGCTGTTACCACAAAAGGTGAATGTGCTGGATAGGGATTACTTTACCCAAGCTTTTATTCACCATAACACCTTTGTCTCGCCGGTATTTATTGGCCGTGGGCTCGGCAAGGACATCATCATCATCGCCATCAGTGCCCCGATCTCTAAAGAAGAGTCTAAAACTGCGATTGGCATTGTTGAGGGCAGTCTCGATTTAAGTTACTTCTCCAATATTGACAAGCAAAATCAACACCATGAGACGCAATCCATTATCTTATTGGATGAGAAGAAAAATATTGTTTACGCCTCGGAAAGACTCGGTCTACAACCCTTAACCCCTTTCAACTATGTCACGGGTAGCACTGAGTATCGCACGCGATTACAGTTGATGAATATCAATCAGGAGGATACTGAAACGCCTGAGTATATTTACGCCCACCATAAACTCAAAAATGGTTGGCATTTGTATGTGGTTGAGCCGTTTATCCCTCTGCTTACCTTAGCCCAAGAGCAATATACTAAGACCATAGTGCTACTGTTACTCAGTATGGTCGGCGCCATTATTATCGCCAAAGCAATCAGCCGTTTAACGACTACTCCCCTCGCCTTACTGGCGCAACATTTTAGCCAAAAGAAAGACGGCAGTATCAATGAGGAAAAGTTTGAACACGAGCTACTCGATAACAGTACGCCAAAGGAAATCTATAGCCTGTACGAGAGCTTAGAAGCCAATCAGCAAGCGCTGCTTAGTCATCAACTCGAGTTAGAAGATAAAGTAAAACAGCGCACTATGGATTTGGAAATCGCTAACCGCAAACTCAAGGATATGGCCGAGCGGGATTCCCTCACCAATTTGTACAATCGGCGTTATACCGAAAAGCAATTCCTGAAAATTCAAGACTTGTGTGAACGGGGCCAAGATGCCATTGCCGTAGTATTACTCGACCTCGACTTCTTTAAAAAAGTGAATGACACCTACGGCCATCTGGCGGGCGATGAATGCCTACGGGTGATGGCGGAAGTGTTAACGAGTCACTTTAAGCGTGATGTCGATTTGCTGTGTCGTTATGGCGGTGAAGAGTTCGTCTTGATATTACCTATGTGTAATACCTTGAAAGTTGAGCAACATCTTAATGGCTTCCGCGAAAAACTCGCCAGCGTGGTGATTACGAACCCAGCCGATCAAGTCACTTTTAGCGTCACAGTCAGCATAGGCGCCATCATTGCCGATGCCGCTTACAGCTCAACGCTTGAAGTTTGGTTAAAACAAGCGGATGAGAACCTGTATAAGGCTAAGGAACAAGGGCGCAACTGCGTGGTTTGCACCCTAGTCACAGTTTAATCGGGCATATGCGCGGCACGATATTGGTCAATCCGCGTCAGCATATAGGGGAAAAACGGATTCCATTTTTGGCGTAACATTTCCGCGGCAGGCACGCTATACACCCCACGCTCGCCACGGGATGAGGCAGCGCCAATTTGGATCCGGTGTAATTTTTCATTGGTTTTAATGCCGTATAATCCATCATCTTCATTAAAGGGTAAGGCCACATGGGACAGAGAATACACCCCCGCAGGCCAATGCAAAGATAAGCTTTCCAGCGCTGGCATACTATTATCTTGAGGTATAAAGCCGAACTCCCGCGCTTGAACCTGAGTCGTCTCGCTATCCTGATTTTCAATCAAGGTGCCACGGTAATGGATAGAGTCGGAGGATGCCGGTAATAACGCGAGCAGCGGATCATTTGCCATCAATTTACTGTTGATCACAGTGCGGTTCATATCAAACAACACTAACTCATGGCCTTTCTCGGGCAAAACTTGGTAAAGCAGGTTCACCACCGCGGCGCTTGAAACCGTCGCATCTGCAACGGATTGAAAGGTTAATATGTCAGGAATATGCTCACGTTGTGCAGGTGTTAACCCACTTAATAGACTTTGATTACGCAGCGCTAATTGGTAGACCACATCGCCGGCGTTCACCGCAAAAGAGGTGTATTTAAAGGGATCGTATTCCATCTGAATACTGTTCCACTGCAATTTATCTAAATCGAGTAAACGGCCAATCCAACTCTGCCAACGAGCAGCAGCCGCAATCGGTGCAAGCCCAATAGCGGGCGACATAAAAATCATTCCCGCATAATCGGGATCTTTCTCCTGATTAATAAGCTCAAGTTCATGGTTTAGCGCTACCGCGGCGCCCGTTGAAAAACCAATCACAAACAGAGGTTTACCTTTAAGCTCTTGTTTCATATGCGCCGTAGCCAAGTTCACCGCCGCGGCTAAGTCCTGCCAGTAGAGGCTCGTTAAACCACTTGGAATGGTGCCATGGCCTGGGAGTCTTAAGCCAAGTACATGGGCTTTCCCCTTAAAATGTGCTGCCACATTGGACATGGCATAGGGCGAATCGGACATACCATGGAGCAACAGTACGCCAAAGGGCGCATTGGCCTTAGGCCACTCGAAGGTGCGATTCCAGTTATGGGGCCAACGGGCGGGATCCGACAGACTGTTTTTAACGTAGCGATTCACGGGTGAAGCATCCGTCGCCGAGACTTTTTTAAGGACCTTATTGTCCACTTCGGCAAATAACTTATCTTCTAAGGCGATGTAATCACTGAATTTGTCTAATTTAGTGTTGTAGCGAAACTCGTTTTTCAGTTCAGTAGTGTGCCAAAGGGAGAGATCGGGTCTGGCATTGAGAAAATGTATGCCTGTCACCAACAGGGCGACGGCGATCCCCAAACAGGCATAAAATGCCGCGAAAAATAAATGCTTGGTTGAGCCTATGATGATGGCTTTCATTCTCGTCCCTTGGATCCCATAAAATGCGCAATCAAATTATAAGGTTAGATAAAAAAAAACCTCAACTTTCATATTTAAGATTTGATCTCGCGACAATTTAGTTTCGGCTGTATTCCTAAGTTAGGGTAAAATCCACCCCACTTTTATTCCCATATTCGACTGTTATGCATATTGGCCCAGCCGCAGCGACCTATGCGTTTTATCTCCCCAATCCCCCACTCTTACCTGAAGATTGGCATTGGGAGCAAGATAACGCGATAGCAGAACTCATCGCCTTAAATGGCAATCACTGGCGTAAGATCTTCACAATTATGGCAAAATTTTGCGCGCCCGGAGAGGATTGGCGCGATTATCGCGACAACTTATTACTCAAACAGCGGCAAATGCTGCTAATAGGTGCCAATACCCTCTCGCCTCATGCCAAGATTCATATTGTCTGTGGGCAAGCTGCCGCCACGGCATTAGGTATTGCAGCCGATAACCATATCACCACGGCCCCTCAGCAAAGAGACAATAAGCAGACAACTAACCTGCAAACTGTGCAGCAAATGGCCCCGCAATTAATGCAAGACTCACAGGCTAAACTGCAAGACGTCACGGCAGCGATGCAGTCGCAGTCTGGACACTTAAGCTGTGTACTGCTCACGCCTTATTTAGACTATCGCCAATACTCAAACGCTTTGATTGCCCTGACGCGTAACCATCTCCAAGCGAAACAAAGCTAAAGAATAGGACTCAGCTTGATCCAAATAGGCTCGCTCCAACTTGGCGAGATGGCATTAAGCTTTCGCACATAAAAAAGCACCCCATCAGGGTGCTTTTCTTTAGTTTTCAGACGGTAACCGTCTTAAATTAATCGTAAATAGTGGGGATAGGTTGACGCTTATGCTGCGTGGCCTTGTAGATATTGATAAGTTTTTCTTCAATATCCTTGCCGACTTCTTTCCCTTCAAGGAAATCATCGATTTGCTCGTAGGTCAGCCCGAGCGCGACTTCATCTTCCAGTAGCGGTTGATTGTCTTCCAAATCCGCGGTTGGCGCTTTATAAACTAAGGACTCTGGCGCGCCCAAATATGCCGCAACTTGACGTACTTGGCGTTTGTTAAGGCCAAATAAAGGCGCAAGATCGCAGGCGCCATCACCCCATTTGGTATAAAAACCGGTGATATTCTCGGCGCTATGATCGGTTCCCACTACAAGCCCGCCCACTAAACCGGCTAACTCATATTGGGCAATCATGCGCATGCGCGCTTTCACGTTACCTTTAATAAAATCAACTTTTGCCGCATCCGGTGAATGCAATCCCGCTTCGACAAAGGCAGTTAAAGTCGCCTGATGCACACCATCGACCCCTTGATGCACATTGATGGTGACTAATTTGGTCGGCTGAATAAATTGGCAAGCTTGCTGAGCTTCGTGCTCATCTTTTTGAATTTGATAGGGTAAGCGCACCGCAATAAACTGATAACCGCCGTCAGGATACTCGCTATTGAGGCTATCAACGGCCAACTGGCATAAACGCCCCGCTGTCGACGAATCCACACCACCGCTGATCCCAAGGACCAAGGCTTTGCTGCGGGCAGCTTGCAGTTTAGATTTAATAAACGCCACACGGCGCTGCACTTCGAACTCAGGATCGATTGTCTTGAGTACCTTCATTTCTGTTAAGATCTGCGCTTTCACCGAAATTCCACCTTAATATTCGCTGTTATTGGGAGCAGTGATTCAGCTAACGTTATCATTTATTCGGGTCTGCCTGTAGCAAAAATTAACATCCACAGGGTTAATTGTTGAGAAAACGTCATTGGCTCAAGTTTTCGTCTATCCCAAAAAACAACAAGGGCAATAACGGTTTGCCGCTATTGCCCTTATTTACTCAAGCCAGTACTGACTTATCTTTCCCAGTAGGATTCTTCTAAACTGTCTTCACGCTCAGGTAAACCACGGGAGAGACGCGGACTATGCTGCGCCAACACCTCGTAAGCCACGCGGTTAGCGTACTTACAAATTTGCGAGAATGACGAATAACACAGACCATCACGCTTGTGCTTGCTTGAGCCTGGCACATTGGTCTTGTGGAAGGTATTGGCCGCCAAATCGTGCAATAACGCCGATAACGCGCCATCACCGGCGCCGTTAGTGTTGCCGATTTTCTCGGGGCCGCCCATGTAAGGCGAAATATGGGCAAACACTTTAATCGGGTTTTCGCAGTCACGCTTCAACTTCGGACGCGAGAACTCATAACGGTTAAATTCGGGGATAGCACCGGGCAGCAGTGTATGGCTGGTTTCACGCTTTTCGGCATCATCGGTATAACCTGCGGTATAAAGCCCGATGGGGCCCGCGGTGGTTAACACCATATCACACCACTCGAGGGCTTTTTCGCTGGCAAGCAGCGGATCGCGAAATCCGGTTAAGGCCTCGCCTTCATCTTCGTTCATCGCCAAAATGGTTACATGCTCTTGGATAAAGTTTTGCCACCAAACGGGATCTTCTTCGATTAAGAAGCGGGTGCCTAAGGTCAATACCACGGGGACGTCGGCGGCTTTGGCGTATTCAATCGCACACATGGCCGCATCGGTGATCCTGTCGCCGCCGCTGGCGCGCATTAAATAGGCGGTTAATACCAAGGCAGAGCTGCCCTGCACTACGTCTTTATCAATGTATTCTGGGGTTAACTTGTCCATCGCCCCTTTACTGATCGCAAAGGTACGCTCACCGCAATCCGAAATCAGCGTGAAACAACGGCCGATAGGACCATCGACGGGTTGCAGGAAGTTAAGGTCAACCTTAGAGGAAGTGTTACAAAGATAACGGTAGGCGTAACTACCAACTTCGATATTTTGGCTCATCACCCCAAACAGCACTGAGCGGTCATCGGCCAAAATAGAATAATTGTGCACTGTGTTACCAATAGTGCCGCCCGCGAACTCATCACTGATCAAACCGTGTTGTTTCAGCTCTGTATACAGGGCATGCGCTTGCTCGTCATTGATCAGAGTCGAATTGCCCTTAGGTAAACCATAACGGCTGAGCAACTCATCCTCTACCTTGGCTTCGATATCCACTAGGGTTTGATCTATACCGCTGACATAAGTCGCAAAGGGTTGAGGTTGCTGGGTTAATTGCTCAAGCAATGGGTCACGGGTTTTGACCGGGAAATAATGTTTCGATTTGCGCTGACCGGGAAACTTCATAGTGGCTCTCTTTTCCTGGCATCCATGCTAATGGGCATTACAACGAGCGTTGGCTCATCGTGTCCTAAAAATAATGAGTCTAGGCTAGAGAGATAAAAAATCCACTCCCGAGCCACAAAGGGCGCAGATTCTACCATAAAATCAGCATGAAACTAGGCCGTGTTTCGGTTTCAACGGGAGAAATTTACCGTCACTCTGCGCGTATCCAAGGTTGAGCTTGTTCTTGCACCAGTTGCCTGAGCAGCTCGATATGGAGCTCATCATCATTTAAACAGGGAATAAAGTGATAGGCCTCGCCGCCCGCATGCAGGAAAGTCTCTTTACCGCCAATGGAAATTTCTTCCAAGGTTTCAAGGCAATCGGTGGCAAAGGCTGGGCAAATGACATCGACACTTTTTACGCCTTGGCGAGGTAAATCGGCCAGCAACTCATCGGCATAGGGGGTTAACCACTCTTCTTTACCGAAGCGGGATTGGAAACACACCTGCCATTGCCCTTCGGTTAACTCCAGCGCCTGCGCTAATAACTTGGCCGTCGCGCGGCACTGCTCAGGATAGGGATCGCCTTCGGTGGCATACCGCAACGGAATACCATGGAAGGATAAAATCAACTTATCGGCCTGCCCGAGGGTTTTCCAATGGCGCTTAACCGAATGTGCTAAAGCCGCGATATAGGCTTCATGGTCGAAATACTGTTTGCTGAAACGCAGCTCAGGAATGTCACGCACTTGGGTAAAATACTGCGCCACAGCATCGAACACACTAGCGACAGTGGAGCAGGAATATTGTGGATACAGCGGCAGCACCACGATACGTTCGGCGCCTTGGGCCTTGAGTTTGGCAAAGCCGCTCTCAATCGAAGGATTGCCATAGCTCATGCCGAGTTCTACCGGAATGGTTTGATTAAAGGTCGCGCTCAGATCCGTGGCTAACTTTTGCGCCTGCTGCTCACTTATCACCATCAGCGGTGAGCCCTGCTCCGTCCATACGCTCTGATAAAGTTTGGCCACCTTGGCGGGTCGGGTGTTAAGGATTATCCCCTGCAAAATCGGCTGCCACAGCCAAGGGGACAAATCGACGACCCGAGGATCACTTAAAAACTGTTTGAGGAATCGCTTAACCGCTTTGGGAGTGGGTTCATCAGGCGTGCCGAGATTGACCAATAACACGCCAAACGCAGGAGAGGGAGAAGTCAATGTGTTACCTTTTATCAGCCAAATACCTCGGCAGGCTAACATTCAGTTGCCAATAAAAAAAGCCTGCAATAGCAGGCTTTTTCCTAATATGAGAACTTGTTCTCGAATTTAGCGAATGATGCTTATTTCAGCACGCTGGCTAACTGTTCACTCACAGCCGCTACCGACTGAGTACCATCAAACTTGTGGTATTGAGTGTTACCCGCCGCAGCCACTTTGCCATAGTATTCAACCAATGGCTTAGTTTGCTCGTGGTAAATGCCTAAACGCTTACGCACTGTGGCTTCTTCGTCATCTGGACGGATTGCTAAGTCTTCGCCAGTCACATCATCCTTGCCTTCCACTTTAGGTGGATTGAATACCACGTGGTAAACACGGCCAGAACCTGGGTGAACGCGACGACCGCTCATGCGCTTAACGATTTCTTCGTCTGGCACATCGATTTCGATCACGTGATCAATGCTGATACCGTTTGCCGCCATCGCATCCGCTTGTGGGATAGTGCGTGGGAAACCGTCTAACAGGAAACCTTTAACACAGTCGTCCTGTGCGATACGCTCTTTAACCAGTCCAATGATCAGATCATCAGAAACCAGTTGGCCTGCATCCATCACTTTCTTCGCTTCTAAACCCAGCGGAGTACCGGCTTTAACGGCAGCACGTAACATGTCGCCAGTAGAAATTTGTGGGATACCATACTGTTCCATAATGAACTGGGCCTGGGTACCTTTACCGGCACCTGGGGCGCCCAATAGGATAATGCGCATCTCAAGAGTCCTCTTTTTCGCATTGATATTCTTCTTAGGGCGGCGATCTTCGCACATCTGGCCGCCATTGAGAAGGCTTTTAGCTTCGACTTTAGCCTCAGAAACCGTAAATAAATCGCAGTTTTGCGGCCAATTTAATCCTTAATAGAGCAAGGTATAGAGCTTACGGCGGTACTGATTCGCCAGACTATTGCCTTGCCCAAGCGCCGTTAAAATTTCCATAAAGACTTGTTTTACCTTGCCATTTTCAGCGGTTAAATCCTTAGATAACACACTGTATAAATGTGCGAGCGCTTCTTCGTCTCGATGGGCCGAATGCAGGGCCTTACAAAGTTCGAGTAATAACACTAAATCCTGCGGATTATGCTCGAACTTCTGCTGCAAATCACGAATTTCTGGCGTGTCCGCCGCATCCAAAGCAAGGGTTAATTTCGCCTTTAAGCTTTGGTAATAACCGTCTTGATCGGCAAGGCCAATCTGTTCGAGTAGCAGCTGCGCTTGAGCGAGTTCCCCCTGCATCAAGTACACATCGGCAAGCACTAAACTCACCTCGGCCGCCTGATTTGAGGCGCTGTAGGCGTCTTTCAGTAACACGGCCGCCGTGGATAAATCCTCCGCCGACACTTGGCTTAAGGCTAACAGGGCTTTGGCTTGCTCAAGCTGTAATTGCCATAGGGGTGGCAAGTGTTTCTCCAGCATAGCGCTCACCTGCACCGCCTCTTGCATGCCCGCAAAGCCATCGATTGGCTGGCCCTTATCGAGCACTAAGGTGGTCGGTAGTGCTTGAATGCGGAAATAGTTAGCGATTTCCAGCTCGGTTTCGCAGTTCACTTTCGCCAGCACAAAACGGCCAGCATGCTGCGCGGCAAGCTGCTCGAGTGTTTGCACCATGGCAACACTCTGCGGCTGTGGCTGGGCCCAAAACACCATCACCACCAGTTGCTGCATCGAAGCATCAACCACTTGCTGAATATTGTCTTTCGTTAGATCGAGGATATTGTCCATGGTTTTCCTTACTCCCAAACTGGCACCTCTGTAGAGAAATGCCCTAGGATAATGCTCTTTGCGGTGCCTAAAACGGAATCGGGGCACTTGTGTCTCGACTCAAGTGCCCCGAATGCCTTACTTCAGGTTCGCCAATAGCATTTGGTTCATCAGCTTAATAAAGGCCGATGGATCGGCTAAGCTGCCCTTCTCCGACAATTGCGCCTGTTGCAATAACAGATTCGACCAATCGGCGAAGGCGGCTTCATCTTGAAGATCGTTTAAGCGCGACACTAATGGATGCGCTGGGTTTACCTCAAACGTCGGCTTGACCTCTGGCACTGGCTGACCCGCAGCTTGCATCAGTTTGATCATCTGGCTCGACATCTCACCTTCACCCGTCACCACACAGGCTGGGGTATCGGTTAAGCGTGAAGTGACTTTCACATCGGCCACGCTAGCGCCTAATGCCGCCTTGATGCGTTCAACCAATGGCGCAGACTCTTCGGCAAGCTTCTCCTGCGCTTCCTTCTCGGCCGCATCTTCCAGCTCACCTAATTCCAGCTCGCCACGGGTCACTGAATGCAGTTGCTTCTCTTTGTATTCGGTTAAGTGATTGATTAACCACTCGTCGATACGTTCTGACATCAGCAACACTTCGATGCCTTTCTTACGCAGCAGTTCTAAGTGTGGGCTGTTGGCGGCCGCTTCGTGGCTGTCGGCAACGATATAGTAAATCTTGTTTTGGCCTTCCTTCATGCGGCTTAAGTAGTCATCGAGTGACACAGTCGGTGCCGCGCTGCCCGTATGGGTAGACGCAAAACGCAATAAGCCGGCAATACGTTCACGGTTTGCAAAGTCTTCCGCTGGACCTTCCTTCAACACTTGACCAAATTCGGCCCAGAATTGTTGGTATTTTTCTGCATCGTCTTTTGCCAGTTTTTCCAACATGCCCAGCACGCGCTTAGTGATACCGGTGCGCATCGCTTTGGTGATGTGGTTGTCCTGTAAAATCTCGCGTGACACGTTCAGCGGCAGATCGTTTGAGTCAATCAAACCCTGCACAAAGCGCAGGTAAGATGGCATAAACTGCTCGGCGTCATCCATAATAAACACGCGCTGAACAAAGAGTTTCAGGCCATGCTTACGGTCGCGGTTCCACAGATCCCATGGCGCTTTTGAAGGGATATACAACAGGTTAGTGTATTCCTGTTTACCTTCAACGCGGTTATGGCTCCACAGCAGTGCGTCTGTGTAGTCGTGGGAAATATGCTTATAAAATTCTTGGTACTCTTCGTCACTGATCTCAGACTTATTGCGCATCCACAGCGCAGTCGCCTTGTTCATGACCTTCCAGTAACCTTCGGTTGCAGGGATTTTTTCACCGTCTGGGCCATCGCGCTCAGGGGTGCCTTCCTGCCACATTTCAACTGGTACAGAGATATGGTCTGAGTATTTAGTGATGATGGAGCGCAGGCGCCACTCATCGGCAAATTCTTTCTCTTCATCACGCAGGTGCAGGGTAATCTCGGTACCACGGCTCGCCTTAGTGATGGTATCGACGGTGAAACTGCCCTCACCTTCCGATTCCCACAATACGGCTTCATTGGCCTTATGGCCTGCCGCACGGGTGCGTACAGTGACTTTTTTCGCCACGATAAAGGCGGAATAGAAGCCCACACCGAACTGGCCGATTAATTGCGAATCTTTTGAGGCTTCGCCAGAGAGGTTTTTAAAGAATTCAGCGGTGCCCGATTTAGCGATCGTGCCTAAATGCTCAATCACACCATCGCGGGTCATACCTACGCCGTTGTCTTCGATGGTTACAGTGCCTTTTTCTTTGTCTGCGCTAATGCGCACACGTAGCTCACCGTCACCTTCGTATAGCGCGTCGTTGGTCAACGCAAGGTAACGCAGCTTATCGGCCGCATCCGCAGCGTTGGAGACCAGTTCACGCAAGAAAATTTCTTTGTTGGAATACAAAGAATGGATCATCAAATGCAACAGCTGTTTGACTTCAGTTTGAAAACCATGAGTTTCTTGTTGTGACATGAAATTTTCCTTATTTGTTACGCAATTTGGTTAAAGCAAACGCTTAGTGATTAATAAAATGGGGCTGTAAATCCACTTTTCAAGGGGGGAGATAAAATCACAGATCAAATGGCGAAAAATAAGGCAATCTGGGGCAAAAACACGGCCTATGGCCCAGATATTTGGGGAGTCAGCCGTAAATGAGGGATGCTAACGCGGTGAACAAGAACACTAAGACCATATGCTCAATACTTTTTATTCAAATAATCCTGCGCCCATAAAATAAAAACCCGCAAGCACTGGGCTAGCGGGTTTTATCTTGAGTTCATCACTCGCTACAGCGGGATACGCCCATTGAAGGACAGCGCTAAGGTGGTGCTGTCGACATATTCCAGTTCGCCCCCCACGGGGACGCCGTGGGCGATACGGCTGATCACCACCTTATGGCGCCGTGCCATATCGGCAATAAAGTGGGCGGTGGCCTCACCTTCTACCGTGGGATTGGTCGCGAGGATAAGCTCGGCAACATCGCCCGAGGCTAAGTGACGCTCTAATAGCGCCAAGCCTAACTCCTCAGGCCCCACCCCATCGAGTGGTGATAAATGGCCCAGCAATACAAAGTAGCGACCAGTAAAATGTCCACCCGCTTCAATGGCTAACACATCGGCCGGCGTTTCGACCACACAAATCGTCGACGAAGACCCGCGTTTATGGCTAGCACAAATCGGACAGAGGCTTTCTTCAGTGTAGGTTCGGCAAGACTGACAATGACCGATATCGCTCATGGCACTCGACAGTGCCGAGGCTAATTTAAGCCCAGCTTTTCTATCGCGCTCAAGCAATTGAAACGCCATACGTTGAGCCGATTTCGGCCCAACCCCTGGCAAACAGCGCAGGGACTGAATTAACTCGTCAAGCAGGGGACTAAATTTCATTGTCTATCTCAATTAAAATGGCATTTTCATGCCTGGTGGTAATTGCATACCGCCAGTCACTTCGGCCATTTTAGCTTTCTGATTTTCTTCGATACGACGCGCGGCATCGTTACAGGCTGCGGCAATCAAATCTTCCAGCATCTCTTTATCGTCTTCCATCAAGCTTGGATCAATTTCGACTTTACGCACTGTGTGTGAGCCAGTCATGGTCACTTTAACCAGACCTGCACCTGATTCACCAACCATTTCCATGCGGGCAATTTCTTCCTGCATTTTTGCCATTCTTTCTTGCATCATCTGGGCTTGTTTCATCAGATTGCCCATACCGCCTTTTCCAAACATAGTCATTTCTCTTCTATTAGGGTTAGTCGCAAGCTTTTAAGCTGGCTAATCTTACTGAAATAAATGGGATTGGCAATCAATGCCGATATCCCATCGCCAAACTTATGATCTTGATAGCGAGTTTTTAACAAACTCTGCCACTCCACGCAGCATATGCACAGAGGAAATATTACTCGGGCTCAGGTAGTGCGGGAATAAGTCCGCTACGCTGGGCTAACAACTCGGGCGGATAGAGTAAGGTATCCTGATCCAGCTCGGCGCCAAAACGGTTAATCAGCCATTGCACATTATCGTCCATCATCAGCGATTGGCGTGCCTGCTGCAGTAACTCTTGGTGAAAACGTTTGCGCATCTCTAAGGGCGTTTCCCGAGCGGGATCAGTTCCTATGACCACCTCAACCTGCCTCGGGTTCCCCAACGCGGCGGTCAGTGCATGCTCTAACTGCTCAATCGCCACGGGCGCCGCCAAGTGTTTCTGGTCGGGTTTTAGTAGTAACGGCAAAGGGTTAGCCTGCAGCTGACAAATCGAGTTTACCGCCAACTGACGCACACGGCCGCCAATCTCTAGGCTCGCCATGAGCTTATACCAGTGCAAGTCTAAGGGATGCCCTGTAATCGATTGCGCCAATGTTAATGCAGTGGATGACGTTGGTTGTACCGTCTCGCTTGACTGTGACTGCACCGCATCTTGTGGCTGAGTCGGTTGCTGTATTTGTTGCTGCGTTAGTTGTGGTGTAAGTGCCTGAGGCGGCTGCGGCGCCGTATTAATCTCAGGGCTTTGCGCAGCTGACTCGCTCTCTTGCACAGCCTCTTGCCCAACCAGTGTCGCCTCGCTATCCGTTGGCGACATTTGAGCGGCGACGGTCGCAGCGCCTAAATCATCAACAGTTGTTTGCGGCACAACAGCGGTTTCACGCTGTAGGTTAGAACTTGCAGCCGATGCGTTGGCATCATCCATCCCCACGACGGGCGCCTCTTCCCATGGAGGGCGATCGTTTGGATCAAGCGGCTGAGTTGGCGTGACATTTGATTGTGAGTCAAGATGGAGCTCGGCCTCGAAATCATCGTCAAAGGGTAGCTCAAAGTCGTTATCGGACGCGTGACTAACCACTTGCAGCTTGATAGATGCATCAACTGAAGGCGTGTTTTGTGAAGTCGCGTGAGAGACTGGCGCGATATGCGCATTCTGGCTCGGGGTTTTAGGCTTAACTTCCGCTGCCGGCTTTTTTCCATCACCTTCCTTGGTGCTGAGCGCATCAAGATCGGATAACAAGGAGTCACGCGCAGCTAATACCGCCGATAAAATATCGTCATCCTCGAGGGACATAGTAGTAGTTGACGCTGGAGGTGTTGAAGCCTGAGAGGTTGTTGAAGCTAAGCTTTCGCCAATAGACTGCGATTTTTGGTCCGCAGCAGACTCATGCACAACATCCCTAAGGTCGATAGACTGAGTACTGTCGCGATTAAACGAACTATCTTCCATGCCAGAGAATCCGCCCTGCTCCTCAGCCATAAATTGTGAATAATCATCCTGATAGGCATCGAGCGGCGCAGCGGCATAATCGTATTGTCCGTAATCCTCAGCGGAATATTCGTCTGGCGCTACCGCATCAGCATTCTCATTAACACTCGCTTGAGTTTTTTCCTCGACATGATCATGAGATAAGGCAACAGCTGCTGTTAATGCCGCTGAAGAAGGCTTCTGGTCAACGCTAGCAGTATCCACTGTTGCTGCCAGATTATGCTCGGCATCAATATTCGATGCAGGCATAGAAACTGAGCTCGACTCAGCGCTTGAGTCAGCTTTTGCTTCTGGAGTTGAGACTGCCTCAGTACTCGACACCGCCTCGGAACTTGCGCCAAAGCCTTGGCTTTCGGCTTGGCTTAAGATCACTTGCTGCTCGGCAATTAATGCGGCATTCAGTTCAGCCTCATCATCAATCGCATCATCGACAGCTAACATATCCTCAGCAGATAAGGCTTGTTGCGAAGCTGTAGCGTTCTCACTCTTAACCATAGGCTCAGACATTGTAGCCTGTGGCAGAGCCTGTGAGTCACGCTCAGCGGTTAGCAGAGTTTTTTTTTCAGCCACAGCCTGATTAACGGCCTGTTCAACCGCAGGCATATTTGATGCGGGCGTCGCAGACATTGGCTGCTGAGCAGGCAAACTCACCTTAGCAGCGTCTTCAACCTGCCAACGTTTCACAGGCTTTTCGGGAACAAATGCCACGGCTCGGAGCAGCGCCATTTCAAGGCCCGATTTAGGATCCGGCGCATGGGGTAAGTCTTTACGGCCAGTCAGTAAAATCTGGTAATACAACTGCACTTGTTCCGGCGCTAACTGCTCGGCAAAGGCCTGAATTTGCGCGCTGTAAAGGGATTGCTGCGCAGCGGCAGGTGCAAATTGAGTCAGGGTAATTTGATGCAATAATTCCAGTAAACTGCGCAGCACTTCTTGGGCGTCCGCGCCATAGGCGAGCACCTGTGCGCAGCTTTGCATCAATACGCCAATATCGGCATCGGTTAAGGCTTTGAGCAAGCGCAGCACATGCTGCTCATCGATGCTGCCCAGCATAGATTGCACTTGATTGAGCATTACCGTGCCACCACCAAAGGCAATGGCCTGATCGGTCAAACTTAAGGCATCACGCATACTGCCATTGGCAGCTTTGGCGAGCAGAGTTAATGCTTCGTGCTCAAAGGGCAATTGCTCTTGAGTTAAAATATGTTGTAGCTGAGTGCCAATTTCCTGCTGGGTTAAGCTCTTTAAATTAAATTGCAGGCAGCGGGATAACACAGTCACCGGCAGCTTTTGCGGATCGGTCGTCGCCAGTAAAAATTTCACATGCTCTGGCGGTTCTTCGAGGGTTTTTAGCAGCGCATTAAAACTGCTACGGGAGAGCATGTGTACTTCGTCAATCAGGTAGACCTTAAAACGGCCACGGGTCGGACGATATTGCACATTATCTAAGAGTTCACGGGTGTCATCGACCTTAGTGCGCGAAGCGGCATCGACTTCGATCAAGTCAACAAAGCGGCCCTGGGCAATTTCGACACAGCTGCCACACACACCACAGGGGGAAGCCGTTACGCCCTTTTCACAGTTGAGGCCTTTGGCGAAGAGGCGCGCCAAACTGGTCTTGCCCACACCGCGAGTACCCGTAAAAAGATAAGCATGGTGTAAACGTTGTTGCGTTAACGCATTCGTGAGCGCGTGCAACACGTGGCTTTGGCCGACCATCTGTTCGAATGTGGCAGGGCGCCATTTTCTGGCTAACACCTGATATGACATGGAACTCCCCAATGTGCATGACAAGAATGTTGGTACAAAAAAGGGGATCGCGCCCCGAGATAGTTGCAAGATAACATGTCAATTAACGACATGCCATTAAACTATCCCTAGGCGCCTTTGGCTGAAGAATTATTCGCCTTCAAACTCACAAAGTTTAACCAACTCAAGACCTAAGGCCGTTAAACGGGCTTCGCCACCGAGATCAGGTAATGAAATCACAAAGGCCGCATCTTGCACTTCACCACCCAGTTGGCGGATAAGTTTGACTGTGGCTTCGATAGTGCCGCCGGTGGCCAGCAAATCGTCAACCACCAATACTTTGTCATTCGCCGTAATCGCATCAGTATGGATTTCAAGGCTATCGTGGCCATATTCCAGCTCATAGCTTTGGCTAATAGTCGCGCGTGGCAACTTACCAGGCTTACGTACTGGCACAAAACCAATGCCTAATTCCAGTGCTAAAGGCGCACCAAATAAGAAACCACGGGCTTCGGTGCCCACAATCTTGGTAAAGCCTTTATTGCGATATTGCTCAACTAATAAATCGATAGTCGCTTTATAGGCCGCGGCATTTTCCAGCAGACTGGTCACATCGCGAAATAGAATCCCTTCCTTAGGATAATTAGGAATCGTTTTAATGCTTTGCTTTATCAAGGATAAGGTTTCTGTATTCATAGCCATTTAATTTAACTTAATCGTTTCGCCACGCGTAACTGCTGGCGGTAAAAACAAAACGTCCACAGCGAGTGTGGACGAGCTTTAATAATTCGCACAAAGCTTATGCCGCTTTGGTTTGAGTTGCAATAAGCAGCGTATTCAAGTGACGAATTGGTTACCAATTTGTGCCTTAGATCAAATGTGCTTCCATAGGGTGTGTTGACGTTTCAGGGTTATTTTTGCAGCTATTTGGCTGGCGTTTATGCAAGGCAAAGTCCGTGCTGTGTAGTTATTCTACATAAACGGACAATAACGCAGCAGAAACGTCAACCAAACGCTGCCCGAAGGGTTCGTCTGGCAAGCATTTGCTCTTACTTTCTGTCATAAGAGCCGCTCGTCATTTGAGTAGAATTACTACACGTCATTCCTCGTTTCGCGAGCACAAGCTTGCCAGAACGAACAAAATTTAATCTCGAAACATCAACACGCCCTACACTAGGATTCGATTTCAGGAATGGTTTTAAGATACCAAAGTAATCCGCCCGCCATGGTGAGCAGCAGCAACTTTACCCATACGATGGGAACCACCAGAATGCTAATGCTAAAACTGAGCCCTGTGAGCCACATCGCCCGTCGCTTAAGCCCGGGGCGCATCGCCCTGTGCTCTTGCCACTGGGTGAGCGCATCGGCAAACCAAGGGTGTGTCATCAGCCACTGGTGTAATCGCTCGCTTGAGCGGGCAAAACAAAAAGCCGCCAAAAGAATAAACGGCACTGTCGGTAGTAGAGGCAATACGATACCCAGCAGTCCAAGGCCCAACGCCAAGCAACCTATCAATAAAAACAAACCGCGTTTCAATATCATAGTTTGTAGATGACCATAGTATGAATATGCCTCAAACCTTAAAAACAAAAGCCACTCTAAGAGTGGCCAGTAGTATACTCAATTTGAGATTAAAACCTGCTTAAATTAAGCCTAATTGCTTTAACCAAGTCAGGCTTGCTGGAAGCGTCGGCAACAGTAAGACTAAAATAAAACCAATAAAATACATAAAGTTAAATGGGTCTTTAAACGGCTGACTGCTCATTACAGCTCCTCAAATGTGTACAAAGATAAGTGCGCAGGAATCGTACAGTGATTAAGATCACAAAACGGGCGCCATTGTAGCGGTTTGTCAAATCAACAAAAACCCTTTTTATGTAAGGTTATTGCATTTATTTTGCTGATTTAAGCAACATGCAGCTTAAATCCCGCGCACTATCCCTTTGACGGCGAGTTGCTCGAGTAATTGAATACAACCTTGGGTTAAGATCTCCGTTTGCATTTGTGGGTAAATCTGTTGCAGCCAGTTGAGTATGTCATCGAGGCGGCTCTGCCCTTGTTCAGCCAAATACCCCAGCACTTGCGCACTTACCGGTGTTAATTGTAAGAAGCCCACCTCGCCCGCCTCATCCTGATAGAGACAGAAAAACACCGGCTGCGGCAGTGGCTCTGTGGGGCGATAATCTTGGCGGATCTGCTGCACCGGATACTGGTACTGGGCCACACTCGCCGTTGTTGCTAAACATAGATGACGTTGCAGAATATCCTCTTTGGATAGCAATACTTGCTCACTCGTTTGCTGCGCGGTTGCCACTCGCAGCTCGAGCCATTCATAGTGCGCCAGTTCCAACATAAAGGGCGGATCACTTTCTGCTGGCGAATATTGAAACTGCAGAAACTGTAAAAACTCTCCGGCAATATCAATAAAAATTGGGGACTTACAATCGTGTTGACTGAAGAAAGCCTGCACTAAGGCTTGCCACTGTACATCGCTATAGAGACTTTTGAGAACGGGAAAGGCATTGGAGACAAAGCCCATCACATTATTAAAAAAGAGCTCTCGGTAAACCTGCATCCGCTCGAGGGGCACACCGCTTGGCACTGGGTTTTGTGGATCGCGAATATAATCGATAAAAGACTGCTGTACTTGCTTAAATTCCATCAGGCAATCCTCTTATCCAAACGATTTTTCGCCCGCGTTTGATAGGCATGGATTTGATTAATCTCATCCAATAACAGCACCGTTTCGGGCAAATTAAAGTCACGCTCGAGCAGCGTCGGTAAGACGCCATGCTGGGCATAGCACTTTTCCAACAATGCCCAAACCGGATCGTTGATGTCGCTGCCATGGGTGTCGATCAGCAAGGTTTCAGACTGTTGGTAATGCCCTGCGATATGCAAATAGGCGATGCGCTCCGTTGGCATGGCCTTTAAATAAGCCTCGGCATCGTATTGATGATTTATCGAGTTCACATAGATATTATTCACATCTAACAGCAGCTTACAATCGGCTTCTTCTAATACTGCGGTTAAAAACGCCTGCTCACTCATCTGTGCGCTCGGGGCGGCATAAAAGGAAATATTCTCGAGGATCAAAGGTCGCTCTAAAATATCCTCCACTTGTTTGACCCGCGTTGCCACATGCTTAACTGCGTCATCGGTAAAGGGGATGGGCATGAGATCGTATAAATGACCGCCACCCGAGCAATAACTTAAATGCTCCGAATAGACTTCAATTTGGTGCAGATCCATAAACGCCTTCACTTGGCGGATAAACTCCAAATCTAAAGGTGCAGGACTGCCGATAGAGAGTGATAGACCATGACAGAAAAAAGTATGTTGCTCAGTAAGCTGCCTAAATTGCTTGCTGTATTTTCCACCGAGCGTCATCCAGTTTTCAGGGGCGACCTCTAAAAAATCGATAGCCGTTGGCAGCGCTTGGCAAAACTCACTGAGCATTTCACGCCGTAAGCCTAATCCAACCAATCCACTCTCTTGCATTGCTTTCACCTCTTACCTAGGGCGTGTTGACTTTTCGAGATTACATTTTGTTCGTTATGGCAAGCTCGTGCCCAAATGCAGCTAAACAAAGGCCAGCGCATGCTGGCCATAAGTTTGAACAGAAGCTCAATGGTATCGACTTGCGCTTATTTCATTTCTTTTTTGACAGCATCGACCTTAGCTTCGACTTTTTCAGCGGTTTTCTTCATATCACCACCGCATTTCGCTTCACCACATTTACCTTCGTGGGCTTTATCGGCAACGGCTTTCTTCATGTCGCCACCACATTTACCTTCGCCGCATTTACCTTCTTTGGCTTTTTCAGCAGCTGCTTTCTTCATCTCGCCACCACACTTGCCTTCACCACACTTACCTTCTTTGGCTTTTTCGGCTGCAGCTTTTTTCATATCGCCGCCGCATTTAGCTTCGCCACATTTACCTTCTGAACCGACGATTTGATAACCCGCTTCCATGGTTTCAAATCCGAATGGGTTGGTTTGCGCATTCACGACGAACGCAGAACCGACCACCACTGTACCTAACGCCACTGCAACGGCTGTTTGCTTAACTGACTTCATATATTTCTTCCTTTTATTTGATGAATGGTGGCCAACAACAGTGTTGTAGCTGGCTTACTGCAAAAGACCCGCCTCATCTCGGTTTCATTTCAAAAAATATCACCAAATCACAGAAATAATCAAAATATGCTGATAGGAAACAGAATTTAGTCGTAAAAATAACCCAAAACAGTCATCGCCCTTCCCTCGCAATGCTTTGTAACCACAGTCCAATAGGATAGAATGCACGCCCTTTGAAACTGGATATGGGTTTGTTGCAGTGCGCGTAATTTTGGCTCCGATGGAAGGCGTGGTTGACGACTTAATGCGAGATATTTTGTCCTCAATTAACCCCTACGATTTGCTCGTCACCGAATTTGTGCGCGTGGTTGACCAACTCTTACCCGAAAAAGTGTTCCTCAAACTCTGCCCCGAACTGCTCAATGGCGGCTTTACCCCTTCGGGCACGCCGGTTCGCGTACAGCTTTTAGGGCAAGAGCCCAACTGCATGGCCGAAAACGCAATGCGCGCGATTGAGCTTGGCTCCCACGGCGTCGATGCTAACTTTGGTTGCCCCGCTAAGATGGTGAACCGCAGTAATGGCGGCGCGGTGTTGCTGCAATACCCTAATACGATTCACGATATTGTGCGCGCCATGCGCCAAGCCGTGCCCGCCGAGCATCCGGTGACGGCGAAAATTCGTTTAGGCTACGAAGACAAATCCCTGTTTATGGAGAATGCGCTAGCCGTTTATGAAGCGGGCGCGACTGAGCTGGCTATCCATGCCCGCAGTAAGGTCGATGGTTATAAACCTCCCGCCTACTGGGAATACATCACCGAAGTGCGCGAGCGTTTGCCCATTCCAGTCATTGCCAATGGTGAGATTTGGAACCGAGAGGATGCAAAGCGTTGTATGGCGGTAACAGGCTGCGACAGCATTATGATTGGCCGCGGCGCGATTTCGCTGCCCAATCTTGCCGATACCATTAAGACTGGCGCGGCCCCCTACAGCTGGGCCGACACCTTAGGCTTGATGCTAAGCTACACCCAACGCGAACTGAGCGGCCGTAAGAGTGATTATTATCCCGCGCGAATTAAGCAGTGGTTTAGTTACTTGAATCGCCAATACCCCGAGGCGGACACCCTGTTTAGGGAGCTGCGCATCTATAAGACTACTGAGGAAATTGTGCGAGTGCTGGAAGAGGCGCAGCAGCGCCTTGGCGAATAACCACGGATAGTGCATAGGATAATCCCATGAGAAAGTGGTGAATTTTTATTTAAAACACCACTAAATCCCTGCAAATCGGACAGATACTTGATCTTTATCATAGTCGTTGATAGTGGAACTATTAGACTGAATGTCCAGAGTCAGATAAAACAGGCGATTTTACGTGAGCACCACCCATATCAGACAAGAATTGTCAGAGCTTGAAGCTAATCTAAGGAAGGAAATCGGCGCGCTCCCTCAGTTTATTGAAATACTTGGGGCGCATTATGCCAACCTCAGCTTAGGCGAGTTAATTGACCGCCTGGCACAGAGTCACCTCGCAGAACATCCGCTATTTTGTCGTTTAAACCGCCTCGATGCCGCCTTCTGTCAACTTGACTTAGGCTTGTACGGCCTATGCTCAGATTGCGAAACCGAAATCGAAGCTGAACGCTTGACCCAAGATCCCACTGAGCAACGTTGCAGCAGCTGCGCCGAGCATTATCAGCATGAGCATCGCCATGAGCTTAGGCTAAGCCATTAACAGCTTTGGACTTTATCTATTCACTCAGTCAGTTCACCAATAAAAATGCCACTCAAATGAGTGGCATTTTTTTACGATAATTTATCGCATGCGATTACAGCTGACAGCCTTCAACACTATTTGAGTTTTCGTAAACAATGTCACCCACTGGGTTGTAGTCAGCAGCTACGATTGCTTGTTTCTCTTTCAGGAATGAATAGAGTAAGTCCGCATCTACATAACCTGTTTGGATTGGGCTAGCCAGTTTTGGATAACCGTCGCCACCAGCAGCGTTAAAGCTAGGTACAGTGAACTTATAGCTTGCTGTCGCACTGAACTCTTTGCCGTTGATTTCGCTGATATTAGCCGTCTTAGCCGCACAGTCGATGGTCATTTTCACGCCAGTGATCTGGGCATAACCACCCGAACCGATTTGGATACTGCCCACTGCGCCTAAGTAAGCCGCAACTTCAGTACCCGTCATTTCGTTCAGGGTGACCATGTTGCCGAAAGGTTGAACCGTCAGCACATCACGGTAAGTAATGTCACCCGCTTGGATAGAAGCGCGCACACCACCAGAGTTCATTACACCAAAGTCAGCAGACACTTTACCGCTTTGTGCCATGGCTAACATGCGACCTAAGTTGGTTTGCTTGTTACGTACGTTTGCACGTTCACCATCGAGCAGCGCATCGGTAGTCGCAATCACTTCGTCTAACTTAGCTTGGCCTTTCTCTTGGTAGTAAGACAGCAGCTCTTTTAACTCAGCATCAGGCTCAATCTTAGTGCCAGCAAGCTCTGTGGTTTTCTTACCTGCTTCGTCCAGTTTACGCATGTTAACTGGGATCAGCTTGTAGCTGGCTAAATGCAGTTCACCGTTGAAGTATTGGAAATCCGCACGGCCAACATACTTACCCCATTCGTGAGCTTGCATGATCCAAGTGCCGTTTTGTTGATCTGGCGCGCAGTCATCACCAGGTTTGAAGTCGGCGTAAGACTTGTTTTCAGTACCCGGTTCCATACACACTGGGTTTTGTGAGTGACCACCGATAACAACTTGTAAGTCGCCTTTATTCAACGCACGCGCCATTGCGACGTCGCCAGGGGCGTTGCTACCGTTTTGACCGTCGGCATAGTGACCCATGTGAGTCGTTGCGAAGATCACATCAGCCGCTTTGGCGTCTTTAATTTCTTTGATAACTTTCGCCACTTCCACTTTAGGATCGGTGAAAATTAAATCGCTGATAAATTCTGGGTTACCGATTTTGGCAGTGTCTTCGGTGGTTAAACCAATCACAGCCACTTTAAGACCGTTAATATCGAACACTTTGTAAGGCTCGAAATAACGTTCACCTTGACCACCCTCAGCATTTTTACGGTAAATGTTCGCCGCCAGCATTGGGAATTCGGCTAAACGACGCTGCATATCTAATACAGATAATGGATTGTCAAATTCATGGTTACCAACCGCCATTGCGTCGTAACCAATTTTGTTCATACCGGTAAAGTCAGGAATCGCATCCTGTAAATCAGATTCTGGTACGCCAGTGTTAATATCACCGCCAGACAATAATAATGTTTGGCCGCCATTCTTGCTGACTTCAGCACGAATTTGATCAATTAACGCTTTACGCGCTGCCATACCATATTCGCCATCACTGTTTTCCCAGAAACGGCCATGGTTATCATTGGTGTGTAATACGGTAAAAGTTTTACAAGCACTGCCCGCTTCGGCACAGGTTGTTGGTACTTTAGTATTATCATCATCACTATTACAACCTGCTAGCGCAGCCAGCACTGCAGTCGCAATTAGTCCTTTAATAAGCTTATTTGTCATTACATCAACCCCTTGATTTTAATTATTTTATCATAGATAGATTGTCGCGAAGTCCATCCAATTCGCGTCACGCATAATAGCAAAGAATAAAGACGAATTGTGTCATTTTTATTAATAAACGTGACTTTAATGTGGAATCACAAGGAGGATTTAAGACAAATTTGTTTCAAATAAAAAATAAGCTAAACGGCTGATTTTTACTTTTTGTTTCAATGACTGAAAAATATCGGAATATTAAATTTAACTCTTTAAATTTAAGCAAGTTAGCAATTAATGACAAAACATCTTATTGTTCTGAATAAAAAACACCAAACGGTAAAAACACATTTTACCGCATGATGTTTTTATCAGCATTTAGATTTTTCTACATTTCAAAACACTGTTGTAACCAAGTGCTTATTGCTTTTAATTGCACAGGGATAACCGAATGTGGCATAGGATAGGTTTGCCATTGCACCGAATAGCCACCCGCCTCTAGCGCATTCTTCGCTAATAAACCTGCGGATAATGGCACCACATCATCCTGTTCACCGTGCTGATGTAAAATCGGCGTTTTCGCATTGGCGACACTTAATTGGCTGGGTAATACATCACCCGTCGGTAAATAACAGGAAAGTGCCATAATGCCTGCGAGTTTTTGAGGATAACGTAATCCCGTAAATAGGCTCATCACCCCGCCTTGGCTAAAACCGGCTAAGACGATGCGTTCACTCGGAATACCAGCCGCGATTTGTTCGTCAATCAAGGCCCGTACACTCAGCTCCGAGGCCATCACCCCCTGCATATCGGCTCTATCGTGCAAATCCATGCTCTTGATGTCATACCAAGCGCGCATAATGTAGCCACCATTGATGGTTACCGCTTGCTCAGGTGCGTGGGGGAAGATAAAGCGAATGCTATGCTCCGCAGGCAATCCTAACGCCGGAACCACAGGTGCAAACCCGGCGCCCGAGTCTCCTAAACCGTGTAACCAAATCACCGCCGCCGTCGCCTCAACTTGAGGCTCAATCACAATACGTTCAAGTGTCATACTGACAAATCCCTTATAAATCAAAAGTTATTATTCTCGCCCCGCGAGCGCTTTACAGATAATCAATGCAGAGGAGAGCTTGCAAAGCGTCGAGCTGGTTTGTGTTATCTAATTTAATGCTCCAACGTACGCCGCCGCCATTGGCGATAATCATTGGCGGCTCCAGCCTAAGGCTGATGTCTTCGGCCGCGGCTTGAAGCACCACATTGGCCATGTTCAGCCGGATCTGCACTTCAAATTCAGTGGCAATCAACTTACCCTGAGAAAATTCCACTAGCATAGCAATTCCGCTCTCGTGATAGTCACTGTTAAAACGCGCCATGATAGCAAAGTTATTTCGCCAAGGATGAACTTTTAAACTTGCATTAGGGCCGATGACAGACACGTCATAGGTTGAGCAAGCTTAGTTTATCCATCACCATCAAATCTACGTCGCTCGGTATTGAGAGCGCTTACGTCAAGCCCTTACCCGCTCGGCATAGACGCTTAACCCAGCCTATTAGCAAGGCAATCCCACAGTCTAGATAAAGTTTAATTACATTTTAGTGTCATCTAAATTGCCCCAAAGCAGAGCAGTTCGAGTAAAATCCCGCATCAGCGATACCGGCCCACTCGCGGCTAGCGCGTTTTACACCATAACAAGAATCACAACACTGGGTGGTTATATGTTTTTATCCCGTCGTACCCTCATTAGCAGCGCACTCTTGATGCTGCTGCCATTAGTACATTATGCCAATGCGGCCAATACCTTACCTAATACCAGACTAGCCAGCGTCACCGCCAGCCAAATGCACTCTGTCACCGATGAGCTGACCTTTGCCAACTACCAGCAAGTGAGCATTCATCACATCGAATTGGTATTAAACGTAGATTTTTCGCAGCAACAAATCTCGGGGGACGCGATTCTCGAACTGGATTGGCATCAGGCCGGAAAAGTACTAGTACTCGATACCCGTGACCTTACGATTAACAGTGTCAGCATGTTAAATGCAAACGGCCAATGGCAATCCGTGCCCTTTAGTTCAGGCTCGGTCGATAAGGTTAAAGGCGCAGCGCTCACCATCAATCTGCCTCAAGAGCGAGTCGCTAAAGTCAAAGTTAATTATCATACCTCCAAGAATCCATCCGGCATTCAATGGCTGACTCCTGAGCAAACCCAAGGTAAGCAATGGCCATTTATGTTTAGCCAGAGCCAAGCCATTCATGCCAGAAGCTGGATCCCGCTGCAAGATACGCCCGCAGTGCGCCAAACCTATAGCGCCACTGTCACCGCTAAGCAAGGCATTAGTGTCGTGATGAGCGCCGACCGAAAGAACGTGTCTTCAACGCAAACCCAATTCACTATGCCGCAGGCGATTCCGGCCTATTTGATTGCCATTGCCGCGGGACACCTGCAATTTGCCGCCTTAGACGACACCTCAGGCATTTGGGCCGAGCCAGAAATGCTTGCCAAGGCCAGCAAAGAA
Organism: Shewanella mangrovisoli; assembly: GCF_019457635.1. NCBI lineage: Bacteria > Pseudomonadati > Pseudomonadota > Gammaproteobacteria > Alteromonadales > Shewanellaceae > Shewanella > Shewanella mangrovisoli. The sequence continues at coordinate 2,807,181 of NZ_CP080412.1, forward strand.
TTTGCCGATACGCCGGAGATGATCGCCATCGCCGCCAAACGTTACGGCGATTACCGTTGGGGCCGATACGATTTGCTGATCCTTCCGCCGAGTTTCCCCTTCGGCGGGATGGAAAATCCGCGCTTATCCTTTATTACCCCCACAGTCATCGCGGGAGATAAAAGCCTAGTGAGTTTAATCGCCCACGAGCTGGCCCATTCTTGGTCGGGCAATTTAGTCACTAACGCCACCTGGCGCGATCTCTGGCTTAACGAAGGTTTTACCACCTATGTGGAAAACCGCATTATGGAAGATCTCTATGGCCGCGACCGCGCCCTGATGGAACAAACCATTGGTTACTCTGAGCTGTTGGCCGAATTAGCCGAGTTGCCCGCCGGCGATTCAGTGCTGCATATTGACTTAGGCGATCGCGATCCCGACGATGCCTTTAGCGGCGTCCCCTATGTGAAAGGACAATTATTTTTGCGCTTCCTCGAGCAAAAATTTGGCCGTGAGCGGTTCGACACCTTCGTGAAAAGCTACTTCGATCACTTTGCGTTTCAAAGCATTACCACGGAGCAGTTCCGCAATTACCTCACGCAGCAGTTATTGCAAAAATATCCCAATATCGTCAGCGAGTCCGAAGTGGATACTTGGGTAGAGGGACAAGGTTTACCCAGCTTTTTAGTGCCACCCAACTCACACGCCTTCGATGATATCGATGCTCAGCGTCAAGCGTGGTTGGAAGGCAAGCGTGAGGCCCGCGCGCTAAACACTCAGGACTGGACTGTGCATCAATGGCTACGCTTTATTAATGAAATGCCGAGGCTAAATCTCACAGAGCAGCAATTAGCCGAGTTAGATAAAGCCTTTCATTTTACTGGCACCCACAATAATGAAATCGCCTTTGCTTGGTATGCCCTCGCCCTCGATAACGGTTATTACAGTGTGTTGCCGGCACTGAAACAACATTTAACTGAGATTGGCCGGCGCAGGCTGATTGTGCCTTTGTATCAAAAACTGGCGAGCAGCGAGCACTATGACTGGGCAAAAACCGTTTACTTAGCGGCCCGCAGTGGTTACCACCCACAGACCCAAGCCAGTCTCGATATGATGTTTAGTGATAAACCAATGGAGCATACCCATTAAACTGTGCACTTGTTGGGATTGGGCGCAGGAAAGCCTGTGCTCAAGCCTCGCCACGAAAAGTGGCCATAAGTTTAGCGGTGAATCCTTTGCACCAAAACCACGATGTTGATTGCGAGACTTTCATTGCTAGAGTTTGTTTGAAACCAAAGCATTAGCGCACAAAAAAGCCCAAACCTAGGTTTGGGCTTTTGTTTACTTATCTGGTCGTTATTCCCGGGCACGCCTGCTGTAGCAGAGTATTAACGGGAAAACCACACAGATTAGTGGTGGTGACCACCTACACCGTGGGCATGACCGTGGGCGATTTCTTCATCGGTCGCATCACGGGCGCCAACCACTTCGATATCGAAGGTTAAGTCACGGCCCGCTAATGGATGGTTAACATCCACAGTCGCCATAAACTTACCCACTTTGACGATAGTCACTTGGCGTTGACCCTGATCAGTATGAACCACAGCCGTCATGCCTGGCTTCCACACGCTAGCGCCTAACAGGTGCTTCACAGACACACGTTGCTGCGCCGCTTCACCTTCGATACGCTGACCATAGGTTTCAGTACATGGCAGAGTAACAGTGAATTTTTCACCAATCGCTTTACCATTAATCGCATTCTCTACACCTGGCATCATGTTGTCATGGCCGTGTAAGTAAGCAATCGGCTCGCGACCTTCGTTCGTCTCGATCACTTCGCCTTTTTCGTCGCGCAGAGTGTAGTTAAACTGCACAACCATATCGTCTTTAATGCTCATCGAATATCCTTTGATTTGCTTCGATTTCAAATGTCGGCCGAGCTTAACAAAACTGGCCTTTGCACTCCACTGTTTTATCCCTGCGATGCCTAACCAAAGCTTAAGCGGCTGCGGATTAGCAAGCCCCACGCCTGAAGTGGCATGGTTTGAGTAAACCATAGGCCACTTGCGGCAATATTCGCAGGCAGTACGACTCAACCTAAAGACTTTAGAGTGAAATCCCCAGAGCGCTAAAGACTTCAGGGCTTGGGAAACCGTCGGCAATCATATTCTTACTGCGCTGGAATGCTTGGATCCCCGCCGAAGAGTTACGCCCAAGTACGCCGTCGGGTTTACCGACATCGAAGCCTGATTCATTCAGCTTGGTTTGCAACTGTTTGATTTGCTCGCGACTCAAACGTGGTTGCTCGGGCGGTGCCACTTTTAATGGTTCGCCACCATTAATTCTATCGGCCAAATGACCAACGGTAATGGCGTAAAACTCAGAGCGGTTCCAACGCATGATCACATTGAAATTCTCATAGCCTAAAAACGCGGGACCAGTATGACCCGAGGGCAAATACAGCGACGCCTTCATATCAATAGCGGGTAAAGGCAGTCCATTACTTTGCACGACAGATTGCGCCGCCCATTGGGATAGTGGCTGCGCCTGTTTGGCGCCAAGGTTTTCATAGCTGAAATTGCGCGGCAATATCACTTCACGCCCCCAACGCTCATTGCGCTGCCAGCCTAAGTGCTGCAAAAAGTTCGCCGCCGAGGTAAGAGCATCTTCGGTGCTATTCCACAAATCGGCCTTACCGTCACCATCACCATCGAGGGCATATTTAGCATAGGCCGAGGGCATAAACTGGGTGTGACCCATGGCGCCGGCCCAAGAGCCCACCATAGTGCTCTTATCAAAGCCGTATTTTTCTTTTAACTTAAGCGCTTGCATCAGCTCAGTCGTAAAATAGCCACTGCGACGCGGCTCACAGGCCAAGGTCGCAAGGGAATCTAACACGGACATTTTGCCTTTGTAGGAACCGTAATTAGTCTCAAGTCCCCAGAAAGACAGAATATATTGTGGCGGTACACCGTATTCCTGCGCCAATTTATCGAGCAGCGCGCGGTGTTTTTTCAGTAAACGGCGGCCTTCATTCACCCGCCAATCGGTCGCCCGCTTGGTAAAATAGTTGTTAAAGGTTTGACTAAACTCGGGCTGAGCTTGGTCAAGCTCAATCACTTTAGGCACAAACTGCAAACTGGCGACTGTGTCTTGGATAGTGGCTTCGGATAAGCCTTCGGTACGTGCGCGCTCCTGTAGGTTAGCCACACAGGTCGGAAACGCCGCAGCATGGGCGGCGATGGTGTCACTGAGCGGCATTTCTTGCACGGCGGCCTGCGTCTCGGCGATCGCGGTTTGACTATTACCGCTCGATGTTGGCGCGCTCGAACACGCACTTAAGCTCACACACGCGGCGATGCTGGCGGCAAGATAGGACATTCCTTTCAGTTTGATCAAATCAATTACTCCTACAGTCAGCGCTAAGAATGTATCTTAGCTGAGCAAGGCAAGAGGTGGATCACCCCGAGCCAAGAGAGATACGATATTTAGCCATAAACAGGTTGCCGCTCTGTTGATAGGTCAACAAACAGGGCAACGGCCAAACATCCACGAAACTATTTTCTCCCCCAGAAAATCGAGCCAGATACTCACCAACAATCAGTCATCATTATCGGTGCCTCTGCTCGACACATCCTGACCCATAGCGCCCGCTAACACAATGCTTATCACCACAAATCGCCAGATAAATTCACTTATTGCTCAGTTAACCAACAGCGAAAAAATCTTAGCAAAGAATCCCTTGGACTATCTATCCGTTGCCGTATAATGGACAAGTTAACAGCATACTTCAAAGAGACCTATCATGACTGAAATCAACGCGGCGTTGGCTGGCTTTATCGAAAACGTAAAAGAACATCAAACACTCTGGGGTTTGATGGATGAAACTGGCGAAGGCTGGGTCGTTTGTGACTCGGGCGAGTTCGAAGATACTGATGTTATGCCTTTATGGTCGAGTGAAGCGCAGGCAAAATCTCACTGCACCGAAGAGTGGAAAGACTACCAAGCGGTGGCCATTAGCCTCGAAGAATTCCTCGAGTACTGGGTATCGGATCTCAACGATGATGGCGTGTTGATTGGTGTTGATTGGCAGAGCGATGAAGACTGCTTAGAGTTAGATCCTATCGTTCTGGCGAAAGATTTAGTTGATGTTGAAGAGGTTTAAATCCATCAACCAAAACAGCATGTTTAAGGCATCAAGGGCTGAGGTATTTAGCTCTTGATGTCCGCTTTCCCTTGTATCGACATACCCTTCGATAAACGTCACCTCTGTTGGTTTTGCGGCGAGCCCTGCAAAGACCGATTGGAATATCAAGCAGAGTCACATGCGCCCCACCCGGCTTTAGCCGTCCCTTGCTGCGCTGAATGCTTAAAACTTGCTAAAAAGCACACCTTAACCTCTATCTGGGACTGCCGTGTGGCGGTTAAAGATGCCCTAATGAGCATTTATGCCAAGCACTTAGCCATTGGGATTAATTGGACGGAGGAAGAGCTAGCCGAGTCTGAATTTTCCTGCAAAGTGTTTGAAGGCTTTAAAAAAAGCGCTTGGATGATGTATCAAATTTCCCGCGACAGGATTAATTTTCCGGGCTGGCCGATACAGCTTGAAGGGGTTGAACTCGAATGCCAGTTAGACAGTACTCGCTTTGAGTTTGATGGGGTGACTTACACCTCTTTACCCGCGGCGATTCATTACTACAGCCAGCAATTCTGCTTAGATCCAGTATTCTTTGCCGAGCTTATTCAGTTAGTCGGTAGGCAGAGATTTAACTATGCTCTCAGGCTTGCGCGGATCTATATCGCCGCCGCCAAAGAAATGAAGCGCCAAGTCCTTGCCGATGTTAAAGCCGAACTCAACCAATAAGCCGTATCGTAGTAAGTCGTTTATATCGCAGCAAATAGTCCAAGTTACGGCCAATAGTACGAGCCACAAGTGAAATACTCAAATCGAGTGCTAAAAATAACGAGGCTGCCAATCGCAGGTTGCTAGGGCGGCCGATGGGTTTCAAACCTGTTATTGAGCAATCGTTAGCTCAGTGGCGTTATTTGCCAATAACTTGTTTTAATCTGTCCTGCACCACTTCCACCAGCAAGTCAGGCTGGAATTTAGAAATAAACCTGTCGCAGCCAACCTTCTCCACCATCGCATTGTTAAAGCTACCGCTGAGTGAAGTGTTTAAGGTGATAAATAAGTCCGCCATCGCCTTATCGTTACGCACTTCGTAGGTCAGCTTGTAGCCGTCCATCTCCGGCATTTCGGCATCGGTTATCATCATCAACAGCTCTTGGGCGACATTCTTGCCTTCATCGCGCCATTTTTGCAGTAAATGCAATGCCTGCAAGCCATCGGAGGCTTCGATGATTTCAATCCCGAGTTGGCCTAAGGTCTCACGCACTTGGCGCCTTGCGGTTGACGAGTCATCGACAATCAAGACCTTCTTACCGGGCATCTTGTCTAACAGGCTCTCATCCAATACCCCTTCGGAGAGACGAATATCGTAATGGACGATTTCCGCAAGTACCTTCTCGACATCGATAATCGACACCAGTTGCGACTGACCTTGATATTCGATACGGGTGATGGCCGTGAGGTAATTATTTCGCCCAGCCGTTTTAGGCGGCGGCATGATATCGCTCCAGGTCATGTTGATAATGTGCTCGACCTTACCGACTAAGAAGCCCTGCACACTGCGGTTATATTCGGTGATGATCATATTGGCATCATCTCCCGGAGGCACGGGTTTAAAACCGATAGCAGAACGCAGGTCAATGACGGGAATCGACATGCCACGAATATTCGCCACCCCAAAAATATGGGGATGACTGCCGGGCATGGAATTTAACGGCGGTAACTTGACAACTTCTTTGACTTTAAAGACGTTAATCGCAAATAACTGGGTAGAGTTAATTCGAAACAGCAGCAGTTCGAGCCGATTTTCACCGACGAGTTTGGTTCGTTGATCTACGGTTGCAAGCACGTTTGCCATAATGCGACTTCTCTACTTTGGAGGAACAGCTTTCCTCACCAGTGACGGATTAAGCTAAATTATAGCGGTAAACTCACCATGAGAACCATGCGATAAGTCGATTTTATCTAAAAATTACAATCACTCGGCAATCCTTTATCGTTCGGCAGGCGTCCCGATAAATACGTGATTCGCTTACGGCTATCGCGCATCTATCGCCGCAATTCTCCCCTTTATACCATGCGTTTTTGGGCCAGCACCATGCCCGAAAGATTGAGAAGATTTCTCTCGCAGAGGATCTCAAATCCCCCTTGGCGCAGTCCTGTTAACCATTCTTGATGGTTAAATCGATTCTGTTGTGGATGCTCAAACAACCGTCGACTCAAGGGATTGCAAATGGCGGCGCGGTATAAATCTTCCACCACAAAGTAACCGTTGGGTTTTAGCACCCTTGCCACCTCGGCAACCGCCGCTTGCCAATCGGGAATATGGTGAAACACGGCAAAATTGAACACCACATCAAACTGGGCATTTGCAAAAGGCAACGCAGTAGCATCGGCAACACTAAATTCCAATTGGCTTAACCCATGGGGTGAATCATGCCAGCGCGCTTTGGCGGCTGCGACCATCTCAGGGTCAAGATCGACGGCCGTCACTTGCTCGGCCCCAAAATGGTCGCGGATCAACTGAATTCCGTTACCAAAACCACAACCAATTTCGAGTGCGTGACGTATATAAGGAAGGGGTTTGGGCATCATAGAAGTCAGCAATGGCGCTTCAACATGGTTTTGCAACCAAAAACGCAGCGGATGCTGGACTAACTTTTTCTCGAATGGATTTAACTTCATCTCATCCCCTTAAATGAATCGGTTATTGCTTGGTACACTGATCAAATTCTGTATATGGTACGTAATGATATAGACATAAGTTCACTTGAGGCCACTATGAAATTACCTCTTTTTCCTTTGCCAATCTGTTTATTACCAGAGGGATATACTCAGTTGCGCATTTTTGAACCTAGGTATAAACGCTTAGTCGCTGAATCCCTTAAATCGGCGGATGGCTTTGGCCTGTGTATGACATCGGAGGATGGCAAAACCATTTATCCCATCGGCACGCTGGTGCATATCATCGATTTTGAAACCTTACCTGATGGTATGCTCGGAATAAGCATTCAAGGAAAACAACGCTTCACACTCGGCGATATCTGCATAGAGTCGGACGGATTAAAGCGCGCCGAGGTGAAACTTATCGATAATTGGCCGAGTGCACCGATTGAAGACGATGAGCGTTACTTGAGTGAGATGCTGCAAAACATTCTTAAGGAGTTCCCGCTGCACCTGCAACATTATCAGGTGGAACAATTTGAAGATATCGCCTGGGTGTGCCAGCGCTGGTTAGAAATTCTGCCGGTTCAAGCTGCCGAGAAATACGCTTGTATCAATGCATTAGATCATCAACTAACACAGGATTTATTACATACTGTCATTCAATCCGCTTAAGTGATCCAACCTCCCGCGCGCCACGTATTGCTCTGTATGCTTATCGAATGTCGGCCCTGACGTAACATCTTTTGTGATGTTCAGACTGGATTGAACCTTAAGTAAAGAGCTAATAATGGAAAATTTTCAATCACGTTTAGCGCAAAATCGCTATGATAGACAGTTATCATCCCCTATCGATATGGCTATGGAAAACGATAGCACTATTTCAACAGCCGATGAGCCAGTCACAGATGCGGATCCTTTAGCGCGCGCCATTCTAAGAGTCGCGAATCAACGGGATAAAGCCGCCTTTGCGGAATTGTTCAGCCACTTTATGCCCAAAATTCGCGCATTCGGTCTGCAACGCTTAAATCAGCAAGGGCTGGCCATGGATCTGGTGCAAGAAACCATGACCTTAGTGTGGACCAAGGCCCATTTATACAATGCCGACAAAGGCTCGGTGGCGACCTGGGTATTTACCATTATGCGCAACCAGTGTTTCGACATGCTCAGGCGCATCCAACATAATCGTGAAGATGCCTTCGGGGATGATATTTGGCCTATTTACGATGTCGCCGTCAGTCAAGAAAGCGGCCCAGATCATAAACTCACCGCCAAGCTACTCGCGCATTTAGATGCCCTGCCCCTACCTCAACGCCAAGTGGTTCAAGGGATCTATATGCAAGAACTCACGCAACAAGAATTAGCCGATGCCTTAAAAGTCCCGATTGGTACGATAAAATCGCGACTCAGATTGGGGTTAGAAAAGCTGAAAAGCTTTTTGGAGACGCAACATGATTAAACATCATCCCCATACCGATTTGCTATTAGCCCATGCACAAGGCGAGCTGCCGTTGTCTATGTCGATTGCCATTGCGGCCCATTGTGCCCTTTGCCATGAGTGTCAATCGCAAGTCAGCCGCTTTACGGAACAAGCGGCAGAACTCGCCTTTTTAACGCCGAGCCAAACCACTGAACCTGCTTTTATCAGCGAAACCGATACCGCACAAGATGACGCCTGGCAGCAAATGTTGTCGCATATTATGGACTTGCCAGAAGCAACGCCAACTGAAAACGACTATCTCACCAAAGCGACGGTTTCCCTAAATCATAAGCATGTGCGCTATGAGATCCCTACAGTCTTTCGTCAACATATCGCTCATCCGTGGCAGCAGATTGGTAAAGTCAGCCGAATGCGTTTCGATGTGAATGAAAGCCACACCCGCGCCAGCCTATTGCATATCGACGCCTTAGGTGAGATCCCGCAGCATACCCATAAGGGATACGAACTAACCCTGTTATTGGCAGGAGAATTTTCGGATCTCAACGGGCAGTATGTTCCCGGCGATTTCATCATCTTAGATGGCAACACGCATCATTCACCCAAAACCCAGTCTGGGTGCCTCTGCTACACAGTATTAGATGCGCCTTTATATTTTACCAAAGGGCTCAGTAAATTATTGAATCCCATTGGTGAGCTGATTTATTAATCTCGCAGACATTTAAAATAAGCTAGCAGAGTGGATAACCGATAAACGCAAAATTACAACAAAACACAAACAAACTTATTTCCCGCTGAGTAAAAAATAAACTTGCCAGCGGGAATTTTGCTGTTATACTGCCCACCGTTTTGAGAAGTATCTTGTCGTTATCCTTTTTATATCGGTTCGTCAATTCGCGTAAGCAATGACAAAAACGATCCTCACGAAGAAAGCCTACTACAAGTAAGTCCCACAAAAATAATGAGTTAGTGATTTTCTGCATCGACTCAAAAACAGTGAACTATTTAATTAAACCAATGTCATAGTATTGTCACTTTGCTATGGTCAACTGGGCTAATTGAGATATTCCATTGACATAATCGCTGATATGCATTAGTTATCAATAAGGCATCTCTTGATTAATGCTCATGGAATGGGTAACCTCAAGACTCATTAGTATCATCTTTCGCAATTATGCTAAGGATATTTTATTGTTATAACTTACTCACCTAAGGGTGAATTGAATTAAAAGGAGTGTGGCCTATGTCATACAAAATTAACGGACATGAAATCACAGTGAACTTCCCTGTAGACTCTATTTCAGTTAACAAAACATCCATTGCTTTTACCGATAGACAAGGTAAAAACAAACAGACTTTTTCAAAGCGTACCGAAGCCTTAAACTTTATGAAATGGCTATTGTCGGCAAATAAATAAGTCTCATGGTGTACTCCTGAGAGTACCCAAAACGGTGTTTAGGTTTATTCGGTTCCCATTTTCCTCGCCATACCGAAGCCTAATGACCGAAATAGATAGCCCAATATCACGATTTGCTATCCCCTTACGTCGAATGACGAACTCGTTTGGTTCAGGCGGTATCTAGCTCACACAGATACGTGCCGAACCAAATGTGTATTCCACTAACCTAGATCAAATTAATCTGCATTTTCCCCTGCTAATATAATCACTCACTCAGTTTGTGAATGTATTTTCTATGTCAAAACCCGATACTAAAACGGCTATGCTGACCTTAATAACCCAGATTAAACAGGTTATTCCGCTCAACTTAGATGAAGCGCAAATGTGCCAAGGTGAGTGTTTAGGCTGTTCTAAAAAAATGCTGGAAATGTTGGATGCTGAAATAAGCTACTGGCAATATTCAACCGATACGCCGGGATTGAAAGATCTTAAACATCTAGAAAAGATAGCCACACGCGCCCACAAAATATTAAAGCGCAATAAGTTAGTTGGCTAAACGCTATCCTGCATCACCCTCACCGTATTTTCGTCTGTATCTTGGCAACATGGTTTGATTTCCTAATAGCCCACCCTGATGAATATAGAGAATGGAGGCATGTTGCTCGCGCCGTAAATAATCCTCTAACACCATAAAGCCTAAGGGATCGTAGAGTAATTCAAATTGCACACCGCTGGCACAGAGTCGTTGCCACATGGCATAAAACTCAGGATAGAGTTTCCCAAAATGGTATTTCTTCCCCACATTCAAAATCTGTGGATGTTCAGCAGAGTTGGGATTTAACTCATAAAACTGCTGCGTTAAATATTCATCGCCGCCGACAACGGCGCAGGTAAGCACTCGAATATTCAATTGCTGACGCACAAAATACTGATTTAAAAAAAGCGCCGTCGTACCTGTACCTGCGGGTAAAAACACCTTGAGATCGGAAATATGCTGAGACTCGGCCCAAGCGGCTATTTCGGCGGCTAACTGACTGACGCCATATTGCGCATACTGGCAGCGCCCGCCCTCGGGAATAAACAAAGCCTTAGGCTCAGCAGGCAAGACTTGCTGCTCAATATAGTCATGGCAAATCCAATTAGGCTCACGATGAAGAGAAGGATTGGCTGCAATCAGGCTTGATAAATCAATGACACGCGTACCATTAGCAATAGCAGCGGCATAGTTGCCCGTCGGCAATGTGCGGACATGGCTAGCGATATGATCAACATAAAAATCGCACTGCCAGCCCTTTAGCTTGGCGAGCGCCGACAGAGAATACAACGAGTTAGCCTGCGCAGAGCCATGACCAATCAGCTTAGTCACACCAGTAAACTCATGATCTAGAAAATAGGCAAACTTACGCGCTTTATTGCCACTAAACGCAGGATGCAATAAATCGTCTCGCTTGAGAAATATCTCGCGCCCGGCAAAGGAAAAAGACTCTACTGGACTCTTAGAGAGCAAGCTTTGACTCAACTGGCTATTGGCTAACATGAATACACTCGAAGGAAACAAGGCCGTTAGTGTACCGCGAGCTTGTCTACATCGTCCGTAATTATTAAGCATTTTCGCGAAAATCTAGCATTTTTTACAACGTCACACAGTCATCAACATAAACATCTTATTGATAAATAATGAAAAATATTTTGGCACAATTCTCGCTTACACCATTTAAGTATCAATTAATGATCCTGTGTGTTGGCCAACATCATTCCAACACAGATTTAAAATGAGTTAAGGAGTATTCAATGTCGCTTTTACGGTTAATTTTCAATATCGCTTGGTTTGTCCTTGGTGGATTTGTGATGGGACTCGCCTGGTGGCTCGCGGGGATTTTGTGTTTTATCAGTATTATTGGTATTCCCTTCGGCCGAGCCTGCTTTGTGATTGGCGAATTGACCTTCTGGCCCTTTGGGCAGGAACAAATGAATCGTCGCCATTTAACCGGACGTGAAGATTTAGGCACTGGCGCCTTTGGCATGGTAGGCAATATTATTTGGTTCTTGCTGTTTGGGATTTGGTTGGCCATAGGTCATTTAGCCCATGCCCTCGCCTGCTTTGTGACGATTATTGGTATCCCCTTTGGGATCCAACATATCAAGCTGGCGCTATTAAGCCTGACGCCGATCGGGCAAACCATAGTAGCGAAAGCGTAATAACCACAGTAGCGAAGGCGTAGTAATCATAGTCGCTAAAGCGTAGTAATCATAGTCGCTAAAGCGTAAGGCAAATCACTCAGCACTACTCTACGTCAGTAGGTAGTGCTGATAAATAGTTTGGCAGTGACTGCACTAACCTTGCCTCATGAAAGGCGGTTTCCTCATCGAGCAAATCGCCACAATCTGCAAACGACGCACTCCCATCCCCTTGCTCTAGGCTTATGATTTCGAATAGATAATGCGCCAGTTTAGCTGGCGCATCTATGGTGATGTCATGACCACAATAGGCCAAGACAACCAAGTCGACCTTAAACTGTTGTGCTAATGCCCTGCTGGTTTGAATATTCACTAAGGCATCACGATCACCCGATAAAATACTGACGGGCACAGTTAAAGACGCTGGGCAGCGATAACGAAACGCCGCCCACAACTGACGACATGCATTGCTGAAAAATGGCGTCGACTCGTGGCGATATCGGCTCCAACGCTCAATCAAGGCAATATCGCGCCGATGGCGATAGCTGGTTAAGCGGACAATCGTCGATTCGATGGGATTAAGCTGTCGACCACGGCAACGATTGAGCCAAGCACGCAGAGCATTCAATCCATTAAATCGTTGATACCAGGGCGATAAGTTAGCCGCGCTGCTATTCAATACAAATAGGTGCTTTATCTGCTCCGGGCGCTGCTTAGCCATTTCCATGGCGAGCATGCCGCCCATCGATAAGCCCAGCAGATAAAAGGCTTGTCCCGCTAATTGCTCATCCAATTGTTGCCATACCGAGCTGGCATATTCAGCGATAGTTAAAGGGCTGGCTTGGTGAGTGAGGATCCCATTGCCGGGCAAGTCAGGGGTGAACACTCTGCAACCCTTTTGCCTTAACCTTTGGTCAAAGCCATTCCAATGGCGTTGATCCCGCATTAAGCCCCTGAGTAATACCCAAGTTGTCATCAAAAACGCTCCCGATACCAAAACTGCTGCGCACTCTGTGTAAGTTGTGTGAGATGTTCGGGCGTCAGCCCTTCTAATTCCCGTGCATACGCCGCCTCCATCAAGAACTGCATCAGTACTGTGTGCCGACGTAAAATCCTGTGGTGTCTGTGTGTTTTTTGCGGATTAAAAAACCCCGCAAAATTAAATATTTGCCTTGGATTTTTTTTAATCCATGCCCACGAGCCCATCTCTAAGGTCAAAGGTAAGAATGGAATATTTGCTTGAGGATCTTGGGCATGATGCTGGCGATACAAGTAATCCCAAATATCACCATGGGTGCGATAAAACTGGCTCTGGGGCGCAAGCCGATAATGGCCATGATGGGGATAGCTAGCTTCAAATAATTGCTTTAAGTGATAAATGAAGTGGGCATTTTCAAAGGACGCGCGCGTGTGGGCATAGGGAAACCAGATATGATCCGTCAAACCAAAACCAGAATGCGCATCGAGGGAAATGAGACTGGTGCTTTGTCTAAGCAATTGTTGCACATAAGCCACCAGCCCCGCGGTTTCGAGCTCCATACCGCCAAGACCACGAAACCAAGGCAACTTAGAGGAGAGCCGCTGCCCTCCAACCATAAAAGACACTTTTTCCCGGGACTCTATCGGGGCATTGCGCATCAAGTCGACCTGATTTCCATTACCGCGACTCCCCAGCAGTAACCCGACGGGATTCACCACAGGGACAAAGGCTAAGCGGATGTCTGTTAATAACGCTTGTAGGTGTTTGTCCCACGCAAGGCGCTGCAACAGGCTGTTAAGCAAAGCTAAAATTACCTGGGAGCCAATCCGCTCCACCCCATGCACGCCGCCGACGAATAACACTGTCGGACAAGAGCGCTCGGTGACGCCTAACTCGACACTGTAGAGCGGAAAATGTTGGTGCCGAAATGGAATGTCGGCAAGAACCTGATATTTGAGTTTAAGATGATGATTATCAATGAGTTGCGATAGTGTATCTAACTCGAATGGAATGTTATTCATATCATCCTAGAAAGTGAAATGAGCATCGACTCATAGCCTTAGGACGATATTAATGGCGAACCACGACACATTTATGACAACAGATTAAGCCAAAGCCAAGTTCACTTTAGTGGCGTGTCACTTCCTCCTGAAACAACAACTCCCCCATAATACTCTCAATATCCAGCTGAGCTAAGCCTTGGTCGAAAACATCTCGCCAATGGCGCCCCTCCTCGGTATTACGAAACGCGACGTAGAGCTGTTTATTCGCAAGCAGTTGTTTATTCACCTGTAATTTATCCGCCAATGGCTGCAGATGAGGCTGCTTTAACAAGTAATAGAGTACGTTGACATCAATCACTGCACCATCGATGCGACCGGCTGCCACCTTCTTGATGTTTTGTTCATCGGAGATCACGGCCTCGACGGGCTGTGTACCAGAAGCAATCATCAGATCTAGGGAGTCGGTATTTACATAGTCCTTCACCACCCCTAAGGTATAGCGGTTCAGATCGGCTAAGTAGTGCCAGCTGATGGGATGTGATTTTTGCTCAACAATGCCTAATGGACTGATCCCTATCGGTTTTGAAAAAACAAACTTGTCCGTTTCAAAATAATATTCTGGAAAATAGCCAATGTAATCGGAGCTTGGCATGGCCGCCAATTTTATCGCCCGGCTCCAAGGGTAAAAATCCACGACCAGTTGCTGTTCCATACGTTCGAAGGCGGCTTGAGCGACCGCGACACTGGCCCCTTGTTGTGCCAGTTGCTGACCGGAATAAGGCGGCCAGAGTAATGAGGTGAGCTTAAGCGTATCGGCAAATGCGCTATTGGCCGTGGCGAAAAGGCAACAGAGCATCAGTAGGCACCAGCGGAACATAACACCTCCATCAAAGGATCATCTGTTTTAATGGATTGAAAAACAAACAATTCATCACATGCTCATCGGTTAAACTCTTTTCAGTATAATCAGCGATGCTTCAAGGTACAGTGAATATTTGTTACATATTTACCCGACGAGAAGCTGGTTTAAGCAGAAATGATAAGAGTAGACTGAAACGAGCATCGATACTCACTGTCGTCATACACACGGCGAAAAGTAGAAGATGAGGCCAAGCTGATGAAGTCAATCTGAGGGGACGCGATATGCCAATTTCTTTCAAAGACAGTAAGTTGACTTTTATGCATCCAGCGATGACTCGAACCGTCATTACCGTGATAGGGGCATGTTTTACCTTTGTCGGAGGGATATTTTTACTCTTACCCGGACCGGGACTGCTGTTTATCCTGATAGGGTTAACCCTCTTAAGTACCCAGTATCCTTGGGCAAAACGTTGGCTGCGCCTAAGTCAGCGACAATTAAGCAAAAGTGCGGCTTGGCTCGATAATCAAATTCGCCGCCACCGATAATCTTGAGTCTCCACCTAAACATCAACCCAAGCTCTCGAACTTGGGTTGATTTATCTTATGTGCCCTTGGGCGTGATGACGTTTTAGGGGTATTTTGCAGCGATGTAGCTGACGTTTATGCAAGGCAGAGTCCGTGCTGTGTAGTTATTCTACATAAACGGACGATAACGCAGCAGAAACGCCAGCTAAACGCTGCCCGAAGGATTTCATCTCAAAACGTCAACACGCCCTAGGCATTAATATCTTCATATAACTCTTGGTACATCAGCTCACGCATTTTAAATTTCTGGATTTTGCCCGTGACAGTCATGGGATACTGCTCCACAAACTTGATGTAGCGAGGCACTTTAAAGTAGGCGAACTTTTCGGTGAGGAAATGGCGAATATCCTCCTCTGAAATCGTGGCGCCACTGCGAACCTTGATCCACGCGCACACTTCCTCGCCATATTTATCACTGTGCACCCCAAACACTGCTGCATCTTGCACATCTTTATGGGTATAGAGTTTCTCTTCAATCTCACGGGGATAAATATTCTCGCCACCGCGAATAATCATATCTTTAATGCGACCAACAATTTGCACATAGCCTTGCTCATCCATTTGCCCAATATCGCCAGAATGCAGCCAGCCTTCACTGTCGATGGTTGCCGCCGTTTTTTCAGGATCGTTCCAGTAACACTGCATTATGCAATACCCACGGCTACAGACTTCACCGGGTGTATTTATCGGCAGCACTTCACCAAATTCATCGACGATTTTCACTTCGGTATGGGGTAAAGCACGGCCCACGGTCAGCACACGCTTCTCTACCGGTGAGTCGATTTCGGTAATGTGATTCAGCGGGCTGCACTCGGTTTGACCATACCCAATTAACACTTCCTGCATATACATCAGGTTTTGTACCCGGCGCATCACTTCTTCTGGGCAAGTCGCTCCCGCCATAACACCGGTACGCAGCGAGCTTAAGTCAAAGCGCTTAAATTCGGGGTGCTCTAACTCCGCAATAAACATGGTCGGTACGCCGTGCAGTGCGGTGCAGCGTTCACGCTCTACCA
Source organism: Shewanella mangrovisoli (assembly GCF_019457635.1). Taxonomy (NCBI): domain Bacteria; kingdom Pseudomonadati; phylum Pseudomonadota; class Gammaproteobacteria; order Alteromonadales; family Shewanellaceae; genus Shewanella; species Shewanella mangrovisoli. The sequence goes on from NZ_CP080412.1 coordinate 2,823,413, forward strand.
CCTCTAGGGTGGTTAGCGGATCAAAGGAGTCCCCAGGAAAAACCGCCGCCGCGCCCTTAGCAAGGCACACTAAGCTCCCGAGTACCATGCCAAAGCAATGATATAAAGGCACAGGAATGCAGAGCTTATCTTCACAGGTAAACTTCATCGCCTCGGCCACTAAGTAGCCATTATTCAGGATGTTATGGTGCGATAAGGTCGCACCCTTTGGGCTCCCCGTAGTGCCAGAGGTAAATTGAATATTAATCGCATCATAAGGGCTAAGTGACTCGGCGATTTGCTCTAGCGCCGCCTTGTCATCGGCCGTCACTTCAACCAATAAATCATCAAAGTTCAACATGCCGGGAGACTGCTCTGCCCCCATGCGGATCACAAATTGTAACTCGGGCAACGCCTTGGCCTGCAATTGCCCTGCGGCGCACACCATAAGCTCTGGCGCTAACTCGTAGAGCATCTGCAAGTAATTACTGGACTTGAATTTATCGGCGCAGATCACCGCCCTACAGCCTACGTTAGTCAGGGCATATTGTAATTCTTCGGGCCGATAAGCAGGGTTGATACACACCATGATGGCGCCAATTTTGGCGGTGGCGAATTGGGTTAGACACCACTCAATATTATTTGGCGACCAAATGCCCACGCGATCCCCAGGACCTATGCCCAGTTTGAGTAAACCTGTGGCCAAGGCATCAATTTGTGCAAGGTATTGGCGGTAATTCCAGCGGATATCTTGATGATTCACAACAACAGCTAACTGTTCGGGATAAGCGTTAGCGATATCGTTAAGGTACTGTCCTATGGTTTTTTCAACGAGCTCTGGGGAATTAGGCCCCCGGAACTCACTGTATTTGAGAGGATGAGTGGCTTGATTTATTGCTTGAGTCGTTGAAACAGACATTAAGGCCTCCGTGCTTTTTTATTATGGTTAGCGGGATTCAAACTAACCAATCCTCGGAACATGTCACAAGTAAAAAAGCACGGTATTAGACTAAAGAGTAAGGATGTTCTATTACTCGAACGTCTTGATTAACGGGTAATAAACGCCACCTGTTTATCGGTGGTTATCACCTCTAAACGCTGCAAACGCTCCATAATCGCCAGCAATACCCCTTGGCGGCGCATATTCTCTAACACCCCAGGGCTGAACACTTCGAGGCGAGTCATCGCAGTTAATAATAGGCGGCATTGCGCGACACTGGCATCACGGATATAAGCGGGTTTATCGACTAAGTAACTGTTGTTATACCAATAATCCCAAGTGAAATTCGCCAGTAACCAGCCCTGAGTGGTTAAATCGCTGATAAATTCCAACATGCGATCGCGGTGCAGGCTCACATCTCCCGCGGTAAAATCTTTAAGGTATTTAGTGTATAGGCCACTGTCTGTGGTCATTGCTGAAGTTTCCATAGCACACCTCACTGTCTCAACATCACTCATATAAAAGTCGGGTATTGAAAAAAGCTTGGATTAGGATCTAAAGCTGCCAACTTTGCATCAATTCGCGGCGTCATAGCACCAGTGCATAAGGCATACCAGACTCGATAGTGACAACAGGGTAAGCTGGGTTAACTGAACGCTGACTTAACGCTCTCAATAATCTGCTCAGAGTACGGTTAACTGTGAGGCAAACAAAAAGTAAGATAAACTCAATGCATTAACTCGAAGAGACAGGCTGTTTTTGTGAAGGATAAAAGATGAACTACTGGCTGATGAAATCGGAACCCGACGAATTTAGTATCGACGATCTTAAGGCTTGCCCCAATCAAACTGAAGCTTGGTTTGGGATCCGTAACTACCAAGCGCGTAACTTTATGCGAGATGCGATGCAAATTGGCGATCAAGTCTTCTTTTACCACTCAAGTTGCAAAGTCCCCGGCATCGTCGGCATTGCCGAAGTCGTGACGGAGGCCTATCCTGACAGCTCGGCCTTTGACCCTGAATCAAAGTATTTTGACCCTAAATCCGATCCACAGCAGCCACGCTGGTTAAGGGTGGATATTCGTTTCGTCAAACAATTCAAGGAAATCATCCCCTTAAGTTTGATCAAAAGTTTGCCGCAACTGGCCGATATGTACTTAGTCTCTAAAGGTTCTAGGCTGAGTATTCAACCTGTTACCGAAGAACAATGGCAAGCCGTGCTTATGCTCGCCCGCTAAGGGCACATATTCAGCTAAAGTTCATCTAAGCTAAGCTAGATTGACCACAACCACGTAATTCCTAAGGGAGCTAGTATGAATAAATTAACTGCAACACTGATTGGCGGAGTCGTACTCAGTTTGGTCGCCCCAATGGCCGCTTTTGCAAAGAATGAGCATGAGCACGACAAGCGAGACAAAGACTTACCACCCGGCTTACAAAAGAAAGCCGATAAAGGTCAGCCTCTCCCTCCCGGATGGCAGAAAAAACTGCGTCGTGGCGATATCCTAGATTACGATATTTATGACCGCGGCCGCGTCGTAGTCCCCATCGACAGAGACGGCAGAATCAGCATTGAAGTCGAAGGTTCCATTATCAAGCTCGATGAAAAGAGCCGTAAGATCCTCGATATTGTAAATATCATTACTGATTAAGCGCGTCACTTATGGGTACGCTCTACTATTTTTAGAGCGTGCCATCGTTGCATACAAAGCTTTTATCCCACTCCCCTTGGCTTTCTTTCGATTACCACATCAATATTGCTATATTCACAACGCATGTTACAACTAAGTAACATGCTGATATTTATCATATCTTTACGTTCTGCAGTTTGGTCGTGAATCGGTAGAATGTTAAACTCTACAAATATTAAGCTGCGCATAAACATAAGATAAACGGCTACTGCGGTACGCAATAACTGAAGCCGTATCGATGCTAAGCATCTTAAAACCTTGGCGTGCAACACAGCTTCAACTCAATAAAACAAGCATCAAAAAAGCCATTATGTCGCCAACCTGATGGGATGATGTGCATGACGCACAAGCCAAATTGCATGCATCCCATCCTAATAATGATCGCAAACTAACGCTGGATTTTTGAATATGGAACAAACATCACTTCAACGGGTTAAGCAAGCAATTGTTGCGGGCTTCTGGGCATCTTTGGCCAGTATTGTCGTGGGTTTTCTATTCAAACTTTGGTTAGCACAATGGGTAGCCAAAGCCGATCTCGCACTCTATCACACTGTTATCGATATCATTTCCTTGTCGCTGATCCTGATGACAGGGTTTCGCTCCTCTATGGTGGTAACCTACTCACAAACCAAACAAGATGTGGATATCACCAATATATTCCGCTACAGCTTAATCGCCATGGTGCTGCTCGCGTGGGGCGTTGTGTTACCTTATATCAAACACAAACTCCACCTTAATGTAGAATATTTTCAATTGGTTGGTATTATTTTGAGTATGGGACTCAAGGTCTATTTTACCAATCAAATTGCCATGTACCGGCTTTATGCCATTTCTAATCGCGTGACATGGCTTGAGCCGCTTGCGCAAGTGACCAGCTTTTTATTTTGTTTTTATGGGTTACAACAAACTGCCATTGCATCTCTCTTTTATAGCATGACACTGTCATCACTCATCGTTGCCTTCTATATGTACTTCAAACGGCGCAAGGATATTGCCACTCCGCCCTTAACTGTTGTGCATTTTGATCCAGGGTTACGCAGTTTTATGAAGAAAAGCCTAACAGCCTCGATGGAAGCGGGTGCCAGTATCTTGATGATTTACATTACCGTACTGCTGACGATTGCCTATTTCAGCATAGATGAGCTAGGGGATTTCCAAGTGGTGGTGCGGCCGATGATCATATACCTCACCCTGCTTTTTGTCTTCCCCATCTACCGTTTTGTTCTACCCGAAGTCGCAGTGTGTGTGCGAGAAAAACGCATTGAGGAAGTTCAGCAAATTAAATCATGGCTGACAAAGGTTTCGTTGTGGATCAGCGGAATATTTTTCGTGGTGATGTTATTCGCGAGTAAGCCATTGGTGGCTTGGTTATTCCCCGAGCAATACCTTAAAGCGGCCCCAGTGTTAATGCATTTTTCTATGTTCTTTATCTTTATGATGCTTAATGGCTATCAGTTAGCCAATCTCAAAGCCCATGGCTATTTTACCCAAAGTCTACTCATACGCCTTAGTGGTATCGTCGTACTGATTGGCACTTTCTACGCTTATCGATTGTATACAGAAAATGTTGTGGCGGTGATTTTGGCCTTAGGCACAGGTTATTTAATGATGTATTTGTTATCAAGACAGGTTGAAAAGCGCATTCAGCAAGGTCTTAAACACCAATAAAACCCGCTTAAGCAAACCAAAAACGACAATAAAAAGGCATCTCAAGAGCTTGTTTGAGATGCCTTACCAATAGAAAGCGCGATGACTCGATTTTACGGTTTATGTCGATTCGACCGATAACTTAACGGCCATCAATCATACGACCAAGCCCGCCGAGGACTGAACCTTCGCCGCGGTCGCTACCACCAGCAGAAGGAGCGTGAGCAATAATGCGATCCGCCATCCGCGAGAAGGGTAGACTCTGCAGCCACACAGTGCCATGGCCTTTTAAGGTCGCTAAAAACAGCCCTTCTCCGCCAAACACCATCGACTTCAATGAACCAGCGCGCTCGATATCGTAATCAATACCAGGGGTAAAACCGACCAAACAACCTGTGTCGACGCGTAAGGTTTCGCCTTTTAACTCTTTCTTTATTAAGGTGCCACCCGCATGGATAAACGCCATGCCATCGCCCTGCAAACTTTGCAGAATAAAGCCTTCACCACCGAAAAAGCCCGTGCCTAGGCGACGGTTAAACTTCATGCTCACTCGAGTCCCAAGGGCGGCGGCGAGAAAGCTGTCTTTCTGGCAGATCAGCTCTCCGCCATATTGGGCGAGATCGATAGCCAAAATCGTCCCTGGATAGGGCGCGGCAAACGCCACTTTCCGTTTCTGATGTCCGAGGTTCGTAAAGTGTGTCATAAAGATGCTTTCCCCCGCCAGCACACGTTTACCTGCCCCCACCAACTTGCCAAAAAAGCCAGATTCAGGCTCGGAGCCATCACCCATTTTGGCCTCGAAGCTAATGTCCTGCTCCAGATAATTCATCGCGCCGGCTTCGGCGATCACAGTCTCGTGCGGGTCAAGTTCCACCTCAACCAGCTGCATGCTGTGACCGATAATCTCATAGTCCACTTCATGGCAACGTCTAGACATACCATTCCCCTTACTCTGTTAGTCCAATTAATGTGGCAAGTCGAAATCATCAGTGCCACGATAATGGACTCACTTTATGACATAAAATGTCAAAAGGCGGTCATTTTTATCCCGAGGTTTCGTCAGTAAGTTGTTTCAAAACATGACAAGTAGTAGAAGATTAACCTAATCCCACCCCGTTAAACTGCCCTGCCTTAGCAAATTCCTCTAGGATTAATTCGGTAAAGAGTTTGCCAGCACGGCCCAAAGGACGCTCTAGGGTCGACACTAATTGGGGAGTAAAGGTATAGCGACTGCCACCGACAAAGTCGACCTCCACAAGCTCACCACTCAGTAACTCCTCCTGCACCAGAAAATCTGGCAACCAACCAAAACCGAGCCCTTTTAATAACGCGTTCTTTTTCATAATAAAACCAGAAAGATAAAACACTTTATCGCCGCCAAATTGCAGCTCATCTCGATAGGTTTTATTGGGGGAGGAATCTTCGATGGTCAGCTCAACATGCTGCTGTAACTCGGGCAAACTGATTTTTTTTAATAGTGCCAAGGGATGTAAAGCGCTCGTCACCAGCACACTGGTTATCGCAGGGAGTGGCTGTGGGTGATAATAGGGGCCGGTGCGGTAGTCTTTAACCAACATCAGATCCGCATTATCACGCTCGAATCTATGCTGCACACCGCCGAGAAACTCCATATTGAGCTGAATTTTTGTTGGAATTTGATGCTCTGCCATCCGTTTAAGTGCCGTCATAATCGGCTCCATCGGCAAGGCACCATCGATCACTAACTCAAGCTTAGGCTCCCAACCTTCACTGAAACGACTGGCAAGATGTTCAATATTGGCAAGGTGTTGTAACAGTCTTTGGCCCTCGGCCAAGATCACCCGCCCTTCACTCGTCAACTCGGCGCGGTATTGATCACGACTAAAAAGTTGCACACCTAAGTGTTCTTCCAGCTTTTTGACCTGATAGCTGACCGCCGATTGCGCCTTATGTAAACGCTCGGCAGCCTTAGCAAAACTGCCCTCTTCCACCAGCACTTGCAGCACATTAAAAGCATCAATATCGATGCGCATGGGGACTCCTAGGCTCTCATTAACATGTCACGGAAACGCTACGAAGCGTAAAGCAGTTAATACCATCTAATTTTTAGATGGAGACAACAGATTTATTATTCTTTTTTTTGTTCATTCAAGCAACTAAATTGATAAGAAGATCACACTAATGCAACTTGCAGCATAACGACTCGCGGTGTAGGCAAGCCTGCAGCGCAACTTTGAAGGAATCACCATGCCATTTTATGTGAAACAAGGCCAAGTCCCCCATAAGCGCCATATCGCATTTGAGAAAGAAAACGGCGAGTTATACCGTGAGGAGCTGTTTTCAACCCATGGTTTTTCCAATATTTACTCGAATAAATATCACCACAATATGCCGACTAAGGCATTGGAAGTCGCACCCTACCGCCTCGGTCACGGTGAACAGTGGGAAGATTCATTAGTTCAAAACTACAAATTGGACTCTCGCACGGCCGATCGCGAAGGCAACTTCTTTAGCGCCCGCAACAAAATCTTTTATAACAATGATGTGGCCATCTATACCGCAAAAGTGACTCAAGACACGCCGGAGTTTTACCGCAATGCCTACGCCGATGAAGTGGTGTTTGTGCACGAAGGTGAAGGTACGCTCTACAGTGAATATGGCACCCTAGAGATTAAAAAATGGGACTACTTAGTGATCCCACGCGGCACCACACATCAGCTCAAATTTAACGATTACAGTAATGTGCGCTTATTCGTGATTGAAGCCTTTTCGATGGTGGAAGTGCCAAAGCATTTCCGTAATGAATACGGTCAATTACTCGAGTCCGCCCCATACTGTGAGCGCGACTTACGTACGCCCGTATTGCAAGATGCCGTGGTTGAGCGTGGCGCCTTCCCGCTGGTATGTAAATTTGGTGATAAGTACCAACTGACCACCTTAGAGTGGCATCCCTTTGATCTCGTTGGTTGGGACGGCTGTGTTTACCCCTGGGCATTTAACATCACCGAATACGCGCCGAAAGTCGGCAAAATCCACTTACCGCCTTCAGATCACTTAGTGTTTACCGCCCACAACTTTGTGGTGTGTAACTTTGTGCCGCGTCCTTACGACTTCCACGAGCGCGCCATTCCTGCACCTTACTATCACAACAATATTGATAGTGATGAAGTGCTGTACTACGTCGACGGCGACTTTATGAGTCGAACAGGGATTGAAGCCGGTTACATCACCCTACATCAAAAAGGGGTGGCACACGGCCCACAACCCGGCCGCACCGAAGCCTCGATTGGCAAAAAAGAAACCTATGAATATGCAGTGATGGTGGACACCTTCGCCCCACTGAAATTAACCGAACATGTGCAAAATTGCATGAGTAAAGACTACAACCGCTCCTGGCTAGAAAACTAACGCGGCATCGCTGCATAAGTGAAAGGCTTAACTAAGCCGACTAGCCGTAAGTCACCACAGCGAACAAGGCAACAAGAGTGACTGCGTGTTGAATTAATCAAGAGGAACAGATCATGGCAAGCGAACTCAATCCACTGGGCTTACTCGGTATCGAATTTACCGAATTCGCCAGCCCCGACAGCGATTTTATGCACAAAGTGTTTATCGACTTTGGTTTTTCACTGCTGAAAAAAGCCAAGAATAAAGACATTTTGTACTACAAACAAAATGACATTAACTTCCTGCTCAATAATGAGCGCGAAGGGTTTTCGGCAGAATTTGCCAAATCCCACGGTCCTGCCATTAGCTCTATGGGTTGGCGTGTAGAAGATGCCAGCTTTGCTCACCGAGTGGCGGTAGAGCGCGGTGCTAAAGCCGTCGCCGATTCTGCCAAGGATCTACCCTATCCGGCGATTTATGGTATTGGCGACAGCTTAATTTATTTTATCGACACCTTCGGTGCCGACAACAATATCTATGCAACTGACTTTGAAGACTTAAGCGAGCCAGTGATCACCCAAGAGAAAGGCTTTGTCGAAGTCGATCACTTAACCAATAACGTCTACAAAGGCACCATGGAGCATTGGGCGAACTTCTACAAAAACATCTTTGGTTTTACCGAAGTGCGCTACTTCGACATCAGCGGTGTACAAACCGCACTGGTGTCTTACGCTCTGCGCTCACCCGATGGCAGTTTCTGTATCCCAATTAACGAAGGTAAAGGCAACGATAAGAACCAAATCGATGAATACCTGAAGGAATACAATGGTCCTGGCGTACAGCACTTAGCCTTTAGAAGCCGTGATATCGTAAAATCCTTGGATGCGATGGAAGGTAGCTCGATCCAATGCTTGGATATTATTCCCGAATATTACGACACCATTTTCGATAAAGTCCCGCAAGTGACCGAAAACCGTGAGCGCATCAAGCATCACCAAATTTTGGTGGACGGCGACGAATCAGGCTATTTATTGCAGATCTTCACTAAGAACCTGTTCGGTCCGATCTTTATCGAAATCATTCAACGTAAGAACAACTTAGGTTTTGGTGAAGGTAACTTTACCGCCCTGTTCCAATCGATTGAACGCGATCAAATGCGCCGCGGCGTGCTGTAATCGCAGCCTTTAATACATAAGAAACAAAAACGGTACGCTCTGCGTACCGTTTTTTTATGTCCTATTGTTACCCGTTGTTTGTCACTCTTGTCGGATGGCCTTTCGATTATTGTCTTTCGACTTGGCCTTTTGAGTATCACCCCTTGCCCCCTTGGCTATAAACCGCTTGAGCATAGCCAATTCGAACAACACCTCTTGGCATTGCGCTTAAGCTTGATACTTTACAATCGTGTTTTTGCCCTTTGCCTTGGCTTGATACAAAGCCTTGTCCGCCAAATGCAGCAACGACTCGCCAGCGATGCCTTGCTGATACTCCACCCAGCCAATGCTCACAGTGCAGTAAATTGTGTGTTCCTCGGCCGCTATCGACATCTCAGCAAAGGATCTTCTAATACGCTCAAGTACAGGCTGCACCTGCGCTGCATCAATATCCCTAAGCACAAGGGCGAACTCTTCGCCGCCTAGGCGCGCAGCAATATCGTGGCTGCGGCTGTGATTGTGTATCAACTGCGCCAACAGCTGGATGACCCTATCGCCCACACTGTGACCATAGGTGTCGTTAATCATCTTAAAGTTATCGAGATCCAACATAGCGACCGAATAAGACGTCGTTGATGTATCCAGATTCGCCAGCTGTGGCATAAAACCGCGGCGGTTTAACAAACCAGAGAGCGGATCGTAAAGCGCCTCTTGCACCGCGGTCTGCTTATCTCTCTCGGTTCGACGCAGCTGTGCCCGCTGTAATGACACGCCAAAAATGGTTAATGCCGATGACAACACAAAGGCCATCATCTCTGCATTGGTTTGAAACGGCGTGGGATTAATAAACGGGCCATAGCCCTGCGCCGTCGCTAAAATCATGAACAGCATGGAGGCGCTACTAAATAGCGCAAGGTAAAAGCGTGTCACCTCAAAGGAGAGCACAACCAACAGCGGCGGGATCACATAAAACAACCAGCCTAAATCGAATCTTACGCCTATCAGGCAAAATAATGGCAAACCAATCAGCGGCAATAAAATATGCCGTTTATGGTCAATTTTCAGGGCATTAGGTTCCACCCAGCCCGCATAAAGCTGATACACCAACACTATCCCAAGAATATCGGCAAAGAAGAACATTTGCCCCATACTCCAAAACTCACTCGGTTGAATATAGCCGCCCAGCACTAAGTTGCCCGATAGTAAGGCGCTCGAACCTAAAATAGGCACTATGCCCGCCACGACCACGAATTTCATTAAGTCGTTCGCACTGCGGGTGCCTAGAGGTAAAAAACGTCTCAGCAAATACATAGACATAGCAGGTGCGAGCATATCAATCAGGGCCGCCATCGCTGTATGGGCTATCGAGAGAAGCAGCGATGTCTCCTGCACCATCCCTTGGATATTCAGCATAAAGCTACCAAGAAAGATAAGCGCTAATGCCTTACGCCCCCACATCAACAGCATGACTAATGCCACGCCCGATGGCAGCCAAATCAAAGTGATATTCGCGGGCTGCAAACTAAATAATGTTTGCCCCAAAGCGCCCGTAATCCAGTAGAGGATACCCGCCAATAACAACGCGGTATTACTCTGTCGTAGTGGAAAAAATGGCGTAAACAATGTCTTCAATCCGTCATCAACCCTGCAAAGTGCTAAAACTATTAACCGCTGAATTACTTAGATAAAACGACTATTCAAGTAAAAAGTTCTGTTCACAAAATTGTCGTTATCTTGGCATCAATTAACCATCAAGAATTCGATACCCAAGGGCGGTGACAACGCGCAATAACGTAAGCCAAGTGTAATATAAAACTGACTAGAGGTTTTATCGCGCATGATTTACCACACTCGATTTACCGCAAAAGTTGCAATTAAACCGTTTCGTGAATTTGTTTTATAACTTTACAGGGATTACCAACGGCCACACTGTTAGCGGGAATATCTTTATTGACCACACTCCCCGCCCCAATCACACAGTTATCGCCAATAGTCACGCCGGGCAACACGCAGACATTACCGCCAAGCCACACATGGTGACCAATATGAATAGGCTTACCATATTCTGTGGTCAGGCGCGCGCTAGGTTCGATGGGATGGGTCGCGGTAGAGAGCAACACATTGGGACCAAACATCACATGGTCGCCAATGGTCACTTGGCAAACATCGAGTATGGTTAAGTTATGGTTAGCGTAAAATTGCTTACCGATGTGAATGTTATAACCGTAATCACAAAAGAAGTTAGGTTCGATATGGCCGCAATTCGGGATGACCAGCAAATCTCGCAAATACGCCATGCGCGCCTCAAGCTCAGTAGGATCCGCATGATTAAACCGATGACACATTAGTTTAGCCTGCATTCTTTCGGCTAATAAGGTTTCATCCGAAGCTTTATAGGGTTGACCCGCCAACATTTTTTGCTTTTCTGTCATCTAACTTCAACATTTGCTACTTGTTATAATGACGCAACCCTAACAATCGACTGGCAAAAACACAAGTGACATAACAACTATGGGGGAAGATTTGTGCAATGGCGACCCAAAGCGCCGCCTTAACAAACTTAGTCTGGGTGTAACTCAGCAAATAAATACACCAAACATAAGCTGTTTAAGGGCATCACAGGATTAGTCCAAATCATCCGGCTATGTCGCCCAGCCTCGCCAAACACTTGCAGTAACAAATCAGAAGCACCATCTAATGCTTGGGGATGTTCAACACAGGATTCGTGGACACTTAATACCCCCTCCAAGCGATAAATTTGCTTGATCCGCGACAATTCACCACACGCCTGTTTAAGCTGAGCAATGGCATTGAGCGCCGCAAGCCGACAGGCCGCATAGCCTTCAAGCAAGGTATAGTCGCGCCCAAGTTGTCCTTTATACATCAGCTCACCGTTTAAGTAAGGGAACTGCCCTGATGTCATTAGTTGCGAGCCAACAATCACATAGGGTTCATAATGGCCCAAGGCATTGGCGACTTCGGGCAAAATAATTCCCGCCTCTGCAAGCCTCGCCTCAGGCGTGGGTTGATGGTACTGATTCATAACGCAACCTCCTGCATCATCTGTGTCAGCAGCGGGGCTAACCAGGTTGCCAACATCGCAGGATTATTGGTTAAAAAATGAGATGCTACTTGATCTTCGCTTAATCCTAAGCGGTTCACGCCATAATCCAACTCGGCCACAATTTGATTAGACAGTGAAATCTTATCCAACACGGCAATTTGTTCAGGGGTAAAGTGCTCCGTTAGCCTGTCTTCCCTTGCAAGCAACACAGCTCTGTCTTTACCTCCAAGTAATCCCTTAACATCCTTAAGCTCACGAATTGCATATTGGTGATGTAAAAATTGTGGATGCCAGAGTGGCACGACGACCCACTCGTTTACCGACACTGCCGACTCAAATGCCGTGACACAATCAGCTTGAGTACCCGTTCTAAACTGGTAGCCCGCTGCGGTTAATTGGTATTCTCGCATGATGTTTTTAGAGAAACGGGTAATACCCGCCCCTTCACCAATGCCTTGAATTATCGGCCGTGTCCGTTGTTTTACCTCAGGTTTAAGCAGATCTTCGATGCGAGAAACCGCATCCTCGGGCACATAATCCGGTACGCCCCAGAGTGCATAGGGCTCGTAATGCAGCCCTAAGGCTCGCGTCGCGATTTGGGTCTCAACCTGCTGCTGATATACCCCATGGCTATGGGGCAACCAAGCCGAACACAGCAAATCTATCTGTCCAAGCTTGAGCCGACTAAAATTTGCCTCGTGCAGCGCATAGCTTATTTCAACCTCTTTGCCCATCAGTCGCATCACGTGGGCAACCACAGCCGCCGTTACTCGATGAAAACTTAAGTCTGTAACCCCTAACTGGATCCGCGGCGCTGATTTCAACACATGCGCAGTTTGGCCATGCTCAGCCTGATTAACTTGTTTCATATTCGGTAAATTCATCGCTATCGCTCCAAGGGAAACTAGATTGGATGAGGCAACGCCTGCCAAACTTAGCGTCTGTAACAGTTGCCTGCGCTTAGGGTCTATTTGAGCCATTTAGACCTCATCCTCAGGCTGAATCGCGAGTCTTTCCATCGCGACGCCCACCACAGCGTTATCCCTCGCATAGGGGAAAATCATCTCCACAGTGATGCCGTTAGGATCTTCAATAAATAATTGATGCTCACCAATTTCAGGGACGATCCGCTCCCTAAACTCACACTTTTGTCGACATAGATGTTGCTGTATTTGCGCTAAATCCGTCCCACGAAACGACAAATGATCAACACGACCAGAGCCAAACTGGGCGGCACTTTCTCCTAAATAGGCATCTAAAGCCCGGCTGCCGACTTCCACTAAATGCAGCACAGGTTTCTCTGCCACATAGAGCCAATGCCCAGGAAAACCAAACCGCGGCCGCAAACCCTGTTTTAACCCCAATACATCTTGAAAAAACGCGGCAGTTTCCGCCAATTTTGGGGTACGGATCGTAAAATGATCTAATCCAACGATGTTCATATGACTTTCTCCCTTGTGAGTGTTAATTGCCTGGCACGCCGGCGGCTAAGGGCTTAAAGCGAAAAATGTAATACGGCGGCTGGTTTTCGGCTTTACCATGATTTAACGCGGCGGATAATGGTAATTGGACGGCGCCTGAATATAGGTAGCCGTCTTTGCCAAAGCTCACGCCATCTGGCCAAACCATACGTTCGTCATGTGCATAGATTTGATACTGGCGCGTGTTCGCGGGGATGATGCCAATAGCGCGCTCGCCCACTTCGGTAAGGTAAAGATTATTGGCCGTATCAATACTAAGGCCGCCGTTGTTGGGTTTGTCGGCGTAGGTTTCCACCTTGGCTGATAAGGCTTGAGGGCTTAAATCAGGATTGAGTAAATCCTCTATTGCCACGCGGTAAACTTTGTCCTTATTCATTGGCGCAAAGTAAAACCAATGCTCCGCACTATCTAAGGCAATACCATCGGCGCCGACATAGACATCAATACGTTTAGGTTGGGCGCTGTGGCTATCGATAATGAGTGGCCGTTGTAAATCTGGCATCACACTGTTATCACCTTGCAATACCCGTCGGCTCTTACCCGTGGTGAGATCTACCACGACTAAGGCAGCCTTATCACCAATAGGACCCGTCGCAATGCCTTCGTCCGCGATGATGATGGCTTGATGGCGAGATGAAATCACAAAGTCATTGTGCTGCGACTCAGGGATCGATACGGGAAAAGGCAGATGAATAATCCGCTCTAACTGATTTTTACGGGTATCCCACGCCACCAGCTTAGGTTCGATTCGAGGCTCAGCTTGGCCGGAATCGAGTAGCCAGACTTTATCCTGTTTGTCGGTACGCAGCCCTAAAACCCAATTCAAGCAGGTATCGGGATCTTTGGGTTTACCTTGGGGATCATGACATTGCTGCCAATCTGAGTTCGGAAAGGGAGTGACCTTACCGTTAGCCAGCAATTCCCCCACCTTTATATTAGGTTGATAGAAAGGATGGTAACTAAAGATAAGCCTATTGGTTGAGGTAAAGCTAATGCCGCCAACAGCGCCGTCAAGACTGGCAAAAATCTCAGGCTGAACTTGTGCTATCACCTGTTCACTCGACCGCGCCATCGCCTGTGGTGCCATCAACACTTGGCTCATTAATAACAGACTGGTCGCCAACCTCTTATGACTTGAACATAATGTATGTAAATTCATTGACTTACCCCTCTTTCGAACCGGCTAAGAGGGTCAAGCTGGCTTCACCAAGCCGATGCTGCCAAAGGTAAAATCCGACTAGTGCAGGAGTGGCATTGGCATCTATCGGTAACTTGGCTACATCTAAAGCATGAACAGTCCACACATATCTATGCTCACGACCTTTGGGCGGGCAAGGTCCAAAAAATCCCGGCTTACCTAAATCCGTATTCGCCTCAATGGCGCCTGTAGGTAATTCACCGCCATCAATGCCTCCTACCAATGTATTGATTTGCGATGGAATGTTATAAACCACACGATGCCAAAAACCACTCCCTGTAGGGGCATCTTTATCATAAAAAGTCATCGCAAAACTTTGAGTGCCCTTAGGAGCGTGTTCCCAAGTTAAAGTGGGGGCAAGATTGGCGCCAGAGCAACCAAATTGATTCCAATAATATTCAGCGGGTATGGGCGCTCTCGGGGCGAGATTGCTCTGTAAACTAAATAGGGGCACAGCATCTAGCATGACAGCATTGGCACTTGGGATATTCAGCAAAAATCCTGTCGTCATTAATGCACAATGACCTAGTAAATGACCAATATAGGCCGATGGAAATCGTTTTTTCATTGGTTTACTCACTTTCTTTAAACAGTGAGTAAGCATAACCATCAGCCTATTTTTGATAAGCCAGATTTCATTAATAGGAGTTTCAAAAATTATTAGATAATTACCACATGCTTTTAACTCGCAATTAGATTATGGTGATTCAATAAAAGTAAAAAAACTTACCGTATTATTGATTCATAAAATACATTGAAGGAAATTAAATAATCCTTCCATAAATACATTCATTAATAGCCATGAAAAATCACAATATCAGGATACAACAGATAAAATGGAGGATATATCAATGGAGTCAGCCAGTTACCAACCATGGTTCCCCCTTAAGCGTAACCTAAGCCCCTATCCACTGATTAATTGCCAACTCAATAACTTATCATTAGCTCTAAGTTGGCAAGGGCAAGATACTCACCCTCTGGCAATGGAGATTTACTTTCCAACTATCGCAGGGCTACAAGTCATTGATGAGTCCAGTTATCAAACCCATTGTCATCAACTCGATGTTAACAACACACCATTTCCTTTAGAACAAGAATTAAATCACACTATCAAAGAGTACGATTACTTTAATTTACCTTGGCCAATATGGAAGTCGGTAAAAAATGCCAGACTGCACTGTTATGGACAATTAGGCGAGCATATTTATCAAGCTTTATACAGTTATTATATTATTGGTCAGGAATGTGTTTATTTAATCGATACCGAATGTGAGCCTGATATAATTCCCTTATTGTGCTAATAAGTCTTTAATCGGCGCCTGCATATGTTGATGATGCTATCTCCCTCGTTCAATGGGTTTTAGCACCAAAGCCTAATGCTATAACGCATTCTGGGAGAGACTTCACCACTGACGCATTGGCTAACTCTGTCATTTTCATTACACTAGCGTTCCTTCACTCTTCTATTAGACCGTTTTAGACCATGCCAGATTTTGCCTTACTCGCAGTGTTTATCCCGACTTTCTTCTTTGTTTCTATCACCCCCGGTATGTGTATGACACTCGCCATGACGCTTGGAATGAGCATAGGTGTGCGCCGTACCCTGTGGATGATGCTCGGCGAGCTTGTGGGTGTGGCCTTGGTCGCCACCGCTGCGGTTATGGGTGTAGCGAGCATCATGCTTAACTACCCTGAGGTTTTTCAGGTATTTAAATGGGTTGGCGGCATCTACTTAGGGTATATCGGTGTGCAGATGTGGCGCGCCCGTGGCAAAATGGCCATGCTCAGCGATGATGACACTAACCCAAGAGCCAGTAACTTCACGCTGATTTCACAGGGTTTTATTACCGCAATAGCGAACCCTAAGGGCTGGGCGTTTATGGTATCGCTACTGCCGCCATTTATTAATGCCGAGCGCGAAGTCGCACCACAGCTCCTTGCCCTGCTTAGCATTATTATGGTGACAGAATTTACTTCTATGCTTGCCTACGCCAGTGGCGGTAAGAGTCTGAGGATATTTTTAAGTCGCGGCGATAATATTCGTTGGTTAAATCGAATTGCCGGCAGCCTTATGATTGGCGTTGGGATCTGGTTAGCGGTGAGCTAATCAAATATTCACTCTTGAGTAATATGTACTTAGCACATCGCTCTTTTGTGTAGACCTATTCGCGTCGCGCCAACGCATTTGTTGACGCGACGCTTTACATTTATGGTGGTTATTGGCCTTTTTTATAGGGCAACACCTCACGCATCTGCTGCATATACACTTCCATTTGCGCGGCTTCCTCCTGGGTAAAATGTGCGATCGCCCGCTTAAAGTCGGGATGGGCGATATTGTGGTAGGAATAAAGAGCCACAGGCTCGAAGCCGCGCAACACTTTATGTTCGCCCTGCGCGCCAGCATCAAAGATATCAATGCCATGGGCGATGCAGTATTCAATGCCCTGATAATAACAGGCCTCAAAGTGCAATCCCTCAAGCTCAACAATACTGCCCCAGTAACGACCAAACAGGCATGTCTGCCCCTGCTCATTGCGGCCCGTAAAATACAGCGCGCCCGCTAACATCTGCCCTTTCGCATCACTCACCACGAGCAAGACAATCTGCTCGGCCAACCTCTCTGCAATCATGTTAAAAAATGTTGGGGTTAAATAGCCTCTATGGCCGGAACGTTTAAGGTAAGTTAGTTGATAACATTCAATAAAATGCTGCCATTGTTGACGGCTAATATCCGCTCCTGCGACAAATTCATATTGCAAACCATAGGGCTGGAGCTGGGCGCGCTCCTTAAGAATATTCTTGCGCTTACGGGAGGTGAGCGCCGCTAAAAAGGCATCAAAATCTTTATAGCCACGATTATGCCAATGAAACTGAGTACTTAAACGCCGAAGCGCGGTTTGATTAGATGCCTCTGCAAATAGTTTTTGCTGCGAAGACGAGACAAATAAGCAATGCCAAGAAGACATAGGCGCATCCGCATCTACTAATTGCTCATCTAAACACGTAAATACGGCGCAACTTAGCACCTTAATCTCCTCAGCAGAAAGCGTAGGCGACAGCCCCAACCGCCGCCCCTGCACCGGCGTAAACGGGATGGCATTTAACAATTTAGGATAATATTCAAGACCATGACGCTCATACGCCTGCGCCCATGCCCAATCAAACACATACTCGCCATAGGAGTGGGATTTTTGATAGAGCGGCATCAAAGCCAGCAGCGGTAAATCGATAAAATCTGCGGCATCTTTTGGGCTCTCAATCACGGCATCTGGCGCTAATTCTAGTGCTAATTCACTGCCAGTTGCGTCGAACACACATAAATGATGTGGCCGCCAGCCTGTCGCGGCACAGGCCGATAAACTCTGCTCTAAGCTGAGTAAATAGGCATGCTGGCAGAAGGGATTGTCCTTCCCCATCAAGCTATCCCAACTATCTGTAGCAATACTCTGCGCCGCGCTGGCAAAGGCAAAAATGAGTTGTCTCATTAGGCGAATTCTTATCCGTTAAACACACTAAGCAAGATCCAAGGTTGCAATTAAGCCTAATTCTCGGCACATTGCATAGCCAAAATGAAAATAAATTCAGGATTGAATATGCGCCGCGCAGGACCTTTTAGACCTCTTATTCTCGCCATCGCCATGGCACTGCCTTTGTTATCTTCGCCCACTCTCCATGCCGAAGAGCCTTCGATTTTCAGCCAAATGGCCACGGCACAACCCGTATGGGCAAAGCATGGCATGGTCGCCAGCCAAGAAACACTGGCCAGTCGCACAGGCATCGAAATTTTGAAGCAAGGCGGTAATGCCGTCGATGCAGCAGTGGCGGTAGCATTCAGTTTAGCCGTGACCTTACCCCGCGCAGGCAATATTGGCGGCGGCGGCTTTATGCTCGTCCATCTGGCCAAAGAAAACAAAACTATCGCCATCGATTACCGTGAAATGGCGCCATCAAAGGCGAAAAAAGATATTTTCCTCGATGAAAATGGCGATGCGGTGACTAAATTAAGCCGTGAACATGGCCTTGCAGTTGGCGTGCCCGGCACTGTGATGGGCATGAGTTTAGCCCTTGAAAAATATGGCACTATGACCATGGCACAAGTCACAGCGCCCGCCATCAAAATGGCGCAGGAAGGGATTAGTGTGACCCCAGATCTGGCGGTATCCCTTGCAGGCTTAAAACGCCGCATGAGCCAATGGCCCAGCACGGCAGCCATCTTCTATAAGGCCGACGGTAGCGACTACCAAGTGGATGATATTTTAAAGCAGCCAGAACTTGCCCACTCCCTGCAACTTATCGCCGAGAAAGGCACTAAAGGGTTCTACGAAGGTGAAACCGCAGAGAAACTGGTAAAGGCCGTGCAAGACGCTGGCGGCATCATGACCTTAGCGGACTTACAACACTACAAAGCCGTCGAGCGTGAACCCGTTCGCGGTCAATACCGTGGATATGAGGTGGTTTCTATGCCACCGCCATCCTCAGGTGGCGTGCACATTATCGAAATGCTCAATGTGCTGCAGCAGTTCCCTATCGACCAATTTGGCCACAACACGGCGCAAACCATTCATGTGATGGCCGAAACCATGAAGCATGCCTACGCCGATCGCAGCGAGTATTTAGGCGATCCCGATTTTTATAAGGTGCCCGTCAAGCAGTTAACCAATAAGGACTACGCTCAAAAGATTGCCAGCCAAATTGCGCTAAACAAAACCACGCCTAGTACCGAAATCAAACCCGGTAATCTAGCGCCCTATGAGAGTGACCAAACCACCCACTTCTCAGTGGTTGATAAATGGGGCAATGCGGTGTCTAACACTTACACCTTAAACTTCAGTTATGGCTCGGGTTTAGTCGCCAAAGGCACGGGGATTTTACTCAATAACGAAATGGATGATTTTTCCGCTAAACCCGGCACGCCTAACGGTTACGGCTTAGTGGGTGGCGATGCCAACGCGGTGGAAGGTAATAAACGTCCGTTGAGTTCAATGAGCCCCACCATAGTGATGAAAGACGGCAAACCTTTCTTAGTGACGGGCAGCCCAGGCGGTTCACGCATCATTACCACCACGCTGCAAATCATTATGAATGTGATTGACCACGGCTTAAACATTGCCGAAGCCAGCAATGCCGCGCGGGTACACCACCAATGGCTACCCGATGAACTGCGGGTCGAAACCAGCCTGAACCGCGATACCATTTCGTTACTCGAAGCCAAAGGCCATAAGGTGAAAGTACAATCGGCCATGGGCAGCACCCAATCCATTATGGTGACAGAGCAAGGGATTTTTGGCGCCACCGATCCCCGTCATTCGGGTAGCGAAGCCGTCGGTTACTAATCGCTGATTGGCATACAAGCGCTATGTAAATGGTATGGATAGGAGTGATAAGGCTAATCGCCAAACTGCTCGATATAGAGCATTCAAGATTAGCCGCGGATATTGACTCTCAGCAAGAGTCTAATGAACAACAAAAGCAGGTTAGTATTTTTAGCAAATGTTGGGCGTTACATTCACTTATCTCCTATCACTGAGTGATGTTAATGCCGTGTCTTAATGGACACGGCATTTACAGCTCTAGCTTGCAGGGAAGATTATTTAAAAGTTGTAGCTTAGGTTTAACTCAATCTTTCGAGGTTCACCGAAGAAACCTTGATTGTAAAAATCAATGCTGGAGTAATATTTTTTATCGAATAAGTTATTGATATTTAGCTGAACTTTAGCATCATCCGTCAGTTGATAGCTTGTCATCAGATTGACTAGGTAATAGCTGTCTTGCTCGGATCGCTCACCATTAGGACCCGCATTATCTTTGTAAATTTTACTCTGCCAGCTTAAGTTACCGCCAACGGTTAAATCCGCAAGTGCACCATCAAAGTGATAAAGTGAGGATAAACGCACCAGATCTTTAGGTAAATGAGTGCTAAAAGCTGCTCCATCCTGATCTTCTGATTTGCTATAGGTATAGCTGAAAAACAGATCCCAATTTTCTGTTGGTTTACCGTTTAGCTCAACTTCATAACCTTGGTTACTGGTTCCATCTACCAAATGCATAGGATAACTGCCACCTGGTAAGGGAAGTGCGCCATCATCGGGTTTTGCCACATTTTCCTTTTGCACTTTAAATACGGCAACACTGGCAGTCAGTTTCTCATCGAAGAAATCCCCTTTCGCCCCCAATTCAATATTGTTCCCCGTCATCGGATCTAAGCGCTTATTGTTCGCGTCTTTTGCATCCTGTGGCTGGAAAATTTCGGTATAACTGGTGTAAATCGAGATGCTATCGTTCAGGTTGTATATAAGGCCAGCATAAGGTGTAAAAACATCGCTATTGTTGTAGTCATCAGCCGCGTTTGATTCAAATTGATATTGGCTAATGCGGCCACCCAGTAACAACATCCATTGATCATGTAAATTAATTTGGGTCGCGAGATAGGCCCCTTTTTGAGTTTCCTCCCCTTCCTGATAGATTGGCGTCGACGGATAATTAGGTTCGGCAATTGAGCCATCCCATTCGAAGAAGTTACCAATACTTAAACTATTCAATGGATAATAGGAATCTGCAGTCGTATCTTGCTTAGAATACAATAAACCCGCAGTCAATTTATGCTCGCGGCCAAAGAGCTCAAATGGCCCTGAGGCAAAGAGTCGTGCGGCATCTTGTTTACGGGTCGATTGGTAGATCATCGCCGATGATTTCATACCTAAGCCAGTCGTTTTATCCGGCGCACCATAGAGATACAGCAAGTGGCCGTCCATCTCATCTTCACGATGTTCGACGTCAAATTTAAGGTCCCAATTATTATCAAAATCATGTTCAAGCGTGGCAAAGACATTCGCGCCATTCCGTTGCCAACTCGACCAAGAGGCAGCCGTTGTGGTCGAGCGAGGTAGATCATTGGCTAAGCTGCCATCGGCATAAAATAGCGGGATACCACCCCAAGTGGAGCCTTTAGGATCACGATCACTGTAATCGGCACCTAGGGTAAATAAGGTATTGTCACCAAGTCTTGCCGTTATAACACCGTAAATTTGGAGGTTTTCATCTTCGGCAAGATCAATGTAACTATCTGATTTCTCATAGGCAGCAGCAAAACGAGCCTGCACAGCACCACTATCTGTCACATCAACAGAGGCATCGCCTTCAACGCGGTAACTATCCCATGAACCGACTTTTGCGCTGACATAACCACCAGGCGCAGATTTAGGCCGTTTACGGATAAGGTTAATGGCCGCCGATGGTTCACCCGCCCCGGTTAAGAGTCCGGTTGCACCACGAACAACCTCTACGCGATCAAATAATATGGTGTCGGTTGAAGCGTCATTAAAGAAACTCGAATAGTTAACGGGCACGCCATCAAACTGAAAATTAGTAATGGGATTTCCGCGGGAGCTAAAGAAATAGCGATTAGTTTCGGCTTTTTGAGCATAGATCCCTGGGGTTAAAAACATTAAATCGGCAACACTATCCAGTGAGAAACTCTGAATAAACTCTTGATCGATAATGGTAACGGATTGCGGAGTTTCCCTAAGAGTTAAGGGTAAACCTGTTGCCGTTGCGGCCTTATCTAATCGACTCCCCTTGATACTAATGACCTCAATATTGGTCGCGGACTTGTCCTCACTGGCATAGGTGCCTGGTACGAATAAAAAACTCGCAATGAGTGTCGCTAACAGCGTTTTTTGCATCATGATTCCCCATCATTGTTTTTGAGAGATGCATTTTAATTGAAAATAATTATCAATACAGAAAAATGATAACAATTCTCATTACATTTACACTCAAAGTTTGTAAAAATGTCGGGAGCATCACATGCTAAAGGCGAGTCCTCATTGTTGGTCGATGTTGCATGGCTTAGTAGCATCGCCATCCAGATTTATTCGATATCGTCTGTTTTATGGTTCTTTAGGATTCACTAAGTAAGTGGTAAAACTGGCCAATTACCCACCGCCATAGCACTCAATCATGATAAATAAGATTGACTCAGCCTTAACTCGGTCTTTATTATCAAGCTCTAACATATGAATTAAAAAGGAATTTATTGTGTCAATTGTATCGCTGATTTTGCTATTGCTCTTAGCTAGCATGATGTTTTTCGGTATGTTGAGTTATTCTCTCGGGCGCAAAAAAACGACAAACCCTAAGCTCACAGGGATGCTTGGCGCAGTACTGGGATTATTCCCGTTGTTAGGTGTTATTTTCTTGATTGTCTTAGTACTAAAGGCAGACATTACAGTCCCGAGCCTTCCCCAAGGATAATAATCTGCTCTAGCTAAAATGCGGTTTACTGAGCTGCATTTATTCCTACACTTAATTTAGCTCGACCATATAGTCGTAATAAGTTTTTTATCCAGAATAACTGTTCTATAGGCTGTTAAGTTTGCCATGGTTAAAGCCGTCAGTCTGCAAGCAATCGCAGATAGGCAAGCCATGGCATTGATGAACTTGAAACAATTTATTCCTTAAATCTCGTCCAGTTCATCTGGTGTACATGGATTCACAAATGCCACGATGGCATAAATGCCCAAAAGCGGTCATGAAGCGGATAGGCATCTCGCCAATTAACCTAAATAGCTTTACTTTTAACACCAATGTAACCTGTAGATTTTAATGAAGATACGTGACTCACATTAGGGCAAATCACGTGGTTCTTTTACTCTAATCCATAGGTTTGGGATTAATATTTGTAAAGCTAGTTATTTGAAGACAGTGTTAAAACTGTTTACGAGCCAATCTACTAAAGCTAATCGCGGCAGAGCAATAGAGCTTTTATAACTTCATCTTCAAAATAGAAAACAGACATTCATTCAATGCTCGCAACGATAGTTCATCAAATGTCGAGGTGGGCAGGGTTAACCCGCTGACAGATGAGTTTCAAGCTTTAGTAGTGAACACTCCTAAACGGAAGAAGATATCTAATCACGCCAAAGCAACCAGATTGATGCTTCTTTTAATTGAATATTGACATGTGATCACTATTTGAGTGCAGACAAAAGCCTAACACCGCGGATTAAATAAATATAAGTTTATTTGACAATATCCACTTTAGTTCACCGATGGACTAAGTCATGAATTTAATTAGATTTAGCCGTACTGTTGAAGAATTTATAGCATTAACTATGCTTAATTAAATTTTTGTTTTTGACGAGGTTCCAAGTGATTTTTCATAAACTAAAACAAGAAAGCACACATCCAAATGAAATGCTCGTGAAGATGCAAAATGCTGAGCTCAATAGCATTTCGAGAGCATGTGCCACCGTATCCTTCACTCCTAATGGGGACTTTTTGAGTGCAAGCACTAAATTTCTTGAATGTGTTGGTTATACGGAGACAGAGCTAAAAGGTCAGCATCATCGTCTGCTCTGCACAAAACGTTACAGAGAATCAAATGAATATGAACGGTTTTGGTCAGATCTTAGAGCCGGGCGATCTAAATCAGGAAAATTTCATCGAGTAGCTAAAGATGGACACGATATTTGGTTAGAAGCGACTTATATTCCTATCATTGAAGACAATCAAGTTGTGAAAGTCCTGAAAATTGCTAACGAAATCACAGATGAATACGATGTATCATTAAAAGAAAAATCTCTTCTCACTGCAATTGATCGCTCCAATGCGGTAATTGAATTTGCGGTCGATGGCACAATTACTTCAGCTAACTCAAACTTTGCTAACGCATTAGGTTACTCCTCTGCGGTGGATTTGATAGGTAAACATCACAGAATTTTCTGTACTGATCGTTTTTACCAAGAAAATCCTAATTTTTGGCGAGAACTTGCTGATGGGAAGGTAAAAAGTGGATTATTTCAACGCATAGGTAAGTCTGGAAATACCGTTTGGATTGAAGCTACCTATAACCCAGTTTTTAATTCCGATGGTCAAGTCGTGAAAGTTGTTAAGGTTGCTGCCGATATCACCACCAGAATGGAGCGACAATTAGCCATTCAAAAAGCTGCCGAAGTAGCCCATAGCACTTCAGTAGAAACAGCTCAAGTTGCAGAAAGAGGCTCAGAAATCCTAAAAAATAACTTAGAAAATTCTGAGCAAATCACTCTCGATATTCGTCACACCTCACATTTGATTGAACAACTAAACGTACAATCTACAGAAATTTCAAATATTGTGACAACCATAAAGTCTATTGCGGATCAGACTAATCTGTTAGCGTTGAATGCCGCAATAGAAGCGGCTCGCGCTGGTGACTATGGCAGGGGCTTTGCGGTCGTAGCTGATGAAGTTCGCACACTTGCTGGCAGAACAACTAAATCTACTGAAGACATTAACCAAATAGTAGGTAAAAATAGCCAATTAGTTAACCTATCACGAAACAGTATGATTAAAGTTACAGATCAAGCTGCTAAAAACGTGGATTTGATTTCTGAAGCCGCAAGCATTATCAACGAAATATTAAAGGGAGCTGACTATGTGTCACAAGTCGTTGGCGAATTAGTCAACAGTTCAAATAAGTAGGTAATTTCATATTCAACGCCTGTCCCAACCCACTGAATCAAAGCAGTTTTATAGGCGAACCTTGTTAGACAATGGAATGCGAGCCACAGGGAAAGTAATGGCTATAAAAGGAAGATAAGAGATTGCAGCGTTATCTTGTGTTAACGATTAAAGAGCAATGGCG
Organism: Shewanella mangrovisoli; assembly: GCF_019457635.1. Classification (NCBI taxonomy): domain Bacteria; kingdom Pseudomonadati; phylum Pseudomonadota; class Gammaproteobacteria; order Alteromonadales; family Shewanellaceae; genus Shewanella; species Shewanella mangrovisoli. The sequence goes on from NZ_CP080412.1 coordinate 2,848,559, forward strand.
GTAATCTCAGATTAACCGCCATTGACTTATAAACGTGCTAAGTAAACCTCCTCCACTCTCCAAAGTATTTCACCCATAGCTTCAATTAATCACAATTGAAAACGCACTATTTTGCAGCGGTTAACTCAATAAAAGCGGCGGTGTACATTTTCAGATTCAGCATAAACTGTTTATGGGTCATAAATTCTTTCTCTGTGTGGCCAGTGTATTCCACGCCTGGCATGGCGGGGCCAAAACTTAAGGCGTTAGGGAATAATTTACTGTTGGTTGAGCCGCCAATAGCCACAGGTTTGGGTGATGCTATGCCGGTAAAGTGGGCAAACACATCGAGTAAGGTTTGCTGATGGGGTGCATCTTTCATCACCATAGGCTCGCCCCAATAACTTTCCACATCGATGAGTGTAACTTGATGCTCTGCTTGCCATTTGTTTAATGCATCCTTGGCTTGGGCTGAGAGTAACTCAGGCGTTTTGCCCACCGGGCGACGTAAATTAATGGTGACTTCCGTCCCTTTGCTCGTTTGCGCAACGACTGTGGGGGCAAGCGTTAAGGCGCCCATAAAATCATCTTTATAGGCCAGCTCACCAAACTGCTCGGCATAAATCCCCAACCCTACTAACTCATTCATGGCGGCAATAGTGAGTGCCGCAGTGGTTTTAGGCCAAGTATATGGCTGCAGTAACGCGGCCAAATGCGTCACGGCATTCACCCCATCTTCAGGCGTGGAGGAATGAGCCGCCTTACCGTCGGCAAAAATATGCAAGTCGCACACGGCCTGCTCGCAAGTGCGCTCGAATCGATACTTCATCCCCTGCTGGTTGGCGGCACTCGCCTGTAACTGTGCCAATAAGCTTGGGGTGATGGCATGAATTTGCGCCTCGGCTTGCTGTGGCACTTGGCTGGCAAAATAGCCGCCGGAGAATGCCGTTAGGCTAGGGACATTCGTTGCCGCGCCCAGCTCCTGCGTTGACTCGATATTCGGTACCGTAAAGCCAATCTTACTCCAACCCTTTTCGGCGGTGACGACCGGATACTCGGCATCTATGGTGATATTCATCTGCGCTGGAGTGTAATGGACTAAAAAAGCTTTTAGTGGATCCCAATCGGACTCTTCGGCTAAATACACCAGCAGCTCAATGCGTTTTTCCCGTTTGATTTGTTTATCTTTGATGGCCTTCATCGCATACATAGCGGTGACAATCGCGCCTTTATCATCTTCGGTGCCGCGACCTATCAGCTTACCCGGTTCAGACTCGGTATCCAGCACATAGGGGCTCTTAGTCCAGAGAGCGGGATTGGCGGGCTGCACATCGCCGTGGGTGACGATACCTAATTTCTCAACCTGTGATTGTTGGGCATCGACAGCATTAGCATCGAGGCCAATCAGCACCACATAACCGTGGTCGGCATAATCGAGTCCGAGTTCTTGGCTCAAGCTTTTTAAACTCGACTTAAAACCAATAAAGGCGGGGTTGGTATCGGGCGTTTGCCCCTCAACCGCTTGGGTATTAAAACTGATTAAATGCGCCAGACTCTCGACCATCTGCGTGTCATAGGTGCTCACCGCATAATCGGCCACCTTAAGCGCATCTTGGCTAAGCGTGGTTGGCGACGCTGCAGCTTGCGTCGATGTCCACAGCGCAGCGGCTAATAGGGAATAAGAAAAACGACGACAGAGGCGCGTATAGTTAAACTGAGGCAATTCCATAGAGGTCCTATTTATTATTTGTATGATTAGGGACTTACATAAAAACGCACCAAAGCAATGGCTTTATCCTTTGCCAAATATTGCCTTCGTGCGCGGCTCAGTTTGCCATAGTTCTTCCGTTAAAAACCGCAGACTAACCATTTGTTACAAACAAAACACAAAATCGATGGAACCCTTAGTCTGATACATGCTAAACAGTCACCTTAAAATAATATTAATGGTTTGCAGTACCATTAATCCGACAGAATAATAATCACCTAACGGGGAATTGACATGAAGGGACTAAGCCTAAAATCACAGGCCCTTAACACGCCGACACTTAAGCCGCGAGCCATCAAACTGACCTTTAGCGCCATCACACTCGCCCTCGCCTTAAGTGGCTGTAGTGCACAAAACAGCGATACTGCGGCGCAGGCGACTGTCGCACCGAATGCGATGTCGGCGCAGATCATCAGCCAAAATGCCAGTAACCCATTCTTTAAGCCCTATGATACGTTTATGGAAATTCCGGCCTTCGATAAGATTAAGCCCGAGCATTTCCTCCCTGCATTCAAAGCGGGTATCGCCCAGCAACACGAAGAAATTCAAGCGATTGTCGATAACAAAGATAAGCCGACTTTCGCCAACACCATCGAAGCGATGGAGTTTTCGGGCGATCTCGTCACCCGCGTATCCAACGTCTTCTTTAACTTAACTGGCGCAGATACCACTCCGGAGCTGCAAGCGATTTCCAAAGAAGTCTCGCCGATGTTATCGTCGGCAGAAGATGATATCTTACTGAACGATAAGCTGTTTCAACGTGTTAAAGCCGTTTATAACAGCAAAGACAGCCTAAAGCTCAACACGGCGCAGGCCAAATTACTGGAAGACACCTATAAGTCGTTCACCCGTGGCGGTGCTAACCTCAGCGAGCAGGATAAAACCAAGCTGCGCGCCCTGAATGAAGAAATCGGCAAGCTTAACTTAGCCTTTGGTGACAATCTGTTAGCCGAAACCAATGCCTTCGAGCTAGTGATAGATCAGCAAGCGGACTTATCTGGTTTACCCGCCGATGTGATTGCTACCGCCGCCGAAACTGCGAAAAAGCGTGGCCATGAAGGCAAATGGGTATTTACCACGTCACGCCCGTCTATCACGCCGTTTTTAACCTATGCCGATAATCGCGAATTACGCGAAAAGCTCTATAAGGGGTATATCGAGCGAGGTAACAACAATAATGCCAATGATAACAAAGTCATTCTGGCAAAAATTGCCGCGCTGCGTGCCGAACGTGCACAGCTTATGGGCTATAAAACCCATGCGGATTTTGTGTTAGAAGAACGCACCGCCAAGACGCCGGAAAATGTCTATGGCTTACTCAACAAAGTCTGGCCAGCAGCGCTTGCCCAAGCCAAGACCGAAGTTGCAGATATGCAGGCATTAATCGACAGCCAAGGCGGCAAGTTTAAGCTGCAAGCTTGGGATTGGGATTACTACGCTGACAAAATCCGTGTCGCAAAGTACAGCTTTAACGAGCAGCAAACTCGCCCTTACTTCTCCCTCGACAGCACTTTAAAAGGCGTGTTCTATACGGCCAATCGCCTCTATGGCTTAACCTTTAAAGAACGTACCGACTTACCCAAATACAACCCCGAGGTGCGTACTTGGGAAGTGTACGATAAAGACGGCAAGCTTATGGCCATCTTTATGGGCGACTATTTTACCCGTGATAGCAAACGCGGCGGCGCTTGGATGAACTCGTTCCGCAAGCAATACCATATGAACGGCGTCGATTCTAAACCCATAATTGTCAACGTGTTGAACTACCCTCGTCCAGCGGGTAATGAGCCAGCGTTACTCACCTTCGATGAAGCCAGCACCCTGTTCCATGAGTTTGGCCATGCGCTGCACGGCATGTTATCCAATGTTGAATATCGCTCTCAAGGCGGAACGGCTGTACCTCGCGACTATGTAGAATTCCCTTCACAGGTCAACGAAAACTGGATGACTCAGCCTGAAGTGCTCGCGCAATTTGCGAAGCACTACAAAACCGGTGAAGTGATCCCGCAGGAACTGGTGAAAAAAATCCAAGCCGCCAGCAAATTTAACCAAGGCTTTGCGACCGTTGAATATATGGCCGCCACTAAGCTCGATTTAGATTGGCACACCCTGACCGATACCACGCCTAAGGATGCCGCCAAGTTTGAGGCCGACTCCTTAGCCGCCATGGGATTGATTAATGAGATCAGCCCGCGTTACCGCAGCACTTACTTCTCGCATATCTTCGCGGGCGGTTATTCTGCCGGTTACTACAGCTACCTCTGGTCGGATATTTTAGGCGCCGATGCCTTCGAAGCCTTTAAAGAAAATGGCATTTTCGATAAAGCGACCGCCGATGCCTTCCGTAACAACATCTTGTCTAAGGGGGGCAGTGATGACCCTATGCTGATGTATAAAAACTTCCGTGGTAAAGAAGCAGGCATTGAGCCGCTGCTGCGTAGCCGTGGTCTGTTAGCGGAGTAATCGCATCCCCTAAGGGGAAAAGCAAAAGAGATAAAATGGGGAGCTTAGCTCCCCATTTTATTGCGCGTAAACCGCACTCACTCGCACATAAAACCACTGCTTAGCTAAACAACTCCACCGGCGCATCGTTAGGAGTAAGCTGCAACTGGGTTTCAAACGACATGCCCAATTTATTCAGCAGCGACTTAGAGGCCTGATTATGCGGGCTAACTATGGCGACAATCCGTTCAATCCCTATGGTTTTACCGAATTCCAGTGAGGCTTTAGCGGCTTCAAACGCATAACCTTTGCCCCAATACTGCGGCAAAAAAGCATAGCCTAGGTCCACATCCGCCAGCGTCGGCCGTTTAATCAGGCCGCAAATGCCAATCGGAAAGCCATTTTCGGCCAGCACCACGGCAAACAAACCAAAACCATGTTCGCGATAGCTAATCGCTGGCCCATTGGCGATATAGTCCTTGGCATCCTGCAAACTACGCACGCCCTTATCGCCGATATTGTCGATAAATCCTTGGGTGTTGAGTAATACCAAAATAAATGACGCATCATCGGGCGTTAACTGCCGCAGCAGTAATCTTGGGGTTTGGGCAACTTGCATACTAAGGACTCCCATTCAGAGGGGATAAACTAGGTTATAGGTAGCGGGCGTACTGGCTGCCATCCTTCTGCGGTTTTTTCGGTGCGGCTACCGCTGGGGTGCCCACGTATAAAAAGCCAACGATTTGATCCTCTGCCGCTAAGCCTAATGCCGCATTCACATTGGCGTCGAAGGCAAAATCCCCGGTGCGCCACACGGCGCCTAATCCTAGCGCGAATGCCGCTTGCTGCATCGCCATCGTGGCGCAGCCCGCTGCGATTTGCTGCTCAAGCACAGGCACTTTAGGGTGTGGTTGGGTTTTCGCCACAACCGTAATCACCATTGGCGCGCGCATCGGCATCCCTTTGGCTTTATTGATAAAATCTTCATCGGCGCCGCTGGCTTTGGCCGCGTTGACATAGATATCCGCTAAGGTGTCTAACCCTTGGCCTGTGGCAATAATAAATTCCCATGGTGCTAAGGCGCCATGATCTGGCACTCGAATCGCCGCATCTAAAATGATTTTAAGCTCGCCCTCGTTTGGCGCTGGCGCGGTTAATCTTGGGGTGGATTGGCGGGTTAGTAAAAGTTCGATAGCGTCCAAGTGATTATCCCTGTTCTTAAAAATGGGTGCGTATAAATTGGCTCAAGCATAGCAAATTGCGGCTAAAGAGGTACAAAAAATCCCACGCTAGGGTGGGATTGAAAGTATTGTAAGCAACGTCGCTTGGCTTACTTTACGCCGTAACGCTTAGCGATAAAGTAATCGAGACTGGTATAACGCCCGCCTCCTAGGCTAAAGAGTGCCAGCAGCATAATAAAATAGGTCGCCGCGAACTCAATACCATTATTCAGCACCACCAAGTTACCCGAGCTGGTTAACCAATCGTAATTGCCGTATTCCTGCAACAGGGATTTGGCCTTATCCAGCTTGTCACCCGCCTCGAGTACCCGCTCATTGGCGAGCCATGAACTGCCATCGGCAATCGCCAGCCAACCATTAGGCCAATGCACAGTAAACGCCGCCACCATCATAGTAACCATCAAAGGGATAGATATCAGCCGCGTCGCTAAGCCAACGAGTAATAAACACGCGCCAAAAAACTCCGTGCCTGCCGCCAGCGCCGCCATTAACGTCGGCATAGGTAAACCCAGTCCCCAGTCGGGGTTGGCAAACCAAGCCACTGTGTCTTCAAAATGCGCGAGTTTGTTATAGCCAGCCTGCATTAGCACTGGCGCGAGATAAAGCCGAAGGGCTAAGGGGGCAAGCCCCTCACCATAATGGCTAGCATTGAGGAATTTTTGATAGAGGTTAACAAGGGACATGGGCAATCTCTAAATTAGATGGAGTTGCCCAATAGACCTTGGCTTCGGGATTAATCTTTCGCGGCTTTTGCCACTTTTTCAATCCCCTCTTGATTTAGTTCACGCAGATCTTGAATAAGTTTGTTCAGCTTTTTATAAAAATGCTTGGACTGCTTCGCTGACAAGCTGGCATTGATCGTGAGTAACAAGCCGCCAAATACTTCGGTATTTTGCCTTAAAATGGCGCGATGTTTTTCCGACTTAAGCTCATCAGGGCGCGTCATCAGCAGGGTCAATCGCTCGGTCAGCAGCGGAATATCGCTGCGCTGTCCGAGGGCAACTTCAAATTGGCGCAGCCATTCGTGGCGGTAATCCAGCCACATATCTAAGGTCGACAGTCGCTGTTGATTATATTGATGAATAAGCGTTTTTTGCTCATCCGTTACGCTACCCAACCAGTCATCAAATTGCTCGATAAGATTCTCATCGGCCTCTTGCTGTAACTGCTCGGGGGTTTTACCGGCAAATTCCTTAATCAATTCCTGCTCTTCTTTTCGCGACTGGGTAAGAATTTGCTTCACCTGTTCATCGGTTAGCGATGCGATAATCGGCAACATTTCCGGCAGCGCAAACTCAAATAACCGAAACCAATGCCGTTTGGCGAGTGTGACATGCTCGGCCCACAGCGCGGGAGTTAAGGTATTGGTTTGGATCTGCTGCTCAACTTCGGTTAACTGCGCCACATAATGGCCGAGCTCTTCGGATTGATGCCAAAGCACAAACTTGTCGATAAGCCCATCGACAACCTTTTGCTGGTTTTTATCAAGGCTGACATAATCATCCAACTCCCAACCTATGGCCCAGTCGAGAAAATGGTAACTAAATTTGGTCGAGCAGGCCGTTAAGCCAAACAGCAAGACCACTAACAACACAGCTTTTTTCATCAATTTGCATCCGTTCAGCCTTGGTCATCCTATGACACTGAGGTTAATAGAAAGTTTATTTTTTTAACACAACAACCATAACCAAACAGAGGCTGTGAGAAACAAAAGACTTAAGAGGTGTGGCTGATAAGTGGCCAGAAATGATCGAACCAGTCAAAGTATTCCTGCTGCCGCTCACCTTGGGTGTGCGCCGCCATCAATAATGCCCAATACACGGCAAACACCCAATACATCTCGATAGCAGCGGGTATCGCCTTGATGGCATCCGAGGTTAAGCCGGGATGCCCTGCCAGATACTGCCGTACTAACAGATGCCGCTGCGCAGGCGTTAATTGATGTGTAGCGAGCACAACGGCCAGTTCACATAGCGGATGGGAGGTGGTCGCATACTCAAAGTCGATGCAATACAACTGGTTATCTTTTAGCAGCAGATTATGGGGATTTAAGTCGCGATGGCAAAACTGCGGCTCGACTAAACAATCGGCTAGGGTCGCCGTCCAATCATGGATCTGTGTTTGTATGCTGAGTAATTGCGCCAATCGGCTCTGCCATGCCTCACCCTTATCCGCTGCGGCAAAGGCTAACAACTGCCCATGATATTCCTGCCATTGCTCAGTGATACTGATGTGGTACGTCCCAGTCGCTTGCTCGCGTAGCCGCTGCAGCAATTGCAGTAACAGGCTGTGGGCGCGATTCGGCGTTAAGGCTTCCAATAAGACGAGTCGTTCCGACTTATACCAAGCCTGCAGGTCTGCTGCGCCCTTGATATCGGCATGAGATTGCAACCAAGCCTCAATGTGCGCTTCACCTTGGCCAAAAGTCGCCGCACTGCATTGAGACTCTAATTCTTTCCAGCTTAATTTTTTCGAGCTTAAGTTTTGCAAGCTTAAGATTTGCTGGCTCAGTTCTTGATAACCTGATGCCATACTTGGCTCGCGTGGCACCTCGGGTTGCTCAAGTGTATCAATACCACTTGCCGCAATACGCTTTTCGGTAACCAACGCCTCCCTCCCCCCAATATCCTCCATCAGCGGCGCAAACTGAGATGCTAAAGGAAGACTTGGGAGAGATTGCGCGAAGATAAACTGGCTTAGGTAATAACGCTGATCGCCACTCACCCACAGCAACTCGGGGGCAAGCTTTGCCTTGGCAAGATGGCGCCAATAGAACAACTCTTGCTCCCGCGAACAAAAACTGTCGGCGGCATTGGCGTTTTCTCGCAAGACATAATGCGCCGTCGGCGTTTCGATATGGTAGTTGTGGTTACTTAATCCATCCGCTAAGGGCTGGATTTGCGTAATATCTTTAAGCCCTGCTAGAGCTAATACCGCAAGCAGCGCATCCTTGTCCTGCCCAATAATCGGCGGCATTAGCGGCAGACCACAAGAGTCATGTTGAATAGGTTATTAGGCATTCGCAGCCCTTGTGTATTGGCCATCATCTTTTGATATCTAGCGCCGTTAGCCGAGTAGCTTTGCGGCGCTCGACTCCAGATGGGGATTGCGGCTATCGGCAAGGGCGGCGCGCCAGAGGAAATAGCCTACAACCGCTAGACCAACGTAGAGCACGAATAATAATGAGGTCAGCATCAACCCCTTGCTGAGGTAAAGGTAAATCGATACCAGATCGATAACCACCCAATACAACCAATTTTCCAACACTTTTTTGGCGACTAAATAGGTCGTCATGACCGCAAAACAAGTTGTGGCCGCATCGAGATAGGGAAAGGAAGCCTGGGTAAAGGTTGCCATCCCATGGCCAACGCCAAGGGAAACAATCCCCGTCGCGACAATCAGTTTTAGATGGGTTTTCAGCGGCCAAGTGGTCACTTTCACCCCTTGATGTTTATCGCCACCTTGAGTCCAGAGCCAGTAACCATAGAGTGCCATAGCCATATAATAAATATTCAGCACCGACTCCATCAGCAGTGCCACTTTCCAAAACAAGACAGTGTAAATGGCCGTACTGGTAAATGCCGCCGCCCAGCACCAAACGCTTGCCTTCATGGCCAGAAGCAAATAAGCCATGGCCAATACCACGGCTAAGGCTTCCCATGCGGTCATCACATGGACTTCCCCTAGGGCCGCATTAACACTATTGACCAGCGTTAACCATAATTCTGTCATTGCCTTACTCTCACTCTATATCGCTTGCTTGAACCACTTCGCTTTAGCGTAAAAACCTTGCTTTAGCTAAAAACATCGCGCTTTACTACAATATCATTGGGCTCAAGTTGACTCAGGGCGTTACTCGCTGTGGGCTAAATTCAGCTCACCACCAATAAACTTACATACAAACACCGCTTTGCCCCATTTTTCATGGGCGGCTTGCATCTCGGTCGCGAGCATTGCCATCACGTCTTGATAGTCGCCACACACTTGCGTCGCCATGGCATTGGTAACACGTTGAATTGTTGGGTAACTGTCCAAGCGATGGATAAACCATTTGATCGGGTCGAGATAATTTTCATTAAAGGGATACATGCTAATTTCGGCGGTGAGTTTCATCTTCACTCCTTGGGTCAAATGCTAATAATGCAATCGTCAGGCGGTGACGCAATGAGCGAGCACAGCCTGACATCTGATGTCTCATTCTTAATGGGATTACATAAACTTAACGTTTAGTGTCACCCCAATTTGGCGTGGGTCGCCGTAGCGGATATATTGCTTTTCCGCCCAGCCGTTATCCGGCTCATTACCAAAATAGAAACCACGCACGCCGTATTCTTCATCGAATAGGTTGCGGCCCCATAAATAGGCTGACCAAGCACTCGCCTCGTAACCTACACGCGCATTCACAATGGTGTATGGCTCAGAGCGCGAGTCGTTGCTGTCTGAGTAGTAAAACTCACTCTTACCACTCATATTGACGTTGGCAAACCAACCCGAGTTTGCACGATAGGTGCCACCTAAGCTGTAGGTTAAGTGTGGTGAATGGGCCAAATCGCGGCCCGTTAAATCCACGGCGCTACCGTATTTATCTTGGTACTGGTAATCGCCGTACGCCGTCTCTAACCAACCCAGACTTGAGTAAAACTGGAGATTATCGGTGGCATACCAAGTAGCGTCCAACTCGGCACCGTAGTTGTGTGAGCTACCCGCATTTTCAGTGTAGAGGATAAAGCGTTGTGGCTTGTTCGGATCTTGCTGGGATGCGGCCACTTGCTGATCCTGTCTGTCCATATAGAACAGCGCCAGATTCGTATCAATAAGCCCTTCAAACCAATGGGATTTAAGACCAATTTCGTAGTTGTATAGGGTTTCGGTATCAAACTCTTTTTTATCATTGAGTTCGACTGGCAAGGTCATATTAAAACCGCCCGCCTTGTAACCGCGCGCCACTCTGGCGTACACATTATGGGATTCATTCAGCACTTTGCTCAGGGCAATATGGCCGCCCCACATGGTTTCGCTTGGGTCAAAATTGTCATTGTTGGTGTCTGAGTAATGGCTATTGCGTCGCTCGGCACGCAGTCCCACAGACAAGGCATAATCGGCGCCTAAATCCGTATCCAACTGACCAAATATGGCGTAATTGGTTGCTTCATATTCGGAATCTAATACCTCATCGGGCCAAGTATTATATTCAGAATACAGTTGGTTATCTTCTTTAAGGTTCATCGCATAAACCCCAAGTAACCAGTCGGTTGAACCGGCAAAAATACGGCCTTGGTCGGTCGAGCTTAAGCGGAACTCTTGGGATAAGGTCTTACGCTGACCGGTTTTGTCCCAGAAGTAATCGTACTGACAAGGGGCGAGATTGCCCTCATCCTCACATTGCTTGGCGGCCCAATACTCAGGGTTTGCCCAATCGCCATCGTAACTGTAATGATGATCGGTATTGGCAAATGAGGTCAGCGAGGTCAACTCAAACGACTCTGCGCCCGAGTAAGTAGCTTTAAATCCTGCGCCCGTGGTGCGCTGGCTATCGACACCCGGCTGATCCGAAATAGTATGTTTAGGATCGTTGGTTAAACTCCAGGCATCGTAGCCGTTATCAAAATCGGCATGCAGCAGAGTTAAATCGAGTTGCAGATTATCGGTGGCATACCAACGTAATTTAGCGCGGCCAGTAAATTCATCACGACCATTGGTATCTTCTTTATTTAAATAGAGATTATCGCGATAACCGTTTTGTTGATGCTGCTGCAGCGACACGCGGTACAACAACTTGCCCGAATCGGTTAACGGCCCTGAGCTAAAGCCACTGAAAGTTTGCAAATCGTCATTGCCTAAAGAAACCTCGGCGCCATGTTCAAACACATCGGTCGGGTCGTTGCTCTTAAGGTAAATTAAGCCCGCTAACGCATTGGCGCCATAGCGGGTACCCTGCGGGCCGCGTAACACTTCGACCTGTTGCAGATCGTACATGCTCGACACCATGCCGATACCGGATAAATCAATATCATCAATGATATAACCCACGGACGAGTTAGGTGCGCCTTGATATTGCTCCTGCTCACCTACGCCGCGGATCTGAAAATACTTAGGACGCGAGCTGCCGCCCGACCAGTTAAAGTTGGCGATGGAGTTCATCACATCTTCAAAGTGCTGGGCGCTTTCATCTTGAATTTGCTGGGCATCGATAACGGTAATGCTCGATGGCATTTTTTCTAAGCTGGCACTGCGAAAATCCGCCGTCACCACCATGATTTCCATATCATTGCTAGGTTCAGGTTTATCGATAGTATCGGTTTGCGCCCACGCGGCTGTGCTTAATGCCGCCGAAATGGCCAGCGCCAATGGCGCGCGCGTTAACGATAAGGAGAAGGTGGAACTCTTGGTAGACTTTTTGTTAGACATAGGACCTCAAATACATGTTTGAGATCCGGCAACGAATAAGCGATTCAGAAGTGTGCTGTTGATTGGCCCATTCCTACGCCGGTATTAGCCGGATCAGGTTCTAAGGGTTCGTCTGATGACATCTCAGTCTGCCACTTTGTTGGCAAACACCCCTTGGCGGCGCTTAGTATACATGACGAAAATCATAAAGTAGACACTCTTGTCACTGCACATCAGTAAATGACGCTTAGCTCACGCCATTAATGCCTTTGTTGAAACCTCTGACAGCTCACAATCGGCCGATATAAACGCCCTTCTCTCCTTTGGCTGATTTGACCCAATATGCGTTCTAATGCTATAGAAGGCGACGATTTTAAGTATGGTAGAAGGGTCAACTCAATGCAGCTAAAACCGTTAGCCAAGGGACGTTATAGCCAGCGATGGGAACAAGACTATCCTCTTATTGAAGCTGTGATTCTTAACTGTATCAGCGAAGTCAAAATGCTCAAAAAAGGCGCTCACCTGATGACACAAGGTGAAGCCATAAACTCGCTGGTGTTAGTCAAGCAAGGCCGCGTATCGCTGGGGCACACCGCCAGAAATGGCCGTTGTTTCCAATTAGGGACTATCGATTGTGATTCGCAGCTCTTTGGTGAGATGGAGTTTTTTACCCAATACCAGTGTCAGCTCGACATCATCGCCAACGAGCCCTTGGAAATTTCGCTAATTAGCACTGAAAAGTTGCAACATTCCCTCGGCCAACACCCGCAACTGGCGCTGTTTTTTGCCAGTGCCATAGCGATTGATTACCAAGATACCGTCGATATTTTTACCCGAAGGCTGCTTTATCCCATCAGCTATAACGTGGCATTCGATATCTACCATGAGTATTTAAACGATTTACCCGTCGATGGTTTTAGTAAGCGTTATTTAGAGGCGGAGCGTTTTGGTACCACAGACAGGGTCTACCGACGGGCACTGCAACATTTGGAAGAGCGCGGTTTAATCGAGCGTAAAAAAGAAGGCATTCGGATTAAAAACCTAAATGCACTTAAAGCTTTTGTCGAAGCAGGCATTTAACCCACTCCGACAACACCCATACTCGGCGGATAACAACCAAGTATGGGCCTTTAGCTTAACTTGCCGAAAGTGATTGTGCAGACATCGCAGGTTTCATCCGGCTCGATGCAATCAGCAGCATAAAGATTGCGGCGTAAAGCACGGGGATCACATACATCACGGTTTGTAAGCCGATAATACGCTCGAAGAACGAACTGATCGCTGGGCTAAACATGGCGCCCGTACTGCCACTGATCAGAATGTAGGAGACATTCTTGCTGCTGGCTTGCTTCACAAACGACACGCCATAGGCAATAAACGCATTGTAAAGTGCCGCGCAGACAAAGCCGTACCCATAGGTTAAATAAGCAATCCAATTCAGTTTATCGGTAGTCACAATCACAAAGGTGATCACCATGGCTAAACCAATAATACCGACTAAGAAATGATGAATTTTTACCCGGGTCACGATCAGGGTTGAAATCAAAGCACCGATCAGCGCGGCCGACCAATATTGGGTAATGATATTGCCCGCCTCTTCAAATGGGATATCAAATTTTTGTTTTACAAATAACGGTGCCCACGTGAGGAAGGTATACAGCGCCAACATGCCTAAAAATAAGCCGATACCGCCGCTGATAATGCCGAAATTCCACTCCGATTGTTGTTTCTCCTCTGTATTCGATGATTGCTCGCACAGAGAAAAATTGGTGAATAAGCTAATAATCACCGTGCCTAAGGCAACCAAACCCACGGCTAAGTAACTGTAACTCCATGATAAGGCATTGGTTAAGGCGTAGGTTGTGATCAGCGGAAACACCACCCCAGCAACATTAAAGGTCGCATCCTGCACCACTAACATAGTGCTCTGCATTTTGGCTTGCCATACTGACACCACAATAGTGCCTGCGATACACAGACCAATCCCGCCGCAGAATCCAATTAAGGTCATGGCTACCATCACCACTTGTAGCGAACTGGTAAGGTGTAATGCCAGCGCAGAAAGCGCGACTAGACTGTAACTGAGTAAGGTGATCCGCTTGATGCCCAACTTTTCAATAAAGAAGAAGGCGGCAATGGTCCCCGCCAATGCGCCACCATTAAGCAGGGAGAAGATTGAAGCCACATCATTCACATCGGCCGCAAACTTCTCCGCTATGGGTTCTATCAACATCCCAAATTGCGTCGCAAAACCCGCCATAATAAAGTTCGCGAGAAAACTAATGGCGGTTAAGGTGATTTTATTATTCATTTTTGTCATTCCATCGTGAAATGCGAAAGGTGCAAAGGTTAGCTTGAGACCTAATTCAGCGCAGTCGCCAGCGCAAGTTCGATCATATTATTGAAGGATAACTGGCGTTCTTCGGCGGTGGTTTCCTCACCCGTTAGGCAATGATCGGATACCGTGAGAATGGCCAATGATTCAATGCCCTGTTGATGCGCTAAGCCATAAAGACCTGCGACTTCCATATCGATACCCAATACCCCAAAACGCTCCAATGCTGGGATCATATCTTCGTCGGGATCATAATAAAGATCGCCACTAAATACGTTGCCAACTTTCACGCTAATGCCTTTTTCATTGGCTTGGGTATAGGCTTTGTGCAGTAAGGAAAAGGTGGCCGAGGTTGCCATATGATAGCCACTGCTACGCTTGGCATTCGTGGGTGAGTCGGTGCCCGCCGCCTGCGCTAAAATCACATCCCGCATGTGCACGTGTTTTTGGGTTGCGCCTAAACTGCCGATACGAATGATGCGCTTCACACCAAAAAAATTAATCAACTCATGGCCATAGAGCACCATTGAGGAAATCCCCATACCGTGACCCATCACAGAAATACGCTGCCCTTGGTAATAACCTGTGTAACCCAGCATATTGCGAACGTTGGTGACTTCGACGGCATCGGTAAGGTAGGTTTCGGCAATATATTTTGCCCGCAGCGGATCCCCAGGCATAATTACAGTTTCAGCAAAATCAGTAGGTTGTGCATTAATGTGCGCGGTCATAGGTCTATCCTCATCTAATATTATGCTGATAGTAGTGCTCAACCCTGAAATAGTTTTAGGACTAAAGTCCGCTTTTCTGTCGCTGTTTGAGTTTTTCCGTCGAACTGAGTTAGTTATCGCAACTTTGCTTCTCGGCGTAGCAACCGTCACGGGACAAACTCAATCCCGCACAAACGAGCAGAAGGAAGATGGGTTGGTGAGGATGAGGATAGATAAAAGCAAAAGACTTACGCCCTGAAAACGTAAGTCTTTATAAATGGAGCGAAAGCCTTTATCAACGCGCGTTAACTTAGCTTTGAAATGCCAAATGCTCTAACGCGATAGTGACAACTCAACCCTATGATTCAAGCTTAGTTTGAATAGGTCTCGCGCACATAAACATCGAATTTCGCCACTTGCGCATTTGGGGCCACGGCCGACACTTGCAGCTGTTGTTTACCGTGTAATTTCACCGATTTCCAACTGGTGGCTTCATCTTCAATGGTAAAGCCGCTGGCATCATACCAAGTGAACTTATATTGCACTCGCATATCGCTTGAGGACTTGCTGACGATCAACGCCGAACCTTGGATAAGATCGCCAACACGGCGCGCCTCAACCCCTTCAACACTGATATCACGGGCGAAGCTGTTGTTATCGACGCGGGTTTCTCCCAGTGAGTTCACCGAAATGCCCGCCGTATTAGTGCAGGCACCGAGTGTCAGTGCTGCAGCCAAGATTAATCCACTGTAAATTGCTTTCATTTTGTTTTCCCTCACTCACAAAAACCTAGGTGCCGAACAACGGATGGGCAATGACACTACGCGACGCCAGCTGAACTTATGCTTAACGTACACATCGGCAAAACCTGCTCATCCTGCCCCGCCCTCGCGATTAATCAATCAAAAAGTGCGCCCTTGCGGTAGCGATCAACTGCTTACGATTGGTTTGCCAACAATTGATATTCACGTTGGCGACCCGTCGACCCTGACGGGTGATACGGCATTCGGCAAAGCTGTCTTTATGAAGGCCGGCACGCAGGTAATCAATGGAGAAATCAACTACTTTTGGCACTTTTGCCGTTTGCATAAACACCATTAATTGCACTATGGCTGACATTTCCATAAAACCAGCAATCACTCCGCCATGAATCGCGGGCAGGATGGGATTACCGATATTGTCGTCCTTAGCGGGGAGTTTGAAAATCAGCTCGTCGCCAAAGCGCTCGACCTTCATGCCAATAAACTTAGCATAGGGCACGTGTTCGAGTAGATGACCAAAGTCATTCAGCTCAGTGGCGCGTTTTACAATCCCCTGCACATCGAGGGTTTTCTGCTCGGTCGGCTTATTTGAGTTCATCTGTCTCTCCTAAGGACGGCACGGCTTCTCCCATCAAGGCTTGCCTAAAGGCATCGCCCACCATTTCGGGGCTGATACGCATAAAGGAGCCCACCGCATGGGCGATAGGATCATCGATGCTGTCCTGATAGGCGATGGCGCGGGTAAAGGCAATATTAGATGACAATTTATAGCACTCGGCAAAGCCATAAACCGACTTATGTGGCTGGGCGGGCTTCATATAATCGACCCGTAAATCGAGGGTGGGCGAAATCTCTAAGGATTGATATTTTTGAAAAATCGCACTCACCACAGCGCTGCCACAGGCGGTGTCCATCAGGGTGGTAATCACCCCGCCATGGATAACCCCCGTATCGGGATAACCAATTAACTCAGTGCTATAGGGCAACTCAATCAGTACATGGTGCTCACTGGCCTCGAGCACGGTGAGCCCTAAGCGGCGGCACTGGGCGAGCTGATCGACAAATCGCTGCGCCATTTGAGTCAGCGGGAAAAACTCGGGATTAACCTTCATTGACCTTGGCTCAGCATGGGTCCCAGTGGCTCTCCGCCGACGAGATGAATATGGATATGGTACACTTCCTGTCCGCCATGTTTGTTGCAGTTCATGATCAAACGATAACCGTCTTTGGCAATCCCCGCCTCAGCCGCCAGTTTAGCCGCCACAGTCATCATCCGGCCAAGAGCAGGTTCATCCGAGGCTTTCATATCATTTGCGGTTGGGATCAAATGATTCGGCACAATCAAAATATGGGTTGGCGCCTTTGGCGAGATGTCTCTAAAAGCGGTTACCAGCTCGTCTTGATACAGAATGTCGGCGGGAATTTCGCGGCGGATAATTTTGCTGAAAATGGTTTCTTCGGCCATGGGGAGTCCTCCTTGGGTTAATTGGGATAGTATACTAGCAATTCAACGCTTTGTGTCTCCAGATATTTTGCGTTTCATTTGCCTGTTGTGCGCATTTTTGGCAGCATGACGCCCATTAAAACGCAGCGGTTTTACAGGATAAATTATGGTCCACTATCACATCATTCCCGTCGATCCTAAGGCGCATTTGTTCGCCATCACCATGACGGTACAAACGCCTCACCCTAAGCAAGTTTTTAGTTTGCCCGCGTGGCTTCCTGGCAGTTATATGGTGCGGGATTTTGCTAAGAATATTATCGACCTTAAAGCCACGGGCGCTAACGGCGAGCCGCTTACGCTCACTCAGCTGGATAAACAAACTTGGTTGGTCGAACATCAAAGCACCCAACTCACCTTAACCTATCAAGTTTATGCTTGGGACTTGTCGGTACGCACCGCACACCTAGATATGACCCACGGTTTCTTTAACGGTAGCAGTGTATTTTTAGCCGCCCACGGCTTTGAGACAGGCTTACACACAGTGACAATGGCGGCGCCGACCGAGCCGAGCCTAAACGAGTGGCGCCTTGCCACCAGCATGACACGCCAAAGCGGTGATGAATTTGCCTTTGGTGAGTTTTGCGCGCAAAGCTATGACGATCTTATCGATCATCCGGTAGAAATGGGCCTATTCACCCAAGCCAGTTTTGAAGCTTGCGGCGTCAGACACGATATCGTATTAAACGGTCGCCACCGCGCCCATATGCCGAGACTCTGCCAAGACTTAAAGGCCATTTGCGAGTATCAAATCAAGCTGTTTGGCACGCCCGCCCCCTTTGAGCGTTATCTATTTATGACCACAGTGCTCGACAATGGCTTTGGTGGTTTAGAGCATAGGGCATCGACGGCACTCATGTGCTCGCGCAAGGATTTACCGCTGTCGATGGATGCGCCGATTAATAACGACTATCGCACCTATTTATCGCTCTGTAGCCATGAGTATTTCCACAGCTGGAACGTCAAGCGCATCAAGCCAGAATGCTTCTTACCCTATCAACTCGAGGCGGAAACCTATACGCCGCAGCTGTGGGCCTATGAGGGCATCACCTCCTATTATGATGACTTCCTCACCTATCGTGCAGGCTTAGTGGATGAGCAAAGCTACTTAGATATGCTGAGCGAAACCTTTACAAGGGTATATCGCTGTCAAGGCCGCTTTAAACAAAGCATTAAAGACTCCAGCTTTAATGCTTGGACTAAGTTCTATAAGCAGGATGAGAACGCCCAAAACGCCATTATCAGTTATTATACTAAGGGCGCCCTGTTTGCCCTGTATCTCGATTTAACCCTAAGAAGCGAGACTCAGGGAAAATACAATCTCGACGATGTGATGACCATTCTGTGGCAGGAATATGCCCTGCAAAATCGTGGCACCACAGATGAATGTCATCAAAGGATTGTTGAACGCTTATTGGGGCGCAATTGCCAAGATCTCTTCGCCTATTTAGACAATACCGACGATATTCCACTGGCGCCGCTACTTGCCGAGTTTGGGGTTGAATTGACCTTACGCGCGAGCAATGGCGCACAGGATGTCGGCGGTGGCACGGCTAAAGGGTATGAAATTGCTTTTGGCGCTAAGACGCAAGCCGCACCGATGGGCCTTAAAGTAACCACAGTCGCCCAAGGCAGCCCTGCTCACCTTGCGGGTTTAAGCGCCGGAGATATCTTAATTGCGGCGGATAATCTGCAGGTGACTGGCCAATTTGAAGCGCAGCTTCAGCAATACCCACTCGGACAAGGCTTAGGCCTACATTGGTTTAGACGCGATGAACTGATGACCGGAGAACTGATTATTGCTGAGGCGCCAAAGGATACGGTTGCCTTAAGCATCACAGATAAAGACAAACTCCAGGCTTGGTTGGGTCGCTAATTTTCAACGCATTAGCCTTTAAATTCGTCTTTAACCCATAAAGCACAAAAGGGGCAATCGTATCGACGATTGCCCCTTTTTATTTAATTCTTTGTTTACTCAATTGAATATTGGCTTAGCGATACATCAACAATGGGTTACACCACCACATCGTGTAAATAGGTTTGTGCCCAAGCGATAGCTTGACCACGGCTCGACACACCAATCTTACGGAAGACACGGTACAAGTGCGTCTTAATGGTGCTCTCACTGACAAACAATTGATTGGCGATATCGAGGTTAGTGCTGCCAGACAGCAGGGCTTGTAACACTTCACGTTCACGGATGGTTAATGGCTCGGTATCTTCGAAGAGTCCAAAGTCATCATTCACCCCGTTCACCAATTGGATAGGGATCACTCTGTGTCCGCGCAGGATGTTGGAAAGGCCAAGGCTGATTTCAGTCAATCCTGCATCCAGATAGAATACCCCTGCCGTGGTCGAGGCTTGCATTAAGAAGCGAGCATCAACTTGTTTAGGGAACTGGATATAAACGACTCGCACACTCGGGTGTTCGCGGGCAAGCAAGCGTTGAAATTGATAGGCTTTTTGAAGATCGACGGTGGAAAGGTCAATCACCACCATAGAGGCTTGATTGTCTTTGATTTGATCGCACATCTCATCTGGGCTGACTTGCGACAGCTTAACGAGAAACTCCTGCGGCCAGCGTCCGGCCAGCAATTCCATTAAAACTTGCGATCTTGACACTACAATCCAATGTAATATTTTGAACATCCTGCTCACTCCCTGTCTGGTTAACGATTATTCATTTTGAGAGGAGAAACATCTCTCAATACCACTTCAACATCCGTTCAATAGACTTCCAAGTCTACCGTGCACACGATATTAGCATTAGATAAAACAGATTCAAAAGACTTACGATAAAAATATTTACCGTACGCAAATCAAAAACTTCTGCAACTTTAGCACTGAGCATTGTCAATCAGAAGGCTGAATTTAAACTGAAAATAATGCGCTATTTTGAATAGAAAGGCGTAAGATCAAATCAACACAAATCATAAGGAAATACCATGTCCAACCCGCAGCCAAACTCTATTGAAATGCAGTCCTATCGCGTGTGGGACAGACCCACGCGTCTGTTCCACTGGATTAATCTCATCCTTGTACTCGCCCTGCTTATCGTTGGCGGCATGATGATGTTTCGCAGCGACTTAGGCATTACCGAACTCTCCGGCAAAATTGGGCTTAAGACCCTGCACGTCATCATTGGCTATGGCTTTGCGATTAATTTACTGATCCGCCTGGTTTGGGGTTTTATGGGCAATAAATATGCCCGTTTTAGCCATATGTTCCCCAATACCAATAGCAAGAGCGAGTTACAAAGCTATAAAGCGGAACTTGCCGCGGGTAAAAATCCCCAGTATCTAGGCCACAATCCTAAGGGGAAATTCGCCGTACTCGCCATCATGCTCTTGCTTGTCACCATAATGATCACAGGCCTGATCCGCGCAGGTACAGACATTTACTATCCGCCACTCGGCAGCACAGTACAAAGCTACTTAGCCGCAGCGGATGTTGAGCCAAGTAGCTTAAAACCCTACGATGCCACAGGCGTAGATACCGATAAAGCCAATGCTATCAAGCCCATGAAGGGACTGGCCGGTGAAGTACACGTTTACGCCGTGTACTTATTGATGCTCCTTATCGTGCTGCATGTGTTTGCCGTGATTTACACAGAAGTCAAACGCCAACCCGGGATCATTTCCGCCATGTTTTCTGGCAAAAAACTGATCCAAGGACAACCGAAGGACGAGTGAAATAAATCATGCCTATAAAAAAACGCCAGCAATTGCTGGCGTTTTTTATCAAACTTATACCGAAGTAGGATTACTTCTTCAGGATAGATTCTGGAGTACGACCATCGTCATGGCAGCTTTCACAGGTAGGTTTTTGACCTACGTTCATATCGTGTGGCGCGTGACAGTCAGCACACACTAAGTTGCCATCGTGTGGCTTGTGTACCGCGTCCATTTCAGCCAAAGAGCCGTGGCAGCTTTGACATTGTTCAAATTCGAAAGCACCGTCAGCAGAAGGTGTACCGTCTTTATGACAGCTTTCACAACCACCAGATTCTGCATGGAAGTCTGATAATTTTTGATCCGCGGCAAATGCGGTTGGTGACAGCGCTAGCGCTGCAAGACTTGCCCCGAAAAGCGCACTTAATAGTTTTTTGCTCACAATTGTATCCTCCAATGGCGATTGACAGTGGAAATTCTTGTCAGGGTGACTTCCATCTCGCAACCAATGTAAATAGCACGACTCGATTTAACTTAGCTAAGGATTGAGCAATAAGCAACCCAATCTTATGCAAAGTAACTTTATCAATATACCGAGGGGTAAAATGTGCGCTGCATCATGTAACCACATGCTTATATAAGAGTTTTACATTGCCACAACCTAAAAGTCACAACTAAAAACCTCCCTAGCCTAATCATCAGCAAAAGAAAAGCTCCAATAAAAAAGGAGACCCTAGGTCTCCTTTTTGTGAATTTTTGAACTCGATTAACGAGTTTGTAAGGCGGCGATACGCTTCTCTAATGGCGGGTGGCTCATCATCAGCTCAGCCATTGAACGCTTACCGTTAATACCAAAGGCTGACATTTGCGCTGGCATTGCCGAGCTTTCAGGGCCTTGGCGTAAACGCTCGAGCGCTGCAATCATCTTATGTTTGCCCGCTAAACGCGCCGCACCTTCGTCTGCACGGTATTCACGGATACGTGAGAAGTAAGCCACGATGATCGAGGCCAAGATACCAAACAGCATATCGAGGACAAATACCACAGCCATATAGGCGAACATGCCTAAACCTTCGCCTTCTTCATCGTTGCTCGAGACGAAGTTGTTGATAATACCTGCAACAACACGTGCCGCGAAGATAACAAAGGTGTTCACCACGCCTTGAATTAAGGTCAAGGTCACCATGTCGCCGTTAGCAACGTGGCTCACTTCGTGGGCGAGTACGCCTTCAACTTCGTCTTGGCTCATGCCATACAATAGACCAGTACTCACGGCAACTAATGAGTTGTCTTTGCTTGGGCCTGTGGCGAAGGCATTCATCTCTGGCGATTGGTAAATTGCCACTTCTGGCATTTTAATCCCAGCTTGCTGCGCTTGGCGGGCAACAGTGTCTAATAACCAACGCTCTGTGCTATCACGGGGAGTAGTGATCACTTCACAGCCCATGGTCTTTTTCGCCATCCATTTTGAAATGGCTAAGCTGATGAAGGCTCCGCCGAATCCAAAAATCGCAGCGAACACAAGCAGTCCACCCATAGTCGACGTATTCACGCCCAGAATAGACATCACAATTGAGGCTACCAGCAACACGGCTAGGTTAGTCGCAATTAATAAAAAAATACGCTTCATTTCAGCTCCTTTACGGCAAACATATGCCATTTAACTTTGCTCAAAGACATAATATGTCCAATTAATCGAAATTCAAGGGGTAAAGATAAGAGTTTTTCTACTCGCTAATTTTTCTCTCAATTTAGACATTGCCTTTCATGGCTCGTGAGTCTAGGGACAATGTATTAATCCAAACTTAAATCTAGGCTCTGTCAGCGTTACAGCCAAATTCATGTGTGTTTATCTATGTTTATCGCGATTAAACTTTGTTAACATGCCAGCACATTCCGAGATTTCAGGATAAAAAAATGACAATCAATGCCCTACTGCTGAGCAGCTCTCGCGTCGGTGATACGCCTTACCTTTCCCATGCAATTCCCTTTATCAAGCCGCTCACCGCTAACGCCCAGAAATGGATTTTTATTCCTTATGCTGGTGTCAGCATGAGTTATGACACGTATTTGGCCTCAGTCGTCGCAGGCTTAAGTGAACTCAAGCTCGATATCAGCGGCATTCACCAGCATCCGGATCCGCGCCAAGCGATTAAAGATGCCGACGGCATTTTGATCGGTGGCGGCAATACCTTCCATTTACTGCACGAGCTCTATAAGTATGATTTAGTGCATCTTATCCGTGAAGAAGTGCAGAATGGTAAACCCTATATTGGTTGGAGCGCGGGCTCTAACGTCTCCGGATTGAGTATTCGCACCACCAACGATATGCCGATTATCGAGCCACCTTCATTTACCGCGTTAAATATAGTGCCGTTTCAGTTAAATCCACATTATTCGAATTATCGCGCTCCGGGACATAACGGCGAAACCCGCGCCCAACGTTTGCTCGAATTTACTCGCGTCGATCCCATCACGCCGGTTGTGGGTATTGTCGAAGGCAGCGCACTTTGGCGTCAGGGAGACACCTTATCTCTGCTAGGTGACAATCCTGCCTATTTATTCTGTGGTGAGCAGCAAGAAATCCCGATCCCTGTCGGCAGCGATTTATCCCATTTGCTGAAATAAGATCTATGCGGCGGCATTGCCTAAGCGGATCTGCTACTATCGGCCACCGAGCATGAGTGTGTCATCAAGCTGGCTGGCCGATAACATGCCGCAAAGTGTCGTATACAGAGGCAAGGATACCGCGCACGGTGAGGACGGAAATCAACAATATCCCAAGTGATAACACCAGCCAGCAAGTGTTTTAACCGATAAGGCAAACACTTATTCCGCGGGAGAAAAGACTTGCACCACTTAAGTAACTGCTCTAATTTCGTTGTCGAACACTTTGATAAACAAGATTAAATTATTATTCACCCCTGAGCACTTCCCGTACAAAAGCATTCTAAGTTATTTATAAATCGGGAGTTTTGGGCAAGTCATTAAGTGCGAGTCTCTCGCCTTAGCCCATTAAAGTGAGGAGTTTCTATTTTGCGACTGCATTCAACATTCAATCATTTCACCCCTATCTCGCGCCCAAAAGCGGCCAAGTCGAGGTTTTTTCTCGGTTCGTTACTCGCCTGTACACTCGGCATCAGCAGTTTTACCGCCTATGGCGCCGATGCAGCTCAAGAGAAAAAAGCTAAGATGTTCTCCCATGACACTGTGGTTGAACTTGCCCAGCAACTGGCTCAAAAACCGTTTAAGGAAGCGAGAAAAGCCCCCAAGGAGCTAATCGATCTTGATTACGCCACCTATGGCAAAATCAATTATCAAGAAAACGCCGCGATTTGGGGCGGAACTCCCACTAAGTTTTCGGTACAACTGTTTGCCCCCGGCTTTTTATACAAAAACCTAGTCGATATCGATGTGGTTGAAAACAGCCATGCATTTCCTATCGAATTAACCGAATCCTCCTTTAGTGTGCCGAACGATACCATAGAGAAATTACTGACTCAGGTTGGCCAATACGCTGGCGTGCGCCTGCACTACCCCATCAATGATGATGAGGTAAAAGATGAGTTCATCATGTTCCAAGGCGCAAGCTATTTTAGAGCGCTGTCCAAAGGGCAAACCTATGGTTTATCGAACCGCGGATTAGCTATCGATGTCGCTCAACCTAAAGGTGAGGAATACCCATTATTCAAGCGTTTTTGGGTAGAGCGTCCGTCTAAGTATCAAACGGCGATTGTGGTGCACGCATTGTTAGATAGCCAGAGTGTTACTGGTGCCTATCGCTTCGGCATTTACCCTGGCGCGCCAACGCGGGTCGAGGTAGATGTGACTCTGTTCCCCCGCCGTGATATTACCCATGTAGGGATTGCACCACTGACCTCAATGTTTCTCTATGGTGGTTTAGATACGCCGGATAAGCCAGATTATCGCCCTGCGGTGCATAACTCTGAAGGATTACAAATTGATCGCGGTAACGGTGAGCGTTTATGGCGCCCGCTTAATAACCCAAATAAATTGCAGATCAGTGCCTTTGGCGATGAAGATATTAAGGGTTTTGGTTTAATCCAACGCCATCGTAACTTCGATTACTATCAAGATCTGACTGCAAACTATCAGCAGCGCCCTTCCGCTTGGATTGAGCCGCTTAACGATTGGGGTAAGGGTCAGCTAGTGCTACTGGAGATCCCATCGAGCGCCGAAACTAACGACAATATAGTCGCTTACTGGGAGCCTCAGGGCGGATTGAAGCAAGGTGAACCCTATCGTTACTCCTATCGCATCACGGCGTCTAACGATAGCCCCAGTGCTAACACTAAGGCACGAGTGGTTCGCAGCTCAAAAGGACAAAAGCAAGCCAAAGGTAAAGAGTTGCTTATCGATTACAGCAATATCAAACCACAAGATATTGAGAACATTGTGATTGATGCCAGTATCAGCAAGGGCAAAATTCTATCATCTCGTATCGTCGCTCATCCAGATATCAATGGTGCCCGCGTATTTGTGACCTTCGAGCCCGAAAGCACCAATGTGGCAGAACTGCGCATCCAATTGCGTAAAGATGAAAAACCTGTTGCTGCCACTTGGCTGTATCGCTGGAACAGTGACGATTGGCCCTAGGCAAATAAGCTAGCTATCCGTTACACCATAAAAACGCCGAACTTACGGCGTTTTTTATTGCGCTTGGTTCTACACTAACGAATGTTCAGATCTAACTCGATTATATTCTCAGCAAGTCGTGACAACATCATAACTCTTTAGCTATTCAGCTTCTTAATTTACAGGATAACTTGGGCAGGATAACGTCTTCGGAATATCTAGGATTATTTCTATCTAACAAAAATAGGGAACTTCAGTTCCAATTTTCGGCCCTATTTAGCGCGCCCATAAGATTTACTCCCCTACTCCACAGCGGTATATTACCCCTTCACAGCAACTGAATATTTGCTATATACACTTATTTACAAGATATCCATCTACTGCAATTACCATATTCAGTGTTAGTTATATTTCGCATCATGAATATGTCAGAGAAAAAATGAAGTTACCTACATTAAATGCTGCGTACTTTCGTAAGCCAACGACAATATTGTTAATGATAAGTATCTTACTTGCCATATATTCACTACCAATGATTGGACGAGTGTTTTGGCTTGCGTTGGTTTTACTCTGCTATACGCTGATTTAAATGCAAATAAAATGTTAATTCCGCAATTAACGTTAACATCTATATTAATCATCAGTGTAACTGTTGGTCGATAATACCCTGTTTCATCAACCCATCGAATCTAGATAACTCATTATCTAGACGGATATTTAAGCTATGCCGTTTTCAAACCTTAAACCAGCCTTTGCGCTTTCTTTGCTGTTTGTCCCGAATGCCTTTGCTACTGCCGTCGATTTTAGTGACTACGGTCCTTTACGCACCTACGCACAATCACCGACCCAAGCTGGCAGTTTAACACCGATGCTTAGATCTGGGTTTTCGTTACCTGAAGGTCAAAAAGAGCTGCACTTATCTGCAAGTGCGGCCAGTGTTTGGGCTGAAACCGATGATTATTTTGCCGATTACTACCACAACACCCTCGAAGGTGGGCTGACTTGGCAAATCAATGACAAATGGATGATAGACACAAGTTATCACTGGCGCTTTAGCGGCGATAATCACTTAGACTCGGTAACTATGTGGTTCCATGATGCTTTTGGTTTTAGCCAAAATGGTCGTGAAGATACGGCAAAACACCAAAACCAAATATTTTCTAAAGATGGTGTGAACCAACAAGATATTTCGGGTGAGACACTCAATAATGCCATTATGCTTTATGTTGGTTATCAATTATTTGAGAACCAACATCAGGGTTTATCCTTAGGTGGGAGCATATATTATAACAATGTGGACTCGGGTCCCTTTGAAAATGAAGCCTTTGAACAAGCGTTGCAGTTAAATTACAGCTTCCGTTACGAGAAACATCATTTTCATTCTAGCGCCGCCGTCAGTTTCAGGCAGGGAAATGAAGTGCTCTCGGGGATCCGCTACGATAATCATGCCTATTCAGTCAATCTCGGCTATGAATATATCACGGGTCGCCATGGCTGGTTAATTGAGTTACATCATTACCAAGGTTTATTAGAAACAGAAAATGATTTCGCTAAGGCGTCAAATGAAATATTACTCGGCTACCGTTATTACTTAGACACAAGTGCAATTGAGTTTTCCGTCGTTGAAAATTATTTCAATATGGATAACAGCACTGACATAGCCTTTAATATTGGCTACCGAGTTAAGTTTTAGTCACAATAAATTAAACACTCAATAACAAAAGAGGCTGTATTGCCTCTTTTTTTGTTATATCACACGTATTTTTTGAATAGGTTATTACATCAACAAAGCCTGGATATCGATAAAATGGGCGGCATGTTCTGCATCAGCCTGTTTAAGATGCGGAATACAACCAAGGAAAGGCGATGTCATCATCTCTTTAAGCGATGCTAAGTTTTCATCAAACACGCTCATATTGGGATCGACACAATTTGCCACCCAACCCGCCACGGTTAAGCCATCAGCTATAATCGCCTCTTGGGTTAATAACGCATGATTTAAGCAGCCCAGTTTCATTCCCACAACCAAGATCACTGGCAAATTAATTTGCTGCACTAATTCCGATAAATAACGCCCGTCCCCTAAGGGCAAACGCCAGCCTCCAGCGCCTTCTATCAAGCAAAAATCAGCCTGCGCAAAGGCTTGCCTATCTAACTTTGCCAAAATCGCCTCGGGGGATAAATTAACCCCAAGCTGTTTTGCGGCAATATGCGGTGCGATGGCGGGTTCAAAGCTTATCGGATTGACCTGCTCATAGCGAAGCTTTAAAGATGAGGCCGACATCAGTTTTAACGCATCACTGTTGCGTAAGCCCTGCGCTGTGATTTCACATCCCGAGGCCACAGGTTTGACCCCAAGGCTTAAGTTTACAGCGCCTATGCGAGCAGCTTCACGATTGAATGCGGTTAACAGCGCCGTCGACACTAAGGTTTTACCACTATCGGTATCTGTACCTGTTACAAAAAACATGCGTTTTCCTTCTTAATCCATGGTCAATCACGCGCTCAAAGCTAAACGACGAGCCTTACCCCCTATCGCCTTGGCGACGCACACGAAATTGGGCGATTTGATAGGTTAAAGGCAGGCCCTGAGCCTCACGGAATAGTTCTGCGCGTTGTTGCAATGCCAGCCAATCGCGGCGGCCACGCAATTTGCCTAAGTGAGCATCGGCATCTGAAGAGTTTTCGGTCTGTATGTACGATTGCACCGATGCGCCCACGCCCTTAATGGAATAGAGCAAGGTTTTCAGATCTTGAAAATAGACGGTCATTGGTACAAGTTGAACATCAAACAGCTGCCAATCTTTGGTATCAAAGGCGGCTTGTAAGCTTTCAAGGGATTGAAAACCGTTCACCCTCAAACCAAGATGGGATAACTGCGCCAGGCTGCCTTCGGCCACAATACTCAGGTGCGCTTCTCCACCGGGTTTTAAGACTCTGGCCATTTCACTGGTCGCAGCCGAAAAATCATGGCACCACTGCAGAGCCAAATTGGAGTAAATACTATCGATACTCCCATCGGCAAAGGGGAGTTGCTCGGCATTACCGCACACGCATTGGTGCCGAGGGAAAGACACTTGAAGTTGTTGCAGCATCCCTAGGGCGATATCGAGGGCATAAACCTTGATATCATCCCCCATTGCACGGTCGGCAAAATCGGTCCCCGGCCCCGCGCCAATATCAAGAATTGCGCCCATAGCAGCAAATCCCTGCAACAAACTCGCGCCGCTTAAACGCTGTAAACAGTTATGCTCTTGGTAGCGCTTGGCCGCAGCAGAAAACCGATCGGCAATATGCTCGACCTGACTGGCAGATGGATGGGAATTAACACTCACGCCAAGCGGCATAGACATCACAAATTATTCTCACTTTAACATCAAACTTTTACTTAGAATCTATTACGTTCAAGCTCTTCACTCTCAATACCCGAGCATTGAAGTGCCCTGCCATTCACCGGATGTTCTGAATCAAACGCTGGCTTACCGTTCAGGCCGCTCAGAAACCCTGGGCAATGCGCATTCCTTTAGCACAGTGGCAATTCCACTCACGCAGCGCCGTATTGCCGCCTCGCTATGGGATGCGCTTAAGGTAATGCGCAATCTTGCCGAGCCGACCGGCACTGTCGGTGGACGAATAGCTCCGACCCAAATGCCTAATACCTTTAGCTTTTCTGCCACCCGCAAGGTTTGCGTCGCATCACCAATAATCAAAGGTTGAATTGCCGTGTCACTTCCTAGGAGTGGAATGTCCGCATCTTGGCACAACTGCTTGAACAATAAGATATTGCGCTGCAATTTTTGCTTAAGCTCAGGATGGGCCTCAGTGTATTCAACAGCGGCCAAGGCAAGGGCCGCATTGGCGGGTGACAAGGCGGTGGAATAGATATATTCCCGTGCGTTGCTGACCAGAAATTCAATCAACTGCCGGCTCCCGAGGATCGCCGCGCCCTGACAGCCTAACGCCTTACCAAAGGTCACTATTTGGATATCGATATTCTTGGAAGCAGGAGTAGACTCAGCTTGAGCACTCACAGCATCAACAACGCCAAAGCCATGGGCATCATCGACAATCAACCAAGCATTATGTGCCCGGCAAAGTGCGGATAACGCCGAAATCGGCGCGATATCACCATCCATGCTGAACACACTCTCTGTGATCAGGGCTGAAACGGTGTTTTTCGCTAATAGACGCTCGGCACTTTCGATGGAATTATGTAAAAAGCGCTTAAAATCCGCGCCGCTGTCGCGCAATCCATCGATAATCGATGCATGGACCAGTTTATCGGCCAGTACCACATCCTGCTTATCGAACAAGGTTTTACACAAGGTAGTATTGGCACTAAACCCTGAGCTAAAAAGTAGTGCCGCCTCAAATCCCGTTATCTGGCACAGCTTAGTTTCTAGCGCCAAATGCGCCTCGCTGTAACCCGTCACCAGTGGTGATGCGCCGCTACCCACGCCATATTGCTTAGCGCCAAGGTGCAGCGCCTCGACCAATGCGGGAGCACGGGATAGGCCTAAGTAATCATTACTGCTGAAGTTAAGATAGCGCTGATCCGCTAAGCCAAACTGAGGGCCATCCTCACTGAGTGCTGCCGCGCTCGACAATGCCTGACGCTGCCTAAGCAAACCTTGCTCGGCTAACGCCTGCTGACGGGCGAGGATTTTTGAACTCAGTTTTGAGGTGAGTGGTGAACTCATTTTTTCTTACTCAACTTGTCTTGCTCAATTTTTCTTGCTGTGCATTTTACTTTGCTGGCTTACTCGGCGTCTTGACTGGTTTTTCGCGCAGTCTCGGCACAACGTCAGCTCAAATGCTCGCTGAGTCTCACCGCCCGCATCATCCTTTGGAACCTGCGCTTCGCCCTTAACGAAACGCAAGTCCAACGTAGCAAATTTTACTGTGGCGATAAGCCTTAGTTACAGCGCCGCCGCATCGTAAAAAGGTGCCGAGGCTTTATCTTGGTGAGCCGCAGCTTTGGCTAATACCGCCTGTTCATCATCGATAGTCGCGGCAGCGCCCTGCTCAGGACGTAAGCCTAGACGACGGAACAGGCCCATATCATCACTTTCTTCAGGGTTTGGCGTAGTCAGCAACTTGCAACCGTAGAAAATCGAGTTCGCGCCCGCAAAGAAACACATAGCCTGCAACTCGTCAGTCATGTTTTCACGGCCCGCCGATAAACGTACGCGGGACTTAGGCATTAAAATACGCGCCACGGCGATGGTACGGACAAACTCCAGCGGATCTAAATCATCGAGTTTTTCGAAGGGGGTGCCCGCCACTTTGACCAACATGTTAATGGGCACAGAATCGGGATGCTGAGGCAAATTAGCCAGTTGTTGCAATAAGCCCGCTCGGTCTGTGGCCTTTTCACCCATGCCAACAATACCACCAGAGCAAACTTTCATGCCTGATGCACGCACGTGGCTTAAGGTATCTAAACGGTTTTGATAGGTACGGGTCGTGATCACATCGCCGTAATATTCAGGCGAGGTATCTAAATTGTGGTTGTAGTAATCAAGACCTGCATCGGCCAGCTCATTGGCTTGTTCGGCACTTAGCATACCTAAGGTCATACAGGTTTCCATGCCAAGGGCTTTGACCTCTTGCACCATTTGCTTGAGGTATGGCATGTCTTTATCTTTCGGGTTACGCCAAGCGGCGCCCATACAGAAACGTGAAGCGCCCGCGGCTTTAGCACTACGCGCCTCGGTCAATACGGTTTCCATCGCCAATAGGCGCTCTTTTTCAAGGCCAGTATCGTAACGCGCACTCTGCGGACAATATTTACAATCCTCAGGACAAGCACCAGTTTTGATCGACAGTAATCGGCTGATCTGCACTTCATTAGGATCGTACACTTCACGGTGGATACTGTGTGCTTTAAATAATAAGTCATTCATCGGCAGCGCAAATAAGGCTTCGATTTCTTCCCGCTTCCAATCATGACGAACTTGCAACTGCGACATTGAACACCCTTTTATTTTTGTATTTTACCTTGGCTAGGATAACCTCAGCCCTTAAACTGTCAACGCCAACCAGTGATACAGGTTTACCACTGATTAATTTTCAATCAACACTGTGAGCTTTTATGCGCAATTTACTCGATTTGGATTTTGATAGCGCCCATATTTGGCATCCTTATACTTCAATGACCCGTGCACTTCCTGTTTATGGGGTACACAGTGCACAAGGCTGCGAGCTGGAATTGGTCGATGGCCGTAAGCTTATCGATGGCACCAGCTCCTGGTGGGCCTGCGTACATGGTTACGGACACCCAGCGATATTAACGGCGATGGAGCGGCAACTGCACCAACTTAGCCATGTGATGTTTGGCGGCATTACCCACGAGCCCGCCATTACACTCTGCAAAAAACTGCTGGCGATGACCTGCGAGCCCCTCACTAAAGTCTTTCTCTGCGACTCAGGCTCAATTGCCGTCGAAGTTGCCATCAAAATGGCGCTGCAATATTGGCAGGGGCAAGATTTGCCTTTAGCGCAAAAGGCCCAAAAACAGCGCATTCTTACGGTGAAGAAGGGTTACCATGGCGATACTTTTGCCGCCATGAGTGTCTGCGATCCCGAAGGTGGCATGCATACCATGTTTGGCGAAGCCGTCACGAAGCAGTGTTTTGTCGACGCGCCGCAAACACCCTTCGATGAGCCATTACGCCAAGATGATTTAGCGCCAATGCAACGTATTTTACGCGAGCAACATCCAGAGATTGCCGCCGTGATTATCGAGCCGATTATGCAGGGCGCTGGGGGAATGCGATTCTACAGCAGCGAGTATTTACGCGGCCTGCGTGCCCTGTGTGATGAATATAATGTGCTGCTTATTCTCGATGAAATCGCCACGGGTTTTGGGCGGACTGGTAAGTTATTTGCCTATGAGCATGCCGACATCACGCCCGACATTCTCTGCCTAGGCAAAGCCTTAACGGGCGGTTATATCAGCCTTGCCGCCACCTTATGCACGGATAACGTCGCCCAAGGCATTAGCCTATCGCCCGCCGGCGTCTTTATGCATGGTCCCACATTTATGGGCAATCCCCTCGCCTGCGCCGCCGCCTGCGCCAGCTTAGATTTAATCAATCAACAGGAGTGGCCAATACAGGTTGCCGCCATCGAGCAGCAAATGCAGCACGAGCTTGCCGATGCCATCGATATTCCCAGCGTGAAAGAGGTGCGCGTGCTCGGCGCGGTTGGCGTGCTCGAAATGCACCAAGCGGTCAATACCGCCGCACTGCAACAGCAATTTGTCGACTTAGGCGTATGGGTGCGTCCCTTTGCCAACCTGATTTATATTATGCCGCCCTATGTGATTAGTTCTTCACAGCTCACACGGCTAACTCGGGCGATGAAGCAAGTGGCGGCAACGATTGCCCCACCCCATGCCAATCAAAGCGAGGCACTGGTGACAGAGAGCATCACTATCAGCCACGGCTAAGGTTGTTCAATCACAATGCACTCGTGATGCAAGCTCAGCACATCTTAGCTTGGCCCAACTAAACTCAGCCAAATATCAGTTCAGCTCAGTTTCAGTTCTGCCGAATGCCTTAACGCTCGGCAGAACTGCTTCTCAAAGTCCTCAGGCTTTGGCTTTGCGATCCTAACCCTACTCACTCAACCGCTCACTCAATCTGCTCACTCAACCGGCTCTGAATTGAGTTATCTTTTGTACTCTTAATGTGGAGCACCTTACTTTGAGTGAAAGACGTCACATAAAATCGCTTTAGATAACCTTGTTCACAAATTGCATAAAATCTCACTATTTTCACATTTATTTAGCAAGTTAACTGGAAAATTAGTTAAAGCCAGTAATGCTTAATAACACTGACTTCCACATAAGTACGTTTCATAAGCAGCCGCTAAAAACCTAGGCAAAAAGGATAGCTTAGTGAGCGTGACCAAGAAAAAGGAGCTTTTATGTTTAAACTCGCCGACATTCCCGTCAGCCGAAAACTCGCGCTACAACTTATCACAGCCCTTATCGGCGCCTTAATTCTTCTCACCCTTTCTGTCACTACCTTAAAAAGCAATTTGATGGCGGAACGTGAAGCCAGACTCAATGCAGTGCTCAGCTTAGCCCTCAGTCGCATTCAAGCTTTACAGCAAAACTTACCCCTAGAGCAGGCTCAACAAGCCGCAAAAGAGATGCTTAACAATATGCGGTTCGACGGTGACAACTACCTGTTTGTAATTGATGAAACACGCCACATCATAGTTCACCCCGTTAAACCCGAGTTAGTCAGCCAGCAAATGGGCAACAATGGCGCAGAGCAGTACTGGTTCAGCATGGTCGAGTTAGGGCGCAATGGTCAGCAAGGTGTCTTGCAATATCCTTGGGTAACAGGCAATGGCAAAAAAGCCCAGAAAATGTCCTTAGTGATGGGATTTAAACCCTGGGGCTGGATTTTAGGCTCGGGGATTTTACTGCAAGACATTGAAAACACGATTTGGCATGAATATGTGCTAATGGGCGGCACTACACTTATTCTCATTCTGCTGATGGCGGCACTGGGCTACATTATCAGTCGCTCTATTGTTCAACCCTTAGATCAAGTGAACAACGCGATGCAAATCATCGCCACTGGCAACCTTACGCCGCAGCTTGCGGTCACTGGCAAAGATGAACTTGCGACCCTCGCCCACAATATCAATCAGAGCATGACAAGCATTCGAACGGCACTGGCAGAGGCTAACCACAGCGCCGACAATGTCTCACAAGCCGCTTCACGTATCGCATCGACCGCCGAAGAAACCAATCAAGCGGTAAACAACCAGCGGGACCAACTCGCCCAGTTAGCCACGGCGATGAACGAAATGAGCGCCACCATTGCCGATGTGGCCAATAATGCCGAAAGTACCGCGAAAGACACCAAAGAAGCCACCCGCGAAGCCGGACTTGGGGATAAGGACGTGCACGCCAGCGTTGACGGTATCCATGCGCTTGCCAAAGAAGTGGAGCAAGCAACGCAGCAAGTGAACAAGTTAAAAGAAGAAATCATGCAAATTAGTGAAGTGACGGCGGTGATCAGTGCTATTTCGGATCAAACCAATTTATTAGCATTAAACGCCGCCATTGAAGCGGCGCGTGCCGGTGAGCAGGGCCGAGGTTTCGCCGTGGTGGCCGATGAAGTGCGGCAATTAGCCAGCAGAACGAGGCAATCGACAGAGGAAATTCAAAACACTATTTCCCTATTACAACAACGTGCCGTCAGTGCTGCCAATGCGATGGATACGAGCCGCGATCTGGCTGAAAAGAGCGTTGATCAGTCCACAAAGGCAGGCAACGATTTATCCCTCATTGTGACCCATATTAAGCACGTGAGTGATATGGCCACTCAGATCGCAACCGCGGCCGAAGAGCAAAGCGCGGTGGCAGAAGAAATGAACCGTAACGTCTGCGGGATTAATAGTTCGGCGCTTGAAGTGTCTGAATCAGCCACCTATCTTGCTCAAGAAAGCGAGAGCCTCGCCGAGCTATCGCTTAATCTCAATACCAAACTGGCGGCGTTTAAGCTCTAAGCTCGAGTGAACTCAATATGGGGCCAACATCCTGATGTTGGCCTCTTCTTTAACGACTCGCCTTGACTAGGCTCGAAATCAACGCCCGTAGCGCCGCCGGTTTAATCATTTTCGCCATATAGTGGTAACCGCGGCGCTGCACATCCTCCACCAGTTCTTTGCGAGTATTGGCAGTGATTAAAATGCCCGGTAACTCTTTGCCATAGAGCGCGCGGATCCCGTCCATCGCATCGACACCATTTTGGCCATCGTCCAAGTGGAAATCTGCTAAAACAATATCCGGTGCCACCCCTTTTAGGCCCAACTTTATACGTGCATCGGCTAAATCCTTGGCACAAATCACCTCACACTGCCAGCGGCTGAGTAGACTCTCAAGCCCCGCCAAAATGGCCTCTTCGTTGTCGATACACAGTACTTTAATCCCAGACAAAGGTTGCAATAGCGATGGCAACGCCTTCACCTGCGGCTGACGCACGGTTTCCCCTAAAGGCACACTTATAGAGAACACTGAACCACGTCCAAGTTGTGAGGACACTTGAATACTGTGGTTTAGTACCCGGCTGATCCTATCGGCAATCGCTAGCCCAAGGCCAAGACCGCTAACGCTTTTACTACGTGGATTATTTAAGCGCTTAAACTCTTTGAAGATTTCACGGGTTTCATGCTCATCAATGCCGCAGCCCGTATCCAATACTTGGATCTCTAGCTCACTGCCGCGATGGCGACAGCCAAACAGCACCCGCCCACCTCGGGCATAACGATAAGCATTGGTTAAGAAGTTTTGCAGCACGCGCCGCAGTAGCGAAGGATCTGAGTTGACCGTCGCGCTACAGGGGATCATCTTAAAGCGAATTTGATTGTCCGCCGCCATCGCCTCAAATTCGACCGACAGACCATTGAGCAGCTCAGATATGGCAAAATCACGGCGATTGACTTCCACCATGCCGGAATCCAGCTTCGAAATATCCAATAAGTCGGTGAGCAACTCGCCCGCTGTTTTGAGCGAGCTATTCACATGGGATAGGGTGGTGCGCGCCTCGCGGTCTAAATTAGGGTATTGGGACAAGGAAGCGGTAAACAATCTCGCCGCATTCAGGGGTTGCATTAAGTCGTGCCCTACCGCCGCTAAGAAGCGACTCTTAGAAGCATTCGCCATTTCTTCCTGCGCCTTAGCCTCAAGTAACTCACTGTTTAGCATGGCTAATTCGTAGGTACGCTCTTTAACGCGCGATTCGAGGGTTTCATTGGCCTCAAGTAAAGCCCGTTCCTGCTCACGGTATTGAGTGATGTCGGTAAAGGTCATCACAAAGCCGCCATCGGGCATAGGATTGCCTTGAATTTTAATCACTTTGCCGTCTTTACGTTGCCGCTCTGAGGTATGCGGCGTGCCGTTACGCATATGCTGTACGCGTTTTTCGACCTGTGACTCAATGTCCCCCTCGCCGCAATATCCCCGCGCCGCGTTAAAGCGGATCACTTCGCCAATCGGCATCCCTTGCTGTAAAAATCCCTCAGGATATTGATACAGCTCGACGTATTTGTAGTTCCATGCCACCAAGTTGAGATCGCTGTCGATAACGCTCATCCCTTCATAGGCATGCTCAATAGCACCGCGCAGCATATCTTGGCTGAGCATGATTTTGGACGAAGCTTCATCCACTAGGCTAAAGACTTCATCCAAGGCCAAGTCTCGCCCCTGTAAAACCGAGTCCATTACCAAGGAGGCACTGGAAGCGCCAAGCACTCCGGCGAGTAAGCGCTCGGTGTGGGCGATAAGCTCAGGTGTCGCGGCCTTGTGCCAGCTGTCACTCTTGACCGCCTCGGTGGAGAATCGGCTAAAGCTTTCATAGGCGCGAGTTGGGCTCACAAAGCGGCTGGCTAAGATCAATAAATCCTGCTGAGAGATTGGGCCATTTTTCTTATTGGCATTATTTTTAAGCTTACCCGGGCTGACAAAGGCGCTGGCCTGAATACGCTCGGCCACCCCCGCCCGAAACCAAATAGAGCCTAAGATATAGCAGGCAATATTGGCGAACAAGGCCGTGAGGGCATCGCGCACATTGGGGGTAATGGCATCTAACAGGTCGATATTACTCGACAACAAGGTCGCCACATTTTGGCCGTCATTCATGCCGCTCAGCATGATATAAAACCACAGACCAAAACCCACACTTAAACCTAAAAACACCCCGGCACGATTACCGTGCTTCCAATAGAGGCCTCCCACCAGCGCGGGAGCCAGCTGGGCAAACGCCCCAAAGGATAACATCCCAAGGTGCGACAAGGAGTCACTGTCGGCGAGCGCCAGATAACTGCCATAACCCAGGCCAAGGATGATGACGATGGCAAGGCGGCGTGCATTTAACAACATCTGCGAAAACTGGCTAAAGTTTTTCTCACGGATATTGCCCGTGCGCAGCATCACTGGCACCAGCCACTCGTTACTCACCATCACGCTTATTGTCACTACCGCCACAATCACCATGCCTGTTGCCGCGGATAACGTACCTAACAGCGCAATCACGGCCAGCAATGGATGGTCTAACGCAAGCGGTAAATTGATCACATAAGTGTCGGCGGCAACGCTATCCCCAAGGATGACTTTACCCGCTAGGGCCAGTGGCCCAACGAATAAGCCAAACAAGGCCAAATACAGCGGGAATAACCAGCGCCCCTTGGACAACACCGACTCATCGGCGCACTCCACCACCATCACGTGGAATTGCCGCGGCATACATAAAAATGCCGCCATGCCGACGAGCAGCTCAGGCATTAAGGCTTCGATGCGAGGATTTGGGTAATTAATTAAGGCTCTTTCGCTCGCCTGCTGCCAGATATCACCAAAACCGTCGAACACCCCAAAGCTAATCACAATCCCCACCAGCAAAAATGCCGCCAGTTTGACTAACGATTCAAAGGCAATCGCCAGCATCATGCCGGGGTTATGCTCGGTAGCGTCGAGCTTACGCGTCCCAAATAGAATGGCAAAAATCGCCAGCAATGCTGTGATAAGTAAAGGGATAGTAATGCCGTTTAAAGGATCGTCTGCTGGCTGAAACAAATTAAGGCTAAATACCATCGCCTTAAGTTGCAGGGCAATGTAGGGCATGATGCCAAATAGCGCGATGAGGGTAACAATGGCCGCCAAGGTTTGTGACTTACCGTAACGGGCGGCGATAAAGTCGGCGACCGAGGTAATATTTTGCGCCTTGGACACGAGAACCATCTTGCGCAGCATGCCAAAACCTAAGGTGAAAATAATGATAGGACCGATAAAAATCGGGATGAAGGACCAAAAATCATTAGCCGACTGCCCTACAGTGCCTAAAAAGCTCCAGGAAGAACAATAAACCGCCAGACTTAAGCCATAAATGCCAACCTGCAGCTTCTTGGTCACGCCGCTAAACCAACGCTCCGCGCCCCAGGCTAAAAGGAATAAAAGTGAGACATAACAAATAGCAATAACGGCGACGACTAAGGTTAGATTCATATTTTTGCTCTTTTTTCCATTATTGTGCGATAAATAATGGCTGAAATCTAGCCAGATTTTCGAGTGCAACAGCCTAAATATAAAGGAGATTTTAAAACTAGACCAAGGTCTAATGGAGTTGCCAGCCCCTTGCATACCATACTCAGACTACGCAATTTTTAGAAAGGGAAGCCCTATGAGCTCGCAGTCTCTCTACAAAGTCTCCGGCAATATCGCTGCCAATGCACTTGTAAATAACGATCAATATAAAAAAATGTACCAAGAGTCGATTGTCAATCCAGAGGGTTTCTGGAGAGAGCACGGCAAACGGATCGATTGGATAAAGCCATACACTAAAATCAAAAAAACCACTTTTGACGATCATAACTTATCGATTAACTGGTTCTACGACGGCACCCTAAACGCCTCAGCCAACTGCTTAGATCGCCATCTAGCAGAACACAGCGACCGCGTTGCCATCATTTGGGAAGGCGATAACGCCAGCGAACAACGTAAAATCACCTACGGTGAGCTTCACACTCAAGTGTGTAAGTTTGCCAACGCTCTACGCAGCCAAGGCGTGCGCCGTGGGGATATTGTGACCATTTATATGCCAATGGTGCCAGAAGCGGCTGTGGCTATGCTGGCCTGTGCCCGCATCGGTGCCGTGCACTCGGTTGTCTTTGGTGGCTTCTCACCCGATTCTATCGCTTCACGGGTCATCGACGGTAAATCTAAGGTGGTTATCACTGCCGATGAAGGTATGCGTGGTGGCCGCGCGATCCCACTCAAACGCAACATCGACGATGCGCTAAAACATCCCGATGTCACCAGCGTTGAGAAGGTGATTGTACTTAAACGTACTGGCGGCAAGGTTGACTGGGTAGAAGGCCGCGATGTGTGGTGGCACTCTCTGGTTGAAACTGCATCCGAGCACTGCGCCATTGAAGAAATGGGCGCCGAAGATCCGCTCTTCTTACTTTATACCTCAGGTTCAACCGGTAATCCCAAGGGCGTATTGCACACCACCGGCGGTTATATGGTGTATGCCTCTATGACCCACGAGTATGTGTTCGATTACAAACCCGGTGAGATTTACTGGTGTACCGCCGACGTGGGTTGGATCACGGGTCATTCCTACATGGTGTACGGCCCACTGGCGAACGGGGCGACCGTGCTAATCCACGAAGGGATCCCTAATTACCCAAGCCCAGCACGTTTAGGCGAGATGATTGACCGTCACAAGGTAAATATTCTCTATACGGCACCAACACTTATCCGTGCACTGATGGCCGAAGGTAAACAGCATTTTGACAAGTATGATGGCAGCTCGCTGCGCATCATGGGCTCTGTGGGTGAACCTATCAACCCAGAAGCTTGGCGCTGGTACCACGAGGTCATCGGCCATGAACATTGCCCAATTGTCGATACTTGGTGGCAAACCGAAACGGGCGGCATTTTGATCACCCCATTACCAGGTGCAACCGATACCAAACCCGGCTCGGCGACTCGCCCCTTCTTTGGGGTACAACCGGCGCTCGTGGACAACATGGGTAACATTTTAGAAGGCGCGACCGAAGGTAACTTAGTGCTGCTCGACTCATGGCCAGGCCAAATGCGTACCGTATATGGCGACCATGAACGCTTCGTACTGACCTACTTCAAAACCTTCCGTGGCATGTACTTTACCGGTGACGGCGCGCGCCGCGATGAAGACGGTTACTACTGGATCACTGGCCGTGTGGACGATGTGATTAACGTCTCCGGCCACAGATTAGGCACAGCAGAAGTAGAAAGTGCACTGGTGTCACACGAACTGGTCGCCGAAGCCGCCGTTGTGGGCTATCCCCATGATATTAAAGGCCAAGGTATTTACGCTTATGTGACGTTAACCCGTGGTACAGAAGAGAGTGAAGAACTTCGCCAAGAGCTGCGCCAATGGGTTCGCAAAGAAATTGGTGCCCTGGCCACACCGGATCTTATCCAGTGGGCGACAGGATTACCTAAAACCCGTTCTGGCAAAATCATGCGCCGTTTCCTGCGTAAGATTGCCGCTAACGAAGTGACCAACTTAGGTGATGCATCTACGCTGGCCGATCCAGCCGTGATTGAGACCTTGATTGAAACTCGCTTGAATCGTAACGAGTAATCGTTATCCCGCGCTTAATCGTGATTTATCACGGTTAAGCGCAGCTTTAGCTCCTGTACGTTTGAACCTTGCTCCGTCGAGTACAGGTTCCTTTAAATGAAGCAAACCCTGTTGAGAAAGTGCCTGATTGCCCCTTTCTCTTAGTTGCCCCTCCAACCAAGGGGCATTTTTTTGGTTCTGTGTTAAGCTTGGCGCCAAACTCAATCGACCAAGAATAGCTAGCAGCGTGTCAGTTAATTCCAGCCCAAGCGTTACCCTCAGGGATTACCAGCAACAAGCCGTCGATGCCGCCATCGCGCATTTTAAAAAAAGCACCGATTCCGCCGTGTTAGTCCTACCAACGGGAGCCGGAAAAAGTATCGTTATTGCCGAGCTCGCCCGCATCGCCAGAAGACGAGTGCTGGTTTTAACCCATGTGAAGGAACTGGTTGCCCAAAACGCGCAAAAAGTGGGATTACTGACGACTGAGGCCAGCATTTACTCCGCTGGGTTAAATCAAAAATCGACTGACGGCAAAACCGTCGTGGCCAGTATTCAATCCGCCGCGCGCGCATTAAATCAATTCGATGAGCCCTTCTCGCTAGTGATTATCGATGAGTGCCACAGAGTCAGCCTCGAAAAAACCAGCCAATATCAGCAGATCTTAAGTCATTTACAGCAGCGTAATCCCAAGCTGAGGTTATTAGGCCTAACGGCCACTCCCTATCGGCTCGGTACGGACTGGATTTACAAACGCCATTACCATGGCAAAGTTGGCTCGCCTGAACTTGGGATCTTCGAGCAGTGTATTTTCGAGCTCCCCATCCGTCCGCTGATTAAACAAGGTTATTTAACCGCGCCCACCTTGTTTGATGGTTTAAGTGCCCAATATGACTTCAGCCAAATCAAGCCCAATGACAATGGCGAATATCCCGAGGTCCAAGTCAATGCGCTGCTGAACCACGCCGGACGCGCGACAACAGCGATTGTGAAGCAACTGATTGAACTGAGTCACCACCGCCAGGGGATCATTATTTTTGCGGCGACGGTTCGCCATGCTGAAGAAATTGTCAGCCAGCTGAACAAGAAACACAGCAAGCAAACAGCAATCGTCACGGCGCAAACGCCAGATAATGAGCGTGATGAACTTATCGAGCGCTTTAAAGCCAGAGAGCTTAAGTTCCTCGTCAACGTCGCGGTATTGACCACCGGATTCGATGCGCCCCATGTGGATTTAATTGCGATTTTACGCCCCACCGCATCCGTGAGTTTGTTTCAGCAAATGATTGGCCGCGGTCTTAGGATCTGTGAAGGTAAAAAAGATTGTTTAGTGATTGATTACGCGGCCAATGGCTATGATTTGTATTTTCCAGAAGTCGGCCAAGCTAAGCCCAATAGCAAGTCGGTTCCGGTACAAGTGCACTGCCCTGTCTGTCAGTTTGCCAATATCTTTTGGGGATTAACGGACAATGATGGCGATATTATCGAGCACTTTGGCCGTCGCTGTCAGGGCATAGTCGAGCATCATGGACAAAAGCAGCAATGTGACTTTCGATTTAGGTCTAAATCCTGTCCCGATTGCGGACAAGAGAACGACATAGCAGCGCGTATTTGCCAGCATTGCCAGTCGACCTTAATCGACCCCGATAAGCGCCTTAAACAAGTATTGAATAAGCAACACCATCATCTGTTCCGCTGCCAGCATATGACGTTAATGGATGATGCAGGCGATCTTAAGGTGCAATATCTGGACATTGAAGGAAACGAGTTTAATCGACGCTTTAAACTGCAAACGCCCGCCCAATGGCGTGCCTTGTATGCGTTGTTTATTTTCCCCCATAGTCGCACGCCGGGCCTAAAACCTAAGCAATACAAAAAAGTGTCTGAGCTGATTACCGATAGCGCCGCCTTTCGGATGCCAGATCTGTTACTGCTGAAAAAGCATAAAAAAGGCTGGGATCTGCTCGAAAGCTATTTCGATTACCAAGGGCGCTATCAAACTGAAAATAAACACATCTGACATTATCAATTCGGTTAGCGCTATGGTATAAAACGCTTAAAGTAATCCTAAGGAGCTATTATGTACGTTGTTATTTTTGGCCGTCCTGGCTGTCCTTATTGCGTGCGAGCAGTACAACTGTCAGAGCAACTCGTTGAAAAACGTGATGACTTTAAATTTAGATACGTGGATATTCACGCCGAAGGGATTTCTAAAGCGGATCTCGAGAAAACTGTCGGCAAGCCAGTCGAAACTGTGCCACAGATTTTCGTTGATGAAAAACACGTAGGTGGTTGCACCGATTTCGAACAATATGTTCGCGATAACAACCTATTAGGTTAATCCCAATACCAAATAAAAAGGAGACCTGAGGTCTCCTTTTTATTTATTACATCAAACGTTAGAGCACATACTTCGCCGAGAAGATGATCCGGCTTAAATCACCATCATCACCATTCTCTTTACTGTTTTGGGCGTACATATATTCCACCCCAAAGGTCAGTGGTTTACTAGGGGAATACAACA
Organism: Shewanella mangrovisoli; assembly: GCF_019457635.1. Taxonomy (NCBI): domain Bacteria; kingdom Pseudomonadati; phylum Pseudomonadota; class Gammaproteobacteria; order Alteromonadales; family Shewanellaceae; genus Shewanella; species Shewanella mangrovisoli. The sequence continues at coordinate 2,891,605 of NZ_CP080412.1, forward strand.
GGTTGATATAGCCAGAATAAGCATCCTTATTCACCCCAGTGCCTGTTAAAGCCACATCATTATCCGCTTGCATACCAGAGAGTGTTACACTGGTGCGCCACTGCTCGTTCCACCAATGACGGTAAGACACAAAGCCGCCGAAGGTACGAATGGATTCAATATCGCCGCTCGCATCTAACACACCCGCATTAATGTAGTTAAGCGCCATATAACGCCCTAAACCGTCACCATAGGTTGCGGTAAAGCGCAGATCATCTTTACCAATGGGGATAATCCCCGCCACACTGGCGCCATAGCCAAAGCTCGAACTATCGATTTGGGTCGCACCGATTTTGGTTTCTAAATTGAGTTGACGAGCAATACCCGCAAATGAGAATGAGGCGCCGCCGTCCGTCTTGAGATTATATCGCGCCACCACATCAGGCACGACACCATTACCACTGGTGATGCGTGCGCCACCTTGATTCGGAGTTACCGTTGTTTCAGGGTTTTCTATCGCAAATTGGAAGTTGCCATGGGTATAACGCAGTAACGATTGACGCACAAAGGGCGTACCATCTGCAGCCCCCACAAAGTCGAGGTTTTCAGGCAAGGCCGCAGGGTTTTGGAAAGTGGTCCAGGTTTGACCTACGGTCCAATTATCATAGGACACATAGGCATGGCGGATACGTGGTGAATAGCTGTTAGACACCCGCTCATTGCCATCGGTGTGGGTCATAAAATCCAGTTCAATAAAGCCCGACAAGCTATGGCCATCAAGATCCGTTGCCGCCTTAAAATTGAATCGCGTTTCACGGGCTTGGAAATCCACCACTTGGTTACCGTTGCCGTCTTTACCGTAAATGGTACCCGGTACATAAAACTGACGGGATAAATCCCCCGAATCGGGTGCCCCATTGCCATAATCGCTGAACATCACGTCCGCCTTGATATAGCCACCAAATTCAACGTCAGTATTTTTTAAAGAAGCCGCATTGGCAGAGCCCATAAATGCCAATAAGGTTGCAGAGTAAAGCAAGCTAAGTTTTGCTTGTTTCATTTTATGTTTCCCCAGTTGTTATTATTTGTCCGCAGCCAATATGGACAATTTAACAAGCGAGTAACATTGGCAATAAGTCTATGAGACAAAAGTAGAAAATGCTGAATATAACGCGAAAATGCTTTGGGATTGTAAGCTGAGGAAGAGTTTACTAGGAGATTTAGAGTGGTGGGTCGTGAAGGATTCGAACCTTCGACCAATTGGTTAAAAGCCAACTGCTCTACCGACTGAGCTAACGACCCATCTAAGGACTCTGAGTTTTACACTCTCAGAAAAGTGGCGAATCGTAAAGGATTTAAACCATTCGACTGATTGGTTTAAAGCCAACTGCCCTCGCTTTATAAAATAAGCGACTGAGCTAACGACCCATCTAAGACTCTGAATTTTACACTCTCAGAAAAGTGGTGGGTCGTGAAGGATTCGAACCTTCGACCAATTGGTTAAAAGCCAACTGCTCTACCGACTGAGCTAACGACCCATCTATGGACTCTGAGTTTTACACTCTCAGAAAAGTGGTGAATCATGAAGGATTTAAACCATTCTACCGATTGGTTTAAAGCCAACTGCCCTAGCTTTATAAAATAAGCGACTGAGCTAACGATCCATCTAAGGACTCTGAGTTTTACACTCTCAGAAAAGTGGTGGGTCGTGAAGGATTCGAACCTTCGACCAATTGGTTAAAAGCCAACTGCTCTACCGACTGAGCTAACGACCCATCTAAGGACTCTGAATTTTACACTCTCAGAAGAGTGGTGGGTCGTGAAGGATTCGAACCTTCGACCAATTGGTTAAAAGCCAACTGCTCTACCGACTGAGCTAACGACCCATCTAAGGACTCTGAATTTTACACTTCCAGAAAAGTGGTGGGTCGTGAAGGATTCGAACCTTCGACCAATTGGTTAAAAGCCAACTGCTCTACCGACTGAGCTAACGACCCATCTAAGGACTCTGAATTTTACACTTCCAGAAAAGTGGTGGGTCGTGAAGGATTCGAACCTTCGACCAATTGGTTAAAAGCCAACTGCTCTACCGACTGAGCTAACGACCCATCTTATTTACAACACTTCAAATACCGCTAACTTATTCTATTTACTAGAGTAAGTGGTGGGTCGTGAAGGATTCGAACCTTCGACCAATTGGTTAAAAGCCAACTGCTCTACCGACTGAGCTAACGACCCATTTACTGGTATTTTGCGCCCCGAACGACCTCGCCGTTCCGAGGGCGCCTATAATACCTTTTTCATTTTCCCATGCAAGCGTAAATTCCCAATTTTTTGTCGTTTGCATGAAAAACAGACTAAGAGTATGTTTTTTAGTTAATTATGCTTTAATTGCAGCCAATTGTTGTTGTGCAATGCGTGCTGCAGCGCTGTTGGCGTAGTCTTTTACTACTTGTTGGTAGTATTGAGTCGCGCCGGCTTTATCACCGGTTTTCTCTGCGATCATGCCAAGCTTCACTAGACTGTCGCCACGTTTGTTGGAATCACTAAAACGGGTCACGACAGTGTTGAAGGCTTGTTTGGCTTCAGCAAATTCACTCTTATTAAACAGTAACTGTCCTAACCAATAGTTGGCGTTGGCGGCATAGACTGAATCTGGATACTGTTTAATGAAGGCACGAAACGCTGGAATAGCATCGTCATACTTGCGCTCTTTTAGCACTAAGTTCACCGCACTTTCGTAGCTGGCCGTTTCACTTAAGCTACTGGCGGCGGCATTGGCACTTGCTGCCACAGCAGCGGGCGTTGCAGGGGTAGAAGCAGCTGGCGCAGCAGCGGCTTTGGAGGATAAATTGGCAATTTCATCGTAAAGCTGACGCTGACGTTGTTGCATCTGCTCTATTTGATAATTCTGTTGTTCAGTCAAACCACGTAAGTCGAGAACTTCTTGTTGCAAAGTATCCAGACGGCGCTGCATATCAATTTCGCTTTGTTGTCTCGATTTTACAATGCGCTCTAAACGAGCAAGTCTGTCATCACCTGAACCACCAGCAATATCTTCAACAGGAGCAGGAGCTGCCACTGCAGCTCCTGCGCCGAAGAACATTGCCGTAATTAAGACGGCACGTTTCATCTAGTTACTCTCCGTAATTCAATCTTAGTAAACTAAAACTGCACGACGGTTTTTAGCAAAACCTTCATCGGTACGAGTGAAGTCAAGTGGCTTCTCTTCGCCATAGCTTACGATGCTCATTTGGCTAGGTTGTACACCCATGCCTTGTAAGTATTTAGCAACAGCTTTAGCACGACGCTCACCCAGTGCGATGTTGTATTCTGGCGTGCCACGCTCGTCGGCATGACCTTCAATCAATACGCGTACGCTTGGGTGCTCAACTAAATAAGTACCGTGGGCTTCGAGTACGGCGGCGAATTCAGTTTGAACTTCACTGCGGTCGAAGTCGAAGTAAATGATGTGTTCTTTTCTCAACTGCTCGAGTTGCTGACGTTGTTGCTCTTCAGGTGACAACATTCCACCAATACCGCCAGTTTGAACGCCACCACCATTCAGTTCGCTACCAGAACCGTTTGTAGAGCCCATTGCATCAGTTTCTGATTCAGAAGTTGAGCTACACGCACTAATAGCCATAATTGGAAGTGCTACCAACATAGCTTTTAACAACTTGTTCAGATCCATTATCTGTTCCTTATAAAATTAAATGTGAATAAATCGAGCTAATACATTAGAGAAACGGAGACCAAGAAGGTGATTTCACCTCGCCCTGACCTACCGGTAATCTCGCTTTAAAGCGTCCGTCCGTAGAAACAGCTGCTAAAACTTGCTTGCCTTGATACGTGGTGCCATAAATCACCATAGTACCATTAGGGGCCACACTTGGAGATTCGTCCAAACGTGTCGATGTCAGCACCTGCATAAAGCGCGTACTTAAATCCATACGTGCAATATTAAATTTACCGTTTGTGCGATTCACAAAAATCATGCTGCGACCATCAGGGGTAATCGAACCACCTAAATTCCATTCACCTTCAAAGGTTTCACGGGTCACTTTGCCTGAATTTAAATCTACACGATATAACTGTGGTCTACCACCGCGCTCGGAGGTAAACAACAATGACTTGCCATCGGGATACCAAGAAGGCTCAGTATCGATGGAATAGTGGTTGGTAATACGTTTTGCCGCCTTAGTAGCGATATCGATAACGTAAATCTCAGGTTGACCATCCTTTGAGAGGGTCACAGCCAAGGATTTACCATCGGGCGAGAAAGTGGGTGCACCGTTAATGCCTGGGAAGCTGCTAACCTTTGTACGTACTTGGGTGTAAAGATCCTGAACAAAAATCTCAGCCTTTTTGTTTTCAAAGCTTACATAAGCTAAACGACGACCATCAGGCGACCAAGAAGGCGACATCAGCGGTTCTGGAGAGCGCAGTAACATTTGCTCGTTGTAACCGTCATAGTCGGCGATCATCAGTGAATAAGCGGCTTTCTGAGTGTGATTCACCACCACGTAGGAAATACGGGTTAAGAACGCACCACGAATACCAGTCAGCTTCTCATAGACGATATCGCTTATCCGGTGGCCATATTGACGGAACTGCGCCGCAGAAATCACTGTTTGGCGACTGTCCATCAAAAATTCTGTCGCACTGGTAGGCCCTTTTAACGCTTGGTTTTGCGCTTTAACCAAATCGATAAGGTCAAAACTCACCAAAAACTGATCCGTACCATAAGGTTTTACCGACCCCACGACGACAGCTTCGGCACCGACATTGGCCCACGCGCTCGCGTCAAACTGGGCTAAGGCACCGATACCACGTTGTGGTAACCCTAATTCATCTAATGGTTTGAAGGTACCGCTACGAATTAAGTCAGACATCACCACATCGGCAATCGCCTGGGGTGGCGCACCCGCACCTTGCCATTGGAATGGCATCACTGCGATTGGACGCGCCGCATCCACACCCTCAGTGATCACAATATCCAGCGCCGCTTTTGCCGGCATAGTGCAAAGCAGAACCGCCAATGCTAACCATTTTGCCAAAATTTTCATGGGACTCCTTTAATTAAACGTTGGTTCAACGATTAAGTTAATTTCTTTCATCAAGTTATAAACCGCAGGATCCGGAGACACTGGTAACTTGCCCGCTTTTAAGATCGCCGCTTTTGCTGCACGGCACACATTAGGATCGCCCCCCTGCGTCTGACTGCTGATCACAAAACCATCATTGGCTAAACGCACAGAAACAGTACAGGTTTTACCGCGCATCGACTCGTCAACCACTAGGTTACGTTGAATCGTCGATTTAATCATCGCGGTGTATTTACCCACTTCCGTTTGCATTTGCTTATTCATGGTTTGCGATAACGCAGCCTGCTCGGCGGCTAACGCATCGGCCATTTCCTGCTCTTGCTGGGCACGCGCCTTGGCTTCAGCATCCGCTTTTGCCTTAGCTTCGGCTTTTGCTTTCGCTTCAGCATCGGCCTTGGCTTTTGCCTCCGCTTTGGCCTTAGCGTCAGCTTCTGCTTTCGCCTTGGCTTCGGCTTCCTTCTGCTTACGGTCAGCCTCGGCTTTCGCGGCTGCAGCTTCTTCTACTTTGCGTTTTTCCGCCGCTTTTTGAGCTGCATCTTCAGCAAGTTTACGTTCCTGCTCCTTCTGCTTGCGGTCGGCTTCAGCTTTCTGCGCTTTTTCCTTTTCCTGTTGCTGCTTCACCTGCGCGGCTTTCGCGGCATCATTGGCCTTTTGGGTCTCAATTTCCTGCTGCTTACGTTCTTCCGCCAGTTTCTTCAACTGTGCCTGTTCACGCTCACGGGCTTGCTTTGCTTCCTGTGCTTTGCGCTCAAGTTCGGCTTGGCGCTCACGTTCGCGGCGCTCGGCATCGCGCTTTTCCTGCTTAAGCTTTTCAACTTGATTAGCCACTTTTTGCTGATCAACCATAACAGCTTTTACTGCAGGGGCGCTAACTTGTTGCACAGGTTCAGGTTTATGGGTGAAATCTATGCCAATAGCCAGAATAATTATCACGCCAATATGAATACCTGCTGAAATCGACAGAGGTAATGCAACATTTGAATTATCCGCCACCTATTTCTCCTTGGGTGAATCCGTCATCAAACCGACTGAGGGAACGCCTGCCTGCTGCAGGGTCACCATCAATTGGATCACGTTATCGTAAGGAATATTTCTATCGGCTTTCACCACCACTGGGCGCTCAGGCTCAGTCACCATGATCGCCGCAACGGCGGTGGCTAACTCATCCAATTCCATCTCTTCGTTATTGGAACCGCCCTGATTAAGGAAATAAGCGCCGTCGGCATCGATAGACGCTACTACTGGCGGCTTACTGTCCGCAGGCAGCACTTCGGCGGCACCTTGCGGCAGCTCCACTTTCACCCCTTGGGTCACAATCGGCGCTGTTACCATGAAAATAATCAGCAGCACGAGCATGACGTCGATATAAGGCACCACGTTGATTTCGGCAACGGGGCGACGACGTTTACGCTGATAACCGACTTGCATTATACGCCTTCCTTCTCACTGTACGCTTGGCGATGCAGGATGCTAGAGAACTCTTCCATAAAGTTAGCGTAACCGATTTCCAGTTTTTCAACTTGGGTGGCAAAACGGTTGTAAGCGATAACAGCTGGGATTGCCGCAAATAGACCCATTGCAGTTGCGATCAGTGCTTCTGCAATACCTGGTGCCACCATGGCGAGCGTCGCGTTCTCCATTGAGCCGATAGCGATAAATGAATTCATAATACCCCATACCGTACCAAACAAACCGATATAAGGGCTAGTCGAACCAATGGTTGCCAATAAAGGTAAGTTGGCCTCTAACTTTTCTAATTCACGGGATAAGGTAACGCGCATGGCACGTGAAGTCCCATCCATCACCGCATCGGGCACTTTGCTATTTAATTTATTTAGACGTGAATATTCTTTAAAACCCGTCACAAATAATGACTCTAAGCCAGTATTATCTGGACGAGCCGATAATTCTTTATACAGACGATTTAAATCAACGCCTGACCAAAATTTATCTTCAAATTTTGCCGATTTACTTTTTGCAGATGTCAATAAGCTACGGCGTTGTAAAATCACCGTCCAAGACATTACAGACAAGCAAAGTAAGGTGAACATCACAAATTTCACTAATAAACTGGCTTGTAAAAATAACCCAACAATCGACATATCAGCTTGCACTGTCAAACTCCTGCACAATATTTAAGGGAATAGCTCGGGGCCGCATTCGTGATAAGGCAACACAGGCCACTAGCACTGTACCTTCACAATAACAGTCTCCCTGATGATCAACCAAACGTTGATGAAATACCAACGAGGCCTTTTTCAACTCTATGACCTTAGTTTCTACAATAAGGTTCTGTTCAAAACGCGCGGCTTTTTTAAAATCCAATTCCGCCCGCTTAACCACAAACGCCGTATCATCGGCTAACAGTGCAGTCTGGCTTACCCCTAAGGCTCTTAACCACTCGGTTCGCGCCCGCTCAAAAAAATTGAGATAGTTCGAATGATAGACAACGCCGCCTGCGTCGGTGTCTTCGTAATAGACTGAAATGGGCCAATTAAACGTCATTTGAAATCAGCAAATTTTGGTTGAAAAATTGACGCTTACTATACCTAGGGAAACAAGACTTGTGAATGACCCGACGAAGATATAGATAGGGATAGCGCGGGTTTCAGCGCAATTGAGGGATTTGTAAATAACAATGGGGTCAAACGACCCCATTTCATTAACATAGTTCGCTATTTTGCGAGGGTTTGCGGCAATGTCAGCCCGAAGCTTTGCCACAGGAAGCTGTAAATGTCGGCAAACTCGTCGATCTTCATCGCCGTCGGTTTGCCCGCACCGTGCCCTGCATTGGACTCAATGCGCATAATGACGGGTTTATCGCCCTGCTGCTTCTCTTGCATCATGGCGGCAAACTTAAAGCTGTGTAGCGGTACCACGCGGTCATCGTGATCGGCCGTCATCACCATAGTCGCAGGATAGGCCTGCGCTTTAACGTTGTGGTATGGCGAGTAAGCCAATAACGCAGGGAATTGTTCAGCGTTGTCAGCACTGCCGTATTCACTGGTCCAAGCCCAGCCAATGGTGAACTTATGGAAGCGCAGCATATCCAGCACACCCACGGCCGGTAACACAGCGGCAAACAGTTCAGGGCGTTGAGTGACAGCAGCGCCCATCAACAAACCACCGTTACTGCGACCATAAGCACCTAACTTAGTGCTGTTAGTATATTTTTCGTTGATTAGGTATTCGGCCGCCGCAAAATAGTCATCAAACACATTTTGCTTCTTATCGAACATCCCTGCTTGGTGCCAGCTTTCACCGTAATCCGCGCCGCCACGCAAACTTGGTACGGCGTAAATGCCGCCCATATCTAACCAAGCGATGTTGGCAGGACTAAAACGCGGAGTCATTGAAATCGCAAAACCACCATAGGCATAGAGTAGCGTTGGGTTTTGACCATTCTTCACCAGCCCCTTCTTGTAGGACACCATCATAGGGACGCGAGTACCGTCCTTGCTGGTGTAAAATACTTGCTCAGACACATAGTCATCGGGATTGAACGACACCTGCGGCTTAGCGACCACTGTCGACTCTGCCGTTTTAAAATCGAACTTATAGGTGGTTTCGGGTTGAATATAGCTGTTAAAGACATAGTAGAAATAGTCTTTGCTCGCCTTGCCGAAAGGTCCGGCGACATTACCTTTACCAGGTAAAGTGACATCTTGACGCTTTTGTCCGCCCATGCTGAAAATCGATAACTGTCCCAATACATCGTGCAAATAACTCACGACTAAATGGTCATTAATAATGGCCACTTTATTAATAGGATCTTTCGATTCTGGAATAATGGTTTGCCACTGGGATTTATCACTATTACGGGTATCGATGGCAATCACTTTACCGTTTGGCGCATCTAAATCGGTCTTGAAATAAAATACGGCGCCATCATTACCTAAAAACTCATATTCCGCTTCGAGGTTAAGGATTAATTCCACCACCTGCGCTTTAGGTTCAAACAGTGATTTATAGAAGAAACGATTACGTTTGTCTGTGCCTTGGGAAATTGACAACAGTAAATATTCGCCCTGCTCAGACACATCGATGCCGAAGCCCCAATCTTTATTTTGTGGGCGTTCGTAAATCAATAAATCTTGGCGCTGATCTGTGCCTAATTTGTGGTAATACACTTTTTGATTAAAATTCACATCGGCCAGTAAATCACCACCCGCTGGCGCATCGTAACGGGCATAGAAAACACCTTGGTTTTCCTTATCCCACACCGCGCTGGAGAATTTAATCCAGTTGAGTTCATCTTTAAGCTTTTTACCCGTGGCAATATCGATAAACTGCCACTGCTGCCAGTCAGAGCCTGACTTAGACACACCATAAGCTAAAATCTTGCCGTCATTACTGACTGATACGCCGGAAAGCGCCACAGTTCCATCGGCTGAAAAACTATTTGGATCCAGTACAGGTTTCTCAACGCCGTCTTTGCCTTTTACATAGAGCACCGATTGCGCTTGTAAACCATCGTTACGGTAATAAAACTGGTTATCGCCATTCTCGAAAGGAGCTGAGATTTTCTCGTAGTTCCACAGCTCTGTGATACGGTCAACCACGGCTTGTTTGTTGGGGATCTTCGCCAAGTATGCTTGACCAAAGGCCTGTTGTTCTTTGACCCAACTTTCGGTTTCTGGCGTGTTTTCTTCAAGGTGACGGTAAGGATCCGCCACTGCAACACCGTGAATAGTCTCGACTAAGTTGTCTTTTCGGGTTTCAGGGTAAACCAATTTGTTGGCGCTGACCTGCTGTGCGGCCTCTTCTGGCGTATTACCACTCTGGCAGGCGGCCAACGCCATACCCAATGTGGCCACTAATAAACCTTGCTGGGCAAGGCGAAATCTTAATGCCATCTTTTATCGTCCTTTTGGTGATGTCCGGCTTAACGCTCTTTTGCAGCAAGTACTATACAAGCAAAATTTTTCATGGCAATGCCGCAGTAAAAGATGAGGTTTTCTCGCTAAGAGGCAAGATTTAACAAAGTGGTAGCAATGATGAGTTTATTGAAGTGTATTTTTATGCATTAATTCTGACTGACAAGTTGTTAATCAAGCTAAATAGTGACTTAAGTGAGCCAGATCACTTAATCAGTCATTAGTTTTGCTAATGTGTCTAGGCAATTTTTCTCGTTTGCTTGAGCCCTAGGGACGCACTAGAATGTGCTTGTTTTCAGGAGATATCCGCTAGCGGATATGGAAAACAAAGAACTTTTAAACTGGTGTCTTTTTAAGATGTCAGTTCATCCCTGGTTCTTATGCTTGACTTCCTTCCTTCAATTTGTTGATTGCAAATGCATTTTTTGCGGCCCGCTTAGTTTAAGCGGGCTTTTTTTTATCTCGATTCAAACACACCGCGAAATTCTAGCGATTTTCAGTCGTTTTTTGTTACATAAAAATCTCCGAGAACCACACGCGATACAAGCCATATGGCAAGCAACCGTACCAGCCTAAGTCCCACTACAGCAAACCATGACAAATAGTTATCCACTGTGAGACGCTATTAATAATCGGATTAACGTGCGTCTATAGCACTTGTCAGTTAGGAAGTAAAAATAAGGCTACGGTGAACCGCTATTCCCGCCATAGTTCCCGAAGCGATGGCAAGTGTTGCACTTTGCATCTGGTTGGATAGATCACCTGCAACAAATACTCCAGACAAAGAACTTTCCTTCTGCGCATCCACTTTAACAATATTACCAAGTGGGCCCGCTTCAAGCGCTAAACCTAACATCTCAATCAGAGGCGTTGGCAACTGGATTTGCGGCGCAACAAATAAACCTTGTAATGTAACCGTGCGTCCATCTGCGAGTACCACGTGGGTGAGCAATTCACCATCACCATGCACTGAAACTATCGGGGTGGTTTCAATTTGTACTTGCCGTTTGGCAAGGGTATGTCGTTCGCCATCGTTGGGAACAAAGGCTTGTTGCGTAAATAATGTCGTCGGTCCCCAATCAGGCAGCATAAGGGCTTGATGCATGGCTAATTCACTACTTGCCAGAACCCCCAAGGATTTACCCCGCAATTCATAACCATGGCAATAAGGACAGTGAGCAACGGCTTTCCCCCAATATGTCGCTACTCCCTCAATATTTGGCAATGTATCTTGAATACCCATAGCTAAAATCAACCTCTGACAGCGAATATTCATACCGTCAGCCGTTAAGACCGCATAACCCGTTTGTGTTTGTTCGACACCAATGGCTTGCGTTTCCTGCAACGAAAAACTTGGATACTGCTCCAACTGTGCAAGGACAGTCGTTCTTATTTCCGCTGGCGTTTTACCATCTAGGCCAAACACCCCATGTGAGGCATGGGCAAACCTATTCCGTGGTTGATTAGCATCAATGACCACAACCTTTCGCTGCGCCCTTGCTAATTGCAAAGCGGCTGCTAACCCAGCAAAACTACCACCAATAATGACAATTTCGACTTGCATAAATCACCCCTTTCATTTGTGTAACTTTTATTGTTACATGATGATATTGTGAGAATCAATACATGTAACTTCAAAAGTTTCATGATATGCTTCGACGAAATAGCAATAGGTGTTGTATGAGAAAAGACAGTCGATTATCGCGTGTATTACACATTCTTGTGCATTTAGATGCATTTACAACGCAACTCACTTCCGAAAAAATGGCCGAAATGATTGGAACTAACCCCGTGGTGGTTCGCCGAACAATGGCGCTACTGCGAGATCAAGGTTATGTCACCTCAAGTAAAGGGCATGCTGGCGGCTGGGCTTTGGCAAAACCACTTGCCAAGATCACTCTGCTGGAAATTCATCAAGCACTAGGAGACAGTGCCTTGTTTACGATTGGCCTGACTGATGAACACAATAACTGCCCTATTGAAATAGCCGTCAACGACGCATTAAAGGACGTGATGCAAGAAGCCGAGTCATTGTTACTGCAACGATTTGGTGAGATCACCTTAGATAAATTGGCGTTTACTCAATAGGTATAATGAGCGCATAAACTTTGAGAAGAAAGAAACTAACAATGCCAAGTCCGAAGCTTGGCATTGCTGCTTGTAACGAATTAGAACTAGGCGTAACACTATCTTATAAGCGATAATTTACGGGCATTAACTTTTAAAGACGATAACTCACATCAGCGGCTTACTGATCCGGATAACCACGCGGCGGTTGAGTGCTCGCTCCTCAATATCGTCATTCGACGCCACATGACGACGCTCACCATGGCCAACAGTGACAATCCTATCCTGAGGAATACCACTGGCGACAAAGAAATCTTTTACCGATTCAGCGCGCTTATCCGAGACTTTTTGGTTAACGGAGCGGCCACCGTAACTGTCGGTATAGGCATCGACTAACACCAGCTCCACATCCGGATCATAGGATAAGTATTCTTGAATACGCGAAAGCTGCTGCTGTGAGAAACGGGTTAAATCGGTTCCGCCCTCTTCATAGTTAAGTACGGTGAAGGCAATATCCTCGAAACTGTAAGGCAATAAATGCGATAGGCACGACTTAAACTCAGCATATTTACGGCCAAAGTTCGCCGCCGACAGCCCTACCGCAATTTTATTCGATTCGTTATACCAATCGGCGTAATAAAAGGTCGGCTCCATGCCACGGCTCAGTTCGCTCAACATCGACCAAGCGGCACGTTTTGGCACTTCACCATTAAAATACTTTTGGTAACGTAATGAAGTGATTTCTTTCGATACTACGCCAGGACGCCACTGCGGGGCGCGGCTCATCAAGGTCGCCTGTGTAACTTGGTCCGGTTTCACCCACATGTCCAAGGTAAAGTTAAGGTTTAACTGTTTACCCGCTTCGCTGGTGAAAATCGCCTTACCGTAAGATGGAATATCATGCTCAAGACGGCATACGATGGGGCTGTTTTGACTGACTCGCCATTGGGATTCGCCCAAAGAGGCCACATAGTGGCGCAACTCTGCCATTGCAGTTGCTGGAACGCATAAAATTGATACTAATATCAGTTTTCGCCACATAGCCCTTACTCGTGTTTATTCGGTTACGAAGTTTTATCGGCAAACTTTTTAGTTCCTTTAGCTCATAAAACCACCAATCAAACATGACACATCCTAGTACATTTAGCATAATAGCGCCCTATCATTTTTCTTGGGTACTTTAATGAGCGATATTAGTGACGCAAACAAATTGAAACACCGATTTCGAGGCTACTTTCCGGTAGTGATAGATGTCGAAACCGCGGGCTTCAACTCTCAAACCGATGCGTTGCTGGAAATAGCCGTCACGCTGTTAAAAATGGATGATGAAGGCTTGCTCGGCATTGATAAAACCCTGCATTTCAATATTGAGCCCTTTGAAGGCGCCAACTTAGAACCCGAGGCGCTGGCCTTTAATGGTATTGATCCCACCAATCCATTACGCGGCGCCGTAAGCGAAAAAGAAGCCTTCTTAGAGATTTTTAAAGCCGTTAAAAAGGCGCAGAAGGCCTCCGATTGTCACCGCAGTATTATCGTGGCGCACAATGCCGCCTTCGATCATGGCTTTGTGAGTAAAGCGATTGAGCGCTGTGACTTAAAACGCTCCCCCTTCCACCCTTTTGCCACCTTTGATACTGCAACACTCGCAGGCTTAGCGATTGGCCATACCGTGCTGGCCAAAGCCTGCATCATGGCGGGGATCCCCTTCGATAATAAAGAGGCTCACTCAGCACTTTACGATACCGAGCGCACCGCAGAGCTGTTTTGCCATATCGTTAACCGCTGGAAGCAGTTAGGTGGTTGGCCATTATTAGCCGCGGGTGAATCAGAGGATGCAGATGGTGAGGAATAAGCGTTAATGCTTATCGACCACCCAATAAAAAAGCTGCCTTAGGGCAGCTTTTTTATTACGCGAAAATCCGCAAATTACAGAGAGCTTGCGTTTTCTGCTAAGTAAGCCGCAACACCTTCAGTGCTTGCGTTCATACCTTTGTCGCCTTTTTCCCAACCCGCTGGGCATACATCACCGTGCTCTTCGTGGAATTGCAGAGCGTCGATCATGCGCAGCATTTCGTCAACGTTACGGCCTAATGGCAGATCGTTAACGACTTGGTGACGTACCATACCTTCTTTGTCGATCAGGAATGAACCACGGAAAGCCACGCCAGCTTCTGGGTGCTCAACATCGTATGCTTTACAGATGTCGTGTTTAACGTCAGCAACTAAAGTGTATTTCACTTGGCCGATACCACCTTTTTCTACTGGGGTGTTGCGCCATGCGTTGTGAGTGAATTGAGAATCGATAGACACACCGATCACTTCAACACCACGCTTAGTGAACTCTTCCATGCGGTGATCGAAAGCGATCAACTCTGATGGACAAACGAAAGTGAAGTCAAGTGGATAGAAAAATACAACCGCTGGCTTACCTTTGATGGCCGCAGTTAAGTTAAAGCTATCTACGATTTCGCCAGAACCTAATACAGCTGCAGCAGTAAAATCAGGAGCCGGACGGCCTACTAATACGCTCATTTTATATCTCCATCTATGAGTTGAACTAACTATTAAAGTAAAACATCCCTTAAACACGCTTGCACCGATTTGCGCGAGTGTCTTTGAGGGAGCTTACCAATCAAATCTTTAGGCATTATAAGTCGTGCGTTTTGCCTTACAACCTATTTAAGACCAATATCACATTTTTCAAGGGCATTTTGACACTACTGTTTAAGGATAGAGCAATCTGGACGTGTGGTAAGCGTTCGAGAACACATTCGTCTAACAGTAAAAACCCACCCAATTCACATTTTCAGATATTTTTCAGATTAAGCCGCCGTAAACTGGACAGACACGGCCTTTGCAGTCAAAAATAGTCCCTTTGGTTTACAGAATTAAGATATTGTCTATGAATGCAGTCGTTATTGCAGTGTGTTTAATGTTAGCCCTCAGTTTAGCGAGGGTGAATGTGGTGATTGCACTCACTATCAGTGCCCTCGTTGCCGGTTTGGTCGGGGGAATGGATCTGCATCAAACGATTGATGCCTTCAATACGGGATTAGGTGGCGGCGCACAAATCGCCCTCAGTTATGCCTTACTTGGTGCGTTTGCCGTGGCACTATCCCATTCGGGCTTAACGACACTGATCTCCAACTCCATCATTAAAAGCCTTGGCAAAGATCCCAATGCTACCAACACCAACTGGGTCCGCTGGTTATTGTTGTTATCCCTGCTCGCTATGTCGATGGCATCGCAAAATATTCTGCCGATCCATATTGCCTTTATTCCAATCCTCGTGCCGCCGCTGCTACATGTGATGACCAAGCTGAATATCGACCGCCGTCTGGTCGCCTGCGTGCTGACCTTTGGCCTTGTGACCACCTATATGATTTTACCCGTGGGCTTTGGTGGGATTTTCTTGAATGATATTTTGCTCTCAAACCTGACGGGCAATGGATTGGTCGCCGTACGCGATCAAATTCCCCCCGCTATGCTGATCCCCGCCGCCGGTATGGTGGTTGGCTTGTTGATCGCAGTATTTTTCAGTTACCGCAAACCTAGGGTATACGATGAAGCTAAGGTACTGACTGCCGAACCTGAAGAAAGCCTCAATAAACGCAATATCGTAATCGCCGCGTTTGCGATTCTGGCGACATTGTTTGTGCAACTTGAAACCGATTCGATGATCTTCGGCGCCTTAGTCGGCTTTATGATCTTCAGTTTTTCGGGCGCGCTCAAGCACGTTGCCGATCAAGATATTTTCACTCAAGGCGTGCGCATGATGGCCAATATCGGCTTTATCATGATCTCCGCCGCAGGTTTTGCTGCGGTAGTCAAAGAAACCGGCGAAGTCGGCACACTTGTCTCGTCATTGAGCTCATTGATTGGCGACAATAAAGCCCTCGCCGCCTTTTTGATGTTACTGGTCGGCCTTTTGATCACTATGGGCATTGGCTCGTCCTTCTCGACCATTCCGATTATCGCGACGATTTACGTGCCCTTAGCCTTAAGCTTTGGTTTTTCAGTGCCTGCAACTATCGCGTTAGTCGGCACCGCTGCGGCCTTGGGCGATGCTGGCTCACCAGCATCTGACTCAACATTGGGCCCGACCTCGGGTTTAAATGCCGATGGTCAGCACGACCATATTCGCGACAGCGTGATCCCAACCTTTATCCATTACAATATCCCTTTACTGGTCTTTGGTTGGATTGCCGCCATGGTGCTCTAGGACTGATAGCAATAAAAAGCGTGGCAAGACCACGCTTTTTTATGCCTAATTTTTAATGTCTAGCTAGCTCAGTAAAAGGAACTCAGCGCAGGCTATTATCGGACACATGCCCACCCTTTTTGGCCTTATCCACGTATAAAGCCTTATCCGCCGCCTGTAACACTGAGTCAAAGGATGGATAGCCGCTCGAATCTGCCACCCCGCACGATACCGTTAGCATGCTTAAGAACTGGCGCTGCTCAACATTCTCTTTAAGCTTATGAGCAAGTTGTAACGCTTTATCCTGGGAGCAATTACTGAGGATCACCACAAATTCGTCCCCACCAGTGCGGATAAACAAGTCATTCTCCCGAAATACCGCCCGCATGGCTTCAACAATTTGCAGAATCGCCATATCGCCCAGTTTATGTCCGTAGGTGTCATTGATGGTTTTGATTTTATCGCCATCGATACAGATCACCGCATACAGTCCCTCGGTCGCCGCCTTAAATGTCAGCGTCTCATAGATCTTCTTATTGTAGGTTTTAGTAAAAGGATCCTGCAGCATCGCCTCGCCGAACCGTTGACGTTCTGCTCGCAGCTGTTTAAGGCGCATATATCTGAGTTGGAAGATAACAGTTAACACGCACAACAAGAACCATAAGGGAACATACTGAACCACAAAGCGTAATACACTGACTTTGTAGGTTAATGTGGTGAGGTTATCCAGATGATTACTCATGGGATAAAACAAGAACTCTGGCGTAATACGCGTCCAGAGGCTATCGCCAGTGATCACTATATCTGTGCCATAAGGAGTCATCACCGACTCATAGCCTTTACCCCGCATAAATCCCGATGCCATAAATGCCGTATCGGCAATCACATCCCCCCACATATGCGCAGGATCGTGGGAAGATGAAATCGGCGCCGCCATAGAGAAAATAACATTTCCTGTAATTTCATCGACGTAAGGAATCGATAACACGATACCGTCCGCCAAGGACTCCGCCGACGCGTCCTTACTGCAATAATGCAGCCGCTGACAGAACTCATTGGTCAAAATATGATCGTGAATTAATCGGTTTTTCACTTCTTCCGGAATTGGGGATGCAACATACAAGGCATTGCTTTTATATAAGCCGATATAGACAAAAGCCCCGCGAACCGCATTCTTGCGACTCGAATAGAGGTAATCAAAATAACGAATGATTTGCTCTTCCTCCGGCAGCAAATAACTCCCTAGAGGCAATAATAAGCGCGAAGGGTCGAGCTTAAAGGGCGCAAGCAGCGCGCTATCAAAATCAATAATATCGTGTAACGACAATCCTTTTCCTAGCAGCTCCACATAACTTGGCACAGTGTGTTTTGCCCTCAGGAAATGAACGAAGGCCTTATGTTCCTTATCAATTTTAAAAGGCAGCAGGATCAGCAGCAGGACAACAAATATCAATGTTGCCAGTGAACAGGATTGACGAACCAGTGCCCAACTGAGTTTTGTACTAATCATAATCCCTGCGATCATCTTACTTAAAATGAATTGAATATAACGAACATTTGTATTGTTCAAGTATTAAATTGAAATAAATCTTATTGTTAACTCTAGTTCAAGCACTGGGAAGGGGCGATGAATATTGTATTGCGGACGCCAAAAACAAAAAGGGAGCCTAAGCTCCCCTATCGAATCTTAATGACGGTTAAGTCATCTCGTTTCTATTTAGTACCGAAGATTTTATCACCGGCATCGCCTAAACCAGGCAGAATGTAGCCCTTCTCGTTTAAGCATCTGTCGATAGCGGCAGTATACAGCTCAACATCTGGGTGAGCCGCTTCAAGGGCTTTAATCCCTTCAGGCGCGGCGACTAACACTAGGGCTTTAATTGACGTACAACCGCGTTTTTTCAGCAGGTCGATAGTCGCAATCATAGAGCCGCCAGTTGCCAGCATGGGGTCAACGATCAGCGCGATACGCTCGTTCATGTCGCTGGCCAGTTTTTCAAAATATGGTACTGGCTCTAAGGTTTCTTCGTCGCGGTAGATACCTACAACCGAAATACGCGCACTCGGAATATGCTCAAGCACGCCGTCCATCATGCCTAAACCCGCACGCAGGATTGGCACAACAGTCACTTTTTTGCCCTTGATCTGATCCACTTCAACTGGACCATTCCAGCCTTCAATCGTAACAGTTTCGGTTTCGAAATCTGCGGTAGCTTCATAGGTTAACAAGCTGCCCACTTCGGCGGCTAGCTCGCGGAAACGTTTAGTGCTAATGTCACCTTCACGCATCAGGCCGATTTTGTGACGCACTAACGGGTGTTTAACCTCGACAACTTTCATTTTTCTCTCCTACTGTTGTTCGCGAAATATCTTAGGCAAATTTTTCAGATTTTAGATGATTTGTTTATTGGGTAAAACATAAAGTTTTGCCATTCGAGCTAATCGTGAGCAATATCCCAAGAATTATTGCCTATCGCTTAAGATACGCCCATTGATCTACTATTTTATGACCAATCGCAGGATAGAAAATGTGAAATATCCCCCTGTGAAGCTAAAAATACTCCCCACAAGTCGATAAATCCAAATCATGGCTTTCGACCCCTAGCACAAGCTGGTAGAATACCGCCGCATAAAAATCCAATAACGATGTACCCGAGAGGATCCTCCGTGAGCACTCCTACCCCACTGAGCTATAAAGACGCTGGCGTTGATATTGATGCTGGTAATGCACTGGTAAGTAACATTAAAGCGGCTGTTAAACGTACCCGTCGTCCAGAGGTAATGGGCAACTTAGGTGGTTTTGGCGCATTGTGTGAATTACCCACTAAATACAAGCAACCTGTTTTAGTGTCAGGCACCGACGGTGTTGGTACTAAATTGCGTTTAGCTATCGATTACAAAAAACACGACACAGTCGGTATCGACTTAGTGGCCATGTGTGTGAACGACTTGATCGTTCAAGGCGCTGAGCCGTTGTTTTTCCTCGATTACTACGCAACAGGCAAGCTCGATGTAGAAACAGCAACCTCTGTTGTTAACGGCATCGGCGAAGGTTGTTTCCAATCTGGTTGTGCGTTAATCGGCGGCGAAACCGCTGAAATGCCAGGCATGTATGAAGGTGAAGATTACGACCTCGCAGGTTTCTGTGTGGGCGTGGTTGAAAAGGCCGACATCATTGACGGGAGTAAAGTGGCGGCGGGTGATGCGTTGATCGCCTTAGCCTCAAGCGGTCCTCATTCAAATGGCTATTCATTAGTTCGTAAAGTATTAGAAGTCAGCCAAGCGGACCCTCAACAGGATCTCAATGGCAAGCCATTGATCCAACATCTGTTAGAACCAACCAAAATTTACGTTAAATCATTGCTCAAGCTGATCGAAGCATCGGACGTGCACGCAATGGCGCACATCACTGGCGGCGGTTTCTGGGAAAACATCCCCCGCGTACTGCCTGAAAACTGCAAAGCCGTTATCCAAGGTGATTCATGGCAATGGCCTGTCGTTTTCAACTGGTTAATGGAAAACGGTAACATTGCAGAATATGAAATGTACCGCACCTTTAACTGTGGTGTCGGCATGATCGTTGCGCTGCCAGCCGATAAAGTTGATGCCGCATTGGCACTGCTCGCCGCCGAAGGCGAACAAGCTTGGCTAATCGGTGCTATCGCTGCTCGCGAAGGCAATGAAGAGCAAGTGGAGATCCTGTAATGCCCCAAAGCTGTCGTGTAGTTGTATTAATTTCCGGAAATGGCAGTAACCTGCAAGCCGTTATCGACGGTTGTGACGATAATCTGCAGGCCGAAGTTGTCGGAGTGATCAGTAATAAACCCGATGCCTACGGTTTAATTCGCGCCCATCATAGTGAAATTGATACCAGCTGCGTGATTGCTCATTCAGGTGAATCTCGCTCTGATTACGATGCACGGTTAATGGCAACGATTGAAAAGTACCAACCCGATTTGATCGTGTTGGCTGGATTTATGCGTATTCTGACCAACGATTTTGTGAATCGTTACTTAGGACGCATGATCAATATCCACCCTTCGTTGCTGCCTAAATATACCGGATTAAACACCCACCAGCGCGCCATTGATGCCAAAGACACTGAACATGGCGCCAGTGTGCATTTTGTCACCCCAGAGCTGGATGCAGGCCCAGTGATTTTACAGGCAAAAGTCCCTGTTTATGAGGATGATACCGCTGAGATGCTCGCCGCTCGTGTCCATGAGCAAGAGCATGCGATTTATCCTTTAGTGGTGAAATGGTTCAGCCATCAGCGCCTCAAGATGCAGGACGGCCAAGCCTATCTCGATGGCACCTTAATCGGACCTAACGGCTACGCCCCCGATTAAACACTGCCTCGCGAATAAAAGAGACCTTAAGGGTCTCTTTTTTTTCGCCTTGTCATACAAAATCATTGTTTTCTCGCCTAATGTGGCATTAGATAAGCTAACGAAAAGTGATTTTGTTCGGCATACAAGAGACTATTAGATGAAAAATATTATCTGCGATATCGATGGTGTACTCCTGCACGACAATAAGCTGATCCCCGGCAGTGATAAATTTATCCACCGCGTTCTCGACCAAGGCAATCCTCTCGTTATTCTGACCAATTACCCAGTACAAACGGGTAAAGATCTGCAAAACCGCCTCAGCGCCGCCGGGATAGACGTACCAGAAGAATGTTTTTACACCTCGGCCATGGCCACCGCCGACTTTTTAAAGCATCAGGAAGGCAGTAAAGCCTTTGTTATAGGCGAAGGCGCCCTCACCCATGAGCTCTACAAAGCAGGCTTTACCATTACTGACATTAATCCCGACTTCGTGATTGTCGGTGAAACCCGCTCCTATAACTGGGATATGATCCATAAGGCCGCCGGA
This sequence comes from Shewanella mangrovisoli, assembly GCF_019457635.1. Lineage (NCBI taxonomy): Bacteria > Pseudomonadati > Pseudomonadota > Gammaproteobacteria > Alteromonadales > Shewanellaceae > Shewanella > Shewanella mangrovisoli. The sequence continues at coordinate 2,912,715 of NZ_CP080412.1, forward strand.
TTCGTCGCCCGCGGTGCCCGTTTTATCGCCACCAATCCCGACACCCACGGCCCCGCTTACAGTCCAGCCTGCGGCGCCCTGTGTTCACCAATAGAGCGCATTACCGGTAAAAAGCCCTTTTATGTGGGCAAACCCAGCTCGTGGATTATCCGCTCAGCGCTCAACCATATCGACGGCCATTCCGAAAATACCGTGATTATTGGCGACAATATGCGCACCGATATTCTGGCGGGTTTTCAAGCAGGGCTTGAGACCATTCTGGTCACCAGCGGCGTGAGTAAGCTTGAAGATATCGATAAAGAGCCTTTCCGCCCAAATCATGTATTCGCCTGCGCCGGCGATATTGATGTGGTTTAAATTTTAAAGTGCCCGATTCTCAGCACCTTCGCGTGCTGAGAACCACAACAGACTCGATACGGTAAAGCAACATTAAGTAACATTTTTCCCCTTGGCTCTCCCTTGTCCCCCATAAGCGCTTGCTTCATGATAAGGCGCGACATACCCCTTTGATATATGCGTGAAATACGCCCTAAAAACAACAGTAGGATTAACCTATGCGACGTTTGTATCCTGTCTGCGCGCTAGCCATGCTCAGCGCCTGCAGCCCTAATTCGGCCCAGCCCGATGCCAACAGCAGTGCAGCACTGAAACCCGTGCAAATGAATGAAGCACGCTTTAGAAACGACATTAAAAACCTTTCCTCCGATGAGTTTGAAGGCCGCGCCCCCACTACCCACGGTGAAAAGCTCACCTTAGACTACCTGTCTAAGGCCTTTGCCGAAATGGGACTCAAAGGCGCCTATCAAGGCAGTTTTTTACAACCTGTACCTATGGTGAGTTATACCGCCTACGATGTGCAGCAAATCAGCTTGGCAGGATTGCCGTTAACCTATCGCAAAGATATCGTCTTAAACAGTCGTCACGATAATGGCGGCGTCAATATCGAAAACGCCCCCTTAGTGTTTGTTGGCTACGGTGTAAATGCGCCGGAATATGGCTGGAACGATTACCAAGATGTGGATATGAAAGGCAAAATTGCGGTGATCCTTGTGAACGATCCCGGCTTTGCCCGCCCTGACTCTGGTAAGTTTAACGGTAAAGCTATGACCTACTATGGTCGCTGGAGTTACAAATTTGAAGAAGCCAGCCGTCAAGGCGCACTCGGGGCGTTGATCATTCACGATACCGAGCCTGCTTCTTACCCTTGGTCCGTGGTTGAAAACAGCTGGACTGGCGCGCAGCAAGATTTAGTCCTCAGCAAAGCCGAGCAAGACAGCCGCGTGCAAGTCGAAGGCTGGTTAACCTTAGATGCTGCTACACAATTATTTGAAAAAGCGGGTTTATCCCTACCAACGCTGATGGCGCGCGCCGCCGATAGTCCAATTAACTTACCCCTTGAGCAAATGGCCAACATCGCCTTTAAAAACAAAGCCGAATACGCCAACAGCTATAACGTTGTCGCCACCCTTCCCGGCACTCAGCAAGCCGATGAGCAAATCCTATTTACCGGCCACTGGGACCATATTGGCAAAGATGACAGTAAAGAAGGCGATAAGATTTACAACGGTGCCATGGACAACGCATCGGGCATTGCGGGCATTTTAGAAATCGCCAGACAACTGGCCGATAACGCTAAACAGGGCCACGGCTTAGCGCGATCGGTGACCTTTATCGCGACGACGGGTGAAGAGCAAGGTTTACTCGGCTCACGCTATTACGCCGCCAACCCTATCTACCCCATTGATAAAACAGTGGCAGTACTCAATCTAGATAGCACCAATATTTATGGAAAAACCAAGGACTTCACTATCGTCGGTAAAGGTAAGTCCGAGCTTGAGAACTACTTAGTCGATGCCGCCAAACTGCAAAACCGTATTGCTTTGGGTGAAAAGAATCCTGCGTCGGGCGGTTTCTTCCGCTCTGATCACTTCAGCTTTGCCAAACTTGGCGTGCCTGCGGTCTTTGCCGGTGGTGGAAGCGAACCCATAGATGCTGCAACCGCAAGCTATAAGACTCAAATGCAAGCGACCATGAAGGGCTGCTACCACAATGTCTGCGATGAATACCATGAAGACTGGGATCTGAGCGGTGCGATTCAAGATCTCGAAGTTTACTATCAGGTGACTCGCACCTTAGGTAACAGCCAAGATTGGCCTGGCTATTATCAAGGCACTGAGTTCAACAGACTGCGTCCTGCCAAAACGGAACTTGCCACGGCCGCAAAGTAAACACTTGAAAACGATTCATCGCTGAAACATCCCATAAGGCACCTTGAGAGGTGCCTTATTATTTGATGAGCCGCCCCACTTTATACCAATCACATTAAATATCTAATCAGTTCAGAGCCTCACAGGCATCTCAATCCAAGGCGCATTGACGAAGAAATGGTTATTCCCTTTTAAGTCAATGTAACACGGGAGTGAGATGCCTGTGAGGCTCCCGAAGGGCGGGGTTGAACGGGCTTTATACTGCGTTTAAGGCTTTCGACAGAGCGCCACTATGCCTTCAAGCCTTCGCCTTGTCTAAAGCCCGTTTAACTCCCGCTGAATGAACAGATATTTAATACGATTGGTATTAGACTCAATGTTTGATCTTGACTGTAACAACACGTGCAATGACCGCCGACAAGCTGTTTATTAAATCAGCAACATTGACGCTTGGATCACTATCTTGCTCACATTTATGATGATTTTGCCAAAAACGGATTTTCTTGAGTCAACATTATGTATTTGCCAATATCTCGCTTTGCAACCAATCAGCAAAAACACTTTACTTATAAAAAAGCGAAATTATTTAAATAAAATTCAATTAAAATCATTTTAAAGATATATCAAAATCATCAAAAACACTTAAAAACGAACAAATCATCAAAAATAGTATTTGGCAAAATCCCAAATCGCTGGCACATTGATACTCAATTGAGACATCCTCAAATGAAATACAGCGGTTTAGGAGTTGCATTATGTGTTCGATTTTTTCAATTTTAGATATTCAATCCGATGCGAAAGAGCTGCGCCAAGTGGCACTGGAAATGTCCAAACTGATGCGCCATCGCGGCCCAGATTGGTCAGGCATTTACGCCAGCGACAAAGCGATTTTGGCCCATGAGCGCTTAGCGATTGTCGATATTGAACACGGTGCGCAGCCACTACTAACCGAAGACGGCAGCCTTATCCTCGCAGTCAACGGTGAGATCTACAACCATAAAGAACTCAAAGCCCAACTCGGCGATAAATACAGCTATCAAACCAACTCTGACTGCGAAGTGATCTTGGCGCTATATCAAGAATACGGCACTGAATTCCTTGATAAATTAAACGGTATTTTCGCCTTCGTACTCTACGATAAAGCCAAAGACGCCTACCTTATTGGCCGCGATCATATGGGTATTATCCCGCTCTACACTGGGCGTGATGCGGCGGGTAACTTCTATGTCGCCTCCGAAATGAAGGCGTTGATGCCTGTCTGTAAAACCGTGGCCGAATTTCAGCCTGGGCAATATCTGTACTCAAGCATCGGTGAGCCAGTGCAATACTACACTCGCGATTGGCAGAGCTTTGATGCAGTGAAAGATAACGCTGCCAGCCAAGAAGAATTACGTGATGCCCTCGAAGCCGCCGTTAAGCGCCAATTGATGTCCGATGTGCCCTACGGCGTGTTATTGTCTGGCGGTTTAGATTCCTCGGTGATCTCGGCGATTACCCAAACTTTTGCCAAACGCCGTATCGAAGATGACGATCAAAGTGGCGCTTGGTGGCCGCAGCTGCACTCTTTTGCTGTCGGTTTAAAAGGCGCGCCGGATTTAGCCGCCGCTAAGAAGGTCGCCGATGCGATTGGTACCATTCATCATGAGATCAACTTTACCTTCCAAGAGGGTTTAGATGCGATTAAAGAAGTCATCTACCACTTAGAAACCTATGATGTGACCACCATTCGTGCAGCGACACCTATGTACCTGATGGCACGTAAAATCAAGGCGATGGGGATCAAAATGGTGTTATCGGGTGAAGGCGCCGACGAACTCTTTGGCGGTTACTTGTACTTCCATAAGGCGCCAAACGCGCAGGCCTTCCACGAGGAACTCGTGCGTAAACTGGATAAACTGCATCTGTTCGATTGTCTGCGCGCCAACAAAGCCATGGCGGCGTGGGGACTCGAAGCCCGTGTGCCTTTCCTGGATAAGGAATTTATGGATGTGGCGATGCGCATCAACCCTGAGGCAAAAATGTCTAAGGATGGCCGGATTGAGAAACACATTCTGCGCCAAGCCTTTGAGCATAAACTGCCAAAAGAAGTCGCCTGGCGTCAAAAGGAGCAATTCAGCGATGGCGTGGGTTACTCTTGGATCGATGGTTTAAAGGCCCATGCCGCTGAGCAAGTAGACGACTTGCAACTGGCCAATGCGAAGTTCCGCTTCCCGTACAACACGCCAGAAACCAAGGAAGCCTATTTCTACCGTTGTTTCTTTGAAGAACATTATCCATTGCCAAGTGCCGCTGAAACGGTTCCCGGTGGCAAGTCGGTCGCCTGCTCTACTCCAGAAGCGCTAGCATGGGATGAAAGCCTACGTGGCATTATCGACCCATCGGGCCGCGCCGTACGCTCAGTGCATGCCGCCAGCTATTAATAATCGCTGACGCATGTCATCAAGATAAAAGCCACCCTAGGGTGGCTTTTATCTTTCACTCTTTAAGACTTGGATTTAGCTTGGCCACACGGCACCAAGCATAAATACGGCTTTGGAATATCACCTTAAGATCGAACAAATAACCTAGGCCGATATCGCCAGCGGTGCAATGGGCGTCACATCGTTAGCCTTGGCAATTTGCCCAGAAGACGTTGCAAGAAACGCCTTCCCCGCCTTTATCCCTTGCTGATAATCAATGCGTAAATCCGCATCTGTGCTGCCTAACAGCTTGCTCTGTAATGGCGCCTTCGCAAAAATCTGCACAATTTCAACATCATCGGGAGGATTGGCAATAAAATCTAACTCGGCTTGATAGGCCTCTTCATGCTGCACTAAGTAATCAATGGTCTTGGGGCAAAAACCAGAGACACAGATCCACGATTTAAGCTTATGTACCCAAGCCGATTGGGCTTGAAAGTCCTCATTGACTGTTCTCACGACCACAATTTTGCGGGCGCCACGTTTATACGCCTCACGCACGGGCAGCGGTGCCGCTAAGCCACCATCGAGGTAAAAGTCCTGCTCGAGTTCGAGTGTCGCATCGCTATGATTAGCAGATCCAATCCCTAACCAAGGCGTTAACTTGACCCCCTGTTTATATAAAAAAGGCAAGGCGCTAGAGGCTTTGAGTAACTCACGCCAGTGCTCATGACTGGTTGGACTCAAGAAATACCCTTGGCGATCAGACACTCGTGTAGTCGTAATAAGGAGTTCTCGCCCATTGAGGGATTGACTGGCCGCCGCTAAATCCAGCTTAAAGCTGCCACGCTGAGTCTGCTCGAAATACCAGTCGAGATCGATCACATTGGCACCAATCAGACCGCGCCCTAGTTGATAGAAACGTTTATGACGCGTTAGCCCTCGGATGAGTTTTTTGGCGTAACCCTTTTGTCTGGCTAAAAAACTGGTCAAGTTTTGCGAGCCTGCAGAGGTGCCAATCAATAAATCGAAGGGGTCAAATTCCGCCTCGAGCCAAGCATCGAGTACACCTGCGGTAAAAATGCCGCGCTGGCCACCACCTTCTGCAATTAACGCTACTTTCGGCGCGGTAACAGATTGAGAGGCAGAAGATAAATGGCTAATCGGCGGCATAACTGACCTTATCGCAACAGAGACGTAATGGGGAATAGATAAGCTCAGTCTAAACAAAGATTGTCACAGTAAAAAACGGATAGAATCTATCGTTGTAATCGATAAATAAAATATGAGAAGCGTTTCATGCGGATCATGGCATGGTTAGCAGCAAGGCTAAAACACTCATGCACATTAAAAGGCATAGCGGAATTTATATTTATATACAATCTGTTGCATAATCAATCTATGCCCGCGAATCATCACGCGGGCATAAATGACACTAGGAAGCTTTACGCTAGAACTTATGGGTCAATTCCAAGGTGACATTGCGTGGCTCACCGGGGAAATGGCCATTGCGCTCACTAAATCCGCTAACAGCATATTCCTTGTCGAAGATATTCTTCAGATTTACGCGCACTTGGGTTTGATCCCATTGGGTTGTCCAGCTCATATCAAACACTGTATGGGGTTTCACCGTTTGACCATTGAGGCTAAATTGCTCGCCCACATAGTCCATCCCAAAAGCAATGGCCGAATCAATCGCTTGAATATCGTAACGCGTCCATAAACCTGCTTGATGACGCGGCGCATTGGCAAAGTGTTTGCCGTCGCCAAAGGTGTTGGTCAAACTGTCGTTGGTCACGCCTTTAATCACTTCGGTATCGTTATAGGCATAGTTGGCCGTCACGGTAAGATTATCAGTGAGATCGCCCACCAGCGTCCATTCCACCCCTTGGCTGCGTACTTCGCCTAAATTGACCAAGTTAGGAATACCATCGTCATCCCCGGTATCTAAAGGGTTTGCCTGCGCCACATTTTGTTTTTCAATGCGGTAGAGTGCAAGCGTGGTCATAAACTGGCCATCGAGCCACTCGTTTTTCATCCCAAGCTCTATTTGATTACCAGTTTCGGGATCGAGTGCGCCGTCACTTTTAATGCTCTCTTGATCCGACAATGATGCCGGATTGAAACTCTCTGAGTAGTTCAAATAGAAAGACATAGATTCGATTGGACGATAATTCAGCCCAGCCCTTGGGGTAATGGCATTATCGCTAAAGGAGAATCCGGTCTTTTTGTCGTAATCATCAAACTGGCTAAAGCGTAGACCCGCAATTAAAGACCACTGCTCGTTGAAATGCAGATGTTCTTGCAGATAGAGGCCAAAACGGTTGGAGCGGGTACCGTCGGTATCCATGTCTTTTAACTGATAAGTACTCGGATTTGTTTCACCGTAATTCAGCTCAAAGATATTGAGATTACCCACGCCTTCCTTGCTCGTCGCCAACTTGTAATGGTATTCGGTTTCGACATAGTGATAATCACCACCAAACAGGAACTCATGCTCAAAACCTAAGGCATTAAAACGATAAACAAAATCGTTGGTTAAACTGATTTCGTCATTGGCACGGGATTGGACACGATATTCACGTTTGATGGTGCCATCGGCGCTGTTTGCCTTACCATCACCGTTCACATCGACCCAACCACGGGATTCATGATATTGCTGATCGGATTCATTATTCAGGTAACGAATTTGAGTTTTTACCGAAAAATCATCACTAAATTGATGATCGAGAATCGCTTGCAGCACCAAGGCATCCATTTTCTGGAAGTCGCTTTTCTCGTTGGCATTGTAGGAAGGGTCAACGAGGAAATTCCCCGCATCATCCACGGGTACACCACGTAACCGATTACCGCCCAAATCCTGTCTTATCAGATCGAATGTGGTGGTGAGCTTAGTATCGTCACTGATTTCATACAGTAAGCCACCTGCTACTTCGGCATTTAAACTATCGGCATTGTTACGGAAGCTATCTTCCTGTTGATAATAGCCCCCCAATCGATAGGCTAAATCCTCGGTTAAGCCACCGGTGAAATCCAGCGAGCCGCCCATCATGTCGTAACTGCCCGTGCTTAAGGTGAGCTCTTTACGCTCGACAAAGGTCGGTTTTTTCGTCACATAGTTAATCATGCCGCCGGGTTCGCCGCCGCCATAGAGTGCCGATGCAGGGCCTTTTAATACCTCAACCCGCTGCACGTTGAACAGTTGTGGCACCGAAAATCCCGAATACGGGTCGCCACGCACGCCATCGTAAAACACGTTGGCATCGTCGCGAAAACCACGAAAGGTCACGCCGGAATAGCTAAATTCACTTACACCGGCAATGGAGCGGTATAAGTCAGTAATATTGCGGGCGGCTTGATCGTCAATCAGTTGCTCGGTCAGCACTTGTACTGACTGCGGCAGCTCCATCACATTAATTGCCGTTTTAGTGCCGATTTCCGTCTCTTTATCGACATACATCTGCATGGCGCGACCACGCACGACAATTCGCTCAGGTGCCTTAGTCTCGGCTTGTGTGCTGGCCTGTGTGTTGGTTTGTATATCGGCTTGTGCCATTGAAGCACTTTCTTGTTCGGGTTGACGCTCTTGAGCGTTAGGCGCAGCCGCAAAGACCAAATGCGGCATCAGGGCAAGCGTTAGTATTGAATAGGCAAAACGTGATTTCACAAAGTCCCCCAACCTTGAGCAAACCTGTGGTTTACCCATGTCATCTAAAATGTGCCGTCATTATAAAGTTTGATTGTTAGATGACAATAATTCTCATTTAAATTTACATCGGTCGGGGTTTGTAACAATTGTAAAGAGAGTCCATTCATTATGTACGGATATAAGTGGCATGGCTCTTAGTGTATGGCTCCTATTGAATGGATCTTAGTGCATAGCTCTTACTGAATGGCGCTGAATGAAAGCTATCTTAATAAAAAGCCAGCATCACACTGCTGGCTTTGGCTGGTTGTAACACTTTGAAGGTAAAGTTAAAAAATCGCCTCATCGAGCGTGGTCAACATCTCACTCGCCTGCTCCAACTGTTTACGCAGACTGCGGCTCTGCACGGCCCAATACGCCATATAAAAGTCCGCCGTTTTCAGTTTAGCCTGGTAAAAGTCGGCATCTTGCGTGCCATTTTCGAGCGCAGTCAGGGCAATCTTCGCCATACGCGCCCACATCCAGGCAAGGGCAGTAACGCCAAATAACTCGAGATACGCCATCGATGCCGCGCCGATAATGTCGGGATTGATAGCCGCATGGGTCGCTAAATAACCGCTCGCCTTTTGTAAATCGGTGGCACAATCCATTAGCCCACTGACATAGGGCTGCATTTGCGGATCTTTGCCCTGTAATTGAATAAACTCAGTCACTAGCGCAGACCATTGCTGCATGGCAGCGCCGCGATCGCTCAGCAGCTTACGCCCAACTAAATCGAGCGCCTGAATACCGTTAGTGCCTTCATAAATCAAAGCGATACGGCTATCACGCACGAATTGCTCCATTCCCCACTCGTGGATATAGCCATGGCCGCCAAATACTTGCTGTGCATCCACACAGGCGTTAAAACCACGGTTTGTGATAAAGCCTTTTACCACAGGTGTAAATAACGCCGCTAATTGGGCAGCCACTTTTGCTTTGGCAGGATCGCTATGACGCTCTGCCTCATCGAGCCAAAGCGCCTGCTGACCAACGAGTGCCCGGGCACCTTCATTAAAGGCTTTTTGCGATAACAACATCCGGCGCACATCACCGTGAACCAAAATCGGATCGGCGGCTTTTTCGGGCGCCTTAGCCCCACTGATAGCACGGCTCTGCAATCTGTCTTTGGCGTAGGCCAAAGCATTTTGATAGGCAATTTCGGACACGCCTAATCCCTGCATCCCGACACCCAGGCGCGCTTGGTTCATCATGGTAAACATGGCGCGCAGCCCTTGATGGGGTTCGCCGACTAACTCACCGAGTGCCCCCTCGAATACCATCACGCAGGTTGAGTTGCCGTGGATCCCCATTTTATGCTCAAGGCCACTAGCATAGAGGCTGTTCGCCTCACCTAAACTGCCATCACTGTTCACTAACACCTTGGGCACGGCAAACAGCGAAATCCCCTTCACCCCTTCGGGCGCGTCGGGTAAACGGGCGAGCACCAAGTGCACTATGTTATCGGTAAATTGATGGTCGCCCGAGGAGATAAAAATCTTCTCGCCAGTGATGGCAAAATAGCCGTCCGCCGCGGGAACGGCCTTAGTACGCAGCAGTGCTAAATCGGTTCCTGCATGGGATTCGGTGAGGTTCATGGTGCCAGTCCATTCACCACTCACTAATTTGGCTAAATACTTCTGTTTCAGCGCCTCACTGCCGTGGGCATGAATGGCCGCATAGGCGCCATGGGTAAGGCCGGGATACATGGCAAAGGCCATGTTGGTCGAGGTTTGCATCTCGGTGGCGAAAATACCGACCACTTCGGGTAACCCTTGGCCGCCATAGGCGGGATCGCAGGTCAGTGTAGGCCAGCCATTATCGACAAACTGCTGATAGGCGTCGGCAAAACCTTCGGGGGTAACCACTTTGCCATCCACGAGTTTGCAGCCCTGCACGTCCCCTACGCTATTTAACGGCAACATCACCTCAGTACTGAAATCCGCCATACCCTGTAGGATGGCATCGACCAGATCGGGGTCGATTTCATCGAAGCCTTTTAAGGCATCTTGCTGATAAATATGCAACATTTCATCGAGGATAAATTGATAGTCACGTAGTGGTGCTTGATAGACTGGCATAATCGCTTCCCTTTCTTGTTTTATGGCAATGAACTAAGTGCTCTGACCACTTTAGCTAAATCTGTTGAAAAAGGAAGCATCTGGACCTTGGCACAATGACTTTTGTTTACACAATCGAACAGCGAAACCGTAAATTGATCGCAACAAAGGCTTATGCTCAAGTGCAAAAGTTTGTAAGCTAAGTGTCTGTATTGCTGATACGTCATCAGGTTGAGGATATTGTTACTATGGGTTCTGTTACCACCAAAAAACACGCAAACGGGCTCGATTATGTCGAAGTGAACACTGCGTTATGCCAAGCAAGGATTTTTTTACAGGGCGCGCAAATCGATCATTTTCAACCTGTAGGTAAGCCGCCCTTGTTATGGGTGTCTTCGGCGGATGACTATCAACCGGGTAATGGGATCCGTGGCGGTGTACCTGTCTGCTGGCCTTGGTTTGGCATGAGCAACCAAGCTAATTTTCCACAACATGGTTTTGCCCGCACCCGTATTTGGACACTCGAGTCGGTTGAGATGCGTAATCAATTGGTGGATTTGCGTTTCAGCTTAACGATCAGCGAAGAAGATAAAATCTTTTGGCCGCACCATACCCAAGTCAACGTCCTCTTTACCTTAGGTGAAACCTTAAGTATCAGCTTAGTTAACACTAACCTCGGCGATGTGCCCGTAACGCTCACTCAAGCACTACACAGTTATTTTCCAATTGAAGATATTCACCAACTTAAAGCCACGGGTTTTAGTGGCGCTCAATATATTGAGTTTGCCGAAGGGCCTTACCCGCAAACGACAGATGATGTGCTATTTGACCGCGAAACCGACCGTGTTTACACCAACCTAGGTCCGGTACAACACTTACATACGCCCCAAGGTGTGATTGAAGTGAGCCGCGAAAATAGCCACTCGGCCGTGCTATGGAACCCTTGGATTGAAAAATCGACTCGCCTTGCCCGCTTTAATGACGATGACTATTTGACTATGGTGTGTCTCGAAGCTGCCAATGTGCTTGAAGATAAATTAACGCTGGCCCCCGGCGAGAGTCACAGTTTAGTAACCCATATTCGTTGGGCAGACTAATCCGTCTTTGTCGATATCCCATCAATGTAAAAAGCCCAGTGCATGACTGGGCTTTTTTATGCCATCAAATTCACGATGGCCATCAGTTTGGCAATCACCGCCTACTTAGTGTTTTTCTCAAAACGCGCTAACAAGCTTGAGGTGTCCCAGCGATTACCACCCATGGCTTGGACTTCGGAATAAAACTGATCCACTAACGCGGTTAAGGGTAAGTGCGAACCATTACGGCGAGCTTCTTCTAGGGCAATGCCTAAATCCTTACGCATCCAATCGACGGCAAAACCAAAATCATAGCTTTGACCCCACATGGTTTTGTAGCGATTTTCCATCTGCCAGCTTTGCGCCGCACCTTTACTGATCACTTCAACCACTTTTTCACCGTCAAGGCCTGCTTTGCGGGCAAATTGCAGCGCTTCGGCAAGGCCTTGTACCACACCTGCGATACAAATTTGGTTAACCATCTTAGTGAGTTGACCTGCCCCTACCTCACCTAAACGCTCTGCGCAGCGTGCAAACGCCTCGATAACGGGCTTTACACGCTCGAACACGGCTTGGTCGCCCCCGACCATCACGGTCAGCACGCCATTTTCGGCGCCAGCTTGGCCACCCGATACAGGCGCATCGAGAAAATCGATGCCTTTTTCGGCCAGCACTTTATGTAATTCACGGGCCACATCGGCAGAAGCCGTTGTATGGTCAACCAGTACAGTACCTTGAGCCATACCATGGATCACGCCATCATTGCCTAATACCACTTCACGCAAGTCGTTATCGTTGCCTACGCAGGTAAACACAATATCTTGGCCGATAGCCGCCTCTTTGGGCGTTGGGCAGCAACTACCGCCGTAGTTCTCGACCCAAGCTTGTGCCTTGGCAAAAGTGCGGTTATACACAGTAACCTCATGGCCCTTGTTGAGTAAGTGTCTTGCCATGGGGTAACCCATTACGCCTAAACCAATAAATGCGACTTTTGCCATGAGGAATTCCTTTGATTGATAAACAAGGTGAAACGTTTTACACCACACATTTTACTGCGTTCATTAACACCGCCAAATTGACAATACTGAATTGACCACAATGGACTAACGACACGCTGAACGCGCGCTTATGTTACTCCGAGAAAGACCCGACCTAAACTAAAAAAATGCGAGCAAGTGTTTCAACTTAAAAGGTCAATCCGTAATAAAAAACGCTGGCGGCAGTGTAGCACTCACTTAGGCGAGCGTCAGAGTAAAAATGCCCTCGGCAGCAAACGCAGTGTTCGACAGAAACAACAAAGGCGCACACTGGCGCCTTTGCTTTTGATCACGAGCCAAAATCACTTTTGCACGTGGGCTTCCATTTCGGCGCCAATTTTCTTGCGCATTTCCATCAAGCGCAGCGCAGAATCACGTAGATGAATATCATGCTCAGTCTGCGGCACCCATTCAGGCACAGGTGTCGGTTGTCCATTTTCATCCACGGCCACCATGATAACGATACAATGAGTCGTGAGATGGCGCTCAGAGACCTTAGGATCCCCTGCCCGCACATCAATACCGATATGCATCGAGGTCTTGCCGGTATAAATCACCTTGGCGCTGACTTCGACAATATTGCCCACAAGGATCGGCTGTACAAATCGAATTCCCCCCGCATAGGCGGTAATGCAATATTTACCACTCCAACCTGCGGCGCAGGCATAGGCCGCAAGGTCAATCCATTTCATCACAGCGCCGCCGTGAACCTTACCACCAAAATTCACATCCGCAGGCTCAGACAAAAATCTCAGGGTAATTTGTCTATCGATACCAGCCATATAACCTCAACTTATTCAGCCTCTGTGGCTCAATGATTTTGCAATAAGTTGAGTTTACGATAGAAATGCGCAATAGCGTAAAGATAATTGCGATTGTCCCAGTGAAGAGAACCGATTTAGCCAAAGTAGCTTATCAGCCCGCAGGAGAGCAATAATCCCGGCAACGCCAAGCGATACAACCACAGCTGTAATTGGCTGCTAACAAACCGAGTCCCCTTGCCATAAGTGTAAATACCCAACCCCGCCAAAAACAGCCCAATCACTTCAAATCCCGATGACATATGGTTGCTACCACCGACACTGATGGCAGTCACCAACAACGCAAACCACACCAGCACATATGCGGCAATGGCAAAGGTGAAGGTCTTCATGCCGATATCCATATTCGGATGCCAAACTTTGGATTCACCACGGATAAGTTCGGTCAAATTTGCGGTTACAGCGCCAACGATTGGCACAAGCGGGATCACCAGAGGGTTCAACATGACAAGCTTCCTTTTAAGCGGTATATGCCTGTCATTATCGGCGGCAAGCTGGATTAAACAAGCTTGATGAACAAAGGTTAACCATTTGGATATCAGCACGTTAAAAAGTGATACACGGCACAATTCGAGCATAAAAAATGCGCCAATTGGCGCATTTTTTATCGAGCTAACCGCTGTTTAAACTTTCTTAAACAGCAATGAACCGTTAGTACCACCAAAACCGAAGGAGTTACATAGAGCGTACTCTAACTTCACATCGCGGGCGGTGTGCGCCACAAAGTCTAAATCACAGCCTTCATCTGGATTATCGAGGTTGATGGTCGGTGGTACGGCTTGGTCGCGCAGTGCAAGCAGGGTGAAAATCGCTTCTACTGCCCCCGCAGCGCCCAACAAGTGACCCGTCATAGACTTAGTTGAGCTGACCAGCAGATTATAAGCGTGGTCACCAAACACAGATTTCACCGCGGCCGCTTCGGCTTTATCGCCCGCAGGAGTTGAAGTGCCGTGGGCATTGATATAGCCAATTTTCTCAAATGGCAGTTTGGCATCATTCACTGCATTGACCATAGCCGCAGCTGCGCCCGCACCATCGCTTGGTGGCGATGTCATATGGAACGCATCACCGCTCATACCAAAGCCGACGAGTTCACCATAAATGGTCGCGCCGCGCGCCTTAGCATGCTCGTATTCTTCCATTACCATCACACCTGCGCCATCGCCGATGACAAAGCCGTCACGGTCTTTATCCCATGGACGACTGGCTGCCGTTGGGTCATCGTTACGGGTCGACAGGGCTTTGGCCGCACCAAAACCACCCACGCCTAATGGACAAGTGACGTCTTCGGCACCGCCAGCAACCATCACGTCGGCATCGCCATAGGCGATGGTACGCGCCGCAAAACCGATGTTATGCACACCAGTAGTACAAGCAGTCGTGACGGCAAAGTTAGGGCCTGTCATACCGTACATAATCGATAAATGGCCAGCAATCATATTGATGATGGTGCTTGGCACGAAGAAAGGCGAAATCTTACGGGGGCCACCGCTTAATAGCGCGCTGTGGTTTTGTTCGATTAACCACATGCCGCCCATGCCCGCACCGATAGCAGTACCGACACGGCCTGGGTTTACTTTGCTCATATCCAGACCCGAGTCTTGGATAGCTTGGATGCCAGCAGCCATACCATACTGAATAAAGAGGTCCATTTTACGGGCATCTTTCTTGGTTAAGTACTGCTCAACATCAAAATCTTTTACAGAACCACTGAAACGAGTGGTGAATTCGCTGGCATCAAATTTGGTTATAGGTGCAATACCACTCTTACCCGAAAGCAGCGCCTTCCAAGTAGTATCGACAGTATTACCCACGGGAGTTACTAACCCTAAACCGGTTACCACTACACGACGTTTAGACACGGCAGTCACCTTTTAATGCTAAATAGATAAGGTTATGACAGATCACGGTGTTTCTATCATAAAGAGTCTTCGCCAATCTGCGGCGAGCATCTCATGGACAAATGCAACACACAGCTTCCAGAGACGATTGAATGGCACTATTGCAGAATTGGGCGGGGCTAAAACAAAAACAGGCGGCATATTTGCCGCCTGTTCTCTAGAATTCAGAATTACTGATTCTTAGAAACGTAATCGATCGCTGCTTGAACAGTAGTGATCTTTTCAGCTTCTTCATCAGGGATCTCGGTATCAAACTCTTCTTCCAGAGCCATAACCAACTCAACAGTGTCCAGAGAATCTGCACCCAGATCGTCAACGAAAGATGCCGCTGGTTTAACGTCTTCTTCTTTAACGCCCAGTTGCTCTACAATGATTTTCTTTACACGTTCTTCGATGTTGCTCATTAGTTTTCTTTCCTATTCAAATTACGCACTTGCGTAAGATTGCGAGTAGTTTATTAGATTTGGCTGACAATGCAAGCTTAGTTTTCGTGGTCTAACCACGAAATTTAGCGACCAATTGATACAGATCACTACTCAGTTGCGACAGTATCCCTGCCATCCGCCCTTAAACCATGTACATTCCGCCATTCACATGCAAGGTCTCGCCTGTGATATAAGCGGCAGAATCCGATGCCAAGAAGAGTACGGCATTAGCAATTTCTTGCGCTTGCCCTAATCGTTCCATCGGAACCTGAGACATGATAGCTTTTTGCTGATCTTCGGTCAGCTCATCAGTCATATCGGTCTGGATAAATCCAGGAGCGATAGCATTAACTGTAATTTGACGAGATGCAACCTCTCTTGCAAGAGATTTTGTAAATCCGATCAAACCAGCCTTTGCAGCCGAGTAGTTAACTTGACCTGCATTGCCCATAGTGCCTACCACTGAACCAATATTGATGATCCGGCCGAAGCGCTTTTTCATCATGGTACGCATCACAGGTTTTGATAGTCTGAACAATGATGTCAGGTTGGTATCGATGATATCGTTCCATTCATCATCTTTCATTCGCATCAGCAAGTTATCACGGGTGATACCCGCGTTGTTGACTAGAATATCAACATCACCCGCTTTTTCTTTGATCGAATCGAATAAATCGGTGACGGATTGACTATCGGTAACATTAAGCACTAAACCAAAACCTTTGTCACCCAGATATTCTTGAATTGCTGCGGCGCCCTTCTCACTTGTGGCAGTTCCTACCACAATCGCACCAGCTTCGACTAAGGTTTCGGCAATCGCGCGGCCAATACCACGGCTCGCGCCTGTCACTAAGGCAACTTTGCCCGCTAAACTCAGATTGATACTCATACAAACTCCTTATTCAGTTAACGCGGTAAGGGATGCAACGTCATTAACTGCTTGGGCAGAAAGAGATTTATTAATGCGTTTCGCAAGACCTGTCAATACTTTACCAGGGCCACACTCAACTAACTGGGTAATGCCTTTTTCGGCCATTAATTCAACGGTTTCGCTCCAACGCACTGGGCAATAAAGTTGACGAACCAGCGCATCTTTAATGTCGGCAACCGCAGTGGGTGATGCCACATCTACGTTATTGATAACGGTGATGCTTGGCGTATTAAACTGCACATCGTTTAAAGCTACCGCTAATTTATCAGCGGCAGGTTTCATTAATGCGCAGTGTGATGGCACGCTGACTGGCAAGGCAACCGCCATTTTGGCGCCCGCCGCTTTACAGGCCACAGCTGCACGCTCAACCGCCTCTTTTTGACCCGCGATAACCACTTGGCCAGGGCTGTTAAAGTTAACTGGGCTCACCACTTCGCCTTGGGCAGCTTCAATACACGCATTAGCAATGCCGTCATTATCAAGACCGATAATCGCGTACATAGCGCCAGTACCCGCTGGCACAGCTTGCTGCATCAGTTGACCACGTAGCTCAACCAGTTTGATCGCATCTTTAAAATCGATGACACCTGCACAGACTAAAGCGGAATATTCGCCTAAGCTGTGACCCGCTAACATCGCAGGCATGGCCTTGCCAGAAGCAACATAGGCACGCCAAATCGCCACACTTGCCGCTAATAAGGCAGGCTGGGTTTTATCGGTTTCATTTAGGGTTTCAACGGGGCCATCTTGCACTAATGCCCACAGATCATACCCTAACACCTCACTCGCTTCGGCAAAGGTTTGTCCCACAATCGGCTGCGCACCAGCCAGCTCGGCTAGCATGCCTAGGGCCTGTGAACCTTGGCCTGGGAATACAAAAGCTACATTTTCCATATCAAATTACCTATGGCGAACTTAATTTATTGAACACTAAACCGTTATCTTGGACAGCAAACCAAGATAACGATAGTTAGGAATTTAGTCGTATCCAGATACGGTTAAAAACGGACGAGCGCACTGCCCCACGCAAAACCGGCACCGAAGGCTTCGAGCAGCAATAGCTGACCACGTTGGATCCGGCCATCACGCACGGCTTCGTCTAAGGCAATCGGTACCGACGCCGCCGAGGTATTACCGTGTTTGGCAAGGGTTAACACCACTTTATCTAAGCTCATGTCTAGCTTTTTCGCCGTGGCATTAATAATGCGGAAGTTAGCCTGATGGGGAACCAACCAGTCGATTTCCGACTTGTCGATATTATTCAGGCGTAATGTTTCAGTGACTACATGGGATAACTGAGTCACCGCTACTTTAAAAACGTCATTACCTTTCATGGTCATAAAGCCAACCGCCTCAGAGGTTTCCCCCTGACGAGGTGGGAAGGCGCACTTAAGCAAGTCACCTTGACGACCATCGGCATAAATATGGGTTGAAATAATCCCGGGCTCATCGGAAGCGCCGATAACCGCCGCCCCTGCACCGTCACCAAACAAAATGATGGTGGTGCGGTCTTCTGGCTCACATAAACGTGATAGCACGTCGGCGCCAATCACCAGCACTTTTTTAGCGGCGCCGGTTTTAACAAATTGATCAGCGACAGATAAGGCATACACAAAACCTGAACAAGCCGCCGCAATATCAAAGGCTGGAATGGTATGTACGCCGAGCATGGCTTGAATTTCGCAGGCCGCCGCAGGGAACGCATTTGCCGCACTGGTGGTGCCACAAATGATCATATCTAACTCTGATGCTTCTATGCCGGCCATCTCGAGCGCATTTAATGCTGCCTGATAGCCCATAGTTGAGACAGTTTCGTCTTGCGCCGCAATGCGACGCTCTGAAATACCTGTACGTTCAACAATCCATTGGTCACTGGTTTCCACCATTTTTTCCAAATCTTGATTGCTACGCACCTGCACTGGCAGATAACTACCAGTTCCGAGAATTTTTGTATGCATAAGGAGGAATCAGTTATTTATATCTAAAAGAATCGACTCCAAACGATCTTTTATCATTTCGGGGAGTCGACGTTGCGCTTCAGTCACTGCCAAACTAATTGCTTGTAAATAGGCAGTTTCATCCGCATTTCCATGGCTCTTTACAACTATGCCGCGCAATCCTATCAGACTTGCACCATTATAGTGGTCGGGGTTCATCTGGCTGAGGACCGCCTGAATGCGTGGGGCGATGAGTTTTGCCAAAAAACGCACGAAGAAACCTTGGGTTAGGCCACGTTTTAACTGATGAACCAATAACTTGGCAATGCCTTCAGAGGTTTTGAGCGTGATGTTACCCACAAAACCGTCACAAACGATCACATCCACATTGCCCGAATAGATTTCATCACCTTCGATAAAGCCGGTGTAATTAATCTGATCGGTGTTTTGCAGTATTTGCGCCGCTTGTTGAACCTGATCGTTGCCTTTGATTTCTTCTGTGCCCACATTAAGGAGTGCAACTTTAGGGCGGGATTTTTTATCCACCGCCTCACACAGCACAGAGCCCATCACGGCAAATTGGAAAAGCGTTTCTGAATCGCAGGAGATATTGGCACCTAAGTCCAATAGATAAACCGGCTTTTGCGTGACCGAGGGTAAACAACTGACCAACGCGGGTCTGTCTACACCGGGCAAGGTCTTCAATAACACCTTGGCCATGGCCATCAAGGCACCAGTATTACCCGCACTCACACACGCCGCAGCTCGTCCGTCACGCACCAGTTCAATCGATAAGCGCATCGAACTATTTTTGCGGGTACGTAAAGCGTGCACGGGTCTATCGGACATGCTCACCACTTCATCGGTGTGAATGACTTCAATACGTGAGAGTAACGGTTGTTCTGCTTGACGCAGATAGACATCAATTTCAGTCTTATCGCCGACTAAAATGATTTTAAGAGAAGAGTGAGATTTTAGTGCCCGCAAGGCTGCAGGCACCGTGACGTGGGGGCCATGATCGCCACCCATCGCATCTAACGCGAGCGTCAGACTCGTCATTAGGAAACCAACAAATTACTTGTTGATTACCTTTTTACCGCGATAGAAACCATCAGCAGTCACGTTGTGACGCATATGGACTTCACCGCTGGTAGCGTCAACAGACAGCTGAGCAGTGCTCAGTGCGTCATGTGAACGGCGCATACCGCGCTTAGAACGAGATTTTTTATTCTGTTGTACAGCCATTGGCCCTGTCTCCTAGATTACTTGCTCTTCAGTTTTTCTAACACTGCAAACGGATTTGGACGCTCCTCTTGAGCGGGTTCGATCTCGCCTACAACTATGTCCATTGACCCGATGTTGCAATCAGTTTCTTCATGCATCGGGATGATAGGCATAGCGACTATCAATTCATCTTCGATCAATTGATGCAGACGTACTTCGCCAATCTCATTGCACTCAATTGGGTCATACGCATCCGGGAGCTCATCGATTTCTGCCTTAGTCCGGCATGGACCGAAGCAAAACTCGACCGTAACCTCAGTGGTAAATAGCGTCATGCAACGTTGACAAACCAGAGTGAGCTCCGTCACAGCCTTCCCTTTCAGGTAGACTATCCCCTGCAAATCTACGCCACATTCAATCGACACTGCCACATCGGAACAGTCGCCGGCACATAACTCATTTAATCTTCTCAATTGCTGCCCAGGCACTATCCCCTCATAGGTAGAACGGCTCGAGGCGGCGCGAAAAGGATCAATTGAAACCGGTATCTTTACTGTTTGCATAAGGCGCGCATATTATAGTTTGAAAACGCTAGAGTCAAAGAAAAATTTCTAACTTAAGTCCCAGTTTGCGACTTAAGTGATTCTCTAGCCCCAACATTGAAATTAACGGAAGCGAAATTTTACCCAAGCACGGGGCGGCGCACAAGCGTAAGCCGTCTAAAATAGCCGCACTCATCGTAAGAATCCCCGATTACCGCCCCAAAGTCATTCTATCTGCCACCACTCGCTTGCATTCAAGCGGCTAGGTTAGCGACAATGAGTCAGGTTTTCTTATGGATTTTACCGATGACGCCCCAGTTAATCCTCGCTTCCACCTCTGTTTACCGACAAGCACTATTACAAAAGTTAGGCTTAGGCTTTGAGACTTGCAATCCGGATATCGATGAAAGCCCCATGGCAAATGAGTCCGCCCAAGACTTAGTCTTAAGACTCGCCAAAGCTAAGGCTGAGGCAGGTGCGAATCATTTTCCGAGTGGATTAATTATAGGCTCAGATCAGGTTGCCGTGATTGACGGCAAGATTATTGGTAAGCCATTAAATCGAGACAATGCGATCAAGCAGCTCAGCCAAGCCTCGGGCAAAGCAATCACCTTTTATACCGGTCTTGCGCTCTATGATGCTAAGACTGGAGAAGTGACAGCCCAAGTCGAACCTTTCACCGTGCATTTTCGTCAGCTGACGGCCGCGCAAATCGCCGCTTATGTCGATAAAGAGCAACCTTTTTATTGTGCGGGTAGCTTTAAGAGTGAAGGCTTAGGAATTGCCTTGTTTAATCGCTTAGAAGGCCGAGATCCTAACACCCTGATTGGGCTGCCTTTAATACTATTAACTGAAATGCTGCTCAATCAAGGAATCGATGTCTTAGCCGATTAGCACGAAGCGGTTATTTAAGGTGGCATGACGCAAGTGCGGCTCGATATGAGCAAGCTAGATGACACTTGCCCATATCACTTGCTCATATGATTCAAAAAGCATTTGGATTACTCACGGTACAAGTTTTCAGTGCTCATAAATCTGCACTAATGAGTCAATCACTATAAATGCAGCAAGAGTTTTTCAGGGGAATCAATTAAGGCGATGGGATTGGCTTGCTGGAGCATTTCGCCACTATGGGCGCCGTAAGTGACGCCCACAGCGTCGATACCCGCATTCGCCGCCATGGTTAAATCCAACAAAGAGTCTCCGACCATCAAGGCTCGTTCAGGCGGAACACCTAACTCCTGCAACAAACTTAAGATCATTTCTGGATGGGGTTTACTCTGCGCCTCATCGGCGCAGCGAGAAGCAATAAAATAGTGACCTAAGCTGGATTGCTCCCACACGCGCACTAAGCCTGCTCTCGCCTTACCCGTTGCGACAGCAAGCTGATATCCTGCTGTTGATAATGATTCGAGTAGTTGGGGGGCTTGGTTAAAAATCGGCGTTGGCGTGGTATCAAGGTTCAAATACTGCGTCTTAAACTCGGCGCGCATCTTTATATAGCAATCATCAGTGCCAACAAGTGCTTGAGCTGCATTTCCTTGTGTTGCACTCGCAGCTGCGTTAATCGACTTCCCTGAAGTCAAACCTTCGGGAAATAACACCTGTAACGCCTGCGTCATCGACAAACCAATCACATTGCGAATATCCGTCTCAGCTGGCACGGGTAACGCCAGCGCCCTTGCCATATTCTCAATGCAAACAATAATCTTGCCGATGGAATCCATTAACGTGCCATCCCAATCAAAAATCACTAAATCATATTTTCGCGGGGTAGAATGACTCACTGACACTTTCACGCTCTCAGGTTATCCGTGGGTAATAGGCGCAGAGAAACACTAAGCGCGCTTTAACTTGCCTAGCAGTTGTTGCAAATTATCATCAAGCGGCGCTGAGACTCGCATCACCTCATCGTTTTCAGGATGAATAAACATTAACTCTGCCGCATGTAAAAACAGTCGAGTCAGACCCAGTGCGCGCATACTGTCATCAAACGCTTGCTCGCTGTATTTTTCATCACAGGCGATAGGATGTCCCATATATTGGCAATGCACCCGAATTTGGTGGGTACGGCCTGTTACAGGGCTCGCCTGCACAAGCGTACAACCTTGATAACGCTGTACAATTTTAAAACGCGTTTCAGAAGGTTTACCTTCGGCATTGACTCGAACGATACGTTCGCCCGACTTAAGTGTCAGTTTTAGCAGTGGTTGTTTAACCACTTTATCCTGCGCCGACCACTCACCTTTCACTAAGGCTAAGTAATCCTTTTGCATCTTTTTATAACGCAGTTGGTCATGCATATGCTTAAGCGCACTGCGTTTTTTCGCCACCAGTAACACGCCCGAGGTGTCTTTATCGAGACGGTGAACCAGTTCTAAAAACTTTTGTTGTGGACGCAAGGAACGCAATGCTTCAATCACACCATAATCGACGCCACTGCCACCATGCACCGCAATACCTGCCGGTTTATTCAATACAATCAGATGATTGTCTTCATGTAAAATACGGTCTTCAAGCTGTGACACTCTGCTCAAGTTTGCGGAAGGCGCGGTACGATTATCCTGCTCAGCCATTCTGACCGGCGGCACGCGAACCACATCACCAATTTGCAATTTGTACTCGGGCTTAATGCGTTTTTTATTCACCCGTACTTCGCCCTTACGGACGATACGGTAAATCATGCTCTTAGGAACGCCCTTGAGCACTGTGATTAAAAAATTGTCGATTCGTTGGTCGAGGTGGTCTTCGTCAATCGTGATCAACTGCACCTGTAGCTGTGGAGATTCTGTATTCATGATGTCCCATCTGCTTAAAACGGCGGCCATTGTACAACACTTAAGAAGAATTGTGCCTTTCCATTGCTGAATTTTTTGATTATTGCTATATTTCACCAGCGATTAGGGATAAGCCGTGAATAAAGTGTTCACAAGATCCCAGTCCCAAGTGAAAAGCTTTATAGATTAAAAAAGATTTTCTTGATAGCAACTCATTGATTTGCAAATCGTATACTGAGTAAAAATACCACAAATGCGTTTTTTACGATTAAATCGAGAATCTAACCTTACTTTGACTAGGTTTATCTAAAGTTTTTCTCACCGATTTCGAAATATATTTTAACTTGTCGTCAGACAAACCGATTCGACTTGGGCATTACCGGAACGAAATGAAAGAATTTATGGGGTTGGTTGATGTTTTACAACGAATTCCTTGTTTTTGTAATCATTAAAAAATAAGCCATAAATAGGATGCGACACGCAGCGACTGCGTCTAACAGTAATGCGCACCTTGCCTAGCCACCAGCCGTGAGGCTTCGTTGACCTACTGCTAGGCCCGTAATGCAGCGAAACGCGATTGTTTGATGACCTCCATTTAAAGAAGAATGACGTCATCATGAAACGTATGTTAATCAATGCAACTCAATCAGAAGAGTTGCGTGTTGCCCTGGTTGACGGGCAACAACTGTACGATCTGGATATTGAAAGTCCTGGTCACGAACAAAAAAAATCCAACATTTACAAGGGTAAAATTACCCGCGTAGAACCTTCTTTAGAAGCCGCTTTCGTTGATTATGGTGCCGAGCGCCACGGCTTTTTACCGCTAAAAGAAATCGCCAGAGAATACTTCCCTAAAGGTTATTCTTTCCAAGGTCGCCCAAACATCAAAGAAGTCGTCAGTGAAGGACAAGAAGTTATTGTTCAGATTGACAAAGAAGAGCGCGGCAACAAAGGTGCGGCACTGACGACCTTTATCAGCCTAGCAGGTTCTTACTTAGTCTTGATGCCAAATAACCCTCGTGCTGGCGGTATTTCTCGCCGTATCGAAGGTGACGAGCGCACCGAATTAAAAGAAGCCATGGCCGATTTAGAAGTCCCAGCGGGTATGGGCCTTATCGTTCGTACCGCGGGTGTTGGCAAAGAATCGACTGAACTGAAATGGGACTTAAAAGTTCTACAGCACCACTGGGCTGCGATTACCGAAGCCGCGCAAAGCAAACCCGCGCCGTTCTTAATTCACCAAGAAAGTAACGTGATTGTTCGTGCAATTCGTGACTATCTGCGCCGCGATGTGGGCGAGATTTTGATCGACCACCCACGTATTTTTGAAGAAGCCAAACAGCATATCGCACTGGTACGCCCTGATTTTGTTGAGCGTGTAAAACTCTACGAAGCCGAAGTGCCATTGTTCACTCACTTCCAAATCGAGTCGCAAATCGAATCGGCATTCCAACGTGAAGTGCGTCTGCCATCGGGCGGTTCGATTGTTATCGACCCAACTGAAGCATTAACCTCAATCGATATCAACTCTGCCCGCGCAACTAAAGGCGGCGATATTGAAGAAACCGCATTAAACACCAACCTTGAAGCCGCCGATGAGATTGCCCGTCAATTACGTCTGCGAGACTTAGGTGGTTTAGTCGTTATCGACTTTATCGATATGACGCCTGTGCGCCATCAACGCGAAGTTGAAAACCGCCTGCGTGATGCAGTGCACCACGACCGTGCCCGCGTGCAATTAGGCCGCATTTCTCGTTTCGGTCTGATGGAAATGTCGCGTCAACGTCTGCGTCCATCGTTAGAAGAATCAGCTGCACATATCTGCCCTCGCTGTCATGGCCAAGGCACGATTCGTAGTACCGAATCTTTAGCGCTGTCGATTCTACGTTTGATGGAAGAAGAAGCCATCAAAGAAAACACCTCACAAATCGAAGCCATCGTGCCTGTCGATGTGGCGGCCTTCCTGCTGAACGAAAAACGCAAAGCGATTCGTATCACAGAACAACGCCATGATGTGGAAGTCTATGTGATCCCAGATCCGCACATGATGACTCCTGATTATCGTGTGATTCGTCACCGCACCGACGATGAAATCGATGAATCCAGCTACAAGCGCATCGAACAGCCAGAAGCCAAGTTATACGAACCCCGTAAACTGGAACGCACTGCTGCGCCAGCACCAGCCCTAAAAGGCTTCACTGCACCGCAGAAAGTCGAACAAGCCGCCGCACCAGCTGCCAACAAAGTGGAAGCAACCGAGCCAGGTTTCTTCAGCAAACTGTTCAGTGCCATTGGTGCCTTCTTCAGCTCAAGCGATAAGCCTGCGGCTGAAAAGGCCACAGAAACCAAAAAGTCTGACAGCCAAGCGGCCAATGCGAACCGTCGTAATCGTCGTAATGACACTCGCCGTACTCGCAATAACCAAGATGCTGACAAAGCGAAAGAAGGCACCCGCGAGCCACGCACCCGCAATGCCAAGAAGTCGGCTGATGCACCTCAGGCTCAGGAGCGTCCAGCTCGTGAAAAAGACGAGAATGCAAAACGCACTAAGCCAGAGCCTAAGAGCCGTAACCAAGCACCAAAAGAAGTGGTAGCAGAGTCTCAAGACGACACGCCAAAGCAAGAAGTGGCCCGTGAGCGTCGTCAGCGCCGTAACATGCGTCGTAAAGTACGCATCGATAACGCCAATGAAACCTCTGAAGCGCCAATTCAAGAAGAAGTGGTATTAGCCGAAGTGGCCGCTGTTAATGCTGCCAATACTGACGTTGCAACTGAACCACAAGCTGAAACCAAAGCACCTCGCTCACGTCGCCAACCACGCAAAGAAGCTGCGGTTGTCAACGAGACAGCAGAAGCGACTGATGCAATAAGCCAAGCTGAAGCAAGTGCTGAAGTGGCTGTAGAAGCGCCTGTAGTAGAAAACCGTGCTGATGCGCCTGCTGACGTAACAGAAAGCATTAAGACTGAAGCCGAGACCGATGCGGATAACGCAGACGTCAGCGCCGATGCCGATGATAAAGCGAAACGTGAATCTCGCGATGGACAACGTCGTAGTCGCCGCAGCCCACGTCATTTAAGAGCGGCTGGTCAACGTCGTCGCCGTGATGAAGAGGAACAAGGCGCCTCTGCACCTGCACAATTCGTACCAAACGACGCACTGGGTGAAGATCAGGACTACCCTGCTCCAACTGCTCAAACGGCAGAAGCAGCCGAGACCGCTGAAGCAAAAGCAATTGAAGCCATCGCTGAACCGACAGTGACGTCTCCTGCTGCTGTAGTCGAAGCGGCAGATGTCAGTGTGGTTAATGAAACCACCGCCAATAAAGCTGTTGAGACTGAAGTTATTGAGGCTGTTGCTACCGAGCAAGTGGCTGAGATTAAAGCTGAACCAACAGAAGTTCCAGCAGACACTGCGGTAAACAACAAGGTTGAGACAAACGTTAAAGTTGAAGTAGTTGCTGTTGAGCCAGCTAAAGCGGTAGAAGTAGCAGTTGATGCTGTAGTCACCCCTGCCGAAACTCCAGCTCAAGCGAAAGCTGAAGCAG
The DNA here is from genome assembly GCF_019457635.1 of Shewanella mangrovisoli. NCBI lineage: Bacteria > Pseudomonadati > Pseudomonadota > Gammaproteobacteria > Alteromonadales > Shewanellaceae > Shewanella > Shewanella mangrovisoli. Next base: position 2,939,282 of record NZ_CP080412.1, read on the forward strand.
AGGCTGTTGCAGTTGAAGCCGTAACGCCAGAAGCAGACAAAACCGAAGCAAAAGAAGCCGTAAAATCTGTGGCCTCTGCGCCAATGGCAAAACCTGCTCCTATCGTTAAACCACAGGCAAAAACCGTTGTGACTCAAGTAGCAGCATCGCCTACAGCAGAAGCCGTGGTGAGCAAACCCAAAGCGGCGAGTCGTTTTGGTTCTATGGTGTCATCAGAAATGACCAAGCCAACGGTAGAAGTTAGAGCTCAGGTTGAAGTACCGAAAGGTCGTGAGTATGACAGTGCCGCCTCCGCCGAAGCGGCTGCGCCTAAACTGAAACACAGCAACAGCGCGGAATCGGATATGGCTCGTCCATAATCCTCAACCCGTTGCAAAAAAAGCCATGCACTTGCATGGCTTTTTTATTTTCAGCAAATTAAGCCATATTTAAGGTTTAGCTCAATCGGCTTTTTTGTTAGTATGCGCGGCTATTTTGCCAACACAAGTCATTAACAGAGGTTTCATGTTCGATCTCTTTCGCCACAAAACATCTAGTCACAAAGCCGATATTCTCTCGGGTCTGACGGTCGCACTTGCGCTGATCCCAGAAGCCGTTGCCTTTGCCTTTGTCGCCAACGTCGAACCCATGGTCGGCCTCTATGCAGCCTTTATTATGGGATTAGTTACCGCACTGATTGGTGGCCGCCCAGGCATGATTTCGGGCGCGACAGGAGCCATGGCCGTGGTAATGGTGTCACTTGTGGTTGAACATGGCGTGCAATACTTATTTGCCGCTGTGGTGCTGGCGGGGTTAATCCAAATCAGTGCAGGAATATTTAAACTGGGTAAGTTTATCCGCATTGTGCCCTATCCTGTGATGATAGGCTTTGTGAATGGCCTCGCCATTGTGATTTTCTTGGCTCAGCTTGGGCAATTTAAAGTCAAAAATGCCGCAGGGGAATTAGTCTGGCTACCGCAAGAGCCTTTGATGCTGATGTTAGGGTTAGTCGCGCTGACCATGGCAATTATTTACTTTTTACCCAAACTAACTACAGCAGCCCCCTCATCGTTAGTTGCGATTTTAAGCGTGACCGCCATCGTGGTGGGTTTTGACTTAGAAACCCGTAATGTGTTGGATTTTCTTAAAACCATGAGTGGTGATGAGCATGCAACCATCGCAGGTTCACTCCCAAGTTTTGCGATTCCACAGGTGCCGTTTAACCTTGAGACACTCTACATTATTCTGCCCTATTCCTTTATTTTAGCCGCCGTCGGATTAATCGAATCCCTGTTAACCTTGACGGTTATCGATGAGATGACTAATACCCGAGGACGCAGCAATAAAGAATGTATAGGTCAAGGCGTGGGTAACATCACCAGCGGCTTTTTTGGGGCTATGGGCGGCTGCGCTATGATTGGTCAATCGATGATTAACATTAACTCTGGTGGTCGTGGCAGATTATCCGGTATTACCGCAGCTATCGGTTTATTGACTTTTATCCTGTTTGGCGCATCTTTTATCGAAATCATTCCGCTAGCCGCTTTGGTTGGCGTGATGTTTATCGTGGTGCTCGGCACATTCGAATGGGCAAGCTTTAAGTTTATGGGCAAAATCCCTAAACATGATGCCTTTGTGATTGTGCTCGTGACTACTGTGACCGTTTTTACCGATCTCGCCTTTGCCGTCTTTGTCGGCGTCGTGGTATCGGCGCTAGTGTTTGCATGGCAACATGCCAAGCACATCAGCGTAAAAGTAACCTCAAATAGCCTTGGCTGGAAAGTCTATGAGCTGAACGGCCCATTGTTTTTTGGCTCAGTGGCCAGTTTCCTCGAATTATTTGATGCCTCGCAGGATCCCCAGGATGTCGTTATCGATTTCAAACATTCACGCGTAGCCGATCATTCAGCATTAGAAGCCATAGATACCCTTGCCGAACGTTATGTTGCGCTGGGGAAAAAGCTGCATTTGGTGCATTTAAGTGCCGATTGTAAAGCCTTACTTCACAAAGCAGGCGATCTGGTTGAAGTGAATTTGCTAGACGATCCCCACTATAAAGTTGCGGACGATAAGCTCGATTCTTAAATAAGCACCTAATAAAGCTGCAATAACTGCTAACCCACGATCTGAAGGCTAACTTCGCAAAAGATTGTGGGTTTATTATTGCTGGCAACACAAGACTTGATGTGCACCGATACCTGATAGCTTAACTATCAAACTCAACTTTCACTACTCAACTTTGGCTAGATAAATAGGCTCCAAAACAGAGAAAAGGAGGTTAAGAGGTTAAGAGGTTAAGAGGTTAAGAGGTTAAGAGGTTAAGAGGTTAAGAGGTTAAGAGGTTAAGAGGTTAAGAGGTTAAGAGGTTAAGAGGTTAAGAGGTTAAGAGGTTAAGAGGTTAAGAAAGAATATCGCCTAATCCACTCACTATATACAAGGCAAGAGTGTAGAAAACTTAAAAGCGACACAAATAAAAAGAGCCGTGGCATAAACCACAGCTCTTAAATCCCTTGCTATCAGCGCGAGGCTAACAGCACTGAAAATTAACCGATTACGGTTACGTTTTCAGCTTGAGGACCTTTTTGACCTTGAGTCACAGTGAAAGACACTTTTTGACCTTCGTCAAGAGTTTTGAAACCGTCAGAGTTGATTGCACGGAAGTGTACGAATACGTCTGGACCAGATTCTTGCTCGATGAAGCCGAAACCTTTGTCAGAGTTGAACCACTTAACAACACCAGTAACTTGAGACATGATATAAATCCTGTAAATAAAAAATTAAAGCCTTAACGGCGGTGGAGCTGGAAAATGCCGGTATTACTTATGTTTACAGGACGAACTGGTCGTATTGAACACATAAATATAAGCCCAACCTTCAAGCTAGTAAGACTATAAACCATTCTAAAGATAAGTCAACATACTGCGACACTTTGAAAAATTTATTTAAACCAAGCCCATCTCAGGTTTTGCCACCGGCTCGCAGAACAGCATGTTCTTACGGCGTAAGCATCGACAGTTAAGCATTTTAAATAATTTATTTCAATAGCTTAAAATCAATCTCTAGACTGAAATGCGATGTACTTCAATCTGAAAGTCTAATTCACAGCTTAAGCCGCTCTGTGCAAATGTGTGCTTTTGTTCAGCCGTAAACTTCCAAGCGTAGGGGGTCATTTCCAGAAAATGGCTAATATCTTGGCTATTATTTAGCTCAAGTTGTGACCTAAGCCGCTCTTGGTGTAAGCATTCGAACCCCGCAATCTTGGCATCGGACGCGGGATGCAATCTCGGTTCGGCATAAATTTGCTGTTTTAGCGCAAAATGATGTAAAGGTCCTGGCGATACTGTGATCAAAATGCCATTGGGCGCCATGACCCGCTGTAACTCTTCCACCTTCGATGGCGCATAAATACGAATCGCTAAATCGATACTATGCGATGGAATAGGCATTTCGTAGGCGCTCGCGACACAAAAGCTGAGATTCGGGTATCGTTTAGCCGCATATTTTATCGCCGATTTGGAGATGTCCACGCCCTGTAACTGGCAAGGATGCTCGGCGACAAGCGTATTGTACAAACGATGGCTGTAATACCCCTCACCACAGCCGATATCGAGGATCTGCTGTGCCTCGCAGGCATACGCAAGTGCCAACGCATTCACTCTGTCACTCAAACTTTGATAGTAACCCGCAGTTAAAAACTCCCTGCGAGCCAACATCATCTGTTGATTGTCACCGGGGTCTTTGGAATTTTTCTTCTGCACGGGAAGCAGATTCACATAGCCTTCTTTGGCCATGTCGAACTTGTGTGCCTGCGGGCATCCCCAAGTTCGTTCAGTCAAGGTGAGCGGTAAGGCACACAAAGGACATATATATTGCATTGGTTAACTCTATAAATGATTGGAATGGCTGGCTTATGCATCATCTTCCATGAGTCGCTCCACCATTTGCAGTAATTCTGGGGAGGCGAGCAGCTCAAAACATTCGAGCTTCCTTAAGGCTTTATCGATATTTAAACCGTCATTGGCCGCACGGCTAAAATTAGGTCGTTCGAACATATGAGTATAAGTGCGAAATAACCATTGGCGTTTTTGTTGCAGTAAGGGATCAAGTCGCACCGCCTCTTCGGCTAATCCCGTATGACAGAGCCCCAAGTCTCCCCGTAAAAACGCTTGTAGCTCGAGCCGAACTTGTTCTATTTCAGTCAAGCATACGGCCAAGGATTCAGCGGTAGCATTATAGTCATATTCCCGCGCTAATATCGCTTTCGCCATCATCAACACTTTCGGCTCATGCAAACCTCTGCCATCGGACTCGAGTGCGACGAGCTCAAATTTAGATGCCGCTTGCAGTGACACTCTGATCCCGGCCTGCGCATCGACCTTAATGGCAATGCCCGAGCGCAGTTCCTGCGCGCAAAATTTGGGTGCAGTGCCTAGACGATGGTAAAGCCGGACTCCTTGCCCCGAAGATCTTAACGTCGATGTGGCAAACCTTGTCGCTTCCACAATCTCGGCATTGAGTTTGAGTCCCAAAATAGGTTGAAAGCGGACGGCAATCTGCGGCTGCGGTGTTTCAGACACCACAATCAACTCGAGCAATGGTGCCCCCATCGCCTCAAGCACAATAAAATCGCTGATATTGCTGGGCAAGGTTAAGGTCAGCGTCGAGCTCTGCCCAACATCGAGTACCATAGGTTCATTAAGATATTGATGATGCATAAGACTTATTCCCTGTTCTAAAGGGAATTGTAACTGCCAACCGAGGTAAAGATCACCTCTTAAGCGCTTATCCTTTCAATATAATTTCTCAATCTCGGTTTTTGCTAATGAATATTGCGGTGAGTTTAAGTGTTAAGATGCTATCATTCGACAAAACCGTCATTTGATTGAAATTATGTATACAGCATCTCAGCCAAGTATTTTTTGGCACGATTATGAAACCTTCGGAGCCAATCTCGCCAAAGATAGACCGGCCCAGTTTGCAGGGATCCGCACAGATTTAGATCTCAATATCATCAGTGAACCCGAGACTTTTTACTGTAAACAATCAACGGATTATCTCCCCTCGCCCGAAGCCATTTTAATCACAGGGATCACACCACAATTAGCCAATTTAAAGGGGTTGCCTGAAACCGAGTTTATGGGGCGCATTCATGCCCTCTTTAGCCAACCGAATACCTGTGTCGCAGGCTATAACTCCTTACGTTTTGACGATGAAGTCACCCGCTACGGTTTCTACCGTAACTTTATCGACCCCTATGCCCGCGAATGGCAAAATGGCAATACACGCTGGGATATCATCGATTTAGTCAGAGCTTGCTATGCGTTTAGACCAGACGGGATCCATTGGCCATTAAAAGAAGATGGCTCGCCCAGCTTTAAGTTAGAGCACCTGACGCAAGCCAATGGTTTGAGCCATGAAAAAGCCCACGATGCCATGTCTGATGTGTACGCCACCATCGCTATGGCCAAACTGATTAAAGAAAAACAACCCAAGTTATATCAATACTATTTCGAGCTGCGCCGTAAACAGGCCGTGAGTGCACAAATCGATGTGTTGAATATGCAGCCGCTTGCCCATGTGAGTTCCAAAATCAGTGCGCTGCAGGGCTGTACGACGCTGATTGCCCCCGTTGCTCACCATCCAAGCAACAAAAACGCCATTATTTGCGTTAACTTAGCCATGGATTTAAGCCCACTGTTTGAGCTGGATGTCGAGCAAATAAAAACTCGCATGTATACACCGAGAGCCGAACTTGCTGCGGATGAGTTACCTATCCCGGTCAAACAAGTTCATCTTAACAAATGCCCTTTTATTACCTCGGCCAAGATTTTGGATGATGCCCAGGCAGAAAGACTTAATATCGATAAAGCTTTTGCAAGAGAGCAATACAAACGCTTAAAGGCTCACCCAGAATTGCGGGAAAAACTGGCACAACTCTTTGAGCATGAAGGTGAAGTCACAACCACAGATCCTGACTTAATGCTGTATTCGGGTGGTTTTTTCAGCCCCGCCGATAAAGCCAAGATGGAGATAATTCGTCATACCTTGCCACAAAATTTAGCGGCGCTGGATCTGCAGTTTGATGATGGACGCATACCCGAGATGCTGTTCCGCTATCGAGCACGTAACTACCCTGAGCTGCTGAATGATCAAGAAGCCCAGCGTTGGCGCAGCTTCTGTCAGCAACGTTTGAGCGATCAGGATTATTTACTCAAACTTGAAAATCTGCTGCAAGACACCGAGGGCGATGAACACAAACAGAAGTTACTCGCGGCCCTGTGTCACTACCTACGCGGGCTCTAAAGCTACGCGAACGCTACAACACCGATAGCGAATCGCTAAGCAGAGAGTTCAATCAGATAAGACAGTTATTTAACGCCAGACATTGATAACTTCTTTCAGTTGTCACTTATCTGGCGTTAAATTGAGGTATAAACGCGAACTAACTCGCATTTATACCGTAACAAAATTACTAGAATGTTCTTCCATGAACTTAACAAACAAGGAGTCGGGAAATGCAAGATAGATTTATCAAAAGCATAACCCAGCTGCCAACACCATTGGCTGACGCATTAATTCCCCTATTACATCAAAACTTTGCGGGACATATTGATGCGCAGCAACTGGCAGAGTTAGTCCAAAGCAGCAAAATGACCGAAGCCGAAGTATTACTGGCGCTGCTGCCCATTGCCGCCGCCTTGGCGAAACCGCCTATTAGCGAATTTTACGTCGGCGCGATTGCCAAAGGGAAAAGTGGCGATATCTATATGGGCGCCAACCTTGAACTGCCCGGCGAGGCCCTGTTTCACTCTGTGCATGCGGAGCAAAGCGCCATCAGTCACGCTTGGTTAAGTGGCGAGAGCCAAATTGTCGATATGATAGTCAATGCTAGCCCTTGTGGTCATTGCCGTCAGTTTATGAACGAACTGGTCGAGGGTGGCCAAATCAAGATCCATTTGCCATCGCAAGACAGCCATTTACTCTCCTATTACCTACCCTATGCGTTTGGGCCGAAGGACTTAAATGTGCAGTCGCCCTTGCTGGTCAAGCAGGAAACCGAATTTGCCCTCGATAGCAGCGATCCTATGGTGATTGAGGCGTTAGATCATGCGGGTTTAAGCTACGCGCCTTATACCCAAAGTTACGCGGCCGTCGTATTAGAAACAGCGGATGGCGCAACCTATTGTGGTCGTTACGCTGAAAACGCGGCGTTTAACCCTTCCATGCTGCCAATGCAGATGGCCTTATCGAATCTGACTCGACATAACCGTGATTTTGGCGAGATCCGCCGCGCGGTGCTAGTCGAGTCATCACAGGGGAAAATCAGTTTAGTGGGCGCAACCATGGATGCGTTACATGCCGTTGCGGCTATCGAACTTGAGCATATTGTGGTCGACCCCGTTTAACGAGAGTCCAGCGGCGCTTTAGCTTTACACAATTGTATTTGCTGGGCGCCGCATTTTTCTCATCTCTTACCTCTTGCAGATCTAAGTCACTTAGCTAACGGTTAGCGCTACGTTTTTCCTCGAATGCAAGCTTACGCTCAGCCATTCTTAAGTAACAATCCTCGCGCTGCGCCTGTGTCATGGTGCGCCAGGCTAAGATCTCATCCAAATGCCTAAAGCAGCCCATACAGATATCTTGCTGATCGAGGCAGCAATTTCGCACACAGGGATGTTCGAGCAGATTACTCTGACCAGACCGCATATTCGTTGCCAGCTGGCTCAATAAAATGGAAACGCCGTCCACCGGGAAAGCTGAAAATATCTGTGCTGATAGCGCCACCCGCCGCCTTCACCGCCGCTTGTGTCTGTTCTAAATCCTTGCTGTACAACACGATGAGCGGGCAACCTTTTTCGAGGTTAAAGCTTACCTCTGCTTGATAAAAACCACCCGTGATCCCCGCATCAATAAAACAGCTATATTGCGAGCCGTAATCCTCAAAGCGCCAACCAAATACCGTATTAAAAAAGGCCTTCGAGCGACCAATATCTGTGGTGGGGATTTCTAAATAATTAATACTGTGATGATCCATAATCTTCCCTGCTCATGATTAATCAAACAAAAAAGGGAGCCAATGCTCCCTTTATTATGCTGGCTATTGCCAGATTAACCTTGTACTAAGGCGGCGACAAGTCCGATAGCGCCACCAAATACCCCGCCCCACACTACGAGCCAACCTAAATGTGTCTGGATCATCTCCTGCACGATTTGCTTAACCATTTGCGGCGTTAATTCATTCAAGCGTTGTTCAACGATATTGGCGATCTTCGTTTGTAGATCAGCCATTACGTTCGGCTGTTCAATCTCTTGTTTCAATAGGTTGCGGAACTGTTCACTCTCGGACATTTCCACCAAAGAGGCTTTCATCTTCTCGATAAAGGGTTCCTTTAACGGCATTAACGCCTCAGTGCCGCCAAACATGGATAACATGCCCCCGAAGGAAGATTGAGCCACAGTGTTAACTAAAGCATCGAAGGATGGCGCTAAGTCCACTTTATCAATCACAGGCGCTAAATCGATTTGGCTAATTCCCTCTTTTTCCGACAGAAAACGGTCGATATTCTCAGTAGTAAAGAACTGCTTCATCATAAGATGCGCAATCCCAGCTTTGAACTCTTCAAAACGCGATGGCACGACGCCCGAACCGTATAAACCTGGGACCTTCTCAAACAGCATATATACCGCAAGCCAGTTAGTAATGGCGCCAGATAAAGCAAATAAACCTACATTAAACAGAATGGGTTGGCTCAATGCGTATCCCAATGCAACGCAAATGGCCGCTAGCACATTTGTCACTAAACTCTTATTCAATCTTACTCCCCTCTTAAGCTATCGACTCGATTGCAAATGGCGCTAGTTTAGCAAGCGAAGGGGATGCAGGTCTAATGCTGAAAAAGGATGAAAAACGTAGCCAAATACCGATAAAACATCGCGCAAACCCAGCTAACTCAAGCGCTAGCCGGGCCAGCCTTACATCGCTAACGGCGAGTGGAGTCAATGAGGTTATTTCATTAATTAACATTAACTTAGTTTAATGATTTTAAGGAAAAATAATTGCACATTTCTCAATGCGCTTAGGAATTATTGAAAAGCATCGTCTACACTCAAGGGGACAAAAATTCCACAACCTTGCTCAATCACGTAAACATAAGGGATGTGCTTATGGACTCTGCATTTAATACCGCTGGTGCTTTAGGTTGGCATGAACTCACGACCCATGATACCGAAGAAGCCATGCGCTTTTATGGCGAAGTGTTTGGTTGGCAGTTTAGAACGGTCAAAATGCCCCATGGTCAGTATCATCTCATTGAAAATCAAGGCGTAGGTATTGGCGGTATTACCGATAATCTGATCCCAGCCTTGCCTTCACGATGGACGGGGTACGTCACAGTGGCCGACGTCGATTTGGTCGCTATTAATGCGAAAAAACTCGGCGGTGATATTCTCTTCGGCCCAGAGGATATTCCTAAAGTGGGTCGTTTTTGTTGGATAAAAGATCCACAGGGCGCCATTATCGCCGCAATTAGTTACCTCTCAGCCTAAGCCGTTTCGACTGCATCTAATTGCGTTTGATTGGCAGAAACGTTACTGCTGTGAACAGAGGGTTATTGTTTAATATTGCTTGACGTTCAAACTCGTTACCATAAGGTAATGCTCAGATTTAATTGGAAAAACTAAAAACAACTCATGTACACCTGAGCATTATTCGCTAGAATAGTCGCATTTATTGATAGATTTCGCGCCTGCGTGCGTATTGGAGCCTTAATCTCACTATGTTGACTCAGCTATCACGGTTAAAACTGGCGTTCTTTAGCCGTCCTCGATACCAACGAATTCTCGCCTATTTAACGATAATCTACTTAAGTTACCTGATTATCCTTGGACTGGTGCTCCCCAAGGCCGTAGTGTCCTTCGCCCCAGAGAAGCTTGCAGAAGTATTGGGCCGTCCTGTGACGCTGCAGGATATGCGGGTCAATCCTTTTACCTTCCAAGTCAATATCGAACAGTTCGAAGTTAAAGAGAAAGATAATCAAGCCTTTGCAGGATTATCTCAGCTGCAGTTTGAAGTCAACTTCTGGCAGTCGGTGTTTAATCAAGCCGTGGTGATTGACCATATCCAGCTGCAAGGCCCCTTCGCCAATATCCGTCGGTTTCAAACCCAAGGGAAAACCCAGTTTAACTTCGACGATATCATTACCACCCTCAATCAGGCGAAAACGCCGAGTGAGCCTGAAACTGCTACAGAAAGTACCCACCCACCGCGAGTGATATTAGGTGAGTTCAGCTTAAGTGCGGGCAAGGTGAAATTTGATGATCAAATCACCCAAGCCTTGGTTGATTATCCCAATATCAACCTCAAACTCAGTCAGTTAGATACTGAGTATTTGATGACGGCCAATCCTGCAAGCACTGCAAATGCTCAAGTGACGACTTCTCAGGATAAGCCTGCAATGGATACACCTACGACTCAGGCCAACTCTGCATCGAACCCTCCGAGTATTCTGCACAACCAATTTGTCGCCCAGTTGCAGGATGCCCATGCGGGCGAAGTCAGCCTTGCCGGACAATTCCAACTTACTCCCTTTAAACTTGTCGGGGATGCACAGCTCGCCAAACTGCAACTCGCTCCCTTTTGGCCATTTGTTGCCGACCAATTCAAGGTAAAACTGGCGGCGGGTGAACTCAGTATCAACAGTCATTACCAAGTTGAGTTGCCAGCCGATGGAAACGTACAACTCACGGTCGATCGCGGCCAAGTGATTGTAGAAAAAGTTGATTTACTCAATGGCGACCAGTCCGTTATCGCCTTACCCTTACTGGCGATTGATGGAATTAACCTCAACCTCGCCAAGCAGCTCGTCGACATTAAGCAAATCCACAGTGAAGGTTTAAGCCTTAAAGCTAAGCTGGATGAACAAGGCATCGATTTAGCGCAGCTGTTAATGCCAAAATCCATAGCTGCCTACACAGATACCGCAGCGCCGAACACATCAGCTGAAACACAAACACCAGAAGCGACAGCTGAAACGAACATGTCAGTCACATCGGCGTCACAAGCGGCCTCGGATACGAGCGCGGCTGAACAGCAAGATGCCTGGTTAGTGACACTGGGCGGACTGAGTATTGAAAACTACGATATTCAACTTGCGGAATATAAACTCACCCAAACCGCACAGCAATGGCGTGTTTATCCCCTTAATTTTGCAACACAAACCATAGTGAGCGATTTAAAGGCGCCAATCGAATACGAGCTTTCCTTTGCTCTGAATGATAAAGGACGCTTTATCTCCAAGGGGCAAGTCGATGTGCCTAGTGAGTCAATTAACGCCGACCTTAAAGTCGAGCAGCTCGCCTTAGCCCAATTCCAACCCTACCTTGCGCCCTATGTGAATATGCAGCTCAGCAGCGGCCTGTTAAGCAGTGATGGCAAGCTAAATGCCGACGGCAAAGGCAAAGCGATTTATCAAGGCAGTGTTGAGCTGGATGATTTGAGTATCCTCGACAACATTCGTAAAGCACCCTTAGTTAAATGGCAAAAAATGCATATTAATCAGCTCGATTTCGACCAGCAGCTGAATAAAATTAATATCGACCATCTAAGCTTTAATCAGCCCTACGCTAAGGTGGTTATTGCTAAGGATCGCACGACCAATATCAGCAATCTAATTGTAGAAACGCCTGCGACCGACAAGTCTAAGTCGACTGCGACAACGGCCAAGACAGAGGCCAAGCCGCAGAGCAGCCCCGATGCAACGGCTAAGCAGCCCGAATTAAGCTTAGATATTCAGAAAATCAGCTTTAACCAAGGCTCAGCATTTTTCGCCGATAACTCCCTCACGCCTAACTTTGCTTCAGGCATTGAGCAGCTTGAGGGCAATATCAGTCACTTATCCTCCAAACCCGGCACGACAGCATCGGTCGATATTAAAGGGAAAATCGATCGTTATGCGCCAGTGACCCTAAAAGGGGATATTAACCCACTGCTGGATAAGCCTTATCTTGACTTAGACCTAGTGTTTAAGAGTGTCGAGCTGACCTCTGTGAATCCTTATTCAGGCACCTATGCAGGCTATTACATCGATAAGGGGCAATTGTCCTTAGCGCTCAACTACAAACTGGAGCAAAACCAACTCAAGGGCAGCAACCACTTAGTGATTGATCAGCTTAAGCTGGGTAAACGCAGCAACAGTGACTTAGCCACCAGTTTGCCCGTGACATTAGCGATTGCCCTGTTACAGGACCGCCACGGCGTGATTGACCTTGGGATGGAAGTCTCCGGCGACTTAGACTCACCCAGCTTTAGTGTCGGCGGTATTATCATGACGGCCATCACCAATGTGATCACTAAGGCCGTAACAGCGCCCTTCTCTTTCCTTGCGGGTCTGGTAGGCTCCGATGAAACCTTAGATAAAATCCCCTTCAACCCAGGGCAATTTGTACTCAGCCCAACTGAGCAGGAAAGCTTAGATAAACTCGCTAAAGGCTTAGACGATCGCCCAATGCTCAAATTGAGTCTTGAGGGCAGCGTGGATGCCGTCAAGGATAGCCAAGCGATTGCCGAGCGCATGATGAAGCGCAAGCTGGCCACACTAGCCAATCTGCCACTGGCGGAATTACCCGCGGATCTCAGCCCGAGCCAATTCCCAACCGAAGGCCCACTGGCCGATGCGCTGGTAAAACTGTACGAGCAGGAAGTCAAAACCAATCCGGATGATGTGAAAGACACTATTATTGCTGAGGCCAAAGATACGCCATTGAGCAAAGAGGAACTCACTACCCGTTGGCATATTGCGCTGTATAATCTCACGGTAAAAGCGCAAACAGTTAGCCCTGGCATGTTAGGCGATTTAGCCCAAGAGCGGGCTAAGTCGGTTAAAGCCTATCTTGTCGACAGTAAAGGAATCGCACCAGAGCGGATTTTCCTACTCGAGAGCCGCGTGACCTTGAGCCAAGATGCGGCGCAGGTGAATATGAGCATAGACGCGAACTAATACTCACCGACATCAAAACATGGATAATAAAACGCCCAGTGCTCACTGGGCGTTTTTATACCGCGAGTCGGCAAACAGCCTCAGTCTCAATTGCTTGGCCTCACGCATCCCTTAGGTTACACTCTGCGGCTTTATGCGAGCGGAATCACATTTCGCCAAGTCTTTTCGACAACGAAATACCATTTCGCACCATCCATACTGCGGCGCGCTAACACACTTTATTCGAGGTAATTATGTTTATTATTCGCTGGATTTTAGGTCGGATCATTTTGTTACTGAACTTTGTGTTCACCCCAAAGAAGCGCAAACGCCCACAGGCAGAGCAACAACAGATTGACGCCCAGACCCAAGCGCTGGCCTTATATCAATACAATGCCTGCCCTTTCTGCGTTAAAGTGCGCCGCGCCATGCGTCGTCAAGGACTGAATATTCAAACGGTTGATGCAAAACAATCTCCGCACAAAGATGAGCTGATCGCAAAGGGCGGTAAGCAACAGGTTCCTTGTTTACGCATCGAAGAAAATGGCCAAGTACAATGGCTGTATGAGTCGAAAGAAATTATTAATTACTTAGATCAACGCTTTGCCTAAATGAAATGCGCGCCCTATGGCGCGCTTCTTATTTACGCCTTGCTTTACTAGCACCACGTTTATTTACGCCAAAGATATTCGCGATCGGAATAGTCAAACAACCACTGGGGCTGGTACACCACTAAAAGCGTCACCGCCATGCCATTGAGCAGCGCTTCGGGGAACGCTAATAGCGGGATTAACATCAGATAATTATCAATCAACACGCCCCAGTCATAATCCATTGACCACCACAGCCAGAATGCCCAACTGAATTGGTGAAAAACCGTCGACAAGCCAGCGTTAATAAAGGCGCCGACAAAAATAAACACAAAAATATGCTTAGGAAACAAATGATAACTACGGCTGTAGAGGATAAAGGCACAGAACAGCGGAATAGCGATAGCAAACAAGCTAAAAGCCCCAAACTCGGCGGGCTGCTTTAATACAAACACACTGAAAAATGCGCTCGGAAGCAGCAAGGCAACCGTGGCTAAACGCCAACCAAACATCAGTAGGCAAGTGACTATACCTAAGAAGTGTAAATGCAATCCCACTTGAATACTGGCATTGAGCAACCACAGGGTGTTTACCGCAATCAGGGTCAATAACAGCCGCCATTGTAAGCTTTTGTCCTTCAGTACTTGCTGTAGCTCCTCCTTAGGCCAGATGGCATAAATCCACAGCGCCAGTAGCAACAGACTCAGGCACTGCAATGGGCTGATATCCCATTCGATTTGTGCAAAACGATTCGCCCAAAAGTCCAACATGAGTAAGGCTCCCTCAGTACAGCGCCATTCGGCGTGATAAAGCGGTAAAGATAACCACGGTATACGAGAGTCAGTATATCGTGAATAAAACCCATAATTGCATGATATTTCGCGGCATATTAAGGTATTCTTCGATAAGAGAATCACCTAAGAGTAATCCTTCATATGCTATTAAGATCGATAAGTCTGACACTGCTGAGCTGCTTTACCCTACTCGCCTGTAGCAGCGCCCCAATAGATCCCGCTGAGTTTGCCGGAAAATTTAAAGATAAGCTCACCACAGATCTGCGCGCCGATGGCCTAAAACTCTTTACCTATCAAGCCGGTTTAGCCGAAGACAAATCGAAAAAGGATAATGCCGAGCGCCCCTTCCCCCACGAAGAACGCATGCGCCAAGTCGCCCAAGATTCTAGAGAGCAGCGCCGCAGTCGTAAAGAGCAGGCCGACTCACTCGAGATTTGGGGAAAACAGGTGGAGCTGGGGTTAGAAAAAACCTTAGAAATGACAGGCTATTGCCGCGAAGGTTATTTCGAATTGAGTCGAAATATTGAATCGGGACGCGGCGAAATTCGCGGAGAATGCAAAGAAGGCGCCACCGAGGAAGATAAACAAAAATTTGCGCGCTTTTAGCAAGTTTGAGTGCTTATCTTTACCAGTAAAAAGAAAAAAATAAGGGCGAAGTTATCGCCCTTATTTCAACGCTTTACTTAGCTAACTCACTGAACGCTAAATCAAAGCCTCAATTCATTCAGTCTGCAATTAAACCGCTTCGTTTAAGGGAACTGCACGGTTTTCGAGTAACACAGGGATCCCATCCGTGATTGGATAGGCTAATTTGTCTGCCTTACAAATCAATTGCTGCGTTGTTTTATCGTATTCCAATTTTCCCTTGCACACAGGGCAAGCGACTATGTCTAACAGTTTTTTATCAAACGCCATGGGATTTTCCTTGTTTAGCTGCAGCCACAGAGCGCACACGGCTCAGCAGCTGTTGTTCAAATGGTGGCGATAGCTTGGCATCCACAGCCAAATACCACCAGTTTTCTTGTGCAAAATCGCGACATTTAACCGCATCTTTTTCTGTCATCATCAGCGGCCGAGATGCCGCAAGCTCGCATAACACGTGTTTATCGTAGGCTTGGTGGTCATCAAAACCATGGGATAACGCGAGTTGAATACCTTGCTGCGTTAACGTCTCAAAAAAGCGCGCCGGATGACCAATGCCCGCCATCGCCACCACAGGTTGCGTCGGGTCAAACACGGCCTCAGCCTTGGGATTTACTGGTAACACCGCACTTGGACTCAGCTGCATCTCATATTGATTTGCCTGAGCGGGCCCACCATTGACCACCACAAAATCCACTTGATTAAGGCGCCAAGCCCCTTCTCGTAGCGGCCCTGCGGGCAACAAATGCTGATTCCCTAAACCGCGCTTTCCATCAATCACCACCAGCTCAATGTCACGGCCGAGGGCGTAATGCTGCAAACCATCGTCACAGATAATCACATCCACGGCAAACTCTGCCAACAACGCCTTGGCGGTATCGACACGTTTGGCTCCCACCACCATAGGCACACCGGTACGCGCGACAATCATGGCGGGCTCATCGCCTACTGCCGCCGCGCTATCTGCCGCGGTAACGACTTTTACCCCTTGTATATCCGCGCCATAACCACGGCTGATGACGCCAGGCTTAAACCCCTGTTGCCGTAACAACTCAATTAAATAGATAACGGTAGGCGTTTTACCGCTGCCGCCAACGGTAATGTTACCGACGACGATAACGGGCACGGGTAATGAAGTTTGGGATTTGAGTCCCAAACGAAACAGGCCGCGTCGAATGGCAGTAATCAAGGCAAATAGCACTGAAAACGGCAGCAAGAGCCACCGCAATGGGTGGCCCTCGTACCAGATTTTATTCACCAGCGCCTGCATTTAGCTACCAAACTGCATTTGGTATAACTTGGCATACATGCCGCCAAGTTCCAGAAGGGATTTATGGGTACCGCGCTCAACGATACGGCCTTGATCGACCACTAAAATTTGGTCGGCACTTTCAATGGTCGACAAACGGTGGGCAATCACAACCGAGGTGCGGTTTTGACGAAGATTATCCAGCCCCTGCTGAATCGCTTTCTCAGATTCGGTATCGAGTGCCGAGGTGGCTTCATCAAGGATCAGCACAGGCGCATCACGCAGCATAGCGCGGGCAATCGCGATACGTTGTCTCTGACCGCCCGATAATAACACGCCGTTTTCACCGACTTGGGTATCTAAACCTTCGGGCAGTTGCTCGATAAATTCCATCGCGTGGGCTAAGGTCGCCGCTTGGATAATCTGCTCGCGGGTCGCTTCGCCGGGATAAGCATAGGCTATATTATTAGCAATAGTATCGTTAAATAGCGTCACTTGCTGCGACACTAAAGCTACTTGATTACGCAATGATTTCAATGAGTAATCATAGATGCTGACATCATCGAGCAGAATATCACCAGATTCCAAGCCAGTGTAGAAACGCGTCACCAGACTGGCGATAGTGGATTTACCCGAACCAGAGCGACCGACTAAAGCCAAGGTTTGCCCTTGAGTCACCTCGAAATCGATATTATCTAAGGCGCGGCGCTCCTGCCCATCGTAGCTGAAGGACACATTATCGAAACGTAAGTTGCCCTTAGCACGCTGGACTGTGTAGGTCCCCGTATCCGACTCTGGCAAAGTATCTAACAGTTCAAAGACCGTGGTACAGGCCGCGATACCACGTTGAAATTCGGCATTCACACGCGTGAGGTTTTTGATGGGTTGCAACATGGCCATCATAGCGCCGAGGATGGTCGCGAAGGTACCAGCGGTCAAATCGGCTTTCATGCTATCGAGACTCGCCGCATACAGCACAAAGGCCAATGCGAAAGAGCCAATCACCATGATCAGCGGCTGGCTAATCGCCTGTGCCACGGCGAGTTTCATATTTTGATGGCGGTTTCTATCATTCACTTTGGCGAAACGCGCCGTTTCGGTTTCTTGTCCGCCGAAAGCCAAGACGTTTTTATGACCTTTAATCATCTGCTCGGTTGCAGCACTGACATCGCCCATCGCCGTTTGGATTTGTTTCGATACCTTACGGAAGCGGCGACTGACAATAGTGATCACCAATCCCATGATCGGGCCAATCACTAAAATACAGAGGGAAAGCTTCCACGAGTTATAAAACATCAGCGCAAGCATACCGATAACCGTCACCCCATCTCGCACGATGGAGATCAAGGCACTGCCCGATGCGCGGGCAATTTGCTCGGTATCGAAGGTGACTTTTGAAATCAAGTTCCCGGTGTTTTCTTTATCCATGTAGCTCACGGGCAAGCTCAGATAATGCTCAAACACCTGCTGGCGCATATCCATGATCAAACGCGCACTCATGTAAGAAATGCCGTAGGTGGAGACAAAGTTCGCAAAACCACGCAGGGAAAACATCAAAATAACCACTATCGGCGCCATTAATAACACTTGGTTATCGGCATGAAAACCTTGGCTAGTGGGGAGTGCGATACCGTTACTGATCGCCGGTGTACTGGAAAAGCCTTTATCGATAAAAGGACCGATAAAAGAAATAAAGGCCGCGTCGACAAGCCCATATACAATCAGGCCGACAACTGAAAGCAAAAACATGCCCTTCATCGGTTTGAGGTAGCCCAGTAGTCGTTTGAAAACTGTCCACATTTCGTCTTTAGGAGATGCTGTCATTGAAAACACTAAATTATGGCAAAGTGGCCATTCTACTCTGGATTAATCAAGTCACCAAATCTAAACAAGCGGTTATACCAAAATGGCGCCAAATCACGCCGATAGGTCTTCACCTCGAGCCGTCCAGCAGCAAAAGAGACGCTGATCTGCCCTTCTCGCCCCGTCGTTAAATAATGAATATCACGCGCTTGATAGCGCGCAACCACATCGGGCTTGGGGAAACCATAACGATTATTAAGACCTGCCGGAAACAACACTAATTCAGGGGCGACTGCATCGATAAAGGCAGGAATTGATGAGGTGCGGCTGCCATGGTGCGGCGCAATGAGCACTTGGCTTTTAAGCTCGGCGCCTGCGAGCGCTTGTTCAATCAGTACCGCTTCGGTTTCCTTTTCAATATCACCACTCAGTAGCAGACTGTGCACACCATCATCAATACGCAGCACGCAAGAGGCGTTATTCCCTCCCTTGGCAGTCTGAGGCGAGATAAAGTTTAACGTTAATTGCTGCCACTGAATTTGCTGCGGCACACAGGGCATCCCCTCTAAATGAGCCACATCGGTTATCCAGTTTGCCCTTGGATAGGCTTTAGCCAGCACTTCGGCACCGCCAGCATGGTCGTTATCCCCATGACTCACAACAATATAATCCACCTGAGCTAAGCCTTTGCTGTTAATAAACGGGATAATCACCCGTTCGCTATAGCTAAAATCCTCACCAAAGGCGGCGCCCGTGTCATAGATAAGTGCGCGTTTATCCTGTTCAATCACCACGGCTAATCCCTGCCCCACATCCAGTAGATGCAGTGTCCACTGAGGGGAGGATGACTCAGTCACACGTGGAAAAATCACGAATATGAACGGAATAAACAGCAAGGCTAAGGGTAAATGCCAGAGCCCATACCGACTATGATGCGGAAGGTAACGCCACAGTATCAAGGCCAACAGTACACACAGACTGGACCCGAGTAAGGTCTCAGAGACCGAATGCCAATGGGCGGGTAAATCACCACTAAGTTCGAGTAACTTGCCATAAGGAAGTAGTGTTAAATCAGCCAGATGGAACAGCCCAAACCATGCTTGACCAAAAAGCGAGCCTAACCACCAGAGGATAAACGCCAGCATAGACAAGGGGATAACGATTAAGCTAAACCACGGCACCACCAGCATATTCATCCACAGACTGTGTACACTAAGGCCGCCGAAAAAAACCGCCTGCACCAGCCCTAATACCAGACTTAAACGCCATTGAATTGACCAAAATTGCGCAAGTCTCCCTCTCGCTTTTGCCCTAAAGGTAGCGTTACCTTCAACGGGCTGAATACGCGGCACGCTTTCCAAGGTATATAAAATAATCGCCAAGGCGCAAAACGACAGCCAAAAACCAGCACTCAAACAGGCAAGCGGATCGAGCAAAAGCACAATAAAGAGTGCAAACAGTAAACGGTCCCACGCACTCGAGTAGCGTCTTAATAAACTCAGCAGCATGATCAATAAAATCATCACTAACGCGCGTTGGGTCGAAACGGCAAACCCCGCTAAATAGCTATAAAATAAGGCACTACCTCCGGCGAGCAATAGCGCAATCACTAGATTTCGCCTGCTCGGATGCGCCGCGAAGCGGCTTAATAGAAACAGCGTGCATACATAAACCCAAGCGGTGATCACAGATAAATGCAGCCCAGATATCGCCACTAAATGCCCAGTTCCGGTTTGCCTTAATGCCTGCCACTTACTGGCTGGTATGAGTTGCTTATCGCCCAAGATCAGCGCGAGCAAAATATCCCCCTGCGCAAATGTCGACAACTTAGGGGACAATTGGCTAATCAGATGATTTCTTAATGAAAAAAGCGATGTTTCTAACGTTGCATGTAGTACCCTGCCCTTGCCAACAATATGCTGACTAATCAATTGCTTTTGTTCGTTGTAACCACCTTGATTTAACACGCTCGAGATAGTTTTAGGCATCAGCGTAAATGACCAAACTTGTCCCACTTGCACCGCTTCAGGAGATTGCCAAGTGAGTCGCAACTTCGCCCTTGGCCAAAAGATTAAATTTGGTTTATCGACAATAATATCGAAGCTAACCCAGTCGCTGTTTTGACTAACTAGTGATATGATTTCGGCCCTCACTTGAATTGGCTGTTGCGATAAAGGAAGATCCTGCCGAGATAAGACTAAGCAAAACCCTGTAAGCCAACACATCGCGAAGAGTACGCCAGACAAACTAGGCGCTTTTTTGAATAAGATGAGTGCCCCAAGGCAAAGGTAGGGTAAAGAATCGATTGGCAGCAGCGAGGGCCACAACATCGCTGATAATAAGGTGGCACTAAAGCCAAAAATGAATCCATTCATAGTGAATTAAGTTAAGACAGCAATTTCAGCCTATGCCAAAAAAATTAATCAAAAAATATATGCCTAAGCCTGAAACCCTGCGTGAGCACAAACACCTACGCATTTTCGGTCGCTTATTACATAACCCCAATCTGTGGGCGCTTAATCGCCGCTCTGCCCCGGGGGCCTTTGCCATAGGTTTGTTTGTCGCTTGGATCCCAATGCCGTTTCAAATGGTGGTCGCCGCCGCTTTCGCCATCCTGTTTAATGTCAATATTCCTGTCTCTGTCGCATTAGTGTGGATCACCAACCCGCTCACCATGCCAGTGATGTTTTATGGCGCTTATTTATTGGGCGCAAAAATTCTTGGCCATGCGCCGCAGGAGTTTGCCTTTGAAGCCAGCTGGCAATGGATTGAGTCTTCATTGGCCACCATTGGCCCTGCATTTTTGCTTGGTTGCTTAGTGTTGGGAGTCATATTTTCCGCCTTGGGATACCTGACGATCAGTAATCTGTGGAAATACTCCATCATGTTTAAATGGCAAAAGCGTAAGACCAAATAATTTGCCGAATCTTTGCCGCACCATCCCGCGGCTCACTCGTATTTGATTTAAGGGCATCTAAGCGCATCTAATCACTTTGATTAGCGCTTAGATGTCTTATAAGTGTCCAGCTTAGATACATTTGCTTAACTTGTTGCATTGGATCTTGTAGTCAAGCTCACCCAAGATATTGAACGAGTTAACTCCTCTAAGCATGACCTCCTCAGCCCCTGTAACACTTGCCGCTTACTAAACTTAAATCGCTAAATAGCCCTATCTCGTCTCCAACTAGAGAGACAATCCGTCACATCTAACAGCAAAATAAACAGCTTACACGGCAATAAACTGACTGTTACTCAAAAGGAGATATATACATTCATTTTATTTGCAGCTTAAAATATTCCCATGTTCACCTTCACCACTGCCCTGTATGCTGAATATTGATGAACCCGCACACTTACAACCCAAAGTGGCCTTGTTTCGCTTAGGTTTTAGACCCTTTTTCCTGTTTGCCAGCCTGTTTAGTCTCTTAAGTTTGGGCATATGGGGCGGTTTGCTCTCAGGCAAATCGTTACTGCCAAGCACACTCAATCCTCTCTGGTGGCATGGTCATGAGATGATTTTTGGCTTTGTCTGCGCTGTAGTTGCAGGCTTTTTACTGACGGCCGTTCAAAACTGGACAGGACGCCCTGGCATTAAAGGTTTGCCTTTAGCTGGGCTATTTTTAGTCTGGCTACTGCCTCGGTTGTTGTTCATATTGCCCTTCAATATTCCGCTTGTGGCCATTCTGGTCATCGATCTGCTGTTTTTACCCTTAACAGCAGTCTTGTTAGCCATTTCGGTGATTGAGGTTCGCCAGTGGCGCAACTTTGTGTTTATCCCCATTCTGAGTTTACTCACCGTTTTCAACGGCGTGAGTTATTACGGCTTAATGACTAATCAATTGAATTGGATGAATAACGGACTCTATGCCGCAGTGATATTGGTCGCGGTTATTGTTGCGCTGCTCGGTGGACGGGTGATCCCATTTTTCACTGAGCGAGCTACCCAATGGCAAAAACAGTCTCCTATCCCAGCGATAGAGTATTTAAGTTTCGTTAGCCTATTAGCCCTAGTGATAAGTCTCTTTTTAACAGAAACATTATTGACCCGTATTCTTGCAGGTGTCGCAGGCTTAGTACTCTTCATTCGTTGGTCTCGCTGGGGATGGAATGCCAGTTGGCCAGTGCCACTATTATGGTCGCTGCATTTAAGTTACTTATGTATCCCCATAGGTTTAGGGCTGATTGCCGCAGGATTGCCACTTTCCGTTGGCATGCATGCCATTACTGTTGGGGGATTGGGCGGAATGATCCTCGCGATGATGTCACGGGTCTCGCTCGGGCATACGGGGCGTACACTGACGCCGCCGCGACCAATGGCGCTGGCTTTTGCCTTGATCCTCTGCGCCACAGTGCTGCGTGTCCTCGCGGGCTTACTTAGTACTTGGTTTATCGAACTCATGCTCGCCGCCATTGCGCTGTGGATCTTAGCCTTTGGCTGTTTCTGTTACTGTTATGGACCAATGCTTTGTCGCGTAAGGGTCGATGGACGCCCTGGCTAAAGCAGCGCCTAAAATCACGGCGCTTTGATTCTGTGGCTCAACAAGCAATTGTTATCTTGTGAATTGAGTCACAGAGAATCACGCCTCTTTTCCCTACCTAAGGTATTTTTACTGTTACTATTTATAAAAATATTCAGTAGGGAGTACCTATGCCATTTTATCGTCAATACGGTGCCAAGGGCTTAAAAGCCGTTGAGCATCTGGTATTAATCATCATCGCCATTGCGACCGTTGTCGCCATCGGTCAAGAAATTGTTCATGTCTTTAATGTCGGCGCCGTAGCGCTTGCCGATCTACTGTTATTGTTTATTTACCTTGAAGTGCTCGCCATGGTGGCCAACTACGCCGAATCGGGCAAATTACCCGTGCGTATGCCGCTGTACATTGCGATTGTCGCCCTAGCGCGGTACTTAATCTTAGATATGAAGAGCATGGATGACTGGCGCATTGCCGCCATTTCACTCTCTACGTTGATTTTAGCGGCGACGGTTATCGTTATCCGCTGGGGCCAATTAAAAATGCCCTACCCTAAAAATCAAGAATACGATAATTAATTCTCCTGCGCGCCATTGCCCACCCAAACGCAATGGCGCGTTGTTCCTGCCAGTAAAATCCCCACCAAAGACCTCGCTTTCACATTGGTATTCTGCCAAAAAGCAATTATGCTAGTTTTACTGAGATCAATTATTTACGGGGCAATTGAGTTATGGGTGACCATCCAACAGGATTTGAAGAAAAACGTGGGTCGCTTCGCGTGGATATGGAAGCCGAGCGCGTACTCTTACATTGGACAGATAACGACGATGTAAACCATACCGACCAAGGCGTGTGCATCGATTTAGCCCGTCGAGGTATTTTGTTTGATTATAAAAAACCGTTCTCGCTGGGTGATTTAGTCACTGTGACCTTTAATCCTGACACCGATCATGAGAATAGCGTTAAAGGTCAGGTCTGCCGCTGCTCTAAACGTCATGATCAAAGCTATCATGTCGCCATGCAATTGCTTTAATTTCAATCCAGCTACGCAGGGTCGATTGAGCTGTTCTACACTGAATTAGTTGAACTATTCGTACAGGGGACATAGCTATGATATTGCTGGTGGGTGGTGAAAAAGGTGGTAGTGGCAAGAGTTGCCTCGCGCAAAATCTGGCGGTTTATATAAAACAGAAATTTGACGCCAATGTGCTGATGGTCGACTGTGACCCACAACGTACCACATCCGATTGGATCCAAGCCCGAAACAACGACCCTAGCCTCCCTGCCATTAACTGTATTCAACTCTACGGCAAAATTCGTAACGATTTGCTCAGTCTCAATGAGCGTTTTGACTATGTGATTGTCGACTGTGGTGGCCAAGATAACCTTGCGATGCGCGCCGCGATGTCGGTGGCCACTTACGTGGTGATCCCCCTAAGACCTAAGCGTCGCGATCTAAAAACCTTGCCCCATATGGAAGACATGCTCAGCACCTGTAAGATGGTTAACCCCAAAATGGTGGCCACCATAGTGCTCACCCAATGCCCCGCGCTGCCCACACAGGTCAAACGTATTTTAGAGGCCAAAGAAGTGGTGCAATCCTTCGGGTTACGCGTGCTTAACTCGGTGACGTTTTGCCGTAACATTTACGATGACAGTGAGGAAAAAGGATCGTCTGTGATAGAAATTGAGCCCGATGGAAAAGCGGCCGACGAAATCCGCGCAATTGTGGATGAGCTGTTCACCTTACCTCCAGAAAATAGTTATGAGCTTAACTGATCTTAAACGTAAGAAACCCAAACAAGTCATCAAGTCGGTTTCTGTTGATGATTTTATTGAAGATGCCAATAACTATGCTCTTGGCAAGGCGAGTATTCTTAACATCCCCACAGTCGAGCCAAAGGGATTAGATAAAAAGTCCGCCAAGATTTACCGCCACGCGACTTTTACCTTAACCGAAACCAGTATTTCCCAGCTCGATGGCTTGGCAAAGGAAACCAAGATCGCCAAATCGCGGCTGCTGCGTATTTTGATTGATGAGTTCAGCCACAGAACGGCTGAAGAACAACTCAAAGTAGTCAATAAAAGTAAGAAAAATGAGGGTTAACTCGACTCTTTATACATTGATATTAGCGGTTATCGGTGAGTGATAGCTGCTTAAGTTTTCTGCAATAAAACTGCCGCGATGCAAACCTCTATAAAATTCTGCTTTAGAGATTTAATTGGCCGCAGCCTAATGCGGCCAATGGTTCTAAACTGGACCGACGCTATTTCGACTAAGGTTAGTTCGCCTAGGCCCATATGAACCTAGACTGCAATGAAGCTCAACTTCTATTGCCTAAGCTTAGATTAACAAGAGTACTTTCAATCATCTAGTGGTGTGAATGGTTACACTGCCGGCCAGCCGCCAGAGTCAACCCTTGCTCCGATTCCAGCATTTTTCCTTTGCGCAGTAATAGGCTAATCAGCTCTTCCGCCTGTAGATTATCGGCGCTGCAAGTGTGGTAACGTGCATTATCACCAAAGCTTTGTGCCATCAAGGCGATAAACTCAGGCTTTAAAAGCGGATTTTCTTGCGCTACCATCAGCGCCATAACGTCATGACCGTGAACAGAATCGGACATAGTCTCTCCAAAAGATGTAAAAAAGATTAAGCTTTATATCCGAACTGTTGAATTTTAACCCTGATCTTGCGCACATACTGCCGATTTCAATGCCTGTGCCGACTGCAATGACGATAAAGTGAGCCACTATGTCCTTGATCTTGCTCCTGACTCAACAGATGTCACTCTACTTAGTGATAGTGTATTTGGTCAGTAAAACGCCACTCTTTAAACTGTTCGCCGAAACCGCGCCCCGCCTACCGCACAAAATTTTTATTTACCTCATCTTTTCAAGCTTTTGTATCATGGCGACCTATTTTGGCGAGCAAACCTCGGGCGCCATTGCCAATACTCGCGCGATGGGCGCCGTATTAGGTGGTTTACTCGGCGGGCCTGTCACGGGATTTTTAGTTGGTATCACGGGTGGTTTGCACCGCTACAGCATGGGTGGTTTTACCGATTTAGCCTGCGCCATTTCCACTACACTCGAAGGCCTGTCGGCGGGCATGATCAGTTTTTACCTGCGCCGCGCGGGCAAGAGCGAGCTTATTTACAATCCACTGTTAGTTTGCCTAGTGACCTTTTACGCCGAAATGATGCAGATGAGCATTATTCTACTGATCGCCCGTCCATTTGATGATGCCTGGGAATTAGTTCGGCAGATTGCGCCGCCGATGCTCTTGGTTAACTCCATCGGTGCAGCGCTGTTTATGAGCATGATCCGTGACCAAAAAACCATGTTCGATAAGCTTTCCTCCAGCTTCTCGACCAAGGCACTCAAGATTGCCGAGCGCAGCGTGGGCTTACTCTCCAAGGGCTTTAACGAAGAGAGCAGCGGTAAGGTCGCGCAAATAGTGATCCAAGAGACCAATGTCGGCGCGGTGGCCATTACCGACCGCGAAAAACTCTTGGCTTTTATCGGCATAGGCGCCGACCATCATATTCCCGGCACGCCGATTTCCTCAAAAATAACCCTTGAGGCCATTAACCAAAACAAGGTGATGTTCGCCGATGGAGTGGAAATGCCCTATTCCTGCTCGATTTCGAGCCAGTGTAAACTCGGTTCGAGTCTTGTGATCCCACTTCGCAGCGACACCGAAGTCATTGGCACCATCAAGTTATATGAGCCTAAAAATAAGCTGTTCCTGAACATAAACCGCACCTTAGGCGAAGGGATTGCGCGGCTATTGTCGAACCAGATCCTCTATGGCCGCTTTGAACAGCAGCAAAATCTGCTGACCCAAGCCGAGCTCAAATTGCTGCAAGCTCAAGTGAATCCGCATTTTTTATTCAACGCACTCAATACCATCAGTGCGATTATTAAGCGCGATCCCGATATGTCGAAGCAACTGTTACAGCAGTTGTCGCAGTTTTTGCGGATCAATTTAAAGCGTACCACAGGTTTAGTAACTCTCGGGGATGAGCTCGATCACATCGCCTCCTATCTCACCATTGAGAAAGCCCGATTTATTGATAAATTACAGGTCAATATCGCTATCCCTGAGTCACTCTATCACTGCAAAGTGCCTGCATTTACCCTTCAGCCGATCATTGAGAATGCGGTCAAACACGGTACCTCCCATATGATTGAGCAAGGGCAAATTAAGGTAACAGGCCGGATGGATGAACAGGTATTAGTCTTAGAAGTCACTGATAATGCTGGGCTTTACCAACCCATTATGGGTTCTGAAGGACTAGGCATGAACTTAGTCCATAAACGGATCCAAAACCTGTTTGGCGAGCAGTATGGCATTCAGGTGGAATGCGAACCAGATGAGTACACCAAAGTCACCATTCGCTTACCCATAGAACAGACGGAAACTAACACGTGATCACTTGTTTAATTGTCGACGATGAATTATTTGCCCGCGAAGAACTGGCCGATCTGCTCGGTCAGGAAGCTGATATTGAGATTATCGGCCAATGCTCCAATGCAATTGAAGCGCTGCAAACCATTGCCAAAGAAAAACCTCAATTGATTTTTCTCGACATCCAAATGCCGCGGATTTCCGGCATGGAGCTCATAGCCATGCTCGATCCCGACACTTTGCCGAAAATCGTGTTTGTGACTGCGTTCGATGAGTTTGCAGTCAAAGCCTTTGATAATCATGCCTTTGATTATCTACTCAAACCCATAGATGCCGAGCGCCTTAGCCAAACCTTGAAACGAGTGCGTAAGGATCTGACACCACAAGCCGTGAACCTGATCGCGCCATCGACGCTGGAGCATTTGCCCTGTTACAGCGGCAGTAAGTTAAAAGTCATCCCAATTCAAGATGTTGAATATGTATTTAGCGATTTAAGCGGTATCCATGTCGCCTGTACCAAAGGCAAGGTCCACACCCAGCTCACGCTGAAGGTGTTAGAGGAAAAAACGCCGCTAGTGCGCTGTCATCGCCAATATCTGATTTCGCCCAAAGCCATTGCCGAGATAGAACTGCTCGATACTGGCGCCGAAGTCACCACCCTACTTGGCGACAAAGTGCCCGTATCCCGCCGCTACCTCAAAAGCCTTAAGCAATTGTTTGGCTTCCAATAGTCCGGTTATTGACCGCTTATGCTCATCTCCTAACCACTCGGGGCAGTTAATACTTATGAATGACATACGTATGCAACCGCTCGCCCCATTCTATTACCGCTGAGTCAGCATTATCGACCTCTCACCCAGTTAGCCCTGTTTTGTGTAAACAACTTGTTTACACTCTGCACAACTCAAAATGGGGAGATAACTAAAATGATGTGGTTCCTACTCTGCGTCGGTCTATTGATCGGCGGTTACTTTATCTACGGTACCTTTGTTGAAAAGGTATTTGGTATCAACGAAAAACGTCAAACACCGGCTTTTAGCCAAACCGACGGCGTAGACTATGTGCCTATGTCAAAAGGCAAAGTGTACTTAATCCAATTATTGAATATCGCGGGTGTGGGTCCAATCTTCGGCCCAATCCTAGGTGCGCTTTACGGTCCAGCAGCCATGCTGTGGATTGTGATCGGTTGTATTTTTGCCGGTGCAGTGCACGATTACTTCTCGGGTATGCTGTCGGTCCGTAACGGCGGCCAATCTGTGCCTAACCTTGCGGGTAAATACTTAGGTAAGAGTGCCAAACACTTTATGAACGTGTTTGCCATCATCCTGCTGTTACTTGTGGGTGTGGTGTTTATCTCTGCGCCAGCGGGCCTATTAGGCAAGCTGACGGGTTGGGATGTCAGCATTTTCGTTGCGATTATCTTCGTTTACTACCTGATTGCTACAGTGGTACCTGTCGATAAAATTATCGGCCGCCTGTATCCCTTCTTTGGCGCGCTGCTGTTCTTTATGTCCTTTGGTTTAGCCTTTGCAATCATATTATCGAGCGAACATACACTGCTGCCTAATGTGCAAGCGGGTGACTTCTTCCAAAACTTAAACCCTAAAGACATGCCACTGTGGCCTGCACTGTTTATCACCATTGCTTGTGGTGCGATTTCAGGCTTCCACGCGACACAATCACCGCTGATGGCACGTTGTGTTGAAAACGAAAAGAACGGCCGTTTCGTGTTCTTTGGCGCCATGATCGGTGAAGGTATTATCGCCCTGCTCTGGTGTGCGATTGCGCTGTCTTACTTCCACGGTGTTGAAGGGTTAAGCACTGGCATGGCGGGCAACCCTGCAAACGTAGTATACGAAGCCTCTACCGGTCTATTAGGTGCTGTCGGTGGCTTTATGGCCATCCTTGGGGTAATCATTCTGCCAATTACCTCAGGCGACACCGCTTTCCGCTCTGCCCGTTTGATCTTGGCTGAGTTCTTTAAAATGCCACAGGTTGCGTTACCAAAACGTTTAGTCCTTGCCATCCCATTGTTTGTGATTGGTGGTTTATTGACTCAAGTTGACTTCGGCGTGATCTGGCGCTACTTCGGTGTGGCTAACCAGGCGACCGCAGTATTAATGCTCTGGACGGCCTCTGCTTACCTACTGCGTCATAACAAGCTGCACTGGATCACCACTATTCCAGCGATGTTTATGACTACTGTGGTTATCACCTTCCTGCTCAATTCAGCAACCTTAGGCGCGGGCTTACCTATGACCCTGTCGACCATTGCAGGTACCATTTCAACCTTAGTTATCACTGCGTTATTGATTGTGAAAACCAAAGGTAAAGGCGAAGTCGATAGCGACGGCGAATTACCCGATGAAGCTTAATTTCTAGCAAAATTACTAGAAATATCGCGACTCAAATTGAACGGGCACTCATCAGTGCCCGTTTTTTTATCCAGCATCTAAAGCCTAAGCCCATAATACTGGTATAATCCCGCTATTGTTCACGGCAGTTTATTCAAGATGACTCAATCAAATAACCCATTACACGGCATCACACTCGAAGCCATAGTTACCCAACTGGTGGAACACTATGGTTGGGAAGAACTCGGCGCGCGCATCAAAATCCGTTGTTTTACCGAAGATCCGAGTATCAAATCGAGCCTGCGCTTTTTAAGAAAAACCGACTGGGCGCGGGAAAAAGTGGAATATTTGTATTTAAAAACCAATAAACTGCCACTGCCAGCCACAAAATCATCTAACGCTCCGGCGAAAACAGCGGCCAAGAAGCCTTCAAAACCAGCACAGAAATCTGCTCAGGCGAATACGGCCACATCGTCAGCTGCAACGGATGGCCAGATCAATAGCCATATCTGGGGTAAGCGCGACTAATTTCGCAAGAATATTCAAAAGCGCATTCACAAGAACAGACAAAAATGCGCGGGATAATTCACTCGATTATCCCGCGCATTATTTTTAAGCAGTTTATCTGTAGGATTAACGTTTAAGCCTTAGCTATCGGCTACTTTGTCTGCGGATAAGTCACTCGGTAAATCGCCCCCGCATAATCATCCGATACGAGTAAACTGCCATCGGCTAATTCGGCAAACGCCACAGGACGACCGAAGGTTTGCTCATCCTGCATAAAGCCAGTTAAAAACGGGGTGTATTTGACCACCTTGCCTTGCTCTATCGTCGCCACAGCCACTTTATAACCCGCTTTCTTAGTGCGATTCCACGAACCATGCTCGGCCACAAACAACTGCTGTTGATAGTCGCTAGGGAACTGTTTACCCAAATAAAAATGAATGCCGAGCGGCGCCACATGTGCCCCTAAGGAGAGTGCTGGGGCAGTGTATTTGGCAGGATCTTTACCTTGGCCAAACTCAGGATCAAGAATCGTACCTGCATGCACATAGGGGAAGCCAAAATGTTCACCAGAGTAACTCACCTTATTGATTTCACAGGGAGGAATATCATCGCCCATCATGTCGCGGCCATTATCGCTAAACCAAAGAGTTTGAGTGCCGGGCTGAAAATCAAACCCGACGGAATTACGAACCCCTTGGGCGATAGTGGTTAATTTTTTGGTCTCAAGATTAAGCGAGAAAATACGCCCATAGCGTTCATTCTCCGCGCACACATTGCAGGGTACGCCCACTGGAATGATCAACTCACCTGTCGGTGAAACCCCTAACACTTTCCAGCCATGGTGGGTTTCACTTGGAAAGCCATCGAACACCACCTCAAATTTGGGTGAGTTTAAGTTGTTGTCTATATCCTTGAATCGAATGATCCGCTCGACTTCGGATACATACAGATCGCCATCTTTGATGACCACACCTGAAGGTAGCTTAAGTCCTGAGGCAACTAGGATTTTCTCATCGGCAACGCCGTCTTGGTTACGGTCGATTAGGGCATAAACATTCCCCGCCTTCATCGAGCCCGCATAGACGATACCTTTATCGGATACGGTAATTTCACGCGCATTTTCAACATCATCAGCGAATAGGCTTACGTTAAAGCCTTCGGCAACCGTCAATTTATCTAAGATATTCTTGGCCATTGCCGGCGCAGAAATGCCGCTCAAGACACTGAGAGATAAGAGAGAAACCACCTTAAAACTGGCTGTTGTGAGTAGTGCGGCGCGTTTTTTATGATCCATTGACTCGCATCCTAGTAGGGTAAAATTATTGTCGTACAATTAATTGGCCTACGTTACCTTAGATATACCGTATTACCAAATCCTCTGATTTAGCATGTCAATCCAACGAGGAAGTTTCCTTAACAAATAACTCACTGCCAATTTGCCCTTTCTCAATCCCACATATCGCGTCCTTTGCAAAATAAGGGTAAAAATCTGCTTGAGTTTTTTATCCATCAGCCGATAACTCGATAAAGCACACTTGTCACTCACATTGGTTACGCTATTGAACATAGCTGAGCGACCACATTGAAGTATTAAAGGAATCTATCGTGAACATTAATGGATTAAATACTACGGCAAGCAGCGGCGCCTTTAAGTCAGTGTCCAGTGCCTATATCACCACCACGCCTTCATCCAACGGCTCAACAGAGACCATAGACTCGTCACCTCAAGAAACGGTCAATATCTCCAATGCGGGAAGACAAGCCCTCGCCACTGAAGTAGGTTCAGCTTTAAGGGGGCAAGCAGCAGAAAAACTGCAGCAGACGGAAACGACTGATACCGAAGAGTCCACATCGATTATCGACGAACAAATTAAGCGCATAAAGGAACAAATCAAAGCCTTGCAGGAAATGCTCACTAAGCTCGAAGGTGATGATTCTGAAGCTGCTGATCAGCAACGTAAGCAGCTGCAGGAGCAAATTATGCAGCTTAGCAATCAAATCGCCGTGTTAATGGATAAGAAAATGCGGGATGCACAAAAATCTGCAGGCTAAGACTTAGCGATAA
This sequence comes from Shewanella mangrovisoli, assembly GCF_019457635.1. Taxonomy (NCBI): domain Bacteria; kingdom Pseudomonadati; phylum Pseudomonadota; class Gammaproteobacteria; order Alteromonadales; family Shewanellaceae; genus Shewanella; species Shewanella mangrovisoli. Next base: position 2,971,125 of record NZ_CP080412.1, read on the forward strand.
TCTGCGCTAGTGTTTGTATATCAAAACTTCATGAGCTTGGGTTGAAACAGACTAAATAGGGAAACTAAATAATAAACGCCAGATATTTAATCCATCGCCGGTTCGATAACTGATCCCAATTCTATCTATGCCGAGGAGTTCACCACCCAAAGGCTTAGCAAAGGCGAGTGTCGCGCCAAACTCGTAGCTGCCGGAAACAATGGTTTCATCTTCAGCATTTTGGCTAAAGTCCAGCTCGTTGAAATACCAATAACCGACTGCAAAAACTCTCGGCTGCATCTGAATATTCAACCATTGCCAGCGCGGCGAAAGGCCAATATCGACCCCAGTTTGCAATACCGCAAATTGGTCGGTTAATTTCCCTACCCGCTCACTGTAACCTGCAAACCTTAGCCTCGACACCCAAACGCTGTCTTCACCCGCCAGGCTGAAATCATACAAGCTACTCACGCCCGAGGCTAAAATCGCCACATTCGCATCGGTATCGAAATTCGTCCCAAAACCCACATCCAAATAGGCTTCCATCTGCGTATTTGCCGTTGCCTGCCAGTGGTGTTCGATGCCGGGTGTCATGGTCATAGTGCCGACCGAGGAAGGCAATTCACCATCGGTAATATCTTTGGCTAAGTAGTCAAAAAAACCGAAGGATAAGGGTAAACGCAACCAGGTTTGACTACTTTCGTCCTTTAAGAAATCAAAGCTTAAGGGAATGCTCACCACAGTGGCATTTTGATCGGCTGCCCGATACACCCCCGTACCTAGATAACTGCCAAAGGCATAAACAGAGTTGGGATTATTTTGACCATCAATCGGTGATTCGGGGCTCATTTGAGCAAACGACGGAGATGGCTGTGCGGTCAGTGATGGAGTTTGGCTTGCAATGGGAGCGGTCGACGCCAACAGTGGGAAGACACACCCCATTGATAGCGCCGAACAGGAAAAGCATTTAACGAGTAACCGGCTAAAAATGGTCTTCAATTTATGCAAATAGATCCTGATTTGCTAAGCCTAATCGGTTATCGCTTTGGTTAAAGATTACTCTTCATCCGTAAAATGATACTCAGACATCATATGCCCAAGTTCGGTGGATTTGGTCTTTAAGTAAGCTTCATTGTAGCGGTTTTTACCGACTTGCAGGGGAACACGCTCAACCACTTCGATGCCGATTTCTTTCATCGCTTTGACTTTGCGAGGGTTATTGGTCATTAAGCGTACATGCTTCACGCCAATTTGTTCAAGCATAGGTTGGATCATATCGTATTTACGCATGTCCGCCGGGAAACCTAATTGCTCATTCGCCTCAACCGTATTGGCGCCTTTATCCTGCAATTCATAGGCACGGATCTTATTGAGTAGACCAATACCGCGGCCTTCTTGGCGCAAATATAAGATAAATCCACTGCCGATTTCGGCAATGTTTTGCATCGCAGTTTGCAGCTGGAAGCCACAGTCACAGCGTAAGCTGAACAAGGCATCGCCCGTGAGACACTCTGAGTGAATACGGCCTAATACGGGGGCATCGCTACTTAGGGTGCCAAACGTGAGGGCAACATGCTCTTTACCGGTTTCGGTATCTTCAAAACCGTGCATGGCAAAAACGCCCCAGGGAGTGGGTAATTTTGACGTCGCGACATATTTTATCGACATGACTTAACCTTAACGACTACTCTCATTCCATGAGACGGAAGGAACATCCATAAACAAAACGATGATTGGGCTCTTCGCCTACTGAGCGCCTATTCTAAAGCGTTTTCCATAATCACGAAATACTTTAGTAATTTAATCAACTATAAATCGAAACCTGCGGCGCTATCACGGCTATAGCTCAATCTGTCGAACAACCATTCAATGCGCTGCAAAATAGGCATGTGCCTTATTTTGCAACTCAATGAATAACTTGCCAATAAAACTTAAAACTTTGCTGGAGCAAAACCCGTGACTTCGGTTAAGCCCATTTCGCGTCCTAATGCCGTCATAGGATGCACAACCACTAGGCCTTTGACTGACTTTTTCAGTTGACCCATGTCGGCTTGCTCAGCTTTGGTGAGGGCGCGATGGAATGGCAAGTGTTGAATATCTGTGCCTTGCTTTTGTAAAAGACGCGACTGCTGCGTTTTTACACTATTGATTTGCTTAGTGACCGCCGCAATCTCGCGTTTAAATTGCGCCACAATAACGGCATCGCCACGTTGCTCTGCTGCCGCCAGTTTACGACGAAACTTATCTAACTTATCGTTAAGCTGCTGCAGTTCTTGCTTTAAATTCATCATTTTACCTTAAATTACTTAAGTGAATCCCAGTCGATATTTGCACCATTTGGGGCCTGAATGTCTGGGTCACTGTGTCAAGGTGTGGGATTATAACAGCAAGTTAGCGATCCTCGTTACCGCTTTTATAAGAAACGGATCACCTGATTGCTGCTGCCACGGTATGGCAAACTCGGATCGGCAAGGCTCTGCTCGAATTTACCATCCACCAGCACGTCCACATATTCCAGTACCGCCCGCTGCTTATCCGTTAGCGCATCCCAGGTATAACCCGTCCACAGCCAAATATCTTTACCTGGACATTCGGTTTTCACCCGCTTCACTAACGCGAGTATCCCCTCAAGGTTGGCGGGTAAGAGTGGATCGCCCCCAGAGAGTGACAAGCCGCGGCGCACAATGCGCTCATCCTGTAGATCGGCAATAAGCGTATCTTCCATTGCCTTATCAAACAAATGGCCTGAGCGCACATCCCAAGTACTTTGATTATAGCAACCTCGGCATTGGTGCTCACAACCTGACACAAATAGCGTGACCCGGGTTCCGGGCCCGTTTACCACGTCAACGGGATAATATTGGTGATAGTTCATTGCTGCGTCTGCGCTAAAGCCCAATATGGTTAGGGGCTAAAGATCAAAGCACAGTCGCCACCAGTGCGACTATGCCAGTGTAACAAAACAAACAAGGCAAAAGTGTTACAAGTGTTTGATCCTGCGTTTCACTTCTTCTTGCTTGCCATGGTTGAATGGTCTGGCATCGGGGCTACCTAAGTAACCGCATACCCGACGCGTCACAGATACCCTGCTTGGCTCATGGTTGCCACATTTAGGACAAGTAAAGCCTTTACTGGTACAACTAAACTCACCGGTAAAACCGCAGTCGTAGCATTCATCAATCGGCGTGTTAGTGCCGTAGTAAGGCACGCGGCTATAGCTGTAATCCCACACATTTTCGAGCGCTTCAATGTTGTGCTGCATATTGGGGTATTCGCCGTAGCAAATAAATCCGCCATTGGCGATCGCAGGATAGGGTTGCTCAAAATCAATTTTATCGTAAGGATTCACCCGCTTTTCCACATCCAAGTGGAAGCTATTGGTGTAATAACCCTTATCAGTTACGCCTGCAACCACGCCGAATTGGCGCGCATCGAGTTTGCAGAAACGGCTGCAGAGGCTCTCACTCGGGGTGCTATAAAGACTAAACCCATAACCGGTTTCGGCCTTCCATGCATCGGTAGCCGCTTTAAGGTACGCGACAATCGCCACCGCTTTTTCACGAAGCTTGGCATCATCAAACACATGGGTTTCAGTGCCATAGAGCGCATTGATGGTTTCATGTAAACCTATATAGCCTAATGAAATCGATGCCCGACCATTTTTAAAGATTTGGGCGATATCATCATCGGCGCGCAGGCGCACACCACAGGCACCTTCCATATACAGAATCGGCGCAACTCTGGCTTTAACGCCATTTAAGCGTTCGATGCGGGTGTCTAATGCGCGGCGGGCAAGTTGTAAACGCTCATCTAAAATGCGGTAAAATTCAGCTTCATCGCCATTGGCCTCGAGGGCCACGCGGGGCAAGTTTAAGCTCACCACCCCAAGGTTATTGCGCCCTTCATGGACCAGTTCGCCATTTTCTTTATAGGAGCCTAAAAAGCTGCGACAGCCCATTGGGGTTTTAAATGATCCCGTTACCTTTTCCACTTGCTCGTAATTCAAAATATCCGGATACATGCGCATGCTGGCGCATTTAAGGGCCATTTGTTTGACATCGTAGTTGCAATCACCGGCCTTGTGGTTAATGCCATCACGAATCGCAAACACTAACTTAGGGAACACGGCAGTCTTGCGATTTTTACCTAGGCCCGTCATACGTACTTTCAACATGGATTGCTGAATTAAACGCGACTCCCACGAGGTACCAAGACCAAAACCAAAGGTCACAAAGGGCGTTTGCCCATTGGCGGTATGTAAGGTATTCACTTCATATTCAAGGGATTGGAAAGCATCATGGCATTCTTTTTCTGTGAGCGCCGTCGCATAGGCCTTGGCGTCTTTAATCTGCCAGTTGAGCGCCACTTGATAGTGTTTGTCATAGCTCTTCGCCACAAAAGGCGCGAGCACTTCATCGATACGGTTAATCGTGGTGCCGCCATAAATATGGCTCGCCACTTGGGCAATAATCTGCGCAGTAACAGCAGTAGCGGTGGAGATGGATTTTGGGGTCTCAATTTCGGCGTTGCCCATCTTAAAACCGTGGGTCAACATGCCTGCCAAATCAATCAACATGCAGTTAAACATCGGGAAAAACGGCGAATAATCGAGGTCGTGATAATGGATTTCACCAAGTTCATGGGCGGCCACGACATCCTTAGGAAGAATATGGCTCTTGGCGTAATGCTTCGCGACAATACCCGCGAGCAGATCCCGCTGGGTTGGGATCACTTTAGAGTCTTTATTGGCGTTTTCATTTAACAGTGCCGCATTGCTCTGCTCGACTAAACCACGGATTTCGAGATTGAGCTTACTGGTCGCATCGCGGCAAATATCTCTGTCGTGGCGATACTCGATATAGACCCGCGCCAAGGATTTGTAAGGACCTTCCATCAAGAGATTTTCAACTGCGTCCTGTAAATGGTGGATCTCGACTTCTGCCAGATTGGCCACTCGCTCCCTCACACAAGCGGCAACCGTCGCGGCATAGTCTGCATCCTCTATCCCAACCGAGTTTGCAGCCGCTATCACTGCATCTCTTATCCTTGTTTCATCAAAAGGTGTGCGGCAACCATCCCGCTTGATCACGACTGGCATTGTTCAGTTCCTCTCCATTCCGATTAAAATTAACACTACATATAGTGCTCAGATAATCAATAAACACAATATCTAGGCAATTAAGCGGCATTAACACCTAAAATTCCATGATCCAGATCATGATTTATAGGATGGATAAAAAGAACAAAGAAGAACTGTAGCCAAGCCCAATGATCTCAGTTTTAAGCCTTGACCTTGGCCATAAAGCAGGATAGCGGACGCTAAAAATACCCGCTAATCACGACAAAGGACCTTGGCCCTAAAGCCAAAGTCCTTTTAATAAAAAATCCTTGGAAGAAAAGAAGTCCGTAGCTCGGCGTTTACCCTTAGCTTAGGTTTGCACTCAAGCAGGGTTAACGCTTGGCTAAGGCAAGATAACTACTCAGTTGCCCCGATGCCGATTGCTGCATTCCCATGGAAGAGGCCACTTGCATGGTCGATTTAAGCCCCTGCCATAACTGCTTTTGGCTGTCGCTGAGTGTTGGATTGCTATTTAGATAATCGGTTAACTGGCCAAATACCTTGGTGGCTTTTTGTGCCAGCACAGGGGATTGCGCATCATCCATATTCGACAATACATTCTTAGCATCGACTAAGGTGTTGATCATCGGACTGTTGGGTGACTTTTCCGCTAAGGACTTCAGCTCGTCATCGATAAAGTCTTGCAGGGATTGCTTGCTCGGCTTTTGGCTCGGCAAATTAATGCCGTTTTGTGACAGTCGCTCAACCTGTGCATCGGACAAAATGCCGTCCTTTTGCAGCCGAGACACTAGGGCCGGAATATCTGACACACTAAACTGGCCATCGGCAAAAAAGTCCTTCGACATGGCTTGGATTTTTTGCGCCCTAAGCGCGCGGGGTGACAAGGCAATCTCATCACTCGGTTTCGTCTCAGTCTTAGGCGTATCCTTGGTGGATGAGTTGGCATCCGTGCTGGGCTCAGTCTTACTTGTGTCAGTCTTACTCGTGTCCGTCTTCTTGCTGTTCAGGCCATAGGCATCGGCAACACTGCTACGGTTCAGATTTAAGGCATTTAAAAGAGGATTCATCGTCAATAATTCGGCATCTAACACTGTGTGATGGGGTTAAAGCAAAAAATAAGCCAATCAAACAGTCACTTGCCTAAATTATTATTCGTTTCGCGATCACGTGCTTGCCAGAACGAACAAAATCTAATCTCGAAACGTCAACACGCCCTAAGTATCCTCGCGACTTAGCCTTTCCAGATCGCGGCTTCAATCAAGTGCGCCACTTTAGCGACAGCCGCCTCCCCCGCCGCTATGGCCTCATCGGCGCGGTGAAATTCCATGGTGCCGATATTGGCGACTTCGGGCACAACCAAGACATCGGGCGGATCTCCCATCAAACGCGCCCGTTTATGGCGCTGCTCTAAAATCCCCATCGATTGAGACATCACCGCAATCATGCCGGGGTTGGATTTAGTGCCGAGGGAGAACTTGTCGGTTAAGCTGCTGACATACTCCCGCCCCCGAGCAAATAAATCCATAAAGCCGGTTTCTTGGCGCGCGGGCATTTCGGTTTCTTCCTTCGGCGCCTTATGGCTGGTCATATTGACGGGCAATACCTGCAGCCGCCCAGAATGAAACCCGTGCAAATCCACGGCAATCACAATATCAACGCCCATCGCGCGGCTCACTGACACAGGCACAGGGTTCACCACAGCGCCATCGACTAACCAACGGTCTCCTTGACGCACGGGGGCTAATATCCCCGGCATTGAGCAAGAGGCGCGCACGGCTTGGCGTAAATCGCCATGACGAAACCAGATTTCTTGCCCCGAATACAAGTCCGTGGCAATCGCCGCAAAGGGGCGCTCTAAGTCTTCAATATTGATATCACCGATGCGCGATTGCAGCACATCGAAGACTTTCTCGCCGCCGATCAAACCGCCCTTACGCCAACGAATATCCATTAGCCCGAGGACATCCCAGCTCGAAAAACTGCGTACCCATTCCTCAAGCTCGGTCAAATGATTATGGGCATAGGCCGCCCCGACGAGCGCGCCGATTGAACATCCGGCCACTTTATCGGGTTTGACTCCCATGGCGGCAAGGCCATTGAGTACACCTATGTGAGCCCAGCCCTTGGCGGCTCCGCTTCCAAGAGCGATGCCAATGGTGGGTTTTGTCCCCTTGCCCATAATATGTTTCCCTTAACAACTCAATGATTTGAATAAGCTAAGTTCCGCTCTGAACACTGTCAATGATTAATAGCTGATTATTTGTGAATTCAAGTAATGGGTGGCATTAAGCGCATTTGAACAACCAGCCTACCTAACGAACCTATGGAACGGTTCTGCATATCGAGAGTGAAGAACCAATGGCGGCTAGCCATATCTGCGGCGATTTAACGGATCCAGTAAGATAATGACCAATCAAGATAGCTGAGCATAGTGATTTAAGGCTATAATCTGCCCTCACTCAGATTTAGGGGATATACCTTTGCAGTTTACTGATTTTTCTCTGGACCAGCGTCTGTTACAAAGCTTAAAGCATATGGGGATTGCGACCCCAACCGCCATCCAGGAACAAGCACTGCCTATCGCATTGGCAGGTAAAGATTTAATGGCGTCATCAAAGACAGGCTCAGGTAAGACCTTAGCTTTTTTGTTGCCAGCGATGCAAAGGGTTATCTCCACCCGCGCCTTAACCAAGCGCGATCCTAGAGTACTGATTTTATTACCAACCCGCGAATTGGCCCACCAAGTGTATAGCCAGCTACGTTTGCTGGTTGCCAACACTCAATACAAAGCCATTAGCGTGTTGGGCGGTGAAAACTTTAACGATCAAGCTAAAGCTCTGGCAAAAGAGCCACATTTTATCGTGGCAACGCCGGGACGCATCGCCGATCATTTAGAACAAAAAAACCTCTTCCTCAATGGATTAGAACTGCTTGTCCTCGATGAAGCCGACCGTATGCTGGATCTGGGTTTTGCGCCGCAATTAAAAGCCATTAACGCAGCAGCAGATCATAAGCGCCGTCAAACCTTAATGTTTTCGGCCACTTTAGATCACAGTGAAATCAATGAGATTGCAGCTGCATTACTCAAAAATCCATCACATGTGGCGATTGGTGCAGCCCACACTGAGCATCAGGACATTACTCAGCGGATTTATCTGTGTGATCATTTAGATCACAAAGAAGCCCTGCTCACGCGTTTGCTCAGCGATGAAACCCACAAGCAAGTGATTATTTTTACCGCCACCCGCGCCGATACCGAGCGCTTAGCCAGCAAACTCTCGGCGCAGGGTTTTGCCACCGCGGCGTTAAGCGGCGAGCTGAAGCAGGCGGCCCGTAATCAAATCATGGATCAATTTGCCCGCGGTCAGCAGCAGATTCTGGTGACCACAGATGTGGCATCCCGTGGCTTAGACTTACTCAATGTCTCCCTCGTCATTAACTTCGACATGCCCAAATTTGCCGAAGAATATGTCCACCGCATTGGTCGTACCGGCCGCGCGGGCGCTAAGGGTGATGCAATCTCCCTCGTTGGTCCTAAAGATTGGGATAACTTTAAGAAAGTACAACTCTTCCTCAGAAAGACCTTTGAGATCAGTGTGATTCAGGGTCTCGAAGCTAAATTTAGTGGTTTAAAAGACAAGCCAAAGACCGCCGCAACTAAAGCGGTCGCTAAGGCTGGAACAAAAGCCAAGGTGAAAACCAAATCAAAAACGGTTAAAACGGCCGCCTCCCGTGACAAACGCTTTATCACCGGGGTTGATGTGGGTGATGCGCCCATGCGTAAAAAACCTGCGGCGCCATTGCTGCAGGATCATGACGACGAGCGTTAATGATTTACTCGCGAGAGTCCATAGTGCAGACTCTCGACATTACGGGTGGGAATATGCTCCTGCCATATGTAAGAAATGTTGATATTTAAAGGTGTAACATGCGAATTTGTGGTGTTGAATTAAAAGGCGGCGAAGCCATTATCAGTCTGCTGAGCTACGAAGGTGAAACCTTCAACGTACCAAGCTGCCGTAAAGTGTCTTTTAGCGTCGCTCAATCAGCCTCAGCGGAAACTATCCGTGAATTTCACTTCGCTTTCCATAAGTTAATGGAAGATTATAAGGTCGATGAAATCGTCGTTATTGAGCGCGAGCAAAAAGGCAAACTGGCAGGCTCTGCCACCAGCTTTAAACTCGAAGCCGCAATTCAACTCGGCGATCTGCCGGTGACCTTGTTGTCGCCTGTTGCGATCAAGGAACAAAACAAGCGTAATCCGCCTCAAGTTGATTTTGACAGCTTAGATCTCAAGCGCGTTCAACAACCCGCCTTTGAAGCGGCCTACGCTCAGCAAAATCGTCGTATCTTCGGTAAAGCTTAAAGCCTGTGAGCTTAGCGCAACTTAGCGCTAAGCTCGTTTCCCCACAGCTCAAAACAATGCAAACCTTAAAATATTTAAGCGGTTATAGTCCGGATATCCAACGCCAAGTTCAACAGCTACTCGAAGGTGGGAAGCTTGCGGATGTTTTGCTGCGTCGTCATCCCACGGTCCACGAGATCCGCAGCGACAAAGCCCTCTATGACTATACCCAAGGGATAAAAAATCAGTTTTTACGCCAATCCTCTCCCCTGTCGAAAGTGATCTTCGATGACAAAATTAGCATGAGTCATCATGCACTTGGCTTACATTCTTACGTATCCAGAGTGCAAGGGAATAAAATCAAGGCTAAGAACGAAATCCGTATCTCTTCACGTTTAAAGCGCGTCCCCGAACCCTTGCTCAGAATGGTGGTTGTACACGAACTCGCCCACTTAAAAGAGAAGGACCATAATAAAGCTTTCTATAAGTTGTGTACTTATATGGAGCCCGATTACCATCAATTCGAATTCGATCTGCGTTTACTGCTAACCTGTATCGACGCTAATCAATCGCCCTACTCAAACTAAACAAACTTATTCGACTAGGCTCGCATTTTACTCGTCGATTTATCACGTGCAGTTGACTGATAATAATTTTCATTTAGAATGAATCTGTCTTATCCGTTACCGCACTCAAGCCGTGTAAAAAGTCGTATGAAAAAGCTAAAGATTGGTAAAAAGCTAGAAAAGTGGTGTAACAAACAGGCCAAGAAACTGCAAAAGCAGCAGGTAAAATCTAATAGCCCTGTTGAATTGCAAAACCTTTATTCGGCTAATACCCCAATAATGCATGCGACTCGCGCTCAACATAAAAAACAGCAGCGTAAACACTTAAGCCAATTATTAGCCGAATATGTGGCCAAACAGCAAATCCAAACTCTTGATAAGACCACCCGCAAGAAACAACTGAAATTAGCTAAAGCCCATTTTAGTGCCGCGAATGATGCTAAATTTTTATCGTCCGCCGTTATTAAGCGTATTCGTCCACTAGCCAGTGAACGCAGTTTTGCACTTCGTCCTTATAAAAAATCCCCCTGCGGAGGCTGCCCAGCTTTAAAAGGTCGTCTGTGTAAATGTGCGTTAAAGGCAATGCAGAAACGTCAAGCCAGTTAATTCATTTGAGTTGACCGCCGTAACCCTATCAAATTAGATAAAGACAAAGCAGCGTAACGCGAAGTAACTCGCTTATATAGGCACTCGGCGCATCTATAAAGCGATATCAGCATTTTCCCTGTTCTTGCTTAGATGCGTATTAACTCGGCCAACTTAACTCTATCCATCGCTTATATTAAAGCAGTAAAGCTTGCCCCTAATTTGGTTAAACATCCTTACTACTAAACCAGTGGTTTAATGGATAAGTGTTTTCCAGCCGTTATCGCTAAACGCAGCCCAAATAAAAACGCCGATGACATCAGATTCATCGGCGTTTTTATATTCGGTTCGCTCGGATTAAAGAATGGCTTAACCTAAATTCATTAACGCTTGGCGGCTCTTCACAATATTAGTGAAGGTACGTAATTCTTGGTTCGCTAATTGGCTTGCCATCGGGATATCGGCTCTCATTGGATCCACTGGCTTACCATTAACGTGGAATTCATAATGCAAATGTGGACCGGTAGAACGTCCAGTATTACCTGATAAAGCAATCACTTGGCCACGAGTGACACGTTGACCTTTGCGCACTAATGCCTTAGAAAGGTGTAAATAACGTGTACGGTACTTACCACCGTGTTCAATCACAATATATTTACCCGCGAATTGGTGATCGGTGACTAAGCTTACGACACCATCGCCAGGGGCAATAACTTTAGTACCAATAGGCACTGAAAAGTCGGTACCGTTATGGGGTGAAATACGGCCAGTAATTGGATGTTTACGCGTAGGGTTAAAACGAGAACTCATGCGTGGTTGTTTAGCCAATGGAATACGTTGGAAGGCACGCACTAAGCTTTGGCCTTTCGCATCGTAATAACTGCCATCGGTATGTTGGAATGCACTAATTTCAGAGCGGCCCGTTTTAATGCTCACGCCTAATATTTGGCTGCTTCCGGTTGCTTCGCCCTCAACATATTGATCATTTACCAAAACAGAAAATTTATCACCCGCACGTAAATCCCGAGCAAAATTCACTTTCTCTTTGAGTAAATCTTCAATCCGCTGAATATCGGCCGCCGCTAAACCCATTTTTTGTGCCGAGACATAGAATGAGCCTTTAATATCGCCAGTAACGATACGGTTTTGCCACACACCTTCAACGTTAATTTCTTCTACGTTAAAGCTACCATCTTCGTAACGGGTAAATACTACTTGGCGGGCAGCGTTAAAATACAGTTCTAACTTTTGCAGTTGGCCTTCATTATCCAGCCAAAATTGAATACGGTTACCGGGTAATAAGGTATCGAGCGCCAGAATGTTTAAGTCGGCCTCTAATACTTTATACATGGTTTGTTGGTCAACACCGGCTTTAGAAAATAAAGCACTTAAGGTATCGCCGGAGGCAATGACACGTTCAAAATGAGGGGTATTATCGACAATTGGAGCTGTTTCAACAGGCTCAGAAACCTGTGGCAAAATCGTCTCAAGATCAAGCGCGACGGGAATACGTTGAGCAGTAGGAACCACATGGTTGGCATTCGGCATTAACATCGCCGCACCGATTAATAAACCACCAACTAGGAGAATATTTTTATGGACTGAAGATAAATTCTGCAAACGAATTTGCGGAAAATTAGCCAAATTGGGTTTACCTGTCTGCAACGCTTTCACCTTTTGTTATCGTTATTGCGTTATATTTTTGAACCAGTCCCACAGGGGGAAGCCCGAATTTTGTCAACTTATCCCAAAAAACCGATTATGACAAACGCTATTTTGCACTTTTATAGCACTATTTACTAAAAACATGCGTCAGTTAGCACTTTAAACCGATTGTGTGTTCTGTATATAGATGTTAAATAGCGCAAAATATCGTTTATCATTTCAATAAAAACAAAGTGTTAAGCTAATACTTCTCCATTTAAGTCACACTAAGGCAAAATCACCTTGATTTCACTCCCATGGGAGGTTTTCAAGATATCAATTCGGGTGCCTATCTGCTCTTTCATTTCAGACACATGGGAAATCACCCCAATCATCCTGCCCGCCGACTGCAAATCCATCAGGGTTCGAATGGCAAGTTCGAGTGAGTCCTGATCTAAGCTGCCAAAGCCTTCGTCGATAAATAAGGTGTCGAGTTTTATCCCCCCTGCGTAGGCTTGAACCACATCCGATAAACCCAAGGCCATCGACAAGGCCGCCATAAAACTCTCACCACCACTTAAGGTCGCCACGGGACGCACTTTAGAGGTGTAGGCATCCTCGACTTCAAGCTCTAGCCCAGAGGCCTTATTGCCCTTAGATCTGTCTTCTTTGCGCAATAATCGGTAGCGACCTTTACTCATTAAATGCAGCCTCTGCGTTGCCGCAAGCAACACATCGTCGAGCAATACGCTAAGCACAAAGCGTTGCAGTGAAATTTTGTTGCCCGTATTACCATTGGCAACATCGGCCAAAGTGCCAATCACTGCGTATTCATCCTCAAGGGATTTGGCCTTTTGATCAACAATCGCCAGCTGAGTTTGGGTATTGTTAAGTAGGGTGAGCCGAGTGTTGAGTTGACTCCATACCTCTTCCGCCGTTTTAAGCTGTGCGAGTCGCTCCGTGAGCAAGGCCTCTAAGGCATCAAGATCGGGTGATGTCGACTCGCTCAACTTGGTTTTAAGCTGAGTCAGTTGCGACTGATTTAAGGCGCACTGCCTATGATAGGTCTCTATGCCCTCAGCTAGCGCCTGCATTTGCTCATCCGTTAACAAGGCCTCGCGCAATGCATCTCTATCGGTAAAGCCTGCGTTATCCAGTGCCGTCAGTAGCGCCTGCTGTGCTTGCGCCTGCAGCTCTGCCGCGCCATTACAACGCTCTATCGCCGCCGATAATGCCGTTTGCGCCGCCACACTCTGCTGCGCAGCCTGCTGCTGCGCGGCTCTGAGCGCATCAATCTGACGTTTTATCTGCTCGAGTTGTTGCTGGTTATGTGCAATCGCTTGATTTAATACCTCCAGTGTTCGGTATTCTTCTGGGATCCGCAGCGCTTTTTCAGCAAATTGACCCGATAAGCGCTCGACTTTGCCTTCTTGTTCACGGTAACGCTCACGCTCAAGTTCTAATTGCTGCGTCAACGTCGACTCTTGCTGTTGCAAGGTTTTGATCTGTTGCTGTAACTGCTGCAGCGCTTGCGCCGCAGCGTCTGCCTGTTTGGCTTGCTGTGTCAGTTCGTCTAACGTTTGGCGATGGGATTCAAGCGACAATTCAACCCTATCGCCAAGGGCTGTTGCCAGCTCATTCGCCTGCTGTTGCTGTGCTTCTAATTGTTTTTGCAGCCCGCGATATTCTGCCCGCGCTTTATTAAGATTATCGAGCGCCAAGGCCTCGGCATCCTGCGCCGCCTGCAATTGCAGTTCCGTTGGTAAATCCTCATGGCTCACCGCGGGTTGAGGATGGGCCGAACTGCCACAAACCGGACATGGTTCATGGGGTTTTAACTCTCTAGCTAAAATAGCTGCCTGACCTTGAAACCACTTCAGTTGCAAAGACTTATAAGCCGTTGAGGCTTCTTGATATTGGGTATTAAGCGCTTTTCCTTGTGAGCCAACCTGCTCAAGCAATCCTTGAGTGTGTGCGACTTTGGCACATATCTGCTGCCACTGCTTGAACTGCTCGAGCATATGACGGTACTGCTGCAGCGCCTGCGCTGTGGCAAGTTGCTGCTCGCTTTGCTGCTGCAAGGCTGGCAGTTGATTCTCACAATGGCTGCGCTGCTCCACTAGCGTTGCAAGCGCATTTTTACTCTCCTGCCCCTGCAACTTGGTGTGTTGTAGAATCTCTTTAGCCTGCGCTAAAGCTTGTTCAAGGCTGGCAAACTCTGCCAGCTGTGGCACTAAGGCACTGAGATGACTGTATTGCTGCTCAACCTCACGCAGCTTATGTTCGAGGGGAATGATTTCCTGCGCCGCAGTTTCAGCATGAGCGAGTGCGAGCTTAGCGGCATCGAATGTCGACTGCGCGCTATCGCGCTGAGCGGCGGCGAGACTCGCTTCTTGCTCCCGCGATAAGGCATTATCTAATAAGTGTTTTACCCGTAATGCTTGCTTGGCGACGTCAAGCCGCGTCGTTTGGGTTGCAATCTGCGCTTGCTGCTCATTAAGGTGAAGCGCCTCAACCTGTAATTCCTGTAAGCGAGTAAATTCAGCAAAGAGTTGCTGCGCGCTATCACGCTGTTTTAATGCCGCTAAATGCGCCGCAACACTCTGCTCCTTTGCCGCCGTTGCCGCCGCAAATTCGGGTTCAATGTGACTAAACTCTGCGGCAAGTTCATCATCGGATGTCAGTGCTGCCGTTTGCAAAATACCGTCACGGCGGGCGCGCTGCTCTTTGACAAGGTTGCGAATATCCGCCGCCTTGGCTTTTAGGGTATCTTCGATGCGTTTATAAATATGAGTTTGAAATAGCTGGCTAAAAATTTGCTCACGCGCCTTAGAGTCGGCCATCAGCAATTCACGAAATTTCCCCTGCGGCAGCACCATCACTTGACGGAACTGCTCCACATCTAGGCCAGTTAGAGCCTCGATTTCGGCCGTGGCGTCTGACACTTTACTGGCGACGATAAGGGTTTCACTGCCATCTGGGGCAATCTTATACAGCTGTGCCTCACTCTTTTGTACCGTTGAGCCATCACCGCTTTTCTTTAATCTTTCCTGCTCGGGGACGCGGCGAATACGATAACCCGTACTGCCTAATTGAAAACTAAAAGTCACCTCGGTGAGCAAGTTATCATCGGCCATATCGCAGCGCATCTGGCTGCCTTCACGCTCGTTACCTGTGGTTTTGCCGTAAAGTGCAAAACAAATTCCGTCGAGCAGCGTAGTTTTGCCCGCACCAGTTGGCCCGTTGATCAGGAATAAGGGGTTATCCCCCAGTTCGGTAAAATCAATAGTTTGAGTCGAGGCGAAGGGGCCAAAGGCCGACATTGACAGCGTGAGTGGCTTCATGCGGATTGGTCCCCTTTTGCTGCAACGCGAGTAGATCCACCGCTATCGCCTTCATCCCTGTGAAGCTTAGTTAAAATCTCATCCATGACCGCTTGCTGCGCATCACTCAATTCCTCGCCAGAGACTTGGCTGAAAAAATCACGGAACATCTCCATTTCGCCTTTTTTGATATGGTCGCGATTGAGTGCCACGGCCTGTTCGCCCGCCATTAATCCAGTACGTTCTAGATGCAGCACATTGGGATAAACACTGCGCAGCTTGCCCATGGCATCTAAAATGGCGTGTTTATCAAGGAGTCTGACCATCAGGTAATCCTCACGCTTGGCATCGGTCTTCCCAAGATCTAATAAATGCGCCAATTCTCCTTCGATAATCCGCACATCACGCAGTGCGGTTAAGGGCAAGAGTTGGATCTGCGCTGGAGTGTGCGCGGCGACATCAACTAAAGTGACAGACTTATGTTGATGCTGTTCGCTAAAGGAGTATTTCAAAATCGAGCCGGAATAACGTACATGTTCACTGCCTTTATATTGCGGTCCGTGTAAGTGGCCGAGGGCGACATAGTCAAACTCACTAAAAAGCCGTGGGGAGATTTTATCAGCGCCACCAATACTCAACGGCCGCTCAGACTCTGACTCACTGCCGCCATCTAAAAAGCAATGACTAACAACGACTTTAGGTAACCCTTGGCTATCGTGGGAGCGTACTTGTTCTAACAGTAGCGCCATCGCCTCCTCATGGCTGGATACGCTGAGCCCCTTAGCATCCGCCTCAAATACTTGGCGCACAGTTGCAGGTTCGGCGTAAGGCAGCGGGTAAAAGTAAGCATCGCCACTTGGGCTAGCTAAGCGGATCGGCGTTAAATCAGTCTGCAGTGGCCCAATAATGTGCAAACCACTCGCCGACATTTGTTTAGCCGCAAAGCCTAAGCGTTCGTGCCCATCGTGGTTACCGGCAATCATCAGCACTTGTACTCCTAACTCGGTGATGAGGCGATTAAGCACCTCATCGAGCAAAGCCACGGCGCTGGCGGGAGGAATCGACCTATCGTAAATATCCCCGGCAATAATCACCGCATCGACAGAGTGTTGCTTTGCCAATGCCCCAATTTGATCAAGCACATAGGCTTGATCTTCTAAAAGTGATTGATTGTGTAACTGGCGACCAATGTGCCAGTCCGAGGTATGGATAAATCTCATCGTTGCGAAACCTTAATGGATACTAAGCCGATTCTATCGCGTGGGTGCTTACCGTTTAACTTGTGAAGTTTCTGGTGCAAACGCTTGGCAATAACACAGCCAATTGACCCTAAAAACGCTTTAAAAATGCTAGGTTATCCTAAACATTGCTGCGGAGTATAGCGAATACCAAGGGACTGAGGAGATTTACAGCAATAAGGCCGAAAACTGTGCTCATGGGATTATGCAGCACAAATAGGCAATCAGCCTTATCAAGGGAGAGGCAAACACGATAGCGGCTAAATCAAAACAGTTGATATTGGCTCGCCAACAGTTTCACACTCATGGCCAAAGACATAGTCACCACCAATGGCTTAATGATCTTAGTGCCCTTGGTCACGACTAAACGCGAACCTAAGGTCGCACCGATAGCCTGCCCGGCAAGCATCACTAAACCGAGCACCCAAATCACTTTGCCACCCAAGGTGAAGAAGATAAGTGAAGCGATATTGGTCGAGAAATTTAACACCTTGGCGTGTGCAGTCGCTTTTGCCAGTCCAAAACCGGCCAGTGTCACAAAGGCCAGCGCGAAGAAACTCCCTGTGCCAGGGCCAAAAAAGCCATCGTACAAACCCACACCGAGCGCGGCGGTAAAGGCAAAGGCGGTAGGCGTTAACACTTGGTGACGGTCATCTTCCGAAATCTTTTTCGAAAACAGGAAATAACAACCAATGGCGAGGATTAAAAAAGGTAAGACTAACTCCAGCACTTTGGCATCGACCAACTGCACCAGAATCGTGCCTAAGGCGGCGCCCGCAAAGGCACAGATAAGGGACAGTTTAACGGCCTTCAAATCGACCAAACCCTTACGCACAAAGTACAAGCTCGCAAAAAAGCTGCCACCGCAGGCCTGTAATTTGTTAGTCCCGAGCGCCACCGCTGGCGGTAAACCCGCCCACATTAACGCTGGGATAGTCAGCAATCCCCCGCCGCCGGCGATAGAGTCGATAAACCCCGCCACCATAGCCACGCCAAAGAGTAATGCCGCAATTTGTAGAGTCAGTTCAAATTCCATGATTGTTATTATTGAGTAATAGGAGCTAAGGCTTCGCATTAGACTGCGTTTGCCTTATAAACGCAAAGGAGTTATTGTCGCGCTAGCGTGAGTAAAGCTCACACTAAATACCCTTATCATTTACTCGATTCGGATACGCCTATGTTTACTTCCTTGCCGCCCCTCAATGCATTACGGGCATTCGAGTCTGCCGCCCGCTTGCAAAGCATGACACTTGCTAGCAAAGAACTGTATGTCACCCACGGCGCCATCAGTAAACAAATCCGTGTATTAGAAGAATTCTTAGGTTTTGCCCTCTTCGTACGCCAGCATAAAAAAGTCGCACTCACGGACGAAGCCAAGCGCTACTTGCCCCATGTGCAAGCGGCTCTGCAAACCTTATCAAGCGCCACCGCCGATTTACGCAGCCAAGGCTCGCGGCCACAAACCTTAGCCATCAATGTGTTACCCAGTTTAACCATCAACTGGTTAATCCCCCGGATGGAGCAATTTAAATCTCGGCATCCGCATTTGTATGTGGATCTCTCGATTGGTGACTTTGCCGTCGACTTCAGCCAGGGCCGTTATGACATTGCCATTCGCAGCAGCACTCAACTCCCCAAAGGGGTTAATTACATCAAATTGATGGATGAAGACTTGTGCTTGGTGTGCGCGCCGTCACTCGCGCCTAAACTCAAAAGCATCGAAGACATCAATAAAGTCACGCTGCTGAAACACACCACACGGCCAGAGCTGTGGGAGTATTGGGCGGATAAAGTGGGGCTAGTACTCACGCAGGCGCAAACCTTTGGCGTCGAACATTTTTATATGTTGAGTCAAGCCGCGGCCAGTGGCATGGGCGCAGCGCTGATCCCACGTTTTTTTATCGAAGAACAATTGGCCAATGGCAGCTTGGTAATCCCGTTTGAAGCGCCTTTTGGCAGCCCATACGCCTATTACTTACTCACGCCCAAATCCCCTAGCCTACCGCTAAAAGTACAAGCCTTTATCGATTGGATGCTCGAGTTATTTGCCCCATATCGGCAATCGTCAGATAACGACAGAGCCTAGAGAGTAAAAAACCACCTGAGCGGTGGTTTTTTAACGGCTTATCTGGCGATAGGCTTAGTGATGGCAATGCTCATCGTGAACATGGTCGTCATCCATAAACTCATCATCACCTTCTTGATGTTGCATTACGCCCCATCCATCGGTCATGCCGCCGAACTCGACCGCAAAATCATTGAGAATGGTTTCTTGCTCAACCAAGTCATCGTAGTCTGGCACCATGTTGATGCATACAATGATTTCCCACTTGCCGAGTTCATCGTTAAGGTTCAGCTCAACTTCGCCTTCTAAATCGGAGTTAGCTAACTCTTCGAGTGCAGATTCAGCATCACGCTGATCATCGAAAACTAAAAAGAAATCAACATCGAGGGCTTTAGTGAGGTCAATTCCGGCTTCGGCCATCGCAGCCAGCATTTTGCCATTATCGTCGTCTGGAAATTGCATATCCTACTCCACAGTATCTGGCTTATTCAGCCGCAATGATTTGAACCGATTCACCGTTAAAGCTGACGATGTCACCCGCAACGACTTTTTTACGTTTGCGCGTTTCCACTTCGCCATTGACGGTAACCAAACCTTCATCAATAACATGCTTGGCTTCGCCACCGGCATTCGACATGCCTTGTACCTTTAATACTTTGTACAATTCAATAAAATCTTCGCCAGGATACAAAACTAACTGATTAATTTGCGCCACTTAAACACGCCTCAAAAAATAAACCTGCGGCATTATAGCAGCATGTCCCATGGGATGCAGATAATTTAACTTATCTTTGCCTTTCATCAGCGAGCAGCCCGTAGGCGCATTCATCCTGCCACTCATCGCCTATCTTAAAATGCTGCCGAAATACGCCTTCGAGTTGAAAGCCACATTTCTCCATCACTCGGGCCGAACCGATGTTGTCTTTGGCGCAGTGCCCAACCAATTTATGGACAGACAAACTCAAACAGGCCCAATCAACAACCGCCTGTAAACTCTCAGTGGCATAGCCTTTACCGTGCCCCGCGTGCGCCAGCAAATAACCGACCTCGGCACGTTGCTCCTCCACACTTTGACAATGAAGGCCTGTTAAACCGATAAACTCACCGGTATCAAGGGTTTCAATCACCATTGTGAGCCAATCGCCAGAGGCATAGTCCCAGGTGGCTGAGCGCTGCTCAAACTTTTGCCGGATCACTTCGGGAGCTTCAGGAATACGCACATAGCGATTGATGTCAGGATCTTGATGTAATGCCAAGAAGTGTGGCCAATCCTGCTCTTGTAAACTGCGAAGTCTTAATCTGTCGGTATAGAGTTCAAGCATAGCGGCTCCCCAATGGATGGACGAACTAAAAAAATGGCAGCCAAACGCTGCCATTTTCTCGGCAAGGAGATGATTAACCGCGGCTGGTCACTTCAAGTAAGTGGTAACCAAACTGGGTTTTAACTGGACCTTGAACCACGTTTAATGGTGCACTAAACACCACTTCATCAAACTCACGCACCATCATGCCAGGGCCGAATGAACCTAATTCACCACCCTGCGCACCCGATGGGCATGAGGAATGGGCGCGGGCGATTTGCGCAAAATCGGCACCGTCGAGGATCTGTTGTTTAAGTGCTTGGCACTGCTCTTCGCTGCTCACTAACAAATGTCTTGCTGTAGCCTGAACCATGATAAAACTCCTTGAATAATCCTGAGACATTTGCCCCAAATATCATATGGTTCCCGTTTTTATAACATCTAAACGGATGTGAATGTTGAGTATAAAAACATTCTGTTTAATTAAAAAGTCTTAAACTGCGCCGTCATTAATTTTGTTATCGATAACGGCGCAGCATAATTGACTCGGTATTAAGCCTTAGTCGCCGCAATCCAGCGATCGATCTTCTGCTCCATCACCGCCATAGGGAGCGAGCCAGAGGTGAGGATCTGATCATGGAAGGCTTTTAGGTCAAACTTATCACCCAGAGCTTTTTCAGCACGTTCACGTAGGGCAAGGATTTTTAGCTGACCTACTTTATAGGAGAGCGCTTGACCCGGAATCGCCATGTAACGTTCAACCTCGGCAATAATATCCGACTCGGCCATGGGCGAATTGTCCTTCATATATTGAATCGCTTGCTCGCGGCTCCAGCCTTTGGCATGTAATCCCGTATCCACTACCAAACGCATCGCACGCAGCATTTCGTCTGACAACTTACCAAAGTATTGATAAGGGTCGCTAAAGAGCCCCATTTCGATGCCTAAGTATTCAGCATAGAGCGCCCAGCCCTCTTCGAAGGCCGTATAGCCACTGAAACGTTGGAACTCAGGAACGCCAGTGAGCTCTTGCTTAATGGCGATTTGGAAATGGTGACCAGGCGCGGCCTCATGTAATGACAACGTCGTCATACCCCATTTCGGCTGAGCTTTTAGGTTATAGGTGTTGATATAAAACACCCCTGGACGACTACCATCCACTGCGGGCGATTCATAGGATGCGCCCGCTGCCGATTGCTCTCTAAAGCTTTCAACCGGTTTAACCACATAGTCGGCCTTTGGCATCACATTAAAATACTGTGGCAATACTTGGTTAATCTTATCTTTTAACACCATGTAGCCATCGATTAGGCCTTGGCGATCGTTATAGAAGTATTGTGGCTCAGACGATAAGGAGGCGAAAAAGGCTTTTAAGTCCCCTTTAAAACCCACCTGTTCACGGACTTTGTCCATCTCAGAAAGAATGCGCGCAACCTCATTCAGACCGATTTGATGAATTTCATCCACTGGCATGGTTGTGGTGGTATGAGAATTGGCTAAATGCTGATACCAAGCCTTACCGTTTGGCAGGCCAGACCAACCGTCCGTTGCACGGGACTTAGGTAAATAAGTCTGCTTGAAGTAATCGCGCAGTCCCGTTAATGCAGGCACTAAACGCTCATTAATCATCGCTTGATAACTTGCCGTTAGCTCAGCCTTATCTTGATCCGAAAACCCTTCTGGGAAGTGATTAATCGGTGAATAGAAAATGCTTTGGCTAGCATCCGTGGTAAGCATGGCATCAAGCTGTGGAATAATCCGTTCAACTAACACGCGAGGTAACACCACTTTACTGGCAATACCTTCATTCATGCGATTTTCAGCCAATTGGATCCAATCGATAAAGCCGTTAACACGCTGCTCCCAGTTACGATAATCCTGTACTGTTTTAAAGGGCTGCGCACTCTCACCGCTCCCCAGTTGCACCATAGTGATCACTGTGCTGTAGAATTGGCTGATCGGCATAAAGCGTGATGGGAAGGTTTCGTCCACTAGAGCCATTTCGCGGTCATAAACAAACAGCGCATAGCTGAGTTGTAAATCGGCTGGCAATTGCTCAAGGTCAATCGCTCTCACTTGCGCTAAATAACGGGTATTAAGATCATGACGCGCCTTGAGATATTCCTCGGTTAAGTCTCCACCAAACTGCGCGTTGTAATCATTAATACCGACAAAAGTGGCGTAAATCGGCTCTAACTTTAAGTAATCTTTAAAATAGGCATCGACTAAGGCTGCGTATTTAGACTCAGCGGTTTGAGTTTCTGTTTGCGCTGGAGCAGCTTGGGTCGTACCTTCCTGTACTGCTGTCGTTGTTTCCGGCTTTGAGCAGCCTTGTAAAGCAAACACTAACGCTATCGTTCCCGCCAATAAACTTAATTTCATCTTTTATATTTCTCCTTTTGGGTCCGTGATAGCCAAACTCTTCCTATACTTAGTTCAAAGTCTGCTTACGGGATTCATCTATGATCTACTCATTTCGTAACTCAGGTTTTAGGGATCCTGAAACAGGGGTCTATAACCAAACCTATTTCATGGAAGTATTCAACCGAGAGTGGCACAGGCACATACGTGAGCAACAAAGCTTGGCGTTATTGTATCTGTGCCCTCACATTCATGAAACCGTCAAACAACCCCATTTACTCGAATTCTTTACTAAACAGGTACAAGAAGCACTGCTACGGGCGACAGATTTGATTGCAAGGTTAGATCACAACCATTTTGCGTTAGGACTTTTCAATATTGATGAGGAAGGTACTGAGGTGGTGTTAAAGCGAATCGAACAACATATTCAAGAATTTAATCAAGAATTTGGTAAAAATCACAAACTGAAAATCGATTATAAACTCGCTGCCTGCCTGTGCTTACCGACCCAAGAAAAGCGTATCGAATTATTATTTAACAATGTCTCAAAGCTGTCACTCGAACTCGAACGAAACCAGCAACAATCGCAAGTTTTAGTAAAGCTTCAATAAAGAAAAAGCCCCTTACGGGGCTTTTTAGATCTGTATCGCGAATACAATGAATTACAGTTCGACGTTGTGCATACGCGCTTTTTCTTTGATATAAGCGATATAGCTGTTTGCACTCTTCTCAGTCTTCTTATCCTTCGCGGCTAATACAGCGCGGTTATAAGCTGACTTGTACTGTTTCAAACTTAAATGGGCTAGCGCCAATTCGAAGTTTGCTTCACCAGGATGTTCAATACCTAAAGAGATGGCTTTCTCAAGCACAGGGATCGCTTCAGAGTATTTCTCATTCAAGCTCAGTAAACGACCTTGTTTCAGGTACAGCTTGCCATCGTTATTGATAGCAGCCGCTTTTCCATAAAACTCAGCAGCTTCTTTGAACTCTTTCGCGTTTTGGTAGAAACCAGCCAAAATCTCATAAGATTTTGCATCTTCAGTGATGAGGCCCGACTTCATGTTCTTTTGGAATACTTTAGCTGCTTGATATGGCGCACCTTTCTGTGCCATCAGCTGAGCTAAACGAGTGATGTTAGCTCCAGAATCCAAGAAACCATTACGGTAAGCCAAATCATAAGTCGCTAGCGACTTATCATAGTCTTCTACCATCAGATAAAACTGTGCTAACTGAACCCATAATCTGCCATCATCCGGGAATAACGGCACCATGACTTCTAACACACCAACGGCTTTTTTATACTTCTTCTGGTTGAAGTAAGACGTCAGTTTCATCTGATACAGACCTTTATCAGGAGCTTCGGCGAGTGAAAGACCTTTATCAGCCACTTCAATCACTTTGTCCCACTGTTTCAGTTCTGTGTAAGCGATACCGATACGACGATACATTTGAGAGTCAGCCTTACAAGTGAAGTCCATCCACTTGTAATAGTAAGGAATCGCTTCCTTAAACTTCTTCTCTTGTAACAACAAGTCGGCATAAAGGCGCAGTGTCGCCGCGTGATCAGTTCCACCTAAAATATCCGCTTCAACGGCTTGTTTCAGGTACTTGATCGCAGTATCCATCTTGCCTTTTTCGGCATAGAAGTTACCGAGCATACGCGCAACATACGCTTTATCGAAATCGTTCTTTGGGTTGGCTTCCAACAATACGGCAATCGCTTCATCAAGCTGGCCATTGGTGTAAGCTTCAAAGGATTTCTGAACCTTCTTCGCAGCACTTTCACCTACCGCTTTAGATTGGCGCTTATCGATTTCACATTTCTCAGCTGCAACAGCTGAAGAAACGGATAAGGCACCACCACAAAGAGACAGTAATAACGCAACTGCGATTTTATTAGCATTACGCATTGTTATTTGCCTCCTTTATCTAAAGTGAAGTCTAGTTGTACTGTCATGCCTGGTTGTTTAAGTGGTTTGCCGTCAACAATCTTTGGCTTGTACTTCCACTTTTTCAGTGCACGAATTGCTTCTTTGTCGAATAAACGTTTAGGTTCAGCTTGGATAACTTCAACATCATCTACACCACCTAATTCGTTAATCGTAAAGCGTAATTGTACCCAACCTTCTTTACCGTCACGCGCCGCAGCAATTGGATATTGTGGTTCGATACGGACGATAGGTGTTGCATCACCGTCACGCGTCATCATATTACCCAATTTGAAACCACCGGCACTGTGACCACCTGCTTCAACCCCACCCATATTGAACGACATAGACGTATCAATATTTGATGAAGTGTCTGGTGGCGTAGTATCAGGCTTCTGTGGTTGCTCTGGTGGTGGTGGCGGCTTAGGCACTACCCTTGGCTTATTCTGTGCTTTTGCATCCTGTCTATCCATGGTGATTTCAATTACAGGGGTCTCGGCCGATGTTTCAGCGCGTTGCGCCCCACCACCGACCAAGAACGCCATAAAAGCGAACAGACCAAAAGTCACAGCAGCACCAATAATGATTGATACTAGTGCTCTTAGCATATTAATCGTTCCCCGCAGATACCGAAATCTTATCTATACCAGCCGCTTTGACTTGGTCTAGAACTTTAACAACTAAGCCGTGTTGCGTATCTTTGTCGGCCTGGATCAGCACAGCTGCTTCAGGCGCTTCAGCTAGCATACGCTCAACGTTTGCAGTTACACGCTCGATATCAACCTGACGGTTTTCCATCATGATCACGCCAGTTTTGCTGACGCCGATAAAGATGTTAGCCGAAGGCTTAGAAGTCGCTTGTGAAGCTTTTGGTTTGTTATAGTCCAAACCAGATGGTTTCACGAATGACGTTGTTACAATGAAGAAGATCAGCATGATGAACACGATGTCGAGCATCGGTGTCATATCAATTTGCGCTTCCTCGTCTACACTGGAATGCTTTTTACGTGCCATGTTCAATCTCTCTCTAGTGGTGCGGCATGCTGTCTTTTAGCTTTTCTAAGCTGATTTTCATTTTGGCATCAAGGCGAGTACTGAAGAATACTCCCGATAATGCTGCAACCATCCCCGCCATAGTGGGCATTGTTGCCATTGAAATACCAGCCGCCATTAAACGAGCATTACTCGTCCCCTGAACTGCCATCACATCGAACACTGAAATCATACCGGTAACAGTACCTAATAAACCTATCATAGGACAAATCGCTACTAAGGTTTTAATGACCAGCATACGTGCATTCAAATCTTGCTTCGCTTGGGACAGCCAAGCTTCACGGATACGGTGTGCATACCAAGAGGTGGTTTCCTCTCTAGCATCCCATGCAGCTATGATTGCTTTATGTTGCTTTGGTGATATCCAATTAAGATACCAGTAACGCTCAAGCATCAATACCCACATTAAGAACAGCACAAACGCTACTAACCAGAGGACGTCGCCTCCGGAGGCCATGAAGCCCCTGACGGAATCCCATATGTCCATCAGGTGAATCATCATTAGTCAGCCCTCTTCTCAGCGTGCGCTGCGATGATACCAGCACTTTGCTCTTCCAGAACTTGCACGATTGACTTGCTACGAGCAACAACCACTGCGTGCATTAACATCAGAGGCAGAGCCGCAACCAGACCTTGAACTGTAGTGATCAGCGCCATAGAAATACCGCCAGCCATCAGTTTTGGATCGCCAGTACCGAACAATTGGATACTTTGGAAGGTTGCAATCATACCGGTTACTGTACCTAACAGACCCATCATAGGTGCGATAGCGGCCAGAACTTTGATGATTGAAATGCGAGACTCTAACGCTGGCGTTTCTTTCAGAATCGCTTCGTCAAGTTTCAGCTCTAATGTTTCAACGTCAACGTCTTTGTTCTCTTGATACACTTTCAGGATACGACCTAAGGCGTTGTTACCTGGCTTATCAATGTTCTTACGTTGGCTGTTCACACGAGCGCCGATGATAGTCATAGTCACTAAACGTTCGATAGAGATCAACAGACCTAATGCTAACAGTGCGATAATGATGTAACCGATTGTACCACCCGCTTCTAAACGATCTTCAAAGCTAGCTTTGTTAGTGAAGATGTTTAACAGAACGCCACGAGCTGGGTCGATGTAGAATGGCGCAGTACCAGAAGTAGTTTGTTCCCACTTACCTACTGCACTAACTTGGTAGCCTTCTGGTTGTTGTGATAACTCTTGAATTAAACCTAATTCAGGGTTGTAAACAACATACTTGCCATCAGCAGTTAAGTTGTAAGTACCAATGCGGTGAATCGTGGTGTTTTTAACGCTACCGTCGATACCGGTTACAGAACCTTCGAATTTAACAACCTTACCAGATTGTGCCATTTCGAATAATTGTTCTTGCCAGAATTGCTCTAACTCTTCGATTTTTGGTAATTGCTTACGCGCACCTAAATCAGCGATGAACTTATCGCGATTTGGGTATTGAGCACTGACGTTTGAGCTAGCTAATTTACCAGCGAAATCGCCCGCTTCACCTTTAACCACACCGAACATCTCACCCAAGTCACCTTGAGCAGTTTTCAGGTCTTCTTCTAACTGAGCAATTTTACGCTCGTTGTCTAAGAAAGCTTGGTTTAGGTCTTTACCGCGTTGCTTCTCAGCCGCTAAAGCATCTTTTTCACGCTTTAACAGAGCCGCTTTATCGCCACGCTCAGCTTGGAACTCTTGTTCACGTTTGCTGTTAACTTTGCCTTCAGCAGCGCGATCAACTTTAACTTGCTGCAATAATTGATCGATGGTCTTAGGCGCATCAGCAGCGCTAGCCATACCAGCAGTTAAAGAAAAACTTGCAGCTAATACAGCTGTAGTAATTAACTTCTTCATTATTGTGCAGTCTCCGCAGCAGGAATTGGTAACGCGAATAGATCTAGAGCGCCTTGTTTACGGGCAATGCGGATACCTTTTGTCAGTTCACGCAAATAGCTGTCATCTAACTTATCCCAACCCTTAGATTCTGGGTTGTACATCCAGCCAGTCTTTTGATCTAAGCTCTGAGCATAAAGAGCTACGCGACCTAAGTTAAAGAAGTCTACTAATACTTCTTTACCATCTAAGGTCAATTTACCTTGGTTAACTGCAACAGCACTACCGTATTCACGCTCGATGCTGTACGCATCCAGAATCAAACGGTATTTTTCAGCTAAAGTTACTTCAGCAGTGTTTAACAGTGTTTTTAACTCTTTAACGCGGTTAGCACGAACTTCAGAGTTAAATGGCAGATCTAATTGAACGAACTGTTCTAAAGACTCAACCATTTTAAACATTAAAGGCACAACGCCCTGACGCAGTTTATCTACGCCGTTAATGTCAGTTTGAATCGCGTCCATCGTTTTTTGTTGGTCAGCGACTAAGCTGGCAACGTAATCGTTATAGGACTTCAGTGATTCACGCTCATCAGCAACAGAACCATACTCAAAAAGCATGTCTTGTGCTTGATCGAAATACTTATCAACATTCTTTTGCGACGCAGCAGCATCAGCATGGATCATACTATCCGCTTTTTGCACGTCGGTAAGAGGATCTGCAACTACTAAGTTGCTGCTCGCTAATGCCAGCACGCCAACAAGTGCAGTAGCGATTTTTGTTCTATTGCTTACCTTGGACATAGTTCCCAACCAATTTGAAGTGAATAAAAAAGTTAACTTAACAGCAACATCACTTTAAGTAAGACTTACTTTAGTAAATGCTTACTGTAAGTCCATCTTTCTCTTGTGATTCTTAGTTTTTTCTTCCCTTTCCTATGCCTTTACAGGCATAGACCCGCTGGCATCATTTCACAAAATGTTGACCTGTGTCAACATTCGGGACACGTAAAAACTAGTGTAAAGAAGTCTTAGTTATGAATTTTTTTACGAAAGGTGTTTTTTTGAGCTAAAAATGTAAAATCAACTATGATTTAAACGCGTAAAATGCAGATAAATCATATAAAAACAGTCTGATACGGAAACGAATTAACTCAGAAGAATGTCAACTGGTTCCGTAAAGCCACAATGTACAACTTAATCCCACCGCCAGTATTCATTTATGGAGTGCAAGCTCTATGTCTTCCCATTTTTAACTGCCATTTATATCTGATTGAATCGCCACCGGTTTCCTAGACGCCTTTTAGTTAGATAAACTAACCCAAAGGAGGTATCTATGAACCATAAACGTTATCCCGAAGAATTTAAAATCGAAGCTGTTAAGCAACTTACAGTTACAGGTCATTCTTTTGCTGATGTCACTCAGCGTTTAGGAACAACCACCCACAGTCTTTAATGCCTGGATTAAACGCTACGGCCCCAATTCAACAGGACATTTGCAAAAGTTTGAAGAGTCCGCCGAGATTCTACGCTACAGAAAGAGCTCAAGCGTGTCACTGAAGAACGTGACTTGTAATAAAGCCGCGGCGTACATCGCAAGCCACCCCGAGTAAGATAAGTGTTTATTCAAGAGCATCGCCACAGCCATTCAGGACGGCAATTTTGTCAGCTGTTTGATGTTCATCATAGCTGGTATTACGCATGAAGACTCAGCCCTAAATCAAAGCATAATGAACTGCTTACTGGGCAGTTTAGCAGAGTTGGCTCGAATCTGGTGGAGTTTATGGATATCGTCAAGTCCACCGTGATATGCGGGATATTGGCGAGCAATGCTGGATTAATCGAGTACATCGGCTCATGCAGTGAGCAGGACTTCTAGTGCAAATTGGATATCGGAAACCTCGTGCTCGTAGCGGTGAACAGCATGTAGTGACGCCAAATCGTTTAGAGCGACAATTTAATCCATCGACCTCCAATATGGCTTGGGTAACCGATATTACCTTCATCAAAACACATGAAGGTTGGTTATATCTTGGTGCAATGATGGGCTTATTTTCTCGTTGTATTATTGGTTGGTCGATGGGCAGCAGAATAACCAAAGAACTGGTATTATACGGGCTTTTAATGGCCGCATGGCGCAGTAAGCCGACAGGTAAAGGTTAGTCCATTCTTATCAGGGAAGCCAATATACTAGCCATGAATGGAGTGAATTTCTTACTGCATACGGATTGGAAGGCAGCATGAGTCGACGTGGTAATTGCCATGATAATGCAGTGGCAGAGAGCTTCTTTCAGCTGTTAAAGCGTTAGCGGAAAAAACGGAAGATTTATTCGACAAGAGAATCGGTTAAAAGTGATATTTTTAATTATATTTAGATGTTTTAAAACCCTAAATGGCAGCATAGTTGCAATGAAGGCTTATCACCGTTAGAGTATGAACGTCAGTATTTTAATGAGTCTAAAAGTTGTCTCGTGAAATACTGGCGACTCACGCCTTTAAATCATTTATTAATCAACATTGATCATTTCAACTTATCGTACATATTGTTTTTACCCACTCAACATTAATAAATAAGTTGTTTTCTTAGATTATATAATATCATCTACATATAAAAATGCCAGCTACAACAAGAGCTGGCATTTATTATTAAGAACCTAACTTAGAACTTCACATTCACTTTAGCATACCAGTATTGGCCAGCCGTATCATAAGAAACCGGAATAGTGTTCATATCTTGGTTGTTAGTAATATATGGAGCCTCTTGGTCAAATAAATTACGAACCCCCACAGTCAGTGCAGTATTTTCAAATACAAAGTAAGTACCTTGAACGTCATGATACCATACTGCATCTGCAATATTATCTAAGTTACTAGCACTTGCGTATAAATCTTCACCTTCTGATTGATAGCGAGTTTGCCAACCTACAGACCAATTATCCATTGTGTATGTCAAGTTTAAGTTTGTGCGTAATTTAGAGAAGACAGCAAGTGTCGTTTCCCATTGATCCGCAGCAACTTTACCTGCCGCTTCTACTTTATCAGCACCATCAAATGGAGTGTAATCATACTTTTCAAGATATGTTCCATTTAAGGTTGCAGAGAAACTGCCACTCATTAAATCGGTTTTATAAGTAAAATCGAAATCATAGCCAGCAGTTTCAAATGTGGATAAGTTAGCATTTGTTAACAATATCCCAGCAACAGTGCCAAGTGCAGAGCGGTATGGTGAAGTTGCGTGTGGCGCATCACCAGTTAAACTTGGCCCCTTGACAAATTGACACAATGGGCTGGAAAAGTTTTCAGAGCTCCAGCAACCATTGATTACGTTATCAGTACCAGCAGTTCCAATCCCGTTTGTAATTTCAATATTGAAATAATCAACACTCATCGTTATGCCAATATCATGACTATATACAAAGCCAGCAGTAAAACTATCAGACTCTTCCGGTTTTAGCTCCGGATTACCACCAACTACGGTACTCGACTGGTTTGATGAAAGCGTGAAGTTACCTGGTAAACCTTCAGCAGCACAGTTTGCCTTAACGGTCGCTGATTGAGCGCCTGTAGCGTACTGTTTACAAGGTTCCGTGTAAGCTAAGTTTGTTTCACTTTGAGGTGAGAATAATTCACCAATACCAGGAGCTCGGAAACCAGATGCTATTGTTGTACGCAGCATTAGACCATCAACTGGAACCCACTCCAATCCAAATTTGGTATTAGTTGTACTATCGTCCAAGAAGTCAAAATCAGAATAACGAACAGCAGCTGTTGCACGAAGAGACTCGGCAAATGCAACCCCTTCTAAAATAGGAAGATCTAATTCAGTATAAAGCTCATTTACCGAATATTCTCCTGATGTAGGTTCACCTGCTACTGAATATATCTGGCCAATTGACGCCGCACCGTCTGGTGTATTTGAGTACTCTTCCCAACGTTTTTCAAAACCTGCGGCAAACATAATTTCACCACCTGGTAATTCAATCCCAACTCCACCTGAGATATTACCTTGCAATTGACGTGTTTCACCACGCACAACTGGCGAGTTTGGTACCAACATGTAAGCTAACATCGCATCTGTCAGTGTGTTCTCTTCTAATATATTCCACACACCAGGGCAATCAGAATCAGCAGCACATAGGTCAGGATCTAGCATGGTATCAACACGAGTAGGGTTAACTCGACCTGTATCCAAGCGTGTATCGACATAACGAGCAAAGTTATATGCTAAGTCCCAGTCATAATTACCAAGTGACCCCTCAAATCCAAACACCATTCTATAATCTGAAAAGTCTTGAGAAAATCCACGGCCACCAGTTTCAGATAAGCGACGAACAACGTAAATGTCTTCACCTGTAACGTTATATGGGTTAGATGCAGGCATTAACGGACCCCAGAAAGTTCCTTCAGGTGCCATTAACTGATCTGATTGACGGTTAGTAAAGCCACCTTCAATAAAAGTAGATAGTGTATCAGTGATTTCGTATCTTCCCGCACCATTAATACTAAATACTTCTTGTGGAGTAACCATGTAACTAGCTGGCGCGAAGTTGTATGCATCTTTTGTTGGATCAAATAGACGAACTTGTCCAGTAGTTTTATCTTTTACATAACCATCTGAAGATGGTGTTCCATCCGCGTAAAAAAATTGTCCCTGTGGGATTGTACCTGAACCACTACAATATTTACCGTTAGCATTCTCAGAGATTGGACATGAAGAAAAATCACGGTCTCCTTGCCCAATAGCCTTACGGTCCGTATATTGAAGTGATAAAACTACGTTACCACGTTCGGATGATGTTCCGGTTGTTAGAGAGAATAACGTTTTATCGCCATCGCCCTCACCAGTAATATCATACTGAACGTTGAATTCTGCACCTTCAAAATTCTTCTTGGTTATAAAGTTAATAACACCAGCAATGGCATCAGAACCGTACACAGTTGAAGCACCATCACGTAAAACTTCAATGCGTTCAACATATGCAGTTGGAATAGAGTTTAAATCGCCAGATGCGAATCGACGGCCGTTAATTAAAACTAAGGTACGACCCGAACCCAATCCACGCAGTGATGCAGTAGCATAACCACGGCTACCGTTGTTAACGGAAGAACCTTCAGCACCACCGTTAATTGCAGGGATATTTTGCACAAAATCTTCTAAAGTAACAGCACCAGAAGCTGCAATATCCTCTGAAGAAAACACTGAAATAGGGCTAGCTGTTTCTAAATCTGTACGTTTAATACGTGACCCAGTTACTTCGATTCGCTCAACCTTCGCACCATCTTCGTCTGCTGCAAACACTGTTGGTACAGTCAATGTTGTCGCAGTTACACCACCAATCAATGCGAAACGCACAGACTTGGCTAAAAAGTTATTCTTATGCATTGTCTATCTCCCTGGACATATTATGTCTTTATTATAATCCGCTTATTTAATAAGCAGTTTCAAACAGGAGTACCACGAAAAATACGGAGCACTCAGCGAAACAATAAAATCACATATGAAACCTTTAATCAACATAAAGCAAACAAATAAAACAAAATGAAGACAAGGTAATCATAAGAGAACTGAGGAAGCGTCGGTAAAAACAAAAACGCCAGTCATTGCTGACTGGCGTTTTTTGTTAACTTTTAGTTATCTAGTTTCTAGATAAACAACTGAGGCTTAAAGCGTATAGCGGATACCAATGGCGATGCCGTCGTCTTCTGACAATGACATTCTGGCTTCTTGCGCTTGATCTGAGCTGGTAAAGTCGCTGTAGTCTTTACGTGCTTCAACATACAGAACCGTGTTTGGATCCCAAACAAAGTGTAAACCTACAACTACAAACTGACGTTTGAACACATCATTAGGATCGGCGTTAAAGTTGGGTTGAATAACATAATCTTTACCAGCATCCAGAATGTTGTAAGACACAAATGGACGTAAACCGTTATCAAACTTGTAAGAAACTAAAGTTTCAACACCATAGGCATCTTTGATCAAGCGGCCAATGTTATCGGTATCATGGTTTTCTTCTTTGTGAACGTTGGCAGCTACATATAAGCCATCTTTATCGAAGTCGCCCCAAGTTGCGCCCACGCCGTAGATCAGATCAACAGCGGTTTTTTGATCGCCATTGCCATAAGCAATATCAAATTCACCGCGGTTAATACCCGCCATCAAGCTAAGCTTATCTGTCGCTTTATAAGTTACAGAGCCGCCATAGGTGTAATCATAGGTGACTTGTTGCGCTTCTTTCTTACCAGCGTTCCATTCCACTTCACAGGCTTCTTCTGTGATGTTTTCGATATCACAGGTATAGAAGCTGCTGTTTTTCAATTGCGCCTGAACCGCAAAACTCACGTCACCAATGCTGTTACGGTATTGAACAACTTTGTCACCACGACCGACGCCGTTTACCGCACCGTCGTCTTTGTTAAAAGTGTAAACACCTGCCGCGTTACCATCCCATACAAAACCGTAGTTGGTGTTGTAAACCACGTCATACCAAGCACCCCATTGCTTGCCAATAGTGATAGTGCCGTACTCATCGTGGCTAATGCCCGCATAACCTAAGCGGTTGTAGAAAAACTCATCTTGTACAGATTCGAAGCGGTTGTTATAGACAATATCGCTGCTGCCAACAGGGTTCACACCCCATTCCAATTTAGCAAAGGCGTTCCAACCGTGGGTTAACTCACGGCTGAAACCAAAATTAATTCGTGAAGCACCATTAACAACCTCAGTTTCACCTTGAGTGTTGATTACACGCGCATCGATAAAGCCACCGATTTCTACCGCATTTTTATCATCTTTGTAGATTTCGATTGCAGATACTGTTGGGGCGAGAAAGAGTGCTGCTAGCGCAGTTGCTACTAACGTTTTGTTCATTTGGTGCTTAACCTTTTCGTTTATGTTTTATCAACGTCATTCCGTTGTTATATTTCCTTACAATTTCCCGGTGAGAGTAGCAAATTTTCATTACACTCTCCAAGCGAAACCTAAAGATTATGTAGAGAAACATCACAAAAACAGCGTGTTTAACCTCTATAAAACAGGTTAAAACACTACAAAGACCAGCAAACAAAACACAAAACACACAATGGAAACACTAAATTAACAACAACTGATTCGACGTAATGCTGGTGTAATTTAGTTTCATTATTGAAAAAACAGGCTCTGCAATAGGGCCAATTTGCTTATCAATGTAGTACTGATAATCAATTGTAGACGATCTATGCGAAACGGGTTCAGGACCGTTTACAGTAATTACATAATCAATCTGTGCCCCTCGCTTGCCAAAGGATGCCTTTCCTGTTAACTCACAAAGCTGGCGCGCGACTTTCACATGGGGAGAAGACTTAGCCGTGTATTCGTCTAAATTTCGGCGCATACGTTTACTAAACACTAACTCATCATCGCGCTTGCCCGCTTGAAGTTCGCCGATAACATCAGCCAAATAACCACTAATATCCCGTTGGTTAAACATGCGCTCATAGAGTTCAGCCTGCACCTTGCGGGCTAAGGGGCTCCAATCGCTACGAACCTGCTCCATTCCCTTAAAAGTGATTTCTAACGCTCCGCTATGGTTACGCCAAGCTCCAACATAGCGCTTTTTACTCCCCTCCTCCGAGCCCCGCAGGGTCGGCATAAAAAACTGTTCGTAGTGGCGCTCAAATTGCAGCTCGAGAAAACTTTCTAGCTGAAACTCCTGCGCAATTTTACTTTGCCATTGCTGATTCATTCGCGCGGCAATCTGCTTACCTAAGGCATTAATATCACTGAGATCGGGTTCTGGGCCTAAATAGACGAAGGTGGAGTCGGTATCCCCATAAATGACTTGGTAGCCCATCTCCTCAATCCACACGCGGGTTTGTTTCATAATTTGATGACCGCGCATGGTGATGGAGCTTGCCAGTTTCGCATCGTGGAACACACAGCCTTGGGAGCCTAAAACCCCATAGAGCGAATTCATAATGATTTTAATCGCTTGCGATAAAGGCGCATTCGCCTCCCGCTTAGCTTTCTCACGTTGCTCTGAGAGATTTTGGATGAGTTTGGGCAGAATAGGTTGATGCCGATTAAAACGCGCGCCCAAAAAACCCGGAACAGTTTCAGGCTCATCTAATGCAGATCCGTCCTCATTATCTAAACCTTCAATCAACCCCTTAGGATCAATCAAAAAAGTTCGGATAATCGATGGATAAAGGCTTTTAAAGTCAAACACTAAAATATGCTGATAAAAACCAGGGACAGAATCCATAACATAACCGCCAGGGCTTTCAATCCCTTGACTGGCAGGCTCAGCGGGCGCGACGAAACCTGCCCTATGTAAATGCGGTAGATACAAGTGGTTAAATGCGGCGACCGAGGCGCCTACGCGCCCCAGTTCTAACCCCGTTAACTCGGCGCGAGCGAGGGCAAAATCCCACAATTGCGTATGTTCAAAGATATCCCACACTAAGCGACTATCGGTCAGATTATAGTGGGCAAGCCCTTGTTTGTTTTCGGCAAATAGCACATCAATCTCTTGAGCTCGATTTTCCACATCATGAATCGCTTTACCTTCACCCAGTAACGCTTGGGCGACAAACTCCAAGGAGAAACGCTCAAATTGATAAAAGGCCGCCTTTAACCAATCGATACCATCGAGCACCACTCGCCCTGGCAAACTTAAGGTTTCTGGCCGAAATTTATTCTCAACCTTCCACTCAAGGAGCGCGCCACCTCGACCAATACGCAGCGGGATCCGGTGCAGTAACGCACGCCGATATAGCAGGGCTAAGTCAAAGGTCACCACCGACCAACCAATAATCACATCGGGATCAAACTCCGTAAACCAGGCGATGAGACGATGGATAAGCGCTGCCTCATCGTTCACCCATTCGATATAGATTGCAGCATCTGGCTGCGCCTCGCCCACCATAATGACTTTTTCATAGGGCTGAGATTGTGCATCGCGTCCATAAAGGGCCACGGAATAGAGTAAACCGTCAAAACTGCATTCAAAATCGAGGGAGATAGAGCGCAGTTTAATTGCTGACTGCGGCGCAACCGCTTTGGCGCGTATGGCCCTAAAAACAGGCAACTGTCCATCTATGCCTACTTTGCCGACAAAATGCCCTAAAAATGCCACATCGAGCGCCACAAAACGCTCGATTAAAAAACGCTGCTCGGGACGGATATCCGCCTCAAATAAGGGGATCCCCGCATCCGTCGCTATCCGCTGCAAGTGACGAAACACACTACTCGATGGAGCATAAATTGCCGCCACGGATTGTCTTTTAAAGCTTTTAAGCGTAATCGGTACAAAGCGCAGCGCCAGCCCCGGCGTCTGTAACTGCAATGCAGCCATATCGCTTTGATGACAAAAACAAATGTACTCAGAGTCAGGTAACTCCACCAGCACAGGGCCTGAAACGGTGGCGAGATAATACTGCAACACAAGCGTTGCACCGCGCGTAATAGCATGGCGCGTGAGGACGCGTCCCTGTACACTCACAGGCGCAGCCGTGTCAGGCGTTAGACACTCGGGGGGATTCAACTGCGGTTTCACTCTAAGGCTCTCGCTGTTTATTGATTCTCGGGACACAGAATAAAATTGCCATAAAATGGCAGAAAAGTTTCTTAGGCTATGCAATCACTGTTATTATGTACAGCATTAATTCGATAAAGTAGTGCCGCATGTTACCTGACAACGTAAAAAACCAGATCCGCGCTATCTATAAAGATATTGCCGCCGCTTTGCCTAATTTTAGGCCACGCCGCGAGCAGAATTTTATGGTGGCAGAAATCTCTAAGACCCTGGCTGGCGACTATGACAAAGATAGACGCATCATAGTGGTCGAAGCGGGTACGGGGATTGGTAAATCATTGTCTTATATCTTGGGCACGATCCCGCTTGCGCTCGCGAGTAAGAAAAAGGTCTGTATCGCTACGGCAACCGTTGCGCTGCAAGAGCAGTTACTGCACAAAGACTTACCGTTTTTTCTCGAACAATCAGGGCTAAACTTTCGCTTCGGTCTGGTCAAAGGGCGCCAGCGTTATGTCTGTTTATCTAAACTTGCCATGCTGATCGGCGATGATAACAGTACCCAAATGGCCATGTGGCAAACAAAGCCGGATAACAGCCAAATTGCTATGCTGCAGGAGCTACTCAGCGACTATAATGAAGGCCGCTGGAATGGTGAAATCGATACGCTATCGACACCGATACCGGACCATCTCTGGCAGCAAATCGCCTGCGATAAACACAGTTGTCATCGGCAACTCGCCAGTCATCGTAATTGCCCGTTTCACAAGGCCCGCGAGGATGTGGATACCTGGGATGTACTGATCGCCAACCACAGTTTGCTGTTCGCCGACTTAGAGCTCGGTGGCGGGGTCATTTTACCCGATCCCGAAGACGTATTTTACGTCATTGACGAAGCCCACCACTTACCTATCGTCGCGCGGGACTTTTCTAGCGCACAGGCAACGCTTAGGGGAGCCGCCGACTGGCTCGAAAAAGTCGGGAAGACCAGCGCAAAATTACAAAATCAGATAAAGAGCAACAATATTATCGCCCCTGCGCAGGCGATGCAGGATCATATCGGTGACTTAATCGCTCAGCTCAATCAAGTCGCCCACTTTTGTGACACTCAAACCAAACAGTTTGCCAATCCCGAGAGCCGCTATCGGTTCGAACACGGTAAATTGCCCGATGCACTAAAAATTCCCGCCGAGAATCTCGCGGCCACCTCTAATCTTGCCCTTAAGCAATTTAACAAGATGCAATTATTGCTGGCCGAGGCGATAAAAGATGGCGATATTCCTAAGCATCAAGCGGAAGCGTTACAGGCCGAAATGGGTTTTATGCTGCAGCGACTCGAAAATCTACAAAAGCTCTGGAAAATGATGGCAAAGGAAGATTCCACGAAAGGCGCGCCCCTCGCCCGCTGGATTGAATTGCTCACAGGCAAACAGGTCGATTATCTGTTTAGCGCCTCACCGATTGAAGTCGGGTTTATGCTCGAGTCTATGCTGTGGCAAAAGGCGGCTGGCGTCGTGCTATGTAGTGCAACGCTTCGGGCGCTGAATAACTTCGACCATTTCGCCCATCAAGTGGGATTATCGGTAAAGGACGGCAGTCGTTATCTCGCCCTGCAATCCCCCTTCGATTATCCGAATAATGCCACGCTCTACTTACCTAAGATGAAAACCGAGCCGACGGATGATGCCTATACAGCTGAGCTTGCCGAACAGATTCTAGAGCTGATTGAAGGCGAAATGGCCACCTTAGTGTTGTTTGCATCTTACTGGCAAATGGAGAAAGTCGCCGAATTGCTCGAGGGCAAACTCACGCAGGAAATTCTTATTCAAGGTAATGCTCCGCGTCAGCAATTACTTGAAAACCACAAAGCCAAATGTGACAAAGGTGAACCGAGTATCTTGTTCGGCACCGGCAGTTTTTCTGAAGGCTTAGACTTACCCGGAGATTACCTCACCAATCTCATCGTCACTAAACTGCCCTTTGCCGTGCCAACCTCACCCGTCGAGCAAGCCCATGCCGAGTATGTGAAAATAAAGGGTGGAAATCCGTTTCTGCAACTCACCATTCCAGATGCATCGCGAAAGCTAATCCAAAGTTGTGGTAGATTACTGCGTAAAGAGCAGGATTACGGCCGAGTCACTATCCTAGATAGACGATTAGTGACCAAACGTTACGGCAAATCCTTGCTAGACGCTCTGCCCCCCTTTAGACGAGTCATTGAGTAGGATTAAGATTTGGAGTTGTT
Source organism: Shewanella mangrovisoli (assembly GCF_019457635.1). Lineage (NCBI taxonomy): Bacteria > Pseudomonadati > Pseudomonadota > Gammaproteobacteria > Alteromonadales > Shewanellaceae > Shewanella > Shewanella mangrovisoli. Next base: position 3,010,185 of record NZ_CP080412.1, read on the forward strand.
ACTCGAGCCCAGTAATTGGGCCCTGTTGGCTGTCATTGGCTTAATTGCAGGTTTTATCGATGCCGTGGTCGGTGGTGGAGGTCTGCTCTCCATTCCTGCCCTGCTCACCCTCGGGATCCCGCCCCACACCGCCTTAGGTACCAATAAATTTGCCGCCAGTTTTGGCTCATCCATGGCAGCTTGGACCTATTATCGCCAGCATCTGCTCAAACCCAGTTTTTGGTATATGGCGTTTATCGCCACCTTTATTGGTGCGGTACTTGGCAGTGTGTTGGTGTACTTGTTAAATGCCCAGTGGCTTGAAAAAGCTTTACCACTGCTCATTATTGGCATCGCGATATACAGCTTGCTGAGCCCAAATGCCATCTCGGATACCGATTGCCAGGCACCAACAAAAGCTCAATCTAAACTCAAACAAAGTCTACAAGGGCTCTTGCTGGGTGCTTATGATGGTTTTGCGGGCCCAGGTATTGGCGCCTTTTGGACTGTGAGTTCAGGCGCTTTATACAAATTACCGCTGTTGCATAGCTGCGCGCTTGCCAGAGCCATGACCTTTACCAGTAACTTGACGGCGCTGGCGATCTTTGGCTTTCTTGGGCAAGTCCATTGGCAAATCGGCCTGTGGATGGGGTTATGTATGATGCTCGGCTCCTTTATCGGCGCCCGCTGTGCGATAAAATTTGGAATGCCTTTTATTCGGCCTTTGTTTATATTAATTGTCCTGTCAATTGCCGCTAATCTGGCGTGGAGCGCATGGTTTTGAACACTTCGCAGCTAATCAGCACGTTGAAAAATCAGCTCACAACCCTTGAGCAAGAAGTGCTGCAACACGACAGTCACCTTGCGCCGAGTCAGCGCAAACTCCTGCAGGATATTGAGCGCTTTAATCAGTCGCTGTTTATTCAAAATGGCGCTCAGCTGATGCCCTGCATCGAACAAATACGTAATAGTATCGGCCAGTTAGAGAAACAGATCGCCCTGAAATTGACGCCGCAAACCATCGCCTTAAGCTGTGAACGTATTCAAGACCGTTTTACCGCGGTTAAACGGGCGCTACTGACGACCTCAATCGATATAAAGTCTAAAAATCAACAACATGCCAGTAAGCGCGCGCGTTTTGCCCAGCAACAGGCACAGTCGCACCAAGCCAGCGGGTTTGCTTGGATTGCCAGCAATGTGTTACAAAATAGCCACGAAATCTATGCCGAATTAAACAAGCATCTGAATTGGGCGAAGAAATTTGAACAAAAAATTGCAGAAATGGAGTCAAAACTTGAAAACTGTCATAGTGCTGACAAAATCCGTTTGCAAAATGACATCCTTTTGATGCATCGTCGTTTGGGTAAATGCAGGCAAGCCATCAGTTATATTGAAGATCGCATTCAAGCATTCGAACGTCCGCATCAGAGCCATAATCGTTAAGGAGCAACAATGAAATCACTTTTGCCAATCAGCAGCCTGCTAGTGTTACTCGGCTCTGCCTCAGCCTTTGCCGCAGATCTGAATATCCCTATGTCCTTCGAATACCTTGCCCTCGATGGCAAAAAAGTCGAGTCCAGCGTATTCAACCACAAAAGCAGCTTAGAGTTGGCGCCCGGCACTCACAAAATCGCGATCCGTTACCATGAGATGGTTGAAGACGATTTCAGTGACAGCCAAACCTTCGTTAAGTCATCGCCTTTTATCGTGACCTTAGAAGTGGACGGCGATCATCAATATTATTTGCAAGCCGCAGAGGGCAAGGTCGTTAAAAAGCCTAAAACCTTCGCTCAAAACCCAAAAGTGGTGTTAACCCGTGCTGATAAAGGTCAGGTGAATTACCAAGTGACAAACACCGATATTGAAGAAGAGAGCTTTGTCTCCCGTCTCTTTAGCGGTAATCAAGCGGTAGATGTGTCAGGTACTGCCGCCGCAGCAACGGGCGCAGCAGGCACAGCGGCGGTTGTTGCCGCGCCAGCACCCACTTCGGCGCAGGCAGCCGTTAACGCCACCTCATTAACCGCTCCAGTTGATACATCTAAAGCAGCTGGTGCGAATCCACAGCAAATGTTGCAATACTGGTGGTTACAGGCCGATGAGAAAACACGTAAAGAGTTTATGAGCTGGGCGATTTCACAACTCTAAACAAGATGATCCCATTGGTTTATCACGCCAGCTACTCCAAGCTGGCGTTACCCTCCCACCACCGCTTTCCCACGACCAAATACGCGCGTCTTTACCAATATCTGCTCGATAATCAACTGGCTGTACCAGCTCAATTTCATACTCCCTCACCCATGACGGCTGAAGATGTTATGCAAGTGCATCAGCAAGATTATGTCGAACAATTTATCCAAGGCAGCTTAGCTAGTGCGGCCTTAAGACGCATCGGCTTTCCATGGAGTGAAGCCTTGGTCGAACGCACCTTGCACTCAGTATCGGGGACGAGTTTGACCGCACGTTTAGCCTTGCAAACGGGTATCGCCCTTCACTTAACTGGCGGCTATCACCATGCTCATTATGACTTTGGCAGTGGCTACTGTATTTTCAATGACTTAATTATTGCCGCTCACAAACTGATGGCCGAGCAGCTGTTACATAAAGTGTTGATTTTTGACTGTGATGTGCACCAAGGCGATGGCACCGCCACCCTTAGCCACAGGCATCAAGGTATAATAAGTTGCTCCATCCACTGCAAAGAGAATTTCCCGAGTCGCAAACAGCAATCCCACTATGATATTGAATTGACTAAGGGTTCGGATGATAGCGCTTACCAGGAAACCGTCGAGCAGACTCTCGAACTGCTGATTCGCCTCCATCAGCCGGATCTCATCCTGTATGACGCTGGCGTCGATATCCACCAAGATGACGACTTAGGGCACCTAATGATCAGCAAGCAGGGTTTGTATCAACGTGATTTAACCGTGTTATCTATGGCAAAAGCGGCAAATATTCCTGTTGCGGCGGTAATTGGCGGCGGCTACAGCCGAGACGAACTACAATTAAGCCAAAGACATAGCCAACTTTTTATTGCAGCCAACCATTTGTGGTAGCAAACTCAATAAAAATCATCATGGAGCACAGCGATGCAACTCGAAATCCGTAACTATTACGAAGTTCTCTTAATGGAAATGTTATCCGATGAAGGTCTAATGGATGAATTGCCGGAGGATTATTTAGCCGATCTCTGCTGTGTTACGCTTAATCAACTGCCAGTACGCTATATTCGCCACCTAGTAGATACCTATTTCTTCGAAGATTACAACGAGTTACAAGAAATGAAACGAGAAATCCAAGCCGCATTAGAAAAATCTCGTGCCTTTCTTAAACAGAATCTACAAAAAAGAATGCAGCAGGAAGAAGCCGACAGCTAAGTCGCGCGGTAATGGCATAACTAAGTTGATTAGCCCATAAGCTTGTAATTCAGCTGAATTGGCTAAATAAATGAGCTTACGTTGTTAGAGATAATGAATTCGGATTGAAGATAAAGAATATTAAAACATGATGAGGAGATTTGGAGGTTCCCCTAGAGCCGACACCCCGGCACACGAGTCGCTTGCTGCGGTTGCTCCCTTCCGGGCCTGGCCGAGTTCACAAGTTATCATTGCGGGGGGACCCTAGGGTCACCATAACTTCGAGTGTATCACTTGGTGGATGATCACTGAACGACGCGGATTATCCCCCATGGCTCCTATGGGATCAAGTGCTAATCCGTCCGTTTGGCAAATATCCGGTTTAATTGGACAATCTATAGGCAAACTAGCCAAGTGAAAATGATAAAAGCCTGCTAATGCAGGCTTTTTCTTATAAGGGCTCCAGCACCAAGAGTCTGGAGGTGCCTTATCCCTAGAGCTTTATCATATGGCGATTTTGCTCAATTAACTTAGCGCCAATGCCAGAGACATTGGCTAGCTCATCAATGGCCTTAAATTTACCATTTTGCGTTCGATAGTCGATGATGGCCTGCGCCTTGGCCGCTCCAATGCCCTTAAGCAGCTGTAACTGTTCCGATGAAGCGGTATTGATATTTACCTGAGCCGAATCAGGCATGGCCTGCTTAGCATCGGTAGTGGCCTTTTTAACCTCTGTCTGAGCTTGCGCTTGAACTTTGCTAACATCTTTTGCGGGATCCGCCGCCATCGCAGGTAAAGCGAATAGGGTGGAAAATGCAATGGCACTCACCATCGCGGGTAAACGATGTGTTATTTTCATAATGCTTCCTCTTTCCTTGAAATTCGGCCTTTCGTCCTACTTCCGTGGCCTTCAATCAAACATAGACGAAGCTTTTATGAATTTCCAAACGGCTAAGTATAAAATATTATCTATGACTAAAATAGCCTGTTCCCTTGCGGGTTAATCCTTTCTAGAAAGCCAAAGGACGCCGTTAAGGCATCCTTTCGCGAAGTACCACAAACCATTACGCCAGCATCGCCAAGGCTTGGTTTAAATCCTCGATGATATCGTCGCAATCCTCTAAGCCGATTGAGAGCCGCAGTAAATTATCGCTTATTCCCGCTGCCTGGCGCGCCTCTGGCGTGTAGGGTGAGTGGGTCATGGAAGCTGGGTGCTGAATAAGGGATTCCGCATCCCCCAAACTTACAGCGATTGAAAACAGCTTAAGGTAACCCACAAAAGCCATCGCTTGCTCAAGAGAGGCGGCTAACTCAAAGGCAATCACGCCACCAGCTCTCGCCATCTGTCCACCGATAAATCGATGCCCTGAATGGGATTTAAGCCCGGGATAATACACCCGAGTCACTGCGGGATGTTGCTCCAAAAACTCGGCGACACGCTGCGCACTGTCACAATGGCGCTGCAAACGCACATCTAAGGTTTTTAGCCCTCGCAAAATCAGCCACGCATCGTGGGGAGACATCACAGCACCGATATCCTTTAGGATCTCATATTTCACTCTGTGCAGCTGCTCTTCACTGCCACACACGACGCCGGCAATTACATCGCCGTGCCCATTCAAGTACTTAGTTGCACTGTGTACCACTAAATCGATACCGAATGCTAAGGGTTGCTGCAGTAACGGTGTCATAAAAGTATTATCGACAATGCTGACAAGTTGATGCCGTTTCGCAATATCGGCAATACCTTTGAGATCAAACACCTGTAGATGAGGATTTACCGGGGTTTCGCAAAAAATCACTCGAGTGTTGGGTTTGATGGCCCGCTCAATGGCCGCTAAATCGGTAAAATCAACTAAGGTGACTTCGATGCCAAAACGGGCAAATTGGCTGGTCATAAGGGCAAAGGTGCAACCATAAACCGCATTGGAAGCCACTAAATGATCGCCCATCTGCAAGTTAGCCAGCAGCGCCGCCGACACAGCCCCCATGCCAGAGGCCGTTGCCGCCGCCGCTTCTGCGCCTTCTAAAACAGCCATTTTACGTTCCAGCTCGGCAACTGTAGGGTTACCTAGGCGAGTATAAATATAACCGGGTTCGTTGCCGGCAAATCGCTCGCCGCCTTGCTGCGCCGACTCAAAGACAAAGGTCGCCGTTTGATAAAGTGGCGTCACTAAAGTACCAAAGGCTTCTCGCTCATGCCCGGCATGAATGGCTTGGGTTGCGGCTTTCCACGGCTTGCTTGATTCATCTTGCATTGCTCACTCCTTGTTGTCGCAGTGCCTCATTCGCTTGTTGTTTCATTGTTCGTTTTAATGAGGCCATGCTTAGCGTCTTGATAAGTCCTATTGATAAGTTAATGAAACATTAGCCTTATCGAATAAGCACTAACATACCCCGCTAGGCGGGCGAAACCAGTGCCATGGTGAAAATAGCATCAGAGGTGCTGTAACTAAGTTGTTACATTCAAGGTTTTTTGGCAGACAATCAGCAATAAAAAATGCGCTAATAACAAAGTCATTAGCGCATTAGCATTTAGCCTAAAATGCACTCGCGGTGTAGTGCATTCGGTTAGGTTATTTCTCTTTGGGTGTTGAGCCTGTTTTAAGCTCTGCTGCCTCTAATGGGCTCTTAAGCGCATCACGTCCGTCTTTAGTCAATAACTTACCGGCAAACTGTTTAAGCTCGGTCAATAACTCTTGATGAACTTTGGACAATTTGGGGCGCTGCTCCTCCCTAAACTGAATAGGTCGACATAGCGCCATGGCTTGATACCCTAAGCGCGCCGTGAGCAGCCCGCCCCCTAAGCCTTGGGCAAGCCGTGCGGATAATTTCCCCGTCATCTCAAGCGACAGCAATTGGGTACCCAAATCGGTCACTAACTCGCTGGTACCGGCATAGATGATGTTGATGATGATGCTGCGAATGAGTTTAATCCGGCTCCAATAGCCTAACTCTATCCCATAACAGGCGGCGACATCCCGCAGCATGCGTTGGTTACGCCAAAGAATAATGGCCATATCCAATGCCGCCAATGGACTCGCGGCAAGCAACACGGCTGATTCGGCCGCGTATCGACGGACGATTTTTTTCGCCAGTTCATCCCGCTCAGTCAGCACTAAGTTCTCAAATAGCAGCACTTTTTCGGCGTCATTGTGCTCATCTTTGAGCGACTGACGTAGCCGCTGTAGCCCCTGACTATCGGGATAATGGCGCACTATGTTATTGATAAAACCATCGGCCTCCCCCATTTGCATACTGAGGGCAAGCCTTGCGCCCGACTCTTGCGTATCGGCAACCTGCTTGAGGCGTTTTAATTTACGGTATTCGCCCAAGGCTCCGACCATAGCCCAGCTGCCGACTAAACCGAGTACGGCGCCATAAAAGCTAAATAACCAAGGGCTTGCTAACCAAGCATCCCGCAAACCTAGTGCCGTTTGCACTAAAACCAGTAGCAATAACCCAATGACGGAAAAGCGCGCCAGCCAAGACCAACGGCGAGATTGATGCAATTGTGGCCGAATGGACGACACATCCAATGCTTGCGGATGGGCCGCCAAGGCATCATCGACAACCTCATCCACCGCTTTTAAGGGTGTCTGTGGTGCAAAGGCTTGGGCACTCTTAAGCTCATCTGACGCTGACTGGAGCTTGACCTTGTCAGAATCAAATACTTGTTGTTTTTTGAGCGGTTGGCTTTCAAGTGTATTTTCAGACATTGGCTTATCGAGCGCGTTTGTCTCTGACTCACTTGAAGCTGATAACGAATCTAAACTCATTCCAGTTTATCCCCCACGAGGTACTGCAGAAGGTGATCGAGACGGATATGGTCAAAATGCACCGCAGATGGATCGACATTGCTGTTATTCGGCGGAGCAAATCCCATAAAATGAAACCCTTGATCGCGCCAAAAGTTGGGCTCGGGTAAGCGAGTGGGCACTTCGCCGGGAAAAAGCGTCAAGGCTTGGCCGTTCAATCCAATCCCCTGCACGACTTCCACATCCCCTTCTTGAGTGGTCACCATGCCATGACGCGTCGCCTTAATGGCACTAATAGCCATAGTCTCGACTTTACAACCATCGAAACTGGCAAAGTGTTGGCTGTGTTTGAGCATATCGGTGAGCAGGGATAACACATGACTTTGTTGATCCCGCGTCACATGATCAACCTTACTGGCGGCAAATAATAATCTGTCTATCCGCGGCGCAAACAATCGGCGCAAGTAACTGGATTGACCGTATTGGAAGCTTTCCATAATGGCATTTAACGCCGCGCCCATATCCTCAAACTGGGTTTTGCCACGGTTTAAAGCGCTGAAGCAATCAACCAGTACTAACTGGCGATCAAACCCCGCAAAATGCTGTTTATAGAAAGGTTTTACTACCTTGGCGACATATTCTTGATAGCGTTTTTCTAGGACATGAAAGGCGCTGTGTTTATCGCTCTGCTTAAGCTCGCTCCACTGATTGTCAGTCACCGATAACAGCGGAAAAAATGCCAGCAGCGGCGCGCCTTCCCATTCCCCTGGTAATAACATCCGTCCGGGTTGCGCCTGATAATAGCCCTGCACATGCACTAAATCGTGCAATAGTTGCTGATACTCGTCGGCAATGCGTTTGAGCTGCAGTTCATCGGCCGCCTCGGTTAAATTGAGCGCACTTAACGAAGTTTGAAACTCAGCATATAAAGGCGAGCTTTTTAACACAGCGACACGTTGTTGCTGCGCGCTGCACCACTCGATAAAGCTTTGGCGTAGCATAGGTAAATCTAATAGCCACTCGCCGGGATAATCGACAATATCTAAATACAGCGTAGCGGTATCAGCAAACTTGGCCAGCAGCCCCTTCTGCGGCTGATATTTGATGGCTAAACGCAGCTCCGAAATCGTGCGGGTCGATGCTGGCCAAGTCGGAGGTGTCGAAGTAAGCGCTAACATGGCGCCCTGATAATCGAAGCTGGCAATTTCAAGATCCGGCTGCATCGCCCGCTTCACCCCGAGCAAACGTTGCTCACGGCTCACTTGCCACAGGGGTAAGGCATTCCCATGGCGGGAATGGGAGACCTGAGAAGCCGCGCCACTATTGAGTAGTTGATTGACTAATCCGGTAATAAATGCGGTTTTGCCCGCCCCCGATAACCCTGTTACCGCGAGTCGTAAATGCCTGTCAGCCGTTCTATGGAGCAGGGATTGGCTCTTCTGAGTTAATTTATGGAGCGAAACGTCAAGCATTCCCATAAGGATGTCCCTAAATGTTGAATGAGGTTAACTATACACTGGATTTGACGGGAGATTAAGCAACAAGGGCGGACATGGCCGCCCTTTAGAGGGATTACAAGCTATTGATTTGTCTTTTTAAATCAAAGTTATCAGATGTTACATGGCGTTCAAGGTTTTGCAGTCTCACCTCTAGGCTTCTAAATTGCCTGCTCACATCGCTCAGCGCTTGTTTAGCAGGCTCTCCCGATTGCCAAGGTTTCTTCTTCACCTCAATGTCATCCCTAACAGTACTATTTTGGGGTTTGATGTCGAGTATCACCCATAACGCAACATAGATGATAAACACGACGCCCGAACCACCTAATAGGAAGATAGAAACCGCAAGTACTCGCACTAACCATGTTTCAATTGCAAAGTATTCGGCTATCCCCGCACACACACCTGCGACTTTACCTGACTGGGGAATACGATACATAGTACGGCCACTAGTTCCTCTCATGTTTGCCCCTCCATTCAGGCGATTCTGAATCCAGAATGGCCTCTAAGGTTTCGATGCGTGCAGCCATCTTATCGGCTTTAGCAATCAAATCATTGAGCTGTGAAAACTCTTCCTCAGTGAGTCCCTGGCTCACTTGTCGCTTACTGCGATAATGAAGAACTAACCATATGGGCGCCACCACTATCATAAAGATGATAATTGGTGCCATTAGTATGTCCATATCCATAACTCACCTCTGAATTGTTATTCTTTTGACTTAGTCGCAGCTTTGCCTTTTACTTTGGCCTTTAATGCTTCCAGCTCGGCATTCACTGAATCTTCAGCTTCCAGTGCGGCAAACTCATCGGCTAAGGTCTTTTTATTACCCAGATCGTAGGATTCAACCTGCGCTTCTAACCCTTCGACACGGCGCTCATATTGCTCAAATTTCAGCATAGCGTTGTCGATTTTGCTTGAGTCTAACTGCTTCTTCACTTCTAAACGTGATGAGGCGGTTTGTTTACGCAAAATAATGGTCTTTTGGCGCGCCTTAGCATCCAGTAACTTTTCTTGCAGCAGGCTGACTTCATCCTTTAAGCGCACAATGTGCTCGTCGATCACTGCCAACTCTTGGTTTAAGGTATCCACTAAGCCCGCGGCTTTTTGTTTTTCAACTAAAGCTGCTTTGGCTAAATCTTCGCGATCCTTCGACAGTGCCAGCTCCGCTTTGTCTTGCCAATCTTGAACTTGTTCTTCAACACGGCTGATACGACGGATTAATTCTTTCTTTTCAGCTAACACTTTTGCTGATGTTGAACGAACTTCTACCAGTGTATCTTCCATCTCTTGGATAATCAGACGAACCATTTTTTCAGGGTCTTCTGCTTTATCGAGTAATGCGCTGATATTGGAGTTAATGATATCGGCGAAACGAGAGAAAATTCCCATAATGCTATCCTCAAATTGATGTTGGTCTCGCTTAGGGTAATACACTAAGTGTGCCAACTTTTATTTTATGTTTAAATTCATAAAGATAAACATATTTTTAACTTTTTCTTTATTTTATGGCTCAAGCCACTTATTATCATTTTCACCAAAATTTAGCGCGAAAGACTAAAAAATATCGTGGATAATAAATTTCAGCAAGACAACCTCATCGGCCAATCGAACGCCCTACTCGAAGTGTTAGAGCATGTGTCACAGATAGCGCCGCTCTCTAAACCTGTGCTCATTATTGGTGAACGGGGTACGGGTAAGGAGCTGATTGCTGAACGCTTACATTATCTGTCTAAACGCTGGGATCAAAGCTTTATTAAGCTAAATTGTTCATCTTTGAGTGAAAATTTGCTAGAAAGTGAATTATTCGGCCATGAGTCAGGTGCCTTTACCGGCGCCAAAGGCAAACACGAAGGCCGTTTTGAGCGCGCCGACGGTGGCACCCTGTTCCTCGATGAGTTAGCCAACACCTCGGGATTAATCCAAGAAAAACTGCTGCGGGTCATCGAATACGGTGAATTTGAACGGGTCGGCGGCAGTAAAACCATACAAGCGGATGTGCGCCTTATCTGCGCGGCTAACGAAGATTTACCTTCTCTCGCCGACGCCGGCGAATTTAGGGCCGACTTGCTCGACCGTCTAGCGTTCGATGTGATCACCTTGCCGCCACTGCGTTGTCGCCCCGAAGATATCATGACCTTAGCCGAATACTTTGCCGTGGGCATGGCGCGGCAACTTAAGCTGGAACTCTTCAGTGGCTTCAGTGCCAGCGCGGTCGAACAGCTGATGAGCCATGATTGGCCAGGGAATATCCGTGAACTAAAAAACGTCGTAGAGCGCAGTGTGTATCGCAACAGTGGTGAGAACCGCCCTATTGAGCAGATTATTCTCGACCCCTTTGCCTCTCCCTATCGCCCAACCACGCGAGTGCGTACCCGTGAGCGCCAAATCACGGCGCCTGAAGCGCCGCTGAGCGCGCCCGTGGTAACGTCGGCCAAAACCGATACCGACACGGCCGCCATTGCAGAGTCCATGACCAATCCGTTTAGTTTTCCTTTGGACTTTAAAGAGCAAACCGAACGTTATGAGATGGAGCTTATCCAACAAGCCTTGTCGGTCAGTCAGTACAATCAAAAGAAGACGGCTGAAATCCTTGGTTTAAGCTATCACCAGCTGCGCGGCATTCTGAAAAAGTACAATTTGCTCGATAAAGCATAAGCAGATTGCCCACGGGCGAGATGCACTGCTAAAATAGCCGTTCATAGTCGATAAAATAATGATTTATAAATGAGTGTGCTAATAAGACGCCTGTGCCTATCAACTGCAGTTTTCTGCATGAGTGGGTTGTTGGTTGCATGTGGCCCCCAACGACTCCCTTCTGGTTTGGTCTATTGTTCCGAAGGGAATCCCGAGTCTTTTAATCCGCAGTTGGTAACCTCTGGCACCACTATCGACGCGACCTCACACCAAATTTATAGCCGCTTAGTGGACTATGATGCTCTCTCAGGCCAGCTCGTGCCAGCACTTGCAACCAGTTGGGCCGAGAGCGACGATGGCTTAAGTTACCGTTTCACTCTCAGGGAAAATGTTAAGTTTCAACATTCATCCCGTTTTACCCCGAGTCGCGATTTTAATGCCGACGATGTGCTGTTTTCCTTCAATCGAATTATCGACAAACATCACCCTTACCATGGCGTATCACGTACCGGTTATCCCTTTTTCCAAAGTATTGGCTTTTCAGAACAAGTTAAAAGTGTCGAAAAAATCAATGATCACGAGGTGATCTTTCGGCTAGCGCGCAAAGATGCGTCGTTTTTATCGAATCTCGCCACTGACTTTGCAGTCATCCTCTCGAGCGAATATGCCGATCAGCAACTGGCACAGGGGCACCCTGAAAATCTCGATCATTTCGCCATCGGCACAGGGCCCTTTACCTTAGTGCATTACGCTAAAAACGAATATATTCGCTATCGCCGTAATCCCGACTTTTGGGGTGAGCCCGCTAAAGTCGATATGCTGGTCTACGATATCACCCCAAAAAGCACGGTGAGACTGGCAAAACTTATCGCCGGCGACTGCAGCGTATCGGCCCTGCCCAAGGCGGGAGAACTGCCCGTTATCAAACAACATGAACAGCTGAGCATTGAGTCTCAACCCGGTCTTAACGTCGCCTTTTGGGCCTTTAACACACAAAAACCTCCTTTAGATGATGTACGCGTGCGCCGCGCCCTCGCCTATGCCGTGGATAAGCAGAATATCTTACGTGCCGTATATCAAAACACCGCAATAGAAGCCATTGGAGTGCTGCCGCCAGCGTCTTGGGCCTACGACAGCAATAAAAAACTGTTAGATTACAATCCGCAAAAAGCGCGTGATTTGTTAAAAGAAGCGGGAATAAAAAATCTCAGCATCGATATCTGGGCCATGCCCGTCGCCCGCGCGTATAATCCTAATGCGTTAAAAACCGCCGAGTTAATTCAATCTGACTTGGCCAATATCGGCGTTAAGGTCAATATTATCAGTTACGATTGGAGCGTCTTTAGCCAAAGATTGAGCCGAGATGAATATGACTCAGTCCTTATCGGCTGGAACGCCGATAACAGTGACCCCGATAACTTCTTCACTCCCTTGTTGAGTTGCTCGGCGATGCAATCAAACAACAACCGCTCTCGCTGGTGCAATAAAGAGTTTGATGCCATTCTAGACAGAGCAAGGGAAGTCTCGACTCAGGCCGAGCGCAAGGAGATTTACCAAGAGGCCGAAGCTTTCTTAGCCGAGCAAGTGCCGATGTTGAGTCTGGCCCACTCCAAGCGAGTCGCACTCACTCGCAGCAATATCCATGATATGCAGTTAACCCCCTTTGGCGGCATCTCATTTGCCCGAACCAGCCAAGCTGAGCAGGAGACACACTGATGTTCAGATACCTGTTACGGCGCCTCAATCTGTTTCTTGCCACTTCGCTCGTGATGGTCGGTGTGTTGTTTTATGCAACAGGGTTATTTCCTGTTGAGCGCACCTTCGCCCTCACGGGGATCCATGCACCATCAGAGAGTCAACTGGTGCAAATTGAGCAGGACTATAAGTTAGATAGCAATAAAGCCATGCAGTTTATTGCTTATTTACAGCAGAGGCTGAGCGGCAATTTGGGCGTCTCCGTCACTTCGCATCAGAGTGTGGCCGAAGAACTAAGCTCTGTGCTACCCGCCTCCTTCGAACTTGCGGTTATGGCGGCCGTGATAGCCATTGGTTTAGGTGTGCCGCTTGGCGTGTTGGCCTCCCAGAGCCAACATAAACTTACCCAAAATACCATTATGGCGATTACCCTGACGGGCTATTCCGTTCCTGTATTCTGGTTAGGTTTGTATTTGTCACTCTGGTTTGGAGTCGACCTAGGCTGGCTGCCAATCTCGGGGCAACTCAATCTGTTATATGAGATAAAACCTGTTACCGGATTTATGTTGGTCGACATTTTGCTGTCTGATTCGGAATATCGCATATCGGCCTTTAAAGATGCCTTATTGCATATCGTCCTGCCAGCCACCACACTCGCAGTGCTGCCTTTTACCGTGGTCGTGCGTAGCACGCGCTCGGCGATGATGAATGTGATGAACCAAACCTTTATCCGCGCCGCAGAAGCCAGAGGCATGCACACCAACACCATTATTTTGCGCCACGCCTTACCCAACGCGCTGATCCCCGTATTGAAGCACTTAGGATTAATGCTCGGAGCATTTGCGAGCTATGCGATTGTTGTTGAAATGATTTTCTCTTGGCCGGGTGTAGGTTCTTGGTTGGTGTCGGGTATTTATCAGCGGGATTATACGGTTATCCAAGGCGGGATTTTAGCCGTGGCCTTGTTGATCATCTTTTTAAGTATTTTGATTGAAGTGCTGCATACCGTCTTCAATCCCTTGAGCAGAAAAGATCTTTATGCCTCCAATTAAAATTTATCAGGAAGATCAAATCGCCTCGCCGATGATGCGAGTCTGGCAGAATTTTTCGGCAAACCCCTTTGCCTTGGCGGGTTTGTGGACCATTGCTTTTCTGCTGCTGCTCACCCTGTTTGGACCTATGATAGCCCCCTTCTCACCCGAGGCGCAGGATCCGCGCGCATTGCTGTTACCGCCCTCTTGGGACCCTTCGGGCACAGTGGCACACTTTTTAGGTACAGACGATCTGGGCCGTGACATCTTTAGCCGCTTGCTACATGGCGCGCATTTAACCTTCGGCATGGCGCTGATGATTGTCGGCACCGCGCTGTTTATGGGTTTCATCATAGGCTCGCTCTCAGGCATGATGCGCGGCTTAAAGTCCAGTATCTTGGGGCATTTGCTCGATGCATTGCTGTCAATCCCCTCACTATTAATGGCGATTTTAGTGGTTGCAGTGATGGGGCCAGGGCTTGAAAACGTCTTCTGGGCCGTCGGTATTGCCTTAACGCCGCAGTTTGTGCGCTCAATTCATCAATCGGTGCATGAAGAGTTACAAAAAGAATATGTGACTGCCGCCCGTTTAGACGGCGCCAATTCGCTGCAGATTTTTTGGTATGTGATCATGCCAAACGTGTGGGAAGTAGTGATTATTCAAACCACCTTAGCCATTTCTGCCGCGATTTTAGATATTGCCGCCCTTGGCTTTTTAAGCCTTGGCGCCCAAGCTCCCAGTCCTGAATGGGGTGCAATGGTCGCCCAGGGCATGGATAATTTATTGACCGCACCTTGGACTGTGACCATTCCAGGGCTGGCGATTCTTTTTAGTGTGCTCGCCATTAACTTGGTGGGCGATGGCTTGAGATCGGCGCTTGCGCCCATCAGAAACTAACCTATGCCATTACTCGACGTTAGAAACCTGACCATTGAGCTCGACACGCCCCACGGCAGAGTTCGCGCCCTTGAGAAAGTGAGTTTGACCCTGAACGCGGGGGAAATCCACGGTCTCGTGGGTGAATCGGGCTCGGGCCGCAGTCTGCTCGCCAGAGCCATTCTTGGGATCCCAGGCCCCAATTGGACCATTACCGCCGACCGCATGATGTGGGATGGTAATAATCTGATGGCCATGACCTCGAAGGAGCGCCGTAATCTGATGGGCTCGGATATGGCGATGATCTTCCAAGACCCGTCAGGCAGCCTTGACCCTTCGCAAACCGTGGGCAGTCAGTTGATGCAGGCCATGCCTAAGAATCCGAAGGCTTATTTTTGGCAAAAACACAAACATGCCAAACTCACGGCACAAAAATGGTTGCATAAGGTCGGGATTAAAAATCCGCAAAAAGTGATGTCGAGCTATGCTTGGGAGCTTTCGGAAGGCGAATGCCAAAAAGTGATGATCGCCATGGCGATTGCCAACCAACCGCGATTATTGATTGCCGACGAACCGACCAACTCGATGGAGCTGAGCACTCAGGCGCAGATTTTCCGTTTACTGTCACAGCTTAACCAACTGCAAAACGTGTCGATTTTAATCATCAGCCACGAGCTTGAAACGCTGGCTCAGTGGTGCGATCACCTATCCGTGCTCTATTGCGGCCAAGTGATGGAATCTGGCCCAACGGAAGAACTGATCAATCAGCCGTATCATCCTTACACTAAGGCACTCTTGGATAATATGCCGGATTACTCGGGGATAGAGGCGCACAAGGCCATCATGCCGACTCTGCCAGGCTCGGCCCCCGCCCTGCAGCATCTGCCCATTGGTTGTCGCCTAGGGCCAAGATGCCCTGAGGCACAAAAGAAATGCGTTAATCAGCCAAGTTTGAGTCATTTACGCGACCGCTACTTTGCCTGCCATTTCCCTTACCACGGTGAAACGACAAATGACGACCCCACTGCTTAAAGTTAACGATCTCTTTAAGAGGTACGATACCGGCTATAAAGGCTTTACCCGCCAATATAACGATGCCTTAGCCCCGGTTTCCTTTGAATTAAACCGCGGTGAAACCCTAGCGATTGTGGGTGAAGCGGGTTCAGGTAAGAGTACGTTAGCGCGTATTTTGGTGGGCGCAGAGCCCCGCAGCGGCGGTGAAATTTACTTTGAGGGCGAAGCCCTTGATAGTCGCAATATTAAGCAGCGCTGTCGCCTTATTCGGATGATTTTCCAAGATCCCAATACCTCACTCAACCCAAGGCTCACCATTGGCCAATTACTAGATGAACCGCTGCGCTTTAACACTGAGTTATCCGCCAAGGAGCGTAGTGGCCAAGTGATCGATACCTTAAGGAAGGTCGGTTTATTACCCGAGCATGCGGATTTTTATCCCCATATGATTTCCGAAGGTCAAAAACAGCGGGTTGCGGTGGCACGGGCGCTGATGCTCAATCCGAAGATTATCATCGCCGATGAAGCCTTAACCGCCTTGGATCTCTCGGTACGCTCACAGATCCTTAATCTGCTGCTCAAATTGCAGAAGGACTTAGGCTTGTCCTATATCTTCGTGTCCCATAACCTCAATATTATTCGCCATGTCAGCGATAAAATTATGGTGTTACACAAAGGGGTGATGGTTGAGAAAGCCCCAACAGAACAGATATTTAATTCGCCTCAGCACGAATATACCCAAAGGCTGATTCAGGAGCAGAGCCTGTTTGTTCATAAGCGTTAAACTGCTCCAACCACTTAAATATTCAGGCGAATTGGCTAAAAATAGATGCCATTTAGCCGCCGAAGTATTTATCCTATTGGTCATTTTGATAGAAGAAGCTTAAACATGATTATCAAACCCAAAATTCGTGGATTCATTTGTACCACAACTCATCCCGTTGGTTGTGAAGCTAACGTTCAAGAGCAAATTGCTTTAACCAAAGCCAAAGGCAAAATCGCCAACGGCCCAAAGAAAGTGCTTGTTGTTGGTTCATCGAGTGGCTATGGCCTGTCTTCACGCATTGCCGCCGCCTTCGGCAGCGATGCTGCAACCATTGGTGTGTTCTTCGAAAAGCCTGGTACTGAAGCGAAACCTGGTACTGCAGGCTGGTACAACTCTGCCGCTTTCGACAAGTTTGCCAAAGCTGAAGGTTTGTACTCTAAGAGCATCAACTGCGATGCTTTCAGCCATGAAGCTAAGCAAAAAGTTATCGAGCTTATCAAGCAAGATTTAGGTCAAGTGGACATGGTGGTCTATTCATTAGCATCGCCCGTGCGCAAACTGCCTGACTCAGGCGAGCTAGTGCGTTCTGCACTCAAGCCAATCGGTGAAGTGTATACAGCGACTGCCGTTGATACCAACAAAGACTGCATTATCGAAGCCACCGTTGAGCCTGCGACTGAGCAAGAAATTGCCGATACTGTCACTGTGATGGGTGGTCAAGATTGGGAACTGTGGATTAACGCACTCGCCGAGGCTGGTGTATTAAGCGATAACTGCAAAACCGTAGCCTACAGCTATATCGGCACTGAGTTAACCTGGCCAATCTACTGGCACGGCGCATTAGGTCAAGCCAAGATGGACTTAGACCGTGCGGCTAAAGCCTTAAATGATAAACTCGTGGCCAAAGGCGGCAGCGCTAACGTTGCCGTGCTCAAAAGCGTTGTCACCCAAGCCAGCTCTGCCATCCCAGTGATGCCACTGTATATTGCGATGGTATTTAAGAAGATGCGCCAAGAAGGCCTGCACGAAGGCTGTATGGAACAAATCTACCGCATGTTCAGCGAGCGTCTGTTCCGTGCCGATGGTGCAAAACCTGAGACCGACAGCGACAACCGTCTGCGTTTAGACGATTGGGAACTGCGCGAAGATATCCAGCAGCATTGCCGTGATCTGTGGCCACAAGTGACCACTGAAAATCTGTCAGAGCTAACCGATTATCAAGAATATAAAGCCGAGTTCATTAAACTGTTCGGCTTTGGCATCGAAGGTATCGACTACGATGCTGATGTTAATCCATACGTTGAGTTCGATGTGATCGAGCTGTAATCGTCGCGATGACAGCTTACCTTTAAACGCCACCCTCGGGTGGCGTTTTTATTTGCTGCAAACCCACGGCAATAGGCTAAACTAGCATGACCATTCAAACACTAACTAAGGACAAAGAATGAAGATCAGTGCACGTAATACCCTGAGTGGCACTATTACCGCGATTGAAATTGGTTCTGTAAACAACGAAATCACTATCGAACTGGCACCGGGCGTAGTGTTAACCTCTGTCGTGACTAAAGCTTCCTGTGAGCGTTTAAACTTGAAGGTGGGTGATTCGGCTTACGCACTCATTAAAGCCAGCAGCGTGATGATTGGCGTGGATGATTAAGCGGCTAATATAGCGCCCAGAACATTTGATAACGCGGTTTCAAGACAAACAAAAAGGCCAAGTAAACACTTGGCCTTTTCTATTTGCTTCGCGAAAGCTTTTATTGCTTCGCCAATATAAGGGATAAGCTTAGTTATCCCTCATCATTAACCTTCTACAGGGTAATGAACTTTCGCATTCGCTTTCAGTGACTCAATCAGACCACGGTAATCCGCTTCGCTGTATTGTGCATTTAAGCGTTGTTTCAGCGCATTGACTAACTCATCGCTAACAGACTCTGCCGCGTTCACTTTATCCAGAGCAATCACAGCGTAGCCATTGGCTAAAGCAACAGTGTCAACCACAGGTGCAGCACTCGGCGTTGGCATTTGGAAGGCTTTGCCTACAATGGCTGCATCTACGTCTTGTGCGCCACGGCCCAGTTTAGTCTTAGCCGTTAAAGTCACATCAGTCGCGCCCGCTTTAACTTGGGTCATCAGCTCTTGTGCCTTAGCTCGTGCCGCTTCGTTCGCTTGATCTTGCTTCAAACGCTCAGCGATGTCTGCCTTCACTTCGGCTAATGGCATAGTGCCCGCATCGTGATGTTCCTTCATACGGATAACCACAACATGGTTTGGCTCAAGCTCGATGACTTCACTGTTTAGACCTTGGCGTAAAACCGTGTCAGAGAACGCCGCTTTAACTACGTCAGGCTTGTTCAATGCCGCTGGCACATCATCACGTGAGAACATTGGCGTAGTCTTAATCTCAACACCCACCACTTTTGCGGTTTCGGCTAAGGTATCAGGCACTTCGTAGCTGGTATCAGCCAGTTTGCTTTGTAAGCTATAGAATTGATCGACCGCTTTTTTCTCTTGCAGCTGAGCCACAATCTTCGCTTTCACATCCGCAAATGGCACGGTAGTACCAGGTTGAACGTCTAACAGTTTGATGATGTGGAAACCAAAATCCGTTTTCACAACACCAGAATGCTGACCTTTTTGCAGTGCAAACAGTGCAGTATCAAAGCTTGGGTCCATGACACCGGGTTCAAACCAGTCTAATTTACCGCCCTGCTCCGCACTTAAGGTATCTTCAGAGTTGGCTTTAGCTAACTCTGCAAAATCAGCACCGTTATCTAACTGCTTAGCCAAATCTTCAGCCTTGGCTTTCGCCGCCGCTTCATCGCTGCCTGGACCAATCAGAATGTGCGCCGCTAAACGTTTCTCGTTAGACACATATTGCGTCTTATGTTCATCGTAGTAAGTCTGAGCTTCTTCATCGGTCACTTTGCTGTCTTTAGCAAAATCAGCCGCGTTTAACTCGACATACTCTAAGCTCACCTTCTCAGGGCTCATAAACTGGCCTTGATTAGTGTCGTAGTAGTTTTTAACTTGCTCGTCTGTCACAGAGGCATTCGCAAGGAATGGCGCAGAATCGACGACTAAGTAGCGAATGTCGCGAGTTTGACCTTGCAGCTCAGCTAATTGCTTAGCTTCACCAGGTAATACGAATTCAGTGCCCACTAACGCCGCAGTTAACTGACGACGGGTCATATCGACACGCATCATGCTTCTGAAAGTTTGTGGCTGATAGCCTAACTGACGCAAAATCGCTTGATAACGGTCGTTATCGAATTTGCCATCGGTTTGGAAAGCGGGTTCTGATTTAATCGCCGTGATAATTTGCTCGTCAGACACACGTAGCCCCATCGCGGCGGCAGCTTGGTCAATCAATTTATCGGCCACTAAACGTTCGAGTACGCTCTGCTTGATGCTTTCTAGGTATCTTTCGTCGGCAGATAACGCAGCAAACATTTCGCCCAGTTGTTGCTCCATACGAGCGCGTTCGCTCTGATAGGCCTGCTCTAACTCGGCTTTAGTGATTTTGTCACCGTTGACTTCTGCGGCAGGGACGTCCGATTTTGAGCCTAAATAGCTACTCACGCCTGCAAATGCAAAAGATAAAATCACAAGTACGAGAATGCCTTTAGCAATCACGCCTTGCGAACCGTCGCGGATCTTTTCTAACATCAGATTTCTCGCTCGTTGCGATTAACAAAATAAAAAGGCGCATCAACTTGAGATGCGCCTTTCTGTAATTTATGGGGATTATTCAGACGCTACCACTGGTAAGTGCTAAAACCCCGAGTAATGGTAGAAATTGTGCTTCAAAATCCATTACTTTCAATTCGTAAAAAGCACTGTTTAAACAGTGCTTATCATTACGAACGCCTTACAAAGGCTACGATATCAAAAATTAATTGACAGCGTCTTTCAGAGCTTTACCAGCTTTGAATGCTGGAATTTTTGCTGCTGCGATTTTGATTTCTTGACCCGTTTGTGGGTTGCGACCAGTACGCTCAGCACGTTCACGCACTTCAAAAGTACCAAAACCAACAAGAGAAATTTTATCGCCTTCTTTCAGACCTTCGGTCACAGCAGCGATAAAAGAATCCAGTGCACGGCCAGCAGCGGCTTTAGAAATGTCAGCACCAGAAGCGATTTTCTCGATTAGTTCAGATTTGTTCATGTCATCCCCTTGAATGTAATTTTTTTGCGCCGCAACCAAATCCGTCTCTAGAGCGGTCTGCGGAGGCTTTTATAACAAGCTTGAATTCAAAGTTCAAGCTGAGTTCGAAAACCAAAGAAATAAAACTGGATACAGCTCAAAGCCAGTTGCGCCAAGGGCTTGGAGCAACCGACTCTCCACAGACCTAGGCTACCACAGGTCTGCGCTTTGTTAAGCCCCTTTTTTCATTTTTTTTAGCGTGATAGCGCATTTTCTTGCGTTATGCCAAGTTTTTAACCACTTCGAAGCCTTCAACCGGTCTTTCCAGCGCCAGTTTTAACACTTCGTCGACCCAACGCACGGGACGAATTTCCAGATCGGCAATCACATTGGCAGGAATTTCTTCCAGATCACGCTCGTTTTCTTTTGGAATAAGTACCAATTTAATGCCACCACGGTGTGCCGCGAGCAGTTTTTCTTTTAAACCGCCAATAGGTAACACTTCTCCGCGTAAGGTAATTTCACCCGTCATCGCCACATCGGCGCGCACAGGATTACCCGTTAAGCTAGACACTAATGCAGTACACATTGCCGCGCCCGCAGATGGACCATCTTTTGGCGTCGCCCCTTCTGGCACGTGAACATGGATATCCCGCTTCTCATAAAAGTCGCCATTGATACCTAATTGTTCCGCACGGGCACGCACGACCGTCATCGCCGCTTGAATCGACTCTTGCATCACATCGCCAAGTGAGCCAGTGTAGGTCAACTTGCCTTTGCCGGGCACAGAGGTCGCTTCAATGGTGAGCAGATCGCCACCCACTTCGGTCCACGCCAAACCTGTGACTTGACCGATTTGGTTGTTCGACTCCGCCTTACCATAGTCAAAACGCTGCACACCGAGGAAAGACTTGAGATTGTCCGCAGTAACAGTGACTGACTTGATAGACTTATCCAGCAGGATCATTTTCACGACCTTGCGGCAAATCTTCGACAATTCACGCTCTAATGCACGCACACCGGCTTCACGGGTGTAGTAGCGGATAATGCCAACTATCGCACTGTCCTCAATGTGAATTTCGTTCGCTTTAAGACCGTTACGCTCGATTTGCTTGGTCAGTAAATGCTGCTTAGCGATATTGAGCTTCTCATCTTCGGTGTAACCCGACAGACGAATAACTTCCATACGGTCCAGCAATGGGCCAGGAATATTCATCGAGTTCGAGGTCGCCACGAACATCACATCGGATAAGTCGTAATCGACTTCGAGGTAATGGTCGTTAAAAGTCGCGTTTTGTTCAGGATCAAGCACCTCTAACAGTGCTGACGCTGGGTCGCCGCGCATATCCGAGCTCATTTTGTCGATTTCATCGAGCAAGAATAAGGGGTTTTTCACGCCCACTTTCGCCATCTTTTGAATGACTTTACCCGGCATTGAGCCAATGTAAGTACGGCGATGACCACGGATTTCCGCTTCATCACGCACGCCGCCTAAGGCAACACGCACATACTTACGACCAGTTGCTTTCGCAATCGATTGACCTAATGAGGTTTTACCTACCCCTGGTGGGCCGACTAAGCACAGGATAGGCCCCTTAAGTTGACGCACACGGCTCTGCACTGCCAAGTATTCCAGAATACGGTCTTTGACCTTTTCCAGACCATAGTGGTCGGTATCCAGCACTTCTTGAGCTTTGGCTAAATCGCGTTTGATTTTAGAGCGTTGACTCCAAGGCACAGAGGTCATCCAATCCACGTAACTGCGAACTACGGTCGCTTCGGCAGACATAGGTGACATCATGCGTAATTTATTCAGCTCGGCGACGGCCTTCTCTTTGGCATCGCTCGGCATGTTGGCTTCTTCAATCTTACGATTTAAGACTTCAAACTCATCGTGGCCTTCGTCTAAGTCACCCAATTCTTTTTGGATGGCTTTCATCTGTTCGTTCAGATAATACTCACGCTGGCTCTTTTCCATCTGTTTTTTAACGCGGGTACGGATACGTTTCTCGACCTGTAGCAGGTCAATTTCCGACTCCATCATCGCCATTAAATATTCCAGACGCTCACCGACGTTCGTCATCTCCAGCACGGACTGTTTGTCCTCAAGCTTGAGTGGCATGTGGGCCGCCATGGTATCGGCAAGGCGCGCCGCTTCATCGATGCCCGAGAGTGAGGTCAAGACTTCAGGTGGGATCTTCTTGTTGAGCTTGATATAGCCTTCAAATTGGCCAATCGCGCTACGAACCAAGACTTCCTCTTCTTTATCTTCTAAAGGCTCAGACTCGAGATATTCCGCCTTAGCCACAAAGAAATCCGCTTCTTGGGTATAACGGGTAATACGGGCGCGGCGACCACCTTCGACCAGTACTTTTACCGTACCGTCAGGCAGTTTAAGCAGCTGCAGAATAGATGCCACTGTACCGACTTCAAAGATATCGTCTTTGGTCGGCTCGTCTAACTCAGCGTCACGCTGAGCGACTAAAATAATTTGCTTATCCTGGGCCATTGCCGTTTCGAGACAACGAATCGATTTTTCTCGGCCAACGAACAACGGAATTACCATATGGGGATAGACCACCACATCTCTCAGTGGTAGCACGGGGAGTTCGATATGCGCTTCACGCTCTAAGGTCATAGTTCGATTCCGTTTAGATGAAAGGGATTAGTTAAGGAGTATATTGGGGCGCTTTACAGGGTTTCAATGGGCAAAATAAAAAAAGGAGCCCGATGGACTCCTTGATTTTCAGATTATTAGCAATCAGTACAATTATTGCTCGCCAGAGGCAGCTTGCGCTTCGTTACGCTCGTAAATCAGGATAGGTGCAGACTCACCATTCACCACAGATTCATCGACAACGGCCTTTACTACGCCCTCAATTGAAGGAATATCGTACATAGTATCCAGTAAGATACCTTCAACGATTGAACGTAGGCCACGGGCACCGGTTTTACGGGACATGGCTTTATGTGCAATCGCTTTGAGCGCATCTTCGCGGAACTCTAGCTCAACCCCTTCCATCTCAAACAGCGCGTTGTATTGTTTTGTCAGCGCGTTTTTAGGCTCAGACAGAATTTGCACTAGGGCCTCTTCGTCCAGCTCGGTCAGCGTCGCTACAACGGGCAGACGGCCGATAAACTCAGGGATCAAGCCATATTTGACTAAATCTTCGGGTTCGACTTGGGATAAGGTTTGCGAAATCGTTGCCTTATCTTTCTCGCCCTTGACCTGTGCACCGAAACCGATACCTGAACCTACCTGAGCACGCTGTTCAATCACTTTTTCAAGACCAGCAAATGCCCCACCACAGATAAACAGGATCTTAGAGGTATCTACCTGTAAGAACTCTTGCTGTGGATGCTTGCGACCACCTTGAGGCGGAACCGCGGCAACGGTACCTTCGATAAGTTTCAGCAGTGCTTGCTGCACGCCTTCACCCGATACGTCACGGGTAATCGATGGGTTATCCGATTTACGGCTGATCTTGTCGATTTCGTCGATATAGACGATACCGCGCTGTGCCTTTTCAACATCGTAATCGCACTTTTGCAGCAGCTTTTGAATGATGTTTTCAACGTCTTCACCCACATAACCCGCTTCGGTTAAGGTGGTGGCGTCTGCCATAGTAAATGGGACATTCAATGAGCGCGCGAGCGTTTCAGCCAGCAGCGTCTTACCACTGCCCGTTGGACCAATCAGCAGAATGTTACTCTTGCCTAATTCCACGCCATCTTTAGGAGAAGAATTTCTCAGGCGCTTATAGTGATTGTACACAGCGACAGACAGCACTTTCTTGGCTCTGTCCTGACCAATCACATAATCGTCTAAATGCGCACGCAACTCATGTGGCGTTGGCAATTTATCATTATCACGCTTAGGGGAGATTTCTTTAATCTCTTCACGAATGATGTCGTTGCATAATTCAACACATTCGTCGCATACGTATACTGATGGGCCTGCAATCAGTTTTCTGACTTCATGCTGGCTCTTACCGCAAAAAGAGCAGTACAGCAATTTACCGCTGTCACCATTATTTTTGTTGTCGCCCATTAATTACCTCATTTGCAGTCTGCTCTACTGCTTGTCTTAAACTTGCTAACCCTTTACTGGGCTTTGCTTAATAGAGCATAGCCCAGTCAAAAGTAAAAATCAGCCGCGTTTAGTCATCACAGCGTCAACTAAACCATATTCAACTGCTTGAGTCGCACTCATGAAGTTGTCGCGGTCGGTATCACGTTCAATCACTTCGAGTGGCTGGCCAGTATGCTCTGACAGCATCAGGTTCAATTTATGCTTGATGCCTAAGATCTCTTGGGCATGAATCGCAATATCAGAAGCCTGACCTTGGAATCCACCCAGTGGTTGGTGGATCATCACGCGAGAGTTAGGTAAGCAGAAACGCTTGCCCTTTTCGCCACCCGCTAATAAAAACGCGCCCATGCTGGCCGCTTGACCGATACACACAGTGCTGACATTCGGCTTAATAAATTGCATGGTATCGTAAATCGCCATGCCCGCAGTGACCGAGCCACCGGGTGAGTTGATATATAGGAAGATATCTTTATCTGGGCTTTCTGACTCGAGGAATAGCAACTGCGCTACAATCAGATTCGCCATATGCTCTTCAACTTGACCCACTAAGAAGATAATCCGCTCTTTTAACAGACGAGAATAAATATCGAATGAGCGTTCACCCTTAGCCGTCTGTTCGATCACCATAGGCACTAAAGCACTTTGTATGTCTGA
The DNA here is from genome assembly GCF_019457635.1 of Shewanella mangrovisoli. NCBI lineage: Bacteria > Pseudomonadati > Pseudomonadota > Gammaproteobacteria > Alteromonadales > Shewanellaceae > Shewanella > Shewanella mangrovisoli. The sequence continues at coordinate 3,035,683 of NZ_CP080412.1, forward strand.
CGCATTATGCATTATTCGTTTCCCTAAATAAAAATGGCTCGCATGAGGAGCCTCATACGAGCCATTATAAATGGCGAACTGCCAATCAAGTCAAGCTTAGGTTATGCGCGACCTGTAGCCTTGTTCATAAATTCTTCAAAAGCGACTTCTTTTTCGGTCACTTTGGCAGATTTCAGCAGTGCTTCAACAGCTTGCTCTTCAAGCGCAACGTTGCGCATGTTTTGCATCAGCTCTTTGTTGCTGTTGTAATACGCAACAACTTCACTTGGATCTTCGTATGCAGAAGCCATAGAAGCGATTAACGCTTGTACACGCTCATCTTCCGCTTTCAGCTCGTTAGTCTTGATAACTTCGCCTAATAACAGACCGATTTTCACGCGACGAGCCGCTTGCTCAGTGAATAATTCCGCTGGCAGTTCTGGCATGTTAGCCGTTTGACCGCCGAAACGTTGCATCGCTTGTTGACGCAGTACGTTAACTTCGCCATCGATCAGTGCTTTTGGCAGTTCGATGTCGTTGTTAGCTAATAAACCAGTGATCACTTGCTCTTTCACGTTTGCTTTTAACGCTTGCTCAAGTTCACGGTTCATGTTCTTACGGATTTCAGTTTTCAGCGCTTCTAAGCCACCTTCGCTGATACCGAATAATGCAGCAAACTCATCGTTTACTTCTGGTAAGTTAGCCGCTAACACTTCAGTTAGAGTAATAGCAAACTTAGCCGCTTTACCTTTTAAGTTTTCAGCGTGATATTCTTCTGGGAAAGTCACGTCGATAACGAATTCTTCACCGGCTTTGTGACCTAAGATACCCGCTTCGAAACCAGGGATCATACGGCCGCTGCCTAATTGCAGTTCGAAATCATCAGCTTTACCGCCTTCGAATTCAACACCGTCAACTGAACCAACAAAGTTCATTTTCACTTTGTCGCCGTCAGCCGCTTCACGCTCAACAGCGGCAAAAGTCGCGTGTTGCTTACGTAAAGTTTCGATCATGCTGTCTACGTCAGCATCGGTTACAGACGCTTTTGGTTGTTCTACTTCGATTGCATCTAAACCTTTCAGCTCGACTTCTGGGTAGATTTCGAAAGTCGCGACGAATTCGAATTTTTCACCGTCAGTCGCACCAGGTACGAAAGTTGGTGCGCCAGCTGGGTTTAATTTCTCAGCGATGATCGCTTCGATAAAGTTACGTTGCATCACTTCACCAGTGATGTCTTGACGAATAGCGGCGCCATAACGTTTGTTGATTACAGTAACAGGCACTTTGCCAGGACGGAAACCTGGGATACGAGCACGCTTAGCTTCACGTTGTAAACTGTCTTTAACCAGTTTTTCAATTTGTTCAGCAGGAACAGAAATGGTCAGGCGACGCTCTAGGCCTTGGGTTGCTTCAACAGAAACTTGCATTGTTTTACCTCGAAATTTGTCTAACGTCCTTTGTAATAGTCGAGTCATCAACTATTCAGGTATTCGTTTCTTGATCATTAAATTTGACTACAATGCCCACCACTATTGGCTTTCGGCACAGGTCGCTGTTAGTTGATATCTATCAAGACGCGACATTATAGCCACCGTTTTGTGCAGAGTCGAGCCTCTACGGCCGAATCTAGGGTATAAAAAAAGCGACCAGAGGTCGCTTTTTTTATTTTGTACTCAAAGTACTTAAAAATGGGGTGACTGATGGGGCTCGAACCCACGACAACCGGAATCACAATCCGGGACTCTACCAACTGAGCTACAATCACCACTGAAACTGGCACGCCCGGCAGGATTCGAACCTGCGACCATCCGCTTAGAAGGCGGATGCTCTATCCAACTGAGCTACGGGCGCATGGTTTACAGACTCTGCTGTATCCTAACCTACGTGGGATAAATAATTTAGGTTATCCGCTATTACCCGCTCAAATTAACTGAATAATCATGAGCCAATAATATTAAAGTGGTCGGTGATAGAGGATTCGAACCTCTGACCCTCTGGTCCCAAACCAGATGCGCTACCGGACTGCGCTAATCACCGAAGGTCTTACATATTCTGGTATTCATTCAGAGGTTCCCTCTGGTCCACTCCCATCCAAATCAGGATGCGCTATTGGACTACATTAATTACCAATAATCTTTGTTTTCATAGCAAATGAGCACATCTGCTTGAGAACGGAGCGCATCTTAGCCCCTCACTCTGCACCCGTCAACGATTTTTTTAAGCATTCAAACTAGATGCTGAATTATCAGGCGAATACGCCTGTTTTTATCCATTTCGCCGCGGCTTTCACCATGACACACCCGCAACGCCCTGTTAAAATAGCCACGATTGCCACTCTCTGTGTTAACGACAGTTTTCACCATCGCCCATATAAAGGATATCCTACACCCATGACAGCCCAAATAATCGACGGCAAGGCGATTGCTCAATCCATCCGCACACAACTTCGCGATAAAGTAACCGCCCGCAAAGAGGCAGGACAACGCGTACCAGGTTTAGCCGTCATTCTCGTGGGAGCCGACCCCGCTTCTCAGGTTTATGTTGGTAGTAAACGTAAAGCCTGTGAAGAAGTGGGATTTATTTCACGCTCTTACGATCTCGATACCAGTTATACCGAAGAAGCCTTATTAGCCCTTATCGACGAACTCAATGATGATCCGACGATCGACGGTATCTTAGTACAGCTTCCTCTGCCTGCGCATATTGAAGACTCTAAAGTGATCGAGCGCATTCGCCCCGATAAAGATGTCGACGGTTTTCACCCCTATAACGTTGGCCGTTTAGCCCAGCGCATTCCCGTATTACGTTCATGCACCCCAATGGGGATCATGACCTTAATCAAATCAACGGGTGTCGATACCTACGGATTAGATGCCGTTGTAGTAGGCGCATCAAACATTGTCGGTCGACCAATGACACTGGAGCTATTGCTTGCGGGCTGCACCACAACCACATGCCATCGTTTTACAAAAAATCTCGAACAAAAAATCCGTCAGGCAGATTTAGTCGTGGTAGCCGTGGGTAAACCGGGCTTTATCCCAGGTGAATGGATTAAGCCTGGCGCGATTGTTATCGATGTGGGTATTAACCGCTTAGAAAACGGCACCTTAGTGGGCGATGTGCAATACGATGTTGCTGCCCAAAACGCCAGCTTTATCACCCCAGTACCCGGTGGTGTCGGTCCTATGACGATTGCCAGCTTACTTGAAAATACCCTGTATGCTGCAGAGCAATATCACGACTAATCAGCTTCGCCATCGCGTAGATAATGGCTTAAATGATGGCGTAAGTTATGGCGTAAATCGCAGCATTTAAACCTGCTATTTAGCCATCTAAGCTCCAGTAGCCTGTAACGAATAACGTAAACTTAATCAAACGCGTGAAACCAATAAAAAACCTGCCATTGGCAGGTTTTTTATTATCGATGCAAATCTCACTTAGGCGATGAGGTTATTTCTTACGCCAACCTATTTCTTACGCCAAGTGGTACCGCTTGGACCATCTTCTAAGACTACACCAAGCTCATTTAACCGATTGCGCGCAACATCAGCCGCTGGCCAATCTTTCTCGGCGCGGGCACGATTACGCTCAACGATAAGCGCTTCAATCTCTGCCACTTCATCGTCACTACCTTCACCTTTAAAGAAGGCATCGGGCGCTTGGTGCAATAAGCCCAATACATCGGCCAGTTGCTTCATGGCAACTGCCATAGCTGACGCCTGCGCCATATCGGTGGTTTTCAAACGGTTGATCTCACGTACCATATCAAACAGCACTGAGTAGGCTTCTGGCGTATTAAAGTCATCGTCCATGGCCGCTTTAAATTTAGCGACAAACTCTTCGGCAGGTGCAGCTGTAACAGTCAGGTCAACATCTTTAATCGCAGTGTATAAACGCTCTAGGGCGGCACGCGCCTGCTTGAGGTTTTCTTCTGAGTAGTTGATTTGGCTACGATAATGACCCGATAGCAGGAAGTAACGCACGGTTTCAGCGTCGTAATGGCCTAATACATCACGAATGGTGAAGAAATTACCTAAAGACTTTGACATCTTCTCGCGGTCAACCATCACCATGCCAGTGTGCATCCAGTAATTCACATACGGCGTATCATGGGCGCAGCAAGACTGAGCAATTTCGTTCTCATGGTGCGGGAATTGTAAATCTGAACCGCCACCGTGAATATCGAAATGCAGACCTAAATGCTTGCTATTCATCGCCGAACATTCGATATGCCAGCCTGGACGACCCGGTCCCCATGGCGATTCCCATGTTGGCTCGCCCGGTTTAGACATTTTCCACAGCACGAAATCCATTGGATTTTGCTTGTTATCGTCAACCTCAACCCGTGCACCCGCCTGTAATTGCTCCAGGTTCTGACCTGATAGACGACCGTACTCAGGGAAAGAGGCCACACTGAACAGCACATCGCCATCGGCAGCCACATAGGCATGACCACGGGCCAGTAAACGCTCAACCATATCGATGATTTCGGCAATGTGCAGAGTGGCACGTGGCTCGAAATCGGGACGGATCATATTCAGCGCATCGAAATCCTTGTGCATTTCACCAATCAAGCGATCGGTTAATGTATTGCAATCTTCTTGATTTTCGTTGGCGCGTTTGATGATTTTGTCATCAATATCGGTAATGTTACGTTGAAAATTCACTTCATAACCCGCGTAACGCAGGTAGCGAACGATCATATCGAAGGAAACAAAAGTACGCCCATGGCCAATATGACACAGATCGTATACGGTCACTCCGCATACATACATCCCAACTTTTCCGGGAGTAATTGGCTTAAATTCCTGTTTTTGGCGGGTAATACTGTTGTAAATCTTCAACATCGGCATTCTCTTCAATGATAGATTCGAGTATAAAATCAAGGGGTCAGTCTACCACGCTGGCGAGGGTTTTGAATACTGCACTTTGCGTGCAATCCGAGATAAGTTAGAATCGCGCCACTATTTACTGAGAGTATGAAAACATGATCACATTACACACTAATTTTGGCGACATTAAACTGCAACTGAACGCCGAAAAAGCACCGCTGACCGTGGCAAACTTTATGAAATATGTTGACGAAGGTTTCTTCGACGGCACCATTTTCCACCGTGTAATTGACGGCTTTATGATCCAAGGTGGTGGCTTTAGCGCTGAAATGAGCCAAAAACGTTGCCATGAGCCAGTGAAAAACGAAGCCAACAACGGTTTATCAAACCGTACTGGTACTATCGCGATGGCGCGTACTTCTGATCCACACTCAGCGACGGCTCAATTCTTCATCAACGTCAACGATAACACCTTCCTCGATTTCAAATCTGAAAGCATGCAAGGCTGGGGTTACTGCGTATTTGGTGAAGTTGTTGAAGGCATGGACATCGTTGAAAAAATCAAAGCTGTCAGCACTGGTAACCGTGGCATGCACCAAGATGTGCCATTAGAAGCGGTTGTGATTGAAAAAGTCAGTGCGGCCTAATTCCCTAGGATGCGGACCTTATTTATTGGCGATCTGCACTTAAGTGCCGATCGCCTCGATATCACCCAAGCCTTTAATCGTTTCCTCGATACAGAACTTGATGATGCCGATGCCCTCTATATTCTGGGGGATTTATTTGAGGTATGGGTCGGCGACGATTTAGCCGCGCCTTTTGCTCTCGAATTAGCGCGCAAGCTCAAGCAAGTTTCCCAAAGATTGCCCATCTACTTTATTCACGGTAATCGTGACTTTATGTTAGGCAAACAATTTGCCGATGCTGCGGGCATGCAAATGTTGCCCGAAGTCACTTGTTTAGATCTCTATGGTGTGAATACGGTTATCTTACATGGCGATAGCTTGTGCACCTTAGATAAAGCCTATCAACGCTTTCGCAAATTACGCAATTTTGCCTTCGCCCGTTGGCTTTATAGCTGTTTGCCGAAGAAAAAACGTCAAGCGATTGCCAATAAGATCCGTAGCAATAGTCAGAGCAGCAATCAACAAAAAAGCTATGTCATCATGGATGTGGAACCGAGTGCGGTGGATGCGTTATTTGCCCAGAGCCACTGCAAACAGATGATCCACGGTCATACCCACAGACCCGCCATCCACAACTTAACTCATGGCTGTAAACGTATTGTGGTCGGTGATTGGTACGAGCAAGGCAGTGTGTTGGTGGTCAGCGCCGACGGCGTGGAGTTAAAAAGCCTGCCCTTCGACGCCAGCTAAGAAACTTTAGCGTCTGCACCATTAGCGCATCGAAGCGCTTAGGCCTCATACCTGAATATGGTTGAGGCCACTATTTATATTTCCACTAGGCACTAAGGGTTGACCACTGTGGAAATGAAACTCGTCATCGGGCGCCATAATCAATTCGGCTTCCCTCTCGCCAAAATAAGCGACCCGCTCGGTAATATCTTCCGTTGAAACCAGCTGCGCCAGCTTAAGATAATCCTCAAAATGACGCGCCTCAGAGCGCAGTAAGGACACATAAAACTTACTTAACTCCGCATCCAAGTAAGGCGCTAATTTGGCAAAGCGCTCACAAGAGCGCGCCTCAATATACGCACCCACAATCAACTTATCTCGCAGAATATCCTTCTCATGGGTGGTCACATGGCTCATCATGCCCTTTGCGTAACGTCCCGCACGAATATTGCGATACGGAATATGCCGTGCGTGCATCAGCTCCAGCACTTGCTCAAAATGATGGAATTCTTCTTTTATCAACCGGATCAGTGGCGGGATAAGATCCTGAGCAAAGGCAAAATGTTGATTCGGCTGTAGATTGGCAACCAGCTCGTTCTTTTTGACATCGCGAGCCAAAAACTGCTCGATATCGCGATCCTTGTGATAAACAAATTCCTCATAGGGTTTTGCCCACGCCAATAGCGATTGCCCGCTGTCTTTATCCAAGGCGTATCGCCTCAACAAGAACATCGCAGTCTGCGCCGCTTTTAGCTCACAATTACAATGGTCGATTAAGAGTTCATCTAACGAGGGAGAGGCTCTTGCCATATCAATCCAAGTTTGCGGCGTTTCACAACGAAGAAACGCATGAACAGGTGCCAGTAATTGCTGCATGGGATCACTCAAAATCATTAAAAAAATATCGTCATATTTTACGCGTAATTATCGACAAGCTATAGCTTTACACCGCAGTAAACTTGACGAGATGAACTTTTTGTTCAATAAATAATCTACACCTTAAGAACTGAGATCCTGATCACATAGCGTCTCAATTCGGAGTGTACACAGTCGGGCGTTGAGGGATAGGAGAGCGTTTAACCCTGATTGTAGAGCTGTTGTCAGCTCGTCTGACGTTTGGCGAGCCATCATCAATGCTGAACAAGGATAATTATAATGATACTGAATCACTTAATGGGGTTATACACTCATCCAAAACAAGAGTGGCACGCGATTGAGAAGAATCACGAGGCACTCAAAAGTAGTTTAAGTCACGTTATTCTCATCGCACTCATTCCGGCTGTCTGTAGCTTTATCGCCACCGCATATATTGGTTGGAATCCGGGTTCGGGTGATCCGATTTATCTCACACCACAAAGCGCCATGTTTATGTCTGTGGGAATGTACTTTGGTCTGATTGTGGGCGTCTTTGCCCTCGCCTATTTAGCCTACTGGATGGCAAAAACCTTCGATGCCCAGCCAACTTTCACCCAAGCATTAGAACTTGCATCCTACACTGCAACACCGCTGTTTATGGTCGGTCTGGCAGCCCTCTACCCGGTACTCTGGTTTATTATGATTGTTGGGTTGGTTGGCTTAGCCTACTCGGTTTATCTGCTGTACGCAGGTGTGCCCATCATTATGAATATCCCTGAAGAGAAAGGCTTTATTTACGCCAGCTCTATGGTCACCGCCGGTTTAGTGCTCTTGGTCGGTTTAATGGCCACCAGCGTTATCCTCTGGAGCATTGGCTTTGGTCCTATGTACCAATAAGGTATCAGTAGACGTTTAATCAACAAGCAACAGGTGGCTGAAAAGTAGCGATAACAGCTGATAAAAATTGTTAAATCTAAAAGATGTAAAAAAGCAAAGGCCCTTAGGTTTTATATCACTAAGGGCCGTTTTATTTGTTAATGCAGTTTGTAACTAGCAACAGCAATGCATCATAGTGCGGCAGCGATTATCGCGGCCAACAACTTGCTATTCAAACGAGTCACGCAGTGCAACTGTTAGGTTAAAGACTAAATGCTCAGCTGACGAGTCTTTATTGTCAGCACAGAAATAACCTTCACGCTCAAACTGGTATGCTTTTTCCACTGGCGCATTAGCAAGGCTTGCTTCAACTAAACCATTAACCACTTCAAGTGAATTAGGGTTAAGCACTTCATCCACTGTCTCTGCTGCTGCAGGATTTGGATCCGTGAACAAGCGTTGGTATAAACGGAATTCAGCTGGTTTGGCCGTAGTGGCTTCAACCCAATGGATTACGCCTTTTATCTTGCGACCATCGGCAGGGTTTTTACCCAAGGTATCCGCATCGTAGCTGCAGTAAACCGTGGTGATATTGCCTTCGCTGTCTTTGTCACAACGCTCAGCCTTAATCACATAAGCATTACGTAGGCGCACTTCTTTGCCCATCACTAGACGCTTGTACTGCTTATTGGCTTCTTCTCTGAAATCCGCCACATCGATATACAGTTCGCGGCCAAAGGCAAGTTCGCGTGTACCCATGCTTTCATCGCTTGGGTGAGAAGCAGCTTGAATCGTCTCGATTTGACCTTCTGGGTAGTTCTCAATCACGACTTTTAATGGACGCAGTACGGCCATCGCACGTGGCGCATGCTCGTTAAGCTCTTCACGGATGCAGGCATCGAGCATTGCCGCTTCAATCATGTTTTCTTGCTTAGTGATACCAATACGTTGGCAAAACTCGCGGATAGACGCTGGGGTATAACCACGACGACGCAGGCCAGCAATTGTTGGCATACGTGGGTCATCCCATCCAGAGACTAACTTACGCGTCACTAAGTCATTTAATTTACGCTTAGACATCAGCGTATATTCAAGATTTAAGCGAGAAAACTCGTACTGACGAGTACGGTTGGGCGCTTGGAAATCATCTAAATTGTCGAGAACCCAATCGTAAAGACGACGGTTGTCTTGGAACTCAAGCGTACATAACGAGTGAGTAATGTGCTCCAGCGCATCGGAAATACAGTGAGTGAAGTCGTACATTGGATAAATGCACCACTTGTCACCTGTTTGATGATGGTGAGCAAAACGAATACGGTAAATCACCGGATCGCGCATACACATGAAAGGCGATGCCATGTCGATTTTGGCACGCAATGCACACTCACCTTCTTTGAATTCACCCTTACGCATTTTTTCAAATAATTGCAGGTTTTCTTCAACGGAAGTGTCACGGTACGGGCTGTTTTTACCCGGCTCTTTTAAGGTACCACGGTATTCGCGGGTTTCATCGGCATTGAGGAAACACACATAAGCTAAGCCCTTGTTGATCAACTCAACCGCGTATTGGTGTAATTGGTCGAAATAGTTAGAGGAATAACGGACTTCACCATCCCACTGGAATCCCAACCAACGCACATCCGCCTGAATAGAATTAACATAATCAATGTCTTCTTTTTCAGGATTGGTATCATCAAAACGTAAATTACAAAGGCCCTGGTAATCGCGCGCAATGCCGAAGTTCAAACAGATAGACTTAGCATGACCAATATGCAGATAACCATTTGGCTCGGGAGGAAAACGCGTCTGCACACTGGTGTGCTTACCGCTTTTCAGATCCTCATCAATGATATTACGGATAAAGTTACTCGGACGTACTTCAGTGTCCACATGACTCATGGAATTCCTCTTTGCGAACAATGGCAATTTTAACAAAACCCGCATGATCCTACAGATCTCGGCCAGTTACAATGCCCAGTATAAAAAACTATGGTTTATGGCATGGATAGTAAAACAATAAAAGCAGCCATGAAAGCTGCTTTTATCTTTGTCATTACTAAGCTGACATTTATTACTCAGCGGTTACTCGGTAATGATCCTAACGCCTGGAATGATCTGTTGGGTTCTACGGCCCTTACGTTTGAGCCACAGGTAGAACACCACGAGCGCCACGAGGAAGAAACCAATCCACAGACTCGATTGCAGTGGATGCACACTAAAGGTCGCCGCTTGGTAAGCAATGGTTGCACTGCCGTAGGCCAGTGAGAATGTCCAAGTGGCAGCAAAGGTTGCCCAGCGAGTACCAAACTCATTCACTAAGGCGCCCATCGCGGCGACACAGGGTGTATAGAGTAAGATAAACAGCAGATAAGCAAACGCCGCGACCTTAGTGGTAAAGCCTGACTGCAAGGCACTAAAGGTTGATGTTGCGACACCTTGCGCCTCTGCGGCAACATCGGTACTCGAGACATCACCCACAGATAACTTAAGCGGATCTTCTAAATCCAAACCGAATAAGTTAGCAGGAATCGTCGCCAATGCTTCGCTGAAACTATCAGCCAATGGTGTTAATTCGCCATCGTCATGGGCTGCATTGGTATACAAGCTGTTGAGTGTGCCGACTACCGCTTCTTTAGCGAAAATCCCCGTGATAATACCCACAGTCGCAGGCCAGTTATCTTGCTCAATCCCCATAGGGGCAAAGATAGGGGTGACTTTTTGGCTCGCCACACTTAAGAGTGACGCTTGGCTATCTTCATGGCCAAAAGTGCCATCAACCCCAATCGCATTGATAAAGTTCAGCAGTGTCACTACAAGTACGATAGTTTTACCCGCACCTAAGATAAAGCTCTTAGTCCGCTTACCAGTTCGCACCATCACGGCTTTAAATTTAGGCAGTTCATAGCTTGGCAGCTCCATCACCACCGCACTGCTGGTACCGGGTAATAAGGTGCTGCGCAGTAATAATCCAGTACCAATCGCCGCAAAAATCCCAATCACATACAGTAAAAACACTAGGTTTTGACCAGAATCAGGGAAGAAGGCCGCCGCAAATAGCGCATACACAGGTAGACGCGCACCGCAGGACATAAAGGGAGCCATCATACCTGTCACGATACGCTCACGCTCACTGCCTAAGGTACGAGTCGCCATAATGGCTGGCACCGAACACCCAAAGCCCACAATCATGGGCACGAAGGCTTTGCCCGGCAAGCCAATACGGCGCATTAAGCCATCCACCACGAAGGCGGCGCGGGCCATATAGCCTGAGCTTTCAAGAATGGATAAACCGAGGAATAGCGCTGCGATAACCGGAATAAAGGTTGATACGGTTTGAATACCTTGACCGACACCACCCGCGAGAATCGTCACAAGCCATGCCGGTGCGCCGATATTACCAAGCAATGCGCCAAAATGATCGACCAGTAAAGCACCGACAAACACATCGAAGAAATCGATAAATGCACTGCCAATGTTGATGCTGAACATAAACATCAGATACATGACAAATAAGAACACCGGAATGCCAAGTACGGGATGTAAGACTAATTTATCAAGTTTATCGCTCAGTGTTAGGAAGCCATCTGCTTTCACTGAACCTTGGAATACACGCTCGACAAAGTTAAAACGTGTCGTTGCGACCAGTACTTCGATATCATGCCCTTGCTGCGCAATTTGCTGGGTGCAAGTATTCACTTCATCCTGCAGTTCAGCATTTTTACAACTGCCACAACCAGAACCATTACCTAACATCGCCAAGGCGCGACCACGGCTTAAGTTGGGATCTTTACTGCAAAGGAGTTGCACGCCCGCTTCAATTTGTTCGTCGTAATCGAGTATTAAAGGTGCTTCTGATACGCGGCCTTGGAGTAAGTCCAATACCTGCGCTTGCACTTTGGCCACATCGGCAGGGTCGCGAGAACACACGCCAATCACAGGGCAACCTAACTCTTGGCTCATTTTCTTTAAATCAACACGGATCCCACGCTTGATGGCAGCATCGATTTTATTCAATACCACCACCATAGGAATAGACAGCTCGCGAAGCTGTGCCGTCAAATAGAGGTGACGCTCGATATTGGTCGCATCGACTAAGTTGATGATGCCATCGACACGTTGTTCGGCGAGGTACTGCTGAGCAATCTGCTCATCGAGGGAACAATCACAACTGTTACCCGCAGGGAGTAAATCGTAAATGCCGGGTAAGTCGGTTAAGTAAACATCGGCGCCATTAAGGGTAAAATGACCGGTTTTTTTCTCGACGGTCACACCGGACCAGTTGCCTACTTGTTGATTCGCGCCCGTTAGCGCGTTAAAGAGTGTTGATTTTCCCGCGTTTGGGTTACCAACAGTGACGCAATGAAACTGCTTAGTCATTCGCCTTTTCCACCTCTATGATGTCTGCCAGATCTCTGCGCATACAAAGCTTACTGCCACGAATATCCAACTCTAAACCAGAGCCCATTGGCGCTCTGCGGATCAACGAAAATCGTGTATTTGGGGTGATACCCATGGATAATAATTTACGCTTCACTGTCTGCGGCAGATCTAATCGCCCGATTTCAGAAATAATGCCACGGTCACCGGGACTGAGTTCGCTTAACTTCATTACCTATTTCACCTTGTAACAGCTTCAGCTTGAAAAACTGCGCCCATTGTATCTGAGCGATGGCTCTAATAACTTTACCTAGATCAAGCTTTATGACTGGTAACGATAATAGTTTTCAATTGTGTTGAGTATTATGTGACAAAAATCTCAATGAATAAACGCCTGACCAAAAATAAAAATCCCCATAAAGGTACATCACGCTGTGCAAGTTAGAGTAAAAGTCAACGAGCTGTAAACGAGTGCCCCACAAACCAAAGTGAGAACAAGATCACACTTCGTTATTTATCACGAGCAAAATCATCCTTCTTTACTGTCAATGCCCACAAAAATGTTACGCGATTGTCGCAAATTTGTTCTAGTATTAATCAGCTAAATTAGCGATGTCGAAAGCTTGAAAAATAACAAATAAAACGCACTCGGGAATAGATGAACATGGATATTGGGTTAAAGTTCAAAAGCATAACTCAGGTTATGCTTGCTGTGATGTTATCGATACTCAGCCTTTCAACGTTAGCGACACCTTGGGATGACAAGCCCCCTGAGGAGGTCGTCGCGACTTTGGACAAAAAATTTGCCGAAGGTAAGTACTCGGCTAAAGGGGCTGACACTTGCCTGATGTGCCATAAGAAAAGTGCCACTGTAATGGCTATTTTTGATGGCGTACATGGTAATCCCAATATCAAAGATTCCCCCATGGCCGACTTACAGTGTGAGGCTTGCCACGGCCCGCTCGGTAATCATAATAAGGGCGGCAAAGAGCCGATGATCACCTTCGGCCAGAATTCCCCCGTTCCCGCGCAAAAACAAAACAGTGTCTGCATGAGTTGCCATAACGACGATCAACGCATCGCGTGGAAAGGCAATCACCATGATAATGCCGATATCCCCTGCAGTAGTTGCCACCAAGTACACGTAGCAAAAGACCCTATCAGCGACAAAGCCAACGAAGTGGCGATTTGTACTCAATGCCATACCCAGCAAAAAGCGGATATGCACAAACGTTCATCCCATCCACTGCAATGGCAACAAATGGTCTGTAGCGATTGCCACAATCCCCATGGCAGTTTAAATGATGCCAGTCTCAAACAAATGAGCGTCAACGAAAACTGTTACAGCTGCCACGCAGAAAAACGCGGTCCTAAATTGTGGGAACATGCGCCAGTCACCGATAATTGCGCGAACTGCCATAACCCCCACGGCAGCGTCAACGAATCCATGCTCATTAGCAAACCGCCACAGTTATGCCAACAGTGCCACGCCTCCGATGGCCACAGCAGTAATGCTTACTTTGGTAATCAAACCAACGCCTTCACCTCGGGTAATTCCTGTATGAATTGCCATGGACAAGTGCATGGTTCAAACCATCCATCCGGCAAGTTACTCCAGAGATAACAAGGGAATGATCATGCAAATAATGAACATATCGACTCCTAAAGCTTGTTTCTCACTCACATTACTGGCTTGGGCTATTAGTGGCGTCCTCAACACGGCCCATGCTGAAGGATATGAAATCCAAAAAGCGAATCGTAGTGGCATAAAAAGTGAGGCTTGGAGCTGTAAGCAATGCCAGACCAAGACGGGGCGCCAAGGCAACGTCAGCGCCACGCTCGCCTACAATGACGGCGAAGACAGCCGTTTTGGTAATCGAACTGGCACGGATAAGGATGGCTTGGTCGGTGCCGTGGGCGCCGATATGCAATACCAAGCTGAGAGTGGTTACCAAACTAGGCTTGAGGCCGATAAACTGGGATTTGACACGGGTTCTGCCCAGCTCACCACAGGTCAACCCGGGCACTATCAAATCCAATTGGGTTATAAAGGGCTCGCAAATTACCAATACAATCAGCTAAAAAGCCCTTATCTCACCGATAACGATAAAATGCTCTTGCCTGAAAATTGGGTAGAGGGAGCAACGACCCAATCCATGCCGTTACTGCAATCGAGTTTAATCGAGCAGGACTTAAGCATTACGCGGGATAGATTCAACCTCGGCGGTTATTATGCTGGCCATATCTCATCGAGCAGTCGCTACAAAGCCTCGGTAAACTACCAGCATGAAAACCGCAGCGGCGCGAAAAAGACCAGCGCAAATATTCTCACTAACAGTGTGATGTTGGCGCAGCCAATCGATGACAGCACAGATGAAATCGATGCCAGAGTCTATTTTGGCGGCGCAGGCTGGCAAGCGGGCATAAACAGCCAGATAAGCCAATACAAGAATGACCATCAGGCGCTGCTATGGCAATCGGCCTATACGCCCACCTTTGGTGCAGCCTACTTTGGGCAAAATGCTGTTGACCCAGATAACAAGGCCTATCGGATCGCCGCCGAGGCCAGTGGTGGCCAAAATGGCCATAACATCCTAATGCACGCGGGTATCAGCAAAATGTCGCAGGATGAAGCTTTTCTTCCTGCTACCATTAATGGCCCCTCCCCTGTACTGCCAACCGATAATCTGGATGCCCAAGTGGACATCCTAGATATGGTGCTTAAGTATTCAGGCCGCATCACACAGGATTTGAGTGTTCAAGCCAGTTATAACTATCAAGACAGGGAAAACAAGACGGCTCAACTGGATTTCCCACAGGTCGCGACCGACAGTTTTCATCAAGGTGCAGAACAAAACCGCCTCTACGATAAACGCAGCAAACAATTCGACCTTAAAGGCAAATACCGCTTAACCCCGTCAGTCTATGCTGAAGCGGGATATAGCCGTGATGAAGTTATCTATTCTGAACTAGACAGGCAATCCGTTGACGAATCGGGGCTGTTTGCCAAACTTAGCTACCGTTATTCACCTGCTTGGTCTGCTTGGTTAAAGGGAGAAGCATTAGACCGCAATGGCAGTGAATACGATCCAGTGACCAGCACCCAAAGTCCGAGCAACCCTTGGTTGCGCAAATCCTACCTCGCGGACAGGAAACGTCAAAAAATCACCCTACACACAGATTATCAAAGTGATATCGGCTTATCTGTGGGAGCGAGTTTACACAGCATCGACGATGACTATGACCACACATTAGTCGGACTCACCCAAGTCTCTTACCTTGGCTATGACGTTTCAGCACAGTATTTGATTAGCGATAATTTAAGTGTCAACGCATATCTCAACCAAGACTGGCGCGATTCCGATCAGGCTGGAAGCAATCGTTTCTCAACCCCAGATTGGTACAGCACATCTGAAGAGAAATCGACCCTGATTGGAGCGGGTATCGCCTATCAAAACCTGTTGGATAATCGTTTAGATCTGGGCTTGGACTACAGCTACTCCGACGGCCAAAGCGACACCGAAGTCACCTACGGTATCAACAGTCCCTACGGTGACTATTACAGCCGCAAGCACAATATTAATGCCTATGCCAAATATAAGCTGGCCGACAGTATGTCGTTACGCTTCGATTGGTTGTTCGAGAAATATCAAGATGCAAACTGGCAAAACCAGAACACCACTTGGGACACAGTCCCCAATGTGCTCAGTTTTGGCGACATCAGCCACGACTACAATGCTCATTACTTAGGTTTGACCTTAAGCTACCAAATGTAACTTAGGCACTGACAGCGTATTCCAAGGATAGAAATATGAACAAGTTTGCAAGATTTAGCACACAATTCAGTCTGTTACTGGCCTTAACCACCCTGCTTACCGCATGTGGTGGCAGTGACGGTAACGATGGCTCACCCGGTGAGCCAGGTAAACCACCCGCGATGACGATCACTAGCCTGAACATCATGGTCGATAAAGTCGCCGTGACCGACGGCATCGCCCAAGTCGATTATCAGGTGAGCAACCAAGACGATGAAGCCGTAGTCGGTATTCCCTCGGCCACCTTTATTGCGGCGCAATTACTGCCTCAGGGCGCGACAGGTGCAGGCAATAGCAGTGAGTGGCAACATTTTACCTCTGAAACGTGCGCCGCTTCTTGCCCTGGCACATTTGTCGACCATAAAAACGGCCATTACAGTTATCGTTTTAGCGCCACATTTAACGGCATGAATGGTGTGACATTCCTTAACGATGCGACCCAGCGAGTCGTCATCAAACTTGGCGGCGATGCATTAGCCGATGGCACGGCGCTCCCCATGACCAATCAACACTACGATTGGCAAACCTCGGGTAATACCCTAGCTTACACCCGTAACTTAGTCACCATTGAAACCTGTAATAGTTGCCACAGTAATTTGGCGTTCCATGGTGGACGCTACAATCAAGTTGAAACCTGCGTAACTTGCCATAACAGTAAAAAAGTCAGCAATCCTGCGGATATTTTCCCGCAAATGATCCACAGCAAACATTTAACGGGATTCCCTCAATCCATCAGTAATTGCCAGACTTGCCACATAGATAACCCTGATTTAGCCGAACGTCAAAACTGGCATAGAGTACCCACTATGGAAGCCTGTGGTGCCTGCCATACCCAAATTAACTTCCCTGCGGGCCAAGGCCATCCTGCGCAAGCAGATAATAGTAATTGCGTTGCCTGCCATAATGCCGATTGGACCGCCAGCGTACACGGTAATGAAGATCAAACAGCCGCGTTAGCCCAGTTTAGTCCTAGCATCAGCAGCGCAAGCATGGATGCCAATGGCACAGTGACCGTTGCCGTGACGCTAAGTAATCCATCCACTGGCACTGTATACAGTGATAGTGCAGATAAGCTCAAATTTATCAGTGACCTAAGGGTCTATGCTAACTGGGGAACCAGTTTCGATTACAGTACCCGCTCTGCGCGTTCAATTCGTTTGCCTGAGTCCACGCCAGTCTCTGGCAGCAACGGCACTTACACTTATACCATTTCGGGTCTCACGGTTCCGGCCGGAACTGAGGCGGACCACGGCGGCTTAGCAATTCAAGGTCGAGTTTGCGCCAAAGACAAAGTATTAGTGGATTGCAGCACTGAACTTGCCGAAGTTCTGGTTATCAAGGCAAGCCACAGTTACTTTGATATGTCAGCCTTAAGTGCCACTGGCGAACGCGAGGTCATTAGCAATGCCAACTGTGCTAGCTGCCACGGCGATCAACAACTGAATATTCATGGCGCACGTAACGATTTAGCGGGCCAATGCCAACTTTGCCACAACCCGAATATGCAGGCCGACGCCACGGCGGCAAATCCCTCCATTACCTCCTTTGACTTTAAGCAGTTAATCCATGGGATACATACCAGCCAATTTGCTGGTTTTGAGGACCTCAACTACCCAGGCAAAATCGGTAATTGTGCTCAATGCCATATCAAGGATGCGTCGGGAGTCTCAACGGTTGCCCTGCCCTTAAACGCGGCGGTTCAACCACTTGCGCTGAACAACGGCACCTTCACGAGTCCCATTGCCGCAGTGTGCAGTAACTGTCACTCAAGTGATACCACCCACAACCATATGATGCAGCAAGGTGCGGTATTTGCGGGAACAAAAGCCGATGCCACCGCAGGCACAGAAACCTGTGCTTTCTGCCACGGACAAGGCGCTGTCGCTGACGTATTGAAAGTCCACCCTATTAAATAACCCTATGATGCAGGCCGAAAGGCCTGCTACTGCAGATATAAAAGGAACTCATACTATGCAGTCATCTACCTCTAAAGAAATAGTCAGATCTCAATCACATTACCCGCTTAAAGTGACTGATAAATACCAATGACTTAGTTAGCCTTACAGGTGGGATCTAATTCCACACATTAAATGCGGTTAATGAGATTTATTCTTATTCGCTAAGCGTTTAATGATGATTAAAACTATTGCAGGGAAATATCATGATGAAACGGTTCAATTTCAATACCGCAACAAAAGCGATGTTGGGTGCCGGTTTACTTTCACTTCTTCTCACTGGTTGCGGTGGCAGTGACGGTAAAGATGGTGAAGACGGTAAACCAGGCGTTGTTGGTGTTAATATCGACTCAACCTCAACGTTAAAAGCGAAATTCACAAATGCCACCGTTGATGCTGGCAAAGTCACCGTTGATTTTACATTGGAAAATGCCAATGGTGTGGCCGTACTCGGCTTAACGAAAGATCACGATTTACGATTCGGTATTGCTCAGCTCACCCATGTGACTGAAGCAACGGATGATCCAGCTAAACCAGCTGATCGCGGCTATCAATGGCAAGCCTATATCAATGCCAAAAAAGAGCCTGGCACTGTCCCATCAGGTGTCGATAACCTTAATCCATCGGCCCAGTTCCAAGCCAACGTTGAAGCGGCAAATAAATGCGACACTTGCTTAGTTGACCACGGTGACGGTAGCTATAGCTACACCTATCAGGCCAACATTGCCAATGTAACTGAGCCACTCACAGTTACTTACAGTGCCGACGCGACTCAACGCGCCACAATGGAGCTTGATTTACCACAGGTTGTGGCCAACGCCCATTTCGATTGGCAACCCTCTACAGGCAAAACTGAAGGCATTCAAACCCGCAATGTGGTTTCTATTCAAGCCTGTTACACCTGTCACCAACCAGAAAGCTTAGAGCTGCATGGTGGTCGTCGTATCGATCTTGAAAACTGTGCCTCTTGCCATACTGCAACTTCTGGTGACCCAGAATCAGGCAATAGCATTGAATTCACTTACATGATCCACGCTATCCACAAAGGTGGTGAGCGTCATACCTTCGATGAGACAGGCGCAGAAGTTCCAGCACCTTACAAGATTGTTGGTTACGGTGGTTCATTACACGACTACGGCAAAGTAGGCTTCCCATTGAAACCTGCCGCGGACTGTTCTGCATGTCACGTTGAAGGTGCGGGCGCGCCTGCGAATGCAGACCTCTTCAAAGCCGATTTAAGCAATCAAGCTTGTATTGCTTGTCACACCGAAAAACCATCTTCACACCACAGCAGCACAGATTGTACGTCTTGCCACAATGCTACTGAGCCTTACGGCGGTACTGGCAGCGCGGCCAAACGCCATGGTGATGTACTGAAAGCCTATTCTGATACTCAAGCAATGGGCATCAAGTTCAGCAATGTGGGTGTAAATGACACTGGTAAGATTACCTTTGATGTTCAAGTCGTTGATAAAGATGGCAACGCTATCGATAAAGCACTTGTAAACCAAAGCTCACGCGTTGTTGTGGCATGGGATTCTGATAAAGATTACCCAAGCTATGCTGACGCCTCTTACAGCAACCGTCGTATCGCACTGAGCGAAGGCACTTACAACGAAGCGACCAAAACCTATACATTAACTGGTACTAAGTTCAACCTACCAGCGGATGCTAACGGTAAAACCTTTGAACTCTGGTCTACATTAGAAGTGTGTTTCAACAGCGGTGGTTACGGTGTTGCCGAAATCGTTCCAACCGATTGTAGTTTGCCGAACGTGCGTAAAGTGCCCGTGAAAGAAGCCCCTTACCACTTCGTTTGGAAAGACACCGGTGTAGATAGCGCTGCAACCGCTAAAACACGTCGTGAAATCATCGACCCAACTAAGTGTCAAGGCTGTCACAATCAGGAAATCCACCACTATGACAACGGCGTAAACTGCCAAACTTGTCATACATCGGATAAAACTCTGAAGACAGATGCGGCCTATCCAGGCGGCAAGATCCCAACCAGCTTTGCTTGGAAAGCGCACGAACGTGAAGGCCATTACCTCAAGTATGCGGGCGTTCAATCAGGTACTGTACTCAAGACCGATTGTTCAACCTGTCACACAGATAAAGGTATCACCCTAGGACGTGCTCCTGAGCGTGTATGGCGCTATGGCGACATCACCAATAGTGGCGCTGATATTTGGGTATCTTCAGATGCGGGTGCATGTTTAAGCTGTCACCAGAAGTATCTGTCTGATGCAACTAAGTCTCACATTGAAGCTAACGGCGGTATCTTAAATGGTACCAGTGCAGCGGATGTTCAAACCCGTGCGTCTGAAAGCTGTGCAACTTGCCATACTCCAACTCAGTTACGCGAAGCACACGGTAACTAAATAAACCACCTCTTTAGCGATTAAAGAGACTGGACAAAAAGAGAGAGGTAACCCCTCTCTCTTTTTTATTTTCCACCTCACAATCCGCCGTTTTTTTGATCTAAATTTGTTTTTCCCCTGTGGTTTAACTACCTCTTTAGAAATAGAAAGATCCAAGTCACACATTAGCAAAGGCCTTGAAGATTTTAGGGGCATGTTAGGTTAGCCTTTCCTTGGGGAATTCTATTTCCAGCATCCACTTAAGTTGCCTTCGAGACCAAAGCACAGACAAAGAATCTGTCGGGCGCAGGAGATAAGCAGTTAAGTAATGCCAAACCTATGCAGGGAAAAAAATGATGAACGTACAAAAATCAAAATTCGCACTGCTGCTCGCAGCAAGTGCCGTCACTATGGCCTTAACTGGCTGTGGTGGAAGCGATGGTAATGATGGTAAACCCGGTGAGCCAGGTGGCGAGCCAGCTCCCGCTATTCAAAAACTCAATTTTACCTTTAACAAATCTGTTGTGACTAACGGTGTCCCAAGTGTGGAATTCACCGTGACTAACGAAGACGATTTGCCAGTAGTGGGCCTGCAAAAAATGCGCTTTGCTGCTGCTCAGCTGATTTCTCAAGGAGCAACAGGTGCAGGTAATGCCTCTCAATGGCAATACTTTGGTGATGAGACCTGTGATGTGGCATCAACCTGTCCAGGTACCTTCGTGGACATGAAGAACGGCCACTACAGCTACACCTTCAAGATGAATCTCACTGCCAACGCTAAGATCACCTATAACGACCAACTGGCTCAACGTGTTCTGATCCGCGCTTACAACACGCCATTACCAGACGGCACACAAGTCCCTAACAGCAACGCTTATGTTGATTTTACCGCTGACACTGGTGCAACACCGGGTTACAGCCGTAAAGTCGTCGCCACTGAAAGCTGTAATGCTTGTCACCAAGACTTAGCCAATGTGAAACACGGCGGCGCTTACTCAGATGTTAACTACTGCGCGACTTGCCATACTTCTGGCAAAGTGGGTGTAGGTAAAGAATTTAACGTGTTAGTCCACGCTAAACATAAAGACCTCACCTTAGGTTCGTTAGAAAGCTGCCAAAGCTGTCACGTTGAAACCGAAGCCGCACCTGATTGGGGCAACTGGTCACGTATCCCAACTGCCGCCACCTGTGGCAGCTGCCATACAGCCGTTGATTTTGCCGCAGGCAAAGGCCACTCTCAGCAGTTAGATAACTCTAACTGTATCGCTTGTCACAACAGCAATTGGACTGCCGAGTTACACACAGGCAAAACCGCTGAGAAGAAAGCGGTTATGGCTCAGTTAGGTATGTCTGCCACACTCGCGGGGCAAGAAGACAATACTGCGGTATTAACCGTATCTATCTTAGATAAAGACGGTAATGCCATCGATGCAGCAAGCGTACAAGATAAGATCAAACGTTTAGAAACAATCACTAACGTCGGTCCTAACTTCCCAATCATGGGCTACAACAAGAGCCCAGGTAGCGGTGCTGCTAAGATAGCCAAAGACCTCGTTAAAGATGGTGCACTGCAAGATGGTGTGACCTTAGTTGACGGTAAACTGGTATTCACCACCCCAGCACTGCCATTTGGTGCTGGCGATACTGATACCGCCTTTACCTTTATCGGCCTGGAAATGTGTAACACTGGCACCACGCTGACGGCTTGTACTGCAGATAGCACAACCACCAGCATGAAAGCCGACTTAGCCTTCGGTACTAAATCAGGCAATGCACCAAGCATGCGCCATGTGAACTCAGTGAACTTCAGCACTTGTCAAAACTGTCACAGTGATACCTTTGAGCTACACAAAGGTCACCACTCAGGCTTTGTGATGACTGAACAAGTTTCACATGCTAAAGACGCAAGCGGTAAGCCAATTGTCGGTGTGGATGCCTGTGTGGCCTGTCATACCCCAGATGGTACCTATGCAAGCGGTGCAAACAAAGGTGGTTTCGAAATGAAACTGCACGTGGTTCACGGTGAGCAAGGCGTTATCAAAGAATGTACTCAGTGCCACAATGACTTCAACTTAGACGCATTCAAAGTGAAGGGTGCACTGGCCACTTCTGCTGGTAAATACACCACGCCAATCACAGCAACTTGTACTTCATGCCACGCGCCAGAATCAATTGGCCACGGCTTAGAGAATATGGGCGCGATTGTGAACGGTGATTATGTTCAAGCCAACCAAGCGGCACAGTCAGAAACCTGTTTCTACTGCCATACCCCAACAGTTGCAGATCACACTCAAGTGAAAATGTAATTTGCCCAAGCAGGGGGAGTTCGCTCCCCCTTTCTTGAATTTTGTTGGGACAAATTGGGAAGCCTATTATGAAGAACAGCCACAAAATGAAAAACCTACTGCCGGCATTGATGATGTCTGCGGTCATGGCATTTGCCATCGCACCGAGCGCTCACGCCTCCAAGTGGGATGAAAAAATGACGCCTGAGCAAGTCGAAGCGACCTTAGATAAGAAGTTTGCCGAAGGCAACTACTCACCCAAAGGCGCCGACTCTTGCTTGATGTGCCATAAAAAATCCGAAAAAGTCATGGACCTTTTCAAAGGTGTCCACGGCGCCATTGACTCCACTAAGAGCCCTATGGCTGGCCTACAATGTGAGGCTTGCCACGGACCTTTAGGTCAACACAACAAGGGCGGCAACGAGCCGATGATCACTTTTGGTAAGCAATCGACCTTAAGTGCCGACAAGCAAAACAGCGTATGTATGAGCTGTCACCAAGACGATAAGCGTATGTCTTGGAATGGCGGTCACCATGACAACGCCGATGTTGCTTGTGCCTCGTGCCACCAAGTACACGTCGCGAAAGACCCTGTGCTATCTAAAAACACTGAAATGGACGTCTGTACAAGCTGCCACACTAAGCAAAAAGCGGATATGAACAAACGCTCAAGTCACCCACTCAAATGGGCACAAATGACCTGTAGCGACTGTCACAATCCCCATGGGAGCATGACAGATTCTGATCTGAACAAGCCAAGCATTAACGAAACTTGTTATTCCTGTCACGCCGAGAAGCGCGGCCCAAAACTCTGGGAGCATGCACCCGTCACTGAGAGTTGTGTTACTTGCCACAATCCTCACGGTAGTGTGAATGATGCCATGCTGAAAACCCGTGCACCGCAGTTATGTCAGCAATGTCACGCCAGCGATGGCCACGCCAGCAATGCCTACTTAGGTAACACTGGTTTAGGTTCAAATGTCGGTGACAATGCCTTTACGGGTGGAAGAAGCTGCTTAAATTGCCATAGTCAGGTCCATGGTTCTAACCATCCATCTGGCAAGCTATTACAGCGCTAAGGAGACGAGAAGATGAAATTCAAACTCAATTTGATCACTCTAGCGTTATTAGCCAACACAGGTTTCGCCGTAGCTGCCGATGGTTATGGCCTCGCCAATGCCAATACCGACAAAGTGAAACTCTCAGCGTGGAGCTGTAAAGGCTGCGTGGTTGAAACCGGCGTATCTGGCACTGTCGGTGTCGGCGTCGGTTACAATGGCGAAGAGGATATTCGCTCTGCCAATGCCTTTGGTTCTAAAAACGAAGTCGCGGGCAAGTTCGATGCTGACCTTGCCTACCGTGGTGAAAAAGGTTACCGCGCCAGTGTTGAAGCCTATCAACTGGGCATGGATGGCGGACGTTTAGATGTGAATGCGGGCAAACAAGGCCAGTACAATATCAATCTGAACTACCGTCAAATTGCTACCTACGATAGCAATAGCGCCCTCTCGCCCTATTCTGGTATCGGCGGCAATAACCTGACCTTACCCGATAACTGGGTCACCGCAGGTTCGAGCAGCCAAATGCCACTGTTGATGGACAGCCTCAACAGCCTTGAGTTATCACTGAAACGTGAACGTGCAGGCCTTGGGTTCGAATATCAGGGTGAATCGCTGTGGAGCACCTATGTGAACTACATGCGTGAAGAAAAAACCGGGTTAAAACAAACCTCTGGTAGCTTCTTCAACCAATCTATGATGTTGGCAGAACCCGTGGATTACACCACTGACGCCATAGAAGCGGGTGTTAAACTCAAAGGCGATCGTTGGTTCACTGCGCTCAGTTACAATGGTTCAATTTTCAAGAATGAATACAACCAGCTGAACTTTGACAGTGCCTTCAACCCCACCTTTGGTGCGCAAACTACTGGTGCCATTGCACTCGATCCCGATAACCAGTCACACACAGTGTCGCTGATGGGTCAGTATAACGACGGCAGTAACTCACTGTCTGGCCGTATTTTAACCGGACAAATGAGCCAAGATCAGTCACTGGTGACTTCGGGCTACGGTTATCAACTGCCAACGGATGCGGTAGACGCCAAAGTCGACCTGCTAGGCATGAACCTCAAAGTGGTGAGCAAAGTCAGCAACTCGCTTCGCTTGAGTGGTAGTTACGATTATTACGATCGTGACAACAATACCCCAATCGAAGAGTGGACGCAGATCAGTATCAACAATGTCAGCGGTAAGGTGGCCTATAACACCCCTTACGATAACCGCACACAACGCTTTAAAGTGGCGGCGGATTATCGCATTACCCATGGCATTAAGCTCGATGGTGGTTATGACTTCAAACGTGACGAACGTGAGTATCAAGACCGTGAAAGCACGGATGAGAACACCGTTTGGGCCCGTTTGCGCGTCAATAGCTTCGACATGTGGGACATGTGGGTAAAAGGCAGTTACGGCAACCGTGACGGCTCACAATACCAAGCGTCTGAATGGACCTCTTCTGAAACCAACAGCCTGTTACGTAAGTACAATCTGGCTGACCGTGACAGAACCCAAATCGAAGCGCGCATCACCCATACGCCGCTCGACAGCCTGACCATAGACTTCGGTGCCCGTTATGCGCTGGATGATTATACCGATACTGTGATTGGCTTAACTGAGTCAAAAGACACCAGTTATGACGCCAATATCAGCTATATGATCACCGCTGACTTACTGGCAACGGCCTTCTACAACCACCAAACCATTGAGTCAGAACAAGCGGGTAGCAGCAATTACAGCACCCCAACCTGGACTGGCTTTATTGAAGACAAAGTGGATGTGGTTGGCGCAGGTATTAGCTACAACAATCTGCTGGAGAACAAGTTACGCCTAGGTCTGGATTACACTTACTCAGACTCCGACAGTAACACTCAAGTCAGACAAGGTATCACCGGCGACTATGGCGACTATTTCGCCAAAGTCCATAACATTAACTTATATGCTCAATATCAAGCGACTGAGAAACTCGCGCTACGCTTCGATTACAAAATTGAGAACTATAAGGACAATGACGCCGCCAACGATATCGCCGTTGATGGTATTTGGAACGTCGTAGGCTTTGGCAGCAACAGCCATGACTACACCGCACAAATGCTGATGCTGAGCATGAGTTACAAGCTCTAAACAGCGTTTATTGATAGTCAAAAGCCCGCACAGCGGGCTTTTTTATTAGTGATGAAAACAAAAACTCACCGCGCTTTACATGCAAGCTCTGGCTATTCAAGAAGCCAAAATCTTGAATAAGATCAGACTCTGGGGCAAAACTTGCGCCGAAAATAAGGTATTCCTTGAGTTTACTGGCACTTTAGCGGATGTTAATTCAGTGAGTTAACTATCAGTGGATCTTAGATGTCGTCCTTCACTTGCTCTTTTTGGCGTTTATCGTCTCTGCCCGCCTCGATAGGCTTAAGTTTGTTCGCCCCCCCAGCCATGGCATTCGATTCTAGCGGTGGCACGGCGAGCTTATTTATCATCGTCGGACTGGGTGGATTTACCCTGATCAACGCATTGATGCAAGGGCTGTTCTTTTTTGCGGGTCAGTATCGTAATCCCCTCTTTGCTAAACGCCATGTGCTGATCGCACTGATAGCACCACTGCTCGCCTTTGCCTTAACCCTTTATGATCACCGTGCCTGGAGCGACTTTGCACTCAATCTCGGCATGATCATTGTCGGCGTTGGACTGATTTTATTACCGTTGCAATTACGCCAACTTAATCAGCCCAGCACCCGACATGCGAACTGGCTGCTGAGTCTTGGCGCCCTATTCGTCTTAGGCATCAGTTATCTACTGCCACCCTGCGCCCTGTTTGCCATTATCTTGGGCCATATTGCTTTAGCCTCTCATGCCAAGGCTCCCACTAAAGCCTTGGGCAGCAAATTATTGAGTTATGGTGTATTAGCCGCGTCCTATGCGCTCTTTGGCTATTGGCTCTACCATCTATTGAGCAAATTTGGGGCTTGATGATGACAGACATGTCACGCCCAGCTAGCGAACCAAATGGCTCAGCCGAGCTAAGTGAATTACTCAAACAAATCCGCGCTTGCCAACTATGTCAGGCCGAATTGCCCCTGCCAGCGAAGCCCATCTTGCAAGCTAGTAGCCAAGCACGGATCTTAATTGCTGGCCAAGCCCCCGGCGTAAAAACCCACCATAAGGGCATCCCCTTCGACGATGCCAGTGGCGAGCGACTGCGCGCTTGGCTTAATGTCAGTCGGGAACAATTTTATGACCCCGCGCTGTTTGCCATCGTGCCGATGGGATTTTGTTTTCAGGAACCATTGAACGCAATGGTAAAAAGCAGGGTGATAAGCCCCCCCGCCCCGAGTGCGCCGCAACTTGGCATGCGAAGTTATTAGCCTTGATGCCACAGATAGAGTTAGTGCTGGTCCTTGGCCAATACGCGATTGATTACCACCTGCCGCGCGCGCAGGCCATAGCGACAGACGGCGCGTTAAACTCTCAAGCGATAGCGGTATCCACCCCACAAGCGAACAAGAAGATCACAGTAACCCAAGCCATTGAGCAATGGGCGTTATATTGGCCAAGGCTGATGGTCATGCCCCATCCAAGTCCGCGCAACAATCTTTGGCTAAAACAGCATCCCGAGTTTGAGCGCGAACTGCTCCCCACACTTCAAGCAAGAATCGCAGACCTGCTGGCGAGCACTCCCGAACCGAAATAAAACCCAGTAAACTCCCAATAAAAAGCCCCATTAAGGGGCTTAGAAATTGGAGCTTGAAAACTGGAGCTTAGAAACGGTTGTAGGCTTGCGGCTTGATAGTCATCAAATCGCTGCACTCATAACCAGATTACTGGCAGCTAACCCCTACCGCTAAAAATGCCGCAGCCACATCCGCCACAGGATAACCAGAACCTTTGGCACTCGCCGCCTGCTGCACCCCACAGGCCGCTTTGTTAAAGGTCGAGGTCGGTGTCCAATAAAGCTGGTTCGCTAACACAAACACATCGAACGCCTTGTGGGTATCCCAACCATTCTTGGTCGCCAGCGTGTAAAAGGCTTTGTTAAACACTCCTGAGGAGTAATGCACATCCATGGAGCTAGTGTAGTTGGCGGCATTGTCGATTGAGCGGCCATCCTTAGGCGGATTATCCATATAACGCAGTGCACCATTACCTTTAACTATGTCGTAGCCCACTTTCCAGTCGTTACTGCCACGCATGTAGAACTCTGCTGCTTCACCGGCAATATCCGAAAACGCCTCATTGATACCGCCTGACTGACCACTGTAATTTAAGCCCGAGTTTTGCTCGGTAAAACCGTGGCTCACTTCATGGGCGGAAACATCCAAACTGACTAGGGGATAGAAGTAACTGGCACCGTCACCGAAGGACATGGCCGAGCCATCCCAGAAGGCATTTTCATAGTTACGGCCATAATGTACCCGCATCTCTAACTGAAAGGTTAACGGCGCAGTGTTGTACCAATCCTTATACATATTAAAAATAACGCCACCGAAATAGTGGGCATCATTTAAAGGCGAATAAGCGCCATTGACCGTCTGATAGGTGTTCTCCGGACAAGTAAAGGTGAACACCGAGCCACGGCGGGTCGAGTTAGCCATGTTCACGGTTTTTACATTGGCGTTGATCATAGTGCATGTACCATTAGACTCACTCACCTTAAGAAAACCGTAATCACTGCCGTAATAGTAATCCCCGATTTTGACATTGCCGCCAGGGCCCGTTGCATCAAAGGGAGTGCTACTGCCACCTGAACCACCTCCACCACTACCGGGTTTACCGACGTTATTTTTGGCGGTCATGATTTCATTCCAATGCTCAAGCACCTCACCGGTTTGCGCATCGACAAAGCCTGTTGGTCGAGACAGTGCATCGGTTTGGTCGCTTAAATAGGACACCCGATACACTAACCTCGGGGTATCGTCCTGCATCAGGATCACTAGCTCAACATCCTTTTTCCCTGTTGCCGCTGAACCTGGATATAACCGATTCAAAGCCGCAATCGCCTGTCCTTGAGAAATCCCTACCTCTACCGAAAAATCATCCGCAATTTGTGCCACATCCCCAATCGCACTCTGCTCGCTATCATCGTTACTCACCACCAGATGATGCCCATATACGAGTACGCCATTAAAATATTGCAACGCTTTTGTTTTGGTTTGACCTTTATTAAGCGTTACCGTTTTGACCGCTTTAAAGCTGTGTTGTTGGCTTAACCTAGCCGCTGCCGAGAGGGATTGCCCGTGATTCACTTTGATTTCGACTGCTTGCGCCTGAAGACTCGCCGCAATACAGACCGCCACTGCTGAAGATAAGAGATAAACTTTCATCGCGATATCCTTTGCCATAGGTCACAGAGGAACCAATGACACTTAAGGGAACAAAATTTGGCTTCAATCTGCACCCTTCTCACTTGTTAAAACAAAGTTAACGAGAGTTAGGTTCAATTCTCAGTATAGAAGATTAAAAAACACCTGCCCTTTTCTCTTATTTGCCATTACCCTAACCAGATTGCCGCTTGCGCCAGTCCCTTTCTCAATCGTTTGAAAACTAAGGTGAGTTATGTACGTTTTGGATCAACACATCGCCAAACAAATTGTGAGTCGCACCATGAAAATCATTGGGCACAATATCAATGTGATGAATGGTCAGGGCGTGATCTTAGGTTCGGGCGATCCCAAACGTATTGGCTCGACCCACGAGGGCGCGCTGCTCGCCATCGCCCAAAACCGCAATGTGGAACTGAGTGAAGAAGTGGCTTCAGGCTTACATGGCGTCAAACCCGGCATTAATTTACCCCTACATTATCAAGGGCAAATTATTGGTGTGATTGGTATTACTGGCGATCCAGCTGAGTTAACTCACTACGGTGAGCTGCTCAAAATGACCGCCGAGATGATTGTCGAACAAGCCAACCAGCAGGATCAACTGCAGTGGGAAAATCGCCAGCGTGAGGAATTTATTCTGCAGTTGATTAAGGCGCAAACCGATGACGATGAGCAATTGCATCGCTGGGCCAAGCAACTCGACATCGATATCAGTTTGCCGCGAGTGGCCGCCATTATTGAGGTCAGTGAAAAACAATCCGCGCCTACCCAACACAAATCCGCCGTGTTTTCTCCATTAGTCCAGAGCGAGCAAAACGCAGACGAGCGTAATCCCAGAGTCAGCGAAATCCTCAAACAAGTGCTGCATTTGCTGCAAAACCCCGATCGCGGCAACTTGATTGCCATGACCTCCATGTCGCAACTGGTGATTTTAAAACCGGCGTTTCTGGATGGTAAACAATGGGATCCCGAGCTTGAAAACCAGCGTATCGATAAACTGCTGCAGCGGTTACCGGCGCAGATGGATTTACATTTTAAAATCGCCCTTGGGCATTTTTTCCCTGAAAAAGGCGGCATTGCCCGCTCCTACCAAACCGCGCAGGAAACCTTAAGCTTAGGCAAACAGCTTAACCCCGAGGGCACTAAATACCTGTTTGAGGACTACTCCTTGCAAGTGCTGTTATCGGGACTCAAGCATGATTGGCGTGGTCAGGCGCTGGCCAGCCCCTACCAACAGCTAGCCAAGGCCGATAAAAATGGCCAGCTACGTAAGACTTTAGCCGCCTATATCACTCATTTTGGTGATGCGCAGCAATGTGCTAATGCATTGTTTATTCATCGAAATACCCTAAGATATCGGTTAGATAAAATTCAGCAACTCACCAAGAGTGACATCCATTCCCTACACGGACTGTTAAGTCTTTATCTTGGACAGTTGATAGATACCTCAAATTACCGACTCGAGTAGAGCCCCATATCACCGCTAGAGTAAAACTCAACATCAGCAAGCGTTAACTCAATGAATTGAAATGAGCGAAGATATTTCACACAAACTCAGGCTTAAAACTCAGGCTTAATCCAGCAGTCTAGGCTGAACCCTGCCGTACGCTGATCAGATATTCACACAATGAGTGAAAGATAATTTCGCCTCGTCCTTTCCTATCAATGCACAAGACACCCATACGGTTAAATTGCTTAAGGAAGGAAACCCCATGCAGCCATATCATGCCAAACTCAGTTCACTCGTCACCGCTTGCCTAATGGTCGGCTCAATGTTTGTCGCCCCACTTGCCAGCGCGTCGGAGCGTACCATTCCAGAATTAGTGGATGCAGTGAACGGTACGCCAGATGCAGCGAGTCGCGAGGCGGGTAAAAAAGTGAAACTGCGTAATCATACAAAAGGGTTTTGTACCTCGGGCTACTTTGCCCCCAATCCCCAATTGCACGATTCACTCAACATTCCCTTTTTTAATCAAAATCCCATTAAAGTGACCGCCCGTTTTTCCCTCGGCGGCACCAATCCTAAGCTGTCCGATAAGACTCCAGGGCGCTTTATGTCATTGAAAATCGATGGAGAGCGGGAAAACCTCAACTTTGTCACCACCAATGTGCCAGTCTTCTTTGCCAGTAACCTTGAGGATTTTTACCTGTTCCAAACTAAAACCAAACAAGGCGCCGAAGGTAAGCAATGGCTTATCGATAATAAGCCCGACGCTAAAGCCTTTTTCGACTATCTAAAACAATTGCCGCCAAGTCCGAGTTTTGCAAATAGCCAGTACTTTGGGGTGAACAGTTTTCTGTTTACCGATAAGCAAAATAACAGTATTGCGGGTAAATGGATTTTTGAACCCGTAGCGGGCACGCAAGCACTCACTCCGCAAGCATTGGCACAGCTAGATGATGACTTTCTCAAGCCTGAGTTACTTAAACGAATTCAGTCTCAACCCGCCAAGTGGGATCTGTATATTCAGTTAGCGGAACAAGGCGATGATATCAATAACCCGACAGTGCTCTGGCCCGAAAATCGCCAGCGCATTCTCGTCGGCCAAGTGGTGATTGATGGTAAGCGCGACAGCGATCCTCAAGTGCAACAATGCGATAGAAGCATTTTTAACCCTCTGCTCCTCCCCAAAGGCATAGCAGCGTCGGACGACCCCATCCTCAATGCCCGCACAGCGGCATATGTGGAGTCCTTTATCCGCCGTCAATAAGCACGGCTCGCTGCTCGCGAGAGCAAAACAAGATTCTTAGCATTACATTCGAATTCACGGCCATTATTTTGTGCGCACGCACAAAATAATGGCCAATTCCGCCCGTAATTCCGTCGTTTTACCCAAAGCTATTCAGTTTACAGTGTTCAATAATAGGCTGACCTTAAAGCAACCTTTATTTGACTTGGGGTTAAATAAAGACTGTGCCCTACAAAAACAGCCAAAACCACTTAAGAACTTCAGCCAAGACTGAACGGGACAACCTATGAACTTAGTGCTCATCCTCATCGGCGTGATTGCATTTATTGTTATCGCGACCTCAAAATTTAAGCTCCATCCGTTTTTAACCTTAATTCTGGCCGCCTTTATCGCCGCCTTCGCCTACGGTTTACCGAGTGGCGATATTGCCAAAACCATCACCACAGGCTTTGGTAATATCCTCGGTTATATCGGTCTGGTGATCGTATTAGGGACCATTATCGGTATCATCCTCGAGAAAAGCGGCGCAGCCATTACCATGGCGGATGTGGTGATCAAAGTCTTGGGTAAACGCTTCCCCACACTCACTATGTCTATCATCGGCTACTTAGTGTCGATTCCGGTGTTTTGTGACTCGGGTTTCGTGATCTTAAACTCGCTTAAACAATCCATGGCCAACCGCATGAAGGTCTCGAGCGTGTCCATGAGCGTAGCGTTAGCTACAGGTCTATATGCCACTCACACCTTCGTACCGCCCACGCCAGGCCCTATCGCCGCGGCGGGTAACTTAGGGTTAGAGTCCAACTTAGGCCTAGTGATTGGTGTCGGTTTATTGGTTGCCGCCGTTGCCGCGCTCGCGGGGATGTTCTGGGCGAACCGTTTTGCCAGTGTTGAACCCGATGGCGAAGGCGCTGAAGAACTCAAAGCCCAAGCCGCTGATTTTGAAGCCTTAAAACAAAGCTATGGCACACTCCCTAGCCCATTAAAGGCATTTGCACCGATTTTTGTGCCTATCCTATTAATTTGCTTAGGTTCTATCGCCAACTTCCCTTCTGCACCACTCGGCAAAGAAGGCCTATTCAGCCTGTTAGTCTTCCTTGGTCAACCCGTTAACGCCCTGCTTATCGGTCTGTTCCTGTCACTGCTGTTACTGAAAAGCGATAACAAGATTGCCGAGTTTAGTGAGCGCATCAGCCAAGGCCTCGTTGCCGCAGCACCGATTATTTTGATCACTGGTGCCGGTGGTGCCTTCGGCGCCGTGTTAAAAGCCACACCTATCGGTGACTTCCTCGGCAGCTCACTGTCGGCGCTAGGGGTGGGTATCTTTATGCCCTTTATCGTCGCCGCCGCGCTGAAATCGGCTCAGGGTTCATCTACCGTTGCCCTAGTGGCCACCTCGGCTCTAGTCGCACCTATGCTGAGCGATATTGGTCTTGGTAGCGATATGGGCCGGGTGTTAACCGTAATGGCGATTGGTGCTGGCGCCATGACAGTCTCCCACGCCAACGACAGCTTCTTCTGGGTGGTCACTCAATTTAGCCGCATGAGCGTTAAACAAGCCTATAAAGCACAAACCATGGCGACCCTTATCCAAGGCGTCACCGCAATGCTGACCGTGTATGTACTAAGCTTAGTGCTGCTCTAAGCCGCACTTTTCTCATCCTTGGGCGCATCCGTGCGCCCAAAAAGCTGTAGGATTTTGAATGAAGATAGTTATCGCCCCCGATTCCTTTAAAGAAAGCTTAAGCGCACTCGATGTGGCTAATGCGATCGAACAAGGCTTAACACAAGTGATCCCAGACTGTGAGATTGTCAAAATCCCCGTCGCCGATGGCGGCGAAGGCACGGTGCAATCTATGGTCGATGCCACTGGCGGCAGCATTGTCAATTTAGAGGTCATGGGGCCACTCGGCCATAAAGTCAAAGCCCATTACGGTATTTTAGGCCAGCAAGCCCAAGGCACGATTGCTGTGATTGAAATGGCCTCCGCCTCGGGTTTACACCATGTACCAAGGGATTTGCGTAATCCGCAGCTCACCACCAGTTATGGTACGGGCGAGCTGATTTGTGATGCGCTCAATCGCGGGATAAAGCACATTATTTTAGGCTTAGGCGGCAGTGCGACCAATGATGGCGGCGCAGGTATGGCCCAAGCGCTGGATATTTTACTGCTCGATAAACAAGGTAAAACCTTAAGTGCAGGCGGCGCGGCGCTGTCTCAGCTTGCCAGTATCGATATGAGCCATGCTCATCCACTACTGAAAGAATGCACCTTTGAAGTGGCCTGCGATGTCGATAATCCGCTGTGCGGCGAGCGTGGCGCTTCGGCCATATTTGGACCGCAAAAAGGCGCAACGCCCGAGATGGTCAGCATTTTAGACGCCGCACTGAGTCACTATGCCGATGTGATCGCCCAAAGTGGTGTCACCGATCACCGCAACCAAGCTGGCGCGGGCGCGGCGGGCGGTATGGGGCTCGGCGTAATGGCGTTTTTAGGCGCAGAGCTTAAACCCGGTGTCGAGATTGTGATGCAAACGGTGGGACTAGCAGACAAAATCCGCGGCGCGGATCTTGTTATCACGGGCGAAGGCCGAATCGATGGCCAGACCATATTTGGCAAAACCCCGATGGGCGTCTTAAAGCAAGCGCAGTTGCAAAATATTCCGACTATCGGGATTGCGGGTTGCCTTGGCGACAATGCCAATGCCGTGCTCGAGCAAGGTATGGCGGCGATTTTCCCCATCATTCCACACTTAAGTCCACTGGACGATGTGCTGGCGAATGCCAAAGCGAATCTGACCAATACCGCCCGTAATATTGGCGCCGTCTTGATGCTGGGCCAGCGCTAACTTTACCTTAGTGTTGTGATAGCTAACGACATACACCCAAGGCGCTATTCATAGCGCCTTTGTTTATTCTGTAACCCAAGCACTGACTTTAGCGGTGTTTTAGTGCTTGATGCCCAAAAGGCCTTGCAGTAAAGTGAGCTCCCTTTTTGGTAATCCGTAAACGGGTTTAAGCACCATGTATTTGGTTATACTCTTAATCACCTTTGCGGTTTCACTATAAGAATTAATAGACGGCAAGCCCCATGACCCAAAAACTCCCTCGCCAAGCCATCGCATCCGAAGACAGTTTGATGCGAATTTTCACTGTGCCCGAAGATGCGGAATCCACTTTAAGCATTATCGAGCAGAAGCTTTCTGAGGACTTAGCCGGCTTTTTGGGTGACAGCATTGCCGCGCTAGAAAAGCCGCTCTCCGAA
Organism: Shewanella mangrovisoli; assembly: GCF_019457635.1. Classification (NCBI taxonomy): domain Bacteria; kingdom Pseudomonadati; phylum Pseudomonadota; class Gammaproteobacteria; order Alteromonadales; family Shewanellaceae; genus Shewanella; species Shewanella mangrovisoli. Next base: position 3,070,694 of record NZ_CP080412.1, read on the forward strand.
ATCGAGACCGACTTTCAAGCCTTTGAAATTCCAAGCCAGCCGCGTTTTGTCTCCGACTACACTGACGAGATCATGCAAAACTTGGTGGCGCATTCGGTGCATACTGCAGCCCCCAGCTTTATTGGGCATATGACTTCGGCACTGCCCTACTTTGTGTTGCCGCTATCGAAGATGATGGTGGGGCTTAACCAAAACTTGGTAAAAATCGAAACCTCCAAGGCTTTTACCCCGCTTGAGCGCCAAGTACTCGGCATGATGCACCACTTGATTTACGCTCAAAACGATGATTTTTATCAAAATTGGATGCACAGTGCCAATCATTCCCTCGGTGCTTTTTGCTCCGGTGGCACGGTCGCCAATATCACCGCACTATGGATTGCCCGTAATCAATTATTGAAAGCCGATGGTGAGTTTAAAGGCGTGACTCGCGAAGGTTTACTCAAGGCGCTGCGCCATTATGGTTATGATGATTTAGCGATTTTGGTTTCTGAACGCGGCCATTATTCGCTGGGTAAGGCCGTGGATCTGCTCGGTATCGGTCGCGACAATATCATCAGCATCCCAACCGATGGCAATAATAAAGTCGACGTTACCAAAATGCGCGAAGTCGCCGCGGAACTAGCGAATAAACGCATTAAAGTCATGGCGATTGTGGGTGTGGCTGGCACAACCGAGACGGGCAATATCGACCCACTGCGCGAGCTTGCGGCATTAGCAAGTGAGCTAAACTGCCACTTCCATGTAGATGCGGCTTGGGGCGGCGCAAGCTTATTATCCAATAAATACCGTCACTTACTCGATGGTATTGAACTGGCTGACTCAGTCACCATCGATGCTCATAAGCAAATGTATGTCCCCATGGGCGCGGGTATGGTGCTGTTTAAAAATCCTGAGTTTGCCCATGCCATTGCCCACCACGCCGAATATATCCTGCGCCGAGGCTCTAAGGATTTAGGCAGCCAAACGCTCGAAGGCTCACGCCCCGGCATGGCCATGTTAGTGCATGCCTGTTTGCAAATTATCGGCCGCGATGGTTACGAAATCCTGATCAACAACAGCCTCGAAAAAGCCCGTTATTTTGCCGAGCAAATCGACGCACACCCCGACTTTGAGCTAGTTACCGCGCCAGAGCTGTGCCTGCTCACCTATCGTTATGTGCCCGCTCAGGTGCAGGCAGCGATGCAAGTAGTGATAGACCAAGGCGATAAGGTGAAACTCGCTCGCTTTAATGAGCTGCTCGATGGCCTAACCCAATTTATTCAAAAACACCAACGCGAACAGGGCAAATCCTTTGTCTCCCGCACCCGCATTCAACCCGCCCGCTACTTTAGACAGCCCACAGTGGTGTTTCGCGTCGTATTAGCTAATCCTTTGACTAGCCATGAGATCCTAAATCAAGTGCTTATCGAGCAAGGTGAAATTGCCGCATTGGATAAAGAGTTCTTACCTGCGCTATTAGCTATGGCCAATGAATAGCGAGTGATTTAGCGTAAGCTTTAAATCTAATTTAATTACAGAGTGTTAGTCACAAACAGCCGCAAATATTTTGCGGCTGTTTTTGTTTGCAGGCTAAATTGGCGGAAAACTTGATGAAATTACAAAAGATTAAAGGTTTATGTTCAGTCGTAGATACGCCGAATTCCATTGCTTCCGTGACACGCCGTGAAGCCATCCATGGCGGCTCTGCGATGATATCCATATCATCGAAGGTCACGTCCGCAATCGAATTCGCTTTAGCAAATCTCAGTGGAATCAGCGGCAACGTTTAAAAAGATGAGAGTTTAGCAGTTGTACGCATGTTCTCCCCCTTAACCAATCAAATGGAGAACAGACATGACGCGATTAGCGACATAGGCACGCCGACAGCAATCACCACAAAAGGCAGGTATTTTTAAGCATGGCTATCCCCTTGGGATACGCTGCCTCACGGCGGGCTAACGTGCCAACGCTTCACAGCGTTGGCTAAGTGCGCTTATAGGTATACGGGGATGTTAGGCAGGTGAAAAGCGTCCCCGTTAACGGGGAATTCTTATGCAAATTCCTTCATGTCTTCTAAAGAGGTAATCCATTGTTGGCCATAACGCTCAACAGAAGATTTTACGAAGTAAACATAAGCATTTCCTACAATCATAAATAGTGGAGAAACAAATACAGCTATAAAAATTATTACAAGCAAAGAACCTAAGTCTACTGAAAAATCAGGGTTAAACCCTATCAAAATTAGAATAGTCACCATAATCACCGTTGACGCTAGACCAGTCCATTTAGCCACACTAGATAATGTTTTCAAACGTCCCAAATGATTATCCACTTTTGTTTGAAAATCTGTGGAGCATCGAGAGTTTTTATATTTTGGGCCCAAATAAGCTGCAAGTTTTTTATCTATATCATCAGATATATCCTTAAGTCTTATGACTGCAAGATTCCTAATCGACTCCCATACAGAAAATACTAAGTTAATGCCAACACTGACTTCAATTAAGGATGAAAACTGGGCTAGTTTATACAATACGATCACTGAATCAGTCATATTTAGCCCCACCAAGTGCATCAACCGCAGTTTTAAGCCGATTAAAATAACTATTCAGTTTTTCATAAGCACTTTCGTCTCCAAAGTTAACATAATAGTTCGGTTGATAATAACAAGCTCCAACTATTACTGAATTCTCATCAGCAATTAATAAATCCAAACCTTTGTTTGAAATTTCCTCATAAATTTTAGGAGGGATTGCCCTTAACTTTATCTGACTACTAAATTCAGATGTTTTTTTAAAAAAAACAGAATCTCTAACTCTCTTTTGCTCATTAGTAAGTATATGAATTTTTGAATTTTTCATTTTCAAAAAATCAACAACATTGTTGATAACCACATCTTCATTCAAGCTGTCAAAAATAGTTTGAGATGCTTGACCTTTGTGAAAATTGATTATCATTCTGATGTTGTTTTTACTCTTATTGATAAGAAGGTTTAATGCTAGTAAAAAAAGCTCTGAGCTCTCACTTATATTTACTGGTGAGTTAATATTTTTGCTTGCGCATTTTCTGATGTATAAATCTAGTTCTAAATCATCCATTCTAACACCTTCAATCATCTTAATAAGCCAATAAAATTATTGACTTAACATATAGTACACCTAATCCTTAGTTTTGTTGAGTAAAAAATCAGATTTAATAAGACACCCATTGCTAAATCCTTGGAATATCCTAATTACAAATAACAGACTATCAGGTATACCAAAGGCTTAGTAAAAAGGCGGGACATGCTTGAATCTTTTGGGATTAACAGTTAACTCCGAAGTAGCAGAATACACCTCCCCTCGGAGTTGCCGCAGGGCGAATAGACAAATTGCGTGAGTCTTGCCATGGATGGCAAGCTAGCTTTCGCAGGTGCAGGGACGCATCCTTCGGAAGCGATAGCAAATTTGGCAATGAGCACAAGGGGCTTTCAACTCCGTAGGGGGCGGCAAGGGAGATCCAAGAGGGAATTGCTGTTGATCCCCTCTTGGTCGGGTGTGGGGTGAAGCCCCACGACTTTGACTTTGCTTTTAAATAATTTAACGAAGACAGGTTCAACAACAGTTTAACAAGACTCTCATTGTTAAAATGCCTTAATTGCAAATAACAGACTATCTTCCATACCAAAGGCTTATTGGAATTCGAGTGTGGGAGTGAAGCCCACAACCTTGTTTTGTTTTTTATGCCACTGCAGAGTAATCTAGCCAAAATCAACATTTAGACATTTTTATAACCAATGCAAAGGAGTTGCGATGAAATACTATTTATCGATGTTGCTCACCCTCTGTTGTCTGCTGAGTCCATCAGCAAACGCGAGCCAAACCTGTGGTGCTGAGTGCCAATTACCGCAAATTCATGCCTACTTTAAAGCTCTAGATAAGGTCAGCCAGTCGGGTTCTAGCGAACAAGATGTCGATGATTTTCTGGGATTACTGCATCCCAATGTGAATTATATCCACCTCGAATATGGCGCTAATTTTGATAGGGCCAGTTGGCGCAGTGCCTTTATCCGCAATATTGCTCGCGGCGCCTATCAACAGCCGAAGGAGCAGCGGGTATTAAATTACATTGTGGGTAAAAACCATGTCGCCGTCGAATATGCCCACGGCAGCATTCAACCCGATGGACAATGGCAGCAAGGGCAGCCCCTGCTGGTCTTATTTGGCTTTACCGATGGCAAAATCTCCCTGGTAAAAGAGCTGTGGTAAGGCTTGTGCGATAAAGAGGGTAAACCGATACAGGCTTAACTATTGAGTTGAAAAGTATCGATTAAACCTTTGGATATAGGCTTTAGTACACCTCACAAGACAAGGAATGGCGATGTACTTTATTGCGGCTTTTGGCCTATTGATGCTGTTATTCAGTCTTGTGATGGTCGTTAAGCCTGCGGCTTTCGCTGATGGCATTATTGCATTTAGCGAGCAGCCCTACTTCCATATTGTTGAGGTGGTTAGCCGAATTATTGCGGGTGTGATTTTTATCCAATATTGCGCCGACACCCGATTTCCAGCGCTCTTTTTTGCGATAGGCATTGTCTTACTCTGTGTGGGAATAGGCTTGGCATGTACGCCGCTGAGTAAGCATCGTAGATTTGCCCTATGGTCAGCCCAAGCGTTTAAGAATCAATTTCGCTTAATCGGTGTTGTTTCCGTCCCGCTCTCTTTGCTACTGATTTACGCTACTGGCGTTGTCTAAAACTCAGTGACAATCCATACAGAATTCCACGGCTTTAGCGCCGAGTGTAAAAGCGCAAGATTCGGGTCGAGTAACCTGCCCTAACCCTTCACTATGTCTCTATCGGCGCATATTGGCCGAGGCAATTAATGGAGACATATCTATGGCAGTGTTACAGGGAAAGGTCGCAATCATTACTGGGGCAAGTTCGGGGATTGGCTATGCCACCGCAAAACGCTTCGCCCGTGAAGGCGCAAAACTGGTGCTGGGCGCACGCCGCGGCGCCATATTGGCCTCATTGGTAGATGAGATCATCACCCAAGGCGGTGAAGCGGTTTATCTGGCGGGCGATGTGACCGACGAGGTGTATGCCAGTGATTTAGTGGCGCTTGCCGTCGAGCAGTATGGTGGATTGGATATCGCCTTTAATAATGCCGGCATTAATGGTGAGTTAGGCGTGGATTCGGATGCGCTTAGCCGAGCGGAATGGGAAAACACCCTAACAACTAACCTTACCAGTGCATTTTTAGCGGCAAAATATCAATTACCACAAATGCTTAAACGTGGCGCAGGGTCGATTATTTTTACATCTTCCTTTGTTGGCTATACCATAGGCTTTCCGCAAACGGCGGCCTATGCGGCGAGTAAAGCGGGGATGATTGGCTTCACCCAATCCTTGGCCGTTGAGTATGGCGCGCGCGGGATTAGGGTCAATGCGCTATTACCAGGCGGCACAGATACCCCCATGGGGCGGGAGTTTGCCAATACCCCGGAGGCCATGGCCTTTGTGAAGAATCTTCATGCCCTCAAGCGCCTTGCAGATCCCGCGGAAATTGCCCAATCGGCGCTATATCTTGCCTCCGATGCGGCCAGTTTTACCACAGGGATAGCCTTATTGGTCGATGGTGGTGTGTCCATCTGTAAAACCTAAGGAATGGATAACGATGACCCAAGATTACGAGCGAATTACGCGTGCCATTGACTTTATTCGTCAGCATGTGGGTCATCAACCCTCACTGGCCGAGATTGCGGCGCACGTCCATTTAAGTGAATACCATTTTCAGCGTCTCTTTAGTCGCTGGGCGGGGATCACTCCCAAGCGTTATTTGCAGGCTTTAACCCTTGAGCGGGCAAAACAGTTATTGCAGCAGCCGTCCCACTCGACCTTGAGTGCCAGTTATGAGTTAGGCCTGAGCAGTGGCTCGCGTTTGTACGATCATTTTGTGCAACTCGAGGCGGTCACCCCCTTCGAATATCGCCAGCAAGGTTTAGGGATCAACATTGCCTATGGCTATCATTCCACGCCCTTTGGTTTGGCCTTTATCGCCCAAACGGCGCGGGGCATTTGCCAGTTTGATTTTGTCGATATGCAGCAAATTCAATCGCCATTGGAACGTTTAAAGCAAAGCTGGAGTCAGGCCACCATTTATGAGGACACGGCGCAAACGGCAAGCTTAATTGATCACCTCTTTAGCCAGTACTTTACGGGCTCGAGTGCCGCAGCGCTGAATTTAACTGCACCTAATACTCAGGCTATTCACCAAGCCGAGCCAGCCCCGCTATCGCTCTGGGTAAAAGGCACTAATTTTCAGCTCAATGTGTGGCGCGCCCTGCTGAATTTACCTAAGGGAGAGGTCGCCTCCTACGGTGATATTGCCAAGGCCATTGGCAAGCCTAAGGCCTCACGCGCCGTCGGTACGGCGATTGGCGCTAATCCGGTGGCATTACTCATCCCCTGCCATCGAGTGCTACGTCAAAGTGGTGAACTTGGCGGCTATCGCTGGGGTGAAACCCGTAAACATGCCATATTGGCAAGGGAAGCGGCCTATTGTGAGTAAAAAGATCCACCAGCGGGTTTAACTGGGCTTTCCAGTGCTTAACGGCGCTTGACTCTTAACTGCGCGCTATTACCCAATTCTTAGCTATTGAATAATCAGGGAGGCAAACATGCCGACGCATTCCCCATCTCAACATGGACCTAACCCGAACGACAAATCCCCCTTAAAAGGATTCCCTCAGGTGGGGTTTCTGAAGAACTTTATTAGCCGTGACAACATTATCGTCGGCGATTACACCTATTACGACGACCCAGCAGGGCCAGAGCGTTTCGAGTCAAATGTGCTTTATCACTTTGACTTTATTGGCGATAAACTGATTATTGGTAAATTTTGTGCCATTGCACGGGATGTTAAATTCATTATGAATGGCGCCAATCATCAGGTGTCGGGCTTTTCCACTTATCCCTTTTATATCTTCGGCAATGGTTGGGAAAAGGCGGCACCTAAGCCCGAGGATTTACCCTTTAAGGGCGACACCCGCATAGGCCATGATGTGTGGATAGGTTATAACGCCACCATTATGCCCGGCGTCAACGTCGGCCATGGTGCCATTATTGCCAGCCAAGCCGTGGTCACTAAGGATGTGCCGCCCTACGCCATCGTCGGCGGCAACCCCGCAACTGTGATTAAGTTGCGATTCGAACCCGAAGTAATAGACAAATTACTCGCCATTGCCTGGTGGGACTGGCCAATTGAGAAAATCAGCGAGCATTTACCTGCCATTGTGGGCGCCGATCTTAGCCTGTTAGCCCGCTTGGCCGATGAAATACACTCGCGGCCCTAAGCATTTGCGTCAGAAGACAGTACCCAAAACTTCCCCAAAAACACGGCAAAGCGCAATTTTGTACAAAAGTGTCGAGGCGTTCTGGGTTACTATCTGGCAAAACAAGCGTTAAACACCTTGGTCTTGATAAACGCACTCGCCCATTCATCCAGTCGATAAAGGAGGCCGAATGAACACTGAACATGCGGCCTACCACATCGCCAATGAACTGGGTGGCCTTGAGCTACTTAATGCCCACTACCATAAGCAAAATTTTAGTCGCCACACCCACGAAGGTTACACGGTTGGCGTGATTGAAACGGGCGCACAGCGCTTTTATCGCACCGGTGGCAACCATGTGGCGCCAAAGCACAGCATTATTCTTGTCAATGCCGACGAAGTGCATAATGGCTGTAGCGCCACCGAAGACGGCTGGTCCTATCGTGCTATGTATCCCGTCCCTGATCAATTTGCCAATATGACTCAGAAGTTCACTTCAAGTCGCGGCGCGCCCTATTTCCCACAACCCGTAGTGCACGACCCTGAGCTTGCCGAATTGCTGCGCCTCACCTTTAGCACCTTAGATACCTCGGACAATCGCCTACTGCGCGAAAGTCTGGTCTATTCGAGCCTGACGCAACTTATGGCGCGCCATGGCCGTAATTATCCCAGTGAACACTTAGGAGCAAACGCTAAGCCCGCATTAGCCTTGGTGAAATCCTTTATTGACGATCATCCCGCGGCCGATATCTCCCTCGAAGAGTTGGCAGCACTCGCGGGATTAAGCCCCTATTATTTGCTCAGACAATTCCAACGTTGTTATGGTCTGCCGCCCCACGCCTATCAAACTCAAGCTAGAGTCAGACTGGCAAAACAGAAAATAGGCCAAGGTATTAAGCTGCTGGATGTTGCCGTGGAGTGCGGCTTTCATGATCAAAGCCATTTAAACCGCCATTTTAAAAAGACTGTCGGGCTCACCCCAGGGCAATTTGCCAAGGGGATTGGCCGCAATATTATCCAAGCTTAAACCCTGATTTTACGTTAGCCTTAACCCCTTATATTCTTTTTATCCCAGCCGTTGTGAGGAGTCAGAGTGTCAGAGCCGTATATTGTCCACCCCCAAACATCCAGTAAAACCAAGGCCTTTTTCAAAGGCACACTCGCCATGTTGCCACTCACCATTGCCGTGGTGCCTTGGGGGATCCTCGCAGGCTCGTTCGCGATAGAAGTCGGACTGACACCAATAGAAAGTCAGGCCATGTCGGCGATTATTTTCGCGGGCGCCGCGCAATTGGTCGCGCTTGGTATGGTTAAGGCGGGGATTGGTCTGTGGAGCATTTTAATCACGACTTTGCTGATCACTTCGCGTCACTTGCTGTATGCCATGGCGATGCGCAGCCAAATCAGCCCCTTACCACTCAAATGGCGCCTCACTCTGGGCTTTTTATTGACCGATGAACTCTTTGCCATCGCCAACCAAGGCAAGCTGCACAAATTCGATCCTTGGTACGCGTTGGGCGGCGGCCTGAGTTTTTACCTCGGCTGGAACCTCGCCACCCTGCTCGGCATTATCGCCGGCAATGCTATCGATAACTTAGGCGAATTAGGACTCGACTTTGCCATTGCCGCGACCTTTATTGCCCTCGTGGTCCCCACAGTGAAAAAGCCGTCCATCTTAGTCTGTGTGCTAGTTTCACTCACCTTAGCTGTGGTGTGCGCCGTACTGGATATTCAGGCGGGACTGTTAATTGCCGCCCTATCGGGAATGAGCGCTGGCGTGCTCTATGCCAAAGTCACGGGCGAAGATAAACCAGCCCCCAAAACCGACACGATTGCCACCCAAGCTGAGGAAACACTATGATCTGGTTAATGATTTTTTCAATGGCGGCGGTGGTGTTTATCAGTCGGCATTTACTGCTCGAGCCCAAATTGCCGCTAAGGCTGAGTAAAAATACCCAGACCTTTTTGAGTTATTCTGCGCCCGCCGTACTCACGGCCATCTTTGCACCTATCGTATTCGTGCAGGAGGGAAAACTCGATTTAAGCTTAGATAACAGCTACTTGATATGCGCTGTGGTCGCAACGGTATTAGCATTTGTCACGCGTAATACCCTATTGACCACAGTGCTGAGCATGGGACTTTTCTTTGCTATTCATTAACCATCGCAGTGCTTGAGGCCACTTTGGCCGTTAACTTATGGCCCCAAATGGCGTAGTAAAATATTAGGCCGTAACATGGTAACAGTAAGAAGTACGCCATTTGGCTGTCACCTTGACTATGGGCGATGTAGCCATAAAGCAGTGGCAGAATCGCACCGCCCGCAATCCCCATGATCAGTAACGCCGATGCGGTGGCCGTTAAGCGCCCGAGCCCTTCAAGGGCTAATGGCCACACCGCAGGCCATACCAAGGCGTTTGCTAACCCAAGCAGGGCTAAGTAAAGCACGGGATCGGGCACGGGTAACACGCCTAACCAACCGAGTAACAGCTCAGATAAAGCTTGGCTTTGACTGTCGCTGAGCAAAACCCCGAGGGTAAATAACAAGCCCGCGATAGCCGAACCCACTAATGCCGTTTGCTGGCTGATCCATCTTGGGATCAACAAGATTCCGAGCACATAGCCAAGTACCATAAATCCCATGGTGTAGGAGGTCATCATGCCAAAGTGCGCGACACCGAGTCCTTGACTAAATAGTCCTATGCTATCGCCAGCAATCACCTCGGCGCCCACATAACTGAAGAGTGTCAGTGCCCCTAATATCACCTGCGGATACTGCAGAATCGCCTTCCAATCGGCTTGGGTACGCTCGACTCGCTCTCCTAATTCGGGCTCTGGCAGCGGTGAAAACCACACAAAGGCCATCAACCCCAAAAGTACAAACATCATCATTAAATAGGGCTGTACTAAACGATTGGCTAATTCCGTTAACGCCAATTGGCGCTGCGCATCGGACAGGCTGGCCAATGCCGTTTCACTGTAGGGTTCCATGCCCGTTAAAATCCAAGCCGTGAAGATTATTGGCACAATAAAGCCCGCGCCCTTATTCACTATCCCCATTAAACTTATCCGCATTGCCGCGCTTTCCCTTGGGCCAATACAGACAATGTAAGGATTGGCCGCCGTTTGCAGCAAGGTTAAGCCCGTACCCAACACAAATAACGCCAAGAGGAAGGTCGCAAAATGCCCGACCAAAGCCGCCACAATAAACAAGCCCGCGCCTGCCGCCATAATCCCTAAACCTAAGGTCATACCCATCTTATAGCCGAGCTTTGTGAGGATGGATGAGGTCGGCAGTGCCATCACAAAATAAGCAATGTAAAACACAAAGGTAACTAAATAGGCTTCAAACTCATTCAACTGACAGGCGATTTTTAAAAATGGGATCAAGGCACCATTGAGCCAAGTCACAAAGCCAAAGACAAAAAATAAAATGCCTATCAGTAACATAGGAATAAAACTGCCCTGCGGCGAGGCCGTAGGCTGGGTACTGTCGGACGTGAATTTCATCGTTTCACCTTTTGTTATTGGTTTATTGTTATTTTGCTTGTTGAATGGGCCATGGGTTGAGCACTTAGCTCACCCAAATTAATGCCGCTTTACTTATTGTTTTAATTGATATATCGATAACTTACGCAAACTGAGCCTGCTCGACTTGATACTGCAATTCCCCAGCAATCCAAACCGCTAAGACTCTCTGCTCATCATCGAGCCAGACCCAATCCGCCTGTTTACCTTCGGCAATGTCCCCCAATTGCGGCCGCTGAATAAAGTCGGCGGGCGTGCGTGTCGCCATCTGTACTGCGTTGCTAAGGCCAAGATTGAGTTCGGTAGCGGCATAACGCACCGCGCTTGCCATATCCAGCACAGAGCCCGCTAAGGAGCCATGTTGATCCCTCAGCGTCATTCCTTCACGAACCACTTTGCCATCGAAGAAATGAAACTCCGTTTGCTCACTCCCTAAGGGCGACATGGCATCGGTGACTAACATCAGGTGCTCAGTACCCTTTGCTCGCCACGCCGCCAATGCCGAGATGGGATGCACATGTTGACCATCGAGAATAATCCCGCAGTAGGTGTTTTCACTGGCCAATGCCGCGCCCACCATGCCCGGTTCACGGGACGTCAATGCCGACATGCCGTTGTAGAGGTGGGTAAAACCCGATGCGCCGGCCTCAATGGCCTTAAGCACTGTCTCACCATCGGCATTCGAATGCCCAAGACTGACAATGGCGCCGGAGGCCACGAGGCGTTTGATTTGTTCTGGAGTGACAGATTCTGGCGCTAGGGTGATAAGCCTGACACCGAGATCTTGCCTTAAGTACAGCTGCCACTCGTGCTCAGTGATGCCGCGTAAATGGGCGGGAGGGTGACAACCGCGTTTTGCGACTGACAAATGCGGGCCTTCAAAGTGGATACCGATAATCCCTGGAACTTGGCAATCTATCGCCTCGGCCACCGCATCTGCCGCCGTCTGCATCACCTTAATATCGTCGGTGATCACCGTCGGTAGCATGGCCGAGGTCCCAAACTGGCGATGGGCCTGCATCATCAACCTTAAGGTTTCCAGTGTTGGAGCATGATTGAACATCAGGCCCCCACCGCCATTGACTTGCGTATCGATAAATCCCGCCACCAGCGTGCCAGAGGTCAATCGGTAGTGTGGTTTATCCGACGTACACTCTGCCGATATTGTGGATTTAAGGCCGCAAATAATGCCATCCGACACCTCAATTGCGCAGTGCTCAGCAAGCTTGCCTTGAGTTAGCACCTTAGCGCCGTCGGCTATCAGCATAAAATCCGTATTAGGCTTCATAGCTTATCCCCGCATCGAGCCCGTGGCCGAGCAAGGCTGCGCCGCGCACGCCACTGGCCGAACCAAAGTCGGCCAATTTAAATTGCGGCAACGTCACGCCATCAAAAAGATGCGCCTTGGTTGCTTGGGGTAAGGCGGCGAGAATTTCCTCCACCTCGGATAACCCGCCGCCCAACACGATAATATCCGGGTCCATCGCCAGCACTAATGAAGCCATTAAGCTGCCGAGAATATCCATATAAGTTTCAAAGGTTTTGATGGCGAGCGGGTCGTTACACCGAAGTGCATTCAGCCAAGCAAAGGTATCGGCCGTTTGCCCCGCGATATCTTGGTAGAGTCTGCCAAGTCCAGTGCCTGACACATAGGTTTCGGCGCAGCCCTCAAGCCCGCAGCCACAGACATAGAGCGGCAGTTGATGTCGACGGGCAACATTGGCGCTCACGCCTTGATGACCAAACTCTCCGGCGAGTCGGTTTGCACCAAGATACAACTTGCCATCGATACATAACCCCCCGCCAGTGCCCGTGCCGAGAATCATCCCCAGTACGCGGGAGTAGCCCCTGCCTACCCCGAGTACCGCTTCGGAGAGGGCAAAACAGCGGCAATCGTTACCGATTGCCACGGTTCGATTGAGCAACTGAGCAAGATCATGGGCAACACGGCGTTGATTAAGGCAAGGCACATTACTCGAAATCACAGTCCCATCGGCTTTCACCACCCCGGGGAGCGCAATCCCAATGGTACCGCGCTCACCACATTGCTGATCCGCCTTTTCGATTTGCTCGGCCAGCGTTGCCATAAAGGTACTGTAGTCCTGCCTAGGAGTACTTAAACGCCACTTATCCTGTAGCGCTAATTGAGTATCAAAAATCGCTAACTCAATCTTTGTTCCACCTATATCTAAACCGTAATACATGCCCTTGCCCTTATTTATATTTATTTTACAAAGGGATATACATTGACACCCTGCACAACTCGATTAACTTGCCCCGTAGGACAAGGATTATCTGGCGATACTTTTAGTTGAATCGCTTTATAGATGGCTAGGATTTGACACCACAAAATAAAGGGTAATCCCAACCAGACTTCGTTAAGCCCACTGCTGCCAGTTAACAATTCTTCGGAAAGCGTCAATACAGATAATGCTTGATTATCTCGCTTAAGCTCTTGAATTAAATCGTTATCATATTGACGAGTATAGGGATCCGACGACACCATCACTAGCACTTGCGTATGACTATCGACTAAAGATTTTGGCCCATGGCGAAACCCGAGCGGGCTCTCAAAGGCACTCACCACTTGCCCAGCGGTGAGTTCAAGGTACTTAAGCGCCGCCTCTTGGGCGATGGCCTTAAGTGGCCCGCCCCCGAGGAACACCACCCGCTTGCTGGGCTGCTCCGATTGCAGACGGATGTCAGCTAACCGCTCAGTTAAAATGTGCTCGGCCATCTCGATGCATTGCATCAATGCCTGAGAATTTGGCGCAAAAATCAGTAATGTCGCCAAGTACATACAGGTAAAGCTGCTGGTCATGGCAAAACTCACATCGTGGGTTTCATCGGGCAACTTATACAAGTAGCAGTGGGATTTGTCGGCGCAATAGTTGGCGAGCTTTCCCTGACCATTACAGGTGATCGCCAAATGGTAACAATCATCGACCAATTGCTCTGCCAGTTCGACCGCCGCCATACTCTCGGGGCTGTTTCCCGAGCGGCCATAGGAAATCAACAGTGTAGGAATATTGCCCCGCAGATACAGCTCTGGATGACTAACAATATCCGTGGTGCTGATGGCTTCAACTTGTTGGGTTGCCAAAGGTAAATGCTGCTGAATATGGGCCGCGAGCACATCTCCTATATAGGCCGACGTCCCCGCCCCAGTGAGGATAATCCTTAACTGCGGCTTTGCCAGAATCGGCGTCAACCAAGCAGCAATAGTGCGATTATCACTGTGCTGCTCGCTCACTTTGCGCCACATTTTAGGCTGCTGGCTGATTTCCTTCGCCGTCCAAAAGGCGCCATATTGGGTTAATTGCTCTGCACTCAATAACAGGTTGCTATCTTCATGTTCGAATGGAGAAAGAGGACTGGTTAACATCAAAATATCATCCCTTTAAAGGTGATTGCATCACAGGAAGCTGGCAGGCATTGGCGTAATCGGCCAATACTTCGGTAATTTTATGCAGTACGAGTTCACGGGCCGTGGGCTTAAGTTCCCCCGCCAACACCGCCGTATATTGGTTCGGTAAATACTGGCTGATCAGCGGCAGAGGAATGCTCTGAGCTAAGTTACTCAATAGCTGCTCGACCTTACTCTGCAGACTCGGCCAGTAGTAACGCACACGGTCACTAAAGCTAAAGCCAAGTTGCCACTTTAACGCCTCACTGTCGGCATAAAACCCTTGCCAATACTTAGGGTTATCTCGCATTAATTCAAAACAGCTTTGGCGCAAATCCGAGCATTGTTCAGGCTGACACAGCACATTTTCGATATGGGACAGGGCAAACAAAGCTTCCCGCAGTGCGAAAGTAAGCTGTGGGCCCACTTTTAAAATCGCGAAATGCTGCTGCACTAAGGCTTGATACCCCATGCTGAGCTGATAATCGGTCGAATGCGCCTCAAACACTAATCTGGGATAACCGCGAATGAACTCGCTTTGGGCATGGGTTGCCTCGGGTTCAAACAAATGCACTTGGCTGTTATCAAACTCCACCCCTGGCTGAACGACGACCGCAATCACCTTTTGCCACACCTCCTCACCCAGCCCTGCCTCGGCAAAGGCGGCACGGTGGCAATTTAAGGTATGTTCAATGGCACTGACAGGCGTGACCGCAAGTTCTGCCTCCATCTCACTCACGCCGCCGGGCGCGGGCACTTCAGTACCTATCACATAACAGAGTGCTTGCTCGGGCGCACGGTGGGCTTCGGCCACCGCACAGAGCCGCGCAGCACGTGCAGCGATAAGTTCATCCGCTAAGGGAAGCACATCACCGCCGCAGGCCATACTGGTGTCGAGATGGATTTTGGTAAATCCCGCCTTAACATATTCGGCGATAAGGTCTTCGGCCAATTGCATCGCCTCTTCGGCGGCTTGCTGGCACCAAACGACGGGGCCTAAGTGGTCGCCACCAAAGAGTAACTGCGAAGGTTCAAGGCCAAGTTCAACGGCCATTTGAGTGACGAAGTCGATGAAATTCTGTGGTTTCATCCCGGTATAACCGCCAAACTGATTCACTTGGTTGGCAGTCGCCTCGATAAGTAGGGGCGTGCCATTCGCCTTTGCCTGCAAGAGCGCCGCCTGTAACACCAAGGGCTGGGCCGAGCAGACGGCAAAAATGCCCGCCTGCTGACCTGCTTTATTGGCGTCAATGATAGTTTGAATCACTGACATAGCGCTTACCCCACAATGCCGAGGGGTTTCGCGGTTTGCCACACGCCACGGGTAAAGTCTGGGAAGTCCTTGGAGTTACCACGGTCACCGACTGAGGCCACCGACAAGGGGAATACCGCCGACCATGCCGCGCCGTCGTACACATCCTGATCCAGTGCCTCGCCATTACGCAGGCAGTAAATCATCCGCCAGCACATCAAGAAGTCCATGCCACCGTGGCCGCCATTTTCCTCCGCCTCTTTGCCCATACGAGTCCACAGAGGGTGATCATATTTGGCGTACCATGAGTCCATGTTTTCATCCCACTCGTGATAACTGCCAGAGCCACCGTTTTCCAGCGCGATACGATTAGGGAAGCCCGCAAACACGCCGTTTGTCCCTTGGATCAGGTTGTGGCGGCTGTAAGGACGAGGCGTGGTCGTATCATGCTGCACCATGATGCTGCGACCTTTTACCGTCTTAATCAGACTGGTGTTCATGTCGCCACCAATGTACTTGAGTTGGTTACGTTGATGATCCGCAGGGAACTCACGTTTCGCGTACGCAGCTCGACCTAATGAAGGAGAACTCACAGAGGTTAAATAGTCTAAACGGTCGCCGCGGTTGATATTCATATACTGGGCGACGGGACCTAAACCATGGGTTGGATAGAGGTTACCATTGTATTTTGCATGGTAAGCCGTGCGCCAAGAGCCTGTTTTACGGTCGATTTCCTTCATCTGCCAGCGCAGTTCGTGAATATAGGCCGCTTCACCGTGGAGCAGTTCACCAAACAGCCCTTGGCGTACCATGTTGAGCACCATCAGCTCATCACGGCCGTAACAGACGTTTTCCATCATCATGCAGTTACGTTGGGTCAGCTCGGCGGTATCCACTAGATCCCACAGCTCTTCAATCGTGCCCGCCATCGGGACTTCGACGAAGGCATGCTTGCCCGCTAACATGGCTTCTTTCGCCATGGGGTGATGCCAGGCCCATGGTGTGGCAATCACGACGATATCCACATCATCACGGTTTAACAGATCGCGGTACGCATGGTCGCCCTTGCTAAAATAAGCAGGTTTGTCACGTCCATATTCGTTAATGGCTTTTTCAGCGCGGGCCAGCACTAAGGTATCGGTATCACAGATGGCGGTAATGCGGGCACCTTCGATACGGCTGAAATGATGCACAAACCCGATACCGCGCTCACCCACCCCGATTAACCCCACTCGAACCTCATCCATTTTGGGCACGACCAGCCCCATCACAGATTTACCCGCAGCCTTAGGTGTTGTGCCTGTAGCACGTTCACTGCTAGCACAGGCCGCCAAGGCCGTTGCCGCAGCGGTTACCATAGAAGCCTTTAAAAACGAACGACGATCAAAACCCGACATAGTAATTCCCCGTTATAAATTAGCTTTCTCAATGAGGTGTAATTGCACACCTTGTTTAGTTAATTCATCAACATAGCGCTCTGGGATCCCGGTATCTGTCACTAGGCGCGTAATACGGCGACTGCTGCAAATAACGTGGAATGCTTGTTGATCAAACTTTGATGAGTCAGTCACAACGATAATTTCACTCGCTATCTCACACATCATTCGGTTGAGGCTGGCCTCTTTTTCAAAGTGAGTGGTTAATCCCACCCGCAAATCGAAACCATCTACCCCTAAAATCAACTTGTTAAAGTTGTAATCCCGCAGGCTGTTCTCGGCGATGTTGCCGTAGAACGACAACGATTTTTTACGTAACAGGCCGCCAGTTAACATCACCTCGACTTCATCGGCCTTAGCCAATTCAGTGGCGATATTCAGGCCATTGGTCATCACGATCAGATCCTTATGCTCCATCAGGTTCGCCGCCACCTGTTGGGTGGTCGTCCCAGAGTCGAGCAATAAGCGATCGCCGTTTTGCACCAAGGCCGCCGCAGCCTTACCTAACTCTTGCTTTAAGGCCGAATGGCAACTGCCCTTCTCCTTGAGTGATAACTCCCGAATCAGCTCACTGTTGACCATAGCGCCGCCGCGGGAGCGCACCAGTAACTGCTTCTGATCCAACATGGCTAAATCGCTACGGATCGTGACTTCAGATACCCCAAAGTGTTCTGCGAGTTCGGCAACAGAGACCTTTCCCTGTAACTGTGTCATTCGCACAATTTCCTGCTGCCTTTCTATCGTGTTCAAAGTACTCACAAGCTTCTCCATTCTTTCGATTAACTATCGATTGAAAGGTAACACGCCAAGAACAACTTTCAAACACTTTCGAAATCACTTTTCACTATCTAAAAAACAAATAACTAAATTAACAATAACTTACGCATCTTTAGCTCAAGTTTTTGCCATAAGTTGATTTTCATCATGCATGAATGTGAAACTTTTTGAAAGTGTTTTTACATTTTTTTATTGATCGATTACAGAATTTAACGCTATAAATAAGACTTCGAAAGGTTTGTGCAGTTTCTTTCGCTTTCGAAATTGTATTAAAAGACACGGCAACGACCGTGCATCACACTCATGCGGGGATACTATGAAACTCTTAACCACCAAGCCTGCCGCGATTGCCCTAGCTATCGCAGCGGCTCTGACAGCAACTCACAGCGCTGCCAATGAAATACCAGCAGAGCAACAAACCGAAACGAAAGAGCAAGTTAAAGCGAAGGATACTGCGCAAGCCCAGGATGACGAGGTCGAACGCATTCAGGTAACAGGGATCAGAAACAGTATTAAGGAAGGGATGTTCCTAAAGCAGAATGCCGTGAGCGTGGTCGACCTTGTGGTCGCCGATGACATTGGTAAATTTCCAGATGAAAACTTGGCCGAGGCGCTACAGCGCATTCCCGGAGTGACCATTACCCGTAACGGCGGCGAAGGACAAAATATTCTGGTTCGTGGCCTTGGCGATGGTTATAACGTCACCACCCTCAATGGCCGTAAATTGGCCTCAGAAAATGCGGGACGAGACTTTAACTTCGACACCATCGCCTCGGAGCTGGTGAATGTGCTGGCAGTGTATAAGTCACCCGAAGCCAGACTGACCGAAGGCGGCATTGGCGCTATCGTCGATATCCAAACCCGTAAACCGCTGGATTTAGAAGGCCGTACCATTCAAGCCTCCGCAAAGGGTATTTACGAATCCCGTACCGAGGACATTCATCCCCACGCCTCACTGATCATCGGTGATAAGACGGATGACGATAGTTTTGGCGCGCTGGTCTCGGCGGTATATTCCCGTAAAACCCTGCGGGCAGATACCTATTCGGCTGAAGGTTTCTTCGATGAAGATGAAGGCTGGGGTGTCGACAGTGCCGGGGTGCCAGTCGATACCAACAATAATGGCGTGATCGATCCAGGTGAGATTTATGCCTCTAAGATCCCAAGCTATATGTATTTTGCAAACGCCCAAGACGTGCGTGAACGCGTAGGCGGCACGCTCGCCCTGCAATGGCGCCCACTGGATAATCTCGACATCAACTTCGACGGTCTCTATTCGCGCTACAATACCGATGGCCATAAATACCAAATCGGCTTCGTGAACTACGACGAAGAATGGACGCCGGGCACTCCGCTATTTACCGACGCCATATTTGACGATCAGGGCCGTGTGGTGAGCATGAACCAAACGGGCGATAACACTATGGTTGAATTGCTCAACCTCAGTACCCCAAGAAAAACCGATACCTACCAAATGGGTCTTAAGGCCGACTGGTATGTCATGCCCAATTGGTCAATTACCGCCGATGTTGCCTACTCCGCCGCGCAAAATGCCAATAATGGCGATAACCGCTTCGTGGTTGCCCGTGGCTTTGTCGATGGCATCGATATCGATTACACCCGTGGCAATATGTTGCCCGATGTAGTGATAAGCCCAGGTCTGAGCGCCGATCAAAAATACGGCGCCCACTACAGCCGTAACAGTGGCGTCGATGTGGACGATAAAATTACCGACATTAAACTTACCAGCCAATACATCCCCGATGAAGGCATCATCAGCAAGGTCGATTTTGGCGTCAATTATGTCAAGCAAGTGAAAAAGCAGACCGAATTTGCTTCCGCTAACTCCAGTCAATTCAGCCGTGGTGGCTATTACCTGACCCGCGACGGTTATACCTTCGACAACAGCACTGTCTTTACCCAGGGCGAATTTGAACTGTTCCAAATTCCTTCGAGTGTATTTGTGCCCGCCAACTTCGATAACTTCCTCGATGGTGAAAACAGCATCTCCCCAGAGCCTTGGCCAAGCTTCGACTACGACAAACTGCTTGAGTACTACCGCAGCATTAACCAAGAAGCGGCGGATAAGAGCATTGTCGCTAGCCTCAATAAGGCGGGGAGTTATGAAGTTACCGAGGCAGTGACCTCCGCCTATGTGCAGGTGAATATCGAAGAGGAAATTTTCGATCTGCCTTATATGTTGAACTTGGGCCTCAGAGCTAGCCAGACCAAAGTCAGCTCCGACGGTTATGCTTATGATTTAGCGAAGGTTGAATTAGACAGTGCCGGCCAACCCACCAACAACGATTGGAAAAACGTCGTCCAAGCCAGTTACGACGATAGCTATACCAATGTGTTGCCGAGCATGAACTTTAAGCTCAATCTGCAGGATGACTTGCTGCTACGCGTCTCCGCCGCCGAAGTGTTAAGCCGTCCGTCACTGTATGCGCTGCGAGTCTGGGCTGCACCGAGTTTCACGACCCGTGAGAATGGTTTACCTACGCTGACACGCGGTAATCCAAGTGTCGCCCCCGAAAAGGCGCGCCAAGGGGATATCTCCCTCGAATGGTATTTTCACGAGAGTAGCTCTCTGAGCGGTGCCATCTTTATCAAAGACATTGAATCCTTTATCACCGACAACAAAGGGCCTCAAATGGTTGAAGGAACTGAATATTATGTCACTCAACCCGTATCGGGTAAGTACGGCGCCAAAGTGCAAGGGGTGGAAGCCGCATGGCAGCAATCCCTCGACGAATACCTGCCAGAGCCCTTTAATGGTTTAGGTTTCCAACTAAACTACACCTATGTGGACAGCAGCTACGATGATCCCGAAATCGATGCGAAAGGCTTACCCTTTAAGGGCATGTCGAAAAACTCTTACAACGCCGTCCTTTACTATGAGCAATACGGTCTGCAGGCTAGGGTTGCCTATAACTGGCGCAGTAAGTTTTTGGTCGATCCCGAAGCTTGGGGTGGTCCAGCTTGGATCCAAGACTACGGCCAGCTCGATGCTAGCGCGAGTTATGATATTTTCGAAAATGTGTCGATTTTCGCCGAGGCTTCTAACCTGACCAATAACCGCTATTCAGGTTATGTGAAGTATGAGGACCAAGTGAATTACCTTGAGCGTTTTGGCACCCAAATCGCCCTCGGGATCCGCGGCAGTTTCTAAAAAAGTCCA
Organism: Shewanella mangrovisoli; assembly: GCF_019457635.1. NCBI lineage: Bacteria > Pseudomonadati > Pseudomonadota > Gammaproteobacteria > Alteromonadales > Shewanellaceae > Shewanella > Shewanella mangrovisoli. The sequence goes on from NZ_CP080412.1 coordinate 3,091,562, forward strand.
TAAAGTTAATCACCATAAAGCCACTCATTGAGTGGCTTTATTTTTCGGCTTCACGCTCGCGCATCTGGGCGTCCATCAGACAAATATAATCCTCTAATTCCTGCCCGGGCGTTGGTTCAAAATGGCGGTTAAGCCTTAATAAGCCAGTGATACGATCGACCCGAAAGTTACGAAAATCTTGGCGTAACTCACACCAGGTAAGCAAGGTCCAAGTGCCACGCCAAAAATAGATGGCGAGCGGCCGCACTTCGCGCTCGGTCAGAGCCTTATTCACATCTTGATAGAAGAGTTTGACGTATTCACGGCGCTGGGCCGCATTACGCAGCGGATCGAGAAACTGAAATTCGTTGGAATCTAAATAAAAATCCGGCGAAAACATCAAAGATTGATAGGCTTGCAAACGCTTAGGTAGCACGGCTTCCACTTTTATCATCGCCTGACGCGCCGCACTGCCAAGCTCTTTGCCGCCCCATGTTTGCACCATACGCATGCCGACTTGAATCGCTTCTAATTCGGCCTCGTTAAACATCAGTGGCGGCACATTCACTTCGTGGCGCAATAGATAGCCCACGCCCGCCTCCCCTTCAATGGGAATGCCGCTCAAACACAAATCCTGCACATCGCGGTACACTGTGCGGGTCGAGACTTCTAAACGATCCGCCAACTCTTGGGCGGTCGTCAGTCGTCGATGTTTAAGAATTTGCACTATTTGAAATAGGCGATCGGCACGGCGCATGGACAGTAATCACACCTCAAATTGGCTTGCTGCGAAAGTTAAGGGATCTTACCCGCTAAAGTGGGCTAGCCCAAGCGATAGTGTATTGGCACAGTGTTATGAATTCGGTCTACACGATCCCGATATAAATCTCGACCTTATCGGCACTTCGATACACTTCAAAGTCCGTTTGATAATCACGCTGATGCGGACAATCAGGCGCACTAAAGTAGCGCCAAATCTGTCCCCAAAGGTCAACCACACAGTGAGGCATTTCCCCTTGTGCACTGAACTTAAGGTAGTTTCCTTCCCGCAGCTGCAACGCCGTAAAAGGGCCGGTCTCGCTGACAGACTCAACGCTTTTACCCACTAAAACCGAATAGTCTCCCGTCATATCGGATTCATAGTCGTAGTAGACCCCATACATGGGAGAGTCGAGCATCGCCGTGAGTTGTGATGATTCAAAGAATGTCTGCCAAAGCGCTGCAATCTTGCCGCCCTCAGCCGCCATTTCGGCGCTATTATTGGTGCGCGTACTCAGCCCAAGCATAGGTTGAGCCGCCATAAAAACCTGTTCCATTATCCTTTCACCTTCATCACTGAAATTTGCTGTTGCTTGTTTTAGGTCCATCGCAAAACGTTATTGCTCGTCGCTATTATCCGCAGAACTGACTGTATCCACTTGAATTAAGGAACGACGTAAAAATCAGAACCAAGAGCCGTGCCAAGGCACGACTCTGTAGGGTTTACATTACTGGTTTTGCGACCAGAGGCCGACCTTATTGCCTTCGCTATCCACGAACAGGGCGATATAGCCACAACCGCCGTCCTTGATAGGCGTCACAGGCAATAGCATAGTCACATTGGCGGCCACGAGTTTATCCACTAAAGGTTGCAATTGCGCGCTGAAATGCAGGTATACAGTGCTACCGTCCATCGACGGTTTGCTCATGCTGCATTTAACCAAACCAATGCTGGCGGCGCCTTCTTCCTCTGTTACGAGCGTCGCGTATTGCATGTCTTCCATATCATCACGCTTAAATTCAACCCCGAAATGTTGTTGATAAAAAGCGATGGCACGATCCATATCACTGACAGGAATTTCACCCCAGACTAACGGTGCAATTGATAACATTTTCACTTTCTCCTTGTTGAAAAATGCCGATGATTCATCATGTTATAAATGTGGACCACCAGCGGACGACAACAAGAATAAAACAAGGCTACTGACAACATCATGTCAGTAGCCTTTGAGTGAAGCTGATTTTATTGAGTGCGCTCAAGGCGCTTATTTAGGCAAACTCGCCTGATGGGCTGAAATAAACGCCTCCATCGCCAGAGTTGCCCGTGCTTGGGCGCTGGCTAAGGTGTCTTGCGCCGTCATAGCTTCGACCACCTCGTAATAGCACTTGATTTTAGGCTCAGTGCCAGACGGCCGTACTATCACCCGCGCGCCATTGGCTAAGCGATAGGTTAATACATCACTGGAGGGCAGATTGATTTTCTCGACCCTGCCATCGACAAAGCGACGCTCTAACGCCTTGAGATCATCGGTCGACACTACGGCATGTTCACCAATTGCCAACGACGGATGTTCACGCAGATAGGCGCCGATATTAGGCGTATCGGGTTTTAAGGCAATACTGACTTGGGCATTGAGATGGAAACCCTGCTCGCGGTAAATCTGCTCGAGTCTATCCCAAATGGTTTGCCCTTTAGCGGCAAGCTCGGCAGTTAATTGGGCAAAGGCGACAAGAGCCGACAAGCCGTCCTTATCCCACACCATGTTACCGACCGTGTAACCCAGAGCCTCTTCGTAGGCAAACAGGAATTGGTTATCAGGCTGACTCTGCGCAATCCCCACATTCATCAGCCATTTAAAACCGGTGAGTGTGGTATAACTTTCAACGCCAAAGCCTTTGGCGATTTTAGATAACAAACTGGAGGACACAATGGTGGTGCCCACCAGACGTTGCTCCTTACTCGCATGGCTTAACAGATAATGGCCAAAGAGCACGCCCACTTGGTCACCCGTTAGCATTTGATACTCGCCATCATCCTTACGTACTGCAACCGCAAATCTGTCTGCATCGGGGTCATTGGCACAGGCGAGCATGGCGCCATGCTTTTTCGCTTCGGCGATGACTAAGTCCATCGCGCCCTTTTCTTCCGGATTAGGGAAGTTAACCGTTGGGAAATCCCCATCGGGATCGCGCTGCGCCGCCACCGAATACACTTGGGTAAAACCCGCATCCTTGAGCACAGTTTCCGCCATTTCAGCGCCCACACCGTGCATGGCAGTATAGGCAAGGCTGACTTTTTCGGGCGCAGTGTTATTTTGCAGCACATTGGCGTGCATCACGCCGCGGCGATAGGTTTCGTAATAATCGTCCTGCAACCAAATAAGCTTGCCCTGTTTGGTCGCCTCAACCTGATCCATAAACGGAATAGCTTGGGTTGCCGCCAGCTCAATCTTAGCGGCGATACCAGAGTCATGGGGCGGGATAATCTGCGCGCAGTTTTCCCAATACACTTTGTAGCCATTGTATTGTGGCGGGTTATGGCTGGCGGTCACCACAATGCCCGCAGCGGCATTAAAATGCTTAACCCCAAAGGCCACCAGCGGCGTTGGCGCCACTTTGGCGGTGAGGCGAACCTTAATGCCCATCGCGGTAAGCACACTGGCGGTATCATGGGCGAAAGTGCGTGAATCGTGGCGGCCATCGTAACCAATCACAACTCCGCGCTCGGCGGCATCTTTAATTTGTTCGAGTAAATAGGCACCAAGCCCAGCAGATGTTTGACGGATCACTAGGCGATTCATGCCCATAGGACCAGCGCCCACCACACCGCGTAATCCGGCGGTACCAAATTCTAAACGTCCCGCAAAACGAGCCTCGAGTTCGGCGTCATTTCCGGCGTCGATTAAGGCTTGCAGTTGTGCCTGAGTGCGGGGATCGGGGTCATTTTCGAGCCAATGCTTAACCTGTAATTGCAAATGGGTATTCATAGGGGGCCTCAGTGAAAATCATTTTCAATCACCTTAGGAAAATCCATGCCGAAGAACAAGCGAATTTGCACTTTTCACAACGGATTTAAGTGTAAAGAGGGAGAGTGTAACGAACTTAGGAGAAGTAAAGTCATGCAAAGACGCGATTTATTAACCCTGTTAATCCTTATGTAACAGGGACTATTGTGCTTGCGCAGCCGCGCGCTGTGGTGCTGCAAAAGCACTCACCACTTCAGGTAAAATTGCACGGATAAATGCCACGAATTGCCGTCTTAACGCAGTAAATTAATCGACACTACGTTAGAAAACAGCTCCTTTTCAGAGTCCTGCTCCAATTGATTGCGCCAAGGTTTATCGAAAACCCGCACAAGATAGTAAGTATCGCGCCCAGTGTCTGTCACAAAGGCGATGCCGAAACGCATCAACTCGTAGTGAATATCATGGACAAACACCAATGAAAAATTTTGGCGCCCGGTCAGCTGATTGATATCTTCTCGAGTTAAACTCACGCCCTTTTCAACACCCTCGAAGCGTTTCTTTAGCCAATGAGCAAATTCCTTCGCACTCACCATAGACATGATCTTTCTCCTCGTACGCTCCTCGGCATTAACGGCCTGGCTCGCTGTCATTTGTTCGATTATTTGTAATGATGGCGTGGCGTACGTAATGCTCAACATCTTAGAATGAGCCAAACCGTGTCCCTATTCCGCTAGATAATGAGCTAAGCCACAAATTTGATGGTGCTAATAATTTATTGTTATTAGTACAAAATTGATGAAAACAGACTCTATATATCTGGCTCAGTGCGCTGTTATGCGAACGATTACTCAGGTAGAAAGGAAGCCCGAACCAAACGTCTGTCTATACGAAAAATAGAACAGTTTGCGCACTTTTACCAAACCGAAAACCGCAAATAGAAATTATTTCATCGGCCGATAACTAGGGCAATTCACAACCCATCTTTGGGATAACCAAATAAAAACTGGCGCACTATGGCGCCAGTTTTAGATAGAAAAACATTATTTTACTTCTGCTCGCGCGTCTTCCACAGGGAGAATAATACCCCCGCCAGCAAGAGGCCGAAGGTGACGCCAAGGGATAAGGCCGTTGGGATTTTAAAGTCCACAATGCCTTCATGATTAAAGTATACCAGTCCGACTTTTACGCCGATAAATACCAACACCACCGACAGCGCATACTTGAGGTACTCGAAACGATGCACCATGGCCGCGAGGGCGAAATACAATGCCCGCAGACCTAAAATCGCAAAAATATTAGAGGTATAGACGATAAAGGGATCTTGGGTAATCGCAAAAATCGCCGGGATACTGTCCACCGCAAACACTAGATCCGCGGTTTCGACTAAGATCAACGCCAAGAACAGAGGCGTTGCCCACCAGCCTTTGCTGAGTTGATGCTCCTCTCCCCTTACCCAAAACTTCTCTTGATGAAGGCTTGGCGTAAAACGCATTTTAGAGCGTAACCATTTGTAAAACTTATTATCTTGGATATCACCATGCTCATCATCGGAAAAGAGCATCTTAATCCCCGTGAAAATCAAGAACAGGCCGAATAACACCAACACGCCTTGGTATTGCGCTACCAACGCCGCGCCTAAACCAATCATAATCGCACGTAGCACGATAACGCCCATGATCCCCCAGAATAACACTCGGTGTTGATACAAACGGGGAATGCCTAAGCTACTGAAAATAAGCGCGATAACGAAGACGTTATCCATAGATAAGGACTTTTCGATAAGGTAACCCGTGAGGTATTCCATCCCCGCGGTCGAGCCCTTGTACCACCATAACCAAGCGCCGAACAACAGACCCATACAGATATAAAAGGCCGATAATTTAAGGCTCTCTGCCACGGTTATTTCGTGCTGCTCTTTGTGTAACACGCCTAAGTCGAAGGCTAACAATGCCAACACAAATCCAAAAAACATTAACCAAACCCATATCGGGTAACCCACAAATAGCGTGGTTAAAAACTCCATAACACTCCCTAAAACCTAAAAAATACCGAGTTTTCTCGGCTTCATCGCCACATTCGATCTTAGTACTTGGCGATACCAAAAACAGTGAAACAGGGTAAAAACCTTAAAATGTCAGATTAAAATTTGTTTAAATCCATACTCATCAGCCAAAACAACTCGTCATACCAACTCTTACCATCAGAGCATTTATCATACTCTGCAGATTTAAGCCTAGCCCTAGCCCTCACGGGATCACGGAGTAAAATAATCACGTGAGCTCATCACTCATCACGCCTTAGCCTGCACCAATCGACAGTATTTTTCGCTAAGACGATAAAAAGCGAGCTGTTTCAGCGCACTGTGTAACACTTGAGCATTAAGCGAAAATGAAAAAGTTAGCGGGCAAGCATGGCCGTTTGAAATAGCGTAAATGGCAAGCGAGACCACTCACCACAAAGGATAAAAAGGAGATTCGATGGGAAGTGAAAAACTACTCACGACCGAGCAGACGGCGCGCGACTAATACCACAAGATGCAGTAACAACAGGCCACTGAAGGCTAAGCAGAAAAACAGTAAGGCGATGGAGTTGACCTCTCGAGGAGCATCACTGTAGAGATACCACCACAAAGGCCAACCGATAAGCGACAGCAGCGTCAACTGCCACATGCAGCGTTTGCAGCGGCCAATCTTTTGCCGAAAAATCGAAGTATTACAATCGTCGCAGGCCATTAACTTTTTAATCCAGTAAGTTACCGTAACGGCATAGGATATCACCCTGTAAACTCAGTGCTAAATAACGCACTAGAGCGATGCTTTAAGTCGCTTCATACCCTCTTCTATCGACACTAAGGCGTGATAGCCAAAGTCCCGTTTTGCCGCGCTGATATCGAAATAATGGCTACAGGAAAGCTGTTTGGCGACAAAGCGCGTCATTATCGGCTCTTCTTGCTTATTCAGCAGTCGATACACCATTTCTAGCACAGCGCCCACCACATAGGCCAGGGTCTGTGGCACTCGCACGGTCACAGGCGGGAGGCCATCACAGGCTAGGATGAGGTTCAGCATCTTGGCCATAGTCACAGGCTCGTCGTTACTGACAAAATAGGCTTTGCCTTGGCACTTAGGCGAGACTTGGCAAAGCTCCACGGCAGCCAGAATATGGGCATAGGCGGCATTATCGATATAAATGGTATCGACCAGTTTATCCTCACGCCCCACCAGCTTGAGCTTACCTAAACGACCGCGGGCGAGCACCCGAGGTACAAGATGCGGATCATTAGGCCCCCAAATCAAATGCGGCCGCAGGGCGACCGTCTTTAACGCATATGCCGACGCGGTTATCGATGCTTGATTGGCATCGAGCATCATCTTCTCGGCAATCGCCTTGGAGTGAGCATAATAATTTAAAAAGCGGCTGGCGTAGGGCGTCGACTCATCGATACCCGATTCATCCTCACCCGCAAAGGTCACGCTAGGAGTGCTGGTATAAACTAGTTTACTGATTTTAAACGCTTTACAAGCGGCAATCACATTAGCGGCGCCCTTCACATTGGGGCAAAAATAACTGTCTCTGTCGCCCCAGACACCCGCTTTTGAGGCCACATGGAACACGATATCGCAGCCCTGCATCGCCTGTTTGACTTGCTCAGGATTGGCTAAATCCCCTTGCACCATAGCAACGCCAAGTGCTTCAAGCTCAGGGTAATGGCCACGGGCAAACCCAGTCACCTTAATCCCAGCCGCGACCAAACGTAGGCAAATGGCCTTACCCAAAAATCCACCCGCGCCGGTCACAAAGGCATGGCTGACCTTAGCCGCCAAGGCATAAAGCGCGGCTTGCTCACGCGGATCAAAGCCTGCTTGAGCGAGGTTATCAGGGCGGACAGTTGGCGTCGCATCGGCTTGGAGAACAGCTGGATTGTCAGTCATATCGCATTCCGTGACAGTGAGTGTCATCTTAGTATTCAATTCAGTGATTAAGTGCAGCAAGGCAGCACTCGCGGCAAAACGTGCCACGAACAAACAGTCGAAAGTTCGACCCTATTTAAGTTAAAAATGAGCTAAATTGAAATCAGCCTTTGGTTTGCGATTGCGCCCAAATGGCTAATTTTTCTCTAAATATTTTGGCATTGTGGCGCACATCCACGGGAAAATCGGGATGAATGAGAAAACGCCGAATCCCCTGAGTTTGGCTATACTGCTCGGCAATCGCCATCAACTCTTGATACAGCTGCGCGCTCTTATTGCAGACCAAGGATTGGTCAAGCTCAATGCAGATGAGAGGTTCAATCTCACTTGCGCCACCTTGGCGCTTCACCTTGATCCCCACTAACGCCGAACGCTTCACATTCGGATGGGTATTAAAAATACGCTCACTCGGAATGGAATAGTAACGTTTAATACACTGCCCACCTTGGGTGGCATCCACTCTATGGGCTTTGCGGCCACACATCCACAACCGGCCGCTGTCGTCCAGATAGCCAAGGTCGCCCATGCGATGCCTGAAGGTTTGCTGCTCGCGGTCCCAGATTTTGGCCGCCGTCGTTGCCGTTTCGCGGCGATAATAGGACTGACTCACCATAGGGCCTGTTACCACTATTTCGCCAATTTCCCCCGTGTTAAGACGCAGGCCATTATCCCACTCAGGAATATCAGCTTCAGTGATGCCGATAATCTCGATACTGACACCATCGATGGCGCGGCCGACACAAATCCCACCGCCATTGTCCGTGGTTTGAGTCGTGGTAAATAGCTCATCGCTGGCGATCATGCTGATAGGTAAGGATTCGGTGGCGCCGTAGGAATTGAGTACAGGCACGCCGTCACTGAGCATTTTGCTAAAACGGGCAATCGAGGCAATGGTCGCGGGCGCCCCTGCGGAAATCACGCGTTTCACACTGCTGAGTTTGTGCTGCTTTTTCGACTCGGTTTGCTCACCGGCGCGGCCTAAACGCTCAAGCAAGGCAGGATTAACAAAGATATTGCTGCATTGATATTTCTCAATGGCGGCAAATAAAAATTCAGGATTGGCCGTAATTGGTTTGCTGGCATCCATCTCAGGTACAATCGATGCCATACCGAGCGCCGGACCAAAGAGGGAGAATAGCGGGAATGTCGCCAAATCACGCTCGCCATGTGCAATGCCATAATCCTGCTTTAGCGCCTGAATTTGCGCCTCAAACATGCCGTGACTATAGACAACGCCCTTTGGCGTCCCCGTGCTGCCACTGGTAAACAGAATCGCCGCCATCTCGTCATGCCTAAGCAGTGCCATTGGGTACTCGCCCTGTTCCGGCAAGTTTGCCGCAGATGACTTAGCTGTAGATGACTTAGCTGTAAACGACTTAGCAGTTGATAAGAGTATCGTCGCTAAACTTGGCGCGCCCGTGAGTACGCGCGATAAAGTGCCTGCCAGTCCGCTTGGATTGCCATCCACATTGATAAGGTGCTTCACGCTGCCCTTGCCCCAGCCTAATAAGCGTCTGGCGATATGGGCTTTAGGGATACCGATAAACGCATCGGGCGCAGCTTCAATAAAACATTGCTTAAGATTTTTAATCCCCATGCCAGGGTCAACCAGTACGGGAATAATCCCCGCCTTGAACAAGGCGAAAGTTAACGCAAAAAAATCCAGACTCGGGGTGACCATCAACACCGCTTTCATCCCCCGCGTCAGCCCGTGGGCATTGAGCGCGAAGGCAATGGCATCGCTTTGTTTATCGAGGCTGATAAAGTCGAGTTCTTGGTAAGTCAGATTGGCAAGGGATTTACCCTTGCCCTGTTGCACCGCAACCGCGAGATGATGGGGAATGTGATGGGCGGCCTGCTTTAAATGTCGACAGATATTGGCATCGCTTGCTTGCTCAACAGCAGGAGTCCCATGGCCGAGCTGCGCATCCTCCACCCTAGCCATTAATGTGCGGCCTGTGGCGCTTGAGTCTCTGCCTCAGGCTCTGTGATCTGTACCGTTTCAACGGGCTGCACTTCTGGCTCAGGCGTTTGCGCCTCAGCCATAAAGTGTTTGATATGGGTAATCACCTCATCGCTCGCATCTTCGAGGATATAGTGACCACAATCGGCAAATTCATGCACTTGTGCATGGGGCATATGTTCGCGCCATTTGGCTAAAAAGTGCTTATCGAACACAAAGTCCTGTAATCCCCAACAAATCAGTGTCGGCACCTTGGCAAACGTTGGCAGACTAGCGGCGATATCCGACACCAGTTGATAGTTTCTGTCACCCGGTTTTAGCGGAATATCTTGCACAAAACGCAGGGTCGAAATGCGATTTGCCCATGAGTTAAACGGCGCGACATAGGCCTCACGGATGTACTTGGACATCGGCTGACGCTTCACCCCAACGTAGGAGGCAATCGATGAAAAGGCATTAAAACCACGCACTAATACGGTGCCGAGCAGCGTATTACGGCAGATCCACAGCGCCAGCGGTAAAGGCTTAGTCTCGGGTAAATGGAAAGCGCCGGTATTTAAAATCACCAGACGTTTAATGCGCTCAGGGTAACGCGCCGCATAGCCCATGCCTATCATGCCGCCCCAGTCGTGGACGACTAAGGTGATGTTTTCTTTTACCTTTAGGCTATCGAGCAGCGCCTCTAAATCATCAATGCGATTCTTAAGGGTGTAATCGTAACCGCTGTCATCCGGCTTATCCGACAGGCCACAACCAATATGGTCGGGCACGATACACTGGTGCGTATCCTTAAGGGCGCTCACGAGATTACGGTAATAAAAACTCCAACTTGGATTACCGTGCACCATGACCACAGGCTCACCTTGGCCTTCATTGATGTAATGCAGCTTGTTGCCATTACGGCTAAGAAAATGACGTTTAAACGGCAACAGAGTGTCTAACATGACGCTTCCTATCTTTTGTTCTAATTGTTTTTGTATTGGTAGCCTGTGCTGGCAAATTCGCCTTCACCTATGCTCATTGCTAATGCTTATAGCTCATGCCCATTGCTAAACCAATAAGCATAAAAATGCCCTAGCAAACCTTGCTCTCAAGCGTCGGCTAAGGCAGATAACAATCTTGGAAAACTACCACTTAATACCCAGCATCATGCAGTTCAAACCACTGCCGATACCTAAAAAGCTCACCTGATCCCCTGGGCGTAAAAAGCCTTGATCGTGTGCCATGGCCGCAGTGACGGGTAAAGAGACTGTGCCCATATTGCCAAGCAGTTGATATGTTGGGAATTCTTTTTCAGGCGGAATATTTAACGCACTCAGGACCTGCTTACGGTTTGAAGCGCCGACCTGATGACAGATCACTTTATCGACCTGCTCGACCAACCAATTTCGCTGAGCGAGGAAATGCTCCCACGTATGCTTAGCCAGCTCGACCCCTTCTTTGAGTAAGGTCACCGCATCGGTACGCATAAACTCACGGTAAATATTGTGCCCTACTTCCTGCAAGCCCCACTGACACAGTTGGTGGTGCTGCGGCGCAGATAAATGGGAGGCGCCAAGCAGCTGATGCTTACGCACATTCGTCAGCGGTAAACTGCCATCGGTGAGGATCACCGCCACCGCGCCTGAGCCGCCGGTTAAGGTCGCCAGCGACTGGGCAAAATTCTGCATGGTCGGATCGGCCAGCATATTATCAATGGTCACATCGACAATATCCCGCGCCGATTCGCAGGACACCACCATCCCCGCCTTAATTTGCCCAAGCTCGATACGGTTGGCGATATCTAAAATACCCGATAACACCCCAAGACAGGCATTGCTGATATCGTAAATCGCCGTGTCCTTCGACACACCTAAGGCCGCCGCAATCCGGCAGGCGGTGGCGGGTTCGTGCTGATCACGGCACACGCCGGTGTACACCACTGCGCCCAGTTCGGCGACTTCTATTCCCGTTTCTGCAATTGCCTTGTGCGCCGCTTTAATCGCTCCATCGGATAATTGATGCCCTTTAGGCCACCAACGGCGTTCGGTAATGCCCGTCAACGCCGCAAGTTGCCCCATAGGAATGCGAAATTTTTGATATAGAGGCGCGAGGCGAGATTCTAGCTCGCTACTGGAAACCACCACAGGTGCCAGTTCATAGGCAAGGCTATTAATAAATACGCGGGAATATTTCATGAAACTGTTTTATTCGCTCACTAAGATCACTGATCTTTTAGGTCAGTTTTTAGTTGTTATTTGTCATTAAGGCGACATTTGAACAAGAAAAGCCCGATGATTCAATAAAAAACCATCTTTCGTCTTAGACTTGTCTCACAGAGCTTATAAGCCCTTGTGCTGATCATGCCGCCTATCCGTTAATTCAAAATGAACTAATAAAGAAATACTTCATAAAAAACAGGCAAGTATGGCCTCATCATTCAGATTATTTTTCAATCGCTCAATTTTTGCGCCAAAATCAGCGCATTTCGAGGCGTCACGCTAGTTGCACAAAATTCCCTCAGGCTTACCCGATAGCCACTTTCCTGCAAAAAACAGCAGCGATCGAGAATTAACCACAGCTCCAGCGCTCGGCGGAATAAATGCGCGGCCAAATCGATGCGCCGGGTTAACCTTTGTCGCTGTTTGCCTATCTCAAGCCAAGCGTCAAAATCACAATCTGCGGCTAAGGTAACCGCCTTTTGCGTCGCCGCCCAGTGGCAAAATTCGGCAAACTCGCCGCTCAGCTGGCTTTGCTTTATTGCGGGCAAGGGTAGATAAGCATCTATACCACGGCAACTTCGTTGCAGCGCATCAAACCCCAGCCGCCAGGCAATTTCCTGATGTCGCAGCGCCTGTTGTTTGGGATTTGCAATCACGCTCTGTTGTAAAGGCAATTGCAAATCATGGCGACTTAAACGCAGGACGCTGTGTTTACCGAGTGTCGATAGGCCTTGATATTGATTAGCTTGAATTAAATGGTAGCAGCAAGGTGAAATCGCCAGTGCCTGTGTGCCCGCCGCTGCGGCCAATTGCAGTAAACGCACATGCAAATCGCCACAGGCATGCAGCGCCACCGCCTGTTGCTGGGCGCAAAAAGGATTGGTCTGATGAGCGGTATTTTCGTCGGCTTTATCTTCGATAGCGAAGGCATCGGCGCAGATAAAGCGCTGTGATAACTGCCATTTATCGGCAAAGGCTTGGCCCTCTTCACAGAGCATCGCCTGCCATTCGAGGCTTAACACATCCACACCACGTGCTTTGGCTATTAAGCGGCCTAAATGGCCTTTGCCCGCACACCACTCCAGCACGGGTAATCCCGCATCGGGCAAATGCTGCACAAAAGCGGTAATTTGCTCCCATTTACGACCTTTTATATGGGCGCTAAAGTGAGCCAGCTCAGTAAGATCAATACGAGTTGAAGTAGCAGTTTCAATATCGTCAGAGCCAATATCAGGGCCTATATCTGAGGCAATATCGGAGCCAAGCGAGAGCTCAGCGATGGACAATGTGAGTAAAGCCAGATCCCACTCGAGTCCTAACGCGGCAAGATCCTGCTTAAGTGCGGGAGATAAGGCATCGACTAACGCCGATTGCTCGGCATCCAAGGCATCGAGCACAGCATCATCGAGCGCCCAAAGGGTTGTCGCTAAGGTCGGAAATTGCGCCTGCCAAGGCAGTGTTTTCGCCTCAAAGGCGCGCACTTGCCACAGGGCACGGCCCTGCTCAAGTAATTTATCTAATTGGATAAATTGCGCTGCCAGCCGGCCTTTATTGTGATCGTTAATTTGATTCACGCTGATTTTTACCACTCACCTTTGCTAACACACCCTAGGAATCGATTCACTTTGTGAACTGCTCAAGTTGAACACACAATGGCCTTGAGCCTTAACGATTAAGGCTTTGCTAATATCAATCTAATACCACTGCCCAAATGGCGCTTAAAGCTGCTACTATTCGCCGCAATTTGTGCCTTTAAGGCACTCAATGACCCTAATGTGCACTTAGCTGATAACTCACCTTAGCCATTGAACACCATATTAAAAACACGGTTTTAGAGGATGACTATGCTCTCCCCCTGCGTCGCCCGCTGCGGCTTAAATGATGAAGATTATTGCATGGGCTGTTTTCGCCATATCGATGAGATTGTCGCTTGGCGCGATGCCAGCGATGCAGAACACGCCGCGATTATCGCGCAACTTCCCGCCCGCAAAGCCCATTTCGAAGGCGACGAAAATCAACAAGTGCTAAGCCGCGCTAAATGGCTGGAAGCCGAGGCTCGACTTGCGAAAAAAGCCTGAAAGTTCAGGCTTTTTACTTTTATCACTACTTTTTCATCATCGCCTTTAAATCGGCAAAGGGATTATAGGTCGCCGCCGCTTGCTTGGTTTCGGTAGTGCTACCGTAGCGGATCAGTTCTTCGAAGCGTGAATGCTCATTATCGTGGCAGTAGAGGCACAATAATTCCCAATTCGAGCCGTCGGATGGGTTGTTATCGTGGTTGTGATCTCTGTGGTGAACCGTCAACTCGCTTAAGTTTTTTGAGGTAAATTCGCGGGTACAGCGGCCACAGATCCAAGGATACAATTTGAGCGCCTGCTCGCGGTAACCGCCCTCACGTTTGGCACGGTATTCGCGCTCTTGGGCTAAGACTTGATCTAACTTACTCTGGCCTGGATTTGCTGACATGCTCACACCTAACTGATGACCCCTAAAAAGTGCACCAAGGATAATCCGAGTTATTCCTTGGGGCAATATTTCTGACACGCAAAGCGTTTAGGCGACATGTCCTTGGTCGGCATTGGACAAGTGCAAATAATGCAGGTATTTCTCGTATTGGGTGACCACATCCGCCAATAGCTGCTCTTCGGTATAGCCCATCACATCATAGTGCTGGCCGCCCTGCTCTAAGTACACTTCGGCGCGATAATACCAATTGTTGCCCTGCTCTAACTCTTCACCGACTGGATTGACGATTTCAAAGCAGCGCATCCGCACACCGTATACGAAGGGTTGATAGGCTTCGTTGCTGATCACCAATCGCACTTTGCCGTCGAGATACTCAAGATCCGCCGTTAAGCCCTTGCTCATAAATTGCTGACACACCTTAGATAACGCCGGTGTCGCAACATTATTGAGAAAGATACGCGCCTCATCTTCGGTGGGATGCGACACTAAGACTTCGATGCGCTCCTCCCAACTGATATTGGTCTTAGCATATTGCACACTGGTGGTATGGAGCTGCACGCTGTTGATTTTCAGCCAATCGTCCTTCAGCGCCTTATACAGCCCTAAACACATCAGCAGCATCACGCATAAAAATGGCATCGCACTGGCAATGGCGGCGGTTTGGAGTGCCTGTAAACCGCCCGCGATGAGCAGTACCGAGGCCACAACGCCCTGCAGCAATGCCCAAAACACCCGTTGCCAAACGGGCGCATTGTTATCGCCCCCCGAGGTCAGGTTATCGATTACTAAGGATCCCGAGTCTGATGAGGTCACAAAAAAGGTCACCACTAAACAAATCCCAATGCCCGATAACAGATGCGGGAACGGCATATGTTCAAAAAATACAAACAGAGCCACGGGCACATTAGTATTCACCTCTTCGCTCAGGTAGGTCGCGCCTTGGTTCATAATCGCGTCGATGGCCGAGTTACCAAATACCGTCATCCATAAAAAGGTCAGCGCCGAAGGCACAAATAAAATGCCGACTAAGAACTCACGTATGGTACGGCCGCGACTCACCCGCGCAATAAAGGTGCCGACAAAAGGTGACCAGGAGATCCACCAACCCCAGTAGAGTAGCGTCCAACCACCTAGCCAATCTTCCTTATGCTGATAGGCATACAAATTAAATGTTTTATTAACGATATCACTCAGGTAACTGCCGGTATTTTGCACAAAGGCCTGCAGCAACATCACCGTTGGGCCAAGGATTAACACAATCAGCAGCAGAATAAGGGCCAAGCCTAAGTTAAGCTCACTTAAGCGCTTCACCCCTTTATCGAGCCCCGAAAATACCGACAGGGTGGCGAGCAAGGTAATGCCAATAATCAGCGACACTTGCACCGTGGTGTTATTAGGCAGTTGCTCGAATAAATAGCTTAGCCCCGAGTTAACCTGCAACACCCCAAAACCTAGGGAAGTCGCGACCCCAAACATTGTTCCCAATACCGCAAAGGTATCGACGCAGTGGCCAATCGGACCATGAATGCGCTCACCGATTAAGGGATAGAGTGCGCTGCGGGGTAACAGTGGCAGCTTATGCCGATAGGCAAAATAGGCCAAACTCAGGGCAACCACCCCGTAAATCGCCCACGCATGTATGCCCCAATGGAAGAACGTAATCTTCATCGCTTCTTTGGCGGCGGCCAAACTCTCAGGCGTTGCATCGGGCGGCGCTAAGTAATGCATCACAGGTTCGGCAACGCCGAAGAACATCAATCCAATCCCCATCCCCGCCGAAAACAGCATGGCAATCCAGCTCTTATAGCTATAGTCGGGCACGGCATGGTCTGGACCGAGCTTAATATCGCCAAAGCGACTGACCATGACAAAGATGATAAAAATCA
The DNA here is from genome assembly GCF_019457635.1 of Shewanella mangrovisoli. Taxonomy (NCBI): domain Bacteria; kingdom Pseudomonadati; phylum Pseudomonadota; class Gammaproteobacteria; order Alteromonadales; family Shewanellaceae; genus Shewanella; species Shewanella mangrovisoli. The sequence continues at coordinate 3,107,753 of NZ_CP080412.1, forward strand.
GAAAAATCGCCACGCCAAGGATATATAACCAGCCCGCTTTGGCTTCTAGCCAAGACTGCATGGATTTGAAAAAGTGATTGGCCTCGGTAGGCCAAATGGCGCAGATCATCACCATTAAGGTGATAAAAAAGACCGACGAATAAAAAACCGGTGGATTAATACTCGACTTGATAGACATAAAACTCCCTTGTTCTAGCCAGTTCCCTATTAAAATCCCTTCGATATTGAAGAGATAGCTCAATAATAGATAACTCTAGCCTCAGCAGTATGTGATCAGGATGAAATATGCACAAATAATCCATGACAAGGGCTCGCGGTCGGCAATTCCTTGTGATGTCATACTCATGTTGAAAACGCTTCCCCGTTTGCTCGACGCTTTTGCTTAATAGCAAAATCGGTAAACTATTGACTCGATAAACAACTACACCGCTGCTGTGCAATGCGCTTTAAGAACCTATCAGACTCTCAACGACAGCGAGCATCGACACCATGCGAGCGAATCGCTGGGTTCAACCTCAATGGCGACATAATGCATATAAGCGGTTCGATATTCATGATATCGAGGATGAGGAATGCAAAGCGCGATTAGCGGTTAACCAGTAACAAATATCGACTCGGCCTTGCTTAAGCTCTACTGGATTGCCTTCAAACAGAGACCACATGCTGTCGAAAACTGACTCAATAGAGACACAGATAATGCTAAACAGCTGCCGCTGAATTAGCATAAAAAATGGCGACCTATTAAGTCGCCATCGAATTGTATCACAAAAATGCCTCTATTTGACGCAAAAAACTGACGCAAAAACCAAAACCCACTTATTCAGCTTTAGTTTTTGCCGTCGCCGCGCCCGGCGTTTGTGAGATCCCCGCCGTTAAATTAAAGCGCATCGCCTCTTCAAAAGACCAATCCACTAAAATCAAATCTTCACGTTTAACTAGGCTAGTGACCCCCGCCATTTGGTAACTGAGTTGGAATAACACAGGCACCCAATCCCCTTCGGGTAAGGCATCGAGCAAGGGCTGCGGCGGTGTATCCGTCATAATAAAGCCCACCACAAACCCGCCATTGGCCTGTTTAACCAACACGGTTTGCTGAGTATTGGGTTTTCCCTCACGGTTCATTAAAGAAGCGATATCACGAATACTGCCATAGACAGATTTAAACAGCGGAAAACGCATCAACTGACGTTCAATCCAGCCATAGAGCCACACAATAGGACTCACCGAAAACAACAGCCCCACGGCAAACACTATGGCCACGACTAAGATAAAGCCCGCGCCGACAAAATGTTGGTTAATCCCTACCAACTCTAAAATAAAAATCCCTAAACCATCTAACGATACAAACAATGACCAAAACAACCACAGGCTTAAAGCCATCGGCAGCAGGTTCATCAAACCACGGGCTAAGGTTTTCTTCATTACAATCTCATCAAATCCAATGGGATAAAAAAAGGCATAAATTATTTACGCTAAAAAGCGCGTTAAATGCTACCACAGAGTCACTTTTGCACCAGCACTTGATGTAAGGTAAGGCGCAGAGAACACCAAACCGCTACGGTATCGAGGGAAAGAATATGCGCGTGACCCGCCTAGACCATTTAGTGTTAACCGTGAAAGATATCGAGGCCAGCATCGACTTTTATCAACGCGTGTTAGGGATGAAAAAGTCCATCTTTGGTCAGGGCCGAATCGCCTTAAGTTTTGGCGATCAAAAAATCAATCTTCACCAAGCGGGCGCTGAATTTGAGCCTAAAGCAAACCTTGCTACGCCCGGCAGCGCCGATCTCTGCTTTGTGGTCAGCCACAATATCGAAGAAGTGATTAACCACTTAAACAGCCTTGAAGTTGCGATTATTGAAGGCCCAGTACTGCGCACCGGCGCCACAGGCCGCATCAACTCCGTCTATATCCGCGATCCCGATTTGAATCTATTGGAATTATCCGAATATCTGCCGGCCTGCGCGCTATAAACCCAACGCGCTCAAATGTCGGTGTTCCTTGGCTGGCGGAATAACGCGAGCCCTATTTAAAGTGCAATTTCACAAACTCGATAAACAACCGTACCCGCATGGGGAGATGGTCGCGGTCCCGATATAACATGGACAAGGTTCGGGCTTTGCTACTCCAGTCAGGTAGGACATGATTCACCTCCCCCTGCGCTATCATAGGTAGCGCAAAATAATCCGGCACGTATCCGATACCTATCCCAGTTTTAATGGCGTGGGTCAGTAGCATCAGTTCATCCACCTCCAGCCTGACGCCCTTGTTCGGGTGATAATCAAACTCTTCGCCAGTCGTTTTATGCACCAATTGCCAAGGTATCATAGGGCGACAAATAATGGTTGGATGACCGCATAACTTGTCTGGCGTAGTAATACTCGAAATGTCGTAGTCAGGGTGAGAGCACAAAATAAAGTGAATATGCTTTAACGGTCTGGCAATCCAATTTTCAACCACTGGATTGCCCACTCTAAACGCCACATCCATGCCTTCCGCTTCAATATCGATAAGCGAGTTTGAAAAGCTCAAATCCAACTGAATATCGGGATATTGCAGCAGAAAATCATAAAAAATCGACCGCAGGAAGTGAGTGCCAGAGTTGATGGGCGCGGAAATGCGGATTTTCCCCTGTGGTTGGTACTTATCCCGATGCAAGTCTTCGTCAATATTATTGAGTTCATCAAACAGGGCTACCGAGCGCTCAAAATACTGCTCACCAATGCTGGTTAAGATGACGCGGTGGGCGTCTCGATTAAGCAATCTTAATTGCAAATCAGTCTCTAGCTGGCGTATACGGCGACTCAAGGTGGAGAGCGGCATACCTAAGGATTGGGCGGCCTCCTTAAAGCTGCCAGACCGTGCCACGGCGCAAAAACAGCGCAGATCGTCCAACGAATAGTTAGGTTTCATTATTGGCATTTACCGTCTTACTTTTGCTTGTTTATCCAATTATTGAAATCAATACACTAAGACTTAGAATTTGACAAGTCATCCGGAGTGGCAATGAAATCTGATCCAACGATGAAAGCAGTGATCCTGCTGATTATCTGTACCTTCTTTTGGGGGAGTTGCTTTCCCATTGGTAAACAAGTGTTAAGCGAAGTGCATGCCTTGACCTTAGTGTTCTGGCGCTTTGTGATTGCCGCGGCCTGTCTCGCTGTCTACCTCAAGCTCGTCCGTATGCCGAAATTGCACTTAAGCATCAATCAATGGCTGTGGATTATCCTCGTCAGCGCGGTAGGTATAGGCGGACTTAACCTGGGGCTGTTTACGGGATTGGCGTCAACTAATGCGACGAACGGCTCATTAATCATGGCCCTTAGCCCGCTCATAACATCACTGATTGCCTGTGTTGCCCTGCGAACGCTGCCATCGTTTGCCCAGTGTTTTAGTCTGCTGGTGAGTCTCACCGGTGTGCTGATGGTGATCACCAATGGACACCTTGAAACCCTCTTCTCGATGCAGATAAACCACGGAGATAAATTAATATTTGGCGGCATGCTGGCCTGGAGTTTTTACACCTATTTCAGCCAAGGTATCAGCCGCTGGATGCCAGTCATCCCCTATACCTTTATCGGCATGTTGAGTGGCGCTGCGGTGATTGGCGCTTTGTGTTTGGTATCGCCAGAGGTGCATCCCTTCGCTGAGTTATTCAATAGTACGGCGCTAGGCATGGCCGAAGTCGTCTATATCGGCGTATTTGGTACGGTTGCAGGCTATTTATTGTGGCTAAATGGCGTGCGTCAGTTAGGCTCAGCCAACGCAGCACTGTTTTTCAACTTTGTCCCCATCTTCTCCGTATTAACCTCGTTTATGCTTGGCCAAGCTGTGACCGAGTTGCAACTGTTAGGGATTATCGTGGTTATCGCAGGCTTACTGCTACCGCGAATTATTCGGTTTAAACGCGAGCCCAAAGTGTGCCCTGAATCCTAGCCAATCTTCAAATTACGTAATCAAGGCGGGAAGTTCTCGCCTTTATTATTGGCTAGCTACTCAGCAATCCAAGGGGATTGCATTTACCTTAACGGATTACCTCGAATTGGTGGATGATATGAGCCGAATCATTCGCTGCGATAAACACGGATGCTTTAGCCAATTAACTGACCTGATAAAATATCCCCCATGATAATTGACTCAAAATAACCGATTACTGCGAACATCTCGAAAGCGATGACGGCACTTTGCGTCAAGCTGTCGGCACCTTCACTACAATTCACTATAGTTCTGCTTAACTATCAATCACTCCCAATTTGTTTTATGAGTGGGTGAATTAGCATGTTTTAAATACACCAATTTTTATTGAGTTAGCTAAATATTATGTCTGATTTTTAGCCATTCAACTTTTGATTACTCTTAATTAAGCCATTTCACCTCGTACAAGTTGTAGACAAACCGAAAGTACATTATGTTATTGATTTAAAGTTAGTGGCCAGATTTATTATTATTTTACTAATCAACAAAGGTATTTCATGGTTAAGAATGACTTTCAATTTATTAATGAGCTAGCGGTCAATTTTTTTGGTCAGAAGCATATTATTGAACGACTGAAACTGATTGAGACTAATAAATTGACTGGCTGGGAGGTCTGGTTGCAAGTTGAGTTTGCCATGTTTCTAGAAACTCAACTGCTAGTGGATGAATGGTTCCGTGAGTTTCAGTATTCAATGGATAAACGAATATCTAAAAATCAAAAATTTATGGCGATAGACTTTTTGATCCGAAAAAGACATGCTCGCCTTGAACAATTCATAGCACTTGAAATCAAACAAAACTTGAGTGCCGCTTCATGTATTGCTGGCATGATGAAAGACGTATGTAAAATTAGCCAAGTGAAACGTTCAGAGGACGACATTAGAACAATGTGGTCATTGGGTGTTCATCCTTTTTTACCCCATATACAGCTCGAGGCCTTAGTCAATCAATATGCAAAAAACTATGGCGTCAAATTGGTGTCTGGCTGTATTTCCACGACCCCTATTAGCAAGACCAAATTTGCTTTTACAGTATTTTAGACTACTAATGTGTTAAGGAAGATTCGCAATCTGTTTGGCATTTGAGATTTGAAAAGCGTTAGATTATTTGAAAATTTAAATCACTTAATGGGGTAGGTTATGACAGACGAAGCAGAAAAGGCTGAAGCTAAGCAGCGCGGTCCGAAAACGGGAAAAAAGCAATTCTCAACAAATGAGCTCCCAAAAAAGACATTAGAAGAATGTCTTGCTGTCATAAAACCAATACATGAGATATATGCCGGAGGTTCAGCGACGTGGGACGAAATAGCTGGGGCAATGAATGTCGGCTCTAAGTCTCCAAACACAAAATATCTGATTTGGGGTGCTCAAGCTTATGAACTAATCGTGAAAGAGGGTGATAAATTTCATCTATCTGAAACTGGAAGAAAGTTACTGGCGCCGAACTATCCTGAGGAAAGATCAGAAGCTGCCATAAAAGCGGTACGGATTCCTACATTACCAAGTAAATTTTACTCAGATTATGATGGAAAGCTTTTACCAGACGAAGAGTTTCTTAATAATGTTTTGGAAAATCGATACTCCATACCTCGAGAACGTGTAGAGGAAGCTAAAAGCATAATAATTTCAAATGCCGAATACGCAGGAATAATACTAGAGCACTCTGGAGGAAAGAAAACCATACGATTAGATGGCTCCGTCATAAACGCAACAACCCCTAAGAAAGCTAGTAAAGCTTCCGAATTTGTTGGTACCGAGTTGGCTCCCAGTGAAAACGAAGAATCTGACGACGTAGATAACAGTCAGACTGATTTATCTGATGTAGAAAAACTTTGCTTTTATATCACCCCAATCGGGGAGGAATCATCAGCAGAACGCAAACATGCTGATATGCTTTTGAAGCACTTAGTAGAACCTGCATTTTTAAAATTTGGAATTCAAGTTGTGAGGGCCGACAAAATCGGTCGGTCTGGATTGATTTCACAGCAGATATTTGAGCACATAGTTTCGAGCAAGTTTTGCGTTGCAGACCTTTCATTTGGCAATCCAAATGCATTTTACGAGTTGGGCGTCAGGCATATGACGAAGCTCCCGACTATTCAAATCATTAGGAAAGGAGACAAGATTCCATTCGATGTAGCTCAAGGGCGAACGATAGTTATAGATGTATCTGATATCTATACATTAATAGACAGAATGGAATCCGCAAAAAATGAGTTGATTGAACATATCAAGAATTATCTAAATCCATCTGACAACAATCGAGGTGAGGATAATCCAATAAGTATTTACCTTCCAAGTTTGCAAGTGAAACTCCCTAAAGTTTGAAGGAAATAGCTCTAACAAGTAAAGGCCGCTGATGCGTACAACGCAGTTACTTTGAGCGTTAATACATAGAAATTTCTATCCGAAATTCATGTGTTAGAATTGAAGTTCTAGCTTGTAAATATCCCTAAGCATGCTTTGTATTTCTTTAAAATTTACAGGCTACGCGATGCTAAACAGGTGAGCCATGGTGATTAGCGAGACGACCGTCCGCCCCATGGACGGGGCGGTCGAGCATCCAAGGAAGGACTTGCTGCGTGTCGTTGAGCAAATACCATGGTTCGCCCATCCTCATAACAAACAACCTCGCCAACCTTCTTACCGTCTATTCAAGGCCATCCCCCATTAACCCCTTAAACAAAAACGCTCTGCGGTTAGGCAGAGCGTTTATGGATAAAGCCGTGTGATAAAAGGCGTTTAGTCCTTTAAATCCTTTTCCATATCTTCGTAGGAAGTATGACGAACGTCTTTGCCTTTCACGTAGTAAATAATGTATTCGCAGATATTTTTACAACGGTCGCCGACACGCTCAACCGCACGGGCTGCCCAGAGTACGTCTAATACATCGGGGATTGAGCGTGGATCTTCCATCATGTAGGTCATTAATTGACGGATAATGCCTTCGTATTCACGGTCGAGCTTGGCATCTTCTTTGTGAAGCTCCAGCGCCGAATCGGCATCCATACGGGCTAAGGCATCGAGCGTTGCATGCAGCATACGAATCGCATGGCGGCCCATATTTTCAATGCTGACTAATAATGGCTGCTGATTATTCAAGCGCTTATCTAATGCGGCCTTGGCAATACGTACACAGGCATCACCGATACGCTCAAGATCGGCAATCGATTTTGAAATCGCAATGATCAGACGTAAATCGCTCGCTGCCGGTTGGCGTTTGGCGATAATGCGGGTGCATTCTTCGTCAATCGAGACTTCCATGCCATTCACTTTGTGATCGCCGGTGATCACCTTTTGCGCTAATTCGGCATCTAAGGTGCTTAAGGCGTCGATAGCTTGCTCTAACTGACGCTCAACCAAGCCACCCATGGCGAGTACACGGTTACGGATATCATCTAACTCGGCGTTAAATTGCCCAGAGATATGTTTGTTTAAATTCATATTTTCCATTTGGCCAACCTTTTACTCAACTGTATCAACGCCTAGATGGAGTTTGCAATGCTTAACTCGGTTCTAGGCGGTGGCTTATTTCGTTAATCGCTTATCACTCACATCACCACTACCAAAGGCAAGGTGATTAACCGTAACGGCCGGTAATGTAATCTTCGGTCTTACGTTTTTTCGGTGTGGTGAAAATAGTGTTGGTATCGGCGTATTCCACCAATTCGCCCATATACATAAAGGCCGTTTGGTCCGACACCCGCGCCGCCTGTTGCATGTTGTGGGTCACGATAACCACTGTGTACTTAGTCTTAAGCTCAGTGATCAGCTCTTCGATGGTTAAGGTTGAAATCGGGTCTAGGGCCGAAGTCGGTTCGTCGAGCAGTAAAACTTCCGGCTCGATGGCAATCGCACGGGCAATCACCAGACGTTGCTGCTGACCGCCGGATAAACCAAACGCGTTATCGTGCAGACGGTCTTTCACTTCATCCCAAATCGCCGCGCCGCGTAGCGAACGCTCGGCCGCTTCGTCGAGTTCACGGCGGTTGTTAATGCCCTGCAAACGCAGACCATAAACCACGTTTTCGTAAATCGATTTAGGGAATGGGTTAGGACGCTGGAACACCATACCTACGTTGCGGCGCAGAGCGGCAACGTCGATTTTTTTGTCATAAATATTTTGACCGTGCAGCAAAATCTCGCCGTCGATATGGCAGTTGTCGACCAGATCGTTCATGCGGTTAATGCAGCGCAATAAGGTGGATTTACCACAGCCGCTGGGGCCGATAAACGCCGTAACTTGCTTCTTCGGGATCTTCATCGACACATTAAACAGCGCTTGCTTGTCACCATAGCGCAGGTCTAAGTTGCGGATCTCCAGTGCGGTATCGTTCTGGCTCAAGTTTGCTAAGTCAAAGTTGTTGGTTTTCATGGCTGTCGAATCTATAGAAATCATATTCAGTCCTAATACTTTCAGGATAATCGCTGATTAATGCTCAAGCGAACGATATTTTTCACGTAAGTGGTTACGCACACTAATCGCGGTTAAGTTCAGTGCCACAATCACTGTTACCAGCAAGAAGGAGGTGGCGTATACCAGAGGACGTGCCGCTTCAACGTTAGGACTCTGGAAGCCCACATCATAAATATGGAACCCTAAGTGCATGAATTTACGTTCTAAATGCACGAACGGGAAGTTTAAGTCCAGTGGCAATGTCGGTGCTAATTTCACTACACCCACCAGCATTAACGGTGCCACTTCACCCGCAGCGCGAGCCACGGCTAAAATCAAACCCGTCATAATCGCAGGGCTTGCCATCGGGATCACAATCCGCCACAGGGTTTCGGCCTTAGTCGCACCCAGTGCCAAACTGCCTTGACGCACAGCACTCGGAATACGGCTTAAGCCTTCTTCGGTCGATACAATCACCACTGGCAGGGTCAGAATCGCTAATGTCAGCGCCGACCAAATCACCCCTGGCGAACCAAAGGTCGGTGATGGTAAGGCTTCGGCGTAAAACAGTTGGTCAATCGAGCCGCCCATCATGTATACGAAGAACCCTAAACCAAACACCCCGTACACAATCGATGGCACACCCGCCAAGTTGATTACCGCAATGCGGATCATCTTAGTGATAGGGCCTTTTTTGGCATATTCGTGCAGGTAAATCGCAGCAATCACCCCGAATGGCGTCACGATAATCGCCATCAACAGCACCATAAACACAGTACCGAAAATCGCAGGGAACACGCCGCCCTCGGTGTTGGCTTCGCGTGGGTCGTCGCTGACAAAGCGGCCCAGTCCCACAAACCATTTGCCGATTTTCCCCATCAAGCCTAAGTGGTTGACGTAGGTGACATCGAGAACCGAATCCAGCTTAAGCTCGACCTCAACACCACGCATATCACGCACGATAACAGAGTCGCGAGCCGCTTCATCACGCAGGGCAAACAGCTCTTTTTCAAGCAGTTTATAGTCTTGCTCGAGCGCCACTTTCGCCGCAGCTAACTCTTGCTTACGGCTATCGGTCAACTCACCATCTAACTCGTAACGGCGCTCTTTTAAACGCAGTTTTTCAATCTTGTAGTTAATCGCACCAATATCTTGCTTTTGCAGTGATAACGCTTTGTCAGACAAAGTAACGGCACGGTCGATATGCTCCATTAAGGAGGATTCAAGCGCATCGTTTTTAAGCTCTAAGCGTTTACCGTTTTCAATCACGGCCACTGGGTAGCCATAAAAGTTACCGTTTTTAGCACGCTCGAGCATGGCCACATCGGCTGGCTCGCTACGGCTGATAATGTCTGTTGCTAAAATCCAACGGAAATCTAAGCCCACAAACTCACGGTTACCGGTTTTCACTAAGTAACGTGTCACAAACTCACCGGGTGGTTGTTTAAACACATGGCCCGCGGCGGTTAAGCGTTCGGTTGGCACTTCCTCCCTATCGTAAATCTCACCGATTAAGGTTGAACGCGCGCCTGTGTTATCTTCGAGTTCCCATTGATAAATCGTTGCAGGCCAAAAGTAGCTTAATCCGCGCCATGCAATGAGCAGTAACAGGCCTAATACTGCAATCAAACTGATGCTCACCGCGCCACCTGTCATCCAAATCCATGGCGAGCCTGATTTTACCCACTTACCCATTGCACAAACCTCTCAAGGTCATTGGCGAAATAGTATTTAGTATCATTATCTTATCTCCATTACAGCGAGCTATAGCGGTCACGCAGACGCTGTCTTACCACTTCGGCAATCGTGTTAAAGAAGAAGGTAAATACGAACAGAACGAAGGCCGCGAGGAACAGCACACGGTAGTGCGAGCTGCCAATCGCCGACTCTGGCATTTCCACCGCAATGTTAGCCGCCAGCGTACGCATACCTTCAAACACGCTCCATTCCATGATGGCGGTGTTACCCGTTGCCATCAGTACGATCATGGTTTCACCCACAGCGCGGCCTAGACCCATCATCACCGCAGAGAAAATCCCTGGGCTTGCGGTCAACAGCACTACACGTGTTAGGGTTTGCCAAGGCGTCGCGCCCAGCGCCAAACTGCCGTTCGATAAATGGCGTGGCACAGAGAAAATCGCGTCTTCGGCAATCGAGAAAATCGTTGGAATAACCGCAAAGCCCATGGCGATACCTACTACCAGCGCGTTACGTTGGTCGAAGGTGATGCCTAATTCGTTAGTGATAAATTGACGAGTGTTGCCATCAAACAGCGCCACTTCGATCATCGGGCTGATGGCAAAGGAGAACCAACCCACAAAGCAGATAACCGGAATTAGCATCAGCTCCTGATACACTTCAGGCAGACGTTGTTTCCAAGTGCCGGGTAATTTGCTCCAAGAGTAAGCCGACACCAGAATCGCCGTCGGCAGCAGTACCAGTAACACTAAGATGCCCGGCAAGTGCTCTTCAATCAGCGGAGCTAACCAAAGTCCGGCGAGGAAACCTAAGATAACCGTCGGTAAGGCTTCCATGATTTCAATGGTTGGCTTAACAATGCCGCGCACCTTTGGCGACATAAAGTAAGCAGTATAAATGGCGCCCGCAATCGCTAATGGCACGGCAAACAGCATGGCGTAGAACGCCGCCTTCATGGTGCCGTAGGCCAATGGCATTAAGCTGAGCTTGGCTTCAAAGTCATCGCTACCCGAGGTGGATTGCCACACAAACTTTGGCTCTGGGTAACCTTCGTACCACACCTTATTCCACAACGCGCTCCAAGACACTTCTGGATGCGAGTTTTCCACGTGGAAGATATTCAGTTGTTTGTTCGCTTCGACCACTAGGCCGTTCGAACGTGGGCTAAAGCCCATCACGCCTGGGTTTTTAAGGTCAAATTTTTCATCAAACAGTTCGCGCTCACTGGTGGTATACAGGAGTGATAACTCACCCTCTGGGCTCACCACGGCAAAACTTTTACGGTAGAACTCAGAGGCAATCGAGGCCACTGGTGCTAAGTCAGTAAACTCACGGATCTCTTTGTATAAACGGCCTTTTGGACCATTCACTTGGAAGTACTGGGTCACTACACCTGAGTCGTAGCTCACCAGAATCGAACTGGCACCGGCGAGTAAGGCAATGTTGTTAACCTTAGACTTTTCCTTTTCCGCATCGATTACCTGCATTAAATCTAGGCTTTCAACATCACGGATATTGTAGATAAACACCTTGTTGCCCATTTGCAGCATCAATTGGCGTTGGTCAGGCGTCATCAATTGGTGTGCGACTTTTTTAGGGGCATCAGGTAACAGTGCCCCCGTGGTCGTCCATTCCACCTCTTCGGTCATCATGTTTTCTTGACCTTCGAGACGGCTTAAACGCCAAGCGCCATTGTCATCTTGGTAGGCGAAGCTGATTTTATCGTTGCTGTAACTAAAGGCTAAATGATGGATAGCGCTGCCCGACTCATCGATCGTGATCGGCGCTTCACCCGCGCTGTAACGCAGTTTTGGGGTAATAAGGCGCTTGTTGTTAGGATAACTTAAGCCAAATTCGATTCCCACAATTAAGGCTTGACCGTTACTTAACCCCAGTGCAAAGCGTTGCTCACTCGGCGCGGCAATCGCGGCGCTGGTGACGCTCACACCAGCGGGTAATGGCGGTGTAAAACTGGAGAGTAAGCTGCCATCGGCAACCGTGTAGAAATCCACTTGGCCATCGGCGGCCACGCGATACATGACCTCATTTTGCTCGTCGGCACCGACCATCAGGGTCGAGACTTCAGCATGTTGATAACTCACGCTTTTTACCGGAGTCACATCCGCGCTGTCGAAAATGGGTTTAATCACGTACAGCAAATAGAAGAAGATCAACAATAAGGCGACAAACACCATAGTGCCGCCAATCGTGACCCCAATTTGAGCCGCTTTATCCTTAAATGCCCTGCGACTTGAACGTCCGCCTTTCAGCATACTTTGCGGCGCAGAACCAGGTTGAATGACCTGACTTTCCATTAAGAACCTCTATTATTAAAGCCTGTGAGTTTTTTCGCTAGGAATTGCGAAATGCTATGCTTACACTGTTTGAGCATAAACTGAGCAATAACAACACCCTTCATTCTAAGTGCGTTGAATTATATGACGCAAAGATGACAGTTGTGTTACACCCGATTTTAAAACAGGTGCCTTTTACAAAAAATAGGAGTCAGTCGCCATGCTACGATATTTAATCACGCTTCAAGCACCTGATAGAAAAGGATTAGTCGAGCAAATCGCCCACGCCGTGAGTCGCCATGGCGGCAACTGGTTAGACTCAGAGTTGCGCCATATCGACGGGATTTTTGCCGCCATATTGTTACTCGAGGTGCCTTCCCTGAAAATGGACGAGCTGATTGAAGCCTTGGAATGCATCGACGGCCTCACCCTCACCTATTCAAAAACCTCGGTCGCCCTCAAACCCATTAAGCGGCTAACCTACAGCCTAGTGTCCTACGACAGACCCGGTTTAGTGCTGGATATTTCCAATCGCATCACCGCACTAGGTATCAATATCGAACAGTTTAGCAGCCAGTTTGAGACCGCAGGCCATACCGGCATTGCCCTGTTTCGCGCCACCATAGGTTTAGGCTTAACCGACCTCGCCCAAGAGGAACAACTGGTGCAATCCCTCTATGCCCTCGGTGATGACTTAGTGCTGGATAAACTCAGTCGTTAACCTTCAACCCCTTCAACAAAAAACGCCGCGGGCAAACCCTGCGGCGTTTTTTATGGTGAGCTAACTGACTTTCTGGTGCCGAGACTTAATCAAATATCGCAGCGGCACTTGGGAAATCAACATCCCCAGCAACATTAAACCGCAACCCAACAAGGCGCGCAGCCCTAAGCTCTCTCCAAGGAACATAATACCGCCGATGGCCGCAAACACGGTTTCTAGACTTAAAATAATCGCCGCGTGCGCAGGATGAGCATGCTTTTGCGCCAGCACCTGTAAAGTGTAGGCAATACCCACTGAAATCAGCCCCGCGTAGGCCAGTGAGCCCCAAGCTGCAATCACCTTATCGACAGTCGTCACCTCAATGGCCGCCGACACCAGCAGGCTTAATACGCCGCACACCAAAAATTGCATCATGGCGAGTAACACTGGCGAAATTCGCTTGGCAAAATGATCCACTGCCAAAATATGCATCGCCCAAAACAGTGCGCCAATCAATTGCAGCGTATCGCCATAACCGAGGTGAAAGCCTTCTTTAATGCTTAAAAAATACAGCCCGACCACGGCGATACCGCAGCCCACCCAGGTATTTGCGCCAGTAGCATGTTTCAGGGCTAAGCCCAATATCGGCACTAACACGATATAAAGCCCAGTGATAAAACCCGCATTAGCCGCCGTGGTATAAAGCAGCCCCACCTGTTGTAGCGATGCGCCAGCGAATAACAGTCCGCCTACCACCCCGCAGCCCATGGCAAAGTCTTTGGGTGTACCGAGATGAATTTTGCCTTGCCGAGCCAAGTACCACACCAGAGGAACGAGTGACACAGTACCAATTAAGAAACGTAACCCGTTGAATGCAAAGGGCGATAAATGCTCCATCCCTAAGGTTTGGGCGACAAAACCAAAGCCCCAAATAGCGGCGGCGAGCAGGAGTAAAAAATTGGCTGGCAAGATACGGTCTCAATGATTAAAAAGGATGACAAGATTACCCAGATGCTGGGCGCTTGTCCAAATATGTTGCGACACTGTTAGCGTTTAAACCGTGCTACTGGCGAGTCTTGCCTTGTAGACTTTTGGCCTGACTCAAGATTTCATTTAAAAACACTGAGTCGGATTGCTTTGCCAACTGCACCGCTTTGTTGGAAGCATCAATCGCGAGGGCGGTTTGACCATCAAGATCGTAGGCGGTTGCTAAGCTATCCCAGAGCACCTCAGACATGGGAAACACCTTTGTCCCCTCCTGTAAAATCTCCACACCCCACGCCGTTTTTTGCTCATAGCTGGCCTTGAGGCCATAGACATTATATTGCTGGGCAGAGAGCGGAAACTCATAACCGAAGACCGCCGTTTGCTGGTGATAGAACTGCTTTAACGCCTTTAGCGGCATCACCGCGATTTCGGGCACCGCATTCCAATTCGCAAACAGCGTCTTTAATGCCTCAACATTGCCGATAAGCGGGGTGCTGTCATGGGTTTCTTCGGGAAAGCGTTTATCAAACCATTGCAACATTTGGGTTGAAGGAGGCTTCACTGACGGGCTATTACCCAAGGTATTTTGCAATTGGGTGATTTGGGCTGCAAAGGCGCTGGCCATCTCGTTGGGTTCACTGGCCATACTCAAAAACCAGCGCATGGGTTTTGTCCGTTTGGCAACGGCTAGCTTCGCGGACTCGCGGACAAGCCAATCATTGTCCCACCAAAGGCTTGGGCTGATGGATATTGCCGCATTAAACCGAGTGTCAGGCGTCAGAGCCACATAGCTGCTGAATAGCCCAGCCATAGAGTGTCCCGAAAGTATGTGGTAATCGGCAATACGATATTTCTGGCCCAAGCTGCTGAGTAGTTCTGTTTCTAAAAACTGCCTGTAGTTCTCAGCCCCACCACTTCGATCTTTAAACTGTTCTAATTGGGTCGGCGTAAACGACTTTAAGCGATTATTCGAGCTGACACCCACGACAATCAGCTCAGGGATAATGGCATAGCTACTTAAAAAACCGACATTCGCGGCAATATGCTCAAATTGTGTTGAGCCATCCAAGACAACTAAAACGGGATAACGGAAGTCGCTGGAATGGCCATAGGTTTCGGGGAGTTTGATTTGCAAGTTAATGTCATCATTCAATATTTCAGAATGGATCTGCATCTTGCCAGCCTGCGCCATCACCTGCATCGACAAGAAAAAAATCAGCCCTAATACTATCCGCATCGTTTACCTCCCTGAACAATGGCTGCTAAGTTACTGGTTTTTATCAATACAATCAATTTATTAACATAATTACGCCACCAGAAAGCCCTGATTAGCCACAAATGATAGTTAGGCTCTCAATCGAGAATTCCTATCTAAACTCGGCGGGATAATCTTGTATACTGCACACCACGCAATGACGAATGCATAAGTGCGCTGGATGCCTTACCAAACCCAGTGACACCATAAAAAACTAGGAACACCTATGTTAGGAACGCTAAAAAAGCTGCGCGCACACTTAGATGAGGCGCAACAAGTACAGTATCAATTGGTTGTTGGCGACGAGTTACTGCCACTGAATCCCTTAATTGGCAAGCCGTTAACTCTTACCCACACGGGTAACATCTTCTGCTGTAACTGCGGCAAAAAGACCAAAAAGAGCTATTCGCAAGGCCATTGCTTTGTGTGTATGCAAAAGCTCGCCAGTTGCGATATGTGCATTATGAAGCCCGAAACCTGTCACTTTGACCAAGGTACTTGCCGCGAGCCAGAGTGGGCGCAAAGCCATTGTTTTGTGCCACATTATGTTTATCTATCTAATACTTCAGGCATCAAGGTCGGTATCACTCGCCACACACAATTGCCTACTCGCTGGATAGATCAGGGTGCGACTCAAGGTTTACCGATTTTTAAAGTGTCGACACGACAAATCTCGGGTTTAGTGGAAGTGGAGTTAGCCAAACTCATCAATGATAAAACCCACTGGCAAACCATGCTTAAGGGCCACGCCGACGATATCGATTTAAATGCTAAGGCGGTGGAACTGATCCCGCAAATTGAGGCTAAGTTGCATGAAATCGGCATGCAAAAAGGCGATTACAGCATCGAACGTTTAGATGAAACGATTCAGTCGATTCACTATCCCATCGACACCTTTCCGAAGAAGATCACTTCCCACAACTTCGATAAAAATGAGGTAGTAAGCGGGATTTTACAGGGGATAAAAGGTCAGTATCTGATCTTCGATACGGGCGTGATTAATATTCGCAAATTCACCGCCTATGAAGTCAGCGTAGCGTTAGCTGACTAATATAAGCTAAAATTCCTGTCAAATGAGTGTGTTGAACGCCGTTATGGCTATCAGTACACTCATTGCTAAACCGTTAGATGACAGTAGTGAAGCGTCTAAATCGCTTAGGTTGAACCTCGATATACTCATACCTAAAGCATTGTGATCACCCTTATCTTGCAATCACTCAGCCGCACCCACTCCCAGCATCCCACATGGATAAAATGGCGCTCACCTTTTCCAAGGTAAAAATCTCTATATGGAATATATTTTATGAAACAAGGACCTCAAAATTTTATCCGTCGCTGTGCATTCCAACAAGAATTACGTAGTAAGCAATCTGGGATAATGTTGCTCTTAATAATCCCGTTGATAATAGCAAGCGGTCCTTGGAAGGAACTGACCGCATCGCTATCGACAGAACCATGGGATATAGGATTTACAATTGTTGTCGTTTTAGCCGTTGTGGTGGCATTTTTCTTCGTCTTCATGATCATTTCTGAAACGATAAGATTGAGCAAAGCCGCTAAAGATGAACAGCTTAGATTAGCTGAAGCTGGACCTGATGGTTATTACATCGATATCTATCAAGAAGGCCTTATATTTAATCTCTACGATGCCGAGTTTCATCTTTTTGATATGAAACAACAGTTTGTCCCATTGGATGAGATTGCCAGTACAAAATACTTTAAATATAGAGGCACACGCCGCTTGACGATCAACTTTGTCCAGATTTCCGGCCAAGTGTCGTTCACGAATAGGGAAATAAATATGGATAATTTTGATTTTCTGAAGGAATTTCTCGAAACTCATGTAGCTAATAAAGAGAATAAGGCAAGAAAATAAGCCAGCTTAAGCTAGCTTGATTAGGAATAGCGGCGTTGTGTAAAGCATAAGCCCCACGCAACGCTCGCCATTCTTGGATAAGCCTGATTTTGAAGAGATTAAATCAATCGAGCAGAGGCTTTGCTCTAACTTGGTTGCGCAACCATATAAACAAGTTCCCAGATATGTCCATCGGGATCTTCAAAAGCATGGCCATACATAAATCCTTGATCCTGCGCTTGACGATAGGCTTTGCCGCCATGCTGCTCGGCAAGCTTGACCAAGTGATCGACACGCTCCCGACTGTCGCAGTCTAGGCAATTGAGCACTTCTGTCGTGGTGCGGGCATCGGCAATCGGCTTATCGGTAAAACCCGCGAAAAAAGGCTTTGCCAGCAACATCACATAAATATTGTCGGCAATCACCACGCAAGCGGCCTGCTCATTGCTGTATTGCTCATTAATCCCAAACCCTAGGCCGGCGTAAAAAGCCCGTGATTGTTGAACATTTTCAACCGCTAAATTAACAAAGATACTTTGTGCCATCATAATCTCCCTTTAAAAATCCCTGCGGACGTCACATCCAGTCCTGTAAAAATACCTGTAACTGTAAATAGCTCAGAGAACAGTCTAGTCAATCATTGCGGCATCCTAAACCTATATTCCCACAAGAGCATAAGGCGAGTATCTTACTCGCCTTATGAGGATACCTTATGACAGTGATCTTAAGCTTTCAGCCTTAAGTCTGTCAGTTTATAACCTTCTCTTTATAGCTATCTGTTTATAAGAGTCAGTTTGCAACCGAACTGGGATAACCGCACTATTGCACCGCATGGGTGGCGGGCAGCGATAACAGCATTTCATCGATTAAACCATCGAAGCGGGCTCTAACTTCATCCATATCTTTAATGTTGGCAAAGCCTTGGGCAAGGACTCGCCAGACCATTTCGGTGGGTTGCCCCGCGATACCCGTCGGTTTAAAAAAGCTAATTAGCACTGAGCCTTTATCGTACTTTTTAGGGTCCACACCTTGGTTCGATAAACCCGGCACTAAGCCTGCGGCGGCGAGTATCTGCTCGTCCGACATTTGTGTGCCCATGGCGACGCCAAATCCGACTTGAAAGTCCGCCAGCTGCGGATCTTCAACCCAACGATAACCTTTCGTCAGCAACACTTTTTTTAGCGTATCTTGCATATGTTGTTGGACTTGTTGTTTGTCTAATCGACTGTCGACAAAGATTTTCTGGAGTGTTGAGTGCCAACTGTAGGTCATGGCGCTCGGCGGTAATTGGCTCAAATCCCCCGAAGTCACAATTGTGGTTCGCAGCGCCTGCGAATCATCCACACTCACACAGGCCGTCAGCGCGGCAAAACCTATGGTTAATAGCGTCAATAAACGCCCAATAGTTTGTGGTAAATACATACTTATTCCCTTATTGCGATTTTTACAGCTTAAGGATAGTTGCTATTTCCAAGACTGAAAGTCGATATGCATCATAGTGTTAAATCATCGCTCTCGACAAGTCTTGTGGCTAAATTGCACTCAGGCATTCATGGCTTCCCAATTCGTTATGATTTGTTACTTTATTATGCCCGCAGGGCGTATAGGCGCGGCTCAATTTACCCGCTAGAATGCCTCGCCGAGCGACTGCAACTTGCATAGTCACGGCGCAAAAATCGAGGGAATATGCCCTTATCACAATGCCAATAACGACAACAAAAGGTGTGAAATAGATCTATGGAGTTAATACTCGCTATCGCGTTGTTTGCCTTCTCATCGGGGATCACCCCAGGGCCTAACAACATTATGCTGATGACCTCTGGGGTCAACTTTGGCGTTAAACGCAGTATTCCGCATCTGATGGGGATTAGCCTTGGCTTTCCCACTATGATCCTCGCCATCGGCCTAGGCTTAAGTGCCCTATTTCAAGCCTATCCGATTATCCACCAAGTGATTAAAATCATTGGGATTGTGTATCTCCTGTACCTGTCTTGGCTGATTGCCAACAGCAGTAGCAAGATGGAGGGCAAAAGTATCGCTAAACCCTTTAGCTTTCTGCAAGCCGCCGCATTTCAATGGGTTAACCCTAAAGGCTGGATTATGGCCGTGGGCGCAATTGCCACTTTTACCTCGGTGCAACAGGATCTCACGCCGCAAGTGGTCACTATTGCCACAGTATTTTTATGTGTGGCCTTTCCCTGCGCAGTGGTGTGGCTTGGGTTTGGCGTGGCGCTTAAACGTATTTTGAAAAACGAGCGCCAGCAGAAGATCTTTAATATCACTATGGCCATCTTGCTTGTGGCGTCTATCATCCCTATGATCGCCCCCTAATTTTGGCCGTAAGAGTTAAGCACTAGCATGAATGAGATAGAACTGATCACTCAACAAACCGATAACTGGGTGAAAAAAGTGATCATGAAATACAATATTTGCCCCTTCGCCAGACGTGAGGTTGAGCGCGGCAGTATTCGCTATCTCGTTGTTGAACAAACCAAAGTCAAGCTAGTGCTCAAAGCCTTGATTGAAGAATGCCAATACCTAGATGCGCATCCCGAAGCCGAAACTACACTGTTTATTCTGCCGCGGGGTTTTGAGGGCTTTTACACTTACCTCGATCTGGTCGATATGGCGAACGACGCCTTATTCGACAACGACTATGAAGGCGTGTATCAGCTCGCGCATTTTCATCCCGATTATTGCTTCGAGGATGAACCACAGGACTCTGCCGCCAATTTTACCAACCGCGCTCCCTATCCAACCCTGCATATTATTCGCGAGGCTAGTATGGAGTTAGCCCTTGCTAACTACAA
The DNA here is from genome assembly GCF_019457635.1 of Shewanella mangrovisoli. Taxonomy (NCBI): domain Bacteria; kingdom Pseudomonadati; phylum Pseudomonadota; class Gammaproteobacteria; order Alteromonadales; family Shewanellaceae; genus Shewanella; species Shewanella mangrovisoli. Next base: position 3,127,722 of record NZ_CP080412.1, read on the forward strand.
CGACCCCGAATCAATTCCCGAGCGCAATATTCAATTTTGTGAGCGTAAAGGCAGCGAGTTTTTTATTAAATTACTCGCAGAGTGCATGGGGAAATAGCTTTTATTTCAAAGCAATAAACCTAACAACTCCTAAGTTTAGGCATTGGGAAAGGTCGCACTGTTTACACCAATCACAGGATTTGTGTGCTCCATTTCTCATTGCCATAGCGACGATTTTTATAGCTATCGATACGCCATTCATCGGCCTTTTTAAGGACGATAAACAGATACTCATCTTCGAAGTGAGTGTTGGTTTTGATATAGATTTCGGCTCTGCTCTTATGTTTTAAGTTAACGAGCAGCTCAAGAGGATGGTCACAACCATTAAACTTTGAAGGAAAACCAAAGGAGTTGCGAACTTTACCGCCATACACACGGGGCTTATCGGGGGGAGATTTGTTCATTGAGCAGTGCAAACCAATCGGTCCGCTCTGCATAGTGGAACTCTGTTTCGGGTAATACCTTTCTTAAGGCTTCTTCCTCTGCTTGCAGTTTGGCATAAAGATTATTTTCGATCTCATTCCAACTTTGGCAGAAAGATAACACACGCTGTGTTAAATACGCTTTTAATTCAATCTCATCCATGTCGATTATCTCGTCCTCTCCTAGGAATACTTACGGCGGACACTATAATCAAACGGCCTGTCGGTCACAAGCCTAGCTCTCTATCACATCAATAAAAAACATAATGATAATTCATTAGCTTAGGATGAATTAGCCAGCATATTCTCCCCTACATAGCTTGGCTGTTAACGCAGCCATAATTGTCATTCTTTGTTTACAGCCCAAAATGTTTACAAATTGCTACTTTTGTTATTTGTTTGTTAAAAATAAATTCCTGTGTTAGGTTGAAATCGCCTAAGTCAGCAGACGCCCGTCTGTCCATAGGAGCACAAGTAGATGCTCCGTGTCGCTTAGGTCTTACAACCTTGATAACAAATGGAGCAAGCACAATGAAATTAACCAAAATCGCCAGTGCCGTTATTGCCTTATCTGTGGGCGTTATTGCCCAAGCCCATGCCGACGACAATCGTTATGTCATTCAAGTCGAAGCGGGTCATAAAGGCATTGTTAAAGCACTGGCCAAAAAATTGGGCGCAGAAATCAATCTTGAAGGGGATGAATTTATCGCTGCGACTTTTACCGGCAAAGATCTCGCCCAAGTAAAAGGCCTGCTGAACAACCCACATATCACTCTGATTGAAGAAGACGTTCGCCGTCATCCTATGGCGCTGTATAACGACGATGCGGGCAATCCAATGACCCAGCAAGTCACGCCTTATGCGGTATATCAATCCCATGCCAACGAAGTAACCTTTAACCCAAATGCGGGCATGAAGGTGTGTATTATTGACTCTGGTTTAGATAGCTCAAACCCAGACTTTAACTGGAACAACATCACTGGCGATAACGACTCTGGTACGGGTAACTGGGATCAGAACGGTGGCCCACACGGCACTCACGTGGCGGGTACTATTGGTGCGGCAGACAACAATATCGGTGTTGTCGGTATGGCGCCTGGCGTACCTATGCATATCGTAAAAGTATTCAACGCCTCGGGTTGGGGTTACTCCTCTGACTTAGCCTATGCAGCCAACAAATGTAGCAATGCTGGCGCTAAGATCATCAGCATGAGTTTAGGTGGCGGCGCAGCCAACAATACCGAAAAGAATGCCTTCGACGCCTTTACTGCGGCGGGTGGTTTAGTGGTCGCGGCTGCGGGTAACGACGGTAACTCAGTACGCTCTTATCCAGCGGGTTACCCATCGGTGATGATGATCGGTGCTAACGATGCTAACAATAAGATTGCCGACTTCTCCCAATACCCAAGCTGCGTGAGCGGTCGTGGTAAAAAAGCCGTCAACGATGATGGCATCTGTGTTGAAGTGACCGCAGGCGGTGTCGATACCCTATCAACCTACCCTGCAGGCATGGCAACAGCCTCAACCTTAACAGCCGATGGCGCGACAGTTGCCTCATCAGCAATGGAGAACCCAGGTTCAGCCACAGGTAACACCTACTTTATGGGTACGGCTCAGGCAGTGGATTCTGGCGCGAACGGTAAGATTTGTGTTATCGATCGCGGCGTGATTTCCTTCCACGATAAAGTGCTTAACTGTGAAAACTCAGGCGGTGTCGGCGCAATCGTTATCAACAACGTCGCGGGCATGCTCTACGGCACTTTGGGTGATACCAACGCCACCACCATTCCTGCCGTTGGCGCAGCGTTTGAAGATAGAGCCAGCCTACTTGCTGCACAAAACGCAACGGTTTCAATCGATTCGGTTGACTACGGCTTTATGAGCGGTACTTCAATGGCCACACCAGCAGTATCGGGTATGGCTGCACTGGTATGGTCTAACCATTCACAATGTACTGGTACACAAATCCGTAACGCACTCAAAGCAACGGCAATGGATGCGGGTACTGTAGGTAAGGATAACTACTTCGGTTATGGTATCGTCAACGCGAAAGCGGCCGATGCTTACCTCACTACCTATGGCTGCTCTGGCAAATAGTATTTAGCCAAGATAATCAGCCAAGATAATCCCAATAAAAAAACCAGCACTTGTGCTGGTTTTTTTATTGTCTATTGGAAGATTACTTAAACCAGCCTTTGATACTGGTCAGCAGTGAGCGGCTGTAAAAAGGCACACCCTTGGCTTGGCAAAATGTCGCGATAGGCTCGACGCTGTCGCCATGTAAATGGTGCACTTTGATAGGCCAGCTGTCCTGCCCCAGTTGACGCTCGAGCAACTTCACATCGCCACGGATACGATTAATATCCTCTGCGTTTTCAGCGGGTAACTGGATCACTAGGCTTAAGGCGTGATCCGACGTACTTCGAATGAAATCCAAGCGTGATGATTCCAGCAGATAGGCCTTCTCGACAGTTTTATAGTTCGCGAGTAACCCTTTGAGCTGAGCAAAATGGGGATACTCATGGGGCTCGATATTGCCAAATAACGAAAGCGCCCCCCTGTGCTCAACCAACTCAAGCTGCGATGACAACATCAAGCGCACTTCGTGTGCATCCAAGGATTTCGACATATTGCTGTTAGGATTCAGCGCCATATCGCTCCCCGATTGCAGCAGCACTTGGAACAGCGTCTCGGCATCGAGCGTCATCACCCCATGGTGCGCAGTGCCTTCGCTCTTCATCAGTTCGATGGCCTTATCAACGGCGGTTTGAGATGTAAAAATCGGCGTAAAAGGATGATCACTACCATCCTCGAGGGGGACATACCACTGGGTGATGCCGATAGCCATCGCACCTTCACCCGCCTCGGGCGCCTCAGTGCGACTCTCACTCAAGATAAACAGGGTTGATTGGCTAAGTTGTTGATAAAACTCGGCCGCATACAGATTGTCTTGGAGGGCCTTCACAAAAATTTGTTCGAGTGGGGTTGTCGTTTCTAGGGTGTACAACATTGGCAAACTTCCTGTTATTAAGCGGTTCAGTCCTTTACTATCAAAGAGTTAAAAATAATTTTTAACCATTCGATTCACACTGACCAGATTAAATCGCGTGGGCATGGTAAAACATTGAGGGCGTCGAATCGAGTAAAACATCCCACAATTGGCATCAAAGCAGGCACTTAGCACAGTACCGAGCCTGCGCAGTCGCAAACTCGGCACTCATGAGTAACTGACTGATAGAATTAGAGACTTAATCCCCACACTTCGAAGGCATCGCGGCAAAGCTGCTCACGAAAATCCGGATGAGCGATATTGATCAAGGCCTGTGCCCGCTCGCGCAGGGAGCGACCACGCAGGTTCGCCGCGCCATACTCGGTCACTATGTAATGCACATGGGCACGGGTCGTCACGACCCCAGCACCGGGCGATAACACAGGAGCAATGCGGGAAATCGCGCCGCCCGAGGCGGTACTTGGCAAGGCAATCACAGAGCGGCCGCCTTCGGATAACCCCGCGCCGCGAATAAAGTCCATCTGCCCGCCAACACCCGAATAAATCTTAGTGCCTATCGAATCGGCGCAAACTTGGCCCGAAAGATCGACCTGCAGCGCCGAGTTAATCGCCATCACATTGGGGTTTTTACGGATAATAGAGGTGTCGTTGACTTGCTCGATATCCATAAAAATGACCGCAGGATTATCATCCACATAGTCGTATAACTTCTGGCTACCTAAGGCGAAACCTGTGACCAGTTTTCCGGGGTAAAAACGCTTCTTGCTGTTGTTAATCACGCCCTTTTCGACCAGCTGCAAAATCCCGTCGGAAAATAGCTCGGTATGCACGCCTAAGTCTTTGTGCTCGGTCAGGCAAGACAATACAGCATCGGGAATCGCGCCAATGCCCATCTGCAAACAATCGCCATCACGCACTAATTCGGCCACATTTTTACCTATCGCCAAACTCACTGCATCGCCGGTGGCAAAGGCATGGATGGGTAAACTGGCGCTCTGTTCATACACAGCGGCGAAACGGTCGATATGAATAAAACCATCGCCGTGGGTGCGGGGCATTTGCGGGTTGATATGGGCGATGATTTTACCCGCCACTTGGCAGGCGGCTAAGGTGGCCTCCACCGAAATCCCTAAGGAACACATGCCGTGTTTGTCGGGCGGCGACACTTGGATAATCGCGGTATCGATTTTTTGCTCGCCGCTGCGGAACAGTTTAGGCACTTCCGAGAGGAAAATCGGCACATAGTCGGCGTCACCGCTTTGTAATAACGGCCGAGTCGGCACTCCACCAAAGAAACAACGATGGCGCAAATGACCACGCAAATCGGGATGACTTAAGGACTCAGCGCCTTCGGTATGTAGCTGTAATAAGGTGAGATTTTCAAGGGTGAGCGCATGTGTTGCCAGCGCATCTAATAAGACTCTGGGGGTCGCCCCCATGGAATGGGTCCACAGGGTTTCGCCACTTTGAATGAGCGATACCGCTTCGAGGGCACTTTGACACACAATCGCAGGCATACAGAATTCCTTCGCTTAGCTGATCCCCATTCCTTTGCGCATGTTGTGGCGAGGATGCGCCACACGCTTTGCGTCTCCGCTCCCCCAAGGGTTACGCAAAGCCAATACAGCAAAGGAACATTTTATTAGCAGCAGTGTAAGCGAGTTCTAAAGTAACTAACATCCATTTCAACGACTTAGTCCGATTCTTTACCAATACTTTGCGTTAAGTCAAAACTCGCGCCCAAAGCAAGAGCCTTAATCCAAACGTTTGGAGAATCGCAGACTGGCCACCAGCAGGCCTAAACAGGTAAAGCCAATCATCCACAGCGCATCAAATTGCAAGTCACTCACCTCGGCATCCCTCAACACAATCGCGCGGGACATGCGCATAAAGTGCGTCGCGGGTAACGCCTCGGCAATCCACTGCGCCGCCACGGGCATGGCCTCGTAGGGGAACATAAAGCCCGACAACAGAATCGACGGCAGCAGGATAAACACCGTCATCTGCATCGACTGCAACTGGGTTTTCGCTATGGTTGAAATCACTAGGCCTAAGGTCAAACTGGCGCAGATAAACAGCATAGCCGCCAGCGCAATCGAATCCAAACCGCCGCGAATCGGCACGGCAAACAGTAAATGTCCGGCGGTAAGAATAATGGCCAGTTGCACAAAGCCCACTAATACATAAGGCGTTATTTTACCTAGCATTAGCTCGAGCGGCCGCACTGGTGTGGTGATTAAAAACTCCATATTGCCCTGCTCACGCTCGCGCACAATCGCGGCCGAGGTAAACATCACCATAGTCATAGTCAAAATCACCCCTAAGAGGCCGGGAACGATATTCACCACAGAACGCTGCTCAGGGTTAAAATACTGCACCACCTCAAAACTGGGGGGATTCGATTTAACCGCCCTCCCCGCAATTTCATCCAATGGCATTTGCCTTAAACTGCGAATGGTAGAGGCGACCACGGTATCCGAGCCATCCACCAACCATTGCCCCACGGGCTCGGCAAAATAGGCCTGCCCCACAAAGGCGGGATGTCGCACTAAACGCTCGTCGAGATCGGCGCCTAAATACAACACGGCTTTCACTTCGCCCCGAGTAATGGCCGCATCCGCTTCGGCGGCGCTCAAGTAGCGATTTTTAAAATCAACTACTTGAGTCGATTCTACCGCCTTAACCAAGGCGCGGCTATAGGCGGAGTCGCTTAAGTTCACTAAACCTGCGGGCAAATGGCGCGCATCGGTGTTGATGGCATAACCAAACAGCATCAACTGCACTAAGGGGATCATCACTATCATGCCGAAGGTCATGCGATCCCGCGATAACTGCCTGAGTTCTTTGACCACCACGGCCCAAATTCTACGTAGCATCTTGAGCCTCCAAAGTCGTGGCCTGACTGCCATTTGGCGGCGTTAGCTGGGCACGCCCGCCAGTGCAGGTGACAAACACATCCTCAAGGCTTGGACGCACTTCGGTAAGTGCTCGCCCCGCAACCCTTGGGCTTAACCAAGCCAGCGGATCTGCAATCGAACTTTGCACTAATACCCGTAAACGACTGCCAATCTGCGCCGCCGATAACACGTTGGCGTCGCTGATAAGCGACTGTTTAAGCTTACGTAAATCCTCACCCGACACTTCAATGACCCGCGCGCCCATGGCCGCCATTAATTGTTGCGGCGAGCCGTCGGCGCGTTTTATCCCGCGCTCTAAAATCGCCAGACCATGGCAACGCTCGGCCTCATCCATATAGTGGGTCGAGACTAAAATCGTGGTGCCTTGGGCGCAGAGATCGAACAGCCGCTCCCAAAACTCGCGGCGATTTTCAGGGTCGACCGCCGACGTCGGCTCATCGAGAAATAACAGCTCGGGGTGATGCAAGGTCGCGGCGGCTAAGGCTAGACGCTGCTTTTGCCCGCCACTCATGGAGCCCGCCATTTGCTTCTCGCGCCCCGCCAAATCGTACAAGCTTAATAACTCGGCCAAACGCGCCTTGGTTTGGCGACGATTCAACCCATAAATTTGCGCCACAAACTCGAGGTTTTCCCTCACCGACAGGTTGTCGTAGAGGGAGAATTTTTGCGTCATATAGCCAATGCGGCGGCGCAGTTTTTCCTCGGCGCCGGGCAAGGTTTCCCCCAGCACCCGAATATCCCCCGAGGTTGGACTCAGCAGCCCAGTCAACATCCGAATGGAGGTCGATTTGCCGCAGCCATTGGGGCCTAAAAACCCATAAATCGTGCCCTTAGGGATCGCCAAGTCGAGATCTTTGACCGCATTGATGCCGCCAAAGGCGCGGGTCATACCGCGGGTTTCGATAGCAAACTCAGAAGCCGCGCTTAATGTTTCTGCCGCTGATGTCCCAGCGACTGATCTCCCTACTGAAGCCTGTTGAGCGCTCATGGCAGCTGTACCTCAAGGGCCATTCCCGTGGGTAAATCCTGCCCATCTGGCGCAATATCGATATCGGTGAGATACATCAACCTCGCCCTATCGCGTTCATTTAAGGCATAAAAAGGAGTGTAAGCTGGTTGACTGCGAATATTACGCACTGTGCCTGCAATAGGCTGCGCGCGGCCATCGACAAGGATCTTCACTTTGCTCCCCGCCTTGACCCTATCGAGCCAAGTCGCAGGCAGATACACCCGCACATAGGGATGCTCAATCGCCAATAAACCAATAAGTTGACTACCTGCGGCCACCCTGTCGCCCACCCGCCAAGGTAAGGTATCCACTACTGCGGGTCTTGCTGCCACTAGGCTTAAATCCTTGAAGGCTTTTTGCTCCTGCGCCACGCCAGCCATGGCCGCCTCAACTGCGGCTTTGGCCTGCTCGAGTTGCTCGCTACGGGTGCCGTTTTGCAACAATCTTAAGCTCTGCTCGGCTTCGGCTTGCTTGGCAAGGCTGGTATCACGCGCCGCGCGCGCCGCATCTAAATCCGCTTGGCTGAGCACCTTAGTCTTAAATAACCGCTGCGTGCGCTCAAAATTCTGCCGCGCCTCTTTCACGCTGGCATTGGCGCCGTCGAGGGCGGCGCGGGCTTTATCTATATCTTCCGAGCGGGCCCCCGTCATGGCTTCTTCCAGCTTGGCCTGCGCTTGCTTAAGCTCGGCTTGACGCTGTCCAAGGCGCGCCTTGGCGGCTGTGCTATCCAGCTCGAGTAACACCTCCCCCGCCTGCACTTGCTGGCCTTCAACCACATTAATCCGATTGATCAGCTCCCCCACGGGTGCGGTGAGGGTTAACCTGTCGCGCTCGACTGTGCCTAGCACGCGGGGCGATTCATCACCGCAGGCCGTCAATTGCAGCAACAATGCCGCGCCCAAAAGATTCGCCAACATCTTGCCCCATCTTTGAACAGAAAGTCGCCGCGCCATAACCGACATCACTGTTAACCTATTGGTTAATATCATTATTCACTCCTAGGTTCACGTAATACGCCCAGGGTAAACACTTGCATATTGTGCTGTGCTAAGCGTTGTAAATCCGCAGCATTGGCACTAAACAGGCCAAACTGACGCATTAAAACCGGGGGCGCGATCAGCGGAAACACCATCAAACTGATAAAACTCAGGCGCACTAAATTGGGGTCGAGGCCTTCTTTGAGTAATCCCGCGTTCACTAATGCCGACTCGACCCATTGGCGCGAGAGGGACAGAATTTGCTCAAACACCGACAACATAATTCGATAGGCCTCGGTGCCATCGCCTTCCTGCAACACACGTACTATTAATCGGGGTAATCCGGGATTAGGTGCCATCACCCGATAATAGGTTTGCATCAGTTCACCTATATCATTGGGTGCTTGAGCGCTGGAAATTTCACGTAAACGCCCAATCACAGGCTCTAGGGTTTCCCGCACCATCTGCTCGAATAAGCCAGCCTTAGAGCCAAAGTAATAGCGGATAAGCGCCGCATCCACCTCGGCTTCACGGGCTATTTCACGGGTAGAAACAGTGGGATAACTGCGTTCACTAAAGAGCGTCACCGCGGCGGCGATCAGCCGTTGGCGCGCATCAGAGTTGCCCTTAGGGCGGCCTGCCGCCTGGGAGGTGTCGGCATGGGTAGCAAATGGAACCACCCCACGGGGGCGGCTGGGAATGAGCGACATAACCAGCTCCAGCAGAATTCATCTATTGATGAATATACTGAAAAGCTGCTGGAAAAGGCAGCAGTTAAATTCCTCATTTTGATTCAAATTGAGGAATTTAACCTAAAAGGCTTAAGGTAGAGGTTTCAGCCGCTTAAGCCACTTTTACCTCTCACTTAACGGCTTCAACGCAGGAGTTGAGCTTAAGGCTCAGGGTTCAAGGCTGTACAGCTTACGCCCCTTTCACGATGGCGCTTAAACGTGCGATAAATTGCTGCACAGCTTCAAGGGTATCGAAACTAAACGCCAATCCGTAGTGGGTTTCGTTCAGGCTCTTATGTAAGCGCTTGGGAAAACGCGTCATTTCCGCATTGTGGTAATAGTCATACTTGGCATGTACGCCCGCTAAGGTGGCTAACTCGCTGGAAAACACCTCAAAGGCTGGGCGGATAATCAGCTGCGCGGTTTTGCCCTCCATATGCAGATAAAAAGCTTCCTTGGTTTCCGGCAACATATATTCGGTAATGCTCTTCACCGAAAAATTGCTGCGACAATGCAACTCGGTTAAACAGCGGCTCATTTCCTGTTGTGTAATAGCCAAAAGCGCCTCCTAAAAGTGTAAACATCTTGATATACAGAACAATAAACTGATTAGCCTATCAGTGTTAATAAAAATAATTTCCCACAGCTTTAGGCAAATTTAAACAGCTTAATACGTCATGCGTTTTATTAGCGTTTACTGATCAAGTAATTAGCGTGTCCCTCTCCCCTATTAAAACACAGTCAAAAGATTGTCGCTATGTCATTAAATTGTATGGTGAATTTTTGCTTGCCAGCAGAAAATGTTGCGACTAGGTTAATAACCCAGAGTGGAAGTCGGGCCAGTTTACCCCCAATGCTAAAGCCTAGTAATGATGTGCTTTAGGCTTCCATTCCTAAGGTTTCGCCGTATTGATTAAACCTGACAAACGCTTGCCATGCCGAACGCTGCGACTTAACGCCATTCACCCGACACTCAATGGCCGTTAGCAATGGACTGCAAGGCCGTGCTCAATCACTAAAAAGATGAGAAACACCCATGAAGATAAAAAACACCTTAATGCTCTTGGGTCTGTTAGCTGTCAGCCCCGCAGTATTTGCTGCAACAGGTATCGCCTTTGTCCACGGAACGGGGCATCAAACCAATGCGTTAGCCGACTATTGGACATCCGAATTTGTTAACTCGGTGCGCCAAGGGATCCCCGTCCCCAATAATTACACTGTCATCAACTGTGACTTCGACCAATATATGTGGGAAGAAACGGCCGCAGGCTGCCTTGCCACTCAGCTTAATAGCTTTATTCAAGCGAAGAATATAGATGATTTAATCCTGCTCACCCACTCCAATGGCGGCAATGTGGTGCGCTGGATTTTATCCAACCCCACTTGGGACAGCCGTTATCCTGCGGTGATCAACGCCACCTCCAGAGTGATCGCCCTTGCGCCATCGAGTGGCGGCACGCCGCTGGCCGATGCGGTCAATCAGGGCAATGTGTTCGAAACTAGCCTAGGTTGGCTCTTAGGTTATGGCAGCAATGCGGTCAAACAGCAGCAAGTCGGCTGGATGGCAAACTACAACAACACCTTGCTCTACGGCACAGCTGGTCGCCCGAGTTTAGGTAAACCCTTCGAGGTAGTTGTCGGCTCGGATGTGGATTCCGCCATTTGGGATAGCGACAGCTACTGCGCAGGCTATCAATATCAGGTCGCCCTCGAAACCACCCAAAACTGGCTCGATAGCTGCTCCGACGGCTTCTTAAATTGCAGCTCTCAAAAAGCCGCAGGCACAGTCTGGTTTACCGATAAACAAAAGACCCGAGGCCAAGAACCGCTAAGCCATCAGCAGAGTCGCCGTGCCTGCTTTAACTTAGACACGCTGATCCGCAACCATATTTAAGGAGCTAACTATGCAACCATTCACACTCCGCACCTTAAGCAAAGCGGTCAGCTTGGTCATCTTAGCTGGCCTGCTCGGTGCCTGTCAGGATGAATCGACCACGCCTGAGCCACAAAAAGAAGCCAGCCCAATGTATGCCAAGGGCTTAACCTTATCAGCGCCAACGGATAGCGATCTTGTCGATACCAATATCGCCGCGCCAACCCTCGCGCCGATTAACACCAGTACCGATTACGTCAGCTTTATCACCCCACTCTATGGCGAATACCAAGCCAGTCAGCCCGTGCTTGAGCAGGCAAGCCAGAGTGATGAGTATTGGCTTAATGTCACCGGCGCCGAGCTGAATGCTGGCGTGCAGCTTAACTTAAGCCAAGCGGGCAGCTTAGTGCGGATTGCGCCCCGCGGCGATGTCAGCACAGGCGCCTTAATGCATGCCGATGCCGTTGCCCCCGAGCGAGTGCAAATTCAGCGGATAGGCCAAACGCCGCAGGGGAAAAACGCCAGCAGCCCGCAAGCAACAGAATCTTTAGTTAAATCGCTGGTGAGCGCCGACGCCTTAGCCAGCGCGGGACTCGCCGATGATTCCAGCGCGCTGCAAATGTCTGACAAGGCCACGGCCGGAGAATATCGCCTACAAGTCAGCCAGCCCTTGGTCGCTAAGGCCAACTATCTGGTCAACGTGAAGGAAAAAGGCTCGCCCTATCAACTGAGCATCAAGGCACCCAGCGCAATTGCGGCCGATGCCCAAGCGGTTGGGGTAAAACTCGCCTTAAGCCAAAGCGATAATCAATTTGCGCCTCAGGCCAAACTCAAACAAGCCGATGGCACAGAGCAAGCGCTGGCCATGGTGAAACAGGGGGATGAATGGCAGGCTTTAGTGCCCGCAGACTTGCCCCTTGCCAGCAGCAATGCGGGGCTGAGTGAAATCGAAGTCACAGTCCAGACCCAGGTCGATGGCCGCCCAGTGCAGCGCACGGTGAAAACCGCCTTTAAGTCCTATGTGAACTCGGCCAGCATCAAGCCAGAAGTATTGACCGTGTGGGACAAAGGCGTACCTAATCAAGTCAACTTTGAGCTAAATGTCGCCGAGGCGGGACGCTTTGGTTTAAGTGGCGTGCTCACGGGCACCAATACCGAAGGCCAAAAAGTGGCGATTATGCGCACCCAAGCGGCGACTTGGTTAACGCCCGAATCCCCCAAACTCAAGCTGATGTTTGACCCAACACTTATCCAAGCCTCGGGTCTGCAACCGCCCTTTGAACTCAACGAGCTTGAGCTGCAAGACCAAGGGCAAATGGCGCGGTTAAGTTTTCAGGCCAACGCACTGGTACTTAGCCGCTAACGACTGTGTTTAGCCGCTAATTCATTTTTCATTTTTCACATCTCCCTTCCCAACCGTTTTGAGTGCCCACCCGGGCACTCTTTTTTTTAGCTTAATGCAATCAGCCTCAGTTAAAGCCAGACAGAAAAGCACAAGACAAATTTCTAACAAAGGTTTCCAAAATGCCGCGCGAGATCACAAATGAGTGATAAAGCAGGTGCCACAGGACGCAATATCGTCACAATGACGATATAAAATTTACATTGATTACCGAAGGTTATTCCTTTTAAATAACAAAGTGTCTAGGCATAATGTCAATGTTTTGACGTCATGCGAATTGATGACACTCAATGTACAACACGCGCTACCTATAAAAATAACAATGGCTAATGGCACCGCGATTCCCCCGCCTTAGTCGATGCTCAAGCAATGGAAATCCTATGAGTGACAGCACATTTTTTTTTGGTGAATGGCAAGTCAATCCCAGCGCCAACAGCCTGCTCCTTGGTAAACAAGTTAAACAACTTGAACCTAAGGCGATGGATGTGTTGTTGTTTCTCTGCCAAAACGCCGGTGAAGTGGTCAGCAGCGACGAAATTGTTAGCCATTGCTGGCCAGGGGTCGACACGGGCGACAATCCACTGCACAAGATTATCAACCAGTTACGTCGCGCACTTGGCGATAGCGCCACCGAATCCCGTTACATTGAGACCATTCGCAAACGTGGCTATCGCACCTTAGCCGAGGTTCGCTTTCCCGTTGGCCACGAGGCCAGCGCCACGCCACAGACTTGGCAAGGCGGCTCGCCGTTTCCGGGCCTGCAAGCCTACAGCGCCAACTATGCCGACGTATTCTTCGGCCGCAGCGAGCAAATTAGCACGCTGCTGAATCGCATTAGCCAACAAATCCAGTTTGGCCGCGCCTTCTGCTTAATTTTGGGCCCGAGTGGCAGCGGTAAATCCTCCTTAATTAATGCCGGTGTTTTGCCTAACCTCATGGCCGCCAATGGCTTTAATGGCGTTGGGGTTGTGGCCTACAGCAGCCTCGATTTTGCCGATGTTAGCAAGGGACAACTGCTCACCGTACTGGCCAGTGCCATGCTCGACTGGGAGCTAAACGACACCCCAGTCTTTGAGGGAATGAGCGCCGATACGCTTGCCGCCAAGCTTGAACAAGATCCGCAGAGCATTGTCGATATATGTAAACAAAGCCTTAAAAATCAGACTTATGCTACACCACGCTTTGCCTTATTTATCGACAGATTAGAGGTCTTATTATCATCGCCGCTGTTTAGCGATGCCGAGCGCAGCGCCTTTATCGAGCTGTTAGAGCGTCTTGCCACTTCCCATGCAGTGTTGATTCTAAGTGCCTGTCGCAACGATTTTTATCCGCTGCTAGTCAATTACCCCAGCCTGATGGCAGGCAAAGCCCGCGGCGCCCATTTCGACTTAGCGCCGCCCACTCGCACCGAGCTGTTGCAGATGATCCGCCTGCCAGCCGTTGCCGCCAATTTAACTTGGGAAATCGATAGCGACACCGCCATGCCGCTGGATGAAATGCTCTGTAGCGATGCCGCCAGCAACCCAGATGCGCTGCCTATGCTGCAATACACCTTGCAGGCGCTGTACTTACAACGCAGCGACGACGACAAGCTATTGGTCTCTGTATATCGCACCTTGGGCGGTATCGAAGGCGCTATTGGTAAAAATGCCGAGCAGGCCATCTCCCATTTAACCGAGGCCGAAAAAGCCAGTCTGCCACGGATTTTATCCCTGTTAGTCACCCTGCGTGAGGATGAAAAATCCATCACCAGCCGCACCGCCCGCTGGTCGCAGTTGCAAAGCGCGGCCGAAACCGCCCTAGTGCAAGCCATGGTCGACAGCCGCTTATTTGTGTCCCATCTGCAAAATGGTGAGCCCTGTTTTAGCATCGCCCACGAAGCCCTGCTGCGCCGCTGGCCAAGGGCGACGGCGTGGATCAGCGAACATAACGACAGCCTTAGCATTAAGAGCCGACTACAGCATTTATCCCAGCGCTGGCTCAGCGAAGCCAAACACAGCGCCTATTTGCTGGCCGAGGGTAAACCCTTAAAAGAGGCCCAAAGCCTTAGGCAAAACCCCTTATTTGACTTAGACGAGCGGGAAACCGACTTTATTGCCGCCTCCAGCAAACGCGCCACTATGCTGCGCTGGACGAGGCGCGTTACCGTCGCCCTGCTGTGCGTACTCACCTTAACCTCAGTCATTATGAGCGTTCGCAGTATCGAAGCCGAAAAGCTGGCCCAGCAAAAACGCCTCGCCGCCGAAGATCTGCTCGGGTTTATGGTGGGTGACTTCGCCGATAAGATGCGCGGCATCGGCCGAATGGACTTACTCGACGGCATCAGCAATAAGGCATTGGAATATTTCACAGATTTCTCCAGCCAAGACGATGAGAAGTACTTAAGCTTCGATGCCCGCTTCCAGCATGGACAAACCTTAGAGGCCATGGGCGAAGTCGCCTATTCACGTAATAAAATCGATGAAGCCCGCAGCGCCCTACTCGCCGCACAGGAAAAAATGCTACCGCTGCTCGAATTGCAGCCAGAAAACTTAGCCCTGCTAAAAACCTTAGGCGCCAACGCCTTCTGGTTGGGTCAGCTTAAATATGATGTGAAAGATTGGGCGGCATCTCGCCCCTTCTTCGAGCAGTACTTAGCCTATAGCCAAACCATGTACACCCTAGCGCCCGAGGATAAAGATGCGCTGATGGAACTATCCTATGCCCATAACACCTTGGGCTCAGTGTCGATGAAGCAACAGGACTTTACTAAAGCACAGCAAGATTTTGAGGAATCATTACGATTAAAGCTCTTGGCACTGGCCAAAGCCCCCGAAGATAGCCAACTGATTGCCGATGTGGCCGATACTCGCTCTTGGTTAGCAAGTGCAGCACTCTCACAAGGGGATTTGCTATCGGCGATAAATATTCATATTCAACTTCAACAAGAGTTAGGAAAAAATATTAAACAACCATATATATTAGATAGGCTGTCAGCGAGCCATCAAATTCTAAGTGAGTTATATGATTATCAAAACCAAATCGACTTATCTCTACGTCAAGCTCAACTTGGATTAGAAGCGATTACAAGAGCATTAGAGCAGGACCCTGGGAATGATATATGGATCAGACAAAAATACACTTTGCAATTTAATCTACTTGCACTCTCAAATGCTGTTTCAAGTGATGTGTCTAACTTAAAGAATTTACTTGATTCTGATGTCAAATTAAATTCATCAACAAAAAAAGATGAGATTTACGCAAGTTATTTTCTGGCGTCAGCAAAACACTTACAGCGACAAGGACTGACTACTGAAAGCAGATATTATGCATCTGAGGCAAAAAATAAATTCCAGAAAATATCAAAAAAGTTCAACCAAAGCACAAACTTCACATCAAGTTTAGCTGAAAGCATATTATTAGAAGCAAAAACTGTTCAAGATGAAAAAACAAAGATTGAGTTATGTAATACTACGAAAAGTTTAATTTATCCAATACTCAAAAAGGATAAATCACCAAACTTCACGGTTACTTATATAAAATCACTTGACTGCCTCGGTGAAGTTGTCAATGATGAACACTTAAAAAAATTATTATTAGAATCTCATATAACTAATACAGCATTTTAATCAAAAGAAAGGAAATTTATATGTTAGTACCACAAGGATCCGCTCAGTTTATTAAAGTAAACGTCACCCTAGAAAATGGTGAACCTGTATTTATCTATACCGATGCCAGCGGCGAGCAGTGCCCAGGTGATGTCACCATCACCCAAGCTAGCACTGTGACCTATTTGCTCAATGATCAAACTGGTAAAGGTTTAAAATTTGTCGGTGTGGGTTTTGTGACTCCATTCGATGAAGTTATCGATGCAGTGACCATTAGCAGCGATGGTTTGTTAGTGCAACTTGTTGACCTCGATAGAACGCCAGGCACCACTAAGTTCCAATTTGTACTGAGCAACACAGCCAATACTCTGCTGGTATTAAGCCCTGACCCACAAATTATTAACCGTCCAGAAAACTAATCTTTGTTGAAAGGGACTGCCTAGCAGTCCCCTTTTCCCCCTTCCTGCCCCCTCTGCTTGCCACAGCTAAACGCCTGAGTGTCAATTCGTCCCCCCTTTTTAACCAATTCTGCTTCGCAAATTTGCGCATTATTTCCCCTTCATACGACATAAATCGCAGCGAATCGACGTGAAGATTGCCCTAAACTATTCGGAAGCTAATTTTTTATTCATTTATAAACAATAAGTTAAACCAGAAGGTAAGCAGAAGGTATCTTTTCTTCCACCAGAATAAAGTCATCCTCAGAAAAGCGCCTAGCGCAGATGATTAAAGTTCACGGAGAAAGATAACAATGACAAACTCACCGAAACTGGCACGTCAACAACCCGCCTTATCCATTGTCGATGATGCTGCATTGGCCGCAACTCAGCATGCAAAGGCTGCCGAGCTACAGCTGAACTTTTTCGAGCATTCTTCCCTCGAGACCATTGAGCTCTTTATTCAACATTTAACCGAGCCAGTGATCCTAGTGAATGCCAACGGCTTTATCCGTTCGTGCAATCAACGTAGTGCCGAGCTGCTCGATTGCCCGCTGGCGAGTTTAAAGGGCCAAGACTGGCGCAATTTTTTGACCGAACATCATCAAGCGCGCTACGACAATCTCCTGAGCCATGATGTGCAACTAGGCACTAATTGTGGTCACCCCGTGCAGCACCCTGCGCAGGAAACCACGCTGATCTGCGCCTCTGGCAAGGCCAAAGATGTTGAATTGTCTATCTCTTATATTCCCAGCCATGAACCCGTGTTTGTGATGGTGATGCACGATTTAACTCAGCATAAGGCGGAAAACCTCAAGCTGCGTAAATTGGCCGCCACCGACTCCCTCACCCAACTGGCGAACCGTCGCTATTTTGATGAAATGCTGCAACAGCAATGGGAAGAATGTACCGCTAAGCTGCGCCCTATCAGCGTAGTCATTATCGATGTGGATTATTTTAAGGTGTTTAATGACCAGTTCGGTCATATCCAAGGTGATGAATGCCTTAGAAAAATCGCCAAAGTAATCGCCAATATTGTGCCTATCGACATCGGTCTTGCGGCCCGTTACGGCGGCGAAGAGTTTGCGCTGATCCTGCCTAATCACAATGCAAAAATGGCACTGACCATAGCGCAAAAAATTCAGCAAGGGATTAATAATATTCGCTTTACTGACCAAGGGCTTAGGGATTATGTCTCGGTAAGTGCCAGCCAAGGGATTGCCAGTGAAGTTAATGGCCAGTTCCGTACTTCACTCGCCATGGTGTGCGCCGCCGATACCGCGCTTTACCGCGCCAAGGCCGATGGTCGTGATCGGATAAACGCCTCACTGTAGGCAGTAGCGATTGCAGCGTAAGCAATTGTAAGGGAATGAAATTAAACAAGGATGTTGCCCATGAAAACGCCGAATACACCCCATAACACTTCGGATACCTCGACTAACACTGTGGCTCAAGCACAGGGTCAAGAGACAGCAGCTTCGATGAATTCACTTTCCTTAACGCCATTTTCTCTCAGTCAGACCCTAGATGTGTTTACCTTCCAAGCTTGGGTTAACACTCAACAGGGCGGGACGGTATTTCAATATTGCGACCAAGCCAATAATCCCTGCTTTACGCTACAAATAACGCCACTTGGGCATATCGATATTCGAGTAAACAGCCAGTTATTACAGATTGACACTATATCCACCTTAGGCGGCTTAAATGATGGTTATTGGCATTTATTATCCATCACTTATCAATACCATGAATTAAGCTGTTTTATCGATGGCGCTCAAATCCATTTACAGCAGCATACAACGCCCTTAACGGATGAGGCTAAATTAAAAACCGAAAAACAGACTGCTGCGACTTTCGATGGAGAAATCGTTAATATTAATTTGATTGAAACCTGTTTAACAGATACTGAAATTTTAGATTGTTATTTACATCCACAGCAGCAAGCGGCGCTGATTGACAGCAACTTATATATTTATCCCAAACAACATTCAAAGCAGACTCTCAACTTAATGCCAGCTCAATTGGCAAGGCAGGAAGTCATGCTGATTATTTTTAATGATACCGAATATAATTTTAGTAAGCAGAACTTAAACAGCAATAATTTTAACAAGCAGCTACCGAGTATTATCCCCGCCCATGAACGCTGCGCTTATATGATTGAATCCAGCAGTGATAACTGGCCGCACTTTATTTACAAGGCGAACTATCAAGCCAAAGAAAGTACCGATATCAAACTGAGATTTGATATTTTAAAGTCCCTCACTCCCCATCGTTCACAGATTGATTTACAGCTAAGTAATGAGCTGGAATTTGATTGCTTTATCAGCCAATCAAATTCGAACCGATTAACGGCCGAGATCCGTATCAGCGAAAATGTGGTCACCCGCCAAGCCAAGCATTTTATGCGCTTTATTAACGAAGTACGCAGCCATATTGCCAGCGATAACATCATTACCGATGGCCAGTATTATGCCGAGCAGGATTTTTGGGTAAGCACGGGACAACAGATGCTGGCCTACGAAAACGCCTGCCAACTGTTTAATCGCCGCTTGCAAAAAAGGCCCCTCGCCATCATCAAATGCCGCACCAGCCAAGAGGTCAAGCTGGTCTACAAGACGGCGGTCGATTATCACTTAGCCATTAGTGTGCGTTCCAGCGGCCATGATCACGAAGGGGAAAGTGGCGAGACCAATAGCATAGTGATCGACCTATCCTTGATGAACAGCATCGAACTCGATCCCATCAGCGGCATCGTCGCCGTTGGGCCAGGTTGCACTATGCGAGCCTTAACCAGTTATCTGGCGCAAAAGGGCTTAATGTTGCCCCACAGCACCAGCGCCTCCCATGCCTTAGCGGGCTTTATTATGGGCGGCGGCTGGGGACCTTGGTGCCGTAAATACGGCATGTGCTGCGAGAGCTTAGTGCAGGCAGAAATCGTGTTGGGCGTAGGTGAAACCCAAGTGGTGTCGGCGGCCAATAAGCCCGAACTCCTCTGGGCGCTGAAGGGCGGAGGAGGTTTAAG
Source organism: Shewanella mangrovisoli (assembly GCF_019457635.1). Lineage (NCBI taxonomy): Bacteria > Pseudomonadati > Pseudomonadota > Gammaproteobacteria > Alteromonadales > Shewanellaceae > Shewanella > Shewanella mangrovisoli. Next base: position 3,147,149 of record NZ_CP080412.1, read on the forward strand.
CTACGGTATTGTCACTCGTTTTTTTATTCAAACCTTTGCCCTGCCCCCAAGCCTGCTGAAATTTGAACTGGAATGGAACCCGTATCAGCAGGATAGCCAACAGCTACGAGAAACCACCCCGACCTTAAGATTATTGGAGCGTTGGGAGCAGATTATTCTGGCCGATAATCTGCCTTGTTTGCTGGGCACCAACCTTAAAATCCAAGCCAAACCCACCGTATTGCCAGGGGTAAAACCGCCATTAAACACTGGCGTGCAGGATCCCCAAGAGGCTAAACATAACTGCATTATGTACGGCTATTGGGAGGGGAATCCTGCGAGCCTTGCACACTTTATCAAGACCCAGTTTAGTGAGGTCGGCTTAAAACCCAAAAGAGTGCAAATGGCGGCCATGGGCGGCTTAAGCCAATCCTATGGCGATGAATTGATGGAGAGCTGGAACCGTGAGGCGATTCGGGATTTACAACCCGTCTTAAACCATAGAATGGCCGAACTGCTTAATGATACGGATATACAGCTGTATAAAAATCAGCGCCAACATTCGCAGGATTTGCTCAAGCCCGCGCCCCATAGGGTGACATCGCGCTTGGCCCATGCACAGGGGCTAAAACAGGGGTATATCGCGCTTATCGACAGCCTCACCTCATCTCAACTGATTGATGGCAATCGGCAATTAGGCTTGTTTACCTATGTCACCCTAAGCGCCATTGCCGGTGATTTTTATCGCACACTTGGTGAAGTGCAAAAAAGCCAGAGCGCCTTCCCCTACAAGGAGCAGGCCTACATTATTCAGTATCAGGCATGGTGGAACAGCGAACTCCAAGAGCAAGCCTTAATGCAGGTTAACTCCGTCTATCCCCGAGTGAATAAGGCGCTCGACTGGATAGACACCTGCCGCGATGCCAGCATTGCCAATAGCTCAGGCGCCTTTATCAGCTTTAAGGACAATACCATCCCGACCGCACGCTACTTTGGGCAAAATTATCAAATGTTGCAGCAGGTTAAGGCCAGTTATTGCCAAGATCCCTTAAATCATTTTCGCTCGCGCAAATCCATTGTGTAGCAGAGGATTGATGGCTCGCTAGCGCAGTCAACTCATCAATCTCTGCTGGTGTGGGGCGGTCAGCATCTTTGCAACACCACGCCAACACGGCGTTCGCAATAGCGCTCGCCTAGGCGGCATTTTTAAGGCAAACTCAGCTTCCTTCGTCGTTGAATTATTTGCATTAAAGGTGATACATGACACCGCCACCCGCACTGGCCATAGTGCTTGCCCTGCTGGCCGCGAGCCTAATGGGCACCATTGGCGTATTCGCCCGTTTTGCCGCCCTGCCCGCCGAACATATTACCTTTTACCGCCTGCTACTCGGCGCGCTGTTTTTAATGGCCTATATGCTGTTAACAGGTAAAGGACGGCAAATTCGCCACAAACCGAGCAAGCGCACCTTGGTCAATGGCGCTATGTTGGCGGGATTTATGGCTTTTTATATCGAGGCCATTGAATACACCCAAATGGCAACGGTGATCATGATTATCTATCTCGCCCCTGTACTGGCGTCACTCTTTGCCCATTTTGTGTTTCACGAGAGGCTTAAGCGATCCAGCATCGCCACAGTGGTGCTCGCCTTGATGGGTTTTATGCTGATGCTGCCCGTGACCTCGAGTCAGTCACTCTACGACAATGAAATTATGGGGTATTTTTATGCCCTGCTCGCATTGCTCACCTATTGCGGCTTTATCTTAATCAACCGTAAACCGAGCGCCGCCTCGCCCTATCAAAGCACCTTAGTCCAGCTCAGTGTCGGCGCCCTCTGTTTACTGCCCTTAGTGTTAACGACACCCTTAGTACCGAGTCTGGATCAATTTGCTTGGCTGCTGGCGATTGGCTTCTTTCCGGGCTTTTTAGCCATTCTGTTTGCGGTAAAAGCCCTCGCACAACTGCCTTCGGTCACCTATGGCACCCTCTCCTACGTCGAACCTGTGGTGGTGGTCGCACTCGCTTGGTGGTTATTTGATGAGGCGCTCACAACGCAGCAAATGCTGGGGGTATCGCTGATTATGTTGGCGGGCATGGCACAGGGCTACTTAAGCCAGCGCCACTCGGCCAGCAAAACCTTGAAGGGTTGCCCGACTTAAGCGCCCAGTTAAACACAAAGCTAAGCGCATAGTTAAAGGTGAAGTTAAACGCAAAGTTAAGCGCACAATTCAAACCTCAGCAACAAAAACGCCGCTAATAAGCGGCGTTTTTTATCTGATCACTTAAGGCTATTTAAAACAATTAATTAGCCTTCAATGCCTTTGCTCACGAGGAACTCATCGTAGGTGCCCTTGAAGTCATTCACGCCGTTCGGAGTGATTTCAAGGATACGGTTGGCCAGTGACGATACGAATGCGCGGTCGTGGCTCACAAACAACAAGGTGCCTTCGTATTTTTCCAGCGCGTTGTTTAATGATTCGATCGATTCCATATCCATGTGGTTGGTTGGTTCGTCGAGCATCAGGATATTTGGCTTTTGCATGATGAGCTTACCAAATAACATACGACCCTTTTCACCACCCGACAGCACTTTAACTGACTTTTTGATGTCGTCGGCGCTAAACAGCATACGGCCTAAAATACCGCGTACCGCTTGGTCGTCGTCCTCTGGTTTACGCCATTGGCTCATCCACTCGAAGAGGGTCATGTCGTTTTCGAAATCTGACTCATGGTCCTGCGCGTAGTAGCCGATGTTGCTGTTTTCAGACCACTGGATCAGACCTTCATCCTGTGGAATATCATGGATTAAGGTACGCAGTAAGGTCGTTTTACCCACACCGTTCTCACCGAGGATGGCGATACGCTCACCCACTTCAACGATAAGGTTCAAATCTTTAAACAGCGGCGTGTCGTAACCTTTGGCTAAGTTTTCAACCACTAATGCGTTACGGAACAGTTTCTTTTCCTGATCGAAACGAATGAATGGGTTAACACGGCTAGAGGCTTTAACTTCTTCCAGCTTGATCTTATCGATTTGACGCGCGCGCGAAGTCGCTTGTTTTGCCTTAGAAGCGTTCGCAGAGAAGCGCGCCACGAAGGTTTGCAGCTCAGAGATTTGCGCTTTCTTCTTGGCGTTGTCGGCCAGCAGACGCTCACGGGCCTGAGAGGCCGCTTGCATGTATTCGTCGTAGTTACCTGGGTAAACGCGCAGTTCACCGTAGTTCAAGTCTGCCATATGGGTACAGACTGAGTTTAAGAAGTAACGGTCGTGCGAAATGATGATCATGGTGCTGTCGCGTTGGTTCAGTACGTCCTGTAACCAGCGGATAGTGTCGATGTCCAAGTTGTTGGTAGGTTCGTCGAGCAGCAGTACGTCTGGATCTGAGAACAGCGCCTGCGCCAATAACACCCGCAGTTTTAAACCTGGAGCGATTTCAGACATCAGACCGAAATGGCTTTCGATACCAATACCGACACCAAGCAAGAGTTCACCGGCGCGAGATTCGGCGGTGTAACCGTCCATTTCGGCAAATTCCATCTCAAGGTTTGCCACGGCAATGCCGTCTTCTTCGCTCATTTCTGGCAGAGAATAAATACGGTCACGCTCTTGCTTCACCTTCCACAGTTCACGGTGACCCATGATCACTGTGTCGATAAGGGTGAATTCCTCATAACCGAATTGGTTCTGGCTTAACTTACCCAGACGCTCGTTGACGTCTAAGGATACGTTACCGCTGCTCGGCTCTAGATCACCGCAAAGGATCTTCATGAAGGTTGATTTACCGCAGCCGTTCGCACCGATAAGACCGTAACGGTTACCGCCGCCGAATTTAACTGAGATGTTTTCAAACAGTGGCTTAGAGCCAAACTGCATGGTGATATTCGCTGTAGTGATCAGTACGAACTTCCAAATCGAGTTAGGTTGGCCGGACGTCTGGCAAGGCAACTAAGTATAAACCTATTTGCAAAAGCCAAGTTGTCTAACCTGAGGGGGTAAAAATAAACGTGGCACTATAGCAGTTTGGGCTAAATTATCAACTAAAAAGGCCTACTTAGCCGCGAATCGTCAAGCAAAATAACGGGCTAGAAGGCTTATTTAAGTGCTGGCATTAACCTAAGCTAACGGCTTATTTCAGCAACATTTTTACCGAATGATTCAAGCTAATAGAATTGGATGACAGCAGGATGAATCCACTCAAGTGATTAGCGAGTCGAATGTAACGTTTGGGCTGAGGGCTGAGGTATGTGCTTGAGTTTGGGCGGGGACTGAGGCTGAGATTTATGTTCAAACAATACAGCCCGCAAAATGCGGGCTGTATCGGGAGTGCTTACTTACTGCCTCACGATTTAACGAGGCAAAGTGTTATCACTCATGCGAGCGCAAGCGTTATAACTTTTGCTGTCTTAGCCGATTCGCATTGGTGACCACAGTTAGGGAAGACAGCGCCATCGCCGCCCCGGCAATCACTGGGCTTAACAACATCCCCGTGAGTGGATACAAGACGCCCGCCGCCACAGGAATACCGAAACTGTTGTAGATAAAGGCCCCAAACAGGTTTTGCTTAATATTGCGAATGGTCGCGCGGGAAAGTGCCAATAAGTTAGCAATCACTATCAGCTGCTGGGACAGCAGAGTCATATCAGCGCTTTCGATCGCCACCTCAGTGCCCGATCCCATGGCGATCCCCACATCGGCGCTCATCAAGGCAGGCGCATCGTTGATACCGTCCCCCACCATGGCAACCACATGGCCTTGCTGTTGTAAGGCTTTAATATGCTGCTGTTTTTGCTCGGGTAACACGCCCGCTATCACTTCCTCTATGCCCACTTGAGCTGCCACCGCCTGCGCCGTTTGCGGATTATCGCCAGTCAGCAGCACTACGCGAATCCCCTGTGAGCGGATGGCGCTAATGGCTTCTTTAGCGTCGGCCTTGATCGGATCGGCAATGGCGATAGTGGCCACTAACTTGCCCGCCTTGGCGACATAAATCGCCGTCTTACCCTGTTTGGCAAATTGTGTGGCGGCTTCTACCGCAAAGCCTGAGTGGCTGCCTGTCACGCCCTTCCCTGACTGCACATCAAATGCCGCCATTAAAGCTTGATTACCCACTAAAAAGTCGGCGCCATCGACTCGCCCTTCGATGCCCTTACCTTGATGATTGGTAAAAATCTCGGTCGCAGGCAATGGAATCGAGGCTTGCTTAACATAGCTAACCATTGCGCTGGCCAGCGGATGCTCTGAATGCTGCTCAAGACTGGCGATAGCGCCAAGCAGTGCGCGCTTGTCTTCATCACTGAGCGCTTGTCCATTGCCCTCAACCCAGTGGATACCGGTCACTTGGGGTTTACCCTGAGTCACTGTGCCGGTTTTATCCAACACCACACAATCGACCTTGCTGGCGCTTTGCAGTGCTTCACCATTTTTAACCAATACGCCCATTTGAGCGGCGCGGCCAACGGACACCATGATAGACATAGGTGTCGCTAATCCTAAGGCGCAGGGACAGGCGATGATCAGCACGCTGGTGAGCACTACAAGTGCATGACTGAGCGCGGGTTCTGGCCCAACAAGATACCAAATCGCCGCCGCGAGTAAGGCGATGACCACAACGGTTGGCACAAATACCGCCGAAATTTTATCGGCCAGACGGCCAATCGGCATCTTTGAGGTTTGCGCCTCCTGCACCAGTGCGATGATTTTGGCAAGGCGCGTATCCTGCTGCCCAGCGGTCACTCGGTAGACTAAACTGCCGTTACCATTGACAGTTCCCGCACTGAGATTATCGCCAACATGCTTAGGCACAGGAATAGGTTCGCCCGTCAGCATGGCCTCATCGAGTAATGACTGGCCGGACTCCACCACGCCATCGAGTGCGACCCTGTCGCCGGGTCGAAGTCTGAGTTTATCCCCTAGTTTGAGCTGATCGATTTCCACCTCTTCATCGCCATTGTCACCAATACGAATCGCGGTAGAAGATTGCAGGCCGAGCAAACTCTGCACCGCTTCGCTGGTCTTGCCCCGAGCTTTGAGTTCGAGGGCGTGGCCTAAGTTAATTAAGCCTAAAATCATCACGCTCGCCTCGAAGTACACGTGGCGAGTGTCCATGGGAAACGCACTCGGGATAAGCACCACCAGCATGGAATAGAGCCATGCCGTGCTGGTACCTAACACGATTAAGGTATCCATATTGGTGGTTTTGGCTTTAAGCGCGCGCCACATTCCCTGATAGAAATGGCGCCCTGTACCGACTAAAAGTGCTAGGGTAACTAAGCCCATTATGCCCCAGCCAAGCTGCATGCTAGGGCTATTAATCATCATTTCGCCGCCCAGTAATCCCCATAACATCATAGGGATACCGACAGCAAGCGCGGCGATAGCCTGACGCATCCGCAGGCGATACTCAGCCGCATCTTCGACCCGTTTTTCCTCTGCGGCCGCCTTTGCGTCCACAATCAACTGGGCGGGATAGCCCGCCTTATCCATCACTGCCAGCGCCGCATCGCTGCTCATCTTGCCATCCACTGTCACTTGTTTATCGGCGAGATTGATACGGGCACTCACATTCGGCTCGGCCGCAAAAGCCTTTTCAATTTTGGCCACACAGCCTGCACAATTCATGGTGGCAACATAGAGTTTTATCTGCGACATGGAAGATCCCTCACTTGAACTTAACCGCTATAGGATTAAGATAAAGTCTCCCATCACGGGAGAGTCAAGGGTGTTTTTGTGGCAAGTATCACACTTGTCTGCACGAGTCTTTAGAACAGATAAGAACCGAGGTCAGTATGAAAATTGGTGAAGTCGCGAAGCACACAGGGTTAAGCGTCAAAAGCATACGCTATTACCACGATATCGGCCTTGTCTGCGGCGAGCGTAACGAGGCGGGATACAGGGTGTATCGCCATCGGGATATCGAATCGCTGAAATTTGTGCACCAGTGCCGCGACTTAGGTTTTAGCCTCGAGGATTGCAAACTCCTGCTTGGCCTTCGCAATAACGATAGCCGCAATGCCGAAGATGTGAAGCAACTCACCCGCAACCATTTGGCCTATGTCGAGGAGCAAATTGGTAAATTGCAGAATCTGCGCAGCCAGTTACAGCAAATGGTCAGCGAGTGCCAGGGTGGCGAGCAACCCCACTGCGCGATTATTGATAGCCTTAATCACCAACACTAAATGCTTAATTCTCTGCATTAACACGCAGCCATAAAAAAGCCTGCTTGGATGCAGGCTTTTTTATGGGGTTATCGCGAACTCTGAGGTCTAAACGCCAAGGCTTTACTGCTTCAGCGCCATCACATTATCGAGGGCGAATATGGGTAATTTACCCGCTGGAGTAAAGTGAAACACTTGGCCATAAAAGGCTAACTCGGTTTCTAAACCGGCGGCTTTATGCTCAGGCGTTCGCCCCTCGTCGGAATCATCACCATAGTCGATATAGGCCGTCGGCACGCCTTTGGCTTTGAGCGCCTCATAAATTTGTCGCGACTGCGCCGTTGGCACTATCTTGTTTCTCAAGCCTTGGAAAATCAGCAGGGGTTCATTCAAGCCATCTAAGTGATTGAGTGGCGATAACTCGCGATAGCGTTGCTTCATCTCGGGATAAGGGCCAATAAGCTGATCTAAATAGCCAGATTCAAACTTATGCGTACCCTTAGCGAGCTGCTCAAAATCGCTGATCCCCTCGTAGCTCACCCCCGCTTGAAACACATCATAAAACGCCAAGGAGGACATGACGGTTAAACCGCCAGCGCTGATCCCGCGAATCGCCAGTTTATTGGCATCGACCCAGCCCTTAGCCACTAAATACTTGGCCGCATTGACCGCATCTTCCACATCGCTTTCCCCCCATTTGCCATACAGGCTCTGGCGATAGGCGCGGCCAAAACCACTGCTGCCACGGAAGTTTAAATCCAACACGGCAAAGCCACGGCTGGTCCAGAATTGGATCTCACTGCGATAGGCAAGTGAAGCGCGCGCCGTCGGCCCGCCGTGTAACATCACGATAAGCGGCGGCCTGGTGTCGTGGGGCGCGATGTAATTGGGATTCACCGGACCATAAAAATAACCATAGGCCTGCTGATTTTTACCCGTCGCGAAGGCGATATTTTTCGCCCGCGACACGTAATTCGGGTCAAGATTCGGCAGCGCAGGGGCATAGACTAACTCAGTGCCACGGCCGACAACTCGATAAATGCCCTTCTCTGGTGTCGCCTTAGCGCCGACAAAATAAACCCCATCTTCGCCCTTCACCACCTGAGTAATCTCAGCAAAATCAACGGCAAGTGATTCAGTCAATCCCGAATCTAAGTGCATTCGCAGCAATGCCGCTCGATTACCTTCGACATAGCTGGCTATCAAGGTCGAGGCATTTTCGAAGGCGTAGTTATGATTGCCTAAGCGCCAATCGGGCACGGCAAACTCGGCATTTTTACTCAGCACTGGCACTAAAGTTTGTTGTGGCGTCACGCGGTAAATGTTCCACCAGTTACTGAGATCGGACACCACATATAAGTTGCCATCGGGGCCGAATAAGGGCTGAGTCACCGAAGAATCTTTGGGCGTATTCACCTTACGAATATTTTTTAACTGGCCCTTACGATCAAGATCCCCAAGCCAAAGCACGCTGTTATCCCAAGGCATATAGGGATGTTCCCAAGTGATCCACGCCAATTGCGTGTTATCGGGGGAAATTGTGGGGGAAGCAATAAAGTCATGGCCAGTGACGAAGGTATCGCCTTCACCGGCAAAGTTAAGATTGATGGTCACTAGGCTGGCTTTAGGTTCGCCGCCCTGACGGTGGTCTTCACGCACACAAATAATCCGTGAGCCCTTGGGGTACGCGACACAATCGGCATGGCGGGTGCCATTGGGAGTTAACGGCAATGGCGGTTGATTCGGGGCGAAACGATAAAACAGCTGATCCTGCAATTTGGTAGCAAACAAGCTCTGACCTATGCCTAAGAATGCGGCGCCGCCATACTCATGCACGGTAGATCTGACATTAAAATCGGGGGGAACCACTTCGGTCACTTTGCCAAGGCCATCGAGGCGTTTAATGCCAACTTTGCCCTGTGCACTGCCACTGGATTCGGCAAAATAAATCGCGTCGCCAACGCTTTGCAGCTCGGCAATATCATCGGCCTGTTCAAACACCTCGGCCGCAGACAAGGGTGATTGCCAGCTGCCATAGGGTGCCACTTTAATATCGCCATTTTCCTTGGCGGGTAAATCCTGTGTATCCGTACGCTCACACCCGCCCAGCAGCAAAACTGCACTCAGCAGATACGGTAAATAGCGTCCTAACCCCATTGTATTCCCCAAGTTTGCCAACTAAACAAACCGAAATATGCCACTGCCCTTTGCGGGCTTATTTTTTTACTTTTTTGATAAACCACTTGATGACATTGGCCTGCTGCACTTGCGTGAGACCAAAGTAAATACAAATCCAAGGCGATAGCAGAAAAAACCACGGGATCACCTCGACCGAACGACCTGTGAAGAGAAGAAAGAAGAAGCCGCCGTAGATCACTATGACACCTAAGACACCGACGATTAACATCATGCGCTTAGTGATTTTTTCAAGCCAAAGGGCCTTATCCTGCCATGACATTCAGATAATCAACTCCATCACTATAATGTCAACCCTATTTGTAAAGTTATGTAAAAAAAGTGGAGTGCGATTGTTGAAGGATAGCCAGTAAATGTCAACTCCGATCCACCGTTGTGCGGCGCGAAAATCGTCCGCCACACACAAATCTTTACCCAATAAAAAACCGAGCAAATGCTCGGTTTTGTTTAATATCAATAAGATACCATATTACAGACGGATACCGCCATCCACTTCAAAGACACGACCATTTACATAATCGTTTTCAATGATAAAGCGTACGGTAGAAGCTATCTCCTCCGCTTGGCCTAAACGACCAACGGGCACGAGCTTCTCTAAACGCTCAAGCGCTTCTGGCTTCATCGCTGCCGTCATTTCAGTTGCAATCACCCCAGGTGCTACCGCTGCGCTACGGATATTGTAACGGGCTAACTCTTTTGCCCAGCCCACAGACATGGCCGCCACACCCGCTTTAGAGGCTGCGTAGTTAGATTGGCCGACGTTACCCGCTTTGGCGAGGCTAGAAATGTTGACAATCACCCCAGCTTGACCCGATTCGATCATCGCCGCAGCTGCCTCACGGCCACAGAGGAAGGTGCCAGTCAGGTTAACATTGATCACCGATTGGAATTGGTCGAATGACATACGGTCAGTCACTTTGCCGTCTTTCGCTTTGACTAACATGCCATCGCGCAGGATGCCGGCATTATTCACTAATACGTTGATTTGACCGAAATCTTCCAATATGTAAGCAAAACCTGCGACCACATCTTCTTCGTCGGTAATATCTAACGCATAACCTTGGACTTCGGTGGCTGAGCCTAAATCGGCACAGGCGCGCTCGAGTTTCTCTTGATCTACATCGATCAGCGCCAACTTAGCGCCCGCCTGCGCAAAATTGTGCGCCATTGCTAAGCCTAAACCACCCGCGCCGCCAGTGATGACGACAACCTTATCTTTTAAATCCATCTGGTTATCCCTTGTTTATCTATTTTTTAAGTGGTGCAAATTGTTCAAAAATACTGGAGAAGTCTCGACGACCATTGCCTTGTCTTGCATGATTCACATACAAGCTGCGCGCGAGTGAGCCCATGGGTGTACTCGAATTGCTCAATAATGCTGCTTCTTGAGAGAGGCCGAGATCTTTAACCATCAAATCTACCATAAAGCCGCCCTGATAGCCCTTAGAAGAAGGCACATTCTCCATTACGCCCGGGCAAGGATTGTACTTCTCTAAGGTCCAGTTACCGCCGCTACTGACCTTCATAATGTCCGACAGCACTTTAGGATCGAGACCATGGTCAATCCCCATTTGCAATGCCTCAGAAGTACCCACCATCAACACAGATAGCAGCATGTTGTTGCAGATTTTAGCGACCTGACCGGCACCAGCGCCGCCCGCATGGAAGATATTCTTGCCCATGGCATTGAGCACAGGTTGCGCACGTTCGAAGGCGATATCCGAGCCACCACAGATAAAGGTCAAGGTGCCCGCCGCCGCGCCCGCGGTACCACCCGATACTGGCGCATCGATAAATTCGATACCACTCTTAGCCGCTTCGGCCGCCACCAATTGGGCGCTTTGGGCATCAATGGTCGAGCAATCAATCAGCAAGGTATCGCCAGCGACAACGTCGAGTAGGCCTTTCTCGCTACCATTGCCTAAGTATAAGTTTCGGACATGCTTGCCCGCGGGCAGCATAGTGATCACCACATTGGCTCCCGCCGCTGCGCCGCATGCCGTGCTCGACACTAAGGCGCCTTGGTCGGCCAAGGCTTGCATGGCGGCTGGCACTAAGTCGAAGACACGTACCGTCATGCCCGCTTTTAATAAATTGGCCGCCATTGGGCCGCCCATATTACCTAAACCGATAAATGCTACTGTACTCATGCCATCACTCCTGTGTTCTGGTGTTTTTATAATTCCAGATAGTTGTTATTCCAGACAAAAATGGCAGGTAAAGCACTCGCTTTACCTGCCATCGATTGGCTTAGCTTAATTGGCTTAAGGGATGTTCCTCTCCCCAAGGTGAGGTCAAAATGTCCTCGATAACGCTGTTTGGCACAGATTGCACATCGGCAAATTGCCATTTGGGCTGTCTGTCTTTATCGATCAGCAGTGCCCGTACGCCTTCACAGAAATCGCCCTTAGCGCAGGTGTTAACGCTGACGGTTAATTCCCATTTAAAACATTGCGCTAGGCTGAGTTTGGTGCCGAGTTGCGTTTGGATATAGGCCAAATGCCAACTGATAGGGCTGCCCGCGAGCATGGTCGCACAGGCTTTATTTAACCAGGCTTCTTCGGTGCTTAAGGTTGACATACGGCTGACGATATCCGTCAAGCTGCCCGCCATCAGTCGGTCGATCATCTCTTGACTCTCGGCCAGTAAACTATCGCCCTTAGGGATGTCCACTTGGTTCGACAGTTCGTTGATCATAGAGTCGAGTCTTTGATGGTTCAGCGCTGGCGTATCGCTCCAATCGAGGGTCGCCATGGCATCGAACATCAGCTCTTTGTCGTCACGATTCAGATAATGATCGGCAAGGCCAACGTAACAGGCATCGGCGGCGTTCATTTGATAGGCCGTTAGCCCTAAAAACAGCCCCATTTTGCCCGGCATGCGGTTGAGGAAATAGCTGCCGCCCACATCGGGATAAAGCCCAATGGTGACTTCGGGCATGGCGATACGGGAGGTTTCAGTCACGACTCTATGACTCGCGCCCGCCATCAGACCCAGACCACCGCCCATCACTATGCCATCACCCCATACCAGCACAGGTTTGCCATAGGTATGCAGTAGATAATCGAGACGATATTCTTCTTCGAAGAAGACTTTAGCGACCTCAGTCACTTGTCCCTTAGCGGCAACAGACGCGTGATATAACGCCCGCACATCGCCACCCGCACAAAACGCCTTTTCTCCGCTACCATCGAGTACCACACAGGCGATTAACGGATCTTTTTTCCACAAATTGAGCTGCACCGTCATGGCTCGAACCATATCGAGATCCAAGGCGTTGAGGGCTTTTTCAACATTGAGCGTCACCACCCCAACTAATTTACCCGAGGCGGTGGCTAAGGTTTGAAAAACCACATTTTGTGTGGTGGACGTGTGTGCAGCCTTATCTACTAAATGTGTCATTAGCGGTTCTTCCAATCAGCTTTACGTTTTTCCAAAAACGCGTTCACGCCTTCGGCCTGATCTTCAGTATCGAACAATCCGACAAACAGTTCACGCTCTATCGGTAAGGCTTGGCTGCGCGGCATTTGACGCCCTGCTTGGATGAGTGTCTTACAGGCGGTGACGCTGCTTGGGCTCTGATTCGCCACTTTAGCGGCCAGTGCAATCGCCGCATTTAAGGCTTCACCCGTTCTGACCACTTCCTCGACTAAACGCAAATTCAGCGCTTGGGCGGCATTCACACGCTCACCGCAGAGGATCATCCGCTTCGCCCAACCTTCGCCCACTAAAGCGGTCAGGTTTTGGGTACCGCCCGCACAGGGCAGCAGGCCAACGGTGGCCTCAGGCAGTGCCATCACGGCTTGGGTCTCGGCAATACGAATATCGCAAGCCAGCGCGACTTCTAAGCCACCGCCCATGGCATAACCGTTAATGGCGGCAATCGACACGCCGCGGAACTGGCTTAAGGTTTCAAATGCTTCGCCAAAGTGTTTTGCCATGCTCGCCGCATTGCCCTTATCACCGTCGCTAAACAGTTTTAAATCGGCACCCGCGGAGAAAAACTTGTTGCCCTCGCCAGTTAATACCAGCGCATAAATGTCCTTGTTGGCATTAAGCTCCAGCACTTTGGCCTTGAGCGCCTGCAAACTCTGGGCGGTCCAAGTGTTGGCCGGCGGATTGTTCATCGTCAGAATGGCCGTGTGGCCTTCGATACGCTCAACTAAATAGTCCATCTGTTTCGGCTCCCTTATATTTCCAATCGGTTATCGCCAAATCCTACAGTCCCATCAGGACAGCTTAAAGGATTTGTCCGGCATTTTCGTCGAGTAAACGACGGGCGATAATGAGGCGCATAATCTCGTTAGTGCCCTCTAAAATCTGATGTACGCGAACATCACGGAAGTGACGCTCTAAAGGGTACTCCCTGATATAACCATATCCGCCATGAATTTGCAGCGCGGCATCACAAACTTGGAAGCCCACATCGGTGGCAAAACGCTTAGCCATCGCGCAATAGGCGGTCGCTTCTGGGTCGCCACTGTCGAGTTTAAAGGCGGCCAGACGCACCATTTGCCGCGCGGCCACTAATTCGGTCGCCATATCGGCGAGCTTAAATTGCAGCGCTTGGAAGGCTGCCAGCGGCTTACCAAATTGCTGACGCTCATTCATATACTGAGTCGCACGCTCAAGAGCCGCCTGCGCCGTACCGACAGAGCAAGTGGCGATATTGATACGACCACCGTCTAAACCTTTCATCGCAAAGGTAAAGCCTTGGCCTTCTTCGCCGAGCAGGTTCGCAACGGGCACGCGCACGTTATCGAAGGTAACTAAACGCGTCGGCTGCGCGTTCCAGCCCATCTTATCTTCGGCCTTGCCATAGATAATGCCTTCACTGTCGGCAGGAATGGCAATCGCGGAAATCCCCTTTGGCCCAGCTTGGCCAGTGCGGCACATTACGACTAAAAGCTCAGTTGAACCGGCGCCCGAGATAAACATCTTAGAGCCTGATACTACGTATTCATCACCCTCACGCACCGCTTTGGTTTGCAGTGATGCCGCATCCGAGCCCGCTCCGGGCTCAGTTAAGCAGTAAGACGCCAGCATTTGACCCGTGGTCAAGGGCTCTGACCAAGCTTGACGCAGCGTCTCTGTGCCCCAAGTGGTGACCATCCAAGTGGCCATATTGTGAATGGTCAGCATAGCCGTTGTGGCTGTACAGCCTTTCGATAGCTCTTCGAAAATAATCGAGGCATCTAAACGCGACAGGCCCATGCCACCTTCCGATTCGGGGGAATACAGGGAGCAGAAACCCAGCTCACCGGCTTTTTGGATCACATCCTTAGGGAAATGATGTTCTTCGTCCCATTTGGCGGCAAAGGGGGCGAGTTCATCCGCCGCGAACTGGCGAGCCAGATCGGCAAATTGGCGTTGGTCTTCGTTGAAATTAAAATCCATTTGGCTCTCCTATGACTCTTTGGCCATTTCTTTTCGTCAATATCTTTTGCGTAATACACAGTGAATTTATCGGCAGCCTTATCATCAATGGGCGCCAACTGCGACACGTTTAGACTGAATCACCTGCCGTTTCACAATGCGTTGAAACTGTTTTTAAACCGCTTAGCGCAAGTTAATGCTCATATTTGGACCTGCGGCCACGGCAATGTCCGACTCGAACCAGCGAGAGGTAATGGTCTTAGTTTCAGTGTAGAAACGTACCGCTTGCTTACCGTAAGCGTGTTGGTCGCCGTAGAAACTGCCCTTCCAACCCGTGAATGAGAAGAATGGTAATGGCACAGGGATAGGCACGTTGATACCGACTTGGCCGACTTCGATTTCGTGTTGATATTTACGGGCGGCGGCGCCACTTGCGGTAAAGATAGAGGTACCGTTACCGTATGGGCTGGCGTTAACCAGTTCGATGGCCTCTTCTAATGAATCGGACTCCATACAGCAAAGCACAGGGCCAAAGATTTCTTCTTTGTAGATGCTCATATCGGTCGTGACCTTAGTGAACATGGTTGGCCCGACCCAGTTACCCGACTCGAAACCTGCCACGCTAAAATCGCTACCATCGAGTAAACACTCTGCGCCCTCTTCCTTACCTTGGGCGATAAGTTTAAGCACGCGCGCTTTAGCGGCTGGGCTGATCAGCGGGCCGTAACCGGCTTCTTTATCGTCCCATAAACCTGGGCGAACCTTAGCTAGGGCTTCTTTAAGCTCAGGGATCCACTCTTTGGCCGCGCCAACAAATACCGCGACCGAAATCGCCATACAGCGTTGCCCCGCTGCGCCAACTGATGCGCCAACTAGGTTGTTGATCACTTGCTGCTTATTCGCATCAGGCATGATCACGCAGTGGTTTTTCGCCCCAGCAAAGGCTTGCACGCGTTTTAAGTTATCGGTACCGGTTTTGTAGATATATTGACCGACTGCCACAGAGCCGACGAAGGAAATGGCTTTCACCGCAGGATCGGCCAGCAGGATATCGACCGCGGTTTTATCACCATGCACCAGTTGTAATACGCCCTTTGGCGCGCCCGCTTCGACAAACAGCTCAACTAAGCGCTGCGGCGTCATTGGGTCTTGCTCAGATGGCTTTAGGATGAAAGTGTTACCGCAGGCAATCGCCAGTGGGAACATCCACAATGGGATCATCGCCGGGAAGTTAAACGGCGTGATGCCCGCACACACCCCCAGAGGCTGAGTGTAGCTGTAGGTATCGATTGAACGCGCGACGTTCTCAACGGTTTCGCCCATCAATAATGAGGCAATGTTGCAGGCATGTTCTGCCACTTCAATTCCGCGCCACACATCGCCCTTAGCATCTTCAAAGGTTTTGCCCGTTTCTTTGGCAAGGATAGTCGCCAGTTCGTCGTGGTGTTCTTTAAGTAAGTGTTGGTAGCGCAACATGACACGGGCACGCTCAGACACGGGCACTTCTTTCCACGTCTTAAAAGCCGCCTTGGCACTGGCAATGGCTGCGTGCACTTCATCGGCCGTAGCGCTGTTGATAAGGGCGATTGGCTCGTTATTGGCAGGATTGGTCACCACGATTTGTAATGTTCCTGTGCCTGTGGTGAATTCGCCATCGATGTAATGCTTAACTTGTGTGGTCATGTTGCAATCCTTTTCCTTGTTTAGGGTCGAGCTGACGGTGCGATATTATGTTTATCCTCAGCGGGATGTTTGCCCTTGCCAGCTCAGTCTTGGTCTTGTTGATTGTTTTGCCGTTATTCGCGATTAAGCCTTTGATTAGACTTCGATAGCCATAGCAGTCGCTTCACCGCCACCGATACAGAGTGAGGCTACGCCGCGCTTAAGCCCACGGGCTTTAAGTGCATGGATTAAGGTCACCAGCAAACGTGCGCCCGAGCAACCGATAGGATGACCTAAGGCGCAGGCGCCACCGTTCACGTTCACTTTTGCCATATCTAAACCTAATTCAGAAACGGCCAGCATAGTCACCATGGCAAAGGCTTCGTTGATTTCGAACAGATCAACCTCATCCTTAGACCAGCCCACATTGCTCAGCAGTTTTGCCATAGCGCCAACGGGCGCTGTGGTAAAGAGTGATGGCTCCTGCGCATGGGTTGTGTGGCCCTTGATGGTAGCAAGCACTGTTAAGCCTAACTGCTCGGCATTGGCGCGCGTGGTTAACATCAGCGCCGCCGCACCATCGGAAATCGAGCTTGAGTTTGCCGCCGTAATAGTGCCGTCTTTGGCAAAGGCGGGGCGCAGTGCGGGGATTTTTTCAGGGCGGGCATTGCCTGGTTGCTCATCGGTGTCGATAGTCACATCACCACGGCGATCGCTTACCGTGACAGGCACAATCTCCGCCTTGAAGGCGCCAGAATTAATGGCCGCGTTGGCTTTTTCCAGTGAGCTTAGGGCGAAGGCGTCCATTTGCTCACGGGTTAAACCGTATTCATCGGCGGTTTTCTGGGCGAATGTGCCCATGGCTCCGCCGGTGTAGGCATCTTCTAAACCGTCGAGGAACATATGATCTAAGACCTTGCCATGGCCCATACGCATGCCTGAGCGCGCTTTATCTAGCAAGTAAGGGGCTTGGCTCATGCTTTCCATGCCGCCAGCAACCACCAACTTAGCACTGCCCGCTTTGAGTAAATCGTGGGCAAGCATCACGGTTTTCATCCCAGAGCCACAGACTTTGTTTACGGTCGTAGCACCCACAGACAGGGGTAAACCTGCACCTAAAGTCGCCTGACGCGCAGGCGCTTGCCCCAGACCCGCTGGCAATACGCAGCCCATTAACACTTCATCGACCTTATCAGGCGCAACTTGGGTATCGGCTAACAGGGCTTTGATGGCGGTGGCCGCTAAGCTCGGAGACGTTACGCCAGACAAACTGCCTTGAAAGCCACCCATTGGGGTGCGTTTAGCGGCAACAATAACGATCTCTTGGTTAAATTGTTCAGTACTCATGGGGGCTCCAAGCTAAATGTGCCTTGGCGGTAACACTCGCCAGCGGCGGATAAATAGTGACAATGAAACCACTCTGACGTTTACGCGAACGTAAAGCAAGTATTCCTTGGTCTAATGTGTCGAGAAAAACCCACAAAAATTGTCAGTCAGGATTTACAGTCAAGGGAGTGGAATACAGCGTTAACGCGGTGAGGCGGAAGTTGCTAAGCCCGTAATCAATTTAAACCGAGGAAAAAGAGACGGGATAAAAGAGGCTTACAAAGCAATATGGCGAGCATCGCTTAAATAAGCAGAGTGACCTTGGTTAGCCAAAGCCACTCGATTTAAGAGGGCATTAAAATAAACGCCAAAACAAACGCTAAAACAGTACTACACTGAATGTTAAGAGGGAATTATTGCGATTCCCACGGCGTGACGGCCGACATATCGCTTAAGTCATAGGGTGTTAATTGGTAAACGTAATAGTTAAGCCAGTTGCTGACTAATAAACTACCATGACTGTGCCAACGGGCAATGGCATCGGCCTTAGGATCGTCGTTACGATAATAGTTTTGCGGCACATTGGGATTTAACCCCTGCGCTAAATCCCGATGATATTCATCGTTTAAGGTAGATTTTTGGTACTCTGGGTGACCCATCACAAACAGGTTGCGATTGTTACGACTGAGAACTAAGTAAGCCCCTGCCTCATCGGATTGTGCCAGCACCTGCAACTCAGGATGCTGTTTAAGTTCCTCGATATCCATCTCGGCAAAGCGGGAATGCGGCGCAAAGAACTCATCATCGAATCCGCGCAGCAATGGGAAATGTTGGCAAGTGCGGCGATGCACAAACACCCCAGAACGCTTTTGCTGCAGGATTTTCCGATTTAAGCCGTAGAGATGGTAAAGCCCCGCATGAGCCGCCCAGCAGAGGAATAACACTGACGTCACATGCTGCTGTGACCAATCGATAATCTCGCGGATATGGTCCCAGTAAGTGACCTCTTCGAAATCGATTTGCCCAAGGGGCGCGCCCGTGATGATCAGGCCGTCGTAGTTTTTATAGCGCACGTCCTCAAAATCACGGTAGAAGGTATTCATATGATCGATTGAGGTATGCTTCGACTCTTTATCGTGAATACGTAGTAAATCGACATCCACCTGCAAAGGCGTGTTACCTAATAGGCGTAGAAGCTGGGTTTCTGTCTCGATTTTATTGGGCATCAGATTCAGGATCAGCACCTTCATCGGTCTGATGTCCTGATTGGCAGCCCGGGTCTCGGACATGACGAAAATATTTTCAGATTCTAAAATCCCTGCTGCTGGCAGATGATCTGGAATTTTAACTGGCATACCGCGCCTCTTCTATTCAACAATCAAAGGTTCCGGCGCGCGTATGCCACTCATCAAAGAGCAAACAAATTAGCGACCGACTTTCTCAAGCAGTATCGTCATAGGCTCTGTCGAATTGAGGTCGACATGATAGGCTTGAGTATTAATAAACAATAACTTATCACCGAGCATTATCCTTGCCCCAATGGCATAGGTATGCCCCGCTTCAAACTGATCACGCCCCATCGAAAAACTAAACGGCGTTGGGGTTTTCGCCCCTTGGGAAACGCGCTCTGCCATGACCACGGCGGGCACATCCATCTTAGAGACATCAAGCAACTGCACTATCAACTTGGCATCGGCGGGCAATGCGATACGCTCGCGGTACATGGCCTCACCTTTAATCTCAACAATCGCATTAGGGGTGGCACAAGCTGAAATCACCGTGGTGACGGCGAGTAACACCATAGCCGCTAATTTTTGCCATGCAGATGTCAGTCCGCTAATCCTTAACCCTTGTCTCATTTCATTTCTCCTAATCATACATAAAGACTTCTGGATGTCTATACGCCCAAGCTATAAATCTTGTCATGCTGGGCATATCTTCCTATGATAAGCTACCATTTCGTTGCCGAAAAATTTATGACCCAAGCAACTGCGATAATTGTGGGCGCTAGCTCACATTTAAGCCGCGAACTTGCCAAACAATTGGCCGATCAGCAGGTTGAATTAGCCCTTTTTGCCCAAGATGTCGAATCTCTCCGTGAATTTGCCTCGACCCTGCCTACGAAAGTTCAGGTCTTTTCACTGCAAATTGAACAGCCAAGCGCCATCATCAAGCAACTCGAAAGCGTCTGGCACGACTTAGGTGGCGCCCACTTAGTCTTAGTGAATACCGGACTCAATAGCTACGATCCTGAACTGCCATGGCTACCTGAGCAGGATATTATCGATGTCAATGTGCGGGGCTTTGCTGCTATCTGCAATACGGCGTTTAGATTATTTCGCGAGCAGGGTTATGGCCAGCTTGCCGCCATTAACTCGATTGCTGGTCTGCGCGGCGGCCCAAGTGTGGCTTATCATGCCTCTAAAGCCTTTGCGCAAAATTATTTAGAAGGCTTAAGCATGCATGCCCAGCGGCTTAAGTTGCCCATTACCATTACCGATATCCAACTCGGTTTACTGGACAAAGCCGCCATGCAGCAAAGCACGCTATGGCTTGCCCCGCTGCCGCAAGTGGCGGCGCAGATCATTAAGGCCATGCAGCAGGGTAAACGCCGCGTGTATGTGACCAAGCGTTGGCGCTTAGTGGCTTGGCTAACGAAGTTGCTGCCGGAGTTTATCTATAACACGCGCCATTGGAAGCCCAAAAAATCCAAAAAGTAGTGTTATGCCGTGTTTAGCTTTATAAAACGGCGAAAAACAAAAAAGGAGCCACAGGCTCCTTTTTTGTTACTTTAAAATCAGATGATTAGAAAGTGTAGCCAACGCTGACCATATAAACCCATGGGTTAATATCTGTGCTGATTGTAACGGGAGTGCCTTGGTATTTAAATTTAACATCGCTATCAATTTGCGCATACCATACAGAGGCGTTTACTAACCAGTTTTTATCAAATTGGTAATCTAAACCCACTTGCGCCGCTAAACCCCAAGAGGTGCTCATACTTAGATCGGTTAATGAACCACCTAAGTCATTGGTGAAGTCATTGTCGAAGAAATTAGTGTAGTTCACACCAACGCCCACATAGGGACGTAATTTAGACTGAGCATCACCGAAATAATATTGAGCAACTAAAGTTGGTGGTAAATGCTTAGTTTCTGCAATTTTACCAACACCAGCTAGAGACACATCATGGCTAAATGGCGTTGCAGCTAATAACTCAATACCAATGTTATCAGTCAGCATATAACCGAAGTTCAAGCCAAGTTGAGTATCGTTACTGACTTTAAACTCACCTAAATTACCTACACCAGGAATTACAACATCATCACTTGATTCATTTGGTGCGACAACGACAGCACCAGCACGAACAATAATATCGCCCGCTTGATGGGCAGCAACAGAAGCAGAGAAACCAGCGGCTAACAGGGTGGCGGCGATCAGTGTAGAAACAGTAGTTTTATTCATCATCATACTCCATATGTACAACATAGGTTTTTGTTTTACATTACATCCTTAACAATTGACGCCTACACTGCCAGATAAATTCATTTACCTTATTGATCCAAATCAAGATCAAGTGGTGATACTTATTTTGAGGTATAAGCCATGGGATCTGAGTCACGCTATCTAAACATTTATTGACAATACCAGTTTATTTTTTGTGACTCGTCGCATTAATTAGCCATCACTAATAACCTCCGCAAGGAGTAATAAGGAATAAATAGCCAGATTCACCATTTACATTTCAGTTACATAAATTGAAATCAAACACGCTGGAATTGGTGTCGTTTGACAGCAAAAAAAGCTGAAGAATGAAATACAGTCGGTAAAGAAAATAATGAGGAAACGATGGAGGCGGCGTTAATTAGAGCCCATTACTTATCAACGGAGCAAAAAATAAACCTCAGAACTCATATTGATGAAGTGAGTTAATTAGCCAAGGTCATTAGCCAAAGTCAATCGCGGATATTGTTTAAGCCAATTCTTTGTGGCAATTCGCTGCTCAAATACCGCCAACGCACGCTTGGGATTATGGGTTAACTGCAAGGCAAATAATGAGCTTAAACCGAAGGGAGCGATGAGTTGTAAATTATCGACGACGGAAGATTCTGTGTTAGGCATATGTTCAAGATATACAGCGACAGCCGTTTCCAGCTCAGGCCAATAACACATCGCATCCTGTGTCGATTGATAGGGATTATCCTGATTATTAAGGTGCATACGCGCTTGGTTTTTTACCGACCAAGGTAAGTCTGGCGCCAGTGTATGTAGGTATGCTTCTATCGCCCTATCCCGCTCAGGACGAGTATCCAAGGGGCAATAGTAAATCAGATCGATATCGTTTAACGGACGCTGCTCACTATCGTGTAATTTGTCCCACACCAGATTGCGGACAAATCCCGCCGCCAAGCACCACTGCGGCAAGGTATGCACTTGGGCGCATTGCTGCGCCAATTCAAGCGCCCTCATCCGCCCCCGCTCTTGGCTTAACCAGGTGCGTAATAGTGCAGCTAATTCCGTTTCAGTCATGCCTAAAGTCTACTGTAATATCAAACACATAAAAAATGATATCGACTCACACCACTTTGTAATCGGTTTCAGAGCACTTAGTTACAGTGAATCATGGGTTACACCGCGTCCGCTTGGCGCTCTGGCGTCGCATCCGCAAAGGCCGGCAACTGATTACACTCAGCCCATACCCGCATAATATTGGGGTACGGCGTTAAATCCACATTAAAACGCTGGGCGTTGTACACCTGCGGCACTAGACACAAATCCGCCAGCGTCACATTGTCGCCAAAGCAATAACGGCCACTATGGCGCGCAAGTTGAGTTTCGAGCGCCGCAAACCCGCTCGCCACCCAATGGTGATACCAAGCGGTTTTAGCTTCTTCGTCAACGTTCAGCTTTTGAGTTAAGTACTGCAATACCCGCAGGTTATTGAGAGGATGAATTTCACAGGCGATGGTTAACGCCATGGCACGCACATGGGCGCGTTCAAGCGCCGATGCGGGCAGTAGCGGCGTCTTTGGATAAAGCTCATCCAGATACTCGATAATGGCTAAGGATTGGGATAAGGCATCCCCCTCCTCTTCATCACCTAAAACCAATGTTGGCACCAGCTCCTGCGGATTTAGGGCGATATAATCCGCCTTGTGCTGCTCGCCACCATCACGCACTAAATGCACCGACAGCTGTTCGGCGCTCACGCCTTTAAGATTGAGGGCAATACGCACACGATAGGCGGCGCTAGAGCGCCAATAACCGTATAGTTTCATCTCACTCTGTCCTTATGTCTTCCTGAAAAAACGGGGCTAAAAGCCCCGTCCATATTATCTGTCACTGTGTTCGCACAAAAGCCTTACGCCTTGTACTCAACCACTTTTTGATCGATAGCGCCAAAAATAGAAGTGCCATTATCATCGAGCATTTCGATGCGCACTGTGTCGCCAAAACGCATAAAGGGAGTCGATGCTTTACCGTCGGCGATCACTTCGAGCATACGTTTTTCAGCTAAGCAGCTCGAACCTGCACTGCGGTCATAGTTAGAAATCGTGCCCGAGCCAATAATCGCGCCCGCGCCTAATGGACGGGTTTTAGCAACATGAGAAACTAACTGACTGAAGTTAAAGGTCATATCTACACCGGCATTCGGGCGACCGAATAGTTCGCCATTTAGATGGGTGATAAGCGGCAAGTGCACCTTTGAATCTTCCCAGCGGTGGCCTAATTCATCTGGCGTGATAGCTACTGGTGAGAAGCTGCTCGAAGGTTTGGATTGGAAGAAACCAAAGCCTTTGGCCAGCTCTGCGGGGATAAGGTTACGCAGTGACACATCGTTCACTAACATCAACAGCTTAATATGAGATGTAGCATTTTCAACACTGACGCCCATAGGCACATCATCGGTGATCACGGCGATTTCCGATTCGAAATCGATACCCCAATCTTCGCTCGCTAGAGGGATATCCGCCTTTGGCGCGATAAAGCTGTCAGAACCGCCTTGGTAAAACAGCGGATCGGTCCAGAAGGTTTCAGGCATTTCAGCGCCGCGCGCCTTACGCACTAATTCCACATGGTTAACATAGGCGCTACCATCGGCCCACTGATAGGCACGTGGCAAAGGTGATAAACATTTGGCTTCATCGAAGGCTTGCGCGTTCGGTAATTTGCCTTCGTTAAGCGCATCATACAATTCTTGCAATTGTGGCTTGAGCAGATCCCAACCATCGAGTAATTGTTGCATCGTGTGGGCAATCGCGGGTACGGCAACCGTTTGAGTAAGATCGCGGCTCACTAACATCAGCTGGCCATCACGGCGACCATTGTTATAACTGGCAAGTTTCATATCTGCTCCTGTGCTTCTACGGCTCGGCGTACTGCGCTTTTATCTATTTATGGTTAGCCGATTCGCTCAGCTAACGGGAATGGGTGACAACGAGTGCGGGCAATCTAGCCTTTTTAGACTCGCCGTATAGGGTTTGCTGCGCGTAGAAATACCCGAAGCGACGGCGGATTCCTATAGCGTGAGCAAAATCACATTTCACCCTATTATTTCACATTTTGTAAACTAATCATTACGTTTCATACCCTGCTGCCGCTTGTCACTATTTCGCAGAACGATATGGTGAAAAAGTCGCCAACAAAGTGGAACGATACTGTTACATCCTAAGCTTAAAGCAAGATTACTTTGGCTTGGCTATCTTGTATTCCCTGAGTTTGTTGGCGATGGCCGTGTGGGACACCCCTAATTTTTTCGCCAATTGGCGAGTACTGGGGTAAGCCGGATATAAGCGGCGCAGCAAGCTGGCCTCAAACTGCTTCATCGCATCATCGAGATTGCCTTCGAAGGCATTATCGAAATAGCCAAAACCTTCGGCGTAGGATGGTAGCTTAAGTTGCTCAACGGTCAACTCGCCCGAACCATCCCACATAGATACAGCCCTAAAGACCGCATTCTTAAGCTGGCGCACGTTACCCGGCCAAGCGTAGGTTAAGAGATGATCGCGACATTGGGCCGAAATCCGTCTCACTGGGCTCGAGAGTTGCTGACTGTAATGCTCGAGAAACATCTCCGTCAGCGGAATGATATCGACCTTGCGCTCGCGCAGTGACGGAATGTGATAGCTAAGCACATGGATGCGATAGTACAAATCTTCCCTAAACTCACCGGTTTGGCAAAGCTCGGCTAAGTTTTTCTGGGTCGAGCAGATGATCCGCACATCGGCGCGAACTTCTTCGTCGCCACCAATGCGTCTAAAGGTGCCATCCTGTAATAACCTCAGCAGTTTAACCTGTGCCGCCTTAGACATTTCGGCCACTTCATCGAGAAACACTGTGCCGCCCTTCGCTTCTTCAAAAAATCCGCGCTTAATCACTTTGCCTTGGCTGACGTAGCCAAAGAGTTCCTCTTCGGCGGCGCTATCGGGCAGTGCCGCACAGTTAATGGCGATAAAGGGTTTCTCGCGGCGCATGCTGGCATCATGGCTGGCTCTGGCCATAAGCTCTTTGCCCGTACCAGTCTCGCCGGTGATTAATAGCGGCGCATCGAGCTGCGCCATCCGGCGAGCTTGTTTCAGCACTTCTTTCATCTTGTCGCTGCTGGCTAACACATTTTCAAAGCCCGCGGTTTGATTTTGCAGTGCATTGAATTGTTTACCGACCCGCGCCGGCGATTTAAGCGATACGACTGCGCCCACGAGGATGGTCTTATCATCCTCATCGGGTAAGTAAATCGGTAACATTTCGGCCAGATATTCGTTTTGGCCGATATTGACCCGCGCCGCCTGTGGCAAGACTTGGCTCTCACTGAGCCAGCGACTGAAGTTAAACCCTTGCACCCAATGGTTTAAGGACTCATCGAGCACTTCGTGCTCCCCCATGCCCATATTGAGTAGCGCCGACTCGTTGACGATACGAATGCGCGCCTTCACGTCGATGGAGAACACTGAGTCAGGGAGGGTTTTGAGTAGGGTTTTTAAGGCGTAGTGTTCCTGCTCCGAAGGCATAAACGACACTGTTCGCACATCGTGAACACTCTCCACTTTGCGGATCTGCGGCATCAAGGCACTTAAGGTATCAAAACTGACCTCGGCAAATTGCAGGTAGAGAAAGCCCTGGTTACTGGCATCGATGGCGATGAGATTAATGCCATAACGTTCTAACACGACTAAGATGTCTTTCGCTAAACCCACGCGATCTTGACAGCTAACTTCCAAGCGCATAATGACTGATATTCCCTATTTTGATTCGAATTTGGGGATAAACCGTGCAGAGCTATTATCTCGAGTTCGAGACCTCAAGCTTGGCCTCGTAAGACATTCGTTTGATGAAGCCTTCATAGTTTACGCAAACGTAAAAGGCAGGATTAATAGCTGGGCGTGTATACGTTAGAAGGTTACGCTCAAAGTGGCAAGTCTAGTTTACAGCGTATTTGTAACAGGAAGAAAAAATCAGCGCTTAGATACAATTAAAGCGCTGATTTTAAAATTGAATTTTTTAATCTAACAACTGGTCGGTCTTGGCTGCCATGATGAAGTCATTCTTATGCAGACCCTTGATTGAGTGTGACCACCAAGTCACAGTCACTTTGCCCCACTCGGTTAAAATGCCTGGGTGGTGGAATTCCTCTTCGGCCAGATCCGCTAGCTTATTGGTAAACGCCATCGCTAACTTAAAGTTTTTAAACTTGTAAATCCGTTCCAATTGCATGATGCCATCACGCACTTGCACGCCCCAGTCGGGGATCATGCGGATAAGTTCGGCCAATTCTGCATCGGTCACTTTCGGCGCATCGGCTTGGCAAGCTTCACATTTCATTTGGGTTAACGCTGTCATACATACTCCTCTTGGCAACATTAGGGGATCGATCCGTTGCCCTTATTACGCTTTATTCAATTCGTTTTTTAACGGTCAGCCATTAGCTGGCTTTCTTGGTCTTGGGCGGATACTTAGGGGCAAACAAGCCTAACTGACGCGCCTTAGCCACATAGGCCATGATGTCCATCTTGGCGATTTCATCTAGCATATCAATATGTTCAATCACATAATAAATCGGCTGCATAATATCGATACGATAAGGCGTACGCAGCACATCTAAGAGATCGAAGGGCTTACGCTCCGGCACTTGGCTTTCCATGGCATACAAGGTTTCGCCGGGAGAACTTAAAATACCGCCGCCGTAGATACACAATTCGCCATCTTGAGGTTTGAGTAAGCCAAATTCGACGGTAAACCAATACAGGCGCGCTAAAAAGACACGGTCTTCCTTGCTGGCATTTAAGCCCAATTGACCATAGATATGGGAAAAATGGGCGAAAGAAGGATTGGTCAGCAAGGGGCAATGGCCAAAGATCTCATGGAAAATATCCGGCTCTTGCAGGTAATCAAATTCTTCCTTGCGACGGATAAAGGTCGCAACCGGAAATTCCTTGTTGGCTAATAACTCAAAGAAGCGGCCAAAGGAAATCAAGGCCGGCACGGCCGCGGTTTTCCATCCCGTGGTGGCTTGCAATACTTTGTCTATCTCCGCCAATTGTGGAATGCGGTCCTTCGGCATCGCCAAGGCATCGAGCCCTTGGAGATATTCCTTACAGGCACGCCCCGGTAGGTTCACCGCTTGGCGAGCATATAATTGGCTCCAAATATCATGTTCTTCCTGCGGGTAATGGATATACCCTGAATCATCTGCACTTCGCGCAACATAGGGCGCGGTGTGCGCTATCTCTTTAGTCATAAAATTCACTTCATGGCTGACGCTAATGCCTCCATAGTGATCTAAGCCTCGATTTTTGTTAACTCCCTCATACTTTATTGTTTACGCGATAATGTGACGCAAACGTAAAGCAAATATTACAAAGCATTTAAAACTCTTGGTGAATCCAAATCGGATCTGAGCCTGACTGCTAGCAAACCTTGACACTGCCGCTCAAAAATGACGACGATAGACTGATAATATGCAGAAAAACCGACAAATTTCGATGTTTGCAAATGGCTTTTCTGCGTGGGTCATTTACAATATTGCCCAATAACCGCCTCTCCTTAATCTGAAGGTTCGCAATGAAACAACATCAAATTCGTAAAGCCGTTATTCCCGTCGCTGGACTTGGCACTCGTATGCTTCCTGCGACCAAAGCAATTCCAAAGGAAATGCTGCCCGTTGTTGATAAACCATTGATCCAATACGTGGTTAGTGAAGCCATTGATGCGGGGATCAAAGAAATCGTCCTCGTGACCCACGCCAGTAAAAACTCTATCGAAAACCATTTCGACACCAGTTTTGAATTAGAAGCGCAATTAGAGCGCCGCGTGAAGCGTCAATTACTCGAAGCGGTACAATCCATTTGCCCGAAAGACGTGACAGTGATCAGCGTGCGTCAATCCCAAGCCAAAGGCTTAGGTCATGCGATTTTATGTGCGAAATCCGTCGTTGGTGATGCGCCTTTCGCCGTGTTATTGCCAGATGTGATTATCGATGATGCCAGCTGCAACCTGAAAACAGACAACTTGGCCGCCATGGTGAGCCTGTTTGATGAAACCCAAGTGGGCCAAATCATGGTTGAAGGCGTGCCACATCATTTAGTGAACCAATATGGTATTGCGGATGTGAATGGCCACGATCTACAACCTGGTGAGTCAGAGCCATTGGTCGAACTCGTTGAAAAGCCACCGGTTGACGAAGCACCGTCTAACTTAGCCGTGGTGGGTCGTTACGTGTTGCCCGCGGCGATTTGGCCACTGCTGGCTAAAACCCCAGCAGGCGCGGGGGATGAAATCCAGTTAACTGACGCCATTGCGATGTTGATGAAACAAGAAACCGTAAACGCTTACTACATGCAAGGTAAGAGTCATGACTGCGGTAACAAGCAAGGCTATATGCGCGCTAACGTGGAATACGCCCTGCGCCACAGCGAAATCGGTGAAGATTTTGCACAATATTTAAAAACAGTAGTAAAAGGAATTAAATAATGACGATTTTAGTGACCGGAGGCGCCGGTTATATAGGCACTCATACCGTAGTGGAATTACTCAATGCGGGGAGCGAAGTGATTGTTTTAGACAACCTGTCTAATTCAAGCATCGAAGCCCTTAACCGTGTCGAGCGCATTACCAGTAAATCGGTCACCTTTTACCAAGGCGATATTCTCAACAAGGCCTTACTGCAGAAAGTCTTTAGCGACCATAACATCGATGCTGTTATCCATTTTGCAGGATTAAAAGCCGTTGGTGAGTCAGTCGCTAAACCGCTGAAATACTATGAGAATAACGTGACTGGCACCTTAATTCTTTGCCAAGTGATGGCAGAGTTTAAGGTGAAAAACCTCGTCTTTAGTTCTTCTGCTACTGTGTATGGCGACCCTGCCAGCCTACCGATTACCGAAGATTTTCCCACGGGCGCCACTAACCCCTACGGTCAATCTAAGTTGATGGTGGAGCATATACTGGCGGATTTACACCATAGCGATCCGAGTTGGAATATCGCCCGTTTACGTTACTTCAACCCTGTTGGCGCCCATGCCAGCGGCTTGATTGGCGAAGATCCTAACGATATTCCAAATAACTTGATGCCATTTATCGCGCAGGTAGCAGTCGGTAAACGCGAAGCGTTAAGTGTGTTTGGCAATGATTATCCAACCCACGATGGTACTGGCGTTCGCGACTATATCCACGTGGTGGATTTAGCCCTTGGACACCTAAAAGCCCTTGAAAAGCTGGCCACCAAACCAGGACTTGTCACCTATAACCTAGGCACAGGCCAAGGCTACAGTGTGCTCGATATGGTCAAGGCCTTCGAAAAGGCCTGCGGTAAGTCGATAGCCTATCAAATTGCGCCGCGCCGTCCCGGTGACATTGCCGCCTGTTATGCAAACCCAGATCATGCTAAAACCGATCTGGGCTGGCAGGCGACTCACAGCCTAGAAGATATGGCGAACAGCAGTTGGCATTGGCAATCAACCAATCCAAATGGTTATAAAGGCTAAGCGTCTAAATGGCTTGCGGTAACTCCCAAGCCATTTTTATTATCCCTTAATCACAACTAAACTCCGTAAGACCTATGACAGAAAGCATCAATCACAGCCGCCGCAATCTCTTTAGCCGCCGTAAATCCTCGGCCATTAGACCGCCTTGGGTGCGCGAAGGCATTGAGTTTACTGACGTCTGTACCCGATGCTCGGCCTGTATCACAGCCTGCGAAACTAAGATTATTTACAAGGGAGATGGCGGCTTTCCCGAAGTCTCCTTTAAGGACAATGAGTGCACTTTTTGTCGCCAATGTGCGAGCGTCTGCCCGGAAGAAAAGCTGTTTGATTTGACCCAAACTCCTTGGCAACACAAGGCAGTTATTCAAGATAACTGCTTAACATATCAAGGCATTTGGTGCCAAAGCTGTAAGGATGCCTGTGAGCCTCGCGCCATTAGCTTTACCTTAAGCGTGGGTAACGCGCCGATGCCAAAGATTGATAGCGAGCTCTGCACTGGCTGCGGTGCCTGTGTCGCCCCTTGTCCGAGCCAAGCCATCAGTGTTAAGCCTGTAGAATAACCCAATAATGTGAGTGTTACTGGGCTTCACAGCGTATTTAGGTTAGTATTTCACGGTCACTATCTCCTCTAATCATCTAGGTTTCTCATCAGCATGTTTGGCAAAAAATTCACCTTTACCCGAAGCGCCTCCCCTGCACTAAGCTTTATCGCCGAAGGGACTAAGCTTACGGGCAATATGGAATTTACCGGTGATGTGTTGATTGGCGGTGAAGTGCAAGGACAAATCCTGTCACAGGCCAATGTGATTGTAGAGCGGACAGGTAAGCTTCATAGCGAGGTTAAATGCCGTGAACTGATTATTGATGGCTACTTTAAAGGTCGATTGATTTGCGAGCGCTTAGTCATCCAAGGCCATGGTATTGTCGATGGCGATGTGGCGTGCACCTCAATGCAGATCAACGAAGGTGGCCAGTTTATTGGGTTAAGGATTAAGGAAGATCACCAAACCATCCATGCCCATCCGCTCCCCTCGCCCGGCTCTGCAAATGTATTACTGTCAACCTCTGCATCTATTGTGCAGGAGAGCCAAGACTAAGTAACAACGCTGGCTGCCTTTACTCTTGTTACATTCATGTCATTAGTTACGCATTTGTTAATTTAACGATTAGATCACAGTTAAGCCGTATGGCAACTGCTAACCTTGCCTATCAATAATGTCTGCATATCGGGCGCACAGGCAAGGCAATCCCCATGAGCAATCCCTTACTAAAACAAATCTGTGAACTCGACGTCTTTACCCTGCTCGTCTTTAAAAGCATTTTTGATACAGGCCATGCTAATAGTGCGGCTAAAGCGTTAAATGTATCGGCTCCTAAGATTAGCCGTTGCCTGAATGCCCTACGATTAACATTTAACGATGAGCTATTTTACCGCCGTCAACAGGGGCTCAAACCCACCCCTTTAGCCGAGAGCCTCTATTTTGCTATCTGCCAGTTTACCGATTCAGTATATCACTTAGAGCAATCTGCGCTACAAATTCAAAATGCAACCAGCCATGTTGAGCGGCCGCTACAAATAGCGGTGAGTAATGGGTTGCTGAGTTTTTTAGCGCCGCAGCTCAGTTCCCCCGAAGCCGTGGATGAGTTAGGGCAAGTCAGGTTACATAAATGGCAGGAAAACAGTGCCGAATTAATCCACGCCGGAGAATTAGATTTCGGGATCTCACTGGAGAATACAGAGAGCAAAGAGTTAACCGTCAGTCGCTTGGGTGGGATCTCGATGATTTACGTGGTCGCCGCTAAGCAGCATCCCATATGGCAAGTTCAAACCCATATTAGTCTAGAACAGATATGTCGCCATCCCTTCTTGTGCATTGAACTCAAAGGATTTAACAGCAGAATCGATCCTCTCGAGCTCTTCTGTCAGCGCCAAGGGATCTTATTGCCTTCGCTCGAAAAGGTACTCGATAGAGAAGAATGGTACGCTCATCTACTGACCATGCAGAGTGTGGCCTTCTGCTCAGGTATCGATATGCACACGGTCAAACATATGCCGGGGCTCAAATTAGCACCGCTACCGCTCACCGAACTGCATCGCCTGCACGATACTATTATGCCGCCACAATATTATTTAGTTGAAAAGCCTCGCAGCCACCGACGTTACAGCCCTGCCCAATGTGAACTCGTTGTCAGTTCTTTACTGACGGCGCTTAGCCAAACTTACGCCTAAATCCCCCATTATTGCCATGCCATTAGGTGCTACGCGCCTTGTTGCAAATCTGTTATAGAATGTTAAATCCCACCTAAAGAGGGATAAAGATTGACTCAACGCAAGAGTCATTTTCACGCCTTTTTACGGCCAGAAAACAAATGACATATAAGCTTCACCACTATCACCCGATAAAATTAATTGAAAATTAATCCACTTAAAACACTAAAACCAAAGTAAAAAATCTGCGAGGTATCTCATACATTTGCCAGCAAATTTCAACTTTTAAAATATTTATTTTCAGATTTTAGAATTGCCGTTTTGATGTGTTAAATCATCGTTCACATATCAGATACAAACTTGTAAATACCACTTTATAAGTAGGTGAATCGACCTATAGTAGAGTCACTGCACACGCAGTCTTATAGAAGAAAAAGGGACGCGATGATGAAAAACTACAATAAATCTCTACTGGCACTGGCGCTCACCAGCGCCTTGTGTCTAACCGCCTGCGGGGACGGCAAAGACGGGCAAGATGGTGCACCAGGAACCCCTGGCACACCAGGTACCCCCGGCACGCCAGGAACACCCGGACTTCCTGCAGGCTCATTTGCTAAAACCGCTGACTCCATTACTGATCTGAAATTCACCCTCAGCCCAGCAGACATTAAAGTCACCAGTAGCGAAGGCTTTAGCGTTAAGTTCAGCTTAACCGGAAAAAGCTCAGGCAAAGATGTGCCCTTTATGGGACTCGACAAAATTGCCCTCTATTCGTTAACGGCGAATGAAAACACCTCGGGCACGGGCGCTCCCATTGAATGGCAAAACAATGCCATGGCAAACAATGCGGGCACATCTTTAACTTGTACACTCAATGGCCTTAACGGTACTAAAAATGCGTGTACATTAACCGAAGACACTGCAAATCCAGGCACTTACACTGCCACTTGGACCTATGATGGCGCGGCGCCAATCATCAATCCAAATGACAATCCTAATGCAGTACACAGAGTCTTTTTACGCGCTTACAATATCGTCAACGCTGCGGGCGTAGCCTTGTCTGATAAGGTGCTCTCAGTACCTGTAGACTTTATCCCAGCAACCGATGAGTTAGCAGCATCAGGTAAAGACACAGTATCGAGCGCGGCTTGTAAAAACTGTCACGGTGAAGTGGATGGCCATATCGCGAAGATTGAAGCCCACCATAACTACCAAGACGTTAAAAACTGCGTAACCTGCCACAACCCAGACCAAGTGCCAAGTGATGCACAACTTGCTGAAGGTTGGGTATTCGACTTTGCACCTATGATCCACCGTATCCATGCGGGCGAACATAATGCGGACTATCTGTCTGGCGAAGCCAAAGAATACTTCGGTGAAATTGGTTTCCCATCAGACTTGAAAGAATGTAAGTCTTGTCACGATGGTGAACCAAGCTATAACACCAATATCTACGCTCAGGCCTGCGTGGGTTGTCATATCAATGTTAACTTCGCAACCGGTGAAAACCACTCTGAGTTTGGTTTAGCTCAAGCCGATGACACTCAATGTAAATCCTGTCACGGTAGCGGTAGCTTAACGCCAGAAGCAGTCCACAGTGTCGGTAAACGTGCTGAATACGCGTCATTAATGACTGTCGACTTTACCAGCGCAACACTAGGCACTTCAGCAGTCGCGGGCATGCAAAGTCTAACGCTAAAAGCTAACGTCACACTCAATGGCGCTGCCATTGCCGATGGCACTAGCCTGAAAACCTACAATGCCACCAGCAACCCAACAGCGATACTTGCTGCGAACGGTTTGCTACTGGGTAATGTGGCCACCGATGGCACTGTATACTCATGGCGTGACGTTAAACCTACTGCCGTTAGCCTGAAACTGGAAAACGGTACCCTGTCAGGTGGCGTATTAACCTTCGTGAAAGACATCCCTGATGCACAAGCAACTGGCACTATCTACGTCGGTTCTGAAGCCAACTTCTGTGCCAAAGCGGGTAAAGTGGTTAGCTGTAATACTGAAGGACTTGAATATGGTCCAACTAGCCCAGTAGGTAACACTTCTGCAGTGAAATTCTTTAACTTAAGCGGCGGTACACCTGCGGTAGCCCGTATGAACGACCCAGCTCGTATCACAGTTGAAGAAGCGAAATGTAACGCATGCCATGGTAGCTTAGACTATGCAAAAGGCTACAGACACGGGGTTTACACCTTCGATCAATGTATGAACTGTCACAACGATACCACTGGCGCTTCTGGCCATGGTGCGACAGGTTACAAAGGCGAAGATGGCAAGTTAGTTGTGAATCCAGACGTCACCTTTAACAACAAAGACCTATTCACCGTTGCTCACCGTTTCCACAGTGGTAACTTCGGAGTTGTCGAAGGCATCTTCCGCAATGCAGCAGGCGAATTAGAAGGTTATCCATCACCAGAAACCGCATGTTCAGCCTGTCACAAAGATGGTGCAACCCTGTTCGCAGCTGACGGTGGTTTAACTTCTGGCAAACGTGCTATCAAAGTGGGCAGCAACTACATTAGCCCTGTTGCTGAATCATGCCGCACCTGTCACGCTCACTCAGATGCAGCAGCCGTAGCTCACTTTAGAAGTAACGGTGCGATTGTCGAAGCGGATGCTGTGACCGATCCTAACCTACCAGTAGAATCATGCGCGACCTGCCATGCTGAAGGTAAAACCTATGGCATAGATAAGGTACACGCAGAGGTAGCACACTAGTACTAGTACCTTCGGGTTGCCCCCTGCACAACCCGAGTCTCCTCTCTGCAACTCATTGGGGCTCCTTCGGAGCCCCTTTTTTATGAGTAGCGATTAATTCGTTGTCGTATCAACTTGAGTCGCACTTTGTACGATGCGTTGCTTTAACAGCTTAATAAATTCTCTCGGGTCACGGTCTAAACTGTCGTGGGGAATATAAAGATGATAACCAAGGTGAGTATTGAGCATCACGCAGCGATGACCAAACATCGCTAATACCCCACGGTAGCGATCGCCATCGACCACTAAAGGACTAAACTCGGCGCCAAGGTAGGTTTCTAAGGTTGCCAAATCTTCCTGCTGTGAGGCTGCTGTCACCAGTAATGGCCGCTGCTCAGTCAATAATCCCGCCGCAAGACGCAATGAAATGTTATCGAGGATAGGATTCAACTGTTTGAGCTTAATGCCTATATAGGAAAGCTCAATGGTATCAACACCCTGAGTAACTCGTGGAATATCTACCCGTTGAATATTGCTCCAGCTTACCGCCACTTTGCCGCGGCGATGAAAATAGGTCAGCCCCTGCTCATCCATGCTCAAGGTGGTCTCAGGTTCATACACCTTTGCCAAGCCCAATATCAACGCAATCGCACCTAGGCTGAAAAACAATAAGCCCACGGCAAATAGCTCAGGAAATAGCACAAATAACCCAAAACCTAAGACAAAGGCGCTAGCACCCACTATCGTTAAGGTTAAACCATTACGTTTTGATAGCGGGCGAACCGAGACAACATCGGACTCTTGCGTCATATTTTTATCCCTGTTTTATCCAGAGCCACAAACGGCCTATGTATTCATGTATCGCCCGTTGCGAGGCGAGTAAGTTATCCGCAGTCAAGCGCCAGTAGAAACCGTCTCTTGCCCTAAAATCCGTCGGCGCGGCGCTCGCCGTTAATCCTTGACCACTAAAGATCGCCATCGACCTTGGCATATGGGAAGCCGAGGTAACTAATCGCACGGCTTGATCACCAAAGTGTTCTTTAAAATAGTGCGCCTCTTCAATCGTGTCGCGCGGGAGGGGTAATTGAACGATACGAGTCGCATCAACGCCGAGTTCAACCGCCGCCTTGGCCATCACTTCGGCATGGGGGCGCTGTGTTAGCTCGCCCTCCCAACCACTGACCACTAGGGTGCAGTCTTGCCCTAATTGGAGTTGCCTCAGTCCTTCCGTTAGCCGCGCTAAGGCAACCGCAGACAAGGATTGCACCGCTGTTGCACCTTGGATATCGGAGTGAGCAGAGCCCAGCACCATCACCACACAGGTACCCGCAATAGGAGTGGAGTTAATGGGATATTTAGCCTCGAGCGGTTTAACGAGATAGTCGACACTCAATTGACTGCTGAGCACTAAGAGCAGCGAAAACGCACCGCCAATCGCCCATTTTGCTAACCTAGGTTTGCGCCAAATCAACAAAGACAGCAGTAATAACAACAGGATAAATGGAATTGGCATGATTGCCTGAGAGACAACTTTCTTAACCCAAAACATGCGTTAGTGCCCAATGGTTCAAAGGAGCGCAATCATAACATCAAAAGAAAGCAAAACGCATCGCCAAGGCGATGCGTTGTCACGAGGGAAAACCTAACGTTACTGGGTTATTTTTCCCATAACCAAGCGGCGCCGCGCACACCCGAAGAGCAGCCATAAAGGTTCTGTACGACAGGCGTTCGACACTCTCTTCCCACAACATAACGAGTTAATAATGCAGGTAATCTTGGATAAATCGCCTCAATATTAGACATGCCACCGCCGAGGACAATCGCATCCGGGTCGAGCATATTAATCACATGGGCGAGTGAGCGCGCGAGTCTGTCCATGTAACGGTCAAAGGCCGCGATGGCCATTTCATCACCCGCATCGACTAAGGCCATGATCTCAGTGCCAGATTTGGCGGGCGCAGCTTGGACATTCACCGCACGGCTGAGAGCCTCGTTGTAATCGCGAACAAAGCCGGTGCCAGAAATAAAGGTTTCGATACAATCGGGATTACCGCAGAAACAACGGGTAGTATTAAACTCCTCCTTGGTCATCCAAGGCAGCGGGTTATGGCCCCACTCGCCGCCAATACCGTTACCACCCGCGTGTACTTTGCCGTTAATGGCCACACCCGCGCCGCAGCCCGTGCCAATGATCACCCCAAACACCACAGATTTACCCGCAGCAGCGCCATCCACGGCTTCGGATACCGCAAAACAGTTGGCATCGTTAGCGACTCGCACTTCACGGCCAAGCAGCTCCCCCAAATTCACATCGAGGGGATGACCGTTGATCCAAGTCGAGTTGGCATTTTTGACTAATCCTGAATAGGGAGAGATGACTCCCGGGATACCCACGCCAACAGTGCCCTTTTCACCTAAGGTCGCTTCGGCCTCATTCACTAAATCGACGATGGCATTCAGTGTGCCCTGATAATCCCGAGGGGTATTGATACGCTTACGAAAAAGTTCATTACCTTCCTCACTTAAGGCGACGAGTTCTATTTTTGTGCCACCTAAATCGATGCCCATGCGTATCATGAATGACTTACTCCACTGTTATTCGACCAAGGCATCAGTACTGACGCCCTTGGCATTGTTCGTTATTCTGCCCAGCCTGGCGCCGTGGCAATAAAATAAGGGTTTAATATGTCAGGTTTTTGATTGTAGGTTAAGGGTAAACCTGAGTCATAACACACCACTTTGCCGCCTGCGCTTTCCAGTACGGCCTGCGCGGCTGCCGTGTCCCATTCGCTCGTAGGCCCCAATCTTGGGTAGAGATCGGCCTTGCCCTCTGCCAACATACAAAACTTCAGCGAGCTTCCTACGCTTAACATCTCGTGTTGACCGAAATCCTTTAAATATTCCGCCACATCAGGGCTTAAATGCGAACGACTGCCCACCACAATCGGTACTTGTCTTGGCATATTACAGCCCTGTAGCACTAGCTCTTGTTGCCCATCTTGTCGCCAAGCGCCTAAGTGTTTGGCGCCAAAATAAACGGTATTGAGCACAGGCGCATAAACCACACCAGCAATAGCAACTCCTTGATGGATAAGCGCAATATTGACGGTAAACTCACCATTTCGCTTAATAAATTCCTTAGTGCCATCCAAAGGGTCAATCAGCCAATAGGTCTGCCAGTGCCGACGTTCATCCCAGGCAATATCCGCCGCTTCTTCCGACATCACGGGAATACCCGCAAATTGCTCGGTAAGCAGGGCTAAGATAACTTTGTGAGCCGCCAAATCGGCCGCAGTAACTGGGCTCTCATCACGCTTTTGCGTAACGGCAAAATCCTCTTGAGCATAAATCGCCATGATGGCGTCGCCTGCCGCATGGGCAATCTTTACCACCCGTAGTAAATCGGCCTTCGAAAAATGCGCTGCCATCGCTGTATTATCTGTCACTTAGCCACCTATATTCGATTTGCTTTTTGGCATTATGCCATCGGCAGCAATTGATAATTAAGAACGAATT
The DNA here is from genome assembly GCF_019457635.1 of Shewanella mangrovisoli. Lineage (NCBI taxonomy): Bacteria > Pseudomonadati > Pseudomonadota > Gammaproteobacteria > Alteromonadales > Shewanellaceae > Shewanella > Shewanella mangrovisoli. Next base: position 3,185,259 of record NZ_CP080412.1, read on the forward strand.
CATCATTCATCGAGCAAAATCGACTAAGGCACTGACGAATTCAGTCAGGCGCAAGGCTTAGGCCACGGGCATAAATGCTAAATAAGTCGAGTCTAAGCCAAGCAGGATACGCTGAAAAGAGTCATTGTCTAGGCTGCATTCGTATTCACAGCCTTGAAAATAAAACAGGTTGGAGAAATAAATCAGTAGCTTGGGTGGAGCGCTTCTGACATACAACTTATCTTGTATTCAAAAGATCTGAACGTCATTCACAACCACTTATGGTTAGAGATAATGGCTAAAGGCCTTTTGCGGCATAATCTTCAAGCATGGCCTTAAGCTGCCATCGCCAGTCACGCCACAGCTCGGGGCAATGGGTTAATGCCGAATTTTGCCCAGTTAAGCGCTGGCGAACTTTATCACTATTTAACGCGCTGTAACTGGGTCTGGGAGCCAGTTTATTGCCTTTCTCAAGCGCTTTTGCCGCATAACTTAGGCTATCTATGGCGCTAATCGGCACCGCTTTATCTAATAACTTCAGTGCCAAGGCTTGGCGCTGGATTTCGAGGGCAAAATCATACCAACTGCATTGTCCCTGCCCGGCATAATGGAATAGTCTAGATCCGCAACCGACGTTTAACGGACTCGCTATTAACTGCCAAATAAGATGCGCAAGCGCATCTGCCCATGTCGGTGAACCTATTTGATCGTTTATCACTGAGAGCGGCTGACCATCGGACATAGAGGCCATCAACCTCAGCATGGTTTTCACAAAATTATGCCCATCAACACCGTACAGCCATGCGGTGCGGATAACTATTGCGTGCTCAGCCAAGATACGCAGCACCGCTTGCTCACCCGCAAGTTTACTCTGGCCATAGACAGATAAGGGCGCAGGCGTGGCGCTTTCGGTTAACCCGCGTCCAGTTAAGCCACTTTCAGTTAAGCCGCTTTCAGTTAAACCACTATGGGTTAACCCGCTATTGGTTAAGCCGTTCTGATTTAACGCCAGTTCATAAGCCACCGTTGGCTCGCCGCTAAATACATAATCACTGGAGATATGCACCAAACGCGCGCCCGTGAGCACACATTCGCTTGCCAATAACTCAGGCCCAAGGCTATTGACACGATAAGCCTCATCGGCCGCCGTTTCTGCCCTATCGACCGCATTGTAGGCGGCGCAGTTAATCACCCAGTCAGGTTTAAAGCGGGCAAAGGCAGCGGCAACGCTCTTTTTATCACCAATATCTAACTGGGCATGGCTAAGCGCGTGCACTCGAAAGGTGCGGCCATCGAATCGACAAGCAGCCTTGGCAAGCACTCGTAATAGTGCTTTCGACAGTTGGCTATCTGCGCCAGTCAACAATACTGTTACTGTCGATTCTGGCTCGCCATTAGGCGCATACATCGCCTTGTTATCCTTTCGCATTCTTAACGTCGGCGCCTCAAGCGATATCGTCGCTAAATAGCGGCATTAAATCGGCAACGCTTTGATGCCCCCGCTGAGCTAAGAAGTTAAGCAGTGCCATCGGTGAGCGATTAAGCAGCTTATCCTTTGGATAATCAACCGCTTCTATAATACTTAAGGCACGGTCAAAACCGCCAAGACTAAAAGCCACATGGGAATCCGAGCCCATCACTAAGGTGGCCCCCAATTCTTTTGCCGCTTTGGCAATCGCGGTGCAGTTAGCTTCGCTGCCCTTGCGAGAAACTTCAAAGGAGGAATTATTGATTTCAAGCGCCACCCCATATTCGGCGGCAGCGGTGACGACAGCTTCAATATCAATGGGATAAGCAGGATTACCCGGATGGGTAATAATATCGACCTTGCCACTTTTAATGGCATTAATCATCGCCTCTGTATGGGTGGCCTTATCCGAGGGCGGAAATACTGGCTCATGGAACCCTGCCAACACGATATCGAGCTGAGACAGATAATCGCCAAAGTAATCGATTTCACCTTCGCGGTTTTTAATATTGGCCTCGATGCCGCGTAAAATCCCCACGCCATCAACCATACGCGGGAGCACGCGTAAATTCACAAAATGCCAAAAATGCGGTGCATCCGCCATCGCCGGGCCATGGTCGGTTGTGGCAAACAGACGGATCCCCTTTTGCTTCGCCACCGCCAAATAATCGTGGATAGTGCTATAGGCATGGGTAGATGCCACGGTATGGGTATGGGTATCGACTGGGTACTGCATGGGTCACCTCTGTCTTGTCACTCTTGTGTTCTGACTATTGTGTTCTGTATGGCGTTAACCATTAGTCGGTTAACGTTTCTTAAGCTCTGTTAGTGGAATAGCGAGAGCAATTCATCTGCACTGCCGTGCCACGCACCTTTGCCTTTTCCTTCGAGAATACTATCCGCTAAACCTTGCTTATGCTGCTGCATTTCTTGGATTTTCTCTTCGACCGTGCCTTCGGCAATCAGCTTGTAGACGAACACTGGGTTTTCTTGGCCAATGCGGTGTGCCCTGTCCGTCGCTTGCTTTTCTGCCGCCGGATTCCACCAAGGATCGTAATGGATAACCGTATCCGCCGCAGTGAGATTAAGCCCAGTGCCACCAGCCTTTAAGCTGATTAAAAATACCGGCGTATCGCCTTCTTGGAACTTATCAATTTGCCCCTGACGCAGCCGAGTTTGCCCCGTCAGTTTGCTGTAGTCGATGTCAAGGGATTGCAGCAATTCCTCAATTAACAGCAACATACTGGTAAATTGGCTGAAGATTAAAATCTTGCGACCTTCCTGCACCATTTCCGGCAGGTTTTGGCTCAGCCAGTTTAGCTTGGCATTATTTTTAACCTTTTGCGCCTGCTCGAGTTTGACTAATCGCGGATCGCAGCAGGCTTGGCGCAATTTGAGCAAAGCATCTAAAAACTCGATATGGCTGCCCGCCACGCCTTGGGTTGCAAATAATTCTCGAATTTTTTTCTCCATACTCAGGCGAATACTTTCGTATAGATTACGCTGATCTTTCTCAAGCTCTAGGGTTTGGTAGATCTCGGTTTTAGGCGGCAGCTCAGTCACCACCTCGGCCTTGGTGCGCCTTAACACAAAGGGGGCGATGCGTTGACTCAACACCTTAGCCTGCTCGCCATCGCCATAACGCTCAATCCGATAGCGAAACGCCTTATTGAAATAGGCCGTTGTTCCCAAGAGTCCCGGTAAACAAAAATCCATCAATGACTTGAGTTCACCTAAATGATTCTCAAGGGGGGTACCGGTAAGGCAGAGTCTAAAGGGCGCTTGCAACGCCTTAATTTGCTGGCTCACTTTGGCTTGGGCGTTTTTAATCTGCTGCGCCTCATCGAGCACAATATGCTCAAATGCTTGAGCCTGATAATAATCGTAATCCCGCACCATAAGGGGATAGGTTGTGACAACGACATCAAACTCGCTTAATCGCGATAGCAGCGGCCCACGCTGCGCGCCATGGATCACCGCCAAGGTTAATGACGGCGCAAACTTGGCCGCCTCCTTCGCCCAGTTTCCCACTAAACTGGTTGGGCAAATAATCAGGCTCGGCAGTCTTGGCTGCCCAACGGATTTTGCCTCCTGCTGCTTTAACAGAAATGCCAAGGTTTGAATGGTTTTCCCAAGCCCCATATCGTCGGCTAAGATGCCGCCGAGTTGATATTCCTTTAAAAAACAAAGCCAATTTAAGCCCTGCTGCTGATAAGCGCGCAGCTGCGCATTCAGTCCTGTCGGCGCGCTGACCGCAACCACACCATTAAATTCGGCTAACTTTGTCGCGAGCTGACGCACCCTTTCACCATTGAGCAGGCTAATCTCGCTTTCGGCTAACTCATTGAGTAAATGCGCACGGTACTTAGGTAAGGCGATACTCTGGCCGCGATGCTGCTCAAACAACTCTTGAATAATGCTCATTAAAGGCTTGATAACACTGGCCTTAATTTTAAGCCATTCGCCAGAGGGGCTGGGTAGCAATAACTCGGCATCATCAGCCGGCTCACCATGTTGTTTTAACCAAGTGGCCACCAGCGGCAACATAGGTAAGCGTTGGCCATTGATATCGGCATGTAACGACAGAGAGAACCAGCCCTCTTGACTGTCATCCAGCTCAACCGTTAACGGCGTATCGACCACCTTAAGGCTAAACTCTGGGGCAAATCGCACCTCTATACCTTGAGTTTGTAATTTTGGGACTTCTTCATCGATAAACGCTAGCCATTCCCGAATCGCATCGGGCAAGTTGCCTAAGCTCCAGAGGGAAGCCCCATTTGCTGCGCCCTCCAAGCTAAAGCGGCTAAAGCCAAGGGTTTGCAACTTTGACACGGCTTGCTGCTCTTCTTCAAGCGCACGGTTAATTTGATAGGTGGTTCCGCCCTGAGTCACCAGAGTTAATGCTTCTTTGGCGGCATTGCCACTTAAGGCGAGATCCCCGTAGACAAACTCCAGCGCGAGATATGGCTGGGCGATGCGAGTATCCAGCACAGACGACTGATTGCTGCTAGGCATTGTGCCTGCGGGGACAACCTTAAGCGTCAAACGAAGCTGCAACTTATCTCTCAGCTCGACAAAATCGATGGCACTTGGCGGCGGCACAGTGCGCGCCGAAAAATGCTTGATCAGTCTATGGCTCACCAGTTCAACCTGGGTGCTCGGCACCGGCGGCATTTGGCTGAGTAGCCGCAGCTTATCGACGCTGATATCGGTATCGATAAGGCCGATGTGAAAATAATCCAGCTCGATATAGTAAGGCGGCTCTGTCGGCACTAGTTCCCAGTTATCCCGCTCGGGCAAGACTAGGCGCATTTGCTTGTGTTCGCTGTCGATATCCTGCCAGAGAAATTGCGGTGTAATGGCCTCGCCCGCGGTTAATGCGAGGCGGCTCTCCTCCCAGAAGCAGCGTTCGGTAGCGAGCATTTTCTCAATGGCTACCGCCCCTAATTGCGCCTTAAGATACAGGCGCGATGCGCCGTGGCGTCTGGTCGACATAATAAGATTTAAGATCAGCACATCCTCGGCGCCAATCCAAGCGGGCATATAATACTGCACGTCCGAGAGCGCAATCTTAGTGCCCTTGTTGTAACCGCCCTTCTTGCCAAGCTTGCCGCGTCTCAGCTCAATAAACACCCCGTTATCGTCCTTTGAAAGGATATACAACACCCTGTCATCGTAGAGGGATTCGACATCATTCACATTGGGATCATCGGCTTCATCGAGTAGGTGCAACCACTGGGCGATACGTTGATCTTCAACGGTTTTATCCGTAAGCAGACTATAGAGCACCGCGGCCATGTGCTTACAATTGCCGCTGGCAGGGCAGGAGCAAAAGCCATTCATCACGAGTTTATGATTGACACTGACTAGACGAATATCCTGACGATAGGGCGTGGTTTCCGTGCCAGTGACTGTGCCTTCGATATGGCGAAAATCGGCATTGGCTTTCGCGCTTAACACCCTCCCCTGCATCACATAATCACGGGCGCGCATCAGTGTCGGCGGCGTGAATAAGGACTCAATAGCCGTTTGAGTCAATTGGATTGGCTCTTGGGGGGACAAGCGATTCATCTGCAAAACCTTGAAACTCAAAAATACCTCGACGGACAATAACCCATGATTGTCTAAGGCATTTATCAACGTGTAAGGGAGAATTGTATTGAAACCGAATGGGGAAAGCCAGAATAGGACTCACATACGAGAGCCGGATAACATACCCGCAGGGCTCGCCTGCGGGTCGTTAGCTCACGCAAGCTTAGGCTTGGCTGCGCTTTTCGGCGATATAACGGTCAACTAATTTTTCTAGAATATCTAAGGGAACCGCACCATTTTTTAGCACCGCATCGTGAAAATCCCGTAAATCGAATTTATCACCTAAGGCTTGTTTGGCTTTTTCCCGCAGTTCGAGAATTTTCATCATGCCCACCTTATAGGCCGTCGCTTGGCCGGGCATAACGATATAACGCTCAATTTCGGCGGTCACGTCGCGATCGGACATACCGGTGTTTTGTTTCATATAGTCAATGGCTTGCTCGCGCGTCCAACGACTATGGTGGATACCCGTATCGACAACCAGACGCACGGCCCTAAACAGCTCCGCCTGTAAGCGACCAATATTGTCGAAGGGATCTTGTTGAAAACCGAGTTCCCAGGCTAAACGCTCAGAATAGAGCGCCCAACCTTCGATATAGGCCGTAAAAGGCGCCATCTTACGGATCAACGGTTGCCCTTCAAGCTCCATCGCCACCGCGATTTGGAAGTGATGCCCAGGGATCCCCTCATGGTAAGCCAAGGTACGCATGCCGTATTTAGGCGTCGCTTTGATGTCGAACAGGTTAGCGTAGAAACGCCCCGGACGACTACCATCAATCGCTGGTTGCTGGTAATAAGCGCCCGGTGCAGTTTTCTCTTTAAATTCAGGAATGCGCACCACTTCCATCCCCGCTTTCGGACGAATACGGAAGGCATTGTCTAAGCCCGCATTCACTTCATCGAGGATTTTTTGGTAATCCACTAAGATCTGCGCCCGGCCCGCATCTGAGTCTTCATAATAGAACTTAGGATCGGCGGCCAGCGCTTCGATTGCCACCGAGAATCCTTGGCTGGTGTCGTATCCCTGCGCGGCCAAAATCGTCATGATTTCGTCCTGAATACGGCTCACTTCGGCTAATCCCTTGGCATGGATTTCATCGGCGCTGTAATTTGTGGTGGTAAAAAACTTCAGCAACTGCTCGTAGGCCACATCGCCATTCGGCAAGGCCCAATAACCATCGTCCGAGCCTGCTTTAGTCTGTAATGCCGTGAAATAATCGATAAAGAGTCGATATGCCGGTTTAACGTCGGACTCGATATTGGCTTTTGCCTGAGCAAGCAAACGCGCCTGCTCATCGGCACTGATTTGCGTGTCGGCAAGCTTAGTCTTAAAGGAGCTGTAGAGAATATTGTCTTCGACGGGTGCATTGATGAAGTCATTCATCTCGGTTAGCACCCGCTCAATCACAAACTTAGGCGGAATAATGCCCTTAGCTTCTCGAAGCTTTAATCCTTCCAAGGTTTGGCCAAATTTGGTCTTCACCGCAATTAAGCGTGATAGGTAGTTTTCGGCATCTTCAACCGAGTGCACTTGGTGCTGCGCCTGCATAAAGCTTGGATAACCATTTTGCACACCAAACAGCTGATTGACAGGATAATTGTGGTAACGATAGGGTTCAGATGCCAAGGCAAAATCTGCCAAATACAGTGCGATGTCCTTGGAAATGCGCTGATTATCATCCAGATCGGTATCTTGGTAGCTGAGTAAGGTATCCCTTAGGGCACGGACTTGGGTAAAGGTTTTATCCATGGCCGCAGGGCTATCATCGTCGAGCAAGGCATTGTGGCCAGTGATACCAACGGATTCTAAAAATCCCAAGGAGGTTAAAGTCTCGGGGCTTTCGAATGCCATTTTGACCATGCTTCTATCTAAAAATGCACGGAAGAAAAAAGGCTTTTTCGCAAACCATTCATGGGCGGCGAGCGCCCCGAGCAACAGCACTAAGGCGAGAGTGCTCAGTCCAATTCGTTTTAATACCGTTTTCAATATTCACGCTCCTTGTCATTGTCGGGACCATGCGCCCAAGATAATTTGGCAGCGAGAATATCACCATCACAGTTAAGCAACAATTTTATAACGTAACGAATCATTGCAATTGGTGTTTGCCAGCATAGCGCCTCAGCCCGGCAAAAACTCTCAGAAGAATAAGCGGATAGCGAACGGTTAACCCAATGTGCTCGACGAGCAAATTGATAAGTTAAGATTGTGGTAGCTTATGCAAGCCGTGATGTCACTACTTATGCAAGCATATAGCTATCCATGCAATAGCTTGGCCTCGGCTTTTTCAAGCCTTCTGGGCTTACCCACAATCAGTAAAATATCACCCGCGCGAAAGACCCAATCCTGCGCAGGATGTTCAACTTCGGCGCCGCTGCGGCGGATGGCCCTTAACTCTACCCGAAGCAGCTCCCAGTCAATATCCGCCACTCGCTTACCCACGGCATCCGCGCCGCGGTGTAACAGCACGGCATGCAGCGACTCTAAGGTAAAGTCAGTTTCGGTACCGGAGAAGAAACCGTGTAAAAATTGATAATGGTTGCGCCGCTCCGACTCCAGTCGCTTAAGGATCCGCGCCAACGGTACACCGCATTGATGCAGCACCTGCGAGACTAGCATCAAACTGCCCTCTAAGGTTTCGGGGATCACCTGATTCGCCCCCGCCTTTTGCAGCATGTCTAACTCACTGTCGTCACGGGTTCTGACGAGGATTTTAGCGTCGGGCGCCAATTGCTTACACAGGGGTAAGGCTTCTTCTAAACTGCGGGTCTCGCAGAAGGTGATAACGATCATTTTGGCGTGTTTAATTCCTACCTGCTTAAGGATCGCCCGCTTACACACATCGCCAAAATAAATCGGCTCCCCTGCCCGGCGCGCCTCAGACACCCGCGTAGGATCAAGATCGAGCACTAAATAGGGCACGGCTTCTGTCTTTAAAAACCGGGCTATAGTTTGACCAACACGGCCGTAACCTAAAATCACCACAAGATCATGATCCTCGGTAATAATCGGCACCACTTCATCCACGTGCCCCGACTGGCGGATCCCTAACAGCCACTTGGCAATATCCACGCTATGGCGCACCAACCAAGGGGCAATGCTCATCGACAATACCGCGACCATCACCAGCATAGTGCTGAGCTGATTGCTCAATAACCCATAACTTACCGCCAGGGCTAATACGACAAAACTGAATTCGCCGACCTGCGCCAGACTCAAAGCCGTGCTGATAGCAATCCGAAAAGGCTCGCCGACCAGTCGCAATAAACCATGGACTATCAGCGCTTTGCCCACCACAACGGCGAGCAAGATCAGTAAAATCTGCCACCAAAATTGAATAACGAGCGCGAAATCGAGCATCATGCCGATGGAGATAAAAAACAGCCCCATGAGTAAATCGCGAAACGGACGAATATCCGCCTCTAGCTGGCGGCGGTACTGACTCTCACCGAGCAGCATTCCCGCCATAAAGGCCCCTAGCGCCATAGACAAACCTAACCACTGGGTAAAAGCTCCCGTAACTAAGGCCACCACCAGCGTCGAGAGTACAAAGAGTTCATTGGAGCGGGATCTTGCCACCTCATCAAACAATCGAGGCAAAGCCCATTTGCCTAAGGCCATCAGTAAAAAGAAGGCTAGAATCCCCTTGAGAAGCGCTAAGGCGATTGCCGCTAACATCAAGGGCTCATCATTCTGCCCGAGTAATGGCAGCAAAATAAGCAGAGGAACGACGGCTAAATCCTGAAATAACAACACACTGACCGACAGCTCGCCATGGCGACGCCTAAGCCAGCCCTGCTCGTTAAGCAGTTTGAGCACAATTGCGGTGGAGGAAAGGGCAATTGCCGCGCCTATGACTAAAGATTCTATGCCATTCAAGCCACAGGCTAAGGCAACCAACATAGTGAGTACTGTGGTAACAATTACCTGCGCGCTACCTAATCCAAATACGGTTCTGCGCATGGCCCACAATCTTGGCACCGAAAACTCAAGTCCCAGCGTAAACATCAAGAGCACAACCCCAAGTTCGGCGACGGACTGCATTTGCTGCTGGGTAAACCAATGGAACCCACTGGGCCCACTCACCACTCCGGTTAATAAATACGCCAAAATCGCCGGCAAGCCGATACGCCGCAGCAAGGCAATCGCGACGATGGCGATCAGCAACATAAGGAGAACTTGGATCAAGAAACCATGCTCCATAGGCTCGATAACTCCTGTCAAATTACTGGCGTGTCAAAAAACTAAGATGCGCTTTAAGCTTAACTGAGTGACATACAAAGACAAATTTTATTAGCAAACAACACGGCACATATATTGCTTAATATGGACAATAGTTCCAATTGCCATTTCATTTGCTGGGGTAAACATAATGGACTTTGGCTTAGCGACAACCTTATATCCAGACGATTATAACTATCAAACAGAGGCGTACAGCCCAACAACGTCGTCATTGGATTTAGTTCAAGTGATCCAGCAACTGCATGCCAGCCTAGATCCGCGGACAGTCTTTGCCTGCTACGGCAAAGTGCTAGGACAACATCTGCCCGTCCAAGGTGCTCGCCTGCAAGCCGAGCAACAAAAATTAAGCTGGGGCAAACGTTATGGGATCAGTCTGAAACGACAGATCATCTGTGGCGGCACCCCACTTACACTGCAGTATCAACTGCTGACGCCGCTCACACCTTCGCAAACCATTATCCTGCAAGAAATTGAGCCCTTGCTGCTGCAACCATTATTAAATGCCATGCAGTATCAAGAGATGTCGATGCAGGCGATGTTCGATTCCCTCACTGGCCTTGGCAATCGTCATTATTACACTCAAAGCTTGAAAAACGCGGTGGCCAGAGCCCACAGAAAACAGGGCGCAGTGTCACTTATCGTATTGGATTTAGATAATTTTAAGCAGCTTAATGATAGATATGGTCACAAATGCGGTGATTATATTTTGAAGGAGTTTGGAGACATTATCCGCAGCAGTATCCGCAGTACAGATCAGGCCTTCCGTATTGGGGGCGACGAGTTTGTGGTGATAGTGCAAGGCAATATTCATGCGGCGGGCTTACTGTGCGAGCGTATCGTCACAGCAACCAATGCCCATGCGAGTTTCCATCAATTTGGCGTGAGCAGCAGCCTAGGGGCTGCTGAGGCGAGCGATACCATGGAAGCCGAACAACTCTATGAACAGGCAGATAAAACCTTGTATCAAGCCAAAGCCTCGGGCCGTAATTGCTACAAGTTAAGTCCAGCTCAACTGTCTTAATCGAGCATGGATGCTGCTCACAGCAATAAAGTATGGCAAATAGACTTTGCTATCCGATTGCTTGCCCATCAAACTTCAGCCCGACATCATCCCCTTGGGCACAAAATGCCTTTTCGACCCAGAGTCCTAGCGCCATCACTAAACGCTCGTTATAGAACAAGAACCCTACATCAGCACGTAACCACGGAGGCACAGCGCATTCTTGCCAGAGTTTTTTAAGCTCGCGTCCCTTATCGCGAAAATGTGGCTGACAGCGAAATTGTCCCGGTAACTGATAACGCAGGCTCACCACCTCACCCGCCTTGGGTAAACGCAGCCGAGGGTCTGTGGTAGCTATGGTAAATGGCGCAATCTTATCTTCAAGCCTTGTTGATGCTTGAGTGAGTAAAGCCAGAATATCTTCATGCAGTTCGCGCGCAGTGATGCGCGGCGCGGCGGATGCAATGTTTACATTATCCAGATAAAGCATGCCGGCAAAGCGGCGCAGCACACAGTCACCAATCTGGATCTGTACTTTGGCATCCTCTTTTGCCCCCATTAACTGCTGCAGGATTTGCTGTAACTGCACATAGGAAGGCAGTCCAAAGCCTTGGGATTCGATAAAGCCCCGCAGCAGCAATCCCTGCCATTCGCTGGTTTGCGTAGATAGCGCATCAAGCTTAAGCACGGTTTGCTGGGTAAAGGGTGCCTCGGTTAACAGCTTAGGTAAACGCTCACTCACCTCGGCATCCACTATGGCCTGCTGCTCGGCGCAAAGCTGGGCGCTGCGGCTTGCGGTGATGGCGATACTGGGCCAACGTGCTTTTAGGCGTGGGATAATCTCGAGGCGTAAAAAGTTACGATCGTATTTATCGTCTTGATTACTTTCATCTTCGATATGCACTAGCTGCCGCATTTGAGCGAAAGCTTCAATCTGCTCACGGCTAATATCGAGCAAGGGACGCGCTTGCAGGCAAGCCCCTTTCTCGCCGAGTGAGAGCATTTGGATTTGCCCCATGGCGGCTAATCCTTTGGGACCCTGACCGCGTTTGAGGGCGAGGAGAATCGTCTCGAGTTGGTCGTCTTCATGGTGGGCTGTCAGCAGTACATCCTGAGGCTTAAGGTGCTGCAATATCGCCTGATAACGCATTTTTCGCGCCTCGGCCTCAACACTCACTCTCGGCCCGAGGGTGAGTTGTACTCGCTCGACCGTGATTGGTAAACCATAGTTGGCGGCGCGAATTTGGCAGTGCTCGGCCCAAGCATCGGCATTAGGGCTCAAGCCATGGTGCACATAAATCAATTGATAATGTAACTCGGGGTGATGTTTGGCAAATTCACTCAAGCCGTAGGCGAGCACTTCGGAATCGACGCCACCGCTGTAAGCGAGGACTAACTTGCTCCCCGCTTGCAGCGGTAAGCTCGCTAAAAATCGCGCTATATGGGCACTCAGTTCCACCGCCGCCATTGCACTCACCCTATAAAATCCATCACACGCTGATGCTCAATTATCCCCTGCCAACCCCAAGTCTTTGTCAGGTTATCGATTAGGGGAACAGGATCCGCACCTTATTAGGCCCAAGCAGGCTCTCAAGGGCAAACACCAATTCATCGCTTGGGTTCACTCGCCAATTTTCCGCCAACCTAAATTGGCCTTTGGCCCGGGCTTGACTGTAGTTAATCACCACGGGCACGGCACCATTGCGCCATGGGCTTATTGACTGCTCGATGCTTTCTAGCACGCTTGGCGTTAACTGCGAGGCGTCTAAATCGATTTCTAAGGCGCTGGCAAAGTGGCTGCGCGCCTCGCTGATATCGATAATATTACGCGCCGTCATGCGGTTGCCACCGACAAAATCATCGAAGCTTACTTCACCTTCGCAGATCAGGATCCTGTCCTTCTCGAGCAGATGGTTAAACTTCTCAAAGGCTTCGGTAAAGAGCATCACCTCGAGGCGTGCACTCTTGTCATCTAGCGTCAGCAGACCCATTTTTGAGCCACGCTTAGTGAGCATCACCCGGGTTGCGACCACAAGACCCGCCGCCTTCACCGTTTTGCCGCGATCGGTTGGATGCACGTCCTTTAAGCGTCCAGAGGTGTAATGCTTAAGCTCTTTCAGATATTGATTAATCGGGTGACCGGTTAAATACAGGCCTAAGGTCTCGCGCTCCCCTTCGAGCCAAATTTTATCCGGCCACGGGGTACATTCGACAAACTGCTGCTTGCTGTCTTCAGGGTCGCTATTAAGCAAACCAAACATATCATGCTGGCCGATAGCCTCGGCCTTAGCATGCTGATCGGCAGCGCTTATTGCCTCGGGCAAGGTGGCCATCATAGAGGCGCGGTGCGGCCCAAGCGCATCTAAGGCGCCAGCGCAGATAAGCTTTTCAATCACCCGCTTGTTAAGTTTTTTAAGATCGATACGGGCACAAAAGTCGAATAAATCTTTAAATGGACCGTCCTTACGCGCCTCAAGTATCGATTCAACCGGCCCCTCACCCACACCTTTGATGGCGCCGATGCCGTAGACGATACGCAGATCATCATCGACGGTAAACTTAAACAGACCTTTGTTCACATCCGGCGGAATAATGGTGAGTCCCATGCGCTCACATTCATCCACTAGGGTGACGATTTTGTCTGTGTTGTCCATATCGGCGGACATTACCGCCGCCATAAACTGCGACGGGAAGTGAGTCTTGAGCCACAGCGTTTGATAGGACACGAGCGCATACGCGGCGGAGTGGGATTTGTTAAAGCCGTAGCCCGCAAACTTTTCCACTAAGTCGAAGATCTTCATCGCCAACTCGCCGTCAACGCCGTTCTTAATCGCCCCTTCTTTAAAGGTACCGCGCTGTTTGGCCATCTCCTCAGGCTTTTTCTTACCCATAGCACGGCGCAGCATGTCCGCGCCGCCTAAGGTATAACCCGATAGCACCTGCGCAATCTGCATCACCTGCTCTTGGTACAAAATAATGCCGTAGGTGGGCGACAACAGCTCCTTCAAGGATTCATGCTGGTATTGAGAATCGGGGTAAGACACCTCTTCACGACCGTGCTTACGCTCGATAAAGTTATCCACCATGCCCGATTGCAGAGGGCCTGGGCGGAACAGTGCCACGAGTGCGATCATATCTTCGAAGCAGTCGGGTTGCAGACGCTTAATCAAATCCTTCATACCACGGGATTCGAGCTGGAATACCGCAGTGGTTTCATAGCGTTGCAGCAAGCGGAACGAAGCTGGATCGTCTAGGGGAATAGCCTCAATCCGCACCGGTGGACGGCCGTTTTTAACCTCCACCTTGTTGATCATCTCCAGCGCCCAGTCGACGATGGTGAGGGTTCTTAATCCCAAGAAGTCGAATTTGACTAAGCCAGCGGTTTCCACGTCGTTCTTATCGAACTGGGTTACCGGGTTTTTCCCTTCGGCGTCGCAGTAAAGCGGCGAGAAGTCGGTGATCTTGGTGGGCGCTATCACCACGCCCCCCGCGTGCTTACCCGCATTACGGGTCACACCCTCGAGTTTGCGGCACATGTCGATAAGATCTTTCACATCCTCATCGGCATCGTAGGACTCCTGCAGCGCAGGCTCCACCTCAAAGGCCTTGGCGAGTGTCATGCCAGGCTCTGGCGGAATCAGCTTCGAAATGCGGTCCACAAAGCCATAGGGATGGCCAAGCACACGACCCACGTCGCGGATAACCGCCTTGGCCGCCATGGTACCGAAGGTAATGATTTGCGATACCGCTTCACGGCCGTAGAGTTCGGCCACGTGGTCAATCACCTCATCGCGTCTATCCATACAGAAGTCGACGTCGAAGTCGGGCATAGATACCCGCTCTGGGTTCAAGAAACGTTCGAACAGCAGGTCGAATTCGAGGGGGTCTAAGTCGGTAATCTTTAGGGCATAGGCCACAAGCGAGCCCGCACCCGAGCCACGGCCTGGCCCCACGGGAATGCCGTTATCCTTACCCCACTGGATAAACTCCATTACGATCAGGAAGTAACCGGGGAAGCCCATCTGGTTGATAACCTTAAGCTCGACATCGAGACGCTCGTCATATTCACCGCGGCGCTCAGCGCGCACTTGTGGATCGGGGAATAAGAACTCTAAACGCTCTTCAAGCCCCTTCTTAGAGCAATCAACCAGATAATCTTCAATCGACATATCGCCGGTGGGGAAGTTCGGTAAGAAATATTCGTATAAGCGGATGGTAACGTTGCAACGCTTGGCAATTTCAACGGTATTTTCGAGCGCGGCCGGAATGTCGGCAAACAGCTCGCACATTTCCTCTTCACTGCGAAGGTACTGCTGCTCACTGTATTTTTTAGGACGGCGGGGATCGGCGAGCGTAAAACCATCGTGAATCGCCACACGGATCTCATGGGACTCAAAGTCTTCAGGTTTTAAAAACACCACCTGATTGGTGGCCACCACAGGGATGCCCTTTTCCTGCGCCAGTCCCACCGCCATATGCAGGTAACGCTCTTCATCGGTGCGTCCTGTACGCAATAACTCGAGGTAATAACGCCCTTCAAAATGCTGCTGATAAAACTCGCATAAGGACTCGACTTGAGTATTGTTGCCCTTAAGCAGCGCCTTACCTACGTCCCCTTCTCGACCGCCAGACAGCAGTAAAATGCCTTCGTTGTAGGTGACCAGCCACTCTTGGTCAATCACCACGCGTCCTTGAACATGGCCACGTAAATAGGCTTGGCTGATGATTTGAGTGAGGTTTTGATAGCCATCATTATTCATCGCAATAATGGTTAAGGCACAAAACTCACCATCAAACCCCGGCACTTGCATCCAAAAGTCCGCGCCGATAATAGGCTTAATCCCCGCCCCATGGCAGCCACCATAAAACTTGACCAGACCACAGAGGTTGTTTTGATCCGTTAAGGCCACCGCGGCCATGCCCTTCGCCTCAACTTGGGCGAGGATGGGTTTGACCTTAGCCACACCATCGGACATAGAGAAGTCACTGTGGACACGAAGATGCACAAAACGAGGATCGGACATAATTAGAATTATCTTTGAATAGCAGGTTAACAATCACTAAAAAAGCAGACTAACAAAGTCACAGCCCTTGGGCTAGTGACTTTGCTCTCAAGCTGAAGTGAAAACACTCAATCGGTGTTAACGCTCCAGTAATGCCTTGACGGGTTTGAAACTTTTACGATATTGGTCGAACACGCCGTGCTCGGCGATGGCGTCAAAATGCGCCTTAGTCGGATACCCCTTATGCTTAGCAAATCCATACTGGGGATAGGCCGCATCGAGGGCATCCATTTCCCGATCGCGGGTCACTTTGGCAATAATCGACGCCGCACTGATACTCGCAATCAGGCCATCACCTTTGACTATGCTATGACTTGTCAGAGATAGCCCCTGGTGCGTAAACGCTGGGCTGCGATTTCCATCGACTAAAACTAACTCGGGCGCACGTGTAAGCCCCGCTACCGCGCGCTGCATCGCAAGCATTGTGGCATGAAGAATATTCAGCTCATCGATTTCCGCTGGACTGGCCCGCCCCACATGATAACTCAAGGCTTTTTCACAAATTTCATCGAACAAGGCCTTGCGGCGCTTCTCGCTGAGTTTTTTAGAGTCATTTAAGCCAGCAATGGGACGATTGGGATCGAGGATCACCGCAGCGGTGACCACATCGCCAACAAGTGGACCACGGCCAACTTCATCCACGCCCGCCACAAAACCTGTTGAGAAGGTAGCGATATCGGCGTCGGTCAACGTCTTAAATACCGCCATTAGTTCACATCCTTAGCATTGACGAGCACTAACACCGCCTCGGCCGCTTTTTGACTGGCATCGCAGCGCAACATTTGGTGTAAACGCTCAAACTCGGCTTTGATTGGCGCAAAGTCACGGTTCAGCTCAACGCCAACCGCTTCGGCAATCTTCTCTGGGGTGCAGTCGTGCTGGATAAGCTCTGGCACCACATCTCGCCCCGCTAACAGATTCGGCAGGGAGAAACGGTTCACTTGCATCATGGTTTTCGCTATCTGATAGGTCAGCGGACTCACGCGATAGGCGACCACCATAGGGCGTTTGATCAGCATGGCCTCAAGCGTTGCCGTACCCGATGCCAGTAAAATGCCATCGGCGGCGGCCATCACCTCACGGGACTTGCCTTCCACCATGTGGATTTCTAGATCCGGCGCATGCGCTTTTAATGCTTGCTCAAACTGCTCACGGCGTTTTTGGTTCACTAAAGGCGTCACAAAGCGAATATCGGGAAATTGCTGCTTGATAAGTAGCGCGGCCTTCACAAAAGGCTCGGCCAATTGCTTTAATTCACCGCCACGTGAGCCGGGTAAAATCGCGAGATATTCGGCCTCAGGATCGAGTTCGAGCAATTGACGAGCGCTCGCCTTATCACTCTCTAACGGAATATCGTCAGCCAAGGTATGGCCAACAAAGGTACAAGGTACCTGATGCTTATCGTAAAAGGCTTTCTCAAAGGGCAATAACGACAGCACCATATTGGTGGCCTTAGCGATTTTAAAAATCCGCTTAGGGCGCCATGCCCATACCGAAGGGCTCACGTAGTGAACGGTTTTAATCCCCTGCGCCTTTAACTTAAGCTCAAGACCGATATTAAAATCCGGAGCATCGATACCGATAAAGCAATCGGGCTTCAGTTCGGTGATGGACTTAATCAGGGATGAGCGCACATGGAGTAAGCGTGGCAAACGTGATAGCACTTCGACTATCCCCATCACGGCTAATTCTTCCATCGCGAACAGGGATTCGAAGCCTAGGGCTTCCATACGAGGTCCACCAATACCGATAAAACGGGCGTTGGGGTGTGTTTTTTGCAGTGCAGCCATTAAACCTGCACCTAAAATATCGCCGGAGAGTTCTCCGGCGACCATTGCAAACACTAATTGAGATTTTTTGCTCATAAACCAATCATATCTGACAAGTGAATGGCACCGCAGCGTATCTCTGCCATGGCATTGTCTAAAGCAGAATATTACGAGCAGTGCCTATGAATGGCATAGTGTAGAGTCAAGGACTCTTAACGAATAATGCCGCGACCCGATGATTTAACAAACTCAATGAACGACTTAACTTGCTCATCGTTCTGCGCATCTTCGGCAAGCGCTTCAATCGCTTCATCAACAGTTAAACTGCTGCGATATAAGGTTTTATAGGCTCGGCGCACCGCTAATTGGCTCTCCTTAGAGAAACCACGGCGCTTCATACCTTCGCTGTTTAAGCCACGAGGAATAGCAGGTTGTCCCGCCGCCATCACAAAGGGTGGCACATCCTGTAGCAATAACGAACAACCCGCGGTAAAGGCGTGGGCACCGATATGCACAAACTGGTGAACCCCAGTCATACCACCGAGAATCGCCCAGTCACCCACATGCACATGGCCTGCGATAGAGGCATTGTTAGCCATAATCACGTTATTACCGACCACACAGTCATGGGCAATATGCACGTAGTTCATAAACAGGTTGTTAGAGCCAATACGGGTTTCGCTATTGTCTTGAACCGTACCACGGTGAATGGTCACATGCTCACGGATAACGTTGTTATCGCCAATAATGAGTCGAGTTGGCTCGCCAGCGTATTTCTTGTCTTGGCATTCTTCACCCACGGAGGCGAATTGGAAAATGCGGTTGCCTTTACCGATAATGGTTGGGCCCTTCACCACTACGTGGGAGCTTAACCAACAATCGTCGCCAATCTCGACACCCGCGCCCACATAACTCCATGGACCTATGGTGACGTTTTTACCAATTTTTGCATCGGGATGCACAAACGCTAATGTATCTATCACTGATTAATCTCTCTGCGGGCACACATGATTTCAGCGGAACAAACCACTTCACCATCCACTTTGGCCTCACCATAGAAAACGCCAATCCCGCGGCGCTCTTTAATCATTTTGACTTCAAAATGGATTTGGTCGCCGGGCTCAACCACACGTCTAAAACGTGCATTATCGATACCAGCAAAATAGTACAACACACCAGGAGGCGGTACATCGTCACTCATGGTCTTAAACGCGAGCAGACCAGTGGCCTGTGCCATGGCTTCTAAAATCAGCACGCCCGGCATCACAGGCTGAACAGGGAAATGTCCCTGGAAAAAGGGTTCATTAATCGTCACGTTTTTAATCGCATGGAGACTCTCACCTGGGGTGTAATCCAAAACGCGATCGATTAATAAAAATGGATATCTATGGGGTAGATACTTAAGGATCTCCGTAATATCCATAGTGTTCATTTGATTTGACACGAACCTAGTTCCTCAAAATTGCCTTGGGGCAATTACTCTGGTGTATTTGAATTCTTTTCCAACGTTTTCACACGTTGAAACAGTTCATCCAATTGACGGAAGCGAACTGTATTTTTACGCCACACTTTGTTTTCCATTGCCACTGTCGCAGAAGAATACAAACCAGGCTCACGCATGTTACCTGTAACGTTTGTCGCGCCAGAAAGATGGACACCGTCGGCAATGGTCAAGTGGCCTGCAATCGCGCAGTTACCACCAATAATACAATGTTTACCAATGGTTACACTGCCAGCAATGGTCGTGCTGCCAGCGATAGCGGTATTTTCACCAATAATATCGTTATGGGCAACCTGTACTTGGTTGTCGATGATCACACCGTTGTGGATCTCGGTATGACCTAAGGCACCGCGGTCGATGGTTGAGTTCGCACCGATTTCGACGCGATCGCCAATACGTACACCACCGGTTTGTGGAATTTTAATCCATTGTCCACGCTCGTTAGCGTAACCGAAACCGTCGGAGCCAATAATGGCGCCGGAATGGATAATACAATCTTGGCCTAAATGGACATTATGATAGAGGGTCACATTGGCCCACAGACGAGTGTTAGAGCCTACGATGGAATCTTGACCAATCACAGAACCCGCACCAATCTGCACGTTTTCGCCGAGGATCACATTCGCGCCGATCACCACATTGGCACCAATCGCTACACCTTCGCCTAACTGGGCAGAAGAGTCGATTTGTGCCGAGGGATGGATACCTAGGGCCGCCTTGGGCGTGGTATCTAAAAACTGTGCCACACGGGCAAACCCCACATAGGGGTCTTTAACGACTAACGCAGTGCCTGAATAGTCCTGCGCGTCTTTAGCCGACAATAACACCGCGCTCGCTTGAGTTGACTCAAGCTGAGCACGGTATTTGCTGTTGGCTAAAAAAGAGATTTGACCCGATTGGGCATGCTCAAGGGTCGCAACGCTGTTGATCACTAACGTTTCATCACCTTGGACAACGCCATCTAATAACAGGCTTAGCTCTTTTAAAGTCACACTTTTCATTAATTACTTGCCTTTGCTTAAGGCTTCAACCACTTTGCCACTGATGTCAGCATTTGGCTTAACATAAATGACAGCACCGCGCTGTAAAACTAAATCGTATTTTTCTTTTTCAGCGATAGTGTTAATGGCTTTTTGAACCTTAACTAACAGTTTGTTTTGCTCTTCACCTTGGCGACGACGTAAGTCTTCATCCAACGCTTTACCTTTTAGCTGATATTCAGATTTTAACGCTTCCATTTTACGAACCAGCTCAGTTTTTTGCGTGTCATTCATTAACGCGCCGTCACGTTGCTGCTTCTCCATCAGAGAGCGCATTTCTTCTTGCATTTTCTGAACTTCAGCCATGCGATCACCAAACTCTGATTTCAGAGATTGGGAGATTTGCTCACGTTGAGGTAACTGTTCAAACACAGCGCCCATATCAACAACAGCAATATTTTCTGCCTGCGCCGCTAAAGGTGCACCTAATAAAGCCAACGTCACCAGGGCACGGTTTACCATCTTGTTCAAAATAGACTCCTTGTTACCTTTGTTATATTCAGCAAAACCTGCCGAGTGTATGCCTTTTAAAAAGTTTTGCCAATATTGAACGAGAAGATCTCTGTTTGATCGCCTTCGTATTCTTTAATCGGCCATGCCAAGCTGAATACCATTGGTCCCATAGGAGACAGCCACTGTAAGCTTAGACCCCAAGAGGCTCTGATACGACCTGGGTCACTGTAGTCCTGTAACTTATCAAACTCTTCCGCTGGCAGCGTTTGATACTTAGCGAAATCGAACTCAGTATCCCATACGTTACCTGCATCGACGAAGAAGCTGGTACGAACAGAGTTAGTGTAGGCCTCATCCAAGAATGGCGTTGGTACAATCAACTCCATACTGGCAGTTGCAATCGCGTTACCACCGATTGAACGACCTGAACTGACCTGAATACTGTTTGGATCGCCCGGTAAGCTACAACCGTCACCCGATGGATCCGGCGCACAAGGCTCACTACCACGATACAGATAGAATGAACGAGGACCGACCGAGTTAGACTTAAAGCCACGCAGTGAGGTACTACCGCCCGAGTAATAGTTTTCCCAGAATGGCAGGATTTGGTCATTATCATTAAATTGACCATAGCCATTGCCATAACCTAAACGACCACGGGCTAACAGCACAAAACTGTGGCTGCGGGTGATAGGGAAATAATAGTTAGTATCGAAGTCTGTCTTAAAGTACTGCAGATCCGAGCCTGGTACTGTCATCTTACCGCTTAAACGCTGCGACGAACCGTCCGTTGGGAAGGTGCCACGGTTTAAGGTGCTGCGGTACCAGCCTAAGCTGAGCTCGAAGTTGTCGAAGCTTAAATCGGCATTCGGATCATCGTCACGGTAGATATTGTAGAAACGCAGTGCCTGTTCGTAGGCGGAGATTTCTGAAATCGTGTTATGACGATAACCAATACCACCGTTGATACGGTTGTATTCGTTAATTGGGAAGCCAGAGTTTAACGCCACACCATAGGAGCTGTTTTTATAGCGCTCAAGGTTAGCCTCATTCGCATCGAACTCGTTCCAATAAACGCTGCCACCTAAGCTCACACCATCTTTGGTCCAATAAGGATCGGTGTAAGATAAGTTAACGTTCTTAGAATACTTGTTGGTGCTTAAACTCACGCCCGCTTGGTTACCCGTGCCGAGGAAGTTATTTTGCTGCACACCAAACTGCAGACTTAACCCCGATTCAGTACCATAACCCACACCGGCGTTAAATGAGCCCGATGGCTGCTCTTTAACCTTAACGGCCACATCGACTAAATCGTCTGTACCCGGCACTTGAATGGTTTCGGTATCAACGGTTTCGAAGAAGCCTAAACGGTTTAGACGGGCTTTAGATTGCTCAACCTGCGCCGAGTTTAACCAAGCACCTTCCATCTGACGCAGCTCGCGGCGCATCACTTCGTCTTTAGTCACAGTGTTACCAGTGAAGTTAACCGAACGTACATACACACGTTTACCCGGTTTGATATTGATGTTTAAGGTCACTTCCTTAGTCTTATCATCAATTTCAGGGTAGGTTTTCACTTCAGGATACGCGTAACCGAAACGACCTAAGTATTTGCTGTACATCTCTTCGGT
The DNA here is from genome assembly GCF_019457635.1 of Shewanella mangrovisoli. Classification (NCBI taxonomy): domain Bacteria; kingdom Pseudomonadati; phylum Pseudomonadota; class Gammaproteobacteria; order Alteromonadales; family Shewanellaceae; genus Shewanella; species Shewanella mangrovisoli. The sequence continues at coordinate 3,207,495 of NZ_CP080412.1, forward strand.
GAAGGTCACATCACCGCCGTTGTACATATCGCCCGCCTTAATTGGCAGAATCGATTTCATTAACTCTTCGCGGCCCATTAAGTCGCCGGTGAGGTTAACGTCTTTAACCTTGTACTTCTCACCTTCGTTGACGTTGATGGTGATATACAAACCTTTACGGTCAGGCGTCATCGCCACTTGAGTCGAAGTGACTTCAAAGCGAATATAACCCTTGTTGTGGTAATAGGTTTTAATGGTTTCAAGGTCGGCCTGTAGCTTTTGCTTCTGGTAGCGACGCTCACCGAACAGATCCCACCAGGCCACGTAGTCCTTGAGTTCTAACATGCCGATAAGCTCAGCATCAGTGAACTCTTTGTTACCAACCACGTTAATTTGGCGAATTTCAGCCGCTAAACCTTCGGTGAACTTGAATTTGAGTTCGACGCGGTTACGGGGCAAGTTAATCACCTGTGCTTCGACTTTCGCGCCGTATTTACCTACACCGTAGTAGAAGTCTTGTAACCCCTTCTCGATGCCCGTCAGCATAGTACGGTCTAAGGACTCGCCGACTTTCACGCCTGAGCCGTCCAGACTTTCCTGCAACTGCTCATCTTTAATGTCTTTGTTGCCTTCAAAGGTCACGGCGCTGATCGTTGGTCGCTCGGTGACTTTGACAATCAACACCCCGCCATCATGACTAACTGAGATATTCTCAAAGTTAGTCGATGCATACAGGCTTTTTATGGCTTGTTGAATTTTTAACTGGTCAACAGTGTCACCCACTTTCACTGGTAAGCTTAACAAGGCAGCACCCAGTGCGACTCGCTGCAAACCTTCAACTTGGATGTCGGTCACTTCAAAGGGTTGGAACGTATCCGCCAACACAGTCCCTGAAAACGACGCACCGACGAATAACATCGAGGCAAAAAGTTTATTCAATCTCATAGAGCACTTCTAATTATTAGTCTGTCCTTGCTCAGAGTCGGGCAAAGTCATTGAAGAGCGCGATGCTCATCAACATCAGCAGCAATGCTGCCCCAAATCTGAATCCTATTTCCTGTACCTTTTCAGACACAGGCTTACCAGTGATTACCTCAACGAAGTAATACAGCAGGTGTCCCCCATCGAGCACAGGCAATGGCAGCAGGTTAATGATGCCTAAATTGACACTGATAAGCGCGAGGAAACCGAGAAAGTAAACCAAGCCATAGTTTGCACTATTGCCCGCACCCTGTGCGATTGAGATAGGTCCACTTAAGTTTTTCACTGACACATCGCCAGTAAATAATTTGCCAATCATCTTAAAGCTCACAGCAACAAGTTGCCATGTTTTATCGGCTGCGATAGCAAAAGATTCGATTGGGCCATATTCAAGTTGCAGGCGCATATTCTCAGGCCACTGTGCCTGAGCGGGGCTCACCCCAAGCACGCCTACCTCTTTACCATCACTATTTTTAACACTCGCAGGTGTCACTGAGATGGCAAACTGCTCGCCATTACGGCGCACCGTTAACTCCACTGGCACATTGGCAGAATGTTGAATAATGTCAACAAAAGCTTGCCAATCGGTGTAATTTTGGCCATTGATGGCAACCAAGGTATCACCGATTTTCAGATCACTCTTAGCCGCCGCACTGCCTTCGCTGATGAGCGCAATTTGTGGCTCAATCGCAGGGCGATACACGCCCAGACCCAACGCCGTAATTGGCGACTCTTTTTCTGGGTCGAAACGCCACTCGCGGGTATCAAGGGTGTAAGTGCGAGCGGTGGTATCTAAACCCTGCAAGCCATTTAGCGGCGCGAGGGAGACGGTTAAACTGTCATCGCCGATATGGCCCACTAGCGCTAAATTCACTTCTTCCCAATTTCGTACTGGCTGGCCAGAAATTGCCGTCACTTGCATTGGCTCATTCACTTGGATTTGCGCCGCTGCCGTGCCAGGTGTGGTTGAGGTAATCACAGGCTTGAGCGATGGCACGCCAATTAAGTACATAAAATACAGCGCGATAATCGCAAAGATAAAGTTTGCAATCGGCCCTGCGGCCACAATTGCAATCCGTTGCCAAACCGTTTTACGGTTAAAGGCTTGGTCCTTTAACTCATCGGGTACATCTTCTACTCGCTCATCGAGCATTTTGACATAGCCGCCTAACGGGATCATGGCGATGACGTACTCAGTGCCATCTTGACCCACTTTGCGCCAAATCGCCTTACCAAAACCAATCGAGAAACGTTCAACCTTCACGCCACAGCGACGTGCAACATAGAAATGGCCGTATTCGTGGGCGGTAATGAGCAGCCCAAGCGCAACGATAAACGAACCTAAATTCCACAAAAAATCTAACATTCCACTCCTTATGTCATAGTCAAATCCGCTTATCCCTCACCCAATGAGGGATTAAGCAAATTTTGCTAACTGTTCGCGGGCATAAATCCGCGTTTGTGCATCGAGGGCGATAATATCATCGATGCTGGTCATCGCCCGTTTAGGCACAGAGGATAAACAAGCTTCATTCACCTTGGCGATATGGGTAAAACCAATCTGCCCCTGTAAAAATGCCTCGACGGCGATTTCATTGGCGGCATTGAGTACCGTAGTCGCTTCTTGGCCTTGGGCACAAGCGGCGATCGCTAACGCCAAACAGGGGAAGCGATTAAAGTCTGGCTCACAAAAGCTTAACTGTCCGACTTTGAAAAAATCCAAAGGTTCAACGCCAGAGCGAATTCTTTGTGGATAGGACATACAATGTGCAATCGGTGTACGCATATCCGGGTTGCCCATTTGCGCGATCACGCTACCATCCCGGTATTGCACCATCGAATGGATAACGCTCTGCGGATGAATAACCACCTTTAATTGGTCTTTCTGGGTATTAAACAACCAGCGCGCTTCAATAAACTCCAAGCCCTTATTCATCATAGTGGCGGAGTCGACTGAAATTTTCGGGCCCATCGACCAGTTTGGATGTTTACAGGCTTGCGCTGGCGTCATCGACGCAAGGCTGGCAAGCTCAGCGGTTAAAAAGGGGCCGCCAGAGCCTGTCAGTAAAATATGGGAAATACCCGATGCGGCTAAGTCACAGCGGCCTAAATTAGCCTGCACCTCTTCGGGTAAGCATTGGAAAATCGCATTGTGCTCACTATCGACCGGCAACAAAGTGGCGCCAGATGCTTTCGTAGCCTCGATAAAGAGTTCACCTGACATCACCAAGGCTTCTTTATTGGCAAGCAATACCCGCTTACCCGCCTTAACAGCGGCTAAGGTGGGCACTAGCCCCGCCGCGCCGACGATAGCGGCCATCACAGTATCCACCTCAGTGGCTGTGACTAAGGCGATGAGTTCATCCTCACCGCTACTGACTTGGATATTAAGCTCAGGAGGAAGCTTAGCTTGTAGCGCTAATGCGGCCTGACTATCGACCATATGGGCGACTTGGGGGCGATGGGTTACACACAGGGCGAGCATCTTATCGACACTCGCATTCGCCACTAAAGCGTAAACACGATAGGCATCGGGATTAGCCGAAATCACACTTAAAGTGCTGGCACCAATCGACCCAGTTGCGCCCAAAATCACCATATTTTGCATAGCGTTACATCCAAAATGCAATGTAGATTAAGGTAAACACCGGCAAGGCCGCAGTGAGGCTGTCGATGCGATCGAGCACGCCACCATGCCCAGGCAGAATCGTGCCCGAGTCTTTGATGCAGGCGGCACGCTTAAACATACTCTCGGATAAATCGCCAAGCGCCGAAATCAGCGCCACGAAAATAGTGACCGCGACCACTAAACCTAATTCCTGCTCAGGCGAAATATACATAACACCCGCGACCACAATCAGTGTCGTCATCAGGCCGCCCAGTAACCCTTCTAAGGTTTTGGCTGGGCTCACCGCAGGCATCAGCTTAGTCTTGCCAACCGCTTTACCGACAAAATACGCGCCCGAATCCGCCGCCCAAACAATCAGCATCACCAGTAATACCAATGACGCGCCATAGTAAGGCGATATTTGCGAGCTAATGGATTTGAGTGCAATCAGCGCCACAAAACAAGGCACTAAAGTGAGTTGTCCAAACATGGACTTTAGCATCGGATTCTTTTGCCAGAGTTTAGCGCTCTTAGGATAAGTCACCACCAACAGCAGCGACACTATCCACCACAGTGCACCAATGGCCATCACGGCAAGATAAATAGGATGAATTTGTCCCCTAAGCCAAATGGTGTCGGCGGGAACAATTAAATTCAACGCGATAAGTAAAATACCGACGGTGCAAGTAAAACTCCATTGAGTGACATCACATTGACTATCGATGATCCTGCCCCACTCCTTAGCGGCGATCAGAAACACGGCCACTAAGGCCCAAGCAAAGTACTCTACGGGGAGTAAAAAGATCGCTCCCAAAACTAATGGAATTAACCAAATTGCTGTTATTATACGTTGTTTTAGCAAAAAAAATCCCTCATGACGTTTTACAATGCGCGCATCTCATCAATTTGACTTCCGGTCAAACCAAAACGGCGCTGGCGACTGGCAAAAGTGGCAATCGCTTCATGAAAAGCCTGTTCATCGAAATCAGGCCAAAGGGTGTCCATAAACACCAATTCAGCATAGGCAGCCTGCCAGAGCACAAAATTGCTGATCCGGTAATCCCCACCCGTACGGATCATTAAATCAACTTCACTCTGATTTTGCATGCACAAATGTTCACTCAGGGCTTCTTCGGTGAACTGACTGCTGGTCATTTCGCCATTTTCCACCTTTTCAGCTAACTTTTGCGCTGCTTGCAGTATGTCCCAACGGCCACCGTAATTGGCCGCTACATTCAATATCAATCCACTATTGCCTGCAGTTTTTTCTTCTGCGGCACGAATTTGTTTTTGTAAACGCGCAGAAAAACGGCTGATATCGCCGATGATATTCAATCTGACTTGGTTCTTATCGAGTAACTTAATTTCCCGTTGTAACACGGTAAAAAACAATTCCATCAGCAAGCTGACTTCTTTATCGGGTCTACGCCAATTCTCGCTGGAAAACGCAAATAGCGTCAGCGATTGTATCCCTAACTGACTGGCAGCACTCACCGCACGTCTCACCGCCTTTACGCCGGCTTTATGCCCCATCACTCGTGGTTTGCCCTGGGTTTGGGCCCAACGTCCATTACCATCCATAATAATCGCAACATGTTTAGGTAATGACTGTTTTACGAGTTCGGGTAATACCTCCGGTAAGCTTGTCTGAGCACAAGCATCCTGCTCAGTCGACCTAGATTGCGGATCAAATTCCACTGTGGATGACATCTATTACAACCCTTTAAAATAGACAAACGCCGTGTAGTATACCCCTACACGGCGTAGCAACTCTAGCTTATAGCGCCTGAGATTAGACTTCCATCAACTCAATTTCTTTGGCCGCTAAAATCTCATCGACCTTCTTAATGTGAGCATCGGTGAACTTTTGCACTTCGTCTTCAAAGCGGCGAACATCATCTTCAGTACATTCTTTGGCTTTTTCGAGCTTCTTCACTTCAGAAATCGCGTCACGGCGAACGTTACGAATCGCCACACGGCCGCCTTCGGCTTCTGCACGAACCACTTTGATGAAGTCTTTACGACGTTCTTCAGTCAGTGCGGGCAATGGAATACGTAAGGTTGCGCCCGCTGACATTGGGTTTAAGCCAAGGTCTGAGCTCATGATAGCTTTCTCAACCGCTTGGATTGCACTACGGTCGAACACAGTCACAGACAGGGTGCGCGCATCTTCAATACCCACGTTAGCCACTTGGTTCAGCGGGGTCATAGTGCCGTAGTAAGACACTTGAATAGAGTCCAGTAAGCTTGGGTGTGCACGACCAGTACGTACTTTCGCCATTTGGTTCTTAGTCGCTTCTACGCATTTACCCATGCGCTCTTGAGCATCTTTTTTAATATCTGCAATCACGTTAAATGTCCTTCTTGGTCATTAAATAACTTATTTCGCTTTGATCAATGTGCCTTCTTCTTCACCCATGACCACGCGGCGCAGTGCACCAGGTTTGTTCATGTTGAATACTAGGATTGGCATGTCATGATCACGCGCCATCGTAAAGGCTGCTAAGTCCATTACTTTTAATTCTTTGTCCAGTACTTCAGTGTACGATAATTCATCGTACTTCACTGCTTCTGGATTTTTCATCGGGTCGTCAGAATAAACGCCGTCAACTTTAGTGCCTTTTAGCACGACTTCTGCTTCGATTTCAATGCCGCGTAAGCAAGCAGCAGAATCGGTAGTGCAGAATGGGTTACCAGTACCCGCAGCAAAAATCACTACACGGCCTGATTTTAATAAGCTGATAGCCTCAGCCCAATTGTAGTCGTCACACACCCCTTTTAACGGGATTGCCGACATCAGACGAGCATTAACATAGGCACGGTGCAGGGCATCACGCATGGCCAAGCCGTTCATAACCGTTGCCAGCATACCCATGTGATCGCCCACCACACGGTTCATGCCAGCTTTTGCCAGGCCTTCACCGCGAAATAGATTACCACCACCAATGACCACACCCACCTGAATGCCTAACTCTACAAGCTCTTTCACTTCTTGAGCCATGCGATCTAACACTTTAGGGTCGATGCCGAAGCCTTCGTCGCCCATCAGTGCTTCGCCACTTAATTTTAGAAGAATGCGTCTAAATGCAGGTTTTGGATTGGTGCTCATAATTTTTATATCCTGGTCATAACAAGACCGCAGCCATTGCTGCGGTCTTGGGGGTATTTAGCGTTGGCGATTAAGCCTTTTTAGAAGCGGCGATTTGAGCAGCAACTTCAGCTGCGAAATCTTCTTCTTTCTTCTCAATACCTTCACCCACTTCTAAACGAATGAAGTTAGTGACTTTAGCGCCTTTCTCTTTCAAGAATTCGCCAACAGTTTTCTTTGGTTCCATGATGTAAGCTTGACCAGTCAGAGAGATCTCACCGGTGAACTTCTTCATACGACCAACAACCATTTTCTCTGCGATTTCAGCAGGTTTGCCTTCATTCATAGAGATTTCGATTTGCAGAGCTTGTTCACGAGCGACTACGTCAGCTGGAACGTCTTCTGGGTTAACGTATTCTGGCTTAGAAGCAGCAACGTGCATTGCTAAGTGCTTCAGAGTTTCCTCATCCGCTTCACCCGTTACAACAACACCAATACGCTCACCGTGACGGTAGGAAGCTAATTGAGTGCCGTCGATGTACTCAACGCGACGAACGTTGATGTTTTCACCGATTTTAGCAACCAGAGCAACACGGGCTTCTTCGAATTGGGCTTTTAAGTCTTCTAAAGACACTTTAGACGCTGCAGCAACGTCTAAAACAGCGTTAGCAAAACCTAAGAAGTTCGCATCTTTAGCAACGAAGTCAGTTTGGCAGTTTACTTCTAACAGTACTGCGAAACCTTCACCGTTTTTGATCAGGATAGTACCGTCAGCAGCGATGTTACCTGCTTTCTTAGCAGCTTTAGCAGCACCAGACTTACGCATGTTGTCAATTGCTAACTCCATGTCGCCGTTGGTTTCTTCTAACGCTTTTTTACAATCCATCATGCCTGCGCCAGTACGCTCGCGCAGTTCTTTAACTTGGGCAGCAGAAATTGCCATTGTTAAATCCTCTCTAAAAATTCGACTAATTTGCAGATATAAAACAGGGGCCGAATGGCCCCTGTTAACCAATCAAAATCTTGGTTAATAAGGGTGATGAGACTCATCCCGCCTTATTATTATTCGGCTTCTACGAAACCGTCTTGCTCAGCTTGAACAGCTAAATCTTGACCACGGCCAGCGTTAGCAGCTGCAGCAACAGAAGTAGTGTACAGGCGAATAGCGCGCATTGCGTCGTCGTTACCAGGAACGATGTAGTTAACACCGTCTGGAGCAGAGTTAGTATCAACAACTGCAACAACAGGGATACCCAGGTTGTTAGCTTCTTTAATAGCGATATGCTCGTGGTCAGCGCCGATAACGAATAATACGTCTGGCAGGCCGCCCATGTTCTTAATACCGCCTAAAGATTTTTCCAGCTTTTCAAGCTCACGAGTACGCATCAGCGCTTCTTTCTTGGTCAGCTTGTCGAAAGTACCGTCTACTGATTGGCTTTCCAGTTCTTTCAGACGCTTGATTGACTGACGAACGGTTTTCCAGTTAGTCAGCATACCGCCTAACCAGCGGTGATCAACGTAGTACTGATCGCAAGAAATAGCAGCTTCTTTGATCGCTTCGCCAGCAGCACGTTTAGTACCAACGAATAATACTTTACCTTTCTTTGAAGCAACGTTGCTGATGAAAGCCAGTGCTTCATTGAACATTGGCACAGTATGCTCTAGGTTGATGATGTGAACGCCGTTGCGAGCACCGAAAATGAATGGCTTCATTTTTGGGTTCCAGTAACGGGTTTGGTGACCGAAGTGGACACCGGCCTGGAGCATATCGCGCATTGAAACTGTAGTCATTTCTATTACCTTAAAATTTAGGGGGTTAGACCTCCACGTATCCCATGTCTTCGACCCCGCAGTTAACAGCTGAGGGCACCCCGAAGAATGTGTCGACACGTGTGTGATTTAGTATTTAGATAAATTGCCATGTATAATGGCCGCCATCTTTAGTCTTGCCTTGGGTTAAGATAAGCAAAAGCTAACCTTAAACAACCTGCAAGACTTAAACATAACGGCGCGCTTTATACCATAAATAGCCCTAAAGCACAAATTTTTGCATCGGGTGGATGGCGCCAATAGACATCGAAGACACAAGAGAAAACGCAATGAGTATAGTCATTAAGACAGCAGAAGAAATCGAGAAAATGCGCGCAGCGGGTAAGCTGGCCGCACAAGTATTAGAAATGATCGCCCCCTATGTTAAGGCCGGCGTGAGCACTAATGAACTCAACGATATCTGCGCCAAATATACCGAAGAGCAAGGCGCGATTTCTGCCCCGCTCAACTACCATGGTTTTCCTAAGTCGATTTGTACTTCGCTAAACAACGTGATTTGCCATGGTATTCCAAGTGACCGCGTTCTCAAGGATGGCGATATTCTCAATATCGATATCACAGTCATCAAAGACGGTTACCACGGCGATACCTCTAAAATGTTCTTAATCGGTGAAGTCAGCCCTAAGGACAAACGCCTGTGCCGTATCGCGCAGGAGAGTTTATACCTCGCCATTCGTAAGGTTCGCCCGGGGTTAAAACTGGGAGAAATCGGCAATACTATCGAAAAATTCATCAAAGCCAGCAAAACAGGTCTTGAGAAATATTCCATCGTGCAAGATTATTGTGGTCACGGTATTGGTGCCGGTTTCCATGAAGAGCCGCAAGTCATGCACTACCGTAATGGCGATAACACCATTTTACGCCCAGGCATGTGTTTTACCATTGAGCCGATGATCAACGCCGGTCGCCACACCACAGTGTTAGACCGTGACGATAAGTGGACTGTCACCACCTCCGATGGTAAAAACTCAGCCCAATGGGAACACACATTATTAGTGACCGAAACCGGTGTAGAAGTCCTGACTCTGCGTGATGAGGAAGACTTCCCGAGTATCATTAATCACTAAGCGACATACTTAGTACGTTAGGATTCAGAGGATTACTGAACACCTAACTCATCCAAACAAGGGACTCGATGAATACAGCTCTGCTAGCTAAACAATCATTAATCGAACAGAATCAAACACTTTTAGCTAGATTCAAGGCCAAAAACCCGATTGAAGAGCTAGTGACGCAGCGCTGTCAGTTCGTCGATACCCTCGTCAAACAGGCCTGGCAACAGCACGGTCTGGACCAATATCCCATCGCCCTGATTGCCGTTGGCGGCTATGGTCGCGGTGAGTTACATCCACACTCGGATGTCGATTTATTATTCCTGTTTGAAGGTGAGTTATCAAAGGCGGCCGAAACCGCGCTCAGCGAATTTATCGCCTTTTTATGGGACGCCAGCCTTGAGATTGGCCACAGTGTTCGCACCCTCAGCGATACTCTAAATCTGGGTCGAGAAGACATTACCATCGCCACTAATCTGCTTGAAGCAAGGTTGCTCAGGGGCCCAGAAACCCTGTTCGATCAGCTCTATGACGCCATCCGTCAGAGCGACTTTTGGACGTCGAGCCAGTTCTTTATCGCCAAACGTGATGAACAAACGGCCCGCCATGTCAAGGCGAGCGCCTTCGATCTTGAGCCCAACATCAAAAGTTGCCCCGGCGGCCTGCGGGACATTCAAACCATCGCCTGGGTTGCCATGCGCCATTTTGGCGCCTCACGCTTAGAAGAACTGGTGCAATATGAATTTTTAGAACCCGCCGAATTAGAAGAGCTGCTCGAGTGTCAGCATTTTCTGTGGAAGCTGCGTTTTGCCCTGCATATGGCGGTCGGGCGCGATGAAAATCGCCTGCTGTTCGATGTCCAGCGCCAAGTGGCCGAGCTCATGGGTTATGAGGACGCCACCCAACTTGCCGTTGAGCAGATGATGAAACGCTACTATCGCACGGTGCGCCGGGTGATGGAGCTGAACGAAATGTTGCTGCAACTGTTTAAGCGGGCGACACTGGGCCAAACCAAGGCCTTAGAAATTCAAGCAATTGACAATAACTATCAACGTCGCGGTGCCTTTATCGAGGCACTAAGGGATGATTTATTCGATAGCGGCGAAGAAATTGTACGCCTCTTTGTCCATGTCGCTAAAAACTCCAATATCAAAGGCATTTATGCGCCGACACTGAGATCGCTAAGACGCGCACGCCGGGCACAGCAGCAACCCTTGCAGGAAAATCCGCAGTGCCGCCAAGCTTTTATGGAAATCTTAAAGCATCCACGTGGCATCGCGGCCTTATCGCTGATGCATAAACACGGGGTGCTGTCGGCCTATTTGCCCGCATGGCGCAATATCGAAGGCCAAATGCAGTTTGACCTGTTCCACGCCTACACTGTAGATGAACACACCCACAGATTGCTGCTCAATATCGAGCGCTTCTCTCAGCCGGAGCAGAAGGAAGAGTTTCCTTTAGGCTCAGTGCTTATCAATCAGTTACCGAAAAAAGGCTTGTTAGTTCTCGGCGCGATTTTCCATGATATCGCCAAGGGCCGCGGCGGCGATCACAGCAAGCTTGGCTCGAGCGATGCCCTCGCCTTCTGTAAGCTCCATGGCTTGAACGACCACGATGGCCGCTTAGTCGCTTGGCTGGTCGAAAATCACTTAGTGATGTCGGTAACCGCTCAGCGCCGCGATATTTCCGATCCCGATGTGGTGGCCGACTTTGCCAGCAAGGTGCGCGATGCGGTGCATTTAAGTTATTTATATTGCTTAACCGTCGCCGATATCTGCGCCACCAACGAGAAGACCTGGAACAACTGGAAAGGCTCACTGCTACGCGACTTATATTTTTCCACCCAAAGGGTACTGGCGCGGGGGAAAGAAAAACCCGTCGATATCCGCGCGCGGGTACGAGAATACCAAGCTAAAGCCAAGAAAGAGTTGCTGCGCCGTGGCGTAAAAGAAAAAGAGTTAGATACTCTCTGGCAACGCTTTAAGGCCGACTATTTTTTGCGACACCAGCCAAATCAGGTTGCTTGGCATGCCGAAGCCATCCTTAAGCATAAACAGTTGGATGAGCCGCTAGTGCTGGTGTCTAAGCACACGACGCGCGGCGGCACCGAACTCTTTGTCTACTGTCGGGACAGGCCTAAGCTGTTCGCGACTGTGATGGCGGTGCTCGATAATAAAAACATCAACGTCCACGACGCTAACATTATGACATCGAAGGATAATTACGCCCTAGACACCTTCGTTATCCTCGAGCAAGACGGCACGCCAGTGAGCCAGCTCTCACGCATTCAGAGTATCCGTAAGGCCCTTGAAAAGGCGCTTGCGAGTGATAATCCTAAGCTGCCGCGTTTTAGAAAACTGTCACGCAAGATGAAACCTTTTAATGTTCCCACTCAGGTGAGTTTCCTTGAGAGCAACCGTCATGGTACAAGTATGATGGAACTTATCGCCTTGGATACGCCGGGATTATTAGCTAAAGTGGGCGATATTTTTTATCGCTGCAACACCACCTTGCTGGCCGCCAAGATCACCACTATTGGTGAGCGAGCAGAAGACTTTTTTATTTTGCAAACCAATGATGGCTTGCAACTCAATGAAACCCAAGAGAATACGCTCAAGGAAGCCTTGATTAGCGCGCTGAGCGCCATCAACACAGAGTCAACCAATTAACCAAAACGGGAGAAGTAAATGGAGGCTTTACGCCAACGTATTGAGGCCGCATTTGAAGCGCGTGCCGACATCACACCAAGCACTGTTGACGCCAGCGTGCGTAACGATGTGCAAAATGTCATCAATATGCTCGATAAAGGTGAACTACGCGTCGCCGAGAAAATCGATGGCCAATGGCATGTACATCAATGGTTGAAGAAGGCGGTATTACTGTCATTCCGTATTTTCGATAACGCCGTTATCGATGGTGCCGAAACCAAATATTTCGATAAAGTACCGTTAAAGTTCGCCGAATATGACGAAGCCCGCTTTAAAGCCGAAGCCATTCGTGTGGTGCCATCGGCAACCGTACGTAAGGGCTCTTTTATCGGTAAAAACACTGTATTGATGCCCTCTTACGTGAACCTAGGTGCCTACGTTGACGAAGGCACTATGGTTGACACTTGGGCCACCGTTGGCTCATGTGCGCAAATCGGTAAGAACGTGCACTTATCTGGCGGTGTTGGCATCGGTGGCGTACTCGAGCCGCTGCAAGCGGGCCCTACCATTATCGAAGACAACTGCTTTATCGGCGCACGCTCAGAAATCGTTGAAGGCGTTGTGGTTGAAGAAGGCTCAGTGATTTCCATGGGCGTTTATATCGGCCAAAGTACCCGTATTTATGACCGTGAAACGGGCGAAATTCACTACGGCCGTGTACCAGCTGGCTCAGTCGTGGTATCGGGTAACCTGCCATCGGCTTGCGGTAAATACAGCCTATACGCTGCCATCATTGTGAAAAAAGTGGATGCGAAAACCCGCGGCAAAGTGGGTATCAACGAACTGTTACGTATCGTCGATTAAGCGAAATTCACGCTGTACACAATACCAAAATGCCAAGCTAGTGCTTGGCATTTTTTATGGAAAAAGCACGCCCTATGGGCTCAAAGACACATCAAGTTACACAGAGAAACACTCTGTTCCCAACCCCACATTTAGATACACTTCTGTGGCCAAATCCCTCTGCAAGGCCCGCAAAAACAGACTTTACTCAAAGTGTCTACTCACCCGACAAGGAGCTAAAGATGAAATCAACATTGGTAAAATTGGGCGGAGTCGCCCTACTCTGCACCTTAGGAATGGGCTCAAACGCTTTTGCCGCCATGGACCCTCAGTTAGAAAATACCTTAGTGGCGGTTTGTAAGGCTGGAGCCAGTAATAACCTGATCTCGTTTAGCAACACTATGCAGGAATATCGCATCAACCAAGGCCGAATATTCCCCCGCTTAGTCTGTAACGGCGAAAGCTTCCATCAGTTCGCCCTCAGCCAAGGCGCCGACAAAACCGCCAAACGCATAGGCCGTTATGTACAAGGTACCGTGACGATTAAAGATATCGCACAAAATCCAGTGGATGAGGTTTATGCCGTTAATTTTTAACTCAATACGATTGCCAATATTAGGGCGTCTAACTGACGCCTTTTTATTGCCATAAATACTTAGGCTTAAACATGTTAAATTAAACGCTCAACCTCTTGGCGCTCCTTATTGGCCATAGCAATGGTTCGCCAGCCAATAATCCCTATCGCATGCTGCGCTTTATTCACCACGACCAAAAACTCAGTATCCATTTGATTCAGCAGCTGCAATGCATCTTCTGAAGTGGCGACATCGCTAATCAAAGGCACCGAGTGCTCCATGATTTGATGGGCTTTTTTACGCAGGAACGCCCTGTCATGTTCTCGCTCCGCCGCCGTACCAATCAGAGGGCTGAGCCAATAATCGAGTAAACGCTGAGTGATCACACCGATGATCTTATGATGCTCATTGAGCACCACGGCCACTTTAGCATGGGCCGCGGTTAATAAGCGTTTAATATCGGCAAGTTCGTGGTCTAGGGTCACAGACACCACAGGATCCAATACCGCTGAACCGATATGGTCACTAATACTCAGTTCACGATTGATTAAAATCTCGAGGCAAGTATCGACGATTTCAGAGTCGAATAAAGTGCCTCTGCCCGCCTTTAAGACCTCGGTCATTTTAGCGAGTCCCAAAGAGGGACGGTAAGGACGGTGAGATAGGATGGAGTCAGCCACATCGGCAACGGCAATGATCTTAGCCTCATAAAGAATCGCTTTATCCTTCAAACCTAAGGGATAACCCGAACCATCGAGTCGCTCATGATGCTGCAAAATCATCTGCTTAATCGGCCATGGGAACTCCACATCCTCAACAATCTCTGCCCCATGCAACGGATGGGTTTGGATTAATGCGTACTCTTCTTTGGATAATTTGGAAGGCTTAGTCAAAATCTGCGACGGTATCGCAAGCTTACCAATATCGTGCACCAGTGCGCCGATTTTTAGCCCCTCTAAACGCTGCGGCTCAAGTCCGAGTTTCTCACCAATCAAGTAGCTTAATTGTGCCACCGACTTTTGGTGCCCTGCGGTATAGGCATCCTTAAGTTCTAACGCCTCAGAAATCGCGCTGATAAGCTGAGTTAAAGATTGGGATAACTGCTCTTTTTGCGCCTTGATGATTTTGGACTGGCGAGACACCGCCCTTAAACTTCGTGGAAGCTCAATCGAGTGCCACAAAATACTGGCAAAGGTCAATAAGGAACGAGCATCGTTACGGCTATAGGGCTCATCGCGCCCCACCACACACACTATCCCCACTAAGCGATTATGGAAAATCATAGGCACTGCGAGATAGCGCTCGCCCAGCAGTAAGCGGTCAAACAGGAGATTATCGGAGCGATTGCTCTCTAACTTATTCTGAATAATGGGTTTGTAGTCTTTGACGCATTCTTGCCAGAGCTGGCTTTCAAGCTCAGAGGCTTGGGTGTTTTCCTCCACAAACTCGGCTTGGTTAACCTTAGGCGCAGGATAGTGAGAGCGGGCCGCTAAGGTGAGGAACTTGGATTTATCATTATGCAGCAGGATAAAGCCATACTGACTGTCCATCAACGCAATCGCCTTGGCGACCGCCACTTTAAACACCTCTTCCTGCGGCGATTGGATCACATCGTCAATATGTTGTAACCAAGCATCACTCGCTTGGATAGCCCGGCGATAATCGGAATGCAGGCCCTTAATCGGCAATTCTTCATAGTTAATATCAGCAAGGATAAGTTGCCATCCCAGCTCAGGAATAACATATAGGGCAAAATGCACTCGCCTGCCCTGATTATCCCTCAGCACCAGCCCGATGTAGTTATCAGTGCGTTGAAGTATATCGCCGCAAAGTTTGGCATTAAACTCATCGAATAACTGGCAGATGGGTTGATTGATGATTTGCGCAGCCGAACGTTGGCACCTTTCGTAAAATGCCCGGCTCATGCACTGCACTCGAAACTGGCGGTCAAGCCGTGCCCAAGAAAGAGGTAAATCCTCAGGCAGGTCTTTAATTCCAATAATGAGACTACGGCTCATAGACATCAAACACCCCTTCCATGAGTAATACACTTTGAATGGCATACATTTCAAAGTGTCATGTTACTAGATGATCATGCCTTAAATATTGCAATTAAACATACTGATAGCAAGCGCAGTGCCTTGGCTTAATCCTAAAGTCTTAACAGACAAGCAGTTAAAGCCTACTTGCCTGTCACTTTTAACTGATGTTAAAACACTATGGTTTTATTGCCGTAAACCACCACTTGCTCATTTAGCACGAGTTGTAACGCCTTACTGAGAACGCTTTTTTCGACATCACGCCCCGCTTTGGCCATTTCAAGCGCGCTGTAACTGTGATCGACGGGGATCACGTCCTGCTTAATGATCGGCCCTTCATCGAGGCAATTATTCACAAAATGCGCTGTCGCACCGATGATTTTTACCCCTCGCTCCCATGCTTGGCGGTAAGGTGCGGCACCGATAAATGCGGGTAAGAACGAATGATGGATATTGATGATACGGTTTGGATATTCGGCAACGAAATCCGGCGTCAGCACTCGCATATATTTAGCGAGCACCAGATAATCGGGCGCATATTGCGACACAGCGGCCAATAACGCCTGCTCATGCTGAATTCTGTCGAGCCCTTCGTGACTCACGAGGTGAAAAGGAATATCAAATTTTTCAACCAATTCCCTTAACACATCATGGTTGCCCACCACGGCTGCTATCTCAACATTCAAGCCGCCATAGTAGGCCTTCATCAGCAAATCGCCCAAACAATGGGCCTCTTTCGTGACTAATACGACGATGCGCTTCTTGCCCGCGCTGACCAAGGTCATATGATTTTGGGCGGGTAACACCTCACGCAGGTCCTGCAGTAATTGCTCGCTATTAAAGTGCCCTTCGAGCTCAGTACGCATAAAAAATCGCCCCTGAGCATTATCCACAAACTCACTGTTTTTAATGATGTTAAGCTGATGATTAAAGCAAACACTGGTGATTTTGGCGATTAGCCCTTGGGCATCGGCGCAATCTGTCATCAGGATTTTACGTGCTAAGGCGGGTTGTGCGTTCGATACTATTTCATGCTGTGACTGCAAAATCTGATCTCCTCTATGGTCCCTCATTCGAGTGTGCCATAGCCAATCCACTCACACAGCATGAAAAGCTTATTTTTTGTGATAAAAAGTGAATTTGTTGTGAGTTAACTTTATTAAACACAATAAAGCAGCGATTAATTTCAACAAGATGCAATATCAGCGCCGAGTATCTAAATAACGCTGCAAGACTTTGCGTAGGGTTTCGGCTTTGGTGCCATACACCACTTGTACGCCTTTGCCCATCACAATCACGCCCTTAGCACCGAGCTGGCTGAGTCGCACTTTATTGACGAGTTCTGGGCTGTGAACACTCAAGCGTAAACGGGTGAGACAAGCATTGAGCTCGACAATATTCTCGCGACCGCCCAATGCCGCAATGATGGCTCTTAAACTCTCTTTGGCGCCATGGGGTTCATCGGGTTCGAGTCGTCCTGGCGTCTTTAAATTAAATGCCAGAATACTGCCCCTAAACAACAGGTAATAAGTCACCGCCGTCAGCGGCCCTAAGAATACAAACCAGCCCGTATTGCGCGACAGCGAAAACAGCAGTGTGAAATCCACCAGCCCATGGGAAAACACAATACTGTGGTGAATATCGAGCATGATGCAGACAAAATATGCCAGCCCCGACAGCAGCACATGGATAAGAAACAAAAAAGGCGCCACAAACATAAAGGCGAACTCGATAGGCTCTGTGACTCCGGTCAGCCAACTGGCCGCCGCCGCGGAAAGCATAATACCCGCGACCCGATTACGCTCCGAGGGATCGGCGCAGCGCCAAATAGCCAGTGCAGCTGCGGGAAGTCCCCACATTTTAATCAAATAACCGCCCGCTAAATTCCCCGCCTGCGGATCGCCCGCTAAATAACGCGCAACTTCCCCCCGAACCACTTCCGAATTCTGTAACTGGTATTGGCCGACTTCTAAATAAAAAGGCGCATTCCAGATATGATGTAAACCGAGGGGTATGAGTAAACGTTCGAGCGCGCCATAGACCCCAAAGGCAATGGCCGGTTTTTGGTAAACCGCCCAGTCGGACACCCTCTCGATGAGCAGAGATAACGGCGGCCACACATGGGCAAGGATATAACCTAAGCCCATCGCCAACGGAATGATCAATAAAGAGGCGCTGCGCCGTCCCTCGAAAAAGGAGAAAATCGCTGGCAGACGAATATATTGGCTCCAGCGCACGGCAAAGCAAGTCACACCACCAATCAACATGCCGCCGGCTATCCCAGTATCTAAGGTTTCCATGCCGAGTAGTAATTGGGTCGGCAGCTGGTAGAGATCCGCTAATGCGGCTAAGGTGGCCGTCATCACCCCATAACCAAATACGGCAGTAAAAGCGGCGATGCCCTGATCGCGGCAGAACCCTATCGCCACCGCCACCGCGAACAAAATGGGCATGATGGCGAAAATCAGCTTACCAACCGCCAGCATTAATACGGTTAGCACCTCGGGCATAAAAGGGATGGGACTCACGGTTAAGCCCAGCATCACACCCGCTGCGGGTAAAATCGCGATCGGAATTAACAGCGCCTGACTTAAGCGCTGGGCAAATTTAAACCACTGCTGAGTAACGAAATGACCTAAGCGGCGCGTTCGGATTTGACGATTTGATTCCAGCTTTCCAGCCATTTTATCGCTTCGACCTCGGGTTCCATGGTTTCACAGGCATCAATTTCTAGACGCGCCACAACGGGTTTAGCGCCTAACTCGCTGAGCAATTCATCTACCGATTTACCCGCACCGCAAAAGGTATCGTAACTCGAATCACCAAGTGCGATTACGCTGTATTTCAGCTCGGGCAGATAAGGCGCCGTCTCCTTAAGATGATAATACCAAGGCTGAATATCGTCGGGTAAATCCCCTTGCCCAGTGGTCGAGGTCACTACCACTAACAACTCATCCTGTGGCGGCGTAAATTGGCTAATTTCATTCGGTTGCCACAATTTGGCGTCATAACCGAGTTCTGTCAGCGCTTTTTCTAAGGTTTCGGCGGTAAATTGTGCGCTACCATACACAGTGCCAAACACCAGATTAACTTTTTTCATGATATACTCCGTGCCACATGCGTAAACGCAACTTAGCTGAAGTTACTTTATTGTGAGGCTTTAGGGCAAGCAACAAGGTAAAAATTTTATAAATCAAGTTATTGAGCATGAGGAAGCAAACTGATGCGACAGAGCAATAGGCAAAAACACCTCAAGCACCAACATAAAACCACTCAAATTAGACGCAAACATTACTTTCACGCCGCCCAGCAAAATCTTCAATTACCGCTAACCGTCCCAGCGGAATACTCGACCTTAGCTAGCTTGATATCCAGTCTCAAACCAACCAGTAGTTAAGACCGCCGATTGTTGCGATGAATTGCATGCAACTAGACAGATAGCCAAGATGCAAGCTGAAGTGAGCACTCGCCTTAGGCTAGAAGTATCTTTAAGCTAGAAGTATCTTTAAGCTAGTAGTCACCTTGAGCGAACACTAGCCTTAAACGCCCAAACAAACATTGCCTTAAACGGTCGTCGTTTGCTCTGCAATCAACACACTTGGCTCGCGGCAAAGGGCGGCATCATCCCAGCCCAGTCCTGAAAACACTGTTTCCCATTCTGGCTCAAGCTCGGTTTCGATACTTAAGCGCTCAAGTGTCACCGGGTGAGTGAAGGTTAACTTTTTCGCAATCAGCCACAGTCGATTGATATCGAAATGCGTACGGAAAAACGCATTTTGCTTACCATCGCCGTGAGTGGTATCGCCAATAATCGGGTGACGTAAATGCGCCATATGGCGTCTGAGTTGATGCTTACGCCCCGTTTTTGGACTCAGTTTCACTAACGCGAAACGGCTAGTTGCATAACGCCCCGACGGATAAGGAATTTCGGTATTTAATAGCGGCTCATATTGAGTCACTGCGTCCTGTGCGGCCTTATCTTGATTGGCAAACTTGTCAGCCACCTCATCCAATTCGACTTTAAGCGCATAATCCAACACACCACTCTCGTGCATATTGCCACGTACCAATGCCAAATATTGTTTTTCAATACTGTGGTTGGCAAATTGCTCGCAAAGGGCGTTGGCTACCTCACTGCTTTTGGCAAATAACAACACGCCCGAGGTGGGTCTATCTAAACGGTGTACCGGAAATACATGGCAACCAACTAAGTCCCGAGTCAGTTGCATCGCAAAAAAGCGCTCCCGCCGTGCTAAGTAGCTGCGATGAACCAATAATCCCGCGGGTTTGTGGATAGCCACCAAGTGCTCGTCTTGATACAAAACACGTACCTCTGGCGCAGGCTCTGACTGTTCATCACCCTCGGTTGGGTTGTATTTATCCTCTGGCATATCCAGCCAATCATCATCTAGGTTCATTTAACAACATATCCAATTCATTCAAGACACCGATTAAAGGCGCTAACGCCGCTTGTTCGGACCACACATGTTCCGCCATCGGGGCTATCGCAATTTTGCTTGGCAAAGGTTGCCCCGCATCGATAAGGGCTTGCATGCGCGGAATAAAGATAAACTGCAACCATTGTTCTAACGACATTAGATCGCAGGCAAAAGGCGCCGTACTGGCCATAGCTTCATCACTGGGCGCACGAGTAGACCAAAGCCCGGCACTTTGTAGCTCGTGGGCAATTTGGGCTAGTTTGGTTTGAGTTTGGCTGTAAAGCATCGATATAAGGTCCATTAAGCCACAGTCATTCGACAATTAAGCGCTGCGACTGAGGCGATAAAACTGTGGCAATCATACCATCGCGCACAACTTCCCCCTATAATGTCGCCAATTTATTGAGCCTTTTTGATTGATATGGCAGCCAAATGACTGAAATTACCACGCTTAGCCAATTTTTAACGACAGCCAAAACCCAATTCCAAGTCTATGAATTAGGGAGAAGAGTACAGCACATCGATATGCTGGCCTTCCATCAAATCGAATCATTAGTCACACCCTACCCTTACCCCATTCAAGGGCATGCCCAATTTGCCATCGTGTTTTGGAACGAGAGCCAACAGCACTTTATTTGGTTCCTAAAGCTACCGTTAGACGAACAAGGACTGCTCTCGCCGGCGCCGCGCTCACAGTTTATTGAAATGGTATTAACAGCACTGGGACAAGATCCGACTCAGCCATTAACCGATGAACAGCAGGATCGCCTCGCTAACAATCCGTTTAGCTTTAAGCCCAGCCAAGAAAAACTGGCGGTATTTAACGCCTTAGTACGTAAACAATTAGGGTTAAGCGCTTCAATTCAATATGAATTTGCAGTGCAATATCTCTCGGGACAAATTGCACCGAATGAATGGCAGCATATTGGCCTGCAAGGTTTGAGCGACGTGTGTGTTCGCCTTGGGGAATTAGATCACGAGCAGCAACTCCTTGCCAGTTTTGACAATAGTGCGATTGAAGTGCAAATTGCCCTGTGCCAATGTCTCGAACATCTGCATTTAACAGAAGCGCTTGCCAATAAACTTTACGCTAAGTTTGTGACGGCTCCTCCCGAGTACCAAGCCTATTACTTGCGCGCACTCGCCTCTCATACCGAATTGAGTCAACAAGCCTTAGCCCATCTTCAACAAAGCGAGCGCTTAGAGGCCAATGAACTCATCAGCATCGCAGGCCGAAACTGGACCGTATTAAAGCAAGAGCTGAGTCGCAGTATTTACCTCGAAGCACTGGCGCGACAACCCCAAGCCTTTTTTAATCAGATCTTTGCTGATATTGTGGCGATTCCCAGTTTGCGTAACCACTTATTGGGTGAGTTAAGAAACCCCAATCGGAGTGTTCAACTATCACAGGCCATTGGCGGCTTGTTTAAGGCTACAAGTAAATGATGTCAGATCTGCTGTTAATTATTGCGCTCGTTGTGGTTGCGGCCTTTTTTTGGCAATTACGTCAAATGGCAGAATTGAGCCGTATTTTTGCCGAAAAAGAATGTTGCCGACAAAAAGTACAGCTTTTAGCCATCGCAATGGAAACGGCTCGCCCCAGCCTTGGCGGCACCACAGGGATCTGTTGGAAAGCAAAGTATCTATTTGAATTCAGCACCGATGGCATCAACCAATACCGCGGCCATATTTGGATGCTAGGGAAAAAAGTGCAAAAGATTGAATGGCCTATTTTCCCCGAGCCAGAATGGCAAGAAGCACCGATGGCCAAAGGCAAGTTTGGTGGTTGCGGCAGCCAAAGTAGCTGTAGCTCAGGCAAGTGTCATTAAGCGATTGCCGTTAACCTTTTGATAAAACTGAGCTGAATAGCTAACGCCGAGCCGTATAGATAACACTCAGCCATAGCTCGGCTCTACATCCGTACTCAATCAGCTTTATCTGTGTGAAAATAAAAAAGAAAGGGCGTGGTCATAAGACCACGCCCTTCTGTTCTCTGTTAAGCTATCCCGCTATTGTCGTGCTCCCTGCACCATCCATGCGTCAACTTGCATCCTGCATCATCCCTGTTCAATCCGTGATATTTCCCTGTACTTAACGTACTTCCCTATCTCTTGGCGTTCCTTTTACCAAGCTTGCTCTTTCCTGAGCGGTTCCAGCATCATCCGTGAAATAGGTTCAGTAGCATCCTTTCTATTGCACTCCATGTGCCATTGCAATCCTGTGCAATTAGGCTATCTATCCCTGATAGTCTTTCCTTCCGTGGTTCGCATCGCTTTCATCCTGAAAGTCTCTCCTTACCACTCCGTCAGTGTTTATTCCTTAAACACTGTCCAGTCATCCTGACTGCTAACTTCCTGTTCGCTGTAGTTCCGTCTACAAATGAATTCTACGACAGCCGTTGCTGGGTGGCTTTCGCAAAAGATAAAAATGTAAGCCGCCATATTAAGTTCATAATGGAAAAAAATTCTTAACATATTGATTAGATGTGACTTACCTAAAACTAGGTAGTCATTGTCAGTCAAAAAACTTACAAATCACTTACAGTCTTGTGAGATATATCTCACAAGAAGTCGGGCAATTTATGCCGTTTGAAGACACAAACATTGATTAATCCCGAGACGTTTAAGCACAGCAAAGGAAATAGCGACTGTATAAAAGAGTAAAAATCGTCCGTTAAATTTGTTTTTCAAACAGAGCGCACACAAAAGTGGACATTATGACGTATCGTAAAAAATGACGTTGGAGAATAGCAAAAAGAAAGGGGCGCACTATGTGCACCCCATTTATCCTCTGCAAGCCATCCTGCTTGATTGTGCTCCCTGCACCTTCCTTGCGATCGTTTGCTCCCTGCAAGCGTCCTTCAATCCCTTTATTTCCCTGTGTAGTAGAACCGCCACCACACTCAATCCTTTGACCCGAATATCCTATCTCGGCTCCTGTCACATCCAGTGACTCATCCCAATAGCGTCCTGCTGAATCCTTTCCTAACCTTAGTACAAGCTGTTCACCCTTATACTTATCCTTTTACTCGATACTTCCTGCATCCAGTAACGCTTAATCCTTAAGCTTGTCCTTTTTCATCCTGAAACCTGCTATCCCAGCAGATACAACGTCCTCTATCATCCATGAGAAAGCAGCCTTGCTTTTCCTTAGCCTATCCTAGGCAGATGACAGTTTTCCTACTGTCAGTGGTTCAAATCCAAGAACCTGAATTCGTCGCTTCTTGCGTCCCTCTCGCCTGTATTGCTATCCCTGCTATCCATTTGCTTTGGCGATGAGTTAATTCTACGTGGTTCTCACTATTTTTGTTTCGCTTAAAGAACACACACTAGCGTACTTTTCATACAGCCAAGCTTTATTCAAATATAACACTATGATTTTAAATACACTTTAAAAGCTGTGATTACAAAACAGTCAGTAAGAAAACATTTTATCCTACAGCCTTTGTAAGCGATCTCTCACACGGGTGTCAGCTTCTCACTGGTGAGGGACATTTAGCACTTCAACTTACCGGTGAGAATTTGTGCAAACATCACCCAATCTCCCATCAAACTGTACAAGGGATATTGGAATGTCGCAGGGCGATTATGCTCAAACACAAAGTGTCCCACCCAAGCAAAACCATATCCCACTAGTGGGATAAACAGTAAAAACCAACCATTTGCGAAAAGCAGCGCAGCGACGAATAACAGGAGCACCAGAATACTGCCAATAAAGTGCAATCGCCTGCAGCTCAAGTCCTGATGTTGTGAGAGGTAAAAAGGGTAAAACTCAGCGAAGGAGCGGTAAGGTTCATTCATCTTGTTGGCCCGTGTAAAAGAGTAATTGTCCGGCCACATTGCCTATGCTCAATTCTCCGAGGGAGACAAAATCATGTTGCATAAATAACTGGCTATGGGCTTCTTGGGTGGTAAAGACCCCAATCCCCTCAAGCTCGGGCTGCTCATCGCACCAACTCACTACGGCTTGCACGAGTTGATGACCTAACCCCTTTCCCTGCTCATTAGGCGCAAGGGCGATAAATTGTAGGATCCCGCAGTGCTCGCTCGGCAGCAGCTCGACGATGCTCGATTCTTTCTTCATCATCGCCTGGGTCGATTGCCAGCCCGTACCAAGCAACATCTTGAGTCGCCAGTGCCAATAGCGGCCCTCCCCGAGGGGTACTTCCTGGGTGACCACACAGGCAACACCGACTAAGCGCGTTTGGTCAAACAGCCCGATTAAGGCTTGCTTCTCCTGCCAGAGCGCATTCAACTCTTCGCGGATTGCGGCACGTAATTTTTGTTCGTAGGCGAATTTGTCTGAAGTGGATAAGGCATCCACAAAGAAAGGATCGTCATGATAGGCGTTGTAGAGAATCGAAGCGGCGAGGCGTAAATCTTCGGCGGTGAGATAAACTGCACGGCACTCATCCAAGGTATTATTGTCCATTATTAGAATTCCTTGATTTAGATCACACTCTTAGGAGTAATAATCACTGTATCAAGGAAACAAAAAAGTGCAAATTTTAATCATAGATTGCATTTTTCAGTGAGTTGCATACCCTAGATAAAGGCACACAGAGAGGATGCGAGCATGGATACCACGCCAGTCGATTTGAGTCATCTATTTGAACAGTTGGGATTAGCCAATCAAGCTCAAGCCATCAACCAGTTTATTGCGACCCATCAACTTCCCCCAGAGACACACTTAACCGAAGCCCCGTTTTGGACGCAGGCGCAAAAGAGTTTTCTGACCGAGGCATTAGAGGCCGATGCCCAGTGGACCGAACTTATCGAGCAGCTCGATGTGCAATTAAGAAAGCCCTAATGGCTTAGGGCTGACACTGAATCACTTAATGGCGAGTTGCGTTGAGTCGTTAAATTTTGCTGTAGGCGGTGTCGCCCCAACCGACCAGTACACTGTTACTTAAGACGATTGGTGTGCATTCATCCTTAGTGGTTTTACCGTCGCTGTGGGTATGCTGGGTGCGATAGAAGAGTACCAACACTTCTTTATCGGCTTGGCCGTCTTTCTGTTGCAGATAAGACTCGCTAAAGTCCGAGGCGCCCATTAGGGTCATCACTTGGTCTTTACTCATGCCAAGGCTGAGCTTAGTCAGATTATTGCGGTTTTTGTCCTGTGTTTTTTCCCAAGATTCGTTGCTATCCCACTTAGATTCACTGTCGCCGACATTGACCACACAACCGCTAAGACCTAAGCTTGCTAACCCTAAAAACGTGACCGCGATGAGTTTGCGATTAATATTTGCGTTCATATTATGACTTCCTGTGTACTTGTTATAAAAATGCTTAAAAAGCAAAATCAATGCCAAACAGCAATATATTGATTTATAAGAACTAAAATAACCACGCCACAGTAAGTTAGTGAAAAACACGATATAGATTAAGGAATTTCACTTATTATGAGTCCGATTGACCAAGTGTTAGCAGCAGCGTGCGCACTCGAAGCCAGCGGTAAAACCCCTAGCCTTGCCCTGATAAAAAGCCGCGTCGGTAACAAAATCCCTATGCCGCTGTTAATCCAAGGATTACAGCAGTTTAAATCGATACCTAAAGCCGAGCGTGAGCGTTTAGCGACCCAATCACAGCCCATGGTTGAAGAGACACATACCGCCGAAGCTTCGCCACTCACAGTCGCCACACTGGCGCAACAGTTAGCCCTGTTACAACAGGGCATTGAGCAGGCCCTCACGTTAAAAAGCAACGAGATCATGCAACTCAAAAATGAACTTATCGAGCTGAAACAACGTGTCAGTCAACTCGAATCCCAAGGAAAATCCGCTTAATGTTTGTCACCGAATTACGCTTTGAATGCTTTGCCGATACCACCATCAGTGCGGCAGAACGTGCCATCAATCAATTACTCGAAGCCTACCGCGCTAATGGCCAAATCCTCGGCCGCGAATTTGCCGTGGCCTTTAATGAGGGCGAATTTCGAGTACGCTTACTCATGCCTGAAAAAAACAGTTTGAATCATCGCTATCACAGCCCTTGGGTGAAAAAAGCGCTGGCGGAATTAACCGAGGCTAAGCTACTGGCGCCACGCGAAAAATTTATCGGTCAGGATATTAATTCTGAGGTGAGTAACACTGAGTCACCCAGCTGGCAGCTGCTGTACACTAGCTATGTGCATATGTGCTCGCCCCTGCGAAGTGGCGATAACCTATTGCCCATTCCGCTGTACCAAATCCCCGCCACCTTTAATGGTGACCATAAACGGGTGATCCGCTGGCAAACCGAGTGGCAAGCCTGTGATGAGTTACAAATGGCGGCAGCCACTAAGGCAGAATTTGCCGCGCTGGAAGAATTATCCAGCCCTAGCAGTGATTTATTTAGGAGAGGTTGGGATTTACGCGGCCGAATCGAATACCTGACCAAAATCCCCACTTACTATTATTTGTATCGCGTTGGAGGACAGGATCTGCAATCCGAGTTAGCTCGCCCCTGCCCACGCTGTGGCAGTCACGACTGGAAACTCGATGAGCCGCTATTAGATATGTTCCACTTTCGCTGCGAACCTTGCCGCATAGTATCTAACTTGTCTTGGGACCATCAATAACGCCCTATGCTAAAGCGCAAACTCGGCAGGCAAAATTGCCGAGCCGAGTTTGCGAAACAGGTTTGCAAGAGGCTTTTCAAGAGACCTTTGCAACATTTCCCCGCGCTTAACGCTTACCTATCAGGTTGTGCCACATACGTTTAAAGCTGGCAAAAATCCCCGGATGTTCGAGCGCTGGCATAGGCAATTCTTCATGTTTCACGGGCGGCGCGATACGTGGCGATAAGGCCTCAATAAATTCAGCTAAACTCGACGCCAATTGAATGGAGGGAAGCTCGCCGGGGATTTCAACCCAGACACTACCATCGGCATTATCAACGGTTAGCATCTTATCGCCCTCATCCAGCAAACCAATAAACCAAGTTGCTGGTTGCTTGAGCTTTTGCTTCATCATTAAGTGGCCGATGATATTTTGCTGCAGGGCATCAAAATCCGCCTCGTTCCATACCTGCAGCAATTCGCCCGTGCCCCATGGTGAATCAAACAACACGGGCGCTGCAAAATATTCACCATAAAAGTGATTGATATCCGGCCATAATGCTAGCTCAAGCGCATGTTCAACATTCGCAAAACTGCCTAGCTGTTCACGCTTAACCGGGAGCCAAGACACCGCCTCGTCGGATGATTCATCAAACTCACCTTGAATACACAAAGATGGCTCACCCTGCGGGTAATATCGCGGTAATTCGCCTAAAGTTGATAGATAGGATCGATGGTAATTATCTAAAAATTTATCGAGAGCAGGCAGACAAGACACTTAAGCACAATCCAATTTCGGGTATAATGTGCGCCTATTTTGACATGGAAACAGTATTGATGACACACAATCACGATCCCTATAGTGATGCAAAAGAGCTTGCCGGCCTAACCTTAGGTAAAGCCACGGATTACCAAGCCGAGTATGATGCGTCGCTGCTGCAAGGGGTTCCTCGCTCACTTAACCGTAACGCTATCAACCTCACGGCGGAAAGTTTGCCTTTCCACGGAGCCGATATCTGGACGGCCTATGAGTTGTCATGGCTAAACGCCAAGGGTAAACCTATGGTGGCTATCGCCGACATTCAGCTAAGCCATGAAAGCCAAAATCTGATCGAGTCAAAATCCTTCAAACTGTATTTAAACAGTTTTAACCAAACCAAGTTCGACAATATCGACGCCGTGCAAAAAACCTTAGTGCAGGATCTGAGTGAATGCGCCCAAGGCCAAGTCACAGTGAAGATTATTGAGCCTAAGAGTTTTGGTATTCAACGCGTCGTCGAGCTGCCAGGCACTTGCATTGACGATCTGGATATCGAAGTCAGCGACTATGACTTTAATCCCGATTATCTTGAAAACAGCACAGATGACAAACAGATTGTTGCCGAAACACTCAATTCTAATCTGTTGAAATCAAACTGCTTAATCACCTCTCAGCCGGACTGGGGCAGTGTGATGATCCGTTATCAAGGGCCTAAAATCGATCGCGAAAAGTTACTGCGCTATTTGATTTCGTTCCGCCAACATAACGAGTTCCACGAGCAGTGTGTCGAGCGGATTTTTGTCGATTTAAAACATTACTGCCACTGCACTAAGTTAACCGTTTACGCCCGCTATACCCGTCGCGGCGGCCTAGACATTAACCCTTACCGCAGTGATTTTGAGCACCCAGGCGAGAGCCATCGCTTAGCAAGACAGTAATCGACTTGCAGCAAAAAGCCCTGAATCATCAGGGCTTTTTTATTATCTGTTGTAAGTTTTTCAACCAAGCTCACAACTTAAACTGTCCCCACACTTAACCCAAATTCGCCCTAAAAATCTCTTGCACTTGGCTCAACGTGGCATTGTTTGGCAGGCTGAAATACAAGTAACCATCGCCACGGAACGCGCGGTCAAGCTCAAGCAACACATGGGTTTGCTCGGCATCGCACACCAGAGAAACCTCAATCTCGCGCAAACGATTAAAGCCCATATTGCGCGGCTTAAACTCTAGCTCTTGGTAACAACCCGAAGTGGAACGAAAGGCGCGGGTATTGAGGAAACCTTGCTCCACATCGGCTTTCACCAACACAAAACCAAGGGCATCCATCGCCTTTAACACATGCTCGGCAATCGGCGTTGGCATAATGACCAGCGCATCGATATCGCTAGGGTCGAGCGCGGTATCTATGTCCACTCCCGTTTGTAGCCATACTTGGGATTGATTATTGCGCACTGGGAGCTGAGTAAAAGGGGTTTCGGGGTGCAATTTACCTGAAAACGGGATCTCGTGAATTTCACCCGCTTGAATTTCAAAGGACTCAGTTAAGCGCCAGCTCGCTAAACGATGGTTCTTAAAATAGTCGCCGTTATCGCTGCTCACTTTCACCTTAGTCATTAGGGCTAAGTCGAGGCCGGAGATCTGCTGCGGCACATTACCGCCTTTAACGACGATAGTGGCATGAAAGATTTGACCTGGCAGCAGTCGATTATCGACTAATTGGGTATCGACCGTCGCACCACCGATACCGACAGAGGCCAGCAGTTTTTTAAACATGGTATTTCCTTATGTTGCTAAGGCTGCACAAATAAGCAGCCCTAATACAGCGTTGACTCAATTAATTAGCAGATTTGCACTCGAGCAATAATTGCTGGAAATGCGCGCCTAAATTCTGCTGAGCAAATTGTTCACTGGCGAGTGCCATTTGCTTAAGGCTTTGCATGGCTTGCTCGACGCCCTGCTGTTCGACCAAACTTTTGGCATAGGCCGCCGCATCCGCGCCCTTTTGTAACAGGCTTGCGACTTGATCGAAGCTCACCTCTTGCTCCATCACCTTCTGTAAATCGCCAAGTAATTCCGCCACCTTGGCTGACTCCACTAAGGCGCCTTCGACACTCACTAATTTACCGAGGGGATCTTGGCTGAGCTTTTCGGCCACACAGGCCGACACAGTGCCCGCCGCCGCACTTTGGGCGACCACATCGAGCCCGCGGCTGCGGATTTGCTCAACCACTTGTTGTAGTTGGGGATCTTGAGCAAGCCATGCCTGCTCTAATTGCTGTTTTTCATCGCCACCAAAGTAACCACAGCCACCGAGCAGTAGCAAAGTAGTGGTCGATAAAAGGCATTTGAATTTCATGATTAACAACCTTGTCAGTGAGTTCTCTGGCGTGACTATAGCGAGCTAGGTTTAATCCAAAATGAAATATGAGTGGAGGAATAACAAAGTCAGCTGGAGGGACAAGAAACTGAATTCAAAGCACTAATTCTAAGCACTTATTAAAAGCACTTATTAAAAGCGCTCATTTAAAGCACTCATTAAAAGTACTTTTAAAAGGTTGACGCAAAGCAGTAATTCAAGAACGAAGGCAACCTAAGCCTTAGTGCTAAGGCCGTACTAGATGGCCGAGCACGCTGACAGTAGTGCAGTGATACTGGTCAGCTGCATCGAAATAGTGACCCTCTCCAACCTTTCATCCTGCACTAAGCCGTCACCATGAACCAAGCTGAGCCCAAAACGATATTCCTCACCAAGTCGGCCAAAATAACTCTGCCAGTACTGGGCATAGGAGCTTGTGGCATCCTGTGCAGAACCAGGTTCAATCAGCAGCTTAATATTGGAATAAAGTGGAACACGCAATGGGAGTTGAAGATAAGAACAGGGCTTAGCTTGACTCGTTGAAGCAAAGTTATCTCGCTGCTTAAGTTCAACCCAGTTAAAGGTTTCGACGGCTTGCAGCGTGCCATCATCAACCGCCAGCAAACTGTTTGGTGCTAAGTCAAAGGCAAAGGATTTCAGCGACTGCGCTAAGCCTAAGCCCGTTGCCTTAATGTAGGACTCCTTGAGTGCCCAAAGATCAAAAAAGCGTTGCCGCTGCGCATCTTCACCTTCAAGGGCTAATAAGCTTTCGGCTTCAATCGGGGAAAAATAATGATTCAGGATCGGGTAAATATGAGTGCTGGCACGGGAGCGCTCAATATCCACCCCCAAGCCTAAACGGGGCAGTGCTGTGTTAGCGGTTGCGTCCGTGTCATCGTCTTGCGCTAAGGCAATCAATAACCAGTCGCCACTGTGGCTCAAGTTAAACTCAATGCCAGTACTCAGAAACTGCTCATGGTTAAGACTGGGTTTGCCCTTTGCCCCATACTCAAAACACCAATCTTGGGGCGCAATCTGTCGTTGGGGGGAGTAAGGTGAGGCTCCACCGCGAGCTTGCAGTCCTTGAGATAAAACGCAGCGCAGCGCCGCTCGCACCAATAAACCGTTCATTTGCACCTTGGGCGCCCGGTAACGCGCTACTTTTGCGCGCTCGTCCTCACTCAAGAGCGCCATGCACGCATTCGTGCTGGCTACATCCATTTCGGTTAATGGAATAAAAAAAAGCTCAATATTCATTAATTTATTCCAACAACACTTGAGTTTAACGGCAGCCCTATTCTACTCAGTTCTGCTCGCCTGACGAGCAGTATCTTAATTTTGTTTCTAATCTTATGAATTTAAATGACTCTTTAAACTTAAACCCTGTGCTAAACCAGAGTTTTACTTCCTTGAACACTATCATTTGATCATTAAAAAACCATTTCAAGTCCCATATGATTGTATCGAGCCGAAACCTCAGGTAATCTGCATCACCATTGTGCATAACAAAACACATAGCTCACGGGTTTTAAGCCTAGATTAAGCATGAGTCCACACTCCGCTTTGACAGGCAAGTTTAAGCAGTCCCGATAGATTATGTTGGATGAAAATAATAAAGATGGGACAGCACTAACAAGATGAGTTCTCGAAAAGTGGGGACTCAAGCCGCGGATCATGCTCAGGCTGATAAGCCAAGCCCGGAGCACAAATCCGCCCCCAAAACGGCAAGGCACCGCAATGCCACCACCACGCCGGAGATGCGACACTTTATTCAGCAATCTGAATTAAGTGTGAGTCAGCTCGCCAAAATTTTAAATATTACCGAAGCGACCGTGCGTAAATGGCGCAAGCGCGAGTCAGTGAACGACAGCCCGAATACCCCGCATCACCTCAATACCACCCTCACGCCGATGGAAGAATACGTGGTGGTGGGACTGAGATATCAGCTTAAACTGCCACTCGATAGACTACTTAAAGCAACGCAAACCTTTATCAACCCCAATGTGTCCCGCTCGGGGTTGGCCCGCTGCCTTAAGCGTTATGGGGTTTCGCGGCTCGATGAGTTTGATCAAGAGCTCGTGCCTAAACAGTATTTTAATCAATTACCTATCAGCCAAGGCAGTGATGTTCAGACCTACACGGTCAACTCCGAAACCTTGGCCAAGGCGCTTGCCCTGCCAAGCACAGATGGCGATACCGTAGTACAAGTAGTGTCCCTCACCCTGCCGCCGCAATTAACCGAGGCCGAACCTAAATCGGTACTCCTTGGCATAGATAGCAAGGCGGATTGGATTTATATCGATATTTATCAAGACAGTAACACCCAAGCGGCCAATCGCTACATCGCCTATGTGCTGAAGGATGGGCCGTTTCATCTGCGTAAATTGCTGGTACGCAACTACCACACTTTTTTAGCCCGCTTTCCTGGCGTACAAACCCCAAAAGCCATCGCTAAATCCCTTAATAAGGCAACGGCCAAACGCTTTGCCAGTGGAGACTCGTTATGAGCCATATCCCTTCACAGCCTCAATTATCAACCGATGAAAAAGCCGATAAGAGACTGAATAAACGCTTAAAAGATATGCCGATTGCCATCGTTGGCATGGCGAGTATCTTTGCTAACTCCCGCTATTTGAATAAGTTTTGGGATTTAATTTGCGACAAAATTGATGCCATTACCGACGTACCCGAATCCCACTGGTCGATTGATGACTATTACGATGCGGATAAGTCCAAGGCCGATAAGAGCTACTGCAAACGCGGCGGTTTTATGCCAGAGGTCGACTTCAATCCGATGGAGTTTGGTCTGCCGCCCAATATTTTGGAACTCACCGACAGCTCGCAGTTACTCTCACTGGTCGTCGCCAAGGAAGTCCTACAGGATGCCAATTTGCCAGACGATTACGACCGTGACCGCATCGGCATCACCCTCGGGATTGGCGGTGGTCAAAAGCTAAGCCATAGCCTCAATGCGCGCCTACAATATCCAGTGCTGAAAAAAGTATTTAAAAGCAGTGGCCTGAGCGATGAAGATAGTGAACTACTGATCAAAAAATTCCAAGATCAATATGTCCACTGGGAAGAAAACTCCTTCCCCGGCTCCCTTGGCAACGTGATTGCCGGACGCATCGCCAACCGTTTCGATTTAGGCGGAATGAACTGCGTCGTCGATGCCGCCTGCGCGGGATCGCTTGCCGCCATGCGTATGGCGCTGACCGAACTGACCGAAGGTCGCAGCGACATGATGATCACCGGCGGTGTCTGTACCGACAACTCGCCTTACATGTATATGAGTTTCTCAAAGACGCCAGCCTTTACCACCAACGAACAGATTCAACCCTTCGATATCGACTCTAAGGGCATGATGATTGGCGAAGGGATCGGCATGGTCGCCTTAAAACGCCTTGACGATGCCGAGCGCGATGGCGACCGTATTTATGCGGTAATCAAAGGCGTTGGTGCCTCATCGGACGGTAAGTTTAAGAGCATTTATGCGCCGCGCCCCGAAGGCCAAGCCAAAGCATTAGAGCGCGCCTATGATGACGCAGGCTTTGCGCCGCACACCGTTGGCTTGATTGAGGCCCACGGCACAGGCACTGCCGCAGGCGATGTGGCCGAATTCAATGGCTTAACCTCAGTGTTCTCTAAGGATAATGAACAGTTACAGCATATCGCCTTAGGCTCAGTCAAATCTCAGGTGGGTCATACTAAATCCACCGCGGGTACGGCGGGTGTGATTAAAGCTGCATTGGCACTGCACCATAAAGTCTTACCACCTACGATCAACGTGAGTCAGCCTAACCCTAAATTAAACATTGCCCGTTCGCCTTTTTATCTCAATACCGAGGCGCGCCCTTGGATCCAACGCAGTGACGATACGCCGCGCCGCGCAGGGATCAGCTCCTTCGGTTTTGGGGGCACTAACTTCCATTTAGTGCTCGAAGAATACCGCCCAGAACACGCGCGCGATGACGCCTATCGCCAACGCAGCGTGGCACAAAGCTGGCTGTTTACCGCCGCCGACAAAACCGCGCTGCTGGGCGAGTTAAAAACCGCGCTGCAGCAAGCAACCGCCGCCAAGGCTGAGCTTTCTCAGGCGCATTTTGTTGCCTTTGCAAAATCCTACGCCCTGCGTGAACTCCCCCCGCAATCAGCCCGTCTTGGTTTTATCGCCAAGGATTATGCCCAGTTACAGACTCTGTTAACCCAAGCAATAGCGCAGCTAGAATCCAATAGCGCCGAGAGCTGGCAACTACCCTCAGGGATAAGTTTTCGCGCCCAGGCGCTGGTCAAGGATAACAACAAGGTTGCGGCCTTATTTGCAGGCCAAGGCTCACAGTACCTGAATATGGGACTGGAAATTGCCAACAACTTCCCCGAGCTTCGACGCCATATCCACGCCAGTGATAAAGTGTTTAGTGACCGTGGTGAAGTTTCGCTTTCAAGCGTGCTGTACCCGATCCCCGCCTTCGATGACGAATCGAGAAAAGCGCAGGAAAGTGCGTTAACCAATACCCTCTATGCCCAAAGCGCCATCGGCGCGCTCTCTATGGCGCAGTACGCCCTGTTTACTCAGGCGGGATTCGCCCCGGATATGCTCGCAGGCCATAGTTTTGGTGAACTCTCGGCCCTGTGCGCCGCTGGCGTGATTTCAGTAGACGACTACATCAAGCTTGCCTTCGAACGTGGACAGGCGATGGCGCAGTCACCACAAGATGCCGGCTCCAGTCGTGATACTGGCGTCATGTATGCCGTTATTCTTAAGCAAAAACAGGATATTGAGGCTATCAAGGAATGCTTGGCGCCGTTTGACGGCGTCAAAATTGCCAACTACAACTCACCCACTCAGTTGGTAATTGCAGGCGCTACCACAGCGACACAACAGGCCGCCAAGGCCATTAGCGAGTTAGGCTTTAAGGCGATAGCCCTGCCCGTTTCTGGTGCCTTCCACACGCCATTGGTTGCCCATGCGCAAAAGCCCTTTAGCGAAGCCATCGATAAGGCTCAATTCAACACGCCAAAGATTGCCCTGTATGCCAATGGCACAGGCAAGTTACATCCTACCGATGCCAACGCCATCAAAACCGCCTTTAAAGATCATATGTTGCAATCGGTTCACTTTAGCAAGCAGCTAGAGGCCATGTATGCCGCTGGCGCACGGGTGTTTGTCGAGTTCGGCCCGAAAAACATTCTGCAAAAATTGACAGAAAATACCCTAGCCGCGCAGTTACAAGAGCTTTGCCTTATCAGCATTAACCCGAATTCTAAAGCCGATTCCGACAGCCAACTGCGCAGCGCTGCGGTGCAACTGGCGGTTGCAGGGGTGAAACTGGGTGAAATCGACCCTTATCAAGCCGAATTGATTGCGCCTGCAACGCCTTCGGCGATGAATATCAAGCTCAATGCGACCAACTACATCAGCCCAGCGACCCGCAACAAAATGGTCGATTCGCTGCAATCGGGCAAAATTACCAGTCAAGTGCAGTATGTGGATCGCCTCGTTGAAAAAGTGGTTGAGAAAGTCGTTGAAAAACCCGTGATTGTCGAAAAAATTCTAGAAAAGGTTGTCGAAGTGGAAAAGCCAGTGGCACAAAATAGTAATACTATTCAACAGCAAACGCCTGCACAACCAACCAGCTTTACCACTGGACAGGCAAATCAAGATGCCCTGAGCGCCTTTTTTGCCGCCCAAACCCAGGCCGCGCAATTACATCAACAATTTTTAGCTATCCCGCAGCAATACGGCGATACCGTCAGTACCCTGATGGCTGAGCAAGCCAAAATGGCAAGCCTTGGCATCGCCATTCCAGAGAGTCTGCAACGCTCGATGGAGCTGTTCCACCAGCATCAGGCACAAACCCTAAAGAGCCATGCTGAATTTATGCAATTGCAGACCAGCAGCAGCCAAGCGGCATTAGCCCTGCTCGGAAAAATGCCAGCGCCTCAGGTTCAAGCCCCCATTCAAGCGACTGCACCAGTGGCGGTAGCGGTGGCAACGCCAGTCGCTCCAGCACAGGCTCCCGTGGTTCAAGCGTTAGTTGCAGAGCCAAAAGCGACTGTTGTGCCTGTGAGTGAGCCCAAAGTTCAGCAACCTCAAGTAACACAACAAGTAGCACAACCACAAGTGCAAACTGTGGCAGCAGCAACTCGCGTGCTTTCCGAGAAGTCAGTCGTGCAGCAAATCGAGACCGCCATGCTGGCAGTGGTCGCCGATAAAACAGGTTATCCCGTTGAAATGTTGGAACTTGGCATGGATATGGAAGCCGACCTTGGTATCGACTCTATCAAGCGCGTAGAAATTCTAGGCACAGTGCAGGATGAATTACCAAATCTGCCAGAACTGAGCCCAGAAGATCTCGCTGAGTGTCGCACCCTAGGGGAAATTGTGGCGCTATTTAGCCAAACGCTACCTGTAACAGCCGTTACAGCAAGCCCTCAGTCAATTACACAAAGTGCAGTAGTCGCAAGTGCGGCGGTTTCTAATGATGAAATTGAGCGCACTATGATGGCGGTCGTCGCCGATAAGACCGGCTATCCCGTGGAAATGCTGGAACTGAGCATGGATATGGAAGCTGACCTTGGGATCGATTCGATTAAACGCGTGGAAATTCTAGGCACAGTGCAAGACGAATTACCCAAGCTGCCAGAACTGAGCCCAGAAGATCTTGCCGAGTGCCGCACCTTAGGGGAAATTGTGGCGCTATTTAGCCAAGCGGCACCCGTAACACCAGCATCAACTGTTAGCCATGCGGCACAAACTGCAGTAGCCGCAAACACAGCGATTTCCAATGATGAAATTGAGCGCACTATGATGGCGGTGGTGGCCGATAAAACTGGCTATCCCGTTGAGATGCTGGAACTGAGCATGGATATGGAGGCCGACCTTGGTATTGATTCTATTAAGCGCGTGGAAATTCTAGGCACAGTACAAGACGAATTACCGAACCTGCCAGAACTCAGCCCGGAAGATCTCGCCGAGTGCCGCACCCTAGGGGAAATTGTGGCGCTCTTTAGCCAAGTGGCACCTGTAACAGCTGCGGCCACAGTTAGCCATGCGACACAAAATGCAGTACACGCAAGTACAGTAGCCACAAGCGCGGCGCTATCTAATGGCGAGATCGAACACACTATGATGACAGTTGTTGCCGACAAAACAGGCTATCCCGTGGAAATGCTGGAACTGAGCATGGATATGGAAGCCGACCTTGGTATCGATTCTATTAAGCGCGTGGAAATTCTAGGCACGGTACAAGATCAACTGCCAAATCTGCCCGAACTGAGCCCAGAAGATCTCGCCGAGTGTCGCACCCTTGGGGAAATTGTGGCGCTATTTAGCCAAGCGGCACCTGTAACAACTACTGCCACAGTTAGCCATGCGACACAAAATGCAGTACTCGCAAGTGCCGTAGCCTCAAGCACGGCGCTATCTAATGGCGAGATCGAACGCACTATGATGGCGGTCGTGGCCGACAAAACTGGCTATCCCGTTGAAATGCTGGAACTCAGCATGGATATGGAGGCCGACCTTGGTATCGACTCCATCAAGCGCGTGGAAATTCTAGGCACTGTACAAGATCAACTGCCAAATCTGCCAGAACTGAGCCCTGAGGATTTAGCCGAGTGTCGCACCTTGGGTGAAATTGTCGTCCTCTATGCTGGTCCGCAATCGTCAAGTGAGGCGCAACAGCAAAACCATGCTGCGCCAATTCAAGAGGCAATTGCAGAAACCGTCGAGGACACCGTCGACCTGCCGCCCCATAGTGAGGTGATGCTAAAAAAGTTGCCAGCGGCGGCTGAGTTAGCGCGCATCATAGCAACTAGCGATGTTCAACTGACGTCAAACAGTTACGTCGTTATCGGCGACGATGGCCACAACGCAGGGGTGATTGCCGAAAAGCTTCACGCCCAAGGGGTTAAGGTCGCGGTTGTACGCTCACCCAAAACAGTTGTGACTAGCGCATCGCCACTCGATAGCCATATTGCCAGCTTCACGCTGGAGGCGATTGATGATGAAAGCATCTGTGAGGTCATCAATCAGATTGAATCGCTTGGCCAAATCGCCGGTTTTATTCATCTGCAGCCACAGCATAAGTCCGTTGCCGATAAAGGTGCTGGCTTAGTGCTGACAGACGAAGCCAAAGCTTCGGTCGAGCAAGCCTTCTTGTTCGCCAAACACTTACAACCGCTTTTAACTGAGCGCGACCACTGCCGCTTTGTCACCGTCAGCCGTATCGACGGCGGCTTTGGCTATATCGGCATGGACGAGTCGGCAGGCGCTCTTATTAGCCAGAGTGAACTCAACCAAGCGGCGCTCTCTGGACTCACTAAAACCTTAAATCACGAGTGGCCGGGAGTGGTCTGCCGCGCACTGGATATCGCGCCAAACTTAGATGCCAAAACGGTCGCCAATGCGGTAGTGCAGGAATACTACCTCCAAGATGCGCCGGTCGAAGTCGGTATTGATAGCGAGCTTGAGCGAGCAACCTTAGTCGCGGGCAATGCCGTACTTCGCCGCAGTGGCGCGTCTCTCTCGTCTGCGGACAAAATCCTCGTCACAGGCGGCGCTAAGGGCGTTACCTTCGAGTGCGCCTTAAGTTTAGCGAAACGCTGTAAGGCCCATTTTATCCTCGCGGGTCGCAGCGCCCATCAAGCAATTCCTGCTTGGGCTCTGGGTAAAAATCGCAACGAGCTGAAAGCCGCGGCCATTGCACATTTGCAAAGCCTGGGTGATAAACCCACTCCAAAACAAGTGGATGCCTTAGTTTGGCCAGTACAAAGCAGCCTTGAAATCAGCCATGCCTTGCAGGCCTTTGAAGCGGTGGGCGCCAGCGCCGAATACTTAAGCTTGGATGTGAATGATCCAGCAGCCATTGCCAGCACTATTGCACCTATCAGCGCCCTATCGCCCATCACGGGGATTATCCACGGCGCGGGTGTACTTGCCGATAAACATATTCAAGACAAAACCTTAAGCGAACTTGAGCGCGTTTATGGCACTAAGGTGACCGGACTTAACAATCTGCTGTCGGCACTGGATCTTAGCCAGTTAACGCTCATCGCCCTGTTCGCTTCGGCGGCGGGTTTTTACGGTAATACCGGCCAGAGCGACTACGCCATGTCTAACGACATTCTCAATAAGGCCGCGCTACAACTCGCGCAGCAATTGCCACAAGCCAAGGTGATGAGCTTCGACTGGGGGCCCTGGGATGGCGGCATGGTCAATCCTGCGCTGAAAAAAATGTTTATCGACCGCGGGGTTTATGTCATTCCACTCAAAGCGGGGGCCGAGTTATTTGCTAGCCAATTATTGAGTGATACAGGGGCGCAGCTGTTGGTCGGAACCGATATGCAGGGCAATACCGCCAATGCCGTTGAAGCTGCATCAGCAAAAAAGCCTGAAGCGGATCTAACCACGGCGTTAGATCCGCAGCCTATGGCCCAAACTGTGCCGCAGACTATTCGTGTCATGCGCAGCCTCGACCCTAAACGCATGAGCTTTATTGAGGACCATTGCATTAATGGTCATGCGGTGTTGCCGACGGTGTGCGCCATCGATTGGATGCGTGAGGCCGCCAAGACGCATTTAGGTAAGGCGGTGAGTGTCAGCGATTATCGACTGCTCAAGGGAATTATCTTCGATGAGGCGCTGCTTGCACGCAATGCGCCTATTGAGCTCGAATTGATGCTGACGCCGCTTGCTGACGCTACACAACAATCGACTGAGGCGTTAGCCGCGCTGATTAGCTTTGAAGGTCGCCCGCAGTATCAGGCGGTATTAGTTGCGCAGACGGATGACACGCCAGACGCACAGCGTTTCGAGGTTGGCGAGTTACATTCTCTGATGGAGGAGATAACACAGCAACCCGCTATCACGAACCGCGAATCGCTCTACAGCGATGGCACACTGTTCCATGGCCCAAGACTGCAAGGCATAAGCGAAGTACTCGCCTTTGATGACCAGCAGCTCATCGCTAAGGTAACCCTGCCAGCGGTGGCCTTGGACGACTGCGGCGAGTTTGCGCCCAATCTTGAGGATAAAGGCACACAACCCTTTGCCGAAGATCTGTTATTGCAGGCCATGCTCGTGTGGGCGCGCCTTAAATATCAAGCGGCCAGTTTACCCAGTGCCATTGGCGAGTTCGTATCCTATTCGCCCTTAGGTTTTGGTGAGAAGGCGGTATTGGTGCTAGATGTTATCAAGCATTCGTCCCGAACACTTGAAGCCAATATTGCTATCTATCATCAAGATGGCCGATTAAGCTGCGAGATGAAACGGGCCAAGGTCACGGTCAGTAAGACGTTCAACCAAGCGTTTTTGGCCAATAAACCTCAGCAACCAATGCAAGTGCAGGCAGTCGCCCAAAGCACGGCCGAGGTAAGTGTTAAGTGACATTCGACCCAAGCGCAGATGCCGCATTAAGCAATGCGGCATTAAACAGCCCGCATCCCAATGCTAAGCCACTGCGAATAGCCGTATGGCTTGGTGATGGGTGGATGCAGAGTGTGCTTAGCCATACTCAAACTGATGCCACTGCGCTGCAACGCCTGCTGGCCTCTCAGGTGCGACTTAATGTCGAAGATAAGCCATTAACCAATGATGAGCCAACCTTAGTTGGCTTACTCAGCAAGCAGCTCGCCCATATTGCGCAAAAACAACTTGTTGAAATTCGCTTTGAATATCAGCAGCAAGTCCGTAGCTTGTATCTGCTCGATGGACTGATGACAGCGCAATTACACCTGCATGCCGAGGCATATATTTCAGCATTAGCGCAAATCCAAGCTGAAACAGCCGAAGAAACAAATACTATCAATACCAATACAGTCGAGCGCTGTTTAAACAGCGCTTTTACCTTGGCGAAACGCGATTGTGCTCAGGCGGTTAATGGCTACGCGCAGGCAGGCAATCTTGCCCGTCAGTTGAATGTATTATCTCAAGCAATTGAGGCGTTAAGTCATCGAATGCTAGCAGGTATGACACCAATGCTTGCCC
Organism: Shewanella mangrovisoli; assembly: GCF_019457635.1. Classification (NCBI taxonomy): domain Bacteria; kingdom Pseudomonadati; phylum Pseudomonadota; class Gammaproteobacteria; order Alteromonadales; family Shewanellaceae; genus Shewanella; species Shewanella mangrovisoli. Next base: position 3,248,223 of record NZ_CP080412.1, read on the forward strand.
ACCTCAATACAGAAAAAAGCGAGCAAGGCTATTGGTTTACCAAGCCCCATCAGGCAAGGGTGTTAAGCCTAAATCTCTTGGGTAATTTCTTGGGTAAGCCCCCTCAAGCGAGCACCACCCAAAGCCTTATCTTGACCCAAGGCACTCGGCTTATCGCTCAGCCGTTGCTCAATGCCAACAGACTGTTTATTCCCATTAGCGGCAACACGCTTGAATCTTTAACGGCACAGTTATCGCAACTGATTGATTCATTAGATTTATCGGCATGCCTACCTGATACGGATTGGCTCAGCAGCCAAGGCTGTGATTGGTTTGTGCGTTATCAAGCAAAGGATACATTGGCCTTAGTGCTGATGGCAGGCTCCCTTGAAGAGCTAATGCAAGAAGCCAAGGCGATGCACGCTTATATTGAAAAGACGCAACAGACTCCAGCTCCAGCGCCAACGACAGCGCCATCGGCCAATCTGGCCTTTAAGACTCCTGCAGGCAGTTATTTTACGCCAACGCCCCTTGGCGATACGGGCTTAACCTTTGTTTACCCCGGCGTTGGCACGGTTTACCCGAATATGTTCAGCGACTTACATGGCTATTTTCCCGAACTTTATCGCGAGCTTGAACGCGAAGGGGATTTAGCCGCCATGCTGCAGGCCGAGGCGATTTACCAAAGCGCTGCTTATGCCAAAAGTGCAGTTGATGTAAAAGACGCGGCAGACATGAGCTTAAGCCAGCTTGCGATTAGCGGCGTTGGTGCCAGTTACCTTTTTAGTCGGCTGTTGACCCGAGTCTTTAATATCCAACCGCAACTCGCTCTGGGCTATTCCATGGGTGAAGCGGCCATGTGGGCAAGTTTAGATATTTGGCAAACGCCACACGCCCTAATTAACGCCACCCAAAACAGCACCATCTTCAATCAGGAGATTTCAGGCCCACTGCTTGCAGTGCGCCGCGATTGGCAATTGAATGAAGATGCACCGCTAGTATGGAATAGCTTTTTAGTGCGAGCCTCTCGCGCCGAAATTAATGCCCTGCTGAATGATTTTCCTCGGGTTTATCTGGCGATTGAACAGGGTGATACCTGTATTCTCGCGGGCTGCGAAACAAGCTGCTTACAACTCCTTAAAAGGCTGAATAAGCGTGGCATTGCCAGCAATAAAGTCACCGCCATGCATACCCCGCCCTCGCAGTCACAGCACAGTGCTATCCAAAGGTTTTATACCTTGGGCTTAAAGGCGAATGCCTGCGAGACTCAGGTGCGTTTTATTAGCGCGGCGCAGCAAAGCGCCGTCAGTATCGACAGCCAAAGCATTGCCAAGAGTATCGCCGACACCTTTTGTGCGCCGCTGAATTTTACCGCGCTGATTAACACCGCGTATCACCAAGGTGCGCGCTTATTTGTTGAGGTGGGCGCTGATCGACAAACCAGCACACTTATCGATAAAATCGGCCGCCAACTAGAGTTGGGCGCCGATGGCGTTCAAACACAGGAACAACCGATATTAGCCATGGCATGCAATGCCAAGGGCAGCGATACGATCACCAGTTTACTCAAATGCTTAGCTCAACTTATCAGCCATAGAGTGCCACTCTCCCTTGCGCCGCTTATGCCTCAATCGGCAGATAAGGCTACAGCGAAAACGATAGCGCCACATTCAGCCAGCGCCAGCGCATTAGGCCATTATTCAAACGTATTCCAAGAAGGAGAACCCCTTTGAGTTCTCAAATGCATGCTCACCCTACTCTGCAAGACGGCACCGCAGTGCCAAAGATTGCCATCGTCGGACTTGCCGTTCAGTATCCCGATGCCGACACACCGGAACAGTTTTGGCAAAATCTGCTGGATAAAAAAGACTCCCGCAGCCAAATTGATGCGGCCAAACTCAATGCCAATCCAGCAGATTACCAAGGTGTTCAAGGCCAAGCCGACCGTTTTTATTGCGATAAGGGCGGCTATATCCGCAATTTTCGTTTTGACCCACAGGGTTATCAGTTGCCGCCGACGGCCTTTGAGGGGCTCGATGAAAGCTTTTTATGGGCATTAGATTGCAGTAAAAAGGCCCTGCTGGATGCGGGTATGGATTTAACGGCGCCATTGCTTGAACGCACAGGGATAGTGATGGGCACGCTGTCGTTCCCGACCGCAAGCTCCAATGAGCTGTTTTTACCGATTTATCATCAAGCGGTTGAAAAGGCATTAAAAACCAAGCTTAATCAACCCGAATTTGCTCTAGCGCCCTTCGCCAATGCATCGATTGCGGGCATGCAACAGGCCGCCAATGGCGCCATCGCCCACACGGCGTCTAAGTTGTTAAGCGATGCCCTCGGCCTTGGCGGCGCGCAGCTCAGCCTCGATGCCGCCTGCGCCAGCTCTGTCTATGCCCTCAAATTAGCCTGCGATTATTTAACCACGGGCAAGGCCGATATGATGCTTGCGGGCGCGGTATCGGGTGCCGATCCCTTCTTTATCAATATGGGATTCTCGATTTTCCACGCCTATCCAGACCATGGGATTTCGGCGCCTTTCGATAGCAATAGCAAAGGCTTATTCGCGGGCGAAGGCGCTGGCGTATTAGTGCTTAAGCGTTTAGAGGATGCCGAGCGCGATGGCGATAATATCTATGCCGTGGTCAGTGGCATTGGCTTATCGAACGATGGCAAAGGCCAATTTGTCTTAAGCCCCAACAGTAAGGGTCAAGTGCAAGCCTTCGAGCGTGCCTATGCCGCCGCCAACACCCACCCGAGCAATATCGAAGTGATTGAATGCCACGCCACCGGCACGCCGCTGGGGGATAAGGTTGAGCTCACCTCGATGGAGCGTTTTTTCGAAGATAAACTCGGCGACACTAAAGCGCCGCTAATAGGTTCGGCTAAATCCAACCTTGGGCATTTACTCACTGCTGCTGGCATGCCTGGGATCATGAAGATGATCTTCGCCATGCGCTCAGGGCAACTGCCAGCGAGTATCAACCTCAAGGCGCCGATTTCATCGCCTAAGGGATTGTTTAGCGGTAATAATATCCCTACTCAGCTGCAGGCTTGGCCCGATAAAACAGGCAATGATCGCCGCCATGCGGGGGTGTCTGTATTTGGTTTTGGCGGCTGTAATGCCCATCTGTTGTTGGAATCCTATCAACCAATAACTCACAGCGCCGAGAAGCAAGCCAACAAACCTGTTTATCAACAGCAAGCATTAACTGTTATCGGTATGGCGTCGCACTTTGGGCCTTTGGCCTCCATCAATGCGCTGGATAAGGCGCTATTAGCTCAAACGGATGCCTTTATCCCACTGCCAGCTAAACGATGGAAAGGCTTAGATAAACATCCCGATATCCTTAACCAATTTGGCCTAAATCGCGCGCCCAAAGGCGCCTATATCGAGCAGTTTGACTTCGACTTTTTACGCTTTAAAGTGCCGCCCAATGAGGATGACAGGCTCATCTCCCAGCAATTATTGCTGATCAAAGTCGCCGACGAGGCGATTCGCGATGCCAAGTTAACCGCTGGTAGCAAGGTCGCCGTGTTAGTGGCGATGGAAACCGAGCTTGAGCTGCACCAATTCCGTGGCCGGGTGAATTTGCATACCCAACTTGCAGATAGCTTAAAGCAGCAAGGCGTTCACCTCTCCAATGATGAATACCTTGCCCTCGAAGCCATCGCTATGGACAGCGTGCTCGATGCCGCCAAGCTCAATCAATACACCAGCTTTATTGGCAATATTATGGCGTCGCGCATCGCCTCGCTGTGGGACTTTAACGGCCCGGCGTTTACCATTTCAGCCGCCGAGCAATCGGTCGCTCGCTGTATTGATGTAGCGCAAAATTTACTGTCCCAAGAGGCCCTCGATGGCGTAGTGATTGCCGCCGTGGATTTAAGCGGCAGTATTGAACAGATCATATTGAAAAATGCTCAAGCCGCCGTTGATCTCGATGCCAACAGCGCGAATCCACAGTGGAAGGTGGGTGAAGGCGCGGGCGCTATCGTGCTGACCAGCCAGCAAGCGAGCAACAGTCAACAAGCCAGCAAGAGTACTCAAAAGGGTTACGGCCACATTCGTGGTCAAGCATTTGGCACAAATCATCAGCTACCCAAGCTGTTAGATTCGCTGATAACCGAAACGGCTATCGCCAATCCTTCAGAGCTCTCTGCTATCCATTTGGTTGAGCAATGTATTGCCCCAGAAGAACGACTGCCAACAGAGCAGCTATTAGCGCAGCTTAATCTTATGGGGACGCCATGCAGCCGAGTCGCCAATCCCCTTGGGCATAACTTTGCCGCTGCGGGTATGGCCAGTCTTTTGAGTGCCCTGTTAAGCCTAAAGAACGGGTCTGCGGGTTCAGATAAAAACGCAGCTAAACAGGCATTAGTGTCTACCCAAAGCCAAGGGGTAAGTTCGCTGCTGCTGTTAAGCCAGACTGCAGCGCAGGCGGCACAACTAGAACTGCGCCTTGAGCAGGACTTAACCCTAAGTGAGCAAAAGCATTTAATCAAACCAGTGACGCTCGGTGGCCGCGATATCTATCAACATATTGTGGATACGCCGCTGCCCGCACTTGCCGCCATCCAAGGCAAAATGCGCCAGTTGCAGCCTTTAGCCCCACAGGCGACACAAACTAAGCCCACAGAACAAGCATCACTTAATATCACGGCAGGAAACGCCACACCATTAGCAGTAGAGAGCGGTATGTCATCTAACGCACCACGCCAATATCAGGCGGTACCCTTGGCGCAGCATAGCGCGGCACTGTTACAAAACCAGCAACTGTTGCAAAACCAGCAATTGGCCCGCGAGGCGCATTTAGCCTTTTTACAGAGCCGTGAGCAAGGGCTCAAATTGGCCGATGCGCTGTTAAAGGCGCAATTATCCCAGACGACACAAATGGGGTCTGTTACACCCCATGTTGCCAGCAGCGCCAATGTCGCTCCCGCTGCGGCGCAGCAAGCAGTATCAGTCCCAGAACTAAAATCAGAATTAAAACCAGAGTTAAAACCTGATCACGCGAATGTCGCGCCCTATACGCCCCCCATTCCTGCGGCTAAGCCCTGCATTTGGAACTATCAGGATCTGGTGGAATATGCCGAGGGTGACATTGCTAAAGTCTTTGGCGCCGATTACGCCATTATCGACAGCTACACACGCCGCGTACGTCTGCCGACCTCGGATTATCTGCTGGTCTCGCGGGTGACTAAGCTCAACGCGCAAATGAACCGCTATCAGCCGAGCACTATGACCACAGAGTACGACATTCCCGTGGATGCGCCCTTCTTGGTCGATGGCCAAATTCCTTGGGCGGTGGCGGTCGAATCGGGCCAGTGCGACTTAATGCTGATCAGCTACTTAGGTATCGATTTTGAAAACAAAGGCGAGCGCGTCTACCGCCTGCTCGACTGCACCCTCACCTTCCTTGGGGATCTGCCCCGCGGCGGTGATACCCTGCGCTACGATATCTCCATCAACCACTTTGCTCGCAATGGCGATACCCTGCTGTTTTTCTTCTCCTACGAATGTTTCGTGGGCGATAAGCTGATCCTAAAAATGGACGGTGGCTGCGCGGGATTCTTTACCGATAAAGAACTGGCCGATGGCAAAGGGGTGATCCGCACCGAGGCCGAAATTAAGCTGCGCGAGCAGGCACAAATTGCACTGGCCAATGAATATGCCCGAAACGACAATAAGCCGCGCTTCACACCGCTACTTAACTGCGCGCAAACGGCCTTTAGCTACGGCCAAATCCATCGCCTGCTGAGCGCCGACATTGGCGGCTGTTTCGGCGGTGAACATGCGGCCCATCAGGCAAAGTTTGGCCTCCAGCCTTCACTGTGCTTCGCCTCAGAAAAATTCCTGATGATCGAGCAAGTCAGCAAGCTCGAAGTGCATGGCGGCGCCTGGGGCTTAGGCTTGATTGAAGGTCACAAGCAATTAGCCCCCGACCATTGGTATTTCCCTTGCCATTTCAAGGGCGACCAAGTGATGGCCGGCTCCCTCATGGCCGAAGGTTGTGGCCAGTTACTGCAATTCTTTATGTTGCATATTGGTATGCACGCAAATACACAAGCAGGTGGCGTCACGAACGGTCGTTTCCAACCCCTTGAAAACGCATCGCAAAAAGTACGCTGCCGCGGTCAGGTATTGCCACAATCAGGCACGCTCACCTATCGCATGGAAGTCACCGAAATTGGCATGAGCCCTCGCCCCTATGCCAAGGCGAATATCGATATCCTGCTCAATGGCAAAGTGGTGGTGGATTTCCAAAACCTCGGGGTGATGATTAAAGAAGAAGCCGATTGCACCCGCTATTCGCAGAGCGGTTATTCGCAAAGCCATTCCTCACAGAGTAATGCTCCCCAAGCAGCAAATATCGACAACCAAGCGGAACAAGCGCCGCTGATGGCGCAAATCCCTGATGTTGCAGCTCCCCTGAATAAAGGCGTTGTGCCGCTTAAACATGTGAGTGCGCCGATTGCGCCAGCAGGCTCTAAGTACGCCAACCGCGTGCCCGATACCCTGCCGTTTACGCCTTATCATTTGTTTGAGTTTGCCACTGGCGATATTGAAAACTGCTTCGGCCCCGATTTTAGTATTTACCGTGGTTTAATCCCGCCGCGCACGCCTTGTGGCGATCTGCAACTCACCACCCGAGTGGTGGCCATTGAGGGCAAGCGTGGCGAGCTGAAAAAGCCATCCTCCTGCATTGCCGAGTATGAAGTGCCCAGCAACGCTTGGTATTACGCTAAAAACAGCCACCAGAGTGTGATGCCTTACTCTGTGCTGATGGAAATCTCCCTACAGCCCAATGGCTTTATCTCGGGTTATATGGGCACGACCTTAGGCTTCTCGGGGCAGGAATTATTCTTCCGCAACCTCGACGGCAGTGGCAAGTTACTGCGCGAAGTGGATTTACGCGGTAAAACCATAGTCAACGATTCGCGCCTACTGTCCACCGTGATTGCTGGCAGCAATATCATTCAAAACTTTAGTTTCGAACTGAGCTGCGATGGCGAACCCTTCTACCGTGGTAATGCAGTTTTCGGTTACTTTAAGGCCGATGCGCTTAAAAACCAGTTGGGTATCGACAATGGTAAAATTACCCAAGCCTGGCATATTGAGCGCGGTATTAAAGCCGACAGCCAAATCAATCTGTTAGATAAAAACGGCCGCAGTTTTGTGGCGCCGCAGGGCAAACCACACTACCGCCTCGCGGGTGGACAGCTGAACTTTATCGATAAGGCCGAAATTGTCAAAACTGGCGGTAAGAAGGGACTGGGATACTTGTACGCCGAGCGCACTATTGACCCGAGCGATTGGTTCTTCCAGTTCCATTTCCATCAGGATCCTGTGATGCCAGGCTCCCTCGGCGTCGAGGCGATTATCGAATTACTGCAAACCTATGCCATAGACCAAGACCTAGGCGCAGGCTTCAATAATCCGAAATTTGGCCAAATTCTGTCAGAAATTAAATGGAAGTATCGCGGTCAAATTAATCCATTAAACAAACAGATGTCGCTGGATGTGCATATCACCAGCATTGAAGATAAAAACGGAAAACGCATCATCAAAGGCGATGCCAACCTGAGTAAGGATGGCCTGCGCATTTATGAGGTGACCGATATCGCAATCTGCATCGAAGAGGCATAGCGCCTACATTGCAGTATTAGCCACAGTTAGCTTAAAAACAGCACACAACTGCCGCAGTGCAAGGGAATAACCCACTGCGGCAAACAAATTCAGGCCCCAAACACCTAAAAGTGAACAGCCCAAATGACGATTACCACACTCGACAATAAAAAACTCAGTCCTTGGCCATGGCAGGTTGATGAAGCCGCCATCAGTTTCGATATCGATTCCCTTGGCAAAAAACTTAAAGATCTCAATCAAGCCTGTTACTTAGTCAATCATGCCGAAAAAGGTTTAGGCATAGCCCAAAGCGCCGAGGTGGTGGGTCTTGCAGAACCCAGCAATAGCTTACACAAAAGCAATGGTTTGCATCCTGTCAGTGCCTTCGCCCCCGCCCTTGGCACCCAAAGCTTGGGCGACAGTAATTTTCGCCGCGTGCATGGGGTGAAATACGCCTACTACGCGGGCGCCATGGCCAACGGTATCGCCTCGGAAGAGTTAGTTATCGCCTTAGGTCAGGCGGGCATTCTGTGCTCCTTTGGCGCGGCAGGGTTAATCCCATCTCGTGTAGAAGCCGCGATTAAACGCATTCAAACGGCATTGCCCAATGGCCCCTACGCCTTTAACCTCATTCACAGCCCGAGCGAGCCAGCGCTTGAGCGTGGCAGTGTCGAACTCTTCCTTAAGCATCAAGTGCGTACAGTTGAGGCTTCGGCCTTCTTGGGCTTAACGCCGCAAATCGTCTATTACCGCGCCGCAGGTCTGAGCCGCGATGCCAACGGCGAGATTGTGATTGGCAACAAAGTGATTGCTAAAATCAGCCGTACCGAGGTGGCCACCAAGTTTATGGAGCCCGCCCCCGTTAAGATGCTGCAACAATTAGTGAACGAAGGGCTTATCAGCGAAGATCAAATGTTGATGGCGCAATCTGTGCCCATGGCCGATGACATTACCGCCGAAGCAGACTCTGGCGGCCATACCGACAATCGTCCTCTGGTCACGTTATTGCCGACCATTTTGGCGCTCAAAGATACCATTCAAGCCAAGTACCAGTACAAAACGCCGATCCGTGTGGGCGCAGGTGGTGGTATCGGCACGCCCGATGCGGCGCTGGCGACCTTCAATATGGGCGCGGCCTATATTGTCACTGGCTCAATCAATCAAGCCTGTGTTGAGGCTGGAGCCAGCGAACATACCCGTAAATTACTCGCCACCACCGAAATGGCCGATGTAACTATGGCGCCCGCCGCCGATATGTTTGAAATGGGCGTTAAGTTACAAGTGGTTAAGCGCGGTACCCTATTTCCGATGCGCGCCAATAAACTCTACGAGATTTACACCCGCTACGACTCGATTGAGGCGATCCCGACAGAGGAAAGACACAAGCTGGAAGAGCAAGTGTTTCGCGCCTCATTAGATGAGATTTGGGCAGGCACTGTGGCGCACTTTAATGAGCGCGATCCTAAGCAAATTGAGCGCGCGCTGGATAATCCAAAACGCAAAATGGCACTGATTTTCCGTTGGTATTTGGGTCTTTCGAGCCGTTGGTCAAACACGGGCGAAGTTGGCCGCGAAATGGATTACCAGATTTGGGCAGGCCCTGCCCTCGGTGCCTTTAATGCCTGGGCAAAAGGCAGTTATTTAGATGATTACCGCGAGCGCAATGCGGTCGATTTGGCTAAACATTTAATGCAGGGTGCGGCCTACCAAGCACGGATTAACCTGTTGTTATCCCAAGGGGTAAGTATTCCAGTCAGCCTGCAACGCTGGAAACCACTGCAACGCTGCTAATTCACTTTGCTAAACCTTATTGAGCGGGTTAAGTGAAAACTTAACCCGCTTTTTTGGCGTTCTGTTTTTGATTCTATTATGGGCTCAATATCCGCTCTGCATTGCCACTTCAGTGGCACGCCGTAAACCCATCCTTGGGGGCTCAACGGAAAAATCCCTTTTTCCGATGTCCACTGCCGTGACAATGCTCGCCTGCAACACTTATCTACAATCAATCCAATACATGAGGCAAGATTTCAAATTGGGTGGGAGACGTTGATAAATGCAATCGTCCCAAAATTTTATATAAAGCATGGTTTGTTAATAAGGATTTTTATCATTCAAAAGTATCGTTTTGCACATTATTTCAAATAATCCTTATTATCGAGCCTTAATATTCAATACATTACAAACAATTCGTTATACAAAACCCAAAGAACTGAACTGATGCCCCGGCTCTGACAGAAATGAATCACAACTAAAAATAAACAATAAAATCATAATCTTGAGTTTTGCTACTTCAAATTGTTGAAGGTGAGATTTGCCGCAATCCATTAGAGTTGAATATCTATGAGCATAGAAGATCAAGATTCAATTGACGCCATTGGAATAGATAATGAAGGTGTCGTCGTGCTAACCATCTCAGATCATTTGGAATGGGATGATAAGCATCTCTTGCTCCTTCAGGAAAAGATTAATATCTACTTGGCTTTTCTCGAGTCTGGCGAGGTATTTGAAAGCTATCCAGATTCACGTGGAAGAGAGTTTAAAATTAATATTATGTGCAAATATGAGCCAACAGCATTAGCAACACAGTTCCTATCACAATGCACAGACATCATTAATCAAGTAGGAATTCAGTTTGGTTATAAGGTTTTCACTTAGCCAAACAGTATCACCTTAGCCTAGCGCAGAAAACCGCATGTTTTCCCACTGTTGGCGGCGTAAAACGGCTTGGCGGGCTACTGTCGTAACTTTGACGTAAGGTTGTCATAACTAAAATCATGGGTTCTAGATGATGATTCGCCTACTGCAATCATTATTAGGAACTAGAAAATGGAACAAATGATAAACAAAGAATTAGTGAAAAAGCTTCGAAGCGAACGTTCTTGGTCCCAAGATCAACTCGCCACAATCTCAGGACTGAGCATTCGTACTATTCAGAGAGTAGAGAGTGAAGGCTCTGGCTCCTTAGAATCCAAAAGAGCGCTAGCGGCAGCTTTTGATATTAACGTTAGTAATCTGGATATTAATAGCACCGCAGACAGCACCTTAGCATCCAGTCATCGAGGTTGTAAGTTTGGGCTAGCTGGTGCAACTGTGGGTATTTTGAGCGCCTATATTGGAATATCTATATCTTTTACATCAGGAGATATTACGTCCGCTGAAGCAGGGATTCATTATGGAAGTCTTAGTGCGCTCTATGGTATTTCCTGTGCAGTTATTATCGTAATGTCTAACAGATATCATTCAAACCCTAAGTGATAGGACACATCACAGTTGTATTGCGACTGTTAGCGTTTGTGCAGATGCAAGAGCTAAGAACTTTCCGCAAGGTACTGTCTGTCGTATTATCAATCTAGCAATCAACACCTTAATCTAAGCCGATACTCAAAAGCTATCGGCTTTTTTATGCTGTTTCCCCTCGATTTCCCTACTGCAACTCTTACCGAATCGCAGGTAAAAATTGCCTATCTCACTTATATCAGCCAATACTACCGCCAACACAAAGTTTAAAAATTACACTAATAATCAGTAGATTAGCTAAAAATCTCAAAGTTGGCATTAAGCTCGCAATATCCCCTTTGTGAGTTTATTGCGCGATTGAGTGATAACAGGATGTAAGACGTAACCTTGCTTATCCAACTCACCCAGCAACTAGCTCACTCGACGTAAACATGCAGAGTGAAAGAAGACAGAAAAACCGAAATAAGACAAAGGAGGTGCTATGTTAGGTTGGACCTTAATGTTTCTGGTTGTGGCCATTATCGCCGGACTGTTTGGATTTACGGGGATCGCTGGCGCCGCAGCGGGGATCGCAAAGATTATTTTCTTCCTATTTATTGTATTACTTGTGATTTCCCTGCTGGTCAACGCCCTTAAGGGCAAGGCACCACGCGCTTAAATTGGATAAAAGGAGAATCGATATGAAACCTATGACCATGATTACCACTGCATTTTTAGCCTTATTATTAACCTTTGGACTGTCAGCCTGTAGCGACAACCACACCGAGGACGCAGGCGAAAAAATTGATGAAGCCATCACAGATACAGGCAATGCGATTGAAGATGCCTGTGAAGAACTGAAAGAAGGCGTTAAAGCGAAAGATACCCGCTGCTAGAACGGATGACGGAGAGTAGATAGTCCCGCAAACGAGCTAATCAGGGAAACCACAGCTCGAGTGAGTACCACTGAGCCACTTTATCGCGACAGTCATTGGTTACGATAAAGTGGGTTTCCCTGAGGCTCGCCGTTTATCGATGGAGGATATGCCAATGCTGAGTAGGGTCCACATTAAGTATTTCTACCTGTTCGGAGCACTGTTATTTGGCTATTTCGCCGTAACGGGGCACTCTCCCATCTTCACCTTTATTTGGGCATGGAGCAGCCTATCCCTCGCCCTTGTCGGCTCGGCCTATTGGTTTAATCTCGCCAGTATTTTTAGAAAACGCCAGGATGGCTCCATCCCTTGGTATATTCGCTGGGGCTTTATTCCGTTTTTATTAGGATGCCGACTCTATAATCTCTGGGCACGGCGCCGCGATAGCGTGCCTTCAATGCAAGCCATTGATAAATACCTGTACTTGGGTAGCCGCTTAAGCGCTGCCGATTTACCTAAACTAAATCGTTATGGCATTACCGCTATTTTAGATGTCACCGCCGAATTCGACGGCCTCGATGTGTCCCTGTATGAGGATCATATCGACTATCTGAATATCCCTATTCTTGACCACAGCGTACCGACTAGCGCCCAATTAAATCAGGCGATTAACTGGTTACATCGCCAAGTACGTGCCCAAAAGCGGGTATTAATCCACTGCGCGCTCGGTCGCGGGCGTTCCGTGATGGTGCTGGCCGCTTATCTTGTATGCCGTCGCCCCGAACTCAGTTTTGCCGCGGTGCTGCAACAGATTAAAAGCATTCGTAAAACCGCAGGGTTAAATCGCTGGCAACTTAAAGCGCTAGAGCAGATGTACACTCAAGGGGAAATCAAACTGCATAAGCGCGCCTGGATTATCGCCAATCCCGTCTCTGGCGCGGGTAAATGGCAGAGCCATGGCGAACAAATTTGCACTGAGCTGAAACGCTATTTTGAGGTGCAGTTAGCACTCACCACGCCAGAGATTAGCGCCCAAACCCAAGCGAAAAAAGCACGGCTTCAGGGCGCCGATATCATCATCGCTTGCGGGGGCGATGGCACAGTCACTGAGGTCGCGGCGGAGATTATCGACACCGATATCACCTTAGGCATTATCCCGTTAGGCACCACCAATGCCCTGTCACACGCCCTCTTTGGTTTAAGCAGTAAGCTCAATGCCGTCTCCCAAGCCCTTGATAATATTATCCAAGGCCAGACTCAGACCATAGACACGGCGCGTTGCAATGAGCGGCTGGTGTTGCTGCTGGTTGGCATTGGGTTTGAGCAGCAAATGATTGAGTCGGCGAGCCGCGAGCGTAAAAATGCCCTCGGCCAACTCGCCTACCTCGATGGTTTGTGGCGCGCGGTGAACACCGACACCAACCTCGAGTTGCAGCTGACTTTAGATGACCAAGCCCCAATGACAGTGCAAACCCACAGCCTAGTGGTTGCCAATGCCGCACCTTTTACCAGCTTACTCGCCCAAGGTAAGGGCGAACCCAATATGACCGACGGCTTGTTGGATATCACTTGGTTGGATTCAAATAATGAGCCGAATGAACAGCTTATCAGTCTGGCTGAACTGGCTTTTACCGGCTGGATTAAAGAGGCCGCCAATAGCGACTCTGCGCCCTCGGCCAACGCGGGTAAAGTGAAACATGCCCACGCTAAAAGGGTGAAGCTCAGCAGTCAGCCCCCATGCAAGTATGTGATTGATGGCGAAATTTGTGAGCCAGAGGAACTCAATATCGACATCCTGCCCGCCTCTTTAAAAGTGTTTGTGCCCTATCAAGCGCAAAATGATGAACCGCAGTCAGAGCCAAAATAAGCTAACACATTCAGAATCAACTCTGAACCAAACTATATGAATCAAAAGCTGAATCAATGCATTAGCTTATTTTCAGGCATTTAATGCAGGTTAGTACTTGGCGACGCTATTGCTAACGGGATCTTCGCTAACGGAATCTGCATCAGCGGTTTGAACGTCTGACTCCTGCTCATATTTACTGAGCTTGTTATAGAGGGTTTTAACGCTGATCCCAAGCTGCTCAGCGGTGTCGGTTTTATTACCCTGACTCGTTTCAAGCGCTTGGTAAATGGCGATTTTTTCCAGCTCCTCGAGGCGCATACCTTGGGGGATCACTACATTTTCCTCCGCTGCCGACTCTTTATCCAAACTAGGTGTCAGCTGTAAATGCTCAGGGGTAATCTCATGGTCCGCCAGAATATAAGCGCGCTCGATAGCATGCTTTAACTCGCGCACATTACCGGGCCAAGTGTGGGCCGCAATCGCCTCTAAACTTGAAGGCGAGAACACTTTGCTCTGTTTTTCCGCCGCATTGCGATAGGCCAGAAAATGCTTCGCCAGTCCCACTATATCTTCCCCACGCTCCCGCAATGGCGGCACTTGAATGGGGAAATGCGCTAAGCGAAAGTACAAGTCTTCCCGCAGTTGTCCTTGCTCAATCGCCACTAGAGGATCGCGGTTTGTCGCCGCCACAATACGCACATTCGCCTTGAGCACCTTAGGGCTGCCGACGGGGCGATATTCATTATTTTCGAGCACTCTTAATAGCTTAACTTGATGCTCAAGGGGCATCTCGGTGACTTCATCGAGGAATAAGGTGCCGCCTTCGGCCTGCTCAAATACCCCTTGGTGATCGCGATTCGCGCCAGTGAAAGAGCCTTTTACATGGCCGAAGAGTTCACTATCGACCAATTCTGGGCTCAAGGCGCCGCAGTTAATCGCAATATAGGGCTTATTCACCCGCGGGCTGGCTAAGTGAATGGTATTGGCGACCAATTCTTTACCCGCGCCACTCTCACCGATAATCAACACATTGCTCTCGGCGGCCGACACGCGGCGGATAGTGCGATACAAACGGTGCATAGGTAATGAGGAGCCCACCAGCAGACCATATTGATCTAACTCGCTGGCAAAGGGGCGAATGCGCGTCGAGGTATTGGCAACCAGATGCTGGGCAAAATCCGCTAAAGTTTCGCACAACAACGACATATCGATGGGCTTACGGAAATGGTAGCCCGCGTATTTGGACAAGAGTTTATCGAGGTGAGGATTTGGTAGGCCGTCGGAGAGGAAAATAAACTCCACATCAGCAATGGCGCTGGACTCGAGTAAGGCTAAGTAATCTTCACGGCTTAGACGGGGCAGCTCAATGATCGCCACATCGATACGATTGGCCTCCAGCTGAGTAATCCAAGATAAATCATCGGTACTGCGTAGCTTGTTGTAGGTCTGCGCGCCCTCGAGCTGAACTAATGCCTGCTCGGTCTCGAAGTCCTGTAGATGATAGAAAAGCGTTGGTCGGATCATCTTGTGCCACTCCCTGTGAATGAAGCACCACTGTATGCCAGCCGTGAAATTTTAACAATCTCAACGGTAAGAGTTGCCGATAATAAGCAGCCCACTGGCGACAATGGATAAATATCATCAGTTAAATCAAGTCATTAACTTATCATTAAAAAGTGAACGAAATATGCATAGAAGCTGAATGAAGTTGATATTTCCATAAAAAACTTGGGCAATCCGTGTCGGTGGAGCAGCCCAAACTACCACAGGAGGTCGTTATGACGTCTAATGTTGCGCAACATCAGACCGAGCTGAGCGCCGATATTAAGCTGGTTAATGAGTTAATCGAGCTGACGCAAACCGGCGTGGATTTTTATACTCGGGCCAATACTTCAGTCGATGACTACAGCCTAAAACGCATTTTTATCGCCCAAATCAAGACGTACCAAGGAATGCAGGCGCGATTTAGGCAACTGCTCGCCCAAACATTGCAACGGGAGAGCCCTCACTCGGCGCCGCCATCGCAGACTCGGCCCTATGCCGATGTCGATGCTTTACTTATCAAACAACAACTTGCCGATGCTCTCGTCGTGCTCTGTGAGCTTGAGCGTCAACGCCTTAACCACCTCAAACAATTAATCAAAAAAGCCAATCACCCGAGGTTAATCAGCCAATTGGCCGAAGATATTGCCTGGCTACAAATCCATTTGGATACTTTGCACCTGCGCTGCCAAGCCCTGTAAATGCGCCTACACCTCCAAATAACGCGGCCAACTGAGCCGCGTTTTTGTTGCATGCGGTCTGACTGTTTTTAGCGCTTATCCCACTTAAGCCCAATCGCTGAATCACCCTAGGTAATATTTACATTTTGTCGGTAAAAAGCGCCGATTTGGCGATTAAGCCAAACACCTAAAACAAGTTACAAACAACACTTAACCCATTTAAAATCAGTTAGATAAAAATATTGGCACGATTCACGCTTTAGTTCCTTCGAGATAACAACGGAGGATATCATTATGAAAAACACGACAACTTTAGCTTTAACCACCTTACTTGTCGGTTCTATCAGTTTAAATGTGGCCGCCGCACAGGATTGGAAAGACGACGCCAAAGATGCTTGGATCGATGGCAAGGCCGAAACGACTTTGTTGCTCAATACTAATCTCAACTCCTTTGACATTATGACCGACGTGAAAAACGGCCATGTCACCTTAACCGGTCAAGTGGAGAGCAGTGTCGATAAGGCGCTCGCCGCTGAGCTCATCAAAAGCTTAGATGGTGTAAAAGGGGTCGATAACAAATTAACCGTGATGAATGAAGACCAAGGCACCAGTGAGGTGGTGAAGACCCTAACCGACTCTAAGGTCGCAACGGTCGTGAAAACCCGTCTGTTGTTCTCGACCGACGTATCGGGCACCCAAATTAATGTCGATGTTGCCGATGGCGTAGTGACCTTACAGGGTGAAGTGGCTAGCGATGCCGAGCGTCAATTAGCCCTGACCATTGCTAAAAATACCGATGATGTGAAAAAGGTCGTCGATAAGATCAAAGTCAAAACCTCATAATGGTCCTGACATGCAGCCCTTGCTAATTCAGCACTTGCCAATTCAACGCTTGATATTAGTCACTCGGGCAAAAATCACAAAACCAGCTTCGGCTGGTTTTGTTTTATCGGTGCGATGCCATATTAATCATGCCTTAGGCTTCAGCTTCCTGTTCGATGCAGAAGCTAAACTCATAAAAATGTTGGCCATTTTCGATGCTTATCGCCATAGTGCCATATAACCCCACCAGTTCACCCGCACCTGAATGGGGGACAACCTCAAGGTGTAATCGGTTTTGACCATCAGTCATAATGCCAAAATGTTGCAGCACAAAACTGCCCTGTCTGCCGCACAGTTTACCTACGACTTGCTCTATCGCTACATAACCCGCCGAGCCTTTTACCGCCGTCATGGCACTGAGCATTTCGCCTTGGCTGCGAGCTTCTAGCTCACCATAAAAGCTTTTATCTAAGGTCATTCTGCCCAAGTTCACGCCCCCCACACCTGTGGCATAGGCACTCTCGGGATTGAGCTTAACATCAAATTTGCCCGTGACTTTGGTCATTTCCATGACTCGCTCCTTGTTTTAATTTTATGCTTTATGCCAAAACCTTAGCTTTCCCAGCCGCTAGGTGAAATAAATACCTCAGCCGTAGCTGAGGTAAAATTAACTTAGCATAAGCCCAGATATAAACCTAATACAGTGCTTTAATTTCCGTTTCACTCACACCGACTTCAAGGGTTTTAGCCACGTTAGGCTCCTCGGCCATAGGTTGGTCAGCCGCCCTATCGCGGTAGGTAATAGCGACTTTAAACGGCGCCTCAAAGGGATACACGGGTTCAATACTATCGACTTCGATGCGATCACCAATAAACACACTGCCTAAGTGCACTAATCGATTTTGAGCATAATCTAAGCTAAACAAGCCAAGGTACCAAAATACCCCCGAACCTTGGTTTGTGACGATATAAGGCGCCACAAAGGGCATGGTTTGCTGCTTAGGATCGTCCTGTAATGTCGCATCGCTTTGGGTATCGGGCTCTAATGCGGGGTCAAAATTAAGCGGTGTGATCCGCAGATAATCCAGCAATACCCTTCCCTTTTCATCACCTTGTTGATAATCCCCCAGCGCAAATTCCGTTTGCTTGATTTTAATAAAGTGCGTCAATACCACGGGCAGTTGGCTATCGGGCAGCTTCACTTCAAAGGGATTGGCCGTATTTAAGCTAAAGAGTTTCAGCATCACCTCGGAGGCATTCGCCACCGGTTTGACCTCGCTTGGCACCACAGATTCGATGGCATCTTCACTGGAAGATAATGCCGCCTCTTTGGCTTTTGCCTTTGCATCGGCCTGCGCCATGGCCTCATCGTATTGCAGCACTTGGCCATCTTCCATGACCATGTAGATATCATCATTGGTCATGTTAAAACGATAAATGCCCGCGGCAAGAATACTGAGCACAAGGACAGTCGCCGCTATCGTTAATTTAACAAACATACTCATTATCTCCCCCAATATCCTAGTCGCGGCATATTTCACTCTTATGATAAAATCCGCCTTGCTGATAGCATCAAAAAATCACCCTTCCGACAAGGTCAAAACCGCTTATTTTTGCTTTTAGTCAGCCTAAGTTCAGCAAGTGGACACATGCTGATATATATGATTTAGACTTTTCATTCCCGCTCCCAATCGGGCTATAATTCTTTCCGCTAAATACATAGCCCACAGTATAACCGTACCTTTAAGGATCTAATTGCCTATGACCAATGCATCGACTAGCCCTTTTGCGGTGTTAAACCAAAGCACTGCAAACTCGTTTAATGAACAGAAAAACCTGATTAAACGGGTCTTTAAAGGCAAGCCAGTGCAATGTCCAAGCTGCAATCAAACCCTCAAAGTCATCTTGCCGGAGACGGCTAAAGCCGACCAAGCCGCAGGTATTTTTTGCCCTAAGGGCTGTACCGATATCGAGCTAGACATGGAAGCCGTGGCAGGTATCTAAGCCTTCCTTCAGGATGAGCGTAATTGTCCTCGAAAATAATAGCGGTAATATCCCACGAGATTACTGCCAATAAACAGCAGCTCCATCAATACCGCCACGGGTGAGCCGACTAAGATATTGTGGCACAACCAAAAACTGGTGCCGACTATCATCAATAAGCGCAGATTTTTATCCGCCAGGCAAAAGGCAGCTCGGGTTTGAAACAGCGTTCCAATACAACTTACCACGCTCACAAGTCCGCTGTAGGTTAAGCCGCTCATCAGCACCGCCGCCCCGCTAAAAAACCACATGGCCTTTTTGGACGTTGTAAAAATGCTGGTGAGATAACGCACAGTGGCAATCCCCATCAGGCCTGCTGCCGTCCATTGTGCTAATAAGCAAAAATGGATGGAGATTAGGATGCCCGAGACGAATAAACAGGCGACGATGCGCTCACGCGCCTTAAATTGAAACGACATCAAATCGAAAACGATGGCAATCGCCACCAATAGTTGTGACAGGGAAAAAGCACTCAAGATAGGCTCCTTTAGGGCTTAATATCGGCTTATAAAATAAGCCGATACATTCAGCTGTGACTCAAACTTAGCGCCGAGGAGCATGCAGGGGATGAACTAAAAGCGCATTAACTTAAGTTAACTGGCTGGCTGTTTATACTGAATCTTGCAAACGTCTACGGATCCGCGACAGGCTAATCGCAGTGATGCCAATATAATTAGCCAGTTGGGCATGGGTTAAACGCTCAACCCAGAGGGGAAAGTATTGGAGTAAATGTAAGTAACGTTGCTCAGGTGTATTGAGCAGCAAAAAGGCTTCTTTTTGTTCTTTATACAATAATTGCTGTTTGAGTAGTACCAGTTGCACTTGCTGCATCGTTGGCTCGTTTAGCACGGCAAGTGGTATTTGTACTAGCCGACAAGCGGTGACAGTTTCTAACTGATAGGGCGCAATATCCTGCTTTAACCAACTGCTATATAAGAAACAAAGCTCACCTTCGAAGTAAAACTCCTTACAGCGTTCACTGCCCTCTTGGGTATAGTGGCAAGCGCGCACTATGCCATCCACCACAAAATAGGCAAATGGCTGACGCTCGCCTTGGGGTAATAAGCACTCGCCGGGCTGGCATACCAACGCCCTTGCTTGACTGAGTAGCGGCGCTAAGTGCTCGGGCTCGGCCCCTAAGGCGAGCAAATATTGCCAAAGGGGATGGATTGCCAGCTCAGTTGCCGCCTGATGAGCCGATGCAGAGTGCGCCGTCATTGCATTACCAGCTTTGCCATTCATACTCGACCAAGGGCGCTTGGTGTGGCGCATCCTTAAGGCCTAAGGCCAACTTAAATACCCGATTCGGTGGAATGATGCCGACACCTTTTGGGGTGCCTGTCATCACAATGTCGCCGTCTTCTAAGGTGGTAAAGCTTTGTAATTCTTCTAGAATCGTCTGCGGGTTATAGATCATTAACTCAATATGGCCCACTTGGGTTAACACCCCGTCTATCGTTAAGCTGAATTCAAATGCCGCGCTGGCATCATCGATAGCAACAAAGGGACTAAAGAGCGCCGCGCCGTCGAAGGCTTTGGCTTTTTCCCAGGGTAATCCCTTGGCTTTCAGTTTGCTTTGCAGCTCTCGCTTCGTGAGATCCAGCCCGACCCCAACATGGCTAAAACGCCCCTGCTGATAGATAAAACACAACTCAGTTTCATAGTGCAGCGCCTCACCTAAATGCTCAGCATGCAGCACTGTGCTAATCGCCGAGTTGGGTTTGAAAAACACCACCATATCTTCGGGAATGTCATTACCCAGCTCATGGATATGGTCGACATAATTTCGCCCAATACACAGAATTTTACTCGGGCAAATCTGTTTATCACCGACGTTAACAGTCTTCATTTGACTCCTCATTACGCTATTGGCTTTAAAGCTAAGGCGCAGTAAATATCAGGCGTATTCCATTAAAAATTCATCGAGTTGTTCGTTGGCGATTTCAATTTCATCCCCTTCAAACTGCGCAATATGGAACATGCCCTCACCTTCATTGGTCACAGGTATATTGCTGATCCCTATGATGATGCCATCGGTGGGGGCGCGAATGGCTACGCTATCGCCCCCATGCGGACTCACAATATGGGCGATGATATACCCCTTATTGACCCGCTGCCCGAGTTTAAGCTTCATATTCACTAAACCATCGGACTCACTGCGAACCCAATAACTGCGTATTGCGCTGACACTGGCGACCTTGTTACTGACTCGCCCCTTGAGCATACCAAGGCTTCGCATCACATTGAGTACGCCCTTAAGACCCGACTTAATCGCCAGTTCACTAAAGCGCAGCGCCTCGCCTGCCTCATACAAAATACAGGGAATGCCCTGCTGGTTCGCATAGCCACGCATCGACACACTGCGCGCCTTGGAGTGCATGATAAGTGGCGCGCCGAAGGCATTCGCCATAGCTAACATGGTTTCATCGCCAGTATCACAACGGATCTGCGGCAAGTTATCCCTATGAATTGCGCCCGTATGTAAATCAATCACATGGGTCGCATGCACCAGTAATTGGGTCGCAAAAAGGTTGGCTAAACGACTCGCCAGCGCACCTTTGCTCGAGCCGGGGAAACAACGATTGAGATCGCGTCTATCGGGGAGATAACGGGATTGTTGAATAAAACCAAACACATTGACTATGGGCACCACTATCAAAGTGCCTGCTAGATTTTTAGGATTGACACGCCCAAGCAAGCGCCGGCAGATCTCAATGCCATTGAGCTCATCGCCATGGATGGCGGCGCAGACTAACAGTGTCGGGCCAGGTTTGAGACCATGGAACACTTCCACGTGAATATCGAGTTGGGTATCGGTATAGAGCTTAGCGGCGGGAAGTTTTATCCCCATCTGCGTGCCCGCAACGACTCGCTTGCCTTCAATTTCAAACGCTTCGCGTTTTTTTACCATAGTCACTCCCTGATGTTATCCCTAAAAACGCCATACGGCACTTTGTCTCTCGCCCCAAAAACAGGGCCGATTACCGTTCAAAGTGAGCAAGCCAAGTCTTTAAAATCTGCTGCAATGTTTCGCGCTCGGCGCTAGGCACCCCTGCCAATAACGCGCTCTGGCATTGAATATGTTTGGGCAGCGCCGCGTCAATCAATGACTTGCCTTCTGCGGTGAGCGACACATGCACGGCGCGGCGGTCTTCCTTACTGTGCTCACGGGCAATCAGCCCTTTATTTTCAAGCCGGTCTAAGCGACTCGTCATAGCGCCAGAGCTTAACATCATGCTCTGATACAACTGCGAAGGCGATAGCATATAAGGCTCGCCCGAACGTCTGAGCGTCGCGAGCACATCAAATTCCCCCTGACCTAGGCCAAATTCGCCGTGACACAGGGCGATGGCGTTTTCCATATATTTGGTCAGGCGCGCGATGCGCCCTAACACCGCCATCGGGACCAAATCCTCTGTCACTCCTTGAGCCTGCCACTGCCCAAGGATGATATCCAATCCGTCTTCAGACGTTACGAGTGCCTGCTGAGTATCGAGTGCTGATTGATTTTCTGCCATGGTTTTATCTCTACATAAAGATTCTTTACATGCTAACCATTTTACCGCAGAATTCATATATCTTTACGTAAAGATACTTCTTATAAAGTTTAAGTCAGTTTCACAGTGCAAACTGTTCAACGGATTGTGTTAGCCATTTTTATTCGACCCTGCGTAGGAGTATGCGATGTCTCATATTTTATCCCCTAGGGGCAATCAGCTGATGATAGGTGTCAGTCTGTTACTTATCGGGCTTAATCTGCGCCCCATCCTTGCCTCTGTCGGCCCATTACTGCCGAGTATTCAACAGGATATTTCCTTAAGTTTTGCCCTCGCCTCAATGCTCACCCTGCTGCCAGTCCTTGCCATGGGAATGGGGTGTTTCGTTGGTTTTAAGATTGCCAAAGGCTTGGGGTTTGCAAACACTGTGACGGTATCGCTGCTATTTCTGCTGATTGCAACTGCGATGCGTTTTTGGGTCGAGACGGTGAATGCGCTGATCTGTTCTGCACTTTTAGCGGGCATGGGTATCGCCCTCATCCAAACCTTAATGCCTACTCTGATTAAACAAAACTTTGCCGACAAAACACCGTTGATGATGGGCTTATATGTCACCGCCATTATGGGCGGGGCGGCAATGGCCGCCAGCAGCGCACCTTTTATAGCGGCCGATTTAGGCTGGCGAGCAGGCTTAGGCCATTGGACTTGGTTAGCCCTCATCGCCATCTTGCTATGGATTGTCAGCCGAAAACATCTTGCCCTGCCGAGTCACACCGACAAACAGGCGGAATACTCATTTTGGCGCTATCGCCGCAGTTGGTTATTGGCACTGTTTTTTGCTTTAGGAACAAGTTGTTATGTCTGCGTGCTCGCCTGGTTAGCACCTTATGCCATCGAGTTAGGTTATAGCCAAACCCAGGCAGGATTAGCCTTAGGCTTCCTCACCAGTATGGAAGTGATCGCAGGCTTAGTCTTTCCTTGGCTTGCCAGCAAATCGACGGATAGACGGGCGATTATTGCCTTACTGTGTCTGTTGCAACTCATTGGTTTTATCGGATTCGCCCTCGCACCACAGGTGTCGATATTCCTCTGGGCCGCGCTGGCGGGACTCGGGATTGGTGGTATTTTCCCGCTGAGTTTGATTGTGACTATGGATCATCAACAGAATCCACTGTTAGCGGGTAAGTTAACTGCCTTTGTGCAGGGTATTGGCTACAGTATTGCCGCTATCTCACCTTGGATAGCGGGACTTATTCGCGATAATTTCCAAAGCTTTAATATGGCCTGGTTATTACTTGCGGCGCTGAGTGTCATCGCTTATCTGCTGTCGCGGCAATTTAATCCGAGCAGCTATGCCCTGCACTATCGACAAGTGATGGCCTAGGATTTAAGCACATAAAAAACCGCCCAATTTGTAAAAATTGGGCGGTTCAGGTATCAAGCTAACAGCTTCAACTCGAGTCGATTAAGACTTCTTCACAAAGCAGGTCAGGATCACGATGCGAGTGCCATTCACACGGCCTTCGATATGCTCAGGATTGTTGGTCAACGAGATATTGCGAACCGCTGTGCCGCGTTTTGCCACAAAGCTGGTGCCTTTGACGTTGAGATCTTTAATGATAACCACGGTATCGCCAGCGTTCAGTACTGCACCGTTGCTGTCTAAGGTCGGTGGCGTATCATCGCTCGCGGCTGCCGCTTCGGCATCGCCCCAAGCACGTAAATCCTCTTCCAGATACAGCATATCCAGTAAATCCTGCGCCCAGCTTTCGCTGCTTAGGCGTTTCAGCATGCGATATGACATTACTTGAACCGCTGGGACTTGGCTCCACATGCTGTCGTTCAGACAACGCCAGTGGTTCATGTCCATGGTATCCGGTGCGGCGATTTGGCTGCTGCAATTTTCACAAATCATGATCTCATTTTCATGACCATCGGAAGCTGGTAAGTCATAAATGGAGAGTTCGACGTCACTTGCGCAGAGTTCACATTTGCCGCCACAGCGAGTTAGCAATTCATTTTCAGTCATTTTTTCTGTCTACATGCGTAATAAAACGCGGATTATGCCATAAATTGGCTTTTCACGGCAGGGGGGAAGGCAAGATAACCCTATTTTTTATATGAGTTATCTGTTTTTCCATCCTTTAAATCGCCATTTAATCCTTAAAATTCATAAGCTAAACTGAGCCTAATATCACGCCCCGGCGCGGGAATTCCATCCGATAGAAACGGCGTCACTTGCTGGTTAGTCAGGTTTTTTGCCATTAAGCGCACGCTGAGTCCTTTTAGAATCTCTTGGGGCTCGTAGGCTAAATATATATTTTGTAAGAAGTAATTCTCACTTGGGGACTCAGCATTGAAGATATCACCCTGAGGCACATTATCCTGCGCATCGTACCAAGTGCCTTGCCAAGCGACTGAGATGTCATCCGTAATGTACATGCCCACACGCAGGCGAATATCCAGCGGCGCAATGTTGGCAAGGTATTCGTCCTCGCCTTGACTGTCTCTGAGCGATCCCCTGTGCTCACCCTGTAACCAAGAAACCGCTAAGTCACTGAAGAAATCCTGATAACGATATTGGGACTCGAGATCGGCGCCGTAGATATCATAGCCGTCAAGATTGGTGTAACCGCTTTGAATCGCTTGATTTGGGTCGGACTTTGCCCCTCGGCGCTGAGCAATATCGTCCCGCCCCAAGTTGGCAAAGAGGGTCACTTGGGTTGAAAGCGTATCTTGGGCGGCAAAAAGACTGGTTTGCTGTGTCATCAAGCCCAATTTAAAGGCGTGCAGACGCTCCACATCGATATCTCGACTCGTGCCAGTAATGCTCGCCTTTGCGTATTGCACCGCATAGATTTCATCGACCACTGGCGCTTGTAAGCTGTAGGCGTAATCGAAATTCACTCGAGTATTCGCAGTTAACTGGTAGTCGATTCCCAATCGCGGTGAAAAGCCCGAATGGTGGGTCGAACTGTAGTCGTGCCCCGCCTCGATATCGTTGTAATCGGGGGCAATGTTGGGACGACCAATACTGTAGATAAAGTCATAGCGTAGCGAAGGGGTGATGGTCAGCTCATCCGTCACGCTAATCGCATCGCGCAAATACACCGCATAGGTATCCTGACGCCCTTCGGGCTGATAGTAAGGCGTGTACCAACCGTAGTTTTTCTCGGGATTTTTCTCATAACTTTTGTTAAACACCATCGAATCCCTATCGAGACTGCGGAACTGCAACCCCGTGGTGATCTCATGATCCCCAATAACACTTAAGTTGTTGATGTCAATGTAGTCACGTTTGTAATCCAGCCAAGATTCATGGCCGAAGTTGCCGACGGAGACAGTCATCTTCTCCCACGCGATTGGCGGCCTGATCCAGTGACGCGCATTCGCCGAATGAGAAATCACTATCTGGGTATCAATTAAAGGATTACTCGGTGAGTAGCGATAATTCGCCGACCAAGTATTGTCTTCATAGGTGTTGTAGGCCGTGGTGGCATAGAGCGCCTGTTCATAGGAGCCATATTTACGGATGTTGTAGTCAGAAATTGCGGGCATAGGTCCACGACGATTGGCCCATGGCTTACGCCCTTCGTCGAGATAATGGGTCAGGCTCAACATGAGTTGATGGTCGCCCTGTTCGTAATCCAGTTTGCCGAGGTAATTATTTTGCTCATAACCTGAGTATTCAAATTCGTCACCATTGGCAAGCGTCACATCCCCCGCATCACGGCGAGTGACATGCAATAAACCTGAAAGTTGTTTATTAGCTCGTCCATAAACTGTTCCTGTGTAGCTTTGGGCGTCGTTATTACTGGCGTAACTGGCTTTGACTCGGGCACCAACGTTTTGATTGTAAGTTAAAAAATCATCGGCAGATTTAGTCACAACATACATAGAGCCGCCAAAGCCGCCGTTACCCGAGCGGACATCGTGGGCCCCTTTAATCACTTCGACTCGCTTGATTAAATCGGGATCTAAGAAGAACGAGCCATAACGATACTGCTCAAATCCCACGGGGGCGTTATCGACATAAATATTAAAATCTTCGGTTTCGCCAAATCCCCACAGGTTGATGCGCTCACCGCCACTGCGAGTCCCGCCATCAATATGGGCACCAGCCATATCATCGATGACCTCAGCAAATGTGGTCGCTTGCATCTCTTCAATCTGCTCCATAGAGATGATCGCCTCGCCCGGCTTAGTCATAGTGGTCGCTCGGCGGTATTGCTGGCCATGTACTTGTAATATCTCGATTGGCTCGACCTTAGGCGCTCCCAATACTTCCTTGGCATTAAGTGGCAACGTAGGCAATATCGTCAAACCCACACAGCCCATTATTGCTTTTGATATCCTGCTCTTAGGTTGATATCTCATCTCCCCATCCCCTGTTACATAGTGTAAAAAATAGGGCGGCATTATAGGCATCAAAGCCAAAGATGAGAATAATTCTCACCTAGCTTTACATGTAAATCACAAACTGATGGTAACTGCTGAGAAATGCTCGAAGAATTTGCAATATCCACGCGCATTTGTTCAACTCGCACTAGCCTGTTTTGATTAACGGTCGGAATCCCAGTCTCAAGCACCTCAAAGGTTTTATGGACATGACTAAGCTAACCGCACAACCCCAAACCGAGTTGGCATTTACAGCCGCCAGCTTAGATTTTCTCAAACTGCTAGCGCTCAATAACTCCCGTGACTGGTTTAAAGCCCATCAGGAAGAATATGAAAGTAAGGTCAGAACCCCTGCGCTGCGTTTTATCGAGCAAATTCAGCCTGATATTGTGGCTATTTCCCCAAGATTAACGGCGGTTGCCAAAAAAGTCGGTGGCAGCTTAATGCGCCCACAGCGCGATAGCCGTTTTAGCAACGACAAAACGCCCTACAAGACCAATGTGGGGATCCAGTTTCGGCATTTTCAGGGTAAGGATGTGCATGCACCTGGGCTGTATTTACACATTGCCGAGGATGGATGTTTTATTGCCGCTGGTATTTGGCATCCCGAATCCAAGGTGCTGAATGCCATTCGGACTTGTATCGATGAAAACCCCAACGGCTATAAAAAGGCGCTACAGACCTTAACCAGTCATGGATTTGTGATGGATGGTGACAGTTTGACGCGCCCGCCTAAGGGATTCGATAAGCATCACCCAATGCTGGACGAACTGAAACGTAAGGACTTTATCGCGCTAAAACCAATCCCCTTCGAGCGACTCTGCCAAGCCGATGCCGCCCGCTACTGCGCCGAACAATTCGCCCACTGTAGCCAATTGATGGCCTACTTGTGCTTCGCCCTCGAATTGGACTTTTAGCTTTTCCATAGTTGTTTGCATAAGTTTTACTGTTGACGAGGCCAAGCACTCACTTGGCCTCATGCTTTTCGGTTTTGCTTAAGCGCTATTTCCCATCGACGAGCTTAAGTGGCCTTAATGCGAGACTCTTAAGGTATTCGCTTAAAACCTTAAATGCATTATCCAATAGGCCGTATTCCTTCGCCTTGCCTAGCACTCTAATCCCTTGTAATTGAAGCACTAAAAAAGCCGCGAGCGACTCAGGTTGAACCGATTGAGATAACTCGCCCTGCAACTGACTGTAGCGCAATACATCAGTAAAGTTAGTCTGCAACTGGGTGAATAAACGCTGGCACTCCTGCTGCACGCAGTCATCGTCGAGGCATTTTTCCATCACCGCATTCTGCATAAAGCAGCCGTACTCTTGCTCACGCTGCAAGGCCACAAATCGCGCTAAATAGGTCAAGATCTCACTCAGACCGGCCTGTGCGTGCAGAATTTGCTCCTTCGCGCCGAAGGAATAATGATCGAGATAAAAGCGCAGGGATTCGCGATACAAACTCTGTTTATCGCCAAAACTGTTATACAAGCTGAAGCGATTAATCCCTAAGTGTTCGACCAGATCGGCAATCGAGGTCTCGGCAAATCCCTTTCGCCAAAACAGCTCCATCGCCTGAATAAGCTTTTCCTGTCTATCAAAATTACAACTGCGTGCCATGGTCCAAACCTAGATTGATGCCTGCATTAAACGGAATATCACGGGGTAAAAACATTCTTGACTGACCGTTTAGATATGGCGTAAATTCTATCCTAACCGATCGTTCCGTTAAAGCCCTATTTGGCCAAACTTACAGATTCACAGAAGGAAAGAGCATGAAGCTTTATGAATTAGCCCCTACGCCAAGCGCAAGACGCGTGAGTATTTTCCTCGCCGAGAAAGGCATCGACATTCCACGTGTGAGTGTGGACATTCGCGGCGGCGAAAACCTCAGCCCTGAATTTAAAGCCAAAAGCTTAAACGGCCGAATTCCCCTGCTCGAACTCAATGATGAAAGCTATCTATGTGAATCCGTGGCTATTTGCCGCTATTTAGAAGAAATCCATCCGAGTGAAACATCACTCTTTGGCAACAGTCCACTAGAGCGTGCCAGAGTCGAAATGTGGCAGCGCATTATCGAACTACAAGGGTTGATGGTCGGCTTTCAAGCCTTTAGAAACCTGACGGGTATTTACAAAGACAGGGAAAATTGCGTCGAAGCCTGGGGCGCAGAATCACGCCAACGGGTCATTGACTTCCTGCCGACCTTAGACCAACAATTAGCCAAATCAAGCTATGTGGCGAGCGATAACTTTACGATTGCCGACATTTCTGCATACGTTTTTATCAGCTTTATTAAAAACTTAGATATTCAAGTGGATGACACACTGCCCCACATTCAGGCATGGTTTGCGACAGTGGCCCAGCGCCCTGCGATAGTGTCGCTTACCCCAAAAAACTGACAGCGATGCCCTATTGGGCAGCCAAGTTAAGCATTAACCAGTTAAGACTTAAGGGATAACTATGATTGATTTATATACCGCCGCGACCCCGAACGGTTTTAAAATTTCCATCGCGCTCGAAGAAATGGGTCTCGACTATCGAGTGCATAAGTTAGATTTCAACACTAACGAACAGAAACAGCCTGAGTTTCTCGCCATTAACCCTAATGGCCGTATTCCAGCCATTATCGACCGAGATAACGAGGACTTTGTGGTGTTCGAGTCCGGCGCAATTCTTCTGTATCTGGCTGAAAAAACGGGTAAGTTTTTGCCTGCCGATCCTAAAAAACGCTCACAGGTCATTCAATGGCTCATGTTCCAAATGAGCGGTGTCGGCCCTATGATGGGTCAAGCTAACGTTTTTTACCGTTACTTCCCCGAAAAAATCCCCGCGGCCATTGAACGTTATCAAAAAGAAGGTCGACGTTTGTTTGAGGTAATGAATACCCAGTTAGCCAAGCATCAGTATCTGGCCGGTGATGAATACACCATTGCCGATATCGCGACTTGGCCTTGGGTGCGCATCCATGAATGGAGCGGCATCAATATGGAAGGACTCACTCACTTACAACGTTGGTTAGACGAGCTAGCCCTGCGTCCCGCTTGCCAAAAAGGCATAGTGACACCTCCGCCTTCGGTTTTGAGTGATGAAGAGCGTGCTAAGCAAATCCAGAAAATGGTGACTAAGTAGGTCATCATCTCCTCACGCCCGCATTCGTTTTTACCCATCAAGCCCCAACTTAGCATTGGGGCTTTTTTACTGCTAGTGATGCGTAAAACTGCTACACTCTGCGCCACTTATTGATTTGCTTGGCCATATTCATCCCATCGGATGAATGTCACTCGGCCGGGCCCCTTTTCAGGCTAACTTTATGGGCAATCCAAACGGCTTATCATCAGCAATCATGGCATCAACAGTGGATATCGAACCGCAAACCCTCGCGCAAAAACGCGGATTAAGTTATGCCAATACCATTAAGTTATTGTTCGATGAGATTTTAAATACCAAGCAACCCGCCGACCGAGTGCTCGCGAACTACTTTAGGGAACATAAAAAGCACGGTTCTAAGGACCGCAAAGTCATCCGCGAATCCTTATTTAGCCTGTTCCGTTGGTGGGGCTGGTTTAAAGCCACGGGCGATCATCAACAGGCGCCACAATTTTTTGCCATGCTCAGTACGAGCGCCTTAATCGAAGCGCATCCATGGCAGGATATCGCCCAAGCCTGGCATGAGCTCGCCCAATCGCCGGTTGATTATCAACAACTTCAATCCCTTAGCGTTAGCAGCTTAACAGATAAATTGGCACTGGTACGGCAGCAATTTCCCCAAGCGTCCTTCGAACTCACAGATTTATTACCCGAATGGTTTTGGCAGATATGCCCGATTGCGCCAGAACTGCGTCCAAATCTCATCGAAGCCATGTCTAGCCGCCCACCGATTTGGGGACGTGCGCAGGGAATCAACAGCCAAACAGCAGTCAAACAACTGCAAGCACTTGGGATAGATGCGAGCCTGAGCCTCTATTTTGAAGATGCCATCAATCTTGGCACTAAGAGCATGAATCTCAATGAAATATCACTCTATAAAGAAGGCAAAATCGAGATCCAAGATTTAGCCTCGCAAGTGATAGGTCAAATCTGTGCACCAGTGCCCTGGCAACACTGGTGGGATGCCTGCAGTGGTGCGGGTGGAAAAACCCTGCAATTGCGTTCACTGATGCAAACGGCCGCGACTAAGCACAGCCCATTGGTAGGCTCAATTGTGTCGTCGGATATTCGCGCCCACGCCTTAGAAGAACTCAGCAAACGTGCCCAGCGGGCAAGGTTTGATGGCATCAGCATTGCGCGCTGGCGCAGTGATGCGCTGCCAGTCGATGCCAACCATTTTGATGGAGTATTAGTCGACGCGCCCTGTAGCTGCACGGGCACCTGGCGCCGTAATCCCGATATGCGCTGGCTCGACAGCCTCGATGCCGTCACTGATAAAGCTGCACTCCAACTGGATATTTTAAGCCGCAGCAGCAAGGCGGTAAAACAGGGCGGAAGCTTAGTCTATGCTACTTGCTCATTGTCGCCTGTAGAAAATGAGCAAGTGGTTTCCGCCTTTTTACAACAACATCCCGAGTTCAGCTTAGTGCCCATCCGCCACCCCTTTACTGGCGAACAAACAGAAATGTTGACCGTATGGCCCTTCGAGGCCAATACAGATGGAATGTTTGTAGCGCGCATGCAGCGCAATTATTAGGGCGTGTTGACGTTTCAGGGTTATTTTTGCAGCAGTTTGGCTGGCTTTTATGCAAGGCAAAGTCCGTGCAGTGTAGTTATTCTACATAAACGGACGATAACGCGGCAGAAAAGCCAGCTAAATGCTGCCCGAAGGGTTCGTCTGGCAAACCCTTGCTCTTTGTCACTCATCATTTGAGTAGAATGACTACACATCATTCCTCGTTTCGCGAGCACGTGCTTGCCAGAACGAACAAAATCTAATCTCGAAACGTCAACACGCCCTAGCACTAACTCCTTATTTTTTATCAGAACTTGGCACTCATCCCTTGAGTGCCATTCTTTTTACCTCCACACAATATGAATGCGCTTTTAATCTTATTCATTTAATAATCATCAAGATAAACCCTATGGCGCTGGGTAAAATCGCCAATGCAACTCCATTAAGACGTATCGCCCCTTCTTGGACAAAACTTTTCACCATCAGTGATTAAATATTTCGCTTTAGCTTAATCTCGCCTTTGGGTAAAAAGATCGAGTGCTGAGAATGGCACAGGTATTTTTGGAATTTTGACCATGTCACACTCCTATGAATTTGACGACGATGATGCGCCATGGGGCGATAACGTCAAAGGTAAGCAAAAAAACAAACGCGTAAAACAACGTCGCAGGGATACTAAGCGCCGTTATTCAGATGATGCAGAGGTGGATTTCTATCAGCATAAATCGAAGTAACCGATAAACACCCGTTTGCCTTAGCAAA
Organism: Shewanella mangrovisoli; assembly: GCF_019457635.1. Lineage (NCBI taxonomy): Bacteria > Pseudomonadati > Pseudomonadota > Gammaproteobacteria > Alteromonadales > Shewanellaceae > Shewanella > Shewanella mangrovisoli. The sequence goes on from NZ_CP080412.1 coordinate 3,280,176, forward strand.
TTCGAGCTTTAATAAGCCAGTCAAATCCGAGCAAGTTGGATAACCTCCAACTTGCTAGTTAGTACAAGTTGTCCTTCATCCTTTCCGTTTTGATTCAATTGTAAAATCAATAGGCTAATGAGTTGATTTACCCTATGCTCTTTAGGGTTTATTAACGCCTTTTGTTTACCAAACCACCTGACACATCTTGACGGGTTTAAAGGATGATCCCATGGAAAAACAACGCCCCGATTTTATCTATCCCCCTGGCAGTATGTTGATGCACTCGCCCTTAGTGTTGAATAAAGCCGATATGTACGGCTTTTTTCTCAAGGGAAAACTCGCCAACCTGCAGCGCTCCATCGATAAAACGCTCAATCAAGTGGCCGGAAGCGCCATGTACTTTAAAGTACTGTCGCCCTACGTACTGACAACCTTCACCCAAATCGAAAAAGCCTATTCAGAAGACCCAACCGACAGGGCCAAGGGTTGGATCCAAGAAACCGACATCATCACTTGGGTCATGGTCGGTCGCCAAGACAATAGCAACAGCACAGCCATCAGCCATGTGTATTTTCAGCCGCTGCATATTTGGGTAAATGATGCGATGGCCCTGATCAATGGTCGCGAGTTGTTCGGTTATCCCAAGTATTTGTGTGAATACACTATGCCCGCGGTCGGTGAGCCATTAACCCGCCTCTCCTTGGCAACAAAGAGCTTCTTACACTTTAGTCCTGACACTGAGCTTGCCATGCACCCGCTGATTGAGGTGAATTGCAATGCCAAGCCCGAGGCGCAGCTCACCACGCTAGAGGCCATAGCCCAAACCTGGCAACTCTTTAAAGAACAAACGGATTTTATTCCAGAGCTGGATAAACTCGGTGAGGAGCAACTGTTTCATTTGCTGTTTAAGCCTGCCATCGACCAAGTGTTTTTAAAACAGTTTCCGGATGCTTCAGGCCAAAAAGCGGTTTATCAGGCGGTTACCGCGGCGCCCGCACGGGTCAACAAAGTGCACAGTGTCGCCCTGTTGGAAAATGACTTTGTTGCCACCATTTTTGATAACGCCAGCTTCCCACTCAAAGAGACGCTAGGCGTCGAAGTTGGCGAGCAGCATGTATTACTGCCCTACCATGTGAACTTTGATTTTGAAGTGCCGCCGGGCGAAGTGCTGGTCGATAACTCGGAAATCAAAAAACAAAAAATTGCCATTCTTGGCGGTGGCGTCGCCGCCATGACCGCCGCCAGTTATCTCACCGACAGGCCCGGTTGGCAGAATCAATATGAGATTGATGTCTATCAATTAGGCTGGCGTATCGGCGGCAAGGGCGCAAGTGGCCGTAATGCCGCGATGGGGCAACGGATTGAAGAGCATGGCCTGCATATCTGGTTTGGTTTTTACCAAAATGCCTGCGCCTTGATGCGTAAAGCCTATGCAGAATTAGACCGCCCACCGGAAGCGCCGCTGGCGACCTTCTTCGATGCCTTTAAACCCCATAATTTTATTGTGCTGCAGGAAGAAATTAATGGCCGCTCCGTTAGCTGGCCAATCACCTTTCCAACACTCCCAGGGATCCCTGGAGATGGTACCGAAACCTTAACCTTCTGGAAGGTAGTTAAGGCCGCCTTTGCTTGGATAAAAGAATGGCTAAAGGACATGGACTCCCTCCTGGAAGCCGATGAAAAAGCTATGGCGACGCCGAAAAACTGGCTCGATATCGGCTGGTTTGAACGGCTGAAGGATAAGTTAGAAGATTCGGTTGATGATGCGATGGACTCCCTCGACGCTCTTGGTAACAAGCTCGAATGCCATTTTAATCAAATGATTGGCCGTGAATGCGATGAGCATGTTCACAGCGAGAGTGACGATGGTTTGGTTGAATCCGCCGTCGATGCCCTGCACCAAAGGCTGGTTAAACGCTTTAGCGACCATTTAGACACTAACGACGAGTTACGCCATCTGTATATCGCCGTCGACTTAGGCTTAACCATCTTAAAAGGGATGTTTGTCGATGATGTGTTTGAAAAGGGCTTCGATGCCATCAACGACTACGATTACCGCGAATGGTTAACCAAACATGGCGCCAGCCAAAAATACACGGTCGACAGCGCGCCGGTTCGCGGTTTTTATGATCTGGTGTTTGCCTACGAAAAAGGCAACTTCGACAAACCGAATGTCGAAGCGGGCACCATTATTCGCTCCATGCTGCGTATCGCTCTGTGTTATCAAGGCGGAGTCATGTGGAAAATGCAGGCGGGTATGGGAGATGTGGTCTTTACCCCCTACTATGAAGTGCTGAAACGGCGCGGGGTTAATTTCCACTTCTTCAATCGGGTCGATAATTTAGAATGCCGCAACAACAGCATTCAAGCGATTGAAATCACAGAGCAAGTCGCACTGGCACCTTCACTTAAAGAGTATAATCCACTCGTGGATGTTAAAGGCTTAGCCTGCTGGCCCAGCACGCCAAATTATGATCAGCTCGAGCCTGAGCAAGCCGCATTGCTAAAAGCCCATGATATTAATCTGGAGCACTTCTGGAGCGATTGGGACAACCTGTACGAGGCGAAATTTGGTCAGGCGCTACCGAAAAAACGTCTGCAAAAAGGCGTGGACTTCGACAAAGTGATTTTTGGTCTGTCATTAGGATCTGTCCCCCATGTGGCGAGCGAGGTGATGGCGCAGAGTCCGGCGCTCAAAACCTGTGTTGACAAAGTGCAGACAGTCGCGACCCAAGCCTATCAACTGTGGATGAATCAAGATCTTAATGGTATGGGTTGGCCAAATTATTCTGAGGATGGCGAGCAGCCCGTCTTATCAGGCTTTACCGAGCCCTTCGATACGTGGGCATCAATGGACCAATTGCTCGATAAAGAAGACTGGCGCGGCCTAGAGCCTAAAAATGCCAGTTATTTCTGCTCGGCTTTACCTGTTGATGCGTACCCACCACGCACCGATATCGGTTTCCAGCAGCGTAAAACCGCCGAAGCTAAGGCTGGCGCCATCAATCAGCTCAATACGGAAATTCATAAGCTGTGGCAACAGGTTGGCGACAGCTTCCCCTGGGAATGGTTGCACGATGAACAAAACCGCCAAGGTGAAGCGCGATTCGATAGCCAATATTGGCGCGCCAATGTGGATCCTTCCGAGCGTTACGTCTTGTCCGTTAAAGGCAGCTCACAATATCGGATCACCACGGATGGCACAGGTATCGACAATCTGTATATGACGGGGGACTGGATTAAAACCGGCCTCAACGCCGGTTGTGTGGAGGCCGCTACCATGGCGGGCATGCATACCGCCAAAGCCATCTGCGGCCATCCGGCGATTATCAAAGGCGAAAAAGACTTCGCCTAAATGCAAAGGGGCTGCGTTATGCAGCCCCTTTTTTATCCAGATATTGTGTATTCAAATTTAAATAGGCCGTCTTTTAAATCGAGACTCTTTTAAATAAGCACTCTTCTAAATTGACACTCTTTTAAACGGAGACTATCTCACCCGCGCGGGTATCGGCGTATTCTTGACGACGTTTTTCCATTCGCGACTGATACAAATGGCTGTCGGCGCAGCGTAGCCACTCGTGGGGTTCGGCCACATCGCTATTGATGGCAACGCCAAAACTAAACTGACAATCCTTTAAGCCTTCGGCGGCAAATTGCGCCGTTAATCCCTTTAAGCTGCTGGTTAAGGTCCCCATGCCATTTGCAGGCAGAATAAGCACAAACTCATCGCCGCTGATCCGGTAAATCTTAAGGTGAGCAATATTGGTCGCCTGCAAAAACTGCACTAGATTTTGCAGTAAACGGTCTCCTTCTTGATGCCCTAAGGTATCATTCACCATTTTAAGGCTGTCGACATTGAGCAGCACCAAGGCTGTTGGTTGTACAACCTTATCGGCAAAGGTTAATTGCGAATTCATATATTCATCAAAGGCATAACGATTGCCCACCCGGGTTAAACCATCGAGTCGGGCCTTCTCCCAGGCGATACCGAGTTCTTCAATGTGGGCCTTGCGCTCTTCAGCCAACAGTTTGAGCTTATTCGCTAACGCAAGGGATAACAGCAAAGCATCCACAGTGCCACCCAGTAGTGTCGCAAACTCGGCATGTTCAATAAAATCAGGGGTGATCCCCATATTGCCCGGTAAGATAATCACCGCAGGCAACAGCAAACAACTAAAGGCCATGATGAAATAGCGCGCGGGGGCAAAGCCTTTCATCAAGCACACATTGCCACAGGTGATCGCTAACGCAATCCACAGCATGATTAAGACAGAGGCAATAATCGCGGTATAGGGCAATAACCAAATACTGGTCGGCAAGGCTAAAATACACGCGACTAATAAATATTGGCTAAGCCGCCATAATCTAGGCGAATAGCTAGGTAACTGTAAGAAGTGCTTGTAGAACATGATGTTAAATATCGGCAAGCTGATAAAAAACAGATGATGTAATTCAAGCTGATGGAAGTTAAATAGATGCGCCGGTAAATGGAAGGTCAGTGCCCAGCCACCAAAATAGGTCAATACATAAAGACCATAGTATAAGAAGGCCTTATCAAAAATAGAGATGTAAATCAGTAGATTGTATAGAGCGATAAAGAGCAATCCCCCTAAACAAATCAGTATCGCCATGGCCACACGGTCGTTGGTTAACTGGTGCACTTCTTCCGACTCTATCGCCAATTCGGGCGCGGAGGAATAATAGCGGCTACTGAGTCGAGTCACTAACCAATAATCGGTCCCCATATTCAGTCGTACTTTACGGCCGTAATCGAATAAAAATTCATAGGGCGCATAGTAACCACTGTGGGCCGTTTGCACTGAGCCATCACTGCCAAGTAACCAATAATCGACTGATTCTACAATAGAATTACTGGCATCCACCACCCAATGGCTTTGACGACTATTGACCATTACCGGTGATACCATCCAATAATCACCGCCCGCAAGGCTTACTGAACGAGCCTCCTCAAGTTGCCCCATCCACTGGGTCACATCATTAAAATGCTCGGGAGGGAGCTGTTTCGCATCGGCATGGAATAAATAGGGGGAATCCAACGCAATTTCAGCGCTATGGGCAAACGGACTAAATGTCCAAAGAAGCAGCAAAAAGCACCAAAAATGTTGCAAGTTAGGTTTACTCATAGGTATCTAAGTTTATATACCAGCGTCTCGTTCCACGCAGAAAATCAATTTAAAGTGTTAACTTTATGACTACATTTTATTTTTTACAATTGATTAGACTAAATTAGTCGGCAATTGGGTGCCTTATGATGATATTTTAGTCGTTAACTTAAGGGACAACACCTTAGCCTCAATATCAGACGTTCACTTGGATACCTATGGCACCATTATTGATGATTTTAGCTGCACAATTATTGATTGCCAGCGGCAACCTATTGGTTAAGTTGCTTGAAACCAATGCGCCCGTATTTCAACTTGTGCTTTATCGCCAATTATTTGCCACGCTTTTGGTGCTTCCCTTTGTCTGGCGCCTACAGGGGAACCTTAAGTTAAGCCCCTTCTACAAAGTGCACTTAAGCCGAGCGCTGTTGATTGGGCTAGGCAATGCCATCTTTATGCTGGCCGTATTACACTTGCCTCTCGCAACCGTAACGGCAGTGATTTATACCTCCCCATTGTTACTGTTGCTGATGTCCGCCTTCTTTTTAAATGAGCGTATTGGTTATCGTCGCACCGTTGCGGGGATTATTGGCTTTACGGGCATTTTGCTGATAAGTCAGCCGACGGAATTTAACCTCTACATTGGCTTGGCCTTTTTTGGCGCCATGACTTCGGCAACAAACAGCCTGATTTTGAAGGCATATTCAACCCATGAGCATCCCTTTTCAACGCTCTTTTGGTCTAATGCCTTTGCGATGGTTTTTCTGATACCGGCAACTTGGTACGAGGGTGCCGACTTTAGCCTGCCCGTCGCCCAAGTTGGCTTAACCTTAGGGCTGTTTTATATCGGTATGACCTACCTCATCATCCATGCCTATCGGCGTGCCGATGCCAGCCAAATGGCCCCAGTGGAATACACAGGCCTTATTTTTGCTGCATTGTTTGGCTGGTGGTTTTTGGATGAGCACTTAAGCATTGTGGTTTGTATTGGCATAGGACTGGTGATTTTTTCCTCCATCCTGCCAAGTTACAGTGAACTGAAAGCTAAATGGAAAAGCCGGCGAAGTTAACCTTGGCCGGCTTTGACATCGAAGTGGCCGTAGTGTTGGCCACTCAATAAAAGCGAGATTAGAAGCGGAATTTACCGCCGATGTAAACGCCATCTTCGAAGGTAAAATCACGGGCGTGATCATATTCGAAGGCAATCTTACGGTAACCCACATAGAACGCCATATTAGGGTTCACGCGGTACTGCACCTTTGAATCTAACTCGTATTGACCATCGACATTACCGAAAGACAATACCGATGGCGCATAGTAAGCGGCGGCATGCAAAGAGATATTTGGCCCTAACGCCAAGGCATAACGACCGCCCACTGACACGGCACTGCCGTTTGGCGCATCATCTGCCCATAACTGGCTTAACTTAGCACCGACTTCGAAGTGGTGTACGCCAACATCGTGGGTCATGTGCATTGCGCCTTGGGCAATATGACCGCTATCGTCTGAATAAATATATCCTAATACTGCATTGACATCTTTATTCACTTGCAGCTCTAACTCGGTAGAAACCACATCGTTGTTTAACCCAAGATTAAATTCTGACGCATTCACCTGTAGTGCGGCTGCACTCAATAATAAGACACTTGCTACTCTGAACTTAGCCATAAAAACACCTCAATAATGACTGTGGGTAATGGCGCGGATCATACCGAATAAAAAAAGAAAATCTGCATATTTAGTTGAGAGTCGCGAAGATTTTTGAATTTGAAACCAAACGAAAACCGGTAAAAAACACCAATAAAACCTAAATTAAACAACTCGAAAACATTTAGGGTGCAGGCACCCGATCTCCAACTAAAGATTGCATTATGCCGTCGATATCGACACTTTCCTGCAAAGCTAAGTAATACCAACCTACGGTATTCCCCGTGCCTCTAATACTTAAATAGTTCCGCCAAAAGTGAAATCCAGCTTTGAGTAAATTCACTCGACTGGCATTGTTCTCATCTCGAATGGTGGCAAATAACAGGGCAATCCCCTGTGCTTTAGCCACTTCAATCCGCTTAAGAGTAAGCCCTTGGGCTATGCCACGGCGACGGTACAAAGGCGAGACCACCAGATAACCGAGTTCCCCCACGGGGCCAGAACCTGCCTTAATCGCCGCGCAGCCAACCATCTCACCCTCGAGGGTTTTCGCCAATATAACAGCGCGGGACAGAGTAAAGGACTGATGGTCGAGGGGATGCGCGTTATCATCCCGCCGATCGATTAATGCCGCCGCAGCCGCTAATTCGGCTGCGTTTTGGCAAAGGACAAATTGAATATCGTTTTGATTCATACAAATGAGTTAAACAACCAAAAGCCACTTAGAGATACAGTATCGTCGCCATACCGAGGAAGGTGAAAAAGCCCACCACATCGGTCACTGTGGTTAAAATCACCGAGCCAGAGAGCGCCGCATCTTGGTTAAATCGCTGCAAGACCATAGGGACAAACACCCCGGCCAACGCCGCGACCGCCATATTGATCAAAATCGCGCAGCCTATCACTATGCCTATGGTGCTGTCGGCAAACCACCAGCCCGCCACCAGTCCAATCACAATCGCCCACAGGGTGCCATTGACTAAGCCAATGCCTAACTCGTTCTTCATTAAAGAGAATAAGTTACCCGCAGAAATCTGCCCCATCGCCATACCGCGGATCATCAAGGTGAGCGACTGACTCCCCGCAATCCCGCCCATGGATGCCACTATCGGCATCAGCACCGCAAGTGCCACCACTTGAGATAAGACATTCTCAAATAACCCAATGGTTGCCGAGGCCAAAAATGCCGTGAGTAAGTTAATCCCTAACCATACGGCGCGGCGCTGCGCACCTTTGATGATCGGGGCGAATAAGTCGTCGGACTCATCCATACCCGCGGTCGCCATTAATTGCGCTTCGTAATGCTCACGCACTAAGGCGGTGGCGGCCCTTAGGGTGACACGGCCAATCAGCTCCCCAGCCTCATCGATAACGGGTAACTCAATTTCGCGGCTATGCTCTATCGCCTCGGCAGCATCGAGTAGCGTGGTATCCGCGGTTAAGGCGCGACTGTCTTCCGATAACAGTGAAATCAGCGGCTCAGAGGGATCATGCTTGAAAATATCATAACGTCTGACCGTACCGAGATATTTATCCGCCTCATCGACAATAAATAAGTTGTCGTTACAGTCGAGTTCGATTCGCCTGAAAAACCGCTGCGCCTGAGCCACAGTCGCCTTATCGCTGAGCACTAACATTTGATGATCGGTATAACGACCAATCTCATTTTCGGAATATTGGTCGTACAGCTCGAAGCGCTGCCGCTGACGTTCGCCCATTTGCGCCAAGGCGCGGTCGGTAAAACTTTCGGGGAGATAATCACTCCACTCAATCAAATCCTCAGGACTGAGCTGCGCAAACAGCAGATCCACCTCATTGTCGGGCATCTGCTTTAAGATCCCCATACGCGGATCGGCGCGCATTAAACTCAGCACAGTCACACGGTCACTAAACTCAACCTGTTGCCAACGCTCGTAACGCTCGTCTAAGGGTAATGACTCCAGCACTAAGGCAACCGTGCCAGGCTCAGCTTCATTTAAAATTTCACTGAACACTTCTGCCTGTTCTTCACCTTCAACTTCAGTGAGTTGCTGAACAACCTGCCCGACATCGGCCTGTGTGTTTGTTTCGTATTCGGCTTCATGTTCAGTCACATAAATGCCCTTCTGCTGAGATAAAAATTAGCGTAACTATATTGATATTGAAGAAGATTAGCAAACCCGCAAAATAAATTGCACACAAATAAATTGATAACAACCAAACTATTATTTATGCTAATCATCACACCTAAGGAGGTAATGATGACATCGACTATCTATAGCCATAGCGCAAACGACATTCAAGGCAATCCAACGGCACTGGCGCAATATCAAGGCAAAGTGATCTTAATTGTGAATACCGCCAGTGAGTGCGGTTTTACACCACAGTACAAGGGCTTAGAGGCGCTCTATCAAAAATATAAAGCGCAGGGATTGGTGGTTTTAGGCTTCCCATGCAATCAGTTTGGCGCCCAAGAAAAAGCCGATGAGAAAGGCATCCAAAGTTTTTGTGAACTCAACTTTGGCGTGAGCTTTCCGCTGTTTTCGAAAATCGAGGTAAACGGTGAGCACACTCACCCTTTATATCAGTACCTAAAAAAAGCCGCGCCGGGCGTATTAGGCACAGAACGCATTAAGTGGAATTTCACTAAATTCTTAATTAATCGTCAGGGCGAAGTGGTCGCTCGCTTTGCACCAACCACAAAACCAGAGGCCATTAGTGACAAGATAGAAGCGCTTTTAAAATAATCCGCACGCTATCCCATTGAAATTTTATTATTAAATAAAAAATTTAAGTTATTTTTTATTTTCGATGGAACTTTAATTCTATAAGCCCCTCAAACATATTGAACAGCGAATGTCTTTTTCATGTTCATCATTCTCCCTGGGGCTTCTAGCGCAGCCCCCTTGACCTAGGAATAGGTCACTAGGCAACCGTTTGGTTGCCTTTTTTTATGTCCATGTTTTATATGTAAAATAAATGTAGCTACGCACCAACAACTCAATATGCTGATGCCAGCAAGGCCAAAAATAAATTTAAAAATTTTTAGCCGCCAACTGAACTTTATCAAAAGGTCTTAGTCTGACTATATGTAAGGATTAACAAATCCGCTTTAATGCAGAATTGATTGCTAAATGAAAACTTTAGCAAAGGATTAAATGGATAAAACGCGCCGTTTAATTCAATGAAACAGTTTCAAGTTATTGCATAGAGTCGAATTGGTTGGTCGTTCATCATCATCTCCCTTTTGGGAAGCAATCGAATACACGCTAGCGCACTGCATTCCTTTGTCTCCTACTTTGATTCTTTTATGGCAACCTTAGGTTGCCATTTTTTTATCTGTATTTTACCCCTTCAGCATTCTATCAAGTTGCACTTGAATCGAAGGATGGTAACCCGCCCTCGCACTGGCATAGATTTGTTGTAACTCAGTGTGATAGCCGGCAACTTGCAACTCCGCATAAAGTGGACGAACAAACTTGCCGCGGCCAATGCGCTGCAAATAAGCACTTAACGCAGGTAACACAGGATCATAATGATTGCGGATAGCGACCCTAAACCAATCGCAGGCAATTTCAGCATTGCTAGACTCGGTCAACTTAAAGGTATCGTCCAAATCCATTAATTGCACCTGCGACAACACTTCGGGCAATTGGGTCAAAAAGTACTGCCAATGATGAACTCGCCAACCTTTTACCTTAAGCTCGCTGGCCGCCTTGCCCTGTAAGAAGTCATCCAAGGCACTATCGACCTTATCTAAACTTCGCGATGTGGGTCCCACATAACCTTGAGGCAAACCTTCGCCATAAATCCATTCCAACAGCTCGACTTCACTTATTTTATCGGGATAGGCTTCGACTAAAGCCACTTTCGCGTATTCGACAAACACTTCGGTGGTGATCGCCTTAAAGGCAAAGTGCTGCACATAGGCAAACAGAAACTTATCGAATTCGGTGCGACCGAGGCGATGTTCTAGCTCATGGACGAACATCGATGCCTTATCGTAGGTAAAACGGTTAAAGGCCAGATTAGGGTCGGCCTGCTGCACATTGGCGGGCAGCGTTTGCCTGTGGAGCGGTAAAGCCGCCATTTCTTCTTGTAGTCGGCCAAATTCAATGACCCATTCCAACTCGGCTTGTTCCTTGCCATAGACTTCTTCGACAATCCGATTGGTAAAGTAGGTCGTAAAACCTTCATTTAGCCAGAGATCGCGCCAAGTCGCGTTACTGACCAGATTGCCCGTCCACGAATGTGCTAACTCGTGGGCGACCGTCGACACTAAGCTTTTATCCCCCGCAATCAGAGTTGGGGTTAAAAAAGCTAAACGCGGGTTTTCCATGCCGCCGAAAGGAAAACTCGGTGGCAAGATGATCATGTCATAACGGCCCCAGGCATAAGGGCCTAAGAGGGATTGCGCCACATCCAGCATGTGTTCGGTATCGGCAAACTCAGTCGCTGCGGCTGCCAACATACAAGGCTCGGTATACACGCCGCTGCGCGGACCTATGGCTTGAAAGGCTAAGTCGCCCACCGCTAAAGCCAGCAAATGGGTGGGAATGGGCTTTTCCATCTCGAATTTGAATTGACCTTCGAGCGGTGTATCAGGGTCGTTCATTGCACTCATCACGGCGCGCATGCCCTTCGGCACCTCAACGTGCGCATCGAAGGTGATCCGCACCTTTGGCGAATCCTGCAAGGGGATCCAACTGCGGGCATTAATGGGCTGAGACTGACTAAAGAGATAAGGTAATGCTTTGCCCGCCGTTTGTTCAGGTGTAAGCCACTGTAGCCCTTCAGCCTCCGGTGAGGTTTGGTAACGAATATAGATTCTTTCGCACTGCGCTTGGGGTAACTGGATGACTAATTTCTGCCCGAGAATGTCATCGGCTGCTTCAAGATGAAATGCCAGCGCGGCTTCATCAGTCTTGACCGATAAAATGCTTAAATCGCGACTATCGAGCCATAGCTCGCCAACCTGTGGTTCAAGATAACGCAATGACAGCGTTGCTTCCCCGAGCAGAGTACGAGTCGCAAAGTCGACTTTTAGCGCGAGGGATAAGTGCGTGACCTGCACTTGGTCACTGTTGGCAAAAGAATGGTAATCTCGGGTTAAATCCCATGTTGCGGGGGCGATTGGTATTTGCTGATTTTCTAACAGCATCACTTAGCTAACCTGTGGACGGAAAATTATCTGACCATATTATCAGCCGCTGATTTACTCCTGCGCAATCGAATAAACCTTCCTCACATCCGCATTTTGTAACAATGCTTGAGTCGATAGCTTGCAATAATCAACTTCAACTCACCATAAACAATAAAATTCACATACTTTTCAATGCATAAAGGAAAACATAAAAAATATTTTCAAATATTTTCTATTTTTGCTGAACTAATTTCGCGTCCTTGAGTCAGATATTATGAACCGAATCTTTGCAAGAGTTTCTTCGTTCATCATCATTCTCCTTTAGATGGTTTCTAGCGCGACCGTCCCCGGATTCCGAATTGGAATTTACAGCAACCTTATTAGGTTGCTTTTTTTATGTCCATTTATACCAATCACATTAAATATCTAATCAGTTCAGATGCCTGTGAGGCTCCCGAAGGGCGGGGTTGAACGGGCTTTATACTGCGTTTAAGGCTTTCGACAGAGCGCCACTATGCCTTTAAGCCTTCGCCTTGTCTAAAGCCCATTTAACTCCCGCTGAATGAACAGATATTTAATACGATTGGTATTACAGTCGTCAGCGTCAGCCATCAATCACCCCAAAATGATAACCCCCTACTCAAGTTCGTGATTTAGGGCCCAAAAACAAAAAGGGCCTCCGAAGAGACCCTTAAGGTTTAGCGATTAAGAATTAGAGGCGGATACCTAACTGTTCTAAATCTTTAGCAACTACGCTCTTAGGTAGAGTCACATAACCGTCTTTTTCTACCACTTGCTGACCTTGCTTAGACAGCACGTAACGGATGAATTCTTTTTCCATTGGTGCTAAGTCTTTGTTTGGTTGCTTGTTCACGTATACATATAAGTAACGTGATAATGGGTAAGTACCATTCGCTGCGTTTTCTGCAGTCGCTTCGATAAACTCGTTACCTTTCTTCGCGATGGCAACAGCTTTCACGCCAGCAGTTTTATAACCGATACCTGAGTAACCGATAGCGTTCAGTGATTGAGACACTGACTGAACCACAGAAGCAGAACCTGGTTGCTCGTTTACGTTGGCCTTGAAGTCACCTTTACACAGAGCATGCTCTTTGAAGTAACCGTAAGTGCCTGATACTGAGTTACGACCGTACAATTGTACGTCTTTTGCTGACCAGTTACCGTCAAGACCTAAGTCGCCCCAACGTTGGATATCGCTGCTACCACACTTGTGAGTAGAAGAGAAAATACCGTCAACTTGTTCAACAGTTAAGCCTTTGATTGGGTTATCTTTGTGTACGAATACCGCTAAAGCGTCAATCGCAACACGAACTGCAGTTGGCTTGTAACCATAGTGTTTTTCGAAGGCTTCTTCTTCGTTAGGCTTCATTTTGCGGCTCATAGGGCCGAATTGTGAAGTACCTTCAGTTAATGCTGGTGGCGCAGTAGAAGAGCCCGCAGCTTGAATTTGGATGTTTACGTTAGGGTACATCTGTTTAAATTCTTCAGCCCACAGAGTCATCATGTTGGCTAAAGTATCTGAACCTACAGACGAAAGGTTGCCTGATACACCACTTGCTTTCTCGTAAGTTGGCAGAGATTGATCAACAGATGCCATTGCAGTGGCAGAGAATACACCAGCGGCTGTGAGGGTCATCGCGCCGACAAGCTTTTTCAGTTTCATTATGTGCTCCAGTAATAAGCTAACTAATTTCTAACTTAAGTTTCTTCAGACGCAGCCAGTATCAATCGCTACAATGACAATTCTATGTCCAAGATGTGACACTTAGATGACAAAACACATTTTTCGCATTTTTTTGAAAAAAACCTCGCATTGTTAAAGTGTTAAAAGCAAAACAGGCCATAATGGCCTGTTTTATATGTAAAAATAATATGCGTTTCTTTGACAATTACTTTTTGCGTTCAATCAAATGGGATGGGATCACAAAGCTAAAAGTACTGCCTTTACCCAATTCACTGCTGATATTGAGCTCACTGTGGTGATGACTCAAAGCGTGTTTCACAATGGCTAAGCCAAGGCCACTACCACCGGTTTGCCTTGAGCGCGCACTGTCGACGCGATAAAAACGCTCGGTTAAGCGACTAATATGCTGCGGCGCGATCCCCTCACCGGTATCCGTCACACTAAAGAGGCCACCGGTTGCCACACTGCGCCATTGCACGGTAATTTTGCCGCCGGGCTCTGTGTAGCGAATCGCATTCGAAATCAAATTAGAACAAGCACTTCTAAGCTGTAACTCATTGCCATGGGAGTTAAGTCCCGCTTCACAGTGGAAGCTTAGCTCGTACTTGTCCTGCGCCAGCGCCTTAGCCTCTTCCTTTAAGACTTCCATCAGCTGCGCCATGTTTACGGTGTTCTCAAGGTTAATATCCGCCGCATCTTCGATGCGTGATAACACCAATAATTGCTCCACCATCGACTGCATTCGCCGTGTCTGCTGCTGCATTAAGGCTAAGGGCTTAGCGTTCATCGAATCGGGTTCCGCCATGCTTTGCATCATCTCTAAATAACCCTGCAATACAGTGAGCGGGGTTTTCAGTTCGTGTGACACATTGGCGACAAATTCTTTACGCATACCTTCGAGTTGTCTTATCCGTGTAATATCGCGGGCAATGAGCAATAACTGCCTATCGCCATAGGCCATGATACGGATTTCCAGCAGCCGTCTATCGGACACGGGCGAGGCCAGCTCTAAGGGATCTTTATATTTTCCGGCTTTGATATAGGCCGAAAAATCAGGATGGCGGATCAAGTTATCGATGCGTTGACCATTATCCTGTGGCCAGACAAAGCCTAATATCAGCTGAGCTAACTTGTTACACCATAAGATATTGTGTTCAGAGTCGAGTACAACTGCCGCATCGGGCAAGGCCTCGGCCCCTTGGCGAAAACGTCCTAGCAAGGCGGCTAGTTGACCCACTCGACGACGATTTTTGCCCTGTAGACGGTATATGCCGTTAAACACCCCTTCCCAACTGCCACTGCCTTGGGGAGGTGTTAATTTTCTATCTCGCCATAACCAGAAATTGAGACGCGCTAACTGACGGTAATGCCAGAACACCAGTCCTAGCAATCCAATGATAAGTATCCAGAGGGGTTTCCCTACCAATAAACCAATCAGCAAACAAAGCAGTAAAAACACCGCTAAGCGCGAAAACAGCCGGTACCCTGAATAAGAGTCGAACATAAATAAACCCAGACATCAGGCTAAATAGGAGGAGCACAAGATAGCTTAAAAGCTAACCTGTGCCTATCTCTTATTTGGCACTAAATGCGTGTAGAGAAACGATAACCTGCACCACGAACCGTTTGAATAAGGCGATCATGACCCGATTCTTCAACCGCTTTACGCAGGCGACGGATGTGTACATCCACGGTTCTGTCTTCTACATACACATTGGTTCCCCAAACGTTATCGAGCAGCTGTTCGCGGCTGTAAACACGTTCAGGGTGTGTCATAAAGAAGTGTAATAAACGGAATTCCGTTGGTCCCATATCGAGTACGGTATCGCCAACACTCACCCTATGGCTCACGGGGTCGAGTAACAATCCTTGTACATCGATGGTTTCTTCGAGGCGGGTCGGCGCGCTACGGCGCAACACGGCCTTAATACGCGCCACCAGCTCCTTGGGTGAGAAAGGTTTAGTGATATAGTCATCGGCGCCCACTTCGAGGCCCTTAACCTTATCTTCTTCTTCACCGCGAGCGGTTAACATAATAATGGGGATCTGACGGGTAAACTCATCCTGCTTGAGGCGTTTGGCCAATTGAATACCACTTCCACCAGGAAACATCCAATCCAACAAAATCAGATCGGGGTAAGGCTCCTTTAGCAGCGCAATGGCCGAATCAAAATCTTCCGCCGCAGAGGTTGTAAACCCATGCTGTTCCATTACAAAAGTCAGCATCTCGCGGATGGCTAACTCGTCTTCTACTATCAATATCCTTGCAGTCATAAGTGATTTTCTGTCAGTGAATGTCAACACGGCTATTATTAGTCATTTTTATTACAGATTTATGAATAAGCATGCCGCAAAAGCAATATTGTCGCGATAATTGTCATATTAAGTTTATATAACTGTTTGTTTATCGCAATAAAAAAGGAGGCCTAAGCCTCCTTAATTCAACCTTAATGCTGAGATTAGAACTTGTGTTCTAAACCAACACCGATGTATTTGTCATCGTCGTTAGACGCTTCCATAGAGCGGTTAGTATAGAAAGCAAACACTTTCGTTGGCTTACCTAAGCTGTAGTCCGCACCCACTGACCATGAATCACCTAAGTCTTCCATGTCTTGGTATTGAGCTTTTAAGGTCACTGCGTTGATATCGTAAGCGGCGCTTAACAGGTAACCGTTCACGCTGTCAGTGTTAACAGGTAAAGAGTTTTTGTAAGTTTGTTCCTGTTGTTGGTACATACCACCTAAGGTTAAATCAGCGATTTTACCTTGTACCGATGCACGCAGGATTTCGTAACCTTTTACGTCAGAATCGTAAGCGATAGCAGCGTAGAAAGGTGATTTTTTCAGTTTAGCGTCACCGTACATAGCGGCTAAGCTGAAACCGTCTTGAGCTTGTTGGTCAGCATCGCCTTCAGCAGCATAAGTTGCACCGAATACGAAACCACCGATTGAAGGTGACAGGTAAGTTGCCGTTTGGCCTAAACGGTTTTCACCTTTGAACAGGCTCTTTAAGTCACCTGATAAATCGTTGAACTGGTCAACGTTACCTTGAGAGATCTTTAACAGAGTGTCGTTACGACCAACAGAGAAAGAACCAAATGCACCTTTTAAACCAACGAATTGGTTACGGGCTTTGAAGTTGTCGCTTGTTGCAGCGCCAGTATCAACTTCGTATTCAACTGTGTAGAACGCTTCCAGCGAGCTAGACAGTTCGAAATCGCCCTTCACACCAAAACGAGAAGCATTACTTTGAATAGTTGTTGTAGAATCACCTTTCTCATCATTTGATTGAGCGGTAACGTTCAACTTACCATAAACAGTCAGTGGCTCAGCGGCATAAGCAGAAGCCAGAGTTGCAGAAGCTAGCGCAGAAGCAAGTAGAGTTTTACAAAAAACGTTCATCATTTAATCCTTTCGACGTTATGTTCGTCTTGGTTATTGGTTTGGAACGACCGAAAGTTTGCAATGAATCTGTTTCAGTTTTATTTCAATTGTGACAACTTGGGTCAGCCGCCACGAAGCCGCCTTCCCCCTCAAAGACAAAACCGAGATATACCAAGGGTTACAGCCGGATTTTTTTCAATGTTACATTTTGATGAATTCTGCAACCAAGGCAAAATTTAACGATTTAAGGTAGGTTTACCCCGTTGCAACTATGCCGTAAACTGCGACTTTATTTTTCCAATGAGCGCATCTTATGTGGTTTAAAAATCTTACTCTTTACCGTTTCAATAAACCTTTTTCCATCGAGACAGAAGCACTTGAAACCGCACTCGCCGATTTCACATTCTCCCCGTGCGGCAGCCAAGACGTCAGCAAATTTGGGTTTTCCAATGCCTTAGGTAAACAGGGCAGCACCTTAGTACACAGCGCAAACAATCGTCACCTTATCTGTGTGACCAAAGAAGAAAAAATTCTGCCAGGCCAAGTGATTAAAGAATCATTAGAAGAAAAAGTGGCGCAAATTGAAGATGAAGAAAATCGTAAGCTCGCCAAAAAAGAAAAAGATGCGCTGAAAGATGAAATCATCACTAGCCTATTGCCACGCGCCTTTTCGCGTCGCAGCCAAACTCGCGCGCTGATTTTACCTGAGTTGGAAATGATCCTCGTTGACAGCTCTAGCGCCACTAAAGCCGAAGAATTATTAACCTTATTACGTAAGGCCTTAGGCAGCTTGCCAGTGATCCCATTAAGCTTTAAAGCGCCAGTTGAATCCAACCTCACTCAATGGTTAAAGGATGGCAGCGCGCCCTTACCCTTTGAAATGCAAGATGAAGCCGAGTTGAAATCGGCCGCCGATGAAGGCGGTATCGTGCGCTTTAAACAGCAAGATCTAAAAGAAGATGAAGTACTTGCCCACCTCGAAACCGGCAAAGAAGTGCATAAACTCGCCCTGCACTTTGGCCAATCGATTGCGCTACTGTTGCAATCCGATGCCAGCGTAAAACGTTTAAAATTCTCCGAAGAATTTAGAGCGGGTAATGATGAGCTAGGGAATGAAGATCCAATGGCGCGCCTCGATGCCGACTTTGCCTTAATGGGCAGTGAGTTAGTGGCGCTGATGCACGCACTGGTTTCGGCATTAGGCGGCCTTGAAGAGACTCAAGCTTAAGTCTTAGGCGAGCTTATAAAACACAGCCGCATTTTGCTGAAGCTCCAAACGAGCTTAAGTGAAATTAAGCGAAATAATGTAAAAAGGCGCCGCAGTGGACTCAGTTCACAGCGGCGCCTTTTTAGTCTCTATAACAGAAATAACACTTTGGTAGCCATTCGATGGAGCGATTCGAGTGAGCCAACCTAAAGCCCACTCACTCAAATCGCAAACGAACTAGCTTTTCGTCAGCAGTTCACCCTTATTATCGAACGGCCAATCAATGCCCAGCCAAGCTTTGAAGAAGGCTTTTTGCTGCTTAGTCGCCTTTGCATCGCCTTTTAGCACTAGCTTACCGCTTTGTTTCTCACCTAAGGTTAACGCCACTTGCTTGATTTTGTCGTTGTTAAATAAGGTGATTTCAACTTTATCACCCACTTTAAAGTCTTTAATGCGTTTATCAAAACCTTGCGCAGTCACCTTTAAGCCATTAATCGCGAGGATCTCATCCCCTGCGACGATACCAGCCTGCCAAGCAGGGCCATTACGCAAGACTTGAGAAAGCACTAAAGAGCCATGCTCGCTACTTAAAGTCATGCCAGTAAAAGGCTCAGCTTTGGAGTCTTTACCATAGGACATCACTAATCCCGCCTGAGACAACAGGCTTGAAAACTCAAGGCTCAGCGGACTATTCACATGGCTCTGCCACCACGGGCCATAATCCTTACCCGATAAGTTCTTCAGGATCTGCTTTACATCGCTCACAGTGTAGCCCTTAGGTACGCGGTAATCCTGATAGAGTTTACGGTGCACGTCGCGGTACGAGTGGGCGAGCTTCGAATCCGTCAGCAGAGAGAAATCCAGCGCCAGTGAGGCTAAATAACCTTCGGAGTAAATATTCACACTGTGGTTAATGGCATAATCGCCGCCCGTGCTGCTCCACTCGCCTAAACTGGCTTCGGCAACGGATTGAATTTCGCGCCCCGGTGTCAGCTCACTCTTCTCGATGCGTTTGGCGAGGTCTTCTAAAAATTCCTTAGGCGTCATCACACCTGCACGCAGCAATAACTGACCTTGGAAATAACTGGTCGAGCCCTCAGCAATCCACAACAGTTCGGTCATGTTTTCATGCTGATAATCGTAGGGGACCAGACCAGCCGGACGATAGGCTTTCACGTTCCAGGTATGAATAAACTCATGGGACGCCGTGCTAATAAAGCGTAGGTAATCCTTACGCTCACGAAAACTAAAGCGCGGCAGTTGAATAACCGTTGAGTTTAAGTGCTCGGTCGCGCCGCCCGCACCACTGGTGGCATGCACCATATACACATAACGGTCAAAGGGATAGCCATCCCAAATCGCCTTGGCTTGGCCACTCAATGCGGTTAAGTCTTTCACCACCTTATCGGCATCGTAGTTGCCTTCGCCCCAAAACACGAGTTCATAGTCTTTGTCATTGGCGCTGAATTGCTTGTGGAGACTCACTCCCGTTTCGATAGGGGAATCAATCAACACATCATAGTTAGGGGCAACGAAAGAGTGCGCCGCGTTGCCCGATGACATACCGGAATAACTCTGCCAATGTTCGGGAACCGTTAACTGTACAGCCACTGGGTCTGTCCGAAATTGCGGGCTATAGATAAATACGCCACTGGCATCGAGATAAGCATGGCTCGCATCGATATGACGTACACGTTGACCTAATTCATTGGCGTAGAGCTGATAACTCACAGTCACACTGGCGGGTTTATCGAGGGCTATTTGCCACTCGCCACTGGCGCTACGTTTCCATGGAAGACTGTTACCTTGACTGTCTTTCGCAGTAAATAAACGCACACCATCGGATAGGGGTAACACTTGATATTTACCCGTACGCCACACGGGAAGATTAACCGTCAACTCACCCGCTTTAGCTTCGGGAAAAGTCACACTCACCTGCGCAAGGTGATGTTCTGGTTGGCTTAAATCAATTTTATAATCTACATCGGCTAAAACAGTTGTCGAACCTAATGCACTTAATATCAAAACAGATAATCTACTGGGTTTCACTCTGACTTCCTTCCGTCTTCTGTTATTATGCTTCTTATATTTTTTCCAAGTATAACAAGTCGATGTAGCATCCTCATTAGGCGCTAACAAAAGCTAACAAAATAAGTTCCTTGACTTAGGGAATATAGGGCCACCTACACATGCGTAAATTCATTGTTATTTTCGTGACCTTGTTGATGTCTATTTCGTTTCAAACACTGGCTGCCGATCTCGAAGCCGAAGAAATAGAATTGCGTGAAACGCCGCAGAAGATGTACGACAGGCTCAATCAATCCCTTTCTTTTCCAATCGCCTTTAAGACCCGCGAACAGTTTGAACGTGCCGCCCAAGAGCAGGGCTACAGCAGCGACGAATTCGAGCATATTTTGCAGCTACTGGCGCGATTGAATATGGAGCCGAATGTAAAATCCAAGGTCGGGTTTCAAGACGCTAATACCCTTATCGAATTGCTTGCAAGCATAGCGCAGACGCCCTTCGAGCAAGCCACGGTCGCCATGTTAAAGGGCCGCTATATCGGCCGCACCGAACAAAAATACCAAGAAGCAATCGCCTTTTATAATGAGGCGCTGACACGGATTAACGACAGTTACGATGTCGAGTCCATGCTGCTCAAACACACCATTCATGAACACTTAGGCGGTTTGCACCTCGTTATCCGTCAGGATGTGCCTGCCTTAATGCATTTTCATACCTACCGCGATATCGCCTACAAACTCAGGAACGATTATTTGATTGCGGCGGCCGAGTCAAAGCTCGGGCATTATTACAATAAAAATCAACAACTCACCAAATCATTACAACACTATAGCGAAGCGATTCGCCTATCTAATCGCTCCAATTATCCTTCGATGAAGACCCACCTGCAGCTACAACTGGCGAAGGTCTATCGGGATTTAAAACAATGGGATGAAGCCCTAAAGAACGCCCATGAGGCCGCCGCAGGTTTTAAAAAATTGGGCAATGACACTTATTTATCAAGCTGTATGACAGTTATCGCCATGGTATATGGCGAGCAAGGGGATTGGAACCGCGCTATTGATTACTATCTCAATGCCCAGCAGCTCGATGCTAAACGCGGTAACTACATCGCTCAAGGGTTGAACTTCCATAATCTCGGCCAAGCCTATTCGCACTTGGATGACGAGGCAAACGCCCTCAAATACTTACTGATGGCGAACCAAATCTTTGTTGAAAAACAAAGTCATCACTATTTAGTGTATAACGAGCTCCTAATTGGCGAGATAGCCCAAGCTAAGGAAGATTGGCCGCTGATGATGAGCCACGCCGAAAACGCTTTGGCCCTAGCGACCGATTTAAAATTGCAAGATGAGCAAAAATCAGCCTTGACGCAAATCGCTTTGTCGGCGGAAAAACTTAACGATCAAGCCAAGGTGATAAGCACACAAAAACGCATTATCGAATTAAGCCAAGCATCCGAAAATACCGCGCAGGACTCGTCAGTATCCTCATCGGTACTGGCCGAGCAGCAACTCAAACTTGAGCTCAGTATGCTACAGGGCAAACTGAACGATGCGGTTGAAACCACTAAAAATACCAACAAGTTACTCGCCTTGAGTGGCCTTATCGCCACGCTACTCTTAGTGGGGATAGTTATCCTATTAAATCAGCGCCGTAAAACGAGGCGCCAAAACGCAGCCTTACTCGCGGTAAGTTTGCAGGAGCCTTTTACTCAGCATCAAGGCTATGCCGCACTCTTAAAGGATCTGGCTCAGCCTCCTGCGAATACGCCCACCACCGCCCTCGCCTTGATTGAATTTGGCGAACAGGTCTGTACCGATCTGAATCACGGCCAATACTTTGCTAACGCTATTACCCAACAATTGACTCACCATATAGGCAATAGTCTATTGATGCCCGTCTATGTGATCCGCCAAGGGCTATTTGCCGTAAGATTTACTGAGGCAGTAGAACCGCAGCAAGTATTACACACGCTGCGTCGATACCTTGATGGCAAAGGCTTAAGCCATAGCTTTAACCTTGGCTTGATTAATTTGCCACTGCTAGCCAAAGCAGAGATTAAAATCGCCCCCAAATTACTGTTCGAAACAGTGCAAATGGCATTGGCAGGCGCCCGAAGTTTACCGAATGATGCCAGCCATTATGTGTGCCTAAGGGCCTTGGATTTTGTACCGCCAACACTCTTTGCAAACCCGCTATTCTTGCACTTGGAGAAAGGGATTGAGCGCGGCCTTATTCGAGTCGACACCGATGCTCCTAAGGAGCAGATTGCCTGGCCCTGCTGGGAAAACAACCAAGATAGACATTTATTGGAAAATATTTGATCAATATCGACTATTAATCACAAGGACATGGGCAAACCGATTTGCACTCCACTGCCGTTGTTATAACATTAGTAGCATATGAGTTAACTGCTAATCTAGACAGAGGACGTCATGCTTTTTAGCCCTGCTGAGTTAGGAAAATACTCCGGATGAAGGATTCCAACACGACAGTTTCACAACTGGCATTACTTCAACAGAAACTTCACTCTGCCAAGTTGGCACTCGATGAAGTCAATGAAGATAGAAATGCTAAGTTACAAACCTTACTCCAATTTATTGGCCATTTAAGTCTTGCCTGCAAAGGTCAGAATTTAGAACTGGATAATAAACTCGCCAAACTTCGCCATAACTTGAATACCTTTGAGCGAGTCGATGAAGCGTTGCCGGAATTAGTCGATGTTGAACGCCTATTAAAGGGTCAATACCACCATGTGATGGTACAACTTGAAGAGAGCCGTACTGGGCTTGCGCAGGTGATCCGCCAAATCCAACGGGTAAACTCAGCGCCAGATAAACTCAAAAAAGAAGTTAATTACTTTAAGCAGGATCTCGCCAAACCTTTCCATACGGTGTGGGAATATATTCCTAAAGTAAAACAAATCATTGGTTTCTATGACACCATTTTGCAGCAGCAATTTGAAGAAGCCGAAAAACTCGATGTGCTGCCTAAACACAGGCAGCTCGCCCACGAATTGGCGCAGATGATCTCGGAAATCGAGTTCCGTAAAGATCAACGCGACCAAGTACTGGTCATTAAAGAACTACTCGCTTCGGAAGTCGAAATCGACACCCTACTCGAAGCCTATCAAACGATTTTATCCCTGCTGCTCGATAATATCGCCCGCGAAAAATCGGCCTCGCAAGAGTTTTTATACGCACTAAACGATGCCTTAGCCGCGGTGCGTGAAGTGGTGAGTGAATCCTACAATCACAATCAGCGCAGCTTCCAACTGAAGACTCAGTTGAATCGGGAAATTAATTCGCGCGTGGATAACGTAGGTGAAGCCATTATCGACACCGACGATATTGTCGATCTTAAAGCACAATTAACCGAACAACTTAGCTCGATTCGCTCCGCCCTCGCCCGTAAAGAGGCATTAGAGCAGCGTGAGCAGGCCCTGCTGCGCAAATCAATGGAGACCATGCGCAAAGAGCTGAATGAGCTCAGTAGCGAAGCGAATACCTATAAAGAACGGCTATTCGAGCAACAAAAACTCAATCTATTGGATAGCTTAACTCAACTGCCTAACCGCGCCGCCCTTGAAGAGCGCATGGAGCTTGAGTATCGCAATTATCAACGTCACAGAACACCGCTGTGGATTGCTGTAGCCGATATCGACCATTTCAAAAGCATCAACGACAGCTTTGGTCACAGCACGGGCGATAAAACCCTGCAGGTTATCGCCATGGCATTAAAGAATTCCCTAAGGGATACCGAGTTTGTTGCTCGCTACGGCGGCGAAGAGTTTGTGCTCATCCTGCCTGAAATTGACGGTGGCGATATTGCTCAACTTTTAAACAGAGTCCGTGAAAAAGTAAAAAATATTCCATTTAAATTTAAAAATCAGCGAATTACAGTTACAGTATCTATAGGGGCTGCGCAGGTTATGGGGAATGAGCTCATACATGAAACCTTCGAGCGCGCCGATGCAGCACTCTACAAAGCAAAACATGAAAGCAGAGACAGGGTTGTGATTGACGTATAACAAAGTCAGCCTATACGTCGCCTCTTATCACTCCTGTCGAGACGAAGGAGTGATAAATGATAGTAAAAGTCAGCCCAAAGGGCAGCATGGATCAGCTTTCACAACTCGAAGTTGATCGCCTCAAAAAAAGCGCCAAGAGCGCCCTATATCAACTGTATCGTAACTGCTCACTCGCCGTACTCGCCGCAGGCCTTAAGACCGACAATTCTAAAGCACTTTTCGAGCAATACCAGAGCTTCGATATTAATGTGTTGCAACGTGAACGCGGGGTTAAGCTAGAGCTTATCAATCCCCCGGAACAAGCCTTTGTAGATGGCCAAATTATCACCGGGATCCAAGAACACTTGTTTTCGGTGCTGCGGGATATTCTCTACATCAGCGATAAGTACGACACCCTTAAACATATCAATCTAACCAACGCCAGCCACATTACAAACGTAGTGTTCGATATTTTGCGTAACGCCCGCGCCATCGCACCGATGAAAGACCCCAATGTGGTCGTCTGTTGGGGCGGCCACAGTATTAATGCCGTCGAATACCAATACACCCGCGAGGTGGGTTATCAGCTCGGCCTAAGGGAGCTCGATATTTGCACCGGCTGTGGCCCAGGCGCGATGGAAGGCCCAATGAAGGGCGCAGCCATTGGTCATGCCAAACAACGGATTAAAAATGCCCGCTATATTGGTCTTACTGAGCCGAGTATTATTGCCGCCGAGCCGCCTAACCAAATTGTGAACGAGCTGGTGATTTTGCCCGATATCGAAAAACGCCTTGAAGCCTTCGTACGCTTAGGCCATGGCATTATTATCTTCCCCGGCGGCGCGGGTACTGCCGAAGAGCTACTGTATATTCTGGGGATTTTGCTCAATAAAGAAAATCAAGAGACCCCCTTCCCACTGGTGTTGACAGGGCCCAGTGAGAGCGCGGATTATTTTATTAAAATTGATGAGTTTATCGCCGCGACCTTAGGGGCAGAGGCGCAGCAAAAATATCAAATCATCATAGACAATCCCGCCGAAGTCGCCCGAGTGATGAAGCAAGGCATGGAACAAGTGAAAAACCATCGCCGCGCCACCGGTGATGCCTATCAATATCAATGGGGACTGAAGATAGAACCCGAGTTCCAACTGCCGTTTATCCCTAGCCATGAGGTGATGGCTAACTTAGATTTACATTTTCAAGCTAATAAAGCGGAATTAGCCGCTAATTTACGCAAAGCGTTTTCGGGTATCGTGGCAGGTAATGTAAAATCAGACACCATCAAGCAGATTGAGCACTTAGGCCCCTTCCACATAAAAGGTGACCCACATTTAATGGAGCTGATGGACAATTTGCTGGGGGCCTTTGTCGCCCAACATAGGATGAAACTGCCGGGAAGCGCTTATATTCCCTGCTATCAAATAGTAAAGTAAAACAATAACCTCCAATGAATAAGTTTTTAATTATCGATGGTCTCAACTTAGTTCGCCGGATTTATGCGGCGATCCCAGATGAGAACGATATGGACAGTTTAACGGAGCGTGTGAGTGTCGCCTGCACTAAACTGCTGCGCATTCACCACCCAACCCATGTCGCTATCGTCTGGGATGGTGATGAGATCTCTTGGCGAAAACAGCTTTACCCCGATTATAAAAAGGGCCGTAAACCTATGCCCGAGCCTCTGGCAGCTGGCTTACCTGCACTGCAGGAACACCTTAAAAGCGTACAAATTCAATCGATTTATGCCGCAGCCGAGGCCGATGATGTTATCGCTACCCTTGCGATGAAAACCGCCAAAGCCCAAGGTGAGGCCGTTATCGTGTCGACCGATAAAGGCTTTAGCCAACTCAATCATCCGCGTATCAGTCAATGGGATCATTTTAATCAGCAATACCTCAACATCGCCGAACTTGAGCAAAAGCTCGGAGTCGATCGCAGCCAATTTCTTGATTTAATGGCGCTGGCAGGTGATAGCGGCAATAAAATCCCCGGCATCGCAGGCATAGGCCCCAAATCGGCGGCAGAGTTGCTGCGAACCTTCAGAACCTTAGCGGCGCTGTTTTCTTCTCTGCCCAATCTTGGCGCGAAACAAGCCAAGAAGCTGGCTGAAGGACGAGATATGGCTCGCCTCAGTTATAAATTAGCCCAATTACAAATCGATTTGCCCTTAAACATCAACCTCAAGGATTTTAGGGTCAATGGCCCCGCCAATACGCCGCAGCTCGATTAACGCATCTTGTTAACACTAAGTTGCAATAAAGCCGTTTACCTTAGGCCATCAAAGGCGTATTTTATTGACTTGCCAGATAGTACATTGGATATGCAAAGGAATTAGATTCAATGAAATCAAAAACTTCGGTCATTATTGGCAGTATATTTGCCGCATATGTCGCCTTCGTCGCTGTTGTGGTGCTGGTATATGAGCCCACCCCGGATGAAATGGATTGGGAAGATAGACAAGTCTATAACAGCCAGAAATTAAATGAGTTAACCCTAGGACAGGACATTTCCACCGTCAAAAGCCTATTTGGCAAGGCCGATTTTACAGAAGCCAAATCCCTTAAAGATGGCCAACTACAAGTGCTCTTTTATCGTACTCACCATGAAAAATCCGATGGCGTGACCACCAAAGAAGAATGCACCCCACTGATTTTTAAAGACGATAAACTCGTGGCATGGGGCGATGATACCTATAAACAGTACCTCGAAGCTGGCACCGATATCGTCAGCCGCACCGCCAAAGAAGCCGAAAGCTCAAGTAAAAATTGATTTAGCTCTGGCACATCTCATCAGTCATCCATACTAGATATAAAAAAACCACCTCTGCAGGGTAGGTGGTTTTTTAATTACTAATCGTTGTTTTGAGTGAAATTATGGGGTGACAAAATCAAACTTTAAATGGCAACCTTGGCAATAGTTTTCAGACTTTTGGTGCACATGATGACACTTAGCACAGTCAGTTTCGGTACTGAAGTGACGGTTGTTATGAGGATTAGTGGGTTTGAAATTCTCCGTTTTAACCGCCAATTTCGCAGTGTTATGGCATTGCACACACTTCAACATAGGCACAGCTTCGCGAGTTTCCCCCTGGTGGCAGCTAGTACATTTTAAGCCTTTGGCCATGTGGGTTTGATCAAGTAGTTGATCGGCGGCAAAAGTACTGCCTACAAACAGGCTTAATGCCAGTGAGAGAATAATAGTTAAGTTCTTCATGGTGTGATTCCGTTATTCATTTTGAAAGATGCCGATAAAGGCACCACAATTGATGACGTTATGGCCTAAAGCTTGGCGACATACTTACCGGTTAAATAACCGAAGGTGTAACAGCGGCCAAGGGACAGACCAAATACCGTTAATGGATAGTCAACACCGCCGTAAAAACCGCCCCCCATGTTACCGACAATGAACAAGCCACCGATTGGCTTACCATCGGCATCGAGTGCTTGATGGTTTTCGTTAACTAATACGCCAGAGGTGATTGCGGATAAGCGCATCCGGCGGTGAATACCATAGAATGGGGCCTTTAACACAGG
The DNA here is from genome assembly GCF_019457635.1 of Shewanella mangrovisoli. Taxonomy (NCBI): domain Bacteria; kingdom Pseudomonadati; phylum Pseudomonadota; class Gammaproteobacteria; order Alteromonadales; family Shewanellaceae; genus Shewanella; species Shewanella mangrovisoli. Next base: position 3,307,915 of record NZ_CP080412.1, read on the forward strand.
AGCCATTTTGCTTGGCGCTTTACCAAAGTCCTCATCTCGACCTGATTTGCATAGCTCGTTGTAACGATTAACATTTTTCACAAAGGTTTTAGGGTCGCAACCTAATTTCACGGCAAGTTCTTCTAGAGTGTTAGCCACAAAGGTATTGATTTGTGATGGGAATACGCCTTTCTTCTCTGAAGGTTCTTCCGGCATATAGTTCTTCAATTCTTCAGGAGTGTAGGCTTTTCCTGGCCAGTTTTTAGCTTGTTCCATATAGTCAGAATCGAAAACCTGGGAGTAACAACCTTGGTCAGCTTCGCTGCGTAGGTAGTTATTCATCAGTGACATTTCAACGGCTTCGTTGACGAAACGCTCCCCTTTACGGTTGACCACGAGGAATGGCATGTCACACATAGCCGCGGGACCTGCATCAAAGTCGTGGAGCATTTTAGTGTGCCCCGCAGGCTCAATGACGCCACCAGCCCAATACGCCATCGCAAAACCATCACCCGTGCGGTCCATTTGCTTACGTTCGAAGTTTTTCAGATCAGGAATAAAGAAGTCACACATGGCTTTGTTATTTTGGTAGTCACCCGCAGCCAAAATCACGCCCTTTTTAGCCATAAACTTATGATATTTACCATCACGATTTTGGGCGATAACACCAACCACTTTACCGTTCTCATCTTGGATGAGTTGGTTAGCGGGTGTGTTAAAGAAGAACTTCACCCCAGCTTTTTCGGCAGTTTTAGCCAGTGCACGCATGCCATCACCGGCGGTATAGGGTTTAGGGCCAAAATAAGACGTCACAAATTCCAATGGATATTCGGTAATGCCTTTAATACCGTGTTGTGGCTTAGTGCCTTGGTCAACAACGGATGCACCGCCTTGTTTTGCCCGGTCAATAACCCAAGATACCGCCTCGCCTGAGTTATAGGCCCAGCTTCTGAGTAGCGCTGGATGACTGCGATGAGCGTTGTCGGCCATTAAGCGGTTTACCAAGGCTTCAATTCCCGCCTTATCGCTTTTCTTCAAATCTAGACCAGAGCCAGTGTTACCTTGAGCCACGGGAATTGCCTGTTTTTGCAACACTGCGACTTTAGCACCATTTTCCGCCGCCGAAAGCGCAGCAGGAACACCCGATGCCCCCGCGCCAACCACAACGACATCGAAGGTTTGGGTCGATGCAATTTCACTGTCGGGAATGGCTCTTGGCTTTGGCATAAATTCCAACGTCGCATGGCCAATTTGGGCGTATTCCTGCGCTTGTGTAGAAACAGGAGATGCGCTAGCAGAACCCGTTAATCCAGCAAAGGCTAAGCCCCCAGTCCCGATCGCAGCTCGGGTTAAAAAACTTCGGCGCGATAGACCATTTTGCAGAACATTCGCAGTGTATTGGTCAATTTCTCTCGATTCTTTACTCATTTTCATTACTCCGTTGACTATATCGTTTGGTGCTCTGCACCATCTACAACGACATAAGATTTGCTTTAACGTCAAAGCTGACGAACGGCTTGTTAGCCAAGTGATAAAGATTTAAAAAAGGGTGTATTCAAATGACGTTAATACACCCAACAAGTAGGCGCAGGGGGAGCGCGCGTATTAGTGACCTAAAGCGAACTTGTAAGTTAGGTAGAAGCGGAGATCGTTGAGGTCTTCCTTCTGAGCGAAATCGACGATGGCATAACGTGCTCTCACGCCCAGTCCCTCCAAGGCACCTGCAAATTTGTAGGTCACAGAAAAGTTGGTTTCGGTAAAATCGTTCAGACTTTCTGGTGAGTCATAATCGCCGTAGAAGGCATAGGCGCTTAACCCCTTCGCGCCGACTTGACCAAAGTCATACTCCAGTTTCAGGGCGTTCACTTCTTCTTGAGCCAGTGCCGATTGATACACTTGTTGAATCACAACCTTGTCATCACCCCATGGCGCCAGAATGGTGTCATCTCCGGTTTTGGCGTACATATAAGTCACATCTGCACCAGCAAATTTAGCGCCTAGGTGGAAACCATATTGGTAAGTATCTAGCTCACCGGCAGATTTATTACCTGTGGCCTGTTGATTGAGGTAGGAAGGAATGAAGTACAGATTAGTGCTGCCCAACTGTGTCGACAGATTAACCTTGGCATAGGTCTGTTGGAACACATCTTCCATATAGTACTGCCACAGGTTGATTTGAGTTTTGACTGTATCGAAGGGCAATTGATATTTAGCACCGATGGCATACACAGGATTATCTTCTACATCCACTACATTGCCGGTATTGCGTTTAACTTCAGCTTTTACCGCTTCACTCACCGAGATAAAGCGTTCATCAGTCCATCCCATAGAGTCAGTGATATAGAGTGCTGATAGTGTCAGATTTTCGATGCTGTGGTTTTCAGCGGAGAAACCTCGGAAAGTTTTCGGGATGGCGCGAATATCATGGGGGTTCATCATCGGCGTGCGTAACTCTTGAGCACCTAAACGAAATTGAGTATTCCACCAATCGCCTTGAACATAATATTCCTGCATGCGATTGACGCTCTGGTGATCACCATTAGCATCCCGACCGACTAAGTTATAAACCGCATCGGAATCGTTAACCCAAATGGGGTTTGCAGAGGCAAAACTCGTCCCGATACTCAAGCCATTCACTTTTGCGGTGTTGTAATAAAACAATCCGCCAAGTGATGTGGTGTGTTGGGTCGTGGTGTCCCCATCAAAATCTTTGGTGAAATCTAAAAGACGTAATTCACCTTTTACTGTGCCTTCACTGAACATCTTGTCGATACTGGTGTCGGCGACTGCGGGGATCGCTAGTGCAGACAACACTACCAAGGATAAATAAGAGTTTTTCATCATCATCTCTTCCTATTATTAGTCGCCCGAAGTAATTCTCAGGCTGTTCAAAAACTGCAAAGCAGCTTTTGGTCAAATGTATGACGTATGATTTATGTCATCAACGGGATGTTTCGAGATATGAGAATTAAGTTGCGAAATTCGTGGAGATGTAACTTAGATCAACAAAAATGAATGTTTTTTAATCTCTAATGTAGCTATTGGTTGATTGCTGAAATTGATTCAACAGAGCGATAGGCTTAACGGAATGTTTAAAAACAAAGAAGTATTTAAATTCAAAAACTTGTACTCAAAACAAATAACACCACATCCACATAAAACGATGGCGTTAAGTAAGTTAATGAATATCAGGCTTTAGCTAATGAATATTCAGACATCAGCTTGATTTATGTTAAGATTTCAACCTAGTTTTGATTCGAGATGACAATTTGAACACCTTTAAACCCGTTAAGCAGCTAAGAGCATCGACCGAAGTTGGCCAGCAATTAAAAGAGGCCATTTTTGACGGCAGGTACAAAGCCGGCGATAAGCTGCCTTCGGAGCGGGAGTTAATCGATCTGTTTATGGTCAGCCGCACTGTGGTTAGAGAAGCGATAAAAATTCTCGAAGCGAGCGGTTTAGTGGAAATTCGTCAGGGTGCCATGGGTGGCGCCTTCGTTAAACAGGTCGACTTCGAGCGCTTAAGTGATGCCTGCCAAGATTTACTGATGATGGGTAAAATGTCGTTGCCTGAAATCGTTCAAGTAAGGATGTTGCTCGAACCACAGGTAGCCCGTTTAGCCGCGAAAAATTGTACCTCAGCAGATGCAGCAAAATTGTATGATGCCAATCAACATGAGGACGATACCCTAGAATATCCCACCACTGTGTTATTACGTTCTCAAGTGCATTTTGTGTTGGCCGAAATTTGCGGTAATCGTTTCTTAGAAGCAATAACTAAGTCACTACTGCTGTTATTACGTCAGAATGCTTTATCATTCGAACCACCTACGGATGAAATTCACCCATCAGGTTTACATGACAAATTAATTCAGGCTGTCGTTGATAGGGATGAAGACAGAGCAGAAGCTGAAATGCGAGCTCACTTGGAGGATTTTTGCAACAGAGTGGCCGAAGTTGAGCGTAAGTACAAAGAGCGCTAACCTTTGGAATGTCCTCTCTTGCTACAAATCCCGAATGAGTTCGGGAATTTGCTTATGAGGGCGTGAATTCAATACACATACTGCTGTCATTACGACATCTTTATAGTACGCATAAATCTGTGGTACTAGTTATGCGTCGGTGCAGCCCCAAAGATATCGAGTACTGGCTGGTGAATAGAAGAATGGCTAACTAATTGTCTTATCAATTCTTGTATTCACTTTTGCTAACTCTTCATCGGGAATAGAGAAACAGTAAAAACTCCCTCTTTCTCCATAAAAAAACACCACCTTATGGTGGCGTTTGCTTATAGATAAACCTAAAACAGAAGATTACTCATCATCGGCTTTATATTCGACATAGGCTTCGCCCTGGCTTAACCAGGCTGGCGCGGGTTTACCTTTAAGATAATGGTCGAAGTATTCCATCATGCGAATGCTGTAATCGAGCTTATTAGGGTATTTCTTCAGATGATGGGGTTCATCTTCATATTGTAAAAACACCACATCTTTACCAGCACGGCGCATCGCCAAGTACATTTCAACACCTTGCTCCCAAGGCACCGCATCGTCTTTATCGCCAAACATGATCATCAGCGGTGTTTGAATGCGATCGGCATAGAATACTGGCGAGTTCTCAATATACTTTTGCGGCGCAGCGAAGAGGCTTTCACCTATGCGGCTTTGGCCCGTTTCGTATTGGAATTGGCGCGCAAGCCCTGTGCCATGGCGAATACCGCTGTAGGCGCTGGTCATGTTGGCCACTGGCGCACCAGCTACCGCAGCTTTAAACATCTTGGTTTGAGTGATGGCAAACGCCGTTTGATAACCGCTCCAAGAGTGTCCTTGCAAACCAATGGCGTTAGCATCGGCAACGCCCATGTCGATAAGCTTTTGCACGCCCGAGGTCAGCGCTTGAACCGAACTGGCACCGGGATAACCGATCTCGAAACGAATATCCGGCAAGAATACCGCATAACCGTTATTCACATACCAAGCGAAGTTTGGTCTGTGGTTAACCTTCATTTGCGGGAAGGCATGCAGCCTGTCGGTCATAAAGCGATAGTAGTAAACCAGCACCGGATAACGCTCACCCGCTTGATAGTTAGTCGGCTTAATCAACACGCCATCGAGCGGCTTGCCATCACCATTGGTCCAATGCACTAATTCGGCTTGGCTCCAATTAAAGGCTTGGCGCTGCTTATCTAAATCGGTTTGCTTCACCGCATTTTGTGGGGTCTGATAGCTTGCGGTATACAAGTCAGGGAACAGATCGAAGCGCTCCTTAGAGAACACCAAGGTATCCGTATCTTTACTGCGCCCAAGCACAGTTAGCTTATACTCGCCTTCCATCAGGGTCTTAACGCCCGCTTCGCCTAAGGTCGCTTGATAAAAACCATCGGCCTTAGTCTTGTCGCTGTAACCATGCAGCAGCACAGTGGCGTTGTAGGCCAGTGTGGTTGGCTCATCGGGATTATCGACTAAGCCTTCAACACGATATTGAATTTTTTGAGCGCGCCCCTGCCCTGCGGTTAAGGCAAATCCGCTTTTCGATGCGGTATTAAACTGCCACACATCGTATTTGTCGTAGACGAGGAAACCTGCATCATCCTTCAGCCAAGGGCCAAAACCATAACCCGGCGCATTGGAAGGATAATCATGGTCTTCATCGGCAAAACTCACCTTTAAAGACTTGCTCAGATTGGTGCGACGACCTTCGGCAATATCATATAAATACACATTACCTTGCTGATAATAGGCCACATATTTGCCGTCGCCCGATAAGCTCGGCTCAGCATCGCTTGGTTGTTGGGTTAACAGCGGCAGCTTACGCCCAGTGTTGATATCCACCAAGTAATAGTCTAGATAAAAGCCCGCCCAAGTGATCATCTTGCGATAGGGTAAGTCTGAGCTTGCCAGCATATAACGCTTATGCTGTGACAGGGTCACATCCGGCACCGTTTTATCGCCAAGCTGCACTACATTGTTTGAATCTAAATGCAGCACGGCTAAATAAGTGCGCTTTTGCTCTTTATCATATTGCTTGATTTCATGGGGTTTAATCCGCGGATCGTCTCCATGCCAGACCTTAAGCCCACGTAGGCCTGTGACTATCTCTTGATCGTAAAGGTCTTTTTCTTCTGCAATTTTCTTCAAACTGAGCTGCTGGCTCACCTCGGGCACACGGCCAAAGAAGAGTCGTTCACTGTCTAGGGAAAAGTTTAAACTGGCGTAACGGTTTAACGTCCACTCTTTGGTGTTTGGCACGGGGCGAATTTTGCCTGAAGCGATATCGACTAGGTTTAACTGATAGCTACGGCCATAGGGTAATTCACTCGCATCCCCTAGGGTAAAGGCCAGCCAGCGACCATTTTTCGACAGTGAAACCGCACCGATTTGTTGAGTTTGAGATTCAAATGCCGTTGATTTTTTGTAGTATTTCAAATCAATCAGTTGCAGTTGATGTTGTTTCGCCTCGATATCATTGACAGCAACGGCCAAGCGGCGACTGTCTTTATCAAACTGATAGGCGGTCACATGCTCCAGATCCACCCGCTGCGATGGCGAAGACAAATTCACTAAACTCAAACGACGGCCTTGGTCGAACTTATCGACCTTCACCTTCTCGGCTTTGGGCTTATCATCGGCACCTTCGGTCTTCTCCTTGGCGTCTTTCTTGGTCTCTTCATCGGCTTCAAACCAAATAGCTAAATGCGCGCCATCGTCGCTAAAGGCAAATTCCTTTACCCGTTCAAATTTGGTTTGCGTGCCAGTTTGGGTATCGAGCAGCACCATATCGGCTTTGAGCTTTTTCTTGGCTTTAGCATCACTGGTTTCGACTTTAAGCAAACTGGGTTTTACGGCCATCGCCACATAACGGCCAGTGTGACTCACGATAGGGTCCGAGCCGCCTTCAATCAGAAAGTCTTTTCCTGTTTGCAGATTCTTAACCAAACCATTGCTATCGCCACGATCCGGCGCCACCTCCACCGCCAGCACTTGACCATTGTCAGCGATAACGGGCTTTTCGAGGGACTCAAAATGCATAATGTCGGTCAGGGTAAGCGGTTTAGTGCTGGTTTCTGCATGGGCATTGGGCAGTATTCCGAGGGATAAAAGCACTAGCGATGTGATAGGTAATAACTTCAATGTCTTCCTCTTTTATATAGTTGTTAGACTAAAGTAGACTTTTTTAACCATTGGTCCTCCATCATCGTTATAACCCAGTATTTTTACAAGTTATACCCGATAAAAAATCGTGATATTGCTCACTATTTCCTGTGAAGTTTGACCAAAGACGGTTAAAATAATGGGGAGAAAAAACACCAAATTCATAGTCATGTTACCCGGCTAATCCCGGGTCGGACAATTGCAGTAACGACGAACCGTGGAAGGACTTCTCCATGTCAAAAAGAACGATAACCGTAATTCCAGGTGATGGAATTGGCCCAAGTATTATTGATTCAGCCTTAAAAATTCTTGATAAAGCTGGTTGTGATTTTGAATATGAATTTGCCGATGCCGGCTTAACTGCTCTTGAGAAGCAGGGCGAACTACTTCCGCAGCGTACTTTAGAACTGATCGAAAAAAACCGCATCACCCTGAAAGGCCCGCTAACTACACCAGTAGGCGAAGGTTTCACCTCTATCAACGTGACATTACGTAAGAAATTCGGTCTGTACGCTAACGTGCGTCCAGTGTTGTCTTTCAAAGGCACTCAAGCCCGTTATGAAAACATTGATATCATTACTGTGCGTGAAAACACCGAAGGCATGTACTCAGGCCACGGTCAAAAAGTTTCTGAAGACGGCACCACTGCTGAAGCGACCAGTATCGTCACTCGCCAAGGTGCTGAGCAGATCGCGACATTCGCCTATGAACTGGCCCGCAAAGAAAACCGTAAGAAAGTCACTATCGTGCACAAAGCAAACATCATGAAGTCAACTTCAGGTCTGTTCCTGAAAGTGGCCCGTGAAGTGAGCCAACGCTACCCAGACATCAAAACCGAAGAAATGATTGTCGATGCGACTTGCATGAAGTTAGTGATGAACCCAGAAAACTTCGACGTCATCGTGACCACCAACCTGTTTGGTGACATTCTGTCGGATCTGTGTGCTGGTTTAGTCGGTGGTTTAGGTATGGCACCCGGCGCCAACATTGGCCGTGATGCAGCGATTTTCGAAGCGGTTCACGGCAGTGCGCCCGATATCGCAGGTAAAAACCTCGCTAACCCAACATCTGTGATCTTAGCCTCTATCCAAATGCTGGAATACTTAGGCATGGCTGATAAAGCCGATCTGATCCGTAAAGCCGTATCGGCAGTAATTGAAGAAGGCGACCGTACGACTCGCGATTTAGGCGGCACCCACGGTACGACTGACTTCACTCAAGCGGTGCTTGACCGTCTGTCATAATCGCTTTGCGCGAAACAAAAAAACGCACCCTAGGGTGCGTTTTTTATGGCCGCAATCTAACAGAACAGCCAAATAAAAAGCCCCAGACATGACTTGGGGCTTCACTCACTAACAGAACGGTCAAAAACCGCCGATTAGTTCCAAGCCTGGCTCGGTTTAATCCACAGGTGCACAGTTACTTCATCACGGTCATGGTATAAGTGCTTACACTGTAACTGGAATTCGTTGATGCCGTTTTCCTTGAGGATTTCCTGCATGGTATTCAAAATCGCCATCACTTCTTTATAACGGCTCTTCATCGGCAGTTTGAGGTTGAAAATCGCTTCTTTAAACCAGCCATTGATGGCCCAAGCTTCAATCAGCTCAGCCACGCGCGCGGGTTTTTCAACCATGTCACACACTAACCAATAAATGTTTTTACGCTGTGGCTCGAAGCGGAAACCATCCTCGCGGAAATGTTTCACTTGTCCGGTTTCCATCAGCTTTTCGTTCATTGGGCCATTATCGACCGCGGAGACCATCATGCCACGACGCACTAACTGATAGGTCCAGCCGCCTGGGCAAGCGCCTAAGTCCACCGCGTTCATGCCGCTGCGAACCCGCACTTCTTGCTCTTCTTTAGGCACAAACTGCGCGAATGCTTCATCGAGTTTCAAGCTTGAGCGGCTCGGCGCATCGGCAGCCATTTTCAGGCGCGGGATCCCCATAAAATAGGGTGAGCTGTTGTTACTGAAGGAATAACCTACGTAGGCACGACCTGGGCCGATAAAACACACGTGGATAATCGGACGCTTAGGATTTTCCTGTGCCAGTAAACTGCCGGATTTTTTCAAATGCTGACGCAAAGGCACAGTAAACTTACGGCAAAATGCCGACAGTTCTTTGGCTTCGTTGGTATCAGGGGTTTCAACCCTCAGCTCACCCGCTTTACTCACCTCACTGAGCGCCGCCACAATCGGGCTGACACGATCCGACTCGGGTAAATCCGCCAGCAGCTCGTTTGCAGCAAACATCTGACGGGCAAAAATCAGTGAATCTAACGGCAATTGCTTCACTAAGGTATCGCCGCCGTCTTCTTCAAAACATTGATATACCACGTAGGCATCGTTGTTGTTGGCTTTAACAAAGCCACCCACATTGAGCTCGGCGGCTCGCTGTTGGATTTCTGCTGCGCATTCTTTCTCATAGCCTGCACGGCAAAATAAAAATAGGTTTTTCATGGAGATCCTTAAGAAATCCAAGCCATAAACATGGCCGACTATCGATTTGGGCGCCAGTATAGCAATTTCAATGCACAAAAGCCCGATTTGCTATCGGGCTTTTGTGTTATTGGCAGCATGAACGCACGGCGCAGTGGCTGCGCCACACAAGTATTATGACTCGTTGCCATCCACCACTTTATGGCGCCATACGGCTGCAGCCAGCAATAACCAACCTAAGAGGAAACAGCCACCACCCATTGGGGTAATAGGGCCTAACCATTTGCTACCGACCAGTGCTAAACCGTAGAGCGAGCCAGAAAACAGCACTATGCCGGCCATAAACAGGTACGCCGCCCAATCCAGCAAACGTGAGGTTAACCACTGCCCGGCAAAGGCCACAGCAATCAGCGCAAAGGTATGGTAGAAGTGATATTGCACGCCTAGATTAAACACATCAATCAGCTCTGGCGGCGCGACAGCCTTGAGTCCATGGGCGCCAAAGGCGCCAAGCGCGACCGCAAAAAATCCGCTTACCGCGGCGAGTAACAACAATCCTTTACGCATTTTTACCTCCAAAAACCAATAGGCTTTACGACGGATGACGCTCAAGCCGTTAATCCAGACTCTGAGCGCTTTACGCCATATCAAGAAAAAACATTAGCCAATAAATTTTGCTGACAAATCAACAGTCAATGCAAGGTTAGCCGCTTCGGTCGTGCCTGACGACTTTCTTGGCACAAAACTATGATCCCCATCGGCTAAGTATTCAATTTGTATATCACTGTTAAGCGGCCAACTTAGGATCTGCGCCTGTGTGCCAAACTTATCCCGCTCACCTTGTAGCACTAATACGGGCACTTGGCAGTCGTTTAGGGGTTCTAACCTAGGTCCCCCCCCCTTAAGCGGAATAAAGGGATAACCTAAGCAAATGACCCTATCAATACGGCTCGCTTGCTCGCTATCGCAGGCCAGTAACGCCGCCATGCGTCCGCCCATGGATTTGCCCATCAAGACCACACGCTTAACCTTAGGCTGAGCGTGCGCCACATCGAGCATCTCGCTAAAACAGGTAAGCAGCTTTGGCGCTCTGTCAGGCGGGCGCTTTTTACCATCCACGGCATTGGCCTGCATGTAAGGAAAGTTAAAGCGCATCACTTGAAAACCCTTTGCGACAAGACCTGCGGCCATTTGGCACATAAAATCGGAGTCTCGATTCGCCCCCGCGCCGTGGGCAAATAAAATCAAGGTTTCTGAGGGCTCGCCTTCTAACACATAGGCACTTGGCGCCACATTCTCGTTGACCAAGGGGTTATCCGGGCAACAACTCACTGCGTGACTCCTCGGCAAACATATCTAACATCCACTCACGGAACGCGACCACTTTACCCAGCTCGGCATGATTCTGTTGGCAGACGAGGTAATAGGCATCTTTGCTCACTAACACTTCTTGGAATGGGCACACCAGTCGACCCGCCTTAATATCGGGGCGAGCGAGTACGCTATAACCTAAGGCCACACCTTGGCCATGGGCTGCCGCCTGCAAAACGAGGGAAGAGTGACTAAAAATCGGCCCTTGGTTGACGTTGATATCGTGGATACCACATTGTCTAAACCAAGCCTGCCAATCGTGACGGCTCATATCGTGCAGCAGCGTGTGGTGTTTTAAATCTTCCGGCTTAGACAAGGGCTTAGGGCCGTTTAACAGCATGGGCGAACATACGGGGATCAGCACTTCATTACGGAGTTTATCGGCGCGAAGCCCTGGCCAATTGCCTAAACCATAATAAATGGCGACGTCGACATCGTCAGTTAAGGAGCTGGCCTCTGTGTCTACCGCCTTAATTCGTACGTCAATGTCTGGATTTTTTTCACTAAACTTCGATAGGCGCGGCACCAGCCACTGAATAGCAAAGCTTGGCGACATGCTCACGGTCAACGAACCAATGGCGCTGCGTGCAAGTAGCCTGTCGGTGGCATCCGCCAGTTGAGTGAAGATATCTTTAATATCGAGAAAATAGCTCTGGCCTTCTTCGGTCAGCAGCAATGAACGATTCTTTCGGCGAAATAATTTTAATCCGAGAAAATCTTCCAGCGCCTTAATTTGGTGACTCACCGCAGCCTGAGTCACAAACAATTCTTCAGCCGCTCGAGTAAAGCTCAAATGCCGTGCGGCGGCCTCAAATGCTTTAACCGCATTCAGTGGTGGTAAGCGTCTTGACATAGTGATCTCTATCTCAATTTTTAATTAGTTTTTCTAATCCGTATTGTTACATTTAATCGTTTGTAAAGGCCAGCGTTTTTGATTAAATTTTGCGCCAACGAAACACATGAGTTGGACAATCTCGAACGGGTGATGGGAATGTCTGACAGCAATACTTTGTCAGCCCGGAGGCGACTATGTTCAATTTAAAATCTGCTTTTGCGTTAGTGTTAGTCAGCGCACTCAGTGCCAATGTCAGCGCAAATGTTATCGATGCAGAAATTATCATCGACACCAGTGATTTACAGGCAAGCATCAATGCCGAACTGACTGCGACAATGGAAAAAATGCATGAAGAAGCGCTGCAGGATCCAACCTTATTGCTTGCCGATGACGTGTTACCGGCCCAGCAAGTGGTCAAGACCGAATAAATTGCACTGCTGATCAGTAAAATAAAAGCCGCATTCCAATGCGGCTTTTTTGTATTCGTTTACCTGCTTATTGGCACATCGAGGCCCCAATTCATACGCATTAAGGCCAAAGTTGATGTTTGGCCTTAGCTCTCGTTTTACTGGCTATCGCTTAAGGGCGGTAAACCTTAACATTGTGATAACCTTGTTCAATCAGGTATAGCGCCTGTAATTTACTCATCACACCACGCTCGCAGTACAGCAGGTAAGTCTTCTGCTTATCGAGATCGGCAAACTGAGTCGCTAATTTGAAGAAAGGAATGCGCTTGATTTCCACGCCTTCAATCTCCAGCGGTTTGTTCTCTTCTTCCTCTGGGGCGCGAATATCAATCACCACTTCATTGGTGTCGATAGCAACAACGGTTTCAGTTTCAGTGATACGCGTATTCATCTGTTCTGCTATCTCCCTGATATCAATGGCAACAGCCTGCTCAACGATACGGTCAATCAGGTCCTCAGAGAATTTGGTCTCTTCGGCCTCAACCTTGGCCAGTACCGCCTTAACGGTTGGCTTTTGCGAAATCACACCGCAATATTCGGGCATAGATTTAGCAAAATCTTCGGTGCCGATACGGCGACATTCGTTGATGATGTCCTGCTTGTCCATGGCGATCAGCGGGCGCAGGATCAGCATATCGGTGCAGCGGTCAATCACGTTCAAGTTAGTTAAGGTTTGGCTCGATACTTGGCCTAAACTCTCACCAGTCACAATCGCCTGAATGCCCATACGTTCAGCAATACGCGCCGCGGTGCGCATCATCATACGCTTGAGTACCACGCCCATTTGACCGTTGTCGATTTTCTCTAAAATCTCGGCCACTACAGGCTCGAACGGCACGGACACAAACTTCACTTTGTGGGATTCACCATAGGTTTTCCACAAATGGTAAGCGACTTGTTTCACGCCAATTTCATGCTGCGCGCCGCCGAGGTTGAAGAAACAGTAATGGGTACGAGCACCCTTCTTAATAAATTGGTAGCTCGACACGCCTGAGTCAAAACCGCCCGAAATCAAGGACAATACATCTTCCTGCGTCGCCATCGGGAAGCCGCCTAAGCCTTCGATACGCTTAGTCACCATATACAGTTTATCACCCTCGATTTCGAGGTTAACTGTCACTTCTGGGTTCTTCAAACGCACACCAATCGCATCGGTAAACTGGTTTAAACCACCACCAACATAACGCTCGACTTCGATAGAGTTAAAATCGTGTGAGCCAGTGCGTTTGACGCGCACACAGAAGGTTTTACCGGCAATTTGGTCACGGTAAACGGGTAAGACTTGCTGGTAGATATCATCGACTGAGGTAAAGCTGTATTCATCCACTTGCACCACATGGGCAATCCCAGGAATACAGGCTAAACGCTCACCAAAGGCCTGAGCTAATTCAGGTTTATCATTTGGCACCTTTACCCAAATACGGTCCCATTGACGTTGCACTTTGGCATCTTCATCAACTTTTTTGAGCACGTTACGGATGTTGGTTTCAAGCATTTTGGTGAAGCGCATGCGCACGGGCTTGCTCTTCATCATGATTTCTGGGTACAGCTTTACAATAAACTTCATGGGATTTCCGCGGGCAATTTTGTAAACAGCAAAATTGGTTAAAAGAATAATCGCCGGATTATAACAAACTCACGGCGATTGGCGCACCTGTTTCCACACTCGGTCTGCGCGTGGCGTGCGCTTATGCACAGTTGAACTTATAGTCAAAAAATCACAAATAAAAAAGCCGTGAGCAAGTCACGGCGTTTTTATCGAATTACAGGTTTGGATTAAAAGCTATTTACCCACTTGAATTTCTTCGGATTCTTTAGCTTTACCCTGTTCAATCGCAATCTCAACGCGGCGATTTCGCGCGCGGTTTTCAGGTGAGTCATTAGGCACGATGGGATTATTCGACGCCATACCGACCACTTTCATCCGCTTAGGATCGAAGCCCTTCACTTGCAGCAGCACATCGGCTACCGCCACAGCGCGTTTGCTGGAGAGATCCCAGTTCGAGCTATAGAGCTCATCACTTATCTGCATATCATCGGTGTAACCCGATACCGTGATGATCCCCGGCACATCTTTTAGCAATTCACCGACCGAGCGCACCACGGGTTTAAATCGTGGCTGCAGGAAGCCAGATCCTGAGGCAAATGAGCCCTTCTCGCGGATACGGATAATGATTTGCTGCCCAAGTGACTCAATTTCGATCGCCCCATCGGTGATCTCATTATTGAGCTCCTGTGCCATTTTCTTCACTTGCTGATTGATTTTATCCTGCGCCGCAGCGGCTTCGGCCTTCACCGCATCCGCCGTTTCTTGTGCCGTCGCAGAGGCTTCACCACCCCGCTGCGAACCATTTTGCTGCTGCACACCACCCGCGCTATCGTCCTCGCCCGCTTGATAATCCAATACGGGTTCGGTCATTTCGTTGGTTTGTTGATTAATGATTTCAATCGGCGTGGGATCGGGACGGCCAGGACGAAACTCCAATGCAATCACAGACGTCCCCTTAGGAATGTCTTTGACTTCGACCTTGTTTTGCACCCCGAAGGCATACTTCATCGAGCCTGCGATCTGCTTAAACTTCATCACGTCCATTTCGGAGAATGATAGCAGCAGCACGAAGAAACACATCAAGAGGGACATCAAATCGGCAAATGTTGCCAACCAGAGCGGCGCTCCGGGCGGTGGACAGTTGCACTTAGCCATGGGCTACTCTCCGTCCGTTGTATCGATTTTCCGCTGTTTTTCAGCAAGATAATTCTTCAAGAAACCTTCAATCACCCGCGGGTTTTGGCCATCTTGAATCGCTAATACCGCGTCCATAATCAGGTTGCGGTTCAGCATTTCTTCACCCATGCGCAGGGTGAGTTTATCGGCAATGGGAATACACACCATGTTGGCGACCACGGCGCCGTACAGTGTCGTTAACAAGGCCACCGCCATCGACGGACCAATCGATTTAGGATCTGACATGTTAGATAACATGGCCACTAAGCCCACTAAGGTACCAATCATCCCCATCGCTGGGCCGACGTCACCAAAGGCTCTAAAAATCGCAATGCCGTTGCGATGGCGCTCTTCGGTGAGGGCAATGTCTTTTTCAAGCGCGGCGCGCACCACTTCACCATCGTGACCATCGACCAACATATCGACAGCTTTTTGCATAAAACTGTTGGAAATTTGCGCTTCTTCGAGGGCAAGGAATCCGCCTTTACGGGCGGCGTCCGCCATAGTCACGGATTGTTCGATAAGCTCTTCAGGCTTATCAATCTTAAACATAAAGGCTTTGACGGCGATTTTTACCGCGCCCAAAAACTGTTTGAGATTGAACTTCATCATTACGACGAAGAATGAACCACCGAATACGATAAACACTGAGGGGACGTCGATAAAGATTGCCAGGCCGCCGCTGGTCATCATAGCCCAAAGGATAAAACCAAAGCCCCCGACTAGTCCTATAACTGTAGCTAAATCCACAACGGCTCCTCAATATTCGGTATAAACGACATGATACTGACTCTATTCGCAAAATAACACAAAATGTCATCCGCATAGGGATTACACTTTGGTTTTAACCTGAGCCTTACTCTATGATGTCAAAGGATGATTATAAGCATAATGCTATTATTGTCATTTATCGGACAAGCACTAAGCAAGTTTAGCGACAATTTCTATTTTCTGAAAAAAATTCAGCAACAAAGCGTGCTATTGAGCAAATATCCGTCGACTGAATTTGACCCTTGAGTCGCCCTGATATACCTTGTGTCCGCTCTTTCAAAGGAATTATTAACGTGGCGAAGAAACCCGAAAATCTCAGTTTTGAAGAATCCCTTGGTGAACTCGAGCGCATCGTTGCCGAATTAGAACAGGGCGATGTCTCTCTGGATGATGCGTTAAAACAATTTGAACGTGGCATCAATTTGGTGCGTAACAGCCAAGCAAAACTCGAGCAAGCTCAGCAAAAAGTGGCCATTTTACTCAAGCAGGATGAAAATGCGCCCCTCTCTCCCTATGCCGTTGAGGGCGAATAAGCGTGTTAGTCAATGCAATAAAAGAATATCAACTACGGGTTGATGACCAATTAAAACAACGTTTCAGCACACTCGAAGACACTGCGCCGCAGTTAAAGGCCGCCATGACCCACGGCGCGCTATTAGGCGGTAAGCGTATTCGTCCTTTCTTGGTTTACAGCGTGGGGCAAATGTTTGGCGTGCCGCTTGAAAAGCTTGATGCCAGCGCCGCCGCCATTGAGTGTATTCATGCTTATTCGTTAATCCATGACGATTTACCCGCCATGGACGATGACGACCTTCGTCGTGGTCAGCCCACAGTTCATATCGCCTTCGATGAGGCGACCGCCATCCTTGCAGGGGATGCACTGCAAACCTTAGCCTTTGAAATTGTGACCGAAGCAGTACCAGGGATCAGCAGCGAGCAGCATATCGCTATGGTGAGAGCGCTGGCGAAAGCCTCGGGTTACCGTGGTATGTGTGGCGGCCAAGCGATTGACTTAGCCTCAACCGATAAGCTCATCGACCTTAAGGCCTTAACTCAACTCCACAATATGAAGACGGGCGCCCTTATCAGCTGCGCCGTTGAGTTAGCCCTGATCGCCGCTAATGCGCCAAAAGATGAATATCAGACTATGATGGAATTTGCGCATGCGGTAGGACTAGCCTTCCAAGTGCAAGACGATATTCTGGACATCATTGCCACCACGGAAGAACTCGGCAAACCCCAAGGCTCTGACGCCGAGTCCAATAAGAGTACTTTTCCGCAACTACTTGGACTGCAAGGCGCCAAAGACACCGCCGCGCAACTGATCCAAGAGGCACTATCAGCGCTGGCTAAATTGCCATACAATAGCCAGTTAATCGCAGACTTCGCCCGCTATATCATTGAGCGAAGAATATAATAAGAGACGAAGTATCTCGCTATGAGTTTGGACATTTCACAGTTTCCCGTGTTGGCTCAGGCCAACACTCCTAATGAACTCCGCCAGCTTCCTCAGGCCCTGTTACCTCAATTGGCCGATGAGTTGCGGGAGTTTCTTCTTAAGTCCGTTGGCATGTCCAGCGGACATTTTGCCTCAGGACTCGGCACGGTCGAACTGACTGTCGCCCTGCATTATGTCTATAACACCCCGTTTGATCGTTTGATTTGGGACGTTGGCCACCAAGCCTATCCCCATAAAATCCTCACCGGTCGCCGCGACAGAATGCACACCATTAGGCAAAAGAACGGCTTACACCCTTTCCCTTGGCGGGAAGAAAGTGAATACGACACCTTTAGCGTGGGGCATTCAGGCACATCCATTAGTGCCGCATTAGCCATGGCCGTTGCCGCCGAAAAAGAACAGGCAGGCCGTAAAGTGGTTGCCGTCATTGGTGATGGCGCCATGACGGGCGGTATGGTGTTCGAGGCAATGAATCACGCGGGTGATTTGCACAACGATATGCTGATGGTGCTGAACGATAACGAAATGTCGATTTCAGAAAACGTCGGCGCGCTCAACAATCACTTAGCGCAACTGATGTCGGGCCGCCTCTACACCACGATTCGTGAAAGCAGCAAAAAAGTGCTCAAGGGCATGCCGGTCATCAAAGAGATGGCCAAGCGCACCGAAGAACACCTCAAGGGCATGGTTGTACCTGGCACTCTGTTTGAAGAGCTAGGCTTTAACTATATCGGCCCTATCGATGGCCACGATGTCGATGCCCTAGTGGAAACCCTGCGCAATATGCGCTCTCTAAAGGGTCCACAAGTGCTGCACATCATGACCAAAAAAGGTCGTGGTTATGAACCGGCCGAGAAAGATCCTATCGGTTGGCACGCGGTACCTAAATTTGACCCCTCACAGTTTAAGAAGCCAGCGACTAAGCCGGGACTGCCGACCTTCTCCCAAGTGTTTGGCAAATGGTTATGTGATATTGCCGAGCAGGACGAAAAAGTCTTAGGCATTACCCCTGCCATGCGTGAAGGTTCGGGCATGGTGGAGTTCTCACAACGCTTCCCGAAACAATATTTCGATGCAGCCATTGCCGAGCAACATGCGGTGACCTTAGGGGCCGGATTTGCCTGTGAAGGCTTTAAGCCTGTGGTCGCCATTTACTCGACCTTCCTGCAACGGGGCTATGATCAGCTGATCCACGATGTGGCGCTACAGCGTTTACCGGTATTGTTTGCCATTGACCGTGGCGGTATCGTCGGTGCCGACGGCCCAACCCACCAAGGAGCATTCGATTTAAGCTTTATGCGCTGCATCCCGAATATGGTGATCATGGCGCCATCGGATGAAAATGAATGTCGTCAGATGCTGTATACCGGTTATTGCTATGACGCAGGCCCGAGCGCGGTGCGTTATCCAAGGGGCAGCGCCACAGGCGCGACTCAGGTCGAAGCCATGACGGCGCTGCCAATTGGTAAAGGCGTGATTAAGCGTTTAGGCAAAGGTATCGCCATGCTGAACTTTGGCACCACCTTAGCCGCCGCCTTAACCGCCGCAGAAAGCTTAGACGCCACCGTCGTCGATATGCGCTTTGTGAAACCGTTGGATGTGGATTTAGTCAAAGAGATGGCGCAAACCCACGATGTGATCGTAACAGTAGAAGAAAACGCCATTATGGGCGGCGCAGGCTCTGGTGTATTAGAACTGCTGCAAAAGCTTAAAATGCCCAAACCTGTGCTGCAAATCGGCCTACCCGATGAGTTTATTAAACATGGCTCTCCAGAAGAAGTGACCCATGATTTACAACTCGATGCCGAAGGTATGTTAGCGCAAATTAATGCCTTTCTTGCCGATTGAGTGTTGATGGGAGCCTAGCTCCCAGCAACAGTGCAAAGCGTGATGAATTGCGATTAGCAGGCAAAAAACAGACAAATAAAAAGGACTGCATTTGCAGTCCTTTTTATTACTTAACGCTCAGCGCGTTAGCTTAGGCTTCAATCAGGCTTCAATGTTAATTGAAGCTGATTCTTGGCTAGGGCCGCCCTGTGACACCATCACCATGGCTGGACGCAGTAAACGGCTGTTTAGCTCATAACCCTTTTGCATCACTAACATCACAGTATTGGCTGGATACTCAGCACTTGGCTGCATACCAATCGCTTGATGTTGGTCAGGATTGAAAGCTTGCCCCTGTGGATCGATAGGTTTTACCCCAAACTTAGCCACGGCGGTCAAGAAGCTCTTTTGCGTAAGCTCAACACCTTCAAACAGCGCTTTGGTGGTTTCATCCTGCGGATTAGTACCTTGCAGCGCACGTTCCATATTGTCTAACACTGGCAGTAATTCGTTGGCGAATTTTTCCAATGCAAACTTGTTCGCCTTTTCCACATCCATCGCAGCACGGCGGCGAATGTTGTCTACTTCGGCAGCAGCACGGATAACGGAATCTTTTTGCTCTTCAACTTTCGCCAAAGCGTCAGCGAGTAACTGTTCCAGCTCTTCAATACGGAAATTGGCTTGGGTAAGCTCGTCAATCAGACTCGCTTCTTCGGTAGAAACTTCAGACTCTACACCCTCTTGGATCAGATCCTGTTCTGCTTTAATCGACTCGTTGCTCATTTTCACTCCAGCTAAAAATGCTTTGTTTCTAAATACTCTGGGCATATTATGGGGATCAATTTTGACGTTTCAAGGCCTAAGGCCAGATCTAGCATAAATATGACCACAAAGTTCCACACCATTGGCCTGATTGGCAAGCCGCACCACCCAGGGACAAATCAAACCCTCAAACGTCTGCACCACTGGCTGACGGTGCAAGGGTACGAAGTCCTCGTGGAAGAGCGCGTTGCCAGCGAGTTAGGGACCAATATCGTCGCGGTCGATTTATTAGAGATTGGCGCACGCTGCGATTTAGCCATAGTCGTAGGTGGCGATGGCAATATGCTTGGCGCCGCCAGAGTGCTGGCCCGCTTCGATGTGGGCGTGATTGGGGTTAACCGTGGCAACTTGGGCTTTTTAACGGATTTACCGCCCGATGCCTTTGAAGAAGCACTCGCCAAAGTGCTCGATGGGGAATTTGATACCGAGCACCGCTTTTTACTCGAGGCCGAGGTCTATCGTCACGGCATGTTAAAAGCGAGCAATACCGCAGTGAATGAGGCAGTGCTGCATCCGGGTAAAATCGCCCATATGATTGAATTTGAAGTCTATATAGACAATCAATTCATGTACAGTCAACGTGCCGACGGCATGATAGTCTCAACGCCGACGGGCTCTACCGCCTATGCCCTATCGGCGGGTGGCGCCATTCTTACTCCCAATTTACAGGCATTAATCTTAGTGCCCATGTTTCCGCACACACTGTCGTGTCGCCCGATTGTGGTCGATGCCTGCAGCACCATTAAGATGGTTGTCTCCCCTGAAAATGGTGAGAATTTAGAGGTAAGCTGCGATGGCCACGTGCATTTAGCGGTATTGCCCGGCGATGAAATCATAGTGCGCCGCAGCTCCGAGCAACTCAGGCTGATCCACCCTAAAGGCCATAATTACTTCCATGTGTTACGCAGTAAACTCGGTTGGGGCAGTAAGCTGTTTTAGTCTGCTCAATAATAAAGCCTAAAACGTAGCTAAAGCTTACATCGCTTACATGGTTAAGTAGCAAAAGATAATGGCCAACGGCAGTTGTTAACAGAATGAAGTGTTGCAGCTGCATGACTGTAAACCGCTTTATTAACCGTTATTAAATTTCAGATTAAAACAAATTTCATTAAGTGATATTCATCACGCGAAATTTAGCCATTACTAAAACGTGATCCATCCCTCATTATCCCTCGCGGTGAAAACCCCAATAAAAATCTATTTATTCATACTGTTAATAAATAATATCCAGCTGAGTGATTTTTCAACCCACCCCAAAGCGAGATATAAGTCACATCTTAATATTGTCTTAAAAATCCATTAAGCGCTCATTAATGAAATAAATGGATCAGTTAATTGCAATACTGATAGCTAATTTAGTGAATATGTCGATTTTTATAACCTGAAGGAATAGAAATTAGCGAAACATCCCATTATCGAAATATAAAAAACCACCTTCGAGTGACATGGATCACAGTTAAGAAAATCCCATGAGAGAAGCCTCCCGCAGCACTGTAAATTAGCATTCTATACAGCAGCCAAAATGATCTAGATCATATTAGTTAAGCCCCGAATAGCGTCTAGTACACACCACAGAATGTTGTGACTCATGGTATTGGCAGTGAAACCTGCTGATTTATCAGTCGGAGAGTCTGACAGGAAAACACTAGTAAGATCCAAATATAAATAATAAGACAGACCACTTTATGTAGAGGCAAGCATGACAATACTTCAACTCCTCGCAAGCTTGACGCCAGTAATCAGTGTAATGATCTTTCTCGTATTACTCAGAATGCCAGCGTCCAAAGCTATGCCCATCTCCATGATAATCACAGCGCTGGCCGCCGTGTTTATTTGGCAAATGGATACCACACTATTAGCCGCATCGGTTCTCGAAGGACTGCTGTCAGCCATCACCCCATTAACCATCATCTTCGGCGCGGTATTCCTGCTCAACACCCTGAAATACTCAGGGGCAATGGATACCATCCGCGCGGGCTTCACTAACATCAGTGCCGACGCCCGTGTGCAGGTGATCATCATCTGTTGGTTATTCGGAGCCTTTATCGAAGGTAGTGCGGGCTTTGGGACGCCCGCCGCGATTGGTGCGCCGCTGCTAGTATTACTGGGCGTTCCCCCAGTTGCCGCAGCCGTAGTGGCATTGATTGCCGACTCAGCTTGTGTGTCATTCGGTGCGATTGGTCTACCCGTGCTATTTGGTATGGAGCAAGGTTTAACTCAAGGTGGTGTGAGCTTGGCAACTGAGCAGTTTGCAGCCCATGGCGGTAGCTACGTTGGTTATGCTCGCTTTATCGTGATGCATATGATCACTATCGACTTAATTACAGGTACATTAATCCCGCTGGTCATGGTGACCATACTGACAGGATTTTTCGGCCGCAATAAGTCTTTTAAAGAAGGTTTAGCGATTTGGAAATTTGCGATTTTCGCCGGTCTTGCCTTTACCGTTCCAGCATGGATTATCAACTACTTAGCGGGTCCTGAATTCCCATCTGTTATCGGTTCATTGGTCGGTATGGCCTTAGTCATCCCTGTTGCCCGTAAAGGCTACCTATTGCCAAAAACGCCTTGGAACGACTTTGCTGAAAATGATAGCCAAGAAGGCGCAAAAATTGAGACGACTGCAAAATTCTCACAAATTGCCGCTTGGACACCTTATATCATCATGGCTGCGCTATTAGTGCTTTCACGCACCGTTGCACCACTCAAAGCCTGGTTATCCAGTTTCAACATCAGTTGGACTGGCCTAATGGGCACAGAGCTTAAAGCCAGCTTTGCAACCCTATATGCCCCAGGCGCCTTCTTTGTGGCCGTGTGTATCTTAGGTTTCTTCCTGTTCAAGATGAAAAGCCCTGCGATTAAGCAATCCATCGGCGTTTCATGCAAGTCTATGTTACCGACTATTATTTCATTAGGCGCATCCGTGCCTATGGTGAAAATCTTCTTAAACTCAGGTGTTAATGGTGCAGGTCTTGCGTCTATGCCCGTCGCATTAGCCGATATGTTAGGCCAATCTATGGGCGCGGTTTGGGCATGGATGGCACCGATTGTGGGGATTTTTGGTGCCTTCCTGTCAGGTTCAGCCACCTTCTCCAACATGATGTTCTCCAGCCTGCAATACAGCGTGGCGGACAACATTGGCATGAACCATACATTGGTATTAGCACTACAAGGTATCGGTGCTAACGCTGGTAATATGATGTGCGTAATGAACGTAGTGGCAGCTGCGACCGTTGTGGGTATGGCGGGTAGAGAATCTGAAATCATCCGTAAAACTATGCCTGTTGCCATTGGCTACGCGTTACTTGCAGGCACTATCGCAACACTTTGGGGTGGCTTCTAAGCCAATCTAAACCTAAGGCCGCGTTGGCGGCCTTAGTCATTTTTAGCGTTGAGAGAGTAACTTATGTCTATTAATTATGACGCTGTTTATAAAGAACTAATTCAACAACTCGGTGAATCAGCCGTCTCAAATGACCCTGTGCGCCGCTTTGCTTGGTCAACGGATGCCAGTTATTTCCGTATCGTGCCAGAAATCGTCGTTCACGCAGATACCCTAGAACAAGCCAAACAGACCTTAGCCATCGCCCGCGCCCATAAAGTGCCTGTGACTTTCCGCGCGGCAGGCACCAGTTTATCGGGCCAAGCCATTGGTGAAGGGATTTTATTGATCTTGGGCCACGATGGTTTTAGAACCATAGACATCAGCCCCGACAGCAATAAGATCACCTTAGGCGCCGCCGTTATCGGTGCCGATGCCAACGCCGCACTTAAGCCACTCAATAAAAAAATCGGTCCCGATCCGGCAACACTGGCCTCGGCCATGGTTGGCGGTATTGTGTCTAACAACGCCTCGGGCATGTGCTGTGGTACGGCGCAAAACAGTTACCAGACTATCGCCTCCGCCAAGCTATTATTTGCCGATGGCACTGAGCTCAACACGGGTTGTGATAAGTCTAAGGCTGCCTTTACCCAAAGCCACGGCGAACTGCTCGATTCACTGGCTTCACTCGCTAAGTTGACCCGCAGCAATGAAGTGCTCGCGCAGCGTATTCGCAAAAAATACTCCATCAAAAACACTACGGGTTATAGCATCAATGCCCTAGTGGATTTTGAAGATCCGTTCGATTTGATTAACCACTTAATCGTTGGCGCCGAAGGCACCTTAGCCTTTGTTGAAGAAGTCACTTACCACACGGTCGATGAAGCCAAGTTTAAAGCCTCGGCGATGGCGGTATTCTTCAACATGGTGGATGCGGCGAGTGCCATTCCACCGATTATTGGCGATAGCGTTGCCGCCGCCGAATTACTCGACTGGGCATCCATCAAGGCAGTGACCGGTAAAAAAGGCATGCCAGACTGGCTCAATGAACTGCCAGAAGGCGCGGCCATTCTATTGATTGAGTCTCGCGCAAACGATGCCCAAACCTTAGAAAGCTATACCCAAGATGTGATTGCTAAACTGGCGCACATCAAAACCGAGCGTCCGATTAGCTTCAGTAGCGACGCCAACGTGTACAGCAAATACTGGGCAATGCGCTCAGGCCTGTTCCCCATTATTGGTGGTGAGCGACCAAAGGGCAGCTCAGTCATTATCGAAGACGTGGCCTTTAACGTCGAACATTTAGCCGCAGCGGCCGCCGATTTAACCGAGCTATTCCATAAGCACGGTTATCCCGAAGGCGTGATTTACGGCCATGCACTGGCGGGTAACTTCCACTTTATTATCACCCCGACCTTCGCCTCCCAAGCCGATATCGAGCGCTTCCAAGGCTTTATGCAGGACGTGGCCGAGATGGTGATCCATAAATACGATGGTTCGATGAAGGCCGAGCACGGTACTGGCCGCGCCGTTGCACCTTTCGTTGAAATGGAATGGGGCGCAGATGCTTACACTCTGATGAAACGCATCAAGCAAATCTTCGACCCAGAAGGCCTGCTCAACCCCGGCGTGATCTTAAACGACGACAGCACAGTACACGTGAAAAACATCAAGCCATGCCCTGTGGTCGATGACTTTGTCGATAAGTGTATCGAGTGTGGTTTCTGCGAAAAAACCTGTCCGACTTCGGCGCTAAACTTCTCGCCACGTCAACGGATCGCCACCCTGCGTGAAATTGAACGCTTAGAGCAATCTGGCGATAAAGTCGCCGCCGAGAAAATGCGTGCCGATGCCAAGTATGATGTGATTGATACCTGCGCGGCTTGTCAGCTCTGTACTATCGCCTGCCCAGTCGACAACAGCATGGGTCAGCTAGTGCGTAAGCTGCGCACGCCTTATATCAGCACCACTGAGCAAAAAGTGTTGGATTTCCAAGCCAAACACTTCGGCGCCGTCAACCAAGTGATCAGCACAGGCTTTGATGTGTTGGGAGTCATCCATAAAATCACCGGCGATGGTATCACCAACGCGCTGATGAAAACTGGCCGCCTACTCTCCAAAGAAGTGCCCTACTGGAATCCTGATTTCCCGAAAGGCGGCAAACTGCCTAAACCGTCGCCCGCCAAAGCAGGTCAAGAAACCGTGGTTTACTTCCCTGCCTGCGGTGGTCGCACCTTTGGCCCAACGCCTAAGGATCCCGATAATCGCACCTTGCCAGAGGTAGTTGTGACTCTGCTTGAACGTGCGGGCTATAACGTTATTACCCCTGAGAAGACCCGTGATTTATGCTGCGGCCAGATGTGGGAATCTAAGGGCGACTTTAAAAACGCCGACGCCAAACGCCAAGAGCTTATCGATGTGGTCAGCAAGATGAGTAATGGCGGCAAAATCCCGGTATTAGTCGATGCGCTGTCTTGTACCTATCGTACTCTCACGGGTAACCCTCAGGTGCAAATCACCGACTTGGTTGAGTTTATGCACGACAAGCTGCTGGATAAGCTGAGCATCAACAAAAAGGTCAATGTTGCTCTGCACTTAGGTTGTAGTGCTCGTAAGATGAAGTTAGAGCCTAAGATGCAAGCCATTGCCGATGCTTGTTCGAGCCAAGTACACAAACCTGCGGGCATTGACTGCTGTGGTTACGCCGGTGAAAAAGGCCTGTATAAGCCAGAAATCAACGCCAGCGCCCTGCGTAATATTAAAAAGCTCATTCCTGTCGAGATTAAGGAAGGCTATTACGCCAACCGTATGTGTGAGGTCGGCTTAACGCAGCACAGTGGCATTTCCTACCGCCACTTAGCGTATCTGCTCGAAGAGTGCAGCCGCTAAAACACTCAATAAACGGGGCTAGGGTTAGCCCCGTTTTTCTTTAGAAGAAAACTATTCTCATTTATCGAACGAAACACTAAAAACAGGAGATAAATCACAAAATAAAAACTAAGATAAACAGTTTAAATTCAACAAATTAAAATATTCTCATTTTTGCAAAAATCAACAAGGTCATTTACTAAATTAGCGCTACTTATTTACTTAAGATAAGCCTATATTTGATCAACTACCTTAGCATTTGTGTGGACTTTGGGGTCACAATGCAAGGCAATGTCGTTCACTAACAAGAAAGAGAAAAACACAATGAAAATCGCTCTTTTCATCCCGTGTCTCGTTAACCAAATGATGCCAGATGTGGCGATTGCCACCCTGGAATTACTGGAAAAACTCGGACACCAAGTGATTCTACCCGCAGGCCAAACTTGCTGTGGCCAACCTATGACCAACTCGGGTTGCTTCGATGCAGCACGCAGTACTACCTTGAAATTACTTAATGCTTTCAAGGGTGTGGAATGTGATGCCATTGTTTGCCCTGCCGCCTCTTGTTTAGTGGCCGCCAAAGAAAACTTCCACGAGTTTGACAACAGCCCAGAAGCCCAAGCCGTTATCGACAAACTCTATGAGCTGACCGAGTTCCTCCACGATGTCGCCCCAATCCCAGCGTTCAACAAGCCTTTTGCCCATAAGATCAGTCTGCAACTGAGCTGCCACGGCATTCGCATGTTGAGCCTTGCCACACCGAGCGAGCAAATGGGCCCACGATTCAACAAGGTAGAAGCCGTGCTCGCCAATATCGCCGGAATCGACATTGTGTATCCAGACCGTCGCGACGAATGCTGTGGCTTTGGTGGGACTTTTGCCGTTGATGAAGGCGCCGTATCCGCCAAGATGGGTAAAGATAAGGCCCAAGCCCACGCGGCAACGGGCGCGCAATATGTGGTTGGCTTCGACCCTTCATGCCTATTACACCTCGATGGCATGATCCGCAGACAACAATTGCCAATTGAAATTCGCCACATAGCGCAAGTGCTTAACGCCGCGCTCTAGGAGACCCACTATGGCATATCAACATAATCACGAGGCAACGGGTTCACAGGTTCACGCCCACAAGGCCGATATTTTCTGCCGTGATGAAACCCGTGTTGACTGGCATTCAAAAGCCCTTTGGGTGCTGCGGGAAAAACGTGACCGCGCCGCAGGCAGCTTACCCGAGTGGGAACAACTGCGTCAGTTAGGCTCCGAAATCAAGCTGCATACCTTAACCAACCTTGCACAATACCTTGAAACCTTTGAGCAAAACTGCCTTGCCAATGGTATCAAAGTCCACTGGGCAAAGGACGGTGCCGAGCACAACCGTATCGTGCACGACATCTTAGCTAGCCATAAAGTGAAGAAGTTAGTTAAGTCTAAATCCATGCTCACCGAGGAATGTCACCTCAATCCTTACTTAGAGCAACGCGGGATTGAAGTCATCGATACCGACTTGGGCGAGCGGATTATTCAGCTGGCAAAAATGCCACCTTCGCACATTGTGGTGCCCGCCATCCACATGAAGAAAGAAGAAGTGGGCGATCTGTTCCATGACAAATTAGGCACTAAGGCAGGCGAGTCCGATCCGCTATATTTGACCCGCGCCGCCCGTGCCCATTTACGTGAGCAATTCCTCAGCGCCGATGCCGCCATGACAGGGGTAAACATGGCAATTGCCGATAAGGGCGCCGTGGTCGTTTGTACCAACGAAGGTAACGCCGATATGGGCGCGAACCTGCCCAAGTTGCAATTGCATTCAATGGGTATCGACAAAATTGTCCCCGATATCGACAGCGCCGCCGTGTTACTGCGCACCCTAGCGCGTAACGCAACCGGTCAACCCGTCACCACCTATAGCGCCTTCTACCGTGGTCCACAGGTCGATGGTGAGATGCATGTGATCATCGTCGATAACGGCCGTACTGAAATGCTCAAGGATAAAATCCTTGCCGAATCATTGAAATGTATTCGCTGCGGTGGCTGTTTAAATACTTGCCCTGTGTATCGCCGCTCCGGTGGTTACAGTTACAACTACACCATTCCCGGCCCGATTGGGATTGCCGTAGGTGCCAAGCATGATGACACTAACTCCATCGCTTGGGCCTGTACCCTGTGTGGCAGCTGTACCTATGTTTGCCCGACTAAGGTGCCGCTCGATAAGATTATTTTCCACCACAGACGCCTTAAGGCCGAAGCCGGACAACTCCCCTACGGCAAAAACGGTTATATGCCACTAGTGGGTAAATTTATGGCAAGCACGACCCTGCTCAATTGCTCAATGGGCGCGGCCCGTACCGCACTGCGCATTTTGCCTGGCAGTTTGCTCAAGCCCTTTAGCGGCGCTTGGGGTAAATACCGTGAACTGCCCGTTGCCCCCAACTCCAGCTTCGAAGCTTGGTTTAAGAAACACAGGAGCCTATAAGATGTCTAGTAAGCACGAAATTCTCAATGCGCTCAAACTGTCGGCTTTAACAAACCACCCTATGCCAAGCATCGATGTCGCCCCGCGGGTTGAAGATCTGGTTGGTCAGTTTGAAACCAATCTTAAAACCGTGGCGGGCACGCTGCACCGCGAAGGCGGCCTCGCGGCACTGCAAGCCAAAGTGGATGAGCTTATCGCCCAAGGTTTACAGGTTATCTCATTGGTTGAAGGCGTCACGGCAAACCGTGATGTGCCACCAACGGCACATGAACTTAGGGATATCGATTATGCGGTCATTCCTGGGGATGTTGGCGTTGCCGAAAATGGCGCCATTTGGGTGAATAATAAGAATTTAGGCCACAGAGTCACGCCTTTTATCTGTGAAAACCTGATCTTAGCGCTACCTACCACTAAAATTGTGCCGAACATGCATCAAGCCGCCAAGGACATTACCTTAGATGCGGGTGAGTTTGGTGTGTTTATCGCGGGTCCCTCAAAAACCGCCGATATCGAACAAGCCTTAGTCGTTGGCGCCCACGGTGCCTGCAGCTTAAATGTGTATCTGGTTTAATTGCTAGCGCGCTAAACCTTTAAAAGCCGCCTTAACAGGCGGCTTTTTATTGGGATGCACGATTTGGGACAGAAAGCGAGTTGGATTTAATGCGCTAAAGGTCGAAAATAACATTAGGAAAGTTATAACGACCAAGCTACTTTGCGCTAACCTATTGTTTTTTATGTGGTTTACACTTACTCAGGCTTGCCATGGTGTTCACTCACCGACACGCAGCAAGTCCATCCGTGGATGCTCGACCGCCCCGTCCATGGGGCGGACGGTCGTCTCGCTAATCACCATGGCTCACCTATTTGGTATCAGTGTAGACTGTAAGTTTTAAAGAAATACACAGCATGCTTTTGGACATTTTCGAGTTAAAGCATTAACTCTAACTCGTCAGTTTCGGATAAAAATTTCTATGGTTTAGCACCGCAATAAACGGCAAGTAAAACTTGGCTAAAATTAGCGATGAAAGAGCGAAAGCCAAGTGTTTCGGGTACTATTAAGTTATAGCTCGTTAAACCGATCTCAGGTTATTTACAGTCATATTTTAAATAGCACAAATAACCTACTTAGGATAAACATCAAAATACAGATTATAAGAGACATAATCAAAAAGATTGTTCCAAAGGAAAATGACATCAACAGTGGATCTTGTAGTCTCCCTGGTATATTAGGATCCAGACCGAAGTACCGGGGAATGACGTCAAAAAGCCTTAGTAAGGATGCAATTATAATTGATGCATTTATAGTATGGCAAATGAGTCGGATCATTCTTCCTGTTGAAGATTTAGCATCCGAGATTTTTATTGAGCTCATAATTTATACCATTAAAAGTTACAGGTTTTCGTCTGAGTTTGCTTACATGATCTGTACAGATTTTTGA
Organism: Shewanella mangrovisoli; assembly: GCF_019457635.1. Lineage (NCBI taxonomy): Bacteria > Pseudomonadati > Pseudomonadota > Gammaproteobacteria > Alteromonadales > Shewanellaceae > Shewanella > Shewanella mangrovisoli. The sequence continues at coordinate 3,337,867 of NZ_CP080412.1, forward strand.
AGCTGTATTCATTCCTGCTGAATAGCCAACACCATACCCAGCACCTGATTTTAACCCTGCGTTTGTAGTTTTAGCCTGAGAATTCGTCAATGACTGTGAATCAGCTAATATTCGTTGAGAAGTGGAAGGGGTCATTACTCTCCACCCTTTATGGCAACTTATCGATAATCCCCACCTGTTACTCTAGTCACTCTGTAGCATTACTAAAATTTGGTCAATGGGATACGTGATCGGCTGTCAGCCTGCGAGGTCAGAAACTCACTATGGGGCAAAACATTGCATCATTCCCTAGAACTGTGGCCAGTTTGTATTGGCAACATCATACAGGTTGTTTCTGTAACTAGCACAACTTCTATACTAAATTGCTAGTGTTTTAATGACTTTGTCGCATCACTAAAGTTTGATCAAAAGTTAATTAGCCAACTGAGTCGTGCAAGAGGAACAAAGTCTTTTTGTGGCATTTAAGTGTGCAAAGTCTATGCTAAATTATTGGAAGGTCAATATTGCATCGCCACTAAAATTGCATAAAACTCAAATGGAACTGCGTATGAATCTGCAAAATTTAAAATTAAGGGATTTAGCTTTAGTGATTTTTGCAGTAGCTCTGACAGTACTTCCTCTTTTCAAGAACAACGAAGTGTTTCCAGTTACTCTTCAAGCTGCTTATTGTTCAATGTCGCTTTTTTCATTAATAATAGGGTTACAATTGTTCAAGATGCTCAACAAGTACCATTTTTTAATTATTCCATTTATATATCTCTGGATTAGTATCTTTTCGACAGGCATCTACCTTTTTATTGAATTATTCGCATCAAATGAATCCATCATAATGCAAAATATAAAATTGAGTAGATCTTATAGTTATAGTGCCTTATCTTTTTTGCTGATAACCAGTTTTTTTACAAGAACACAAAAAAATGAAAGCATGTTATATAAGGCCTATTTTCTAACCTTATTTATTGCTGGTTGTTGTTTTTTATATATTGCTTTGACGTTATAGCTTAGAAGTATGAAGTTGGTGTTGGCGACAAGTTGCACACAGAGTTGGGTTAGGGTCTGACTTATCCAGTAATAGTGTACACGTTGCTAAGCACTATTTTTTAATTCAAAGTGTTCTGGACTCAAATACCCAAGAGCACTATGCCGTCTGGTCCGATTGTAATTAATCTCAATATACTGAAATATATCTTGTTTCATTTTTTCACGCATCATGAGCGGCTCGTCTTGCAGTGCTTCAACTTTTAATGTCTGGAAGAAACTTTCTGCACAAGCATTATCCTAGTAATTCCCTTAACGACTCATGCTTTGTACTAGCTGATGTTTCTGAAGCAAAGCATGGTAATCGTTTGCACAGATCTGATCCGGCGATAGTGGAGACTTTGTATCATTACTAAAACTTGGTCAATTGGTTCATGATAACGAGTAACCTGTCTGAGAGCAGTGGCACGGAACGGGGCAAAAAGCTTTTAGCCAATGAACAGTTCAATGGCCGTTAAGATTGGCATTGTTGCAACAGTGACCGTTGGCAGCATGGCCGCTCTTTCACATCTGACCCATAGGGATATGGGAAATGCCAGTATGATGTCGGGAACATCATCGGTCATGTGAACGCGGCATTTACACTTCCATGTATTGCAAATGCCGCCGTCGAGCCTATAGGGATACTTCTTGTAAAATAAAAGGGCGGCGTGTCACTGGGGAAACAATGACAATTCATCCTGCACACCAGACGACAAACTTAATAGTTTTGGGGCATGAGCGAGAAAAAATAGATCGCTTAGATAAAGATTTTAAACTCTGCTTAAATTAAAACGACTCAAGTCTCCAAACTTATTCAGTCATTATTATTTTAGATAACTCATCTCAGTACTCCCACCATTCTTACGCAGGTATTTTCCGCTTAAACCTATCACTTAGCGAGGCAATCACGACTATATTGACCTCAAAATTTTGTATACATTCGCAGCGTAAATGAGCAATCAAGAATATAACTGACTTGCCAACTTGCTGACTAACACGACGTTTTATTAGATGGTCATCACACTTTAATTTCAAAAATAACTAAATAATTCACAAACATGAACTAATATGTAACTTACCAAAATATCGAGAGCTGCAATGAGGGCTCACTCTACTGAATACAGGGGATTTATCAGTCTGCCACCTTGAATAGCGTTACGGTTAGCGGGTCGCTATAAAGTGCTAAATAGTCTTCACCAACACAGTAATATCAGGGATCTGCCGTTCTGTAGCAATACAGATGATTCAAGTTATAGGTTTATAACTCGTTGAGGTAACAACGGAATGGAAAACAACGAACTAATCGCGGTTGAAAATCGAATCGTCACTAAATTTATGGACATGTTTATCAAGTTTGGCATGCTCCTCGCGCTAGCGTCCTTCTGCTACACCATCTTCTCCCCGTTTTTAAATATCATGCTCTGGGCAGTGATTTTAGCCGTGGTCATTTATCCCTTTCACCAGCGTATCGCTAAACGGCTGAGTGATAAGCAAGGTCGAGCCGCTACTTTGTTGATTGTAATAGGGTTAATGATATTAGTTTTACCGACCATTATGATGGTTAGCTCCATGACCGATAATATGGGTAGCTTGGTTGAGCGCGTGAATCAAAATACCCTTGAGGTCCCTACTCCAAAGGAAAGCATTGCCAATATTCCCTTTGTTGGCGCTAAGATTTATGACTTTTGGCTGAAAGCATCGACTGATTTACCATCGTTAGTCAAAAGCTTACAACCGCACTTAGGGGATGCCGCCAAGCAAGTCATTCATGCGTTAGCCAGCATCAGTGCCAGTCTGTTGATGAGTATGTTTTCCTTTATCATCGCAGGCATCATGATGGCCTATGGCCACGCTGGTGCACAAAGTTCGGCTCGGATTGCCACTCGGATTGCTGGTCCTGAGCGCGGCGCAAAACTGGTCAATATCTGCTCTTCAACCATTCGTGCCGTCGCTTTAGGCGTTATTGGTGTGGCCTTCATTCAAGCCTTGTTAATCGGCATTGTGATGACCTTCGCGGGTATCCCCTTGGTGGGTATCTTCTTTATCTTGGTCTTGATATTAGGGATTGCCCAAATCCCCGCGCTATTAGTGACGCTACCAGCGATTGCTTATATCTGGATGGCGGGCGATAACGGCACAGTCGGCAGTATCATCTATACCGTGTTGCTGGTCCTTGCGGGTGCGGTGGACAACGTACTCAAGCCTATTTTCCTCGGCCGTGGAGTCGATGCTCCCATGCCAGTGGTACTCATCGGCGCCTTAGGCGGCATGGCCACCAGCGGTATTTTAGGGATGTTTATTGGCGCCACGCTACTGTCAATCGGCTACCGCATATTTATGATGTGGGTGGATGAAGGTCTCGAAGAGGGATTGAGAGAGCAAGATGACAATTGATCACTTTGTTCCCCGCCTCGTGTTAGGCGGGGTATGTGCTCTGCTCAGCGGTTGTACTGTACTCGGTCCTGATTATCAACGGCCCGATGTGCCAGAAGTCCAAAGCTGGCAGAGCGCTAGCTCACGCCTCTTTAGCGGTGCGACAGCGGCCAGCGATTATCATCAATGGTGGTCGCAACTGAACGACCCAGTGCTAAGCAGCTTGATTGACGAGGCCTTGCAGAAAAATCCCGATGTGCGGATCGCAGGGCTACGCATTCTCGAAGCGCAAGCCCAGTTGGGTATCGCTGAAAGCCTTAAAAATCCCCAGTTAACCCAAGCCACGGCACAATGGCTGGGCGCAGGCCAAACCCAAAGCGGTAACAGCACCTCAGGTAGCAGTTATGGCGCAGCATTTAATCTGGGCTGGGAATTGGATTTTTGGGGCAAGTTTCAACGCAGTATCGAGTCTGCCGATGCCAACTACTTTGCCACTATCGCCCAATATGACGATGTGCAAGTGTTGATGATTGCGCAAGTGGCACAGCTGTATGTGAGCATTCGCACCTTAGAGGCGCGGCTGCAAATTGCCCATGAGAATGCGCAGATCCAAAAGCGCAGCTTAGAAATTACTCAGCACCAGTTTCACAGCGGTAATACCGCCGAGCTGGATGTGCAGCAGGCCAAGACGCAGTATCTCAGTACGCTTTCGACCATCCCTCAGCTAGAAACGAATCTGCGCCAAAGCCAGAATGCACTCAGCACCCTGCTGGCAAGGGCGCCAGGGGCATTACCCGAAATGGCAAGCAATACAGGCGTACTCCCCCAAGGGCAATTGGCCTTAGTTGCTGAAATGCCTGCCGATTTATTACGGCGCCGCCCCGATGTCAGAACCGCCGAACGTCAACTTGCAGCCCAATCGGGGCTGATTGGCATTGCCGAGAGCGATCTGTATCCATCCATCACCTTAGCTGGAACGCTTGGGATAAGTGCAACGGGCAGCGGCCATAGCATTTTCTCTTGGGGGGCTGGGCCATCAATCAGTTGGAATATCCTCGACAGCGGGAGATTAACCAACCAAATCTTAGTGGAAGACGCGCGCTTTGAGCAGTTACACGAACGCTACCGTGAAACCGTTTTTAAGGCCGCGCGGGAAGTTGATGATGCCGCCATCGCTTATGCCAACAGCGCAACCGAAATAACCTTACTGACACAAACAGGTGAAGCGGCGAGTCGTTCACTCGAAATTGCTAACACCCAATACCGCGAAGGTATGGCGGATTTTCAGCGTGTACTCGATTCGCAGCGCGCCCTCTTCAGCCAACAGGAACGGCTCGTTAACAGTCGCGGCGCCCATATTGGCAATCTCATCACCCTCTACAAAGCACTTGGCGGTGGATGGGAACCGGGGCGGCAGCGTCCGTTAGTGACTCCTGCTGTTGATCAAAAACTTCGCACGCGTGATGAATGGGTGCCCTATCTTGATAACTCACGGTCCGATGCAAACCAGCCCCAAACGGGTTCTCAACCTAATGCCCAGCCTACATCGACTATTCAAAAGGGAATTGTGAATGACTGACAGTACCGCGACTCCGGGAAAGGCGAGTAAATATGCCATCCTTGGCCTTCTGGCACTCATAGTAATATTACTGCTTTGGTACCTTTTGGCCGACAGAATGACCCCCTATAGCTCACAGGCAAGGGTCCAAGCCTTTGTGGTGCCGATTGCCACCGAAGTCACGGGGCAGATTTTGAAAGTCTATGTGCAGGATAATCAAGATGTCGCCGAGGGTGATCCCTTATTCGATATCGATCCTGAGCCCTATGATATTGCACTTGCCAAAGCCAAGTCGGACTATGAAACAGTGCTAAATAGCGTAAAAGCCAATAACGAAGGCGTTAAGGCGGCGGAAGCGAAATTACAAGCCATGCGCGCGTCTTACAATAATTCAGTGAAAGATGCCGAGCGACAAGAACGCCTCTATCGCCAAGACCCGGGTGCAATTTCAGTACGCCGACTCGAAATCGCACAAGCATCGCGAGAAACCGCCAGCAGCCAAGTCACAGCCGCCGAAGCCGATGTTAGGCGCGCCATTGAGGCAGCCGGAGTGAATGGTGAGAATAACTCACAACTATTAAGTGCTCGTTCGGCGGTGAATAAAGCCGAGCGCGATCGACAAAATACCCATGTCGTCGCCCCAAGCCGTGGAGTGATCACCGACTTAAATACCGATGTGGGGCAGTTTATCAACGCGGGCGCCCCCGCAATGACCCTGATTGCAATCCACGATGTGTGGATTTCGGCGGATCTGACCGAAAACAATCTCGGCAATATTAAAGTGGGGAACAGAGTCTCTATCCTGCTCGACAGCATGCCTGGACAACTGTTTAGCGGACAAATACGCAGTATTGGCTATGGTGTGGATGATGGTAAAAAGCAGGCCGTCGGTTCACTGCCGACTGTCAGTAATAGCCGCGATTGGCTGCGCCAAGCACAACGCTTCCCCGTAAAAGTGTCGTTCTCAGCGGACGATATGCCCCCCGCAGCTAACCTCCGTGTGGGAGGCCAAGCCGACATCTTGGTTTATACCGAAGAACATGGCCTGATGAACCCGCTCGGCGCACTGTATATTCGGGTAATGAGCCTCTTCTCCTACCTGTATTGAGGCCTGATATGCATCACGCAGACAGTACAGTACTCAGAATTAGCCTTGGCATCTCATTAGCCGCGTTTGTGTGTTTTGGTCTAGCCCTGCCCATGCCCCACCTTGGTTGCATTATGGCATGGGTCATTCTATGCATGCCCGGCGAGGCGCTCAGCTTAAAAAAAGGCCTTATTGGCGGTGTACTCTTGTCGCTTATCATGACTGCGGGCGTCTTGTTAGTCCCCTTATTGAGTTATTACACTTTAGCCGCGGTGCTATTAGTCGCATTATTGCTGTACTTTTTAATGCTTATTTCGGTCACAGGTAAAGGCGTGCTGGCCATGTTGCTGACGATGGCGATTACCCTCATTCCGATTGCAGGCTTAATAGAACAAGCCGTGGCGCTCGCGATTGCACAGCTCATCGCCATCGGGGTATTGATTGGCACGTTAGTGAATGGCATCGCCCATGCCTTGTTTCCGCCCGCCCCTGTGGCCGCAGCAGAAAAACCTATCCTATTGCCCCCAGAGCATCCAAAACGGTTGGCCCTACGCGCCACCATCATAGTGATCCCTGTATGGCTTCTGGCGCTAAGCGATCCGGCGTTTTATATCCCCGCCGTGATGAAGACAGTCATGTTAGCACAGCAAAGTACTCTGCTAAACGCCAAACAAGCAGGCAGAGAACTCGTGCTTTCTACCTTAATGGGCGCCTTGTTGGCATTCGCCCTGTGGATGGGACTCAGTATTTGGCCTTCGTTATTGATGTTAGTGCTGATGCTGGGGTTGATGACCATGTGGCTGACTCGCCGGCTTATTCAGTTAGTGCCAACCGGGTTTCCCCCTTCCTTTTGGAGCAATAGTTGGATCACCGCCCTCATCTTATTTGGCCCCGCCATTGCCGACAGCGCGAATGGTAAAGATGTATGGTTAGCGGCCGCCATGCGTTGCAGCCTCTATTTATTGGTCGCTGGTTATGGTTGGCTATGTTTTATCGCACTAGAGCAGAAATGGCCTGCAGGCCGCCCAGCCTCAGAAGCCCCCGTAGGAGAATAGAATGTTATCAGCATTAGTGGTTGGCTTACCTATCATATTAATCAATATGTTACTGCAATCTCTTGCCACTATGTGGTGCATCCGTTTCTACAATAAACGGCTACTAGACCACGATAGTTTAGTCGCAGGAGTATTTGGACTCTTCGGTATCACCAGCATAGTAATGCTGGGTAACCTTTTACAAATCGTCGCTTGGGGCAGCTTGTTTCTCTTCCTCGGCGAGTTCAATAACCTGCATGATGCGATTTATCATTCTGGGGTCAACTTCGCGACCTTAGGCTATGGCGATATTGTGATGAGTGAAAAATGGAAATTATTAGGCCCAATCGAAGCGGTAAATGGCGCCCTAATGATCGGCTTATCGGGCGCATCCATGTTGGCTGTGTTACAGCAATATGTGCAGAAAAAATAACCGACAAAGCCTCAATGTAAGCGCTGTCTATAGTGATACAAAGATCCTGTGGAATGATGACCTAACACACTTACAAAAAAGCCGCCTCAGTTAGGCGGCTTTTCTATTGGATAGAACCTTAGACGAAACAATTAAGTATGCACTTAAAGCGATGGTCTAATGCCGCGGGATCGAAAACCGCCATGGTGGCGGTATCTGTGTCAAATCGAGTGCTTGTATAGGGTTTACTCATCATCCTTGCCAACGAACAGAATATGCTTCTGACGTCCTGTTATATCCTTGATAACCCCAAAGCTAACATCGAAAAAAGCCAAGTAATTTAGACCATTACGACCACTTGGCGATAAACATCCGCTACATAAAGGCCTTAGTAAAGGCTTCCTTCGATTGGCGAATATAGTTGCGTGCGCTTTGGGCATGTTGTTCCCATACCGCCCTATCGCTTGGGTCGGTGAAGGGATTTTGCTCGGCGGCAATCGAACGCTCGAAGCGATCGTAAAAGGTTAACATCGCCGAGGTGATTTGATTAAAACGCTCTTTAAACTCCTGAAACTCATCCATTTTCTCAGTAGTTTTAATCATGTATTGCACCAACTCGGCATTGCTATTTGCGGCTAATAAGGCGTCGGCCTTGGCACTGATATTGGCATTCACATCGGCCATAATCTGCGCCCGCGTTTGCTCATCTTTGCTCATCACCTTACTGTAGTTTTCGGGTGTACGGGCAATGCTGGCATGCTGCAGATAGCTACGCAGATGCTTATCTAAATCCTTACGGAAAGTATCTAAGTTCTTCTGCATATTGACTAAATCGTTGTCGAGCGCCGTCACCTGTTGCAGCTCTTTCTCGATTTCAGCCATAAAGCGTTCGGCCTGCTGATAAATCTTAAGGCCGTTTTCCTCGGCAAACTTTTTATCACTGCGGCTTAAGTCGCTGTTGTCATAGTTTGAGCGGTCGAAGGTGGCCGCCAGGAAAGATTTAAAGGGTTCGGCAAATGCCGAATATGCGCCCGCACTTACCACATTTAAGGTGGCGGTAGCTAAGTCACCAAAGGGTTTGACCATAGAGCCTAAACGCGCCTGTTGAATCGGCGATGCCACCCGCTTAGCATCGGTTAAGACCGACCTAAAGGTGTTATAACCCAATGGGTTAGACATTTTATTACGTTCAGAAGTCGCCAATACAAAGGTGATGCTCGAGTAAATCGCATTGGAATACTCGAGGTACTGTCTTTGGCTTTCAAGCTGAGCAGCGTAATTTTTACCCAAGGTTCTAAAGGATTCGGCTTGAACCTCGTAGTTTTTGTCTTCTTTAAGCTTATCTAAAATGCCGCCAATGATTTTTTGCTCGTTCTTTTGCAGCGCGATATCGAGGCGAATTTTATCTAGGGTTAAGTCATCCAAACTGATGGGGCCATTAATGGCTTCGATATCGAGGCGAATATACTGGCGGCTCGGATCGTCAATCGACACCCTGTGGGCCAAATATTCGGTAGTTGCAGGAGTGATATCGATCAGTGCCACATGCTGCCACTGGGCATCCAGTTTTAATACCGGCGATGTGAGTACATTGATCCGATATTGGGTTTGGATATTTTGGGTCTTGACCCAAAACTCCAGCAGACCCGCTTCGGAGACGGGGAATTTACTGACGATACTGCTATTGCCTTCGGCACATAACAATGCGCTCTCACCACTGTGGGGCTCTGCGCCCTCAAATTGGCAGCCCATGATCCAAGACCAAGGTTGGGATAAGCGGTTACCCTCAAAATCGCTAGCAAACACTAGCTCATTATCCTTGGCACTGGCATTAACACTGGTTAACACGCCAAACAACAGCATAGAGATGACTGCAGCGGTGCGCATAAGAGCCTCATAAAACATAAATAACAAACGACGAGCCTGAAAAGGCCCAGAATTCTATCCTATCCACACGCTTTTACCGTCAGTCGACCGCCGTATTTTAGTACAAAAAACACGCTAAAAACTGCGCTAAATTTAAGCTGGGATTAAACCAGCGAAATGTAACAGAGCGCATGCCGACACGCCAGTACTAAGTCGGTTTCGAAGGTAAAGATAATGTGTAAACAACATCAGACTTTAGCATTCACTTGGAGCCGCCCCATCGCGATAAACATCCAAATCACCAGCATAGTGCTACAGGTCGCGAGCGACACCCACACACCAATCACGCCAAAGGCCCAGGCAAAACAATAGATAATGGCGGCGATAAGCAGCAGTTTCGCCCCTGTGAGTATCGAGGCCTGCTTAGAACAATTAATCGCCTGGAAGAAACTCGCGCCCACAAGAATCAAACCTTCCATAGGTAAGCCCCAGAAATACCAACGCATTCCTTCAATCGCGACCGGCGTTAAGCTTGGGTTGTCACCGGCAAACAGGTATACCAACCATTCGGGGCGGGAATAAATCAACACTAAGCCGAGTGCCGCGGTGAGTAGGGTTATGCCAAAGGCGATATTGCGTGCCTGCTTAACCCTGTCGAAGCGCCCTGCCCCCGCATTAAAGCTGTAAATCGGTTGAGTACCGAGGGCAATGCCTTCAAAAATCAGATAGAAAAACGCTTCGGTGTAACTCACCACCCCGTATGCAGCCACATGCAGAGGACCGCCGACCCATAAAAAGGCGGTGTTATGCAGGGTCAATACAATCGACAAATACAGGTTCATCAAAAAGCTTGGCAAGCCAACACGGGCAATATTGAGACAGTTATCGAGTTTTAGCTTCATCTGCTCAAGATTGATTTTGAGCTGAGTGCGCGCCCCAAAAAAATGCTGCAGGCAGAGTAAACCAGTAACGGCCTGGGACAACATGGTGGCAATCGCCGCTCCGGCCAAACCAAAGGGAAACACCACAATAAACAGCCAATCTAAAAAGGTGTTCAGCACGCCACCTAAGATCAGCACAAAGGTCACCATGGAGGGGCGACCGTCGTTACGCAGCAAGGTGGTAAATGCCATTGAAATAATAGGGAAATGACATAATGCAAAATACCAGAACAGGTATTCGTTAGCGTTTTCGAGTATCTCCCCCTCGGCGCCGAGGGCAATTAAAATATCCCGAGAAAAGATCCCGCCGATTAAGGCAAAAAATGCCCCCGCCAGTAAACACAAGCTAAAGGCATTGCCGAGCAACTTGCGCGCCTTGGCGACATTACCTTGCCCTAAGTTAATCGAGACTAACGCCGCGCTGCCCATGCCGATCATGGCGCCGACGGCATAGAGAATCGCACCCACGGGATAGGCTAACATCATGCCCGCTAATCCGGTTTCGCCGAGATAATGGCCAACGAAAATACCATCAATAGTGACATACACCCCAGTCACCAACATGGATGCGATCGTTGGAATGGTATAGCGCCAGAAAAGCTTAGCAATCGGCTCTTGCAGCAGGCGTTGGTCCGTTGCGGCAGCGGAAATAGCAGTCATAACCTAATCTCACAAAAATAAAGGCAGGGCTCGCACTCACATTATTCTGACTGTATTTACACAGATAAGCTGTATTCGCACAGATAAAATAGTGGATGAACAAAAATGCGGCAGAGGATTGTACCTAAATTTTGCCTTAATACCAAAGGGATTGAATGAGGTGGATTTGTAACAAAAACTAATCTGCACAATGCCTTACTGCTAGTACACATTTATTCCGTGATTGCAACAAGCGAGCATCACTTAATAACAGATGTGGCGAAACTCATCATTTTTCACTACTTTTTTGGTATTTAACCCTTAATTAGGTAAAGTGTAGGCTTAAATTGCCCGAAATCGGTTAATTACCTAGGCATTATTTGCCTAAACAATTGAGTTAACCATTTAATTAATAATGAATTAGTGGAATTAAATTCAATAACAATAATAAAGGGAAGGACATGAGTCACAATAGTCCAAATGCAGAGAATGATCTGCGCGAAGTCAAGCAGTTAGGCATGTGGGCCTCCATCACTAGCCTAAGTTATATTTTTTGGTTAGTGGGCGGCATGGAGCTGGTCGAGCGTATCGCCTATTACGGTGTCAAAGCCAGTGCGGGCTTATATGCCAAAGCCCCCGAGTCGGCGGGCGGTCTGGGGATCAGCCTCAGCGACTATGGTATCATTATCTCGCTCTGGGCCATTATGCAGACCTTTGTGCCCGTGTTTACTGGCGGGATTTCCGATAGGGTCGGCTACAAGGAAACCATTTTTGCCTCAACCGTGATTAAAATCATGGGCTACCTGACCATGGCGTTTTTCCCCACCTTTTGGGGCTTCTTATCGGGAGCATTATTACTCGCCATCGGCACAGGGATATTTAAACCCGGCATTCAAGGCACCTTAGTACTCTCAACCAATCGCAATAATACCTCCATGGCCTGGGGAATATTTTACCAAGTGGTGAATATTGGTGGCTTCTTAGGGCCATTGGTTGCCGTACATATGCGCCAGCTTTCTTGGGATAATGTGTTTTACGCCTGCGCCGCGATTATCTCGCTAAACTTCTTGTTCTTATTAACCTATACCGAGCCTGGCAAAGCCGAGCGAATTGCCCGTAATCAGCAAATAAAATCCGGCGAAATTAAACAAGAAGCCCTCTGGCGCGACGCTTGGCATGAGCTGAAAAAGCCTATCGTCATCTATTACATGTTAGTGTTTGCAGGCTTTTGGTTCCTCTTTAACGCCCTATTCGACGTACTGCCTATTCATATTTCTGAGTGGGTCGATACCAGCGTGATTGTCACCAGTCTGTTTGGCAGCGAAGGCACCAGCAACGGTATTTTACAGTTCTGGCTCGGGTTAAATAACGAAGGCACTAAGGTGATGCCAGAAGGCATGTTAAACCTCAACGCCGGCCTGATTATGACCAGCTGCTTTTTAATTGCCGCCCTTACCGCCAAGTACCGCATCACCACTGCGATGCTAATTGGCTGCTTACTCAGTATCTTAGCCTTTGTGTTTATCGGCGCCTTCCATGCCGCTTGGTTTATTGTGTTCGCGATTGCCATGTTCTCCATCGGCGAGATGATGATAAGCCCGAAGAAAAACGAGTTTATGGGTAACATTGCCCCCGAAGGTAAAAAAGCCATGTACCTTGGTTTTGTGATGCTACCGCAAGGGATTGGTTGGGGTTTAGAAGGTTATTTCGGCCCTAAACTCTATGAGATTTTTGCCTCGAAAGAATTGTTCTCACGCGAGTTATTACTCGAGCGCGGCATGAGCTCAGCCGATGTGAATGCCATCCCGCAGGGGGAAGCCTTTACTACCTTAGTGAGCTTTACTGGCGAAAACGCCCATGACCTGACTCAGCTGCTCTACCATAGCCACAATATCGGTATGGCTTGGTATATTATCGCCGCAATCGGCACCATTTCGGCTGTGGGGATTTATATCTATGGTAAGTGGTTACTGTCGCTGCAACGGGCGCAGCAAGCCGCGCACTAATGGGCTGGGTCTTCTAGGGCGTAATAAGAAACGTAAGTTCTTACCCCAATAGGCTTATCTAAAAAGTAAGTTCGAAAAAAGTGAGTGTGTAGGCACTCACTTTTTTATTGGATGTGACAATGCTTGGCACAAATGTCACTAAAAACCCGCTAACAGCGCTACTTCAAATTGCTCGGTCGAGAGCGTTAACCCCAAGGCGTTGCACTGCTCTTGCAGTTGGTTTAACTCCTTATCAACGCTGGATAAGGTCAAGGTATTATCATCCAGCAGATAGACTTGGCGTAAACTGGTGAAGTAAAACAGCAACGTAATCAAGGCATTTACATCATTATTCGCCGCCGCGGCTCGAATTTTACTCAGCTTACGATAAATGCGATTTTGCAGCTGCTTTAACTGCCAAACGTAATAAATCTCTCTAAAGAAGAGTTTACTCTTAAGCTGATACACTATGGCACTACAGAGCAACACAGCCAAAATCACCCCGAGTAGATTCCAATGGAAATTCCCCGTCGGCTCACCGGGCACAGCCTCGACACCAAAGAGCGCAATCAATCCCGCCCCAAAACTTAAGGACAAAACAATCAGCCCCAGCACTAAGGCCACCATAAACAGGTTCATATTGCTGCGGTAAACCGTTTTATCTACTTGCTGTAATTTCATTGGCTCACTTCTTATCGAAAAATACCTATGGGCGGCGCAGCATAACTCAGTTTGCTTGAGCCTGCCTGAATATCAACATCCTTTACCCGTTATCAAACTTAGTAAGATACAAATTGAAACAGGTATAGCCAGATTAAAAAGCTCGTAAAATACTAATAAATTGATTCGCTTATCTTCCATTTAAAGAAACAATCTTATTCTGTAATGTCGCTTTGCAAACTGCGAATAAGCATAAAAATCGGTGTACAATTTGCCAGTATTGAGGAAAAGGAACATTTACCTAATAACTACCTCAAAATTGAACTAAATTCCTATAGTAGTCATAAAGGAACCGTCAATGGCATTTAAAAGAGTGCTTATCGCTTACAGCCTTTTTATCCTCTCAAGCCTGTGCCCGCCCGCACAGGCAGAGGAGCTGCTTGCCGTCGGTACCTCGTTTAGCCAGATTTTTGAACAGAATGCCAAAGGTGAATACAGCGGTTTAGGGGTGGACATTCTGAATCGCTTTGCCGAACAGCAAAAAGTGACGATTCACTATCAACTTGCGCCTTGGCGCCGCGCTCAATCTATGGTCGAGCGAGGGCAAGCGGATATTCTGATTGGCCCCTACATTTCCGAGGCTCGGCAGAAAGTCTTAGCCTTTTCCTCCCTCGCCTTTTACCGCGATGACATTGTCTTTTACGCCAGAACCCACAATCCCACACCTTGGGATGGTAACTACGCCAGTATCCGTGGATTAAGAATTGGTAAGATGCAGGGCTGGAATTACGGCTATCTGTTTAACGAGCGCACTAAGTCGCTCACCGTCAATGAATTTACCGATCTTAGGAGTGGTATAGAACGTTTATCCCGTGGCGATCTCGACCTGCTCGCCAGCAATGTGCGTAACACTCAAGCCTTACTGGCACAAATCAAGATCCCACAGGCTATCGCGCCACTTTCGCCCACGATTGATACTCAAGATGGCTTTATGGCATTTCCAAAATACGCACAATTTCAACCGCTTCTGGATAGTTTCGATCTGTTTTTGCAGGATATGGTGCAAAGCGGTGAATTAGCGAACCTAGCTAAGGCGAGAGGCGTGTCTATCCCAGATACTATGCTGACCGAGTAACACAACTCCCAACTTCAGATTAACTGGCTCACTTAGCCTAGTGCGCTAAGCAACCCAACAAACCTTGCTCAATCTCATCCCAATTGAGCGCTTGGGTCGCTATCATTTCTAAGCGCGAATCTAAGCTATCGTCCAGCTCAGTCACCGCCATATCGCCATCACTCCAATTGATCCCGGCAATACCATCGCAGGTGATCATGACCGCTTTTAACCGCAAAAGTGCAGAATGGCCTTGAGTCTGCGCCGAGATAAACTGCATGAGTTTATCAAAATCAAACTCTTGCATTGGCTCAATAACCCAGCCGCAGCTAAAACAGCCTTCGCCCTGATTGTGTTTACGCACTAGGCCGCGCGCATCAAACTGAAATACTTGCTCGTTCGCGACCTCGGCAAAAACGCCCTGTAACCCTAAGCTGTCGCCACTATTACGCAAAAGACTAGAAGATGCTGTCACTGGTGTAAAAGCGGCGGAGTTTCCCATCGATGCCTTTTGATGACGTGACTGTTTAAGGCTGCCTATCAAAGTTGCGGACAATCCCTGTGACGTATTATGTTCAATCACGCGAGCATCACTCAGCTGTAACTCATTCAGATATTGGCTTAAGTCGTCCGCCAAGCGCCCGCCCTGCGCCGCTTCAAACTCGGGGTATAAATCGGTTTTCGTTGTGACTATCACATCGGCGACGTGCAACTGCTGGATAAAATTGTCGTGCCGACGATAGCGCTCATCGCGTAATTTGCGGGCATCGATAAGGCATAAAGTGCTCTGTAAGCTGATAACATTGTGATAATGGGGCGCACTGAGCACTTTGATAATCTCATTGGGATGCCCAAGCCCCGTTGGCTCAATCAGTAATCTGTCGGGCTTTGCACGGGCGATCAGTTGATTAATGGCCACTTGAGTCGGTACACCTGCGGCGCAGCACATACAGCCCCCCGCCACCTCACGAATTTGCACGCCGCTGTCGCTGGCATCCATCAACCCAGCATCAATCCCCACTTCGCCAAACTCATTCACTAATACTGCCCAGGTTTCACCTTCGGGTTTGGTTTTAAGGAGCTGTTTAATCAGGCTAGTTTTACCGACGCCTAAAAAACCTGTGATGATATTGGTGGGAATGGCTTTGACTATCATGGACGGCACTCTCATGGCAACGAACAGAATTGAGGGCACCCGAGTGTAGGGATTATCCCGTAAAAGCTCAACAAAAAGCGCGCCAATGGCGCGCTGATAAATGGATAAATCGAAGCAGAGGGATTATTTACCCTTTTGAGTATTCGGCTTATTTTTTGCGTATTTACCTTCACGGGCTGGCGATTTACGCGCCCGTGCCTGGCTTTCGCTCGATTGACCAAATCCGGCGTTACCGCCAAAGCCGCCCTTGCCTCGCGCGCCATGACCCTTCGTGTCATGACCTTTAGTGCCATTGCCGCCTGCGCCTTTAGCCCCCGTATTGCGACTGCTCTTGTAATTCCACTTAGCAGTCTTAGTGGTGGCCGTCGGCGCCTCACGGTAACGCGCAGGCAGCGGTGTGCCTTCCTCGTAACCGGGTTGTACCGTCACTGGCAGGGTTTGGCCAATCAAGGCCTCAATCTCGGCCAACATCTCATCATCGGCTGGAGACACAAATGATATCGCGCGCCCCGAAAGTCCCGCACGGCCAGTACGGCCAATACGGTGCACATAGTCTTCCGCAAGGAATGGCAATTCGAGGTTAATCACTAAGGGCAACGCTTGAATATCTAAGCCGCGCGCCGCCACATCGGTCGCCACCAGCACTCGCAATTTGCCCGCTTTAAAATCATCGAGCACACGATTACGCGCGCCTTGGGTTTTATCGCCGTGGAACACGCCCGCACTGATCCCATCGAGGCTGAGTTCCTGCAATAGATGCTCGGCGCATTCCTTGGTGCTGGCAAATACCAGCACCTGACGCCAATTGTTGCGCCCGACAAGCTCTGACAATAATTCGGCCTTGCGGCGTTTATCGACTCGATAGACCAGCTGCTCAACCGTGGATGCCGTGGTATTTTCGGCCACATTGACCCACTCGGGTTGATTGAGCATCTTATGGGAAAGCTGCTTCACCGCATCGCTGTAGGTGGCTGAAAACAACATGGTTTGATGCTCAGTGGCGATAAGGCGTTTTACCTTTTCAATGTCGCGCACAAAGCCTAAATCGAGCATGCGGTCAGCTTCGTCGATCACTAAGGTGGTCACACTCGAGAGATCTAAATGGAACTGGCCAATAATGTCGAATAGTCGCCCCGGCGTCGCCACCAGAATATCGACGCCCTGCTCCACCCCTTTACGCTGCGGATTCATGTTCGCGCCGCCATAAACGGCTAAGGTTTTCAGGGGTAAAAACTGACTGTATTTCTGAATGTTAGCGCAAACTTGAATCGCCAGCTCCCGGGTCGGCGTCATCACCAATGCCCTAAGCAGAGGCTTATCATTTGGCTGCTTTGACAGTTGCTCAAGTACGGGTAAGGCAAAGGATGCGGTTTTACCCGTGCCCGTTTGGGCGCAGGCCATAATGTCTTTTCCTTCGAGCGCGAGGGGGATCACCTGCTGCTGCACTTGCGTGAGCTGCTGATAGCCACACTCAGCTATCGCATTCAAAATAGGGGAAGATAAGCCGAGTGTGTCAAATTTCATAAAAGCTCTTTTTGTTAGTGCGAAGTGTGAATGCAAAACCGCTGAGTGCAGCTTGGTTCCATAAAGTGCGGCGTCGTTAGTGGCTTTATCAACCGCTACACGAATCAACTGCTATTCGAATCAGCCGCCATATAGCCCTTTACGGGGCCGCGGAGTCTAGCAAAATTTGCGGCGCATTTATAGGCAAAAAATAACCATAAGCGCAGGACTATGGTTACACAGCTATCAACTAAGCCTCTTTAACCAAATACTTGCTCGCAAACTCTGTGGCACTCACGGGTTTAGAGAATAAATAGCCCTGACCATAGTCACAGCCCGCAGTAAGCAACACTTGGCGCTGCGCCTCGGTTTCGACCCCTTCGGCGATGACTTTCATCCCCAGCTTATGGGCCATTACGATAATGGCCTCGCACAGGGTTTGGTCGCTTTCATCGGTGTCGATATTGCGGGTAAAGGATTGATCGATTTTTAAATAATCGATATCGAACTTCTTCAAATACGCCAAGGACGAATAACCTGTGCCAAAGTCGTCTAGGGAAACTTGCACGCCCGCATCCCGATAGGCCAAGAGCTTTTCGGTGACGCCCATACTGGCATCGAGGAGTAACCCTTCGGTAATTTCGACGCACACGCCCGTGCCGGTGACGTCTAATTTCTGGAGTAATTCCAACCAATTGTGCAGCAGTGTGCCCTCATCGCGAAACTGGATAGGTGACTTGTTAACGCTGATCTGGATATCGACTCCAAAGGTTTTACGCCACAGGGCACTTTGCCGCGCCGCCTGCTCAAAGACCCAGTTGCCAATCTCTACAATCAGCCCAGTATCTTCGGCGACGGGAATAAACTCCGCAGGGGATACATAACCCCGCTCCGGATGGAACCAACGCAATAGCGCTTCGGCCTTAAGCACCTCGCCCGTGGTCATGGTCACTATGGGTTGATAGTGCAGTTCAAATTCTTTGCTCACCACAGCTTGACGCAAATCTTGGATTAAGCGCATCCGATACTTGGCGTATTCCTGCATCGAAGGAGTGAAATAGTTGAAACGATTGCGGCCCTGATCTTTCGCCGCATACATGGCCTGATCCGCATGTTTGAGCAGACCTTCGATACTAGTCGCATCATCGGGATACAGAGTAATGCCAATACTGGCGCTGATATAGGCGGTTTCCTCCCCCAGCACATAGGGCTCGGCAACGCGGCGTAAAATGTGTTCGGCGACCCGCTCTATCCCCTTGTGATCCACCATTGAACTGAGCACCACAGTAAACTCATCCCCACCGAGGCGAGCCACCACATCGGCATCCCGCACACAGGATTTTAAGCGACTGGCTGTTTCAATCAGCAATAGGTCCCCCATGGCATGGCCTAGGGTGTCGTTCACTTCTTTAAAGTAATCCAGATCGAGGAACATCAAGGCAAAGTGATTGCGATTGCGGTCGGCACTCTTGATCTCGGCGCCTAAATATTCGAGCAACATGCGCCGATTCGGCAAGCCCGTAAGCGTGTCGTAGTTGGCCTGTTTCCAGATCAAATGCTCGCTCTGTTTTTTATCCGTGATATCGGAAAACAGCGCCACACGGCGATAAGGTTGGCCATCTTTATCTTTGATGGTGTTGATGGTGAGCCAAATGACGTACTCTTCATTGTTCTTACGTCGCTGGCGCATCTCCCCCTGCCACTCGCCTTTTTCGCGAATTTCATTATTCATCTCAGTATAAAAGCCGTGACCGTTGAGATCGCAATAAAGTAGGCGAATATGCTGACCACGAATTTCTGACTCGCTATAACCCGTGATCGCGGTAAATGCGGCATTGACTGTGATGATGACCCCCGTCTCATCGAGCACGCTCATGGCCTCTGAACTGTTGTCATAGACCAGCGCCGACAGCTTTAGGGATTCTTCAATAAGCTTGGCCTCAGTGATATCGGTATAGGTACCGCACATTCTTAAGGCGTTGTTATTGGCATCGCGGCTCACCACTTTGCCCGTATCTAAAATCCAGCGGATATCGCGGTTAAGGGTTTTTAAGCGGTATTCCATTTTATGTTGCGGCGTTTCTCCGCGAATATGGGCCTCGATGGAGTGCAGCACCTTGGGCCTGTCTTCGGGCACAATCGAGTCCATCCATTGGCGACTATTGGCGTTAAGCATATCAATATCGCAACCTAAAATATCGGCACTGCGGGCGTTACGCTCGATATGGTCATTACGGATATCCCAGTCCCAAACACCCAGATCGCTACTGCTTAACACCAGCTCGAGTTGCTCACGACTGGCGAGCACTTCCCTATCGGCCAGAGTCTGGGCGGTGACATCCAAATAACCCGCAATCACCAATAACACTTGATGATTCGCGCGCTTACAGGCGACTGTCATATGGGTATATACAATCGAGTTATCTTTGGCGATAAAACGTTTATCCATTTCATAATTATCAATTTTACCCGCCAGCATCAGCTCAAACTTGACTATGTCCGCCTCAACATCATCGGGATGGGTGAGCTGTTTCCAGGTCATATGCAATAGCTCATCCTCTGAGTATTTCAGCATTTGGCACAGCCTTGGGTTCACCTTGATCCACTTTTGATCGACGCCGGTAATGGCTATCCCGATATTGCCAACGTTAAATTGGCTGCGGAATAGAAAATCATCCTGCAAACGGATCTGCTCGTCACGCTCGAGCTCAAAACGGCGGGAGAGCAAACGGCTCAGTAGCCAAGTCGCGAGGGGATAAATGGTTAGCACGGGCAACATGATTTTTTGCAGCACGGGAATGGCAACCTTGTCCGGCAGCAAAAAGAACCACAATAACATGACGATATGCACGACGAAGGCAAAGCTGAAGATTTCTCTGCCAGAGATATTGGCAAGGTAAGATTTACGTTGCTGGCGCCATATCACCCCAATTAAACCTGAGGAAATAATTACCCCTAAGCCGACCCACATGGCGGCGCCGCCAATGCTGATCCGATAAATGGCCGTCATCGCAACGGCGATGGCGGTGGGCAAACCGCCAAAAAACAGGCCGGTGACACATAGGAGCACAGAGCGGGTATCGAAGATAATGCCAGGCTCGTACATCCATGGGGTACTCATAATAGTGACGCCAATGCCACCTATGAGTAATCCGATCCCCAGCCGCCACAGCAAAAAATACTGCCGCTGATGCTTTTTAGGAATCGCATCGTACAAAAACACCAAGGCGAGCAATAACGCCGCATTTTGTACTAAGGGTAAGAAAATGCTTTTATCCATGGATGTGGAAGCAACTCCAAAAATGAGGGAACGGATTATCTTACGAAAACTCTCCCTCACAAGTGTAGCAGAATTGCTTACAAATCATGGTCTAATTACAAGGGGTAACTCACAAAATGTTGTAGAGTTGTTTCTTGTATTCGAGGGCTATGCTACGCCAATCAAAGCGCCGCACTTTGGCATTACGCTTGTATTGCATCCAATCATTACTGCCAAATGTCTCCAATGCGTCGCCAAGCTTTGCTAGTAACGCCTCACCCTGCGTCTTGATATCCTCGCCATAGAACACAAAGCCATCGACATTGTCCTCGACCGTATCCCGCAATCCGCCCACACCATGCACTAGGCAAGGCTGACCGCTACGCATGGCGAGCATTTGGCTGATGCCGCAAGGTTCGAAGGAGCTTGGCATCAGGAATAAATCACCCAGTTGATAAAGACACTGTGAGAGCTCCTCATGGTATCCCTGCAGAAACACAAAATGGGCATACTTAGCCGCAAGAGTTTGAAAAAACAGCCCTATCTCAGGGTCGCCACTGCCCAGCAACACAAACAGTGCCTTAGGCTGGATTTGCGGCAACTGTTGCAGCTGTTGCAGCTGTTGCAGCTGTTGCAGCAATGTCTCTAATACCGATAAGCCAGAAGGTAAAATATGGCGCAGGATCAACACTTTTTGATCGGTCAGCCTGCCAACCGAGGTCAACAGAAAGTCCGGGAATTCCCCCGAAGAGGCCTGACGCCACAGAGCTTGCAGCCGCGTAAAGGCAATCATATCGACGCCACTCACCTGAGTTCGCCCGCCCTGCCACTGCACTAGGGCCGACTCGATGCAACTCAGTAGTTCCTTAAACTCAGTTAATCCCATACGTTCGAGGGAGCTTTGCGCTAAAGCCTCTGAGTATTCGCAACCGTTTAAAATGCCAAGCACTCGACCCTGCTCGGCTTTGCGTTGTAAATCCGCCTCTAAGCCTTCACCACCGAAGAACCCCAACTCGGGGCGAGAGGGAAGCAATACCTCCTTGGCGTAGGTTGGTGACACGAGATGCACTTTATCCGCCAGCGTAATTCCCATCCGCATCGGATTGATGCAATGGGGATAACGGGGATCGAAAATCTGGGCGCGCTGGCCCTCATCCAACTGGGCGAATAATTGAGGAAACCAAGCCGCAAAGCTTGAGCTATCATGGCTCAGCGGCCTTATCCCCTGCAGCGCAAGATTATGAATCGAAAACACACATTCTATGCTTTGCAATGCTTGATACTCGGGCGCCAGCGCCCGCAGCATGGCTAAACATCCAGTGTGCCAGTCGTGCAAATGTAAAAGCTGAGGCATAGGCACAAGCCCCGCCACTAAGGCTTTGGCTACGCTTGCACACAACAGCGCAAACTTAGTCGCATCATCGGCAAAGGGGCGGTCACTCGTGCCTTGGCTATAAATCTGCCCGGGACTGGATTGCCACAGCCCATGCTCCAGCAAATAAATATTGGCGCCCAGCACCTTGGGGTGCGTCAGCCAATACAACTTAATCGGCTCCTGTCGCCCGGCAAAACTCACCTCAAACTCATGGATAAGTTTGGCCCCAAGGCCCGTTAAAAATCCGTAGCTTGGCATAATTACATCGGCTTGGATCTCAACACCCGCGAGGGCTTGGGGCAAGTCACGGATCACATCCGCCATCCCGCCCACTTTCGCCCCTTTCAGCGCCCCATTTTCCGCCGCAACCATTAATATGCGTTTCACCTAACTTCATACTCCAACAGGGTTAATATTCAAGCAAATTACTGGCTTGGCCTTACTCATAGCCCACGGGCAGCCCTAACATATCGCGGGTGACTAAGGTGATGCCTTTCTCGGACACCCTAAAGCCTTTTGCCCTGTCATGGTCGTGGTTATAACCAATCACTGTGCCTTCGGGGATGATGCAGCCCCTGTCGATGATGGCATTTTTAATCTTACAGTGGCGCAGCACCACCACATCGGGCAGCACAACCGAGTCCTCAACCACTGAGTAGGAACAAACCCGCACCTCGTTAAACAATACACTGCGGCGCACTGTCGCGCCCGAGATGATGCAGCCGCCGGATATAATCGAATCCACCGCCATACCGCGTCTATCGTCATCGTCGAACACAAACTTGGCGGGAGGTAATTGCTCCTGATAGGTCCAAATCGGCCATTTGGCATCGTAGAGGTTTAATGCGGGTGTGGGCGATAACAATTCCATATTGGCCTGCCAGAAGGAATCCAAGGTGCCCACATCGCGCCAGTAGGCTTGTTCGTTGGGGAAGGCGCTCTTAAAGGGATAGGCAAACACTTTATGTTTTTCGATGATCGAGGGAATAATGTCTTTGCCAAAATCGCGATCGGAATTGGCATTTTGCGCGTCTTTCTTCAACTGTTCGAACAAAAACTCAGTGTTAAACACATAGTTGCCCATCGAGGCGAGGCACTTCTCAGGATTGCCTGGGGAGTGTTTAGGATGCTTAGGTTTTTCTTCAAATCCAAGGATGCGCATCTCGTCATCGACTTCCATCACCCCAAACGCGCCCGCCGCTTCGGCCACGGGCACTTCGAGGCAGGAGACTGTCATATCGGCGCCGGATTCGGCATGGGCGGCCAGTAAGCCAGCGTAATCCATGCGATACACATGGTCACCCGACAGCACCATCACGTATTTGGGCAGCTCATGGCGGATGATATCGATATTTTGAAATACCGCGTCAGCCGTGCCTTGATACCAATTCTCAGAGTAACGTTGTGAGGCGGGCAGAATCTCCACCGACTCACCTAATTCCTTTTTAAAGTGACCCCAACCACGCATCACATGTCGAATTAACGAGTGCGACTTATATTGGGTCACCACCCCAACACGGCGGATCCCCGAGTTGATGCAATTCGACAGCGGAAAATCGATGATCCTAAACTTACCCCCGAAATACAGCGCGGGTTTCGCGCGCCAGTCGGTGAGTTCATGTAAACGCGAGCCTCGGCCACCAGCCAGAATCAATGCATAGGTTTCACGAGTTAAATTACTGATATAACGTACATTAGACATAGGCTCTACTCCCCAAATAGCACATCAGTGCCGATTGCTTCACAACCACTATTCCCTGCCGCCCTAAGGCCGCAGGATTGCATACCACTGCGCATTC
The DNA here is from genome assembly GCF_019457635.1 of Shewanella mangrovisoli. NCBI lineage: Bacteria > Pseudomonadati > Pseudomonadota > Gammaproteobacteria > Alteromonadales > Shewanellaceae > Shewanella > Shewanella mangrovisoli. The sequence goes on from NZ_CP080412.1 coordinate 3,361,648, forward strand.
CCTTGCTCATTAGTCTCTCCGTTACAGTTTCCAAATATCATCTCTATAACCCGCAATCGTCACATCACTGGAGAAGCGACCACTGGCCGCGGTGTTGCGAATACTCATTTGCGTCCACTTTTTCGGATCTTTATAGGCCTTAGCCACAGCCTCTTGGGCGAGGCGATAACTGTCGAAATCCGCCGCCGTCATCCACTGATCATCCGCGCTTTCAATCGAGGCGATAATAGGGTCGAAAATCCCCGGTTCCAGCAGGTTAAAATGGCCGCTCTTGAGTAAGGCCATGACTTCGGATAAGGCGTGGGACTCGGCGATAATCCGCTGCGGTTGATAATCGCAGCGCATTTGGGTCACTTGCTCGGCGTTGAGGCCAAAGAGGAAAAAGTTATCCTCGCCCACCTCTTCGAGCATCTCAATATTGGCGCCATCTAAGGTGCCTATGGTGAGTGCGCCGTTCATCATGAACTTCATATTGCCCGTGCCAGAGGCCTCCTTACCCGCGGTGGAGATTTGTTCGGAGACATCGGTTCCGGGGCAGATTTTTTCCATGGCACTGACGTTGTAATTGGGCAGAAACGCAAAGCGCAGATAAGGCGCCACCACAGGATCGCAGTTGACCATGTGGGCAACATTACTGGCGAGTTTGATGATGAGTTTCGCCATAAAGTAACCGGGCGCAGCTTTGCCACCAATCAGCACACAGCGTGGCACGAGATGCTCCGTGTGCCCCTGCTGGATTTGATGGTAAAGATGGATCACATGCAGAATATTAAGGAGCTGACGCTTGTACTCGTGGATCCGCTTAACCTGCACATCAAACAGCATCGTAGGGTCAAACTCGACGCCACATTCCTTGGCGATCATCTTAGCGAGTTGCACCTTGTTGGCTTGTTTCACCTCACGCCACTTTTGAATAAAGCTGGCGTCTTGGGTTAAGGCATTAAGCGCCGTCAGCTGGCTTAAATCTGTCACCCAGCCCTTACCTAAATGGCTGGTTAACAGTTTGGCGAGCGCGGGATTGCAGTGGGCTAACCAACGTCTAGGGGTCACGCCATTGGTGCGATTGTTAAACTTCTCCGGCCACAGGCTATAAAAATCCTTAAACAGGCCCGACTTTAATAACTGGGTATGCAGCGCCGCCACACCGTTTACCGAAAAGCTCGCCACTATGGCTAGGTACGCCATGCGCACATGGGGATCGGGGCCATCTTGAATGATCGACATGCTGGCCAGTTTGGCGCCATCCCCCGGCCAGTGGTGGGCAACTAAATCTAGGTATCGTGCATTGATTTCATAGATAATTTCTAAAATTCGCGGCAGCATCAGCGCCATCATACGCACGGGCCAGCGTTCTAACGCCTCGGGCAACAATGTGTGATTGGTATAGGCCATAGTGTGGCTGGTAATCGCCCACGCGGCGTCCCATTCGAGGCCATATTCATCCACCAGCAGCCGCATTAATTCGGGAACCGCAATACTTGGGTGAGTGTCATTCAGTTGGATCACATTTTTCGCGGCAAACTCACTGAAGTCATGGCCGTGGTGATGCACCCAACGCTTCAAGATCGCCTGCAGGCTAGCGGAGGACAAAAAGTACTGCTGACGCAGCCGCAGCTCCTTACCGTTTTCGCTGGCATCATTGGGGTACAGCACCATAGTGATCTGTTCAGCGAGGTTCTTGCACGCCACCGCCTCTGTGTAATCCCCTTGGTTAAACTCCGCTAAATCAAAGTCATCCGTCGCTTCAGCCTTCCAGAGTCTGAGGCTATTCACCCGGCCATTGCGATAACCGGGCACGGGCATATCATAGGCCACGGCAAGCACATCTTGGGTATCGACCCAAATCATGTGTCTGCGCCCTTGCTTATCCACATAGGATTCGGTGTGACCGAAGAACTTTACCGTCACATTATGGTGCGGAACGCGCACCTCCCACGGGTTGCCCTCACGCAGCCAGCGGTCTGGACGCTCCACCTGATAGCCATCGACAATCTTCTGGGCGAACATGCCGTATTCGTAACGAATGCCGTATCCCGTGACGGATAAATCCATGCTGGCGCAGCTATCAAGAAAACAGGCGGCGAGTCGCCCAAGGCCACCATTACCTAAACCAGCATCGTGTTCGGCCTCTTCAAGCTCCTCAAGAGACACGGAATATTGGCTAAGCGCCTCGCGGCTATCTTGCTCCAAATCTAAATTTAACAAGGCATTACCTAATGCTCTGCCCATCAGAAACTCAAGCGATAAGTAGGCCACTTGCTTGTTGTCATAGCAGCTATCTTTGATGCGCGTCTCACGCCACTCATCCAACATTTGCTCTTTAACGCTGAGTGCTAACGCTTGAAATAACTCACCGTGAGCCACTTCGCCGCGACTTAATCCATAACGCACATGGCGATTAAAGGTCGCGGGCAGGGCATCACAGGGCTCGCAGGGTTCGAGTGTCGCTTTTGGCTTACTCGGCGCGGCCTTAGTGGCACGTTTTTTTGGGGGAACGCCGCTGGTATTTGGGCTCAGCTCACTGTTATGACTCATAGTTAATTCCTTATAAAATCAGCATGAAACAGCATAAGACTGCGATCCTGTAGCAAGTACCGCGTCGGTGAGGACTGAGCATCCAGCGGCTCAGTGGGAGTTAAAAATTGTGAGTCGGTTTGGGTATGCAGCAGACATTGCCACGGCCCTAAACCGTCAAAAATCGGCAGAGTAAAGGCCAAGGGATGCTCATCGGCATTGACCATCAACAGCAGTGCTTGAAGGCTGTCACCCTGAGTTTGTGGTTGAGTGGCGGTTAAATTGCCCGATAGCACCACGCAGAGGCTGCGGCCCATGGACTCACTCCACAGACTTTTGCTCATGGGCTCACCTTGGCGGCTAAACCAATCCAGCCTCGCCCCCGATGGGGTTGAGACAGGGCTTGCAGCATGGCTTGAAGATGACTCGGACGACCAATCGAAGGCATTGGCCACTAGCTGCTCATGGATAAAACGTTTGGCACACAAGAGCGGAAAGCGTTTACGCAAGGCAATCAGCTGTGAGGTGAAACTCAGCAATGAGCTATCCATGCCATCCGCTGACCAATCGAACCAATTCAAGGGGTTATCTTGGCAATAGGCGTTATTATTCCCACCTTGGGTGCGGCCCGTCTCATCGCCGCTGAGTAACATGGGCACCCCTTGGGATAAGAATAATGTGGTCAATAGATTGCGTTGCTGGCGGGCGCGCAGCGCGAGAATGGTGGCGTCGTCAGTGTCGCCTTCTACCCCATAGTGATGGCTGAAGTTCTCATGGTGGCCATCGCGGTTTTCTTCACCGTTGGCCCAATTGTGCCGCTCGCAATAACTCACTAAATCTTTGAGGGTAAAACCATCGTGACTGGTTAAAAAGTTGATACTGGCGGCAGGAGGCCGGCCGCTGTGCTCAAAGAAATCCCCCGAGCCATGAAAACGCCGCGCAAACTCGGGCAACATGGCGTGATCGCCGCGCCAAAAACGCCGCATAGTGTCGCGGTATCTGTCATTCCACTCGCTAAAGGCCACAGGGAAATTACCCAGCTGATACCCACCCGGGCCAATATCCCAAGGCTCGGCAATCAGTTTCACCCGGCAGAGTACTGGGTCTTGCAGCAGCGCATCAAAAAAACCACTACCTGGGTCGAATCCATAGGCTTCACGGCCAAGGCAGGCGGCTAAATCGAAGCGAAAGCCATCGACGCCCATCACTTCGACCCAGTAACGCAGCGAATCTAACACCAACTGCAACATGCGTGGGTGATTGAGGTTTAAGGTATTACCGCAGCCGGTATCGTTGATATAAAAGCGTTTATCGTTTGGATGCAGGCGGTAATAACTCAGATTGTCGATACCGCGGAAGCTAAAGGTTGGCCCGAGGCGGCTACCCTCGGCGCTGTGGTTATAGACCACATCGAGAATAACTTCGATACCTGCGCCGTGCAGCGCATCCACCATAGTGCGAAACTCGCCGATATCCTCACTCGAGAGATAACTCGGCTCAGGTGCAAAAAAGCCAATGCTGTTATAGCCCCAATAGTTAGATAGCTGTTTTTCAAGCAGAAAGGGCTCTGAGAAAAATGCCTGAACTGGCAGTAACTCGACGCAATTCACGCCGAGATTGACTAAGTAATCTATCGCGGCATTCGATGCCAGCCCGGCAAAGGTGCCACGCAGTGGCGCATCTATCTCAGGGTGCAGCGCGGTAAATCCCTTTAAATGCATCTCATAGATAATGCACTGCTCAAGCGGCAGTGGCTCACGCTGACTTGAGAGTGGCCGAATATTATGCGTCTTAGCGGCATTAAAAAGAGGCCGAGTATCGACCACTTTACACTTAGGGACAAAATCCGCGTTATCTAAGATGCTGAAAGATAAGTCTTCACTGGGGTTATCAATCTCATAACCAAAGTTGGCGATATGGTGGTGATAACGCCCCACGAGCTGGCGCGCGTAAGGGTCTAACAACAATTTATGTGGATTAAATCTGTGCCCTAATTGCGGCTCGTAGGGACCATAGACACGGTAGCCATATAGCTGACCGGCACTCAGTCCATGCACATACAAATGCCAGATTTGCTGGGTCTGTTCCGTCAAGGCGATGCGCTGAATTTCCACCTCGCCTTGGGCATCGAACAGGCATAACTCCACCCCAGTGGCATGGGCCGAAAACAGGGCGAAATTCACCCCGCCATCATCGACTGTCGCCCCTAAGGGAAAAGGCTGTCCCGCACTTAGGTTATAAGCGGTTGAGCCATCAGCATTTACAGGCACAGGATTCGTCATAGGCTGGTATCTCTTGGCGCATCCGTCGCAGGCCCGAGGATCAAGCAACCCAGAGGCGGCACAGTGATCAGCGCGCTCGATGCCATGCCCTGCCAAGGTAAATCTTCAGCAATTACCTTGCCCGCATTCCCCTGATTGCTGCCGCCATAGAGATGGCTGTCGCTATTGAGGTACTCACAGAACTCCCCGCCTTGGGGCAAGCCGATACGAAATCCTTGGTGCAGAGTGGGCGTCATGTTCACCACAAACACCAAGGGCACATCACTGCCCTCGCCATAGCGAACAAAGCTAAAAATACTGTCGCGACCATTGTCACAATCGAGCCAGCGAAACCCCTGCGACTCATAGTCGAGCACAGATAAAGCGGGGAATTGGCGATAAAGCTGATTCAGATCCCGAAGCCAGCGCTGCACGCCTTGATGGGGTTCAAAAGCAAGCAAATGCCAATCGAGACTATGGTTATGGTTCCATTCGTCACGCTGGGCGAACTCGCTGCCCATAAACAGTAGTTTTTTGCCCGGATGCCCCCACATAAAGCCGTAATAGGCCCTGAGGGTGGCGAATTTTTGCCAATCATCACCGGGGATTTTATGCAACAAAGAGCCCTTGCCGTGCACCACTTCATCGTGGCTTATCGACAGCATAAATTGCTCCGAATAGGCATACATCAGGCTAAAGGTCAGCTGGTTATGGTGATACTGGCGATAAATGGGATCGCGGCCCAAGTAGCTTAGGCTGTCGTTCATCCAGCCCATATTCCACTTAAAACCAAACCCCAGCCCGCCGCCATCCGTCGGCTTAGTCACGCCCGCAAAGGCGGTTGACTCTTCGGCTATCATGCAAATGCCGGGGAAGGCTTGATACAAACGTTGATTCAACATTTGCAGGAAATGAATCGCCTCTAAATTCTCCCGTCCGCCATAGGCATTGGGCAGCCATTGCCCAGGTTCGCGGCTGTAGTCGAGGTACAACATGGATGACACCGCATCAAGCCGCAGGCCATCTAAGTGAAATTCCCGCAGCCAATAACAGGCATTGCTGAGCAGAAAGCTCCGCACCTCACCGCGGTCGTAGTTATAGATCAGCGTATCCCAATCGGGGTGCGTGCCTTTGCGCGGGTCTTCATGTTCATAGAGGCAAGTGCCATCGAAACGCACAAGACCGTGGGGATCCTTAGGGAAATGCGCCGCGACCCAATCGAGTAACACGCCAATGTCGGCCTGATGGCAGGCATCGATAAAGGCCTTTAAGTCATTAGCATCGCCAAAACGATGGGTCGGCGCATACAGGCCAACGGGTTGATACCCCCAAGAGCCATCGAAGGGATACTCGCTGACTGGCATCAACTCGATATGGGTAAAGCCTTGCTGCTTCACATAGGGGATCAACTGTTCGACTAAGTCTTGATAATCAAAATATTGCTCACCAAACTCACCTTTTCGGCGCCAAGAGCCTAACTGCACTTCGTAGATAGACATAGCGGCGCGATGCCAAGCCGTGCTCGCCCGTTTGTCCATCCATTGTGAATCTGCCCACAGGTGTTGGTGTTTTTTCGGCACTATGGAGGCATTGTGCGGCGCACATTCCATTTGGGTCGCCATAGGGTCAGATTTTGCGTGGCGCTCGCCATTTTGATAAACCAAATCAAACTTATAGTGCGCGCCTTCGGCAACATCAGGCAGAAAAATCTCCCACAAGCCGTTGGCCAGATGTTGGCGCATCACATGGCGAGTATCGTCCCAGTGGTTAAAATCCCCTACCACAGAAACCCGCTTAGCATTGGGGGCCCATACGCAAAAATGCACGCCTTTGACGCTATCGACTTGGCGCCAATTCGCACCTAAAAAGCGATAGGCCTGCTCAGAGCTTCCTTCGCCGAAGAGGTATAAATCCTGACTATCGAGGAGAGAACCAAACTGATAAGGATCGATAATATCCTGCTCACAGAGGGGATAAGTCACCCGTAGCGCATACAAAAAAGGCTTAACCCGTCTGCCAAGCGTCCCCGCAAATAGCCCCGCCTCATTGACGCGCTCAAGGCTCGCCACCTTGCGGCCATCCTTAAGGCTTATCACATCAACTTTTTGGGCGTTGCGTAAAAAACAGCGCACCACCAAGGCTTTACCCTCGTTGATGCTGTGCATACCAAGCAGGGAAAACACATCCGTATATTGACCGTTTAACAGCGCGACATCGCTACCGTCATAGAAGTAAGTCTGGGCTTGAGTCATCATTTGGCTTCCATTTTTAGTCAAAGGGTATCTGTATGCGCAGCCGTCTCTGGCAAATGTCTTGCCGCAGCAATGCGTTGCAAACGCTCAGCCAGCGTAGGCCTACCAGCGGCTTCACTTAGGCTGATGGGCAATCGCCGCTGCCAATTGGGGTACTCGAGCCAAGTGCCGGGGATATTCACCGCATGGCGGTCCCCTAGCAGATCGCACCACTGCACGCTGTAAAGTGCGCTGTTGCCCGAGGCACCAAATGGCATCCACGCCGTTAATAAATCTTCAATATCAATCTGTTGAATATCTGTCTCCGGCAATAAGCCCTGGGAGATTAAGCACTGCGCGAGCTGGTGTTTTTCCTGCTCACGTCCGGCTAAGGCCTCTCCTAATTGCTCGTCGGTATTGAGCAAGTCGAGTTGTCGCCTCAGGTGCAAATCGCTGCCAGTCCACCAAGCCACTAAGGTCGGCACATCATGGTTTGCCAGCATCATCAAACTCTGGAACTTATAGTGGCTCGGCGGCTTAAAACCTTGATGGTCTTTGCAGAAGTAGAACAACTCGTTGGAATAGACTCCCGCCTGATACAGGCGATGAATAATATCGGGTGGCACTAGGCCCAAATCCTCACCAATCACCACACAGCGAGCACGTTGACTCTCGAGACACAGAATCGCCAACAGGGTTTCGACGGGGTAATACACATAGGCGCCATGGCCGAGGCGCTTATCTAGTGGCCACCACCAGAGTCGCAGCAGCCCCATCACATGGTCGATTCGCAGTGCCCCGCAGTGGGTCATATTGGCGCGAGTCAGCTCAATAAAATGGCGATATTGATGCTGTTTTAGCTTGACGGGATCGAGGGGCGTGAGGCCCCAGTTTTGTCCTTGTGGCGCGAAGGGATCTGGCGGTGCGCCTATGCTGGCGTTTAAGCAAAACTGCTGCGAATTGGCTTGAACCTCAACGCCTTGCAACGCGGCGCCCACGGCCAAATCGCGGATAAGCCCTATGCCCATCCCCGCTTCTTTGGCTTTGAGTTGGCACAATTGCAGTTGATCTTCGGCCACAAACTGCAGGTACAAATAAAAGCCTTCATCCTGTGCGATGGCCCTTGGACTGCGTAGCGATTCGGCTTGGGCAAATTCCCTAAGCGGCGCGCCCTGCTCTGTCACAAAATCCTCAAAACGCTGCGCCCTTGGGGTGTTTGGCTGTAAATGGTGTTCGCAAAAGACAGTGTATAAACGTGCAAAGGCGCGGTACTTAAGCTCACTCACCTTGGGATAATCGAGCCAGTTCTCCGCATTGAGTAGGGCGATGGTTTCTTGCCACTCCTTCGCCGCAAACTCCGTCTTTAATGGCTCAAATTCAGGCACACTAGGTAAATGAATATACAGCGGATTCAACCTTCGACGATCGCAGGGACTATAGGGACTCGGATGTTCCGGCGCGGCAATATCTAAGGCATGCAATGGATTAAGCTGAATAAAATCGGCGCCATACTCGGCCACTAAACCGATAAGTTGCTCTAAATCGCCAAAGTCGCCCATGCCCCATTGGCTTTCGCTGCGCAGGCTATACAGCTGAAGACTCACGCCCCAGGGTTTATGGCGCTTTCCTTGAGCCACAGCGCTCATCACCCCTTGATAGGCGGTTCTCGGCGCCACCATAAAAGAGCCATGGAACTCAGTCGCCTTACTTGCTGCAGAATTGCTTGCTGCTGACGTTCCCACACTTGATACGCCTTGCTGCTCGTCCGCCAGCCCAAGCAAACTGACGCTCAGACTGTGGTACCCAAGCCCCAGGCAAGATAAATCACTTAAGTTGTTATTATTGTTAGATGTGTTTGGCGCGGCGCTGACATTTTCCCATGAACGGCGTGGCTCAGAATTGCTATGTTGCTCACTCATATCGCCCGCATCACGGCAATAAAACTCATGGCCTAAGAGGTCGAGACGGTATTGCAAAAACTGACACTCATTGGCGAAGAGGCTGGTGCCAAACTGCGCCAACTCCTCTGCCTGAATACGATAATCCCCAATCGGTTTTAGCGCCGAAAATGGCACCTCGAGAACCACCCTCTCCCCTTGCTCACAGGTAAAGGTGAGCAGCAGATCGCCACGGTAAGATTGAGGTAAATACAGACAGACCCAAGGTTCGTCGACATAACACCAATGAAACGCTGGCAACACTTGTGTCCAATGCTGGGCATCGAGTTGATACACCTGAGCATCAAGCTCATCGCCACTGGGTAAACTCGTTAATGGCTCATCCTTCGCCTCGCAGGCCTGAGTGTTTTTCTCCTGCAACATACTGGTCAAAATCCCTTGCCTGTCAGCCTCGGGAATGCGGATGTACTGGCCGAAGCAGTCGGTAAAATCTGCTCCCACGCCCCGCAAATACAGCAACTTCTCCAGCCCCATATTTGTCGCCCCCGCGACTGCTCATCCATAGCCTTAGTTAGGCAGTAACCATGCCAGTGCAAAATAACAGCATGAAGACAGATTTATGTCAGCCAAATGACAACAAAGAAAACTTATAAATCAGCATCTTGAATAAAATGCGTGCCTTTATCGCCCAAGCCTTTACCCACGGGGCCATCTCGCAAACGCACTAGTTTGAAGCAGGGAGTGGTTAAAAAAGGTGCAACGCGCTTAAATGGCGCAAGCAAAACAGCGTCTTATCTTAGAGCAGCATTTCAAAAAGCATCGCAGAGGTTAACTTACCCGCTCAAACTGCCATACCCGCATTAACAACTAGCTGCAACACTTTGTATCAATTGCATTTTTAATATTGAACTCACCTTCATCGCTCTGTCACTATGCGCGTTCAAAACAAAAACAACACTTAATCGCAACATTTACCCATGCCCGCTTACATCATCCAAGCTGACAAGGAGTAAGTAGCGAACGACGCAAAAATAAGGAAATTGACATGAGAAGTATCACAGGGCTTATCTTCGCAGGCGGTTTGAGCTTGGCCCTCAGCGCCTGTGGTGGTGGCGATGATGAATTAACGCCGAGCATACCGACTCCCGATCCAACCCCACCGAGTCTAAGTGCCGATGTATGCTATTTGATGAGCACGACTAAGGGAGACTTGACCTTAGCCATCGACCTCACCAATATGCCCATCACGGGTAAGAACTTTAAACAATATGTCGATAAGTCATTCTATAACGGCACTTTATTCCACAGAACCATCAATAACTTTGTGATCCAAGGCGGCGGTTTCACTACGGGGTTACAAAGCAAACCGACCAGCGCGCCGATTAAAAACGAGGCCGCCGTCGGCATCAGCAACAAGCGTGGCACTATCGCGATGGCGCGTACCACAGTGCCAGACTCAGCGACATCACAGTTCTTTATCAATGTGTTAGATAATCCGCAGCTCGATGCTTCGGCGAGCAGCTATGGCTATGCCGTGTTTGGTAAAGTCGTCGAAGGGATGGATGTGGTCGATCAGATAAGCATTGTACCAACCAAAACCAGCAACGGTTTTAGCGACACGCCAGTGAATGAGATTTTGATCAATAGCGTGACTGAAACGAGCTGCCCCGCCGCCTAGCAAAAACAACAAAGCACTGTATGCACAGTGCTTTTTTTCATTTGTGGCCGAAAGGGGATTATTCGTCCCCTTGAATTTTACCCACCAACAACATAGGCGCGGCATCAATTTTATCGGCATCCATCATGGCGGCAATGCGCTCCACCGATGACAGCAACTGACTCTGCTCCCACTCTTCAAGATTTTGATATTGCTTTATAAAGTGCTCTTGAAGTGGTTTAGGCGACTCTTGCAATAATGCCCGCCCCGCCTCACTTAAATGTAAATGCACCTTGCGCTTATCGGACTCGCTGCGTTGACGGATCACTAATCCCCGCCCTTCGAGCCTATCAATAATTGTCGTTACTGTGGCAGGGCTGAGGGTGATTTCTTCAGCCACCTGCTTAGCTAAGGGAGCGCCGAGTTGGGCAATTTTCTGCATCACCATCAACTGCGGACCCGTCAAGCCGGAATGTTTATTGAGTTGCCGGGAATGAATGTCGATAGCGCGGATCACCCTGCGCAGTGAAATCAGCAGTTGTTCGTATTTTTCCATCGTGCTTCGCGTGCTCCTCATCAACCCAACGGCCGCACCTTACCAGAAACTCAGCCACAACTCACCTCGGCGGGCAATTTTATCGCGTAATAATCTGAGTTTAACTAAACAAGTAAAAGCTGAAAAAAGCTTTTAAAAACATAGCGTATATCGAGCCTGATCCCTGTCATAAAAGTTCATTATTTAGTTATCTAGTTCCAACTTTAGTGGGAATTTCACCTCAATAAACTGCCTAAGCCGATCTAGATCACATCTTGAATACCCCTTAATTGGTAGCTTGGTCACCAGAAAGAAACAAATTTAATTTACAAGCAAATAGGTGGACTTATGGCTGCTAAATTTTTTATCCCTTCCGTCAACGTATTAGGCAAAGGCGCCGTCGATGACGCTATCGGAGATATCAAAACCTTAGGCTTTAAACGCGCGTTAATCGTGACGGATAAACCTCTAGTCAAGATTGGTCTGGTCGGTGAAGTGGCCGAAAAGCTCGGTCAAAACGGCATTACTTCAACCGTGTTTGATGGCGTGCAACCCAACCCAACCGTCGGTAACGTCGAAGCGGGTCTTGCACTATTAAAAGCCAATCAATGTGATTTTGTGATTTCATTAGGCGGCGGTTCACCCCACGATTGCGCTAAGGGTATCGCCCTGGTTGCCACCAACGGCGGCAGCATCAAAGACTATGAAGGGTTAGACCAATCCGCTAAACCACAACTGCCATTAGTGGCCATTAACACCACAGCTGGTACCGCCAGTGAAATGACCCGTTTTTGTATCATCACTGACGAAGCTCGTCATATTAAAATGGCGATTGTCGATAAACACACCACCCCATTACTGTCTGTGAATGACCCTGAGTTGATGCTGAAAAAACCAGCGAGCCTCACCGCTGCAACAGGTATGGACGCGCTGACCCACGCGGTTGAAGCCTATGTGTCTATCGCTGCGAACCCAATAACCGATGCCTGCGCCATTAAGGCCATTGAACTTATCCAAGGCAACTTAGTGAATGCGGTAAAACAAGGCCAAGATATTGAAGCCCGCGAGCAAATGGCCTATGCGCAATTCTTAGCGGGTATGGCCTTTAACAACGCCAGCTTAGGTTATGTACATGCGATGGCGCACCAATTAGGCGGTTTCTACGACCTGCCCCACGGTGTGTGTAACGCTCTGTTATTACCCCATGTGCAAGAATACAACGCCAAAGTGGTACCAGATCGCTTAAAAGATATTGCCAAGGCGATGGGTGTCGATGTAGCCAATATGACGGATGAACAAGGTGCAGCGGCGGCGATCGCCGCGATTAAGGCCCTATCCGTTGCGGTAAACATTCCAGAAAACCTGACCTTACTCGGGGTTAAAGCGGAAGATATTCCAACCCTGGCCGAAAACGCCTTAAAGGATGCCTGTGGTTTCACTAACCCTAAACAGGCAACCCATGAAGAGATCTGCCAGATCTTCACTAACGCGTTATAAACCCGCGTTATAGAGCATTCGCATTAACGCCGTCTGTCGCGCGCCAATTGACAGGATGTTGTTCGGCTAGCGCAAGCTAACGACATGAGAATCGGCCCAAACAAGGGATCTTGTTTGGGCCTTTCTTTTGGGCTGATTCAGCCAATTTTTCACTACGCCATAATGTAAAATACCGCCGTAGCGCCGTAATCTTCGGCAGTTGGGATCCCATAGATCGAAAAATCGTCCCAATAGCGTAAAAACGTGATCTTGGTGGGTTACATGCTGTTACAAATCCGCTAGACTGGCTTTAGTTCGCTTTTTCCCTGCAAAAGATGAAGCCAGCTCAGAGGCCCATTCTAAGGAATGGGCCTCTGTCCCTTTTAGCGTCCGCCCCTACACCTCCCCAATAATTTGCTACTGTTTAATGGCTTACAGCGCCATTCAGATCCTGTCGCTTATTTGATGCTTTATTGCGCAGTAATTAAGCAAAAACGAATTTGAGTGCAAAACTGAGAGATAGCACATAGATATTCGTTAAAAACTCATGCTAAATAACACTGAATGGAAATGAATTAACTGACTCATTTTTAAACAAAAATACTTGTAAAAACTGTGATTTAACTCGGGCGATATCAGCGCAATTAATGATTGACCGAATTCAAAAACGATGCCTATGATGGCAGCAACATCCTCAACAGGTAGGTACGCTATGACAGCAATTACTCATGTATATAACTACACAGTTAGATGTCCGCATTACAAAGATCCCGAACATCCAGTGAGTTGGTTAAACCACATCGAATTAAACCAATCCAGTGAAATTGCCTTAAACCGTATCACCAAATGGCACGAACTCTCAGGCAGTAAATCCTTCGAAACCAGTAAGTTTGTAGTCCGTAAAGCCGACAATGAAGAAGCCTACTTCTCCATGCAAAGTGATAGGCTTAAAAATGATGGTCACGCGCTCGTCACCTTTAAAATCTTCCTCGATACCTGCTGTGACGAGGCTGCGCCAGAAGAAATTATGCAGCACCTGATTGATGACTATCAGCAGCGTTTAGCAAAACTTGATCAAGCCTCATAGTGTTTTGCTTGAAAGTGACGTATCACACAAGCGATTAATCGCTAAGTGAAATAGCAACAATGCCAGAGTTAATACTCTGGCATTTTGTTTTACTCACCTTGTTAATCAATCCATTCTAAAACCGTCGTTAATCCGCCGCCTCGTTATCTTGAGCAAGAGACATTTAAGCTTCACTCAAGCAAACTTATGCATTATCCCTACTCCAAAAATTGGGTTCAAAAGATTAGGCTCCAATGATTGGATTTTCAGATTATTAAGGCGCGGTACAGCAGTATTTGGTATCTTGCTTAACAACCGTTAGTTTTCAGGATGAGTACAATGAAAAAAGCCACGCTCATAATATTACCACTGCTACTGGCCACCACGGCCTGCGCCGATTTAAAGGATGCGGGTCGCGCCATAGGCACCACCACTAAAGATGTGACGAAAGAGATTGGTCATGCCACTCGCGACACCACCAAAGAGATTGGCCACGCCACCCGCGATACCACCAAAGCCATTGGTCATGCCTCACGGGATGCGGTGAAATCGGTCAAAGAAGAACTGACTGAAGATTCGGAGTGACGCCCATGCGTCACTCTGCTTTATCGGGTCTCAATCCCTAGGCCGCATTGGCACGAATACCGTGGGGCACGGGTAACCCTTGGGCATTCACATTCACAAACACCATCTTATCGATACTGACCACTGGCGCTTGCGTCATCTTATTACGCACTTGGCAACTGACCGTAATGGAACTGTGGCCAAGGCTGACAAGCTCCAAGCCAAATTCCAACACATCCCCTTGGCGCGCTGGCGTCATAAAATTGATTTCAGAAATCAACTTAGTCACATGGCTGCTGCTCTTCATCTGGCACGCAGCAAAGATGGCCGCCTCCTCGTCAATCCAACTCAATAACTGGCCGCCAAATAGGGTATTTGCAGGATTTAAATGTTCAGGTTTGACTAAACGACGACTGTAATATTTCATGACGGTGACCTCACTGTGAATGCCAAGTTTTACCGCTAATGCACAGCATTATTTAGGCCAAGATAAATAGCCATTGAATAACAATGAGATAGCATTAAGTCATTGTAAAACAGTTAAAAAATTGCACCAACTCGAGTCAGAGTTGCACCAGAATAATCAATTAGATAAAAAAATAGCGACTCAGAGAGTCGCCAAGCTCAGGCAAGCAATGTATTGACTGGGTAGGAAGTTAAGTCACAAGGTTTGACTTAAAAACCCGTGCAGCACATGTAGGCGAACTGCACGGGGGACAACAGCTGCAATGCAGCTAAACACAGGGTTTACGGGTACAACATCTTACGGGTAGAACCTATTCGCGATACAGCAGACTTAGCTTAAAACTGCTCTTCTTCGGTCGAGCCAGTCAGCGCAGTGACCGATGAATGACCGCCTTGGATCACTGTGGTGACTTGGTCGAAGTAACCAGTACCCACTTCCTGTTGATGCGCGACGAAGGTGTAGCCTTTCTTCGCTGCTGCAAACTCAACTTCTTGAACTTTCTCAACATAATGCTTCATACCTTCACCACGAGCGTAGTCGTAAGCTAGGTCAAACATGTTGTACCACATGTTATGGATACCCGCTAAAGTGATGAACTGGTACTTGTAGCCCATGTCCGACAGCTCTTGTTGGAAGCGCGCAATCGTCGCGTCATCCAAGTTTTTCTTCCAATTGAACGAAGGTGAACAGTTGTAGGCCAGTAATTGGTCTGGGTACTGAGCATGGATTGCCTCAGCAAAGCGGCGTGCTTCTTCTAAGTCAGGCTTAGCGGTTTCACACCAAATTAAATCCGCATAAGGTGCGTAGGCAAGACCGCGAGAAATCGCTTGGTCTAGACCCGCTTTCACGCGGTAGAAACCTTCACTGGTGCGCTCGCCAGTCACGAAGTCACGATCGTATGGGTCGCAATCAGAGGTCAATAAATCCGCTGCGTTCGCATCGGTACGAGCGATAACTAAGGTTTCAACACCGCTCACGTCGGCTGCAAGGCGCGCTGCAACTAACTTTTGTACCGCTTCTTGGGTCGGTACTAATACTTTACCGCCCATGTGGCCGCACTTTTTCACTGAGGCCAATTGGTCTTCAAAGTGCACACCGGCGGCGCCAGCGTCGATCATCGACTTCATCAACTCGAACGCATTCAGTACGCCACCAAAACCCGCTTCCGCATCGGCAATAATCGGCAGGAAGTAATCGACAAAGTTTTCTTCTTCCGGATTAACACCATTGCTCCACTGAATTTGGTCTGCACGGCGGAAAGAGTTGTTAATACGTGCAACGACAGCAGGTACTGAGTTTGCTGGGTATAAAGATTGGTCTGGGTACATAGTGCCCGCTAAGTTAGCGTCGGCCGCCACTTGCCAACCAGACAGATAAATTGCTTCGATACCGGCTTTAGCCTGTTGTACCGCTTGACCGCCAGTCAGTGCACCTAACGAGTTCACATAACCTTTTTTTGCGCCACCGTTGACTAAATCCCACAGTTTAGCGGCACCTCGTTTGGCAATGGTGTTTTCAGGTACGATAGAACCACGAAGAGCCACAACTTCCTCTGCAGTGTATGGGCGACGCACGTTTTTCCAACGTGGATTTTCAGCCCAATCTTTTTTGATTGCGTCAATTTGTGCCTGACGTGAAGTCTGTGTTGCCTTAGTCATAGTGTCACTCCTTTCTCTGTGATGTTGTAGCAAGTGAAGCTGCCCCACAGCCTCACTCTGCCCATTGGTTTAATTGGCGGCTTTACCGCCATAACGCATTCCATGTAAACGCATTCAGTGTTACAGCATTAAAACGCTAATCATTAAGCCGTTAGCATCTCGTAACCGGGTAAGGTTAAGAAATCGACCAACTCATCCGAAGTGGTAATATCCTCAAGCAATACCGCCGCTTGGGTAAATTTGCCATGGGTGAATCTGTCACCGCCTACTTCTTTTTTCACATTCGCTAACTCTTCCACCAGCATGTCCTTAAACAATTGTTTAGTGACGGGTTTGCCGTTTGAGAGTGACTTGCCATGTTGGATCCATTGCCAAATCGAGGCGCGGGAGATTTCAGCGGTTGCCGCATCTTCCATTAATCCGTAAATCGGTACACAACCGTTGCCACTGATCCACGCCTCAAGGTATTGCAGAGCGATGCGAATATTCAGGCGCATCCCTTGCTCAGTACGCTCGCCATCGCAGGGTTTTAATAACTCTGCGGCGAGAATCGGTGCATCCACATCACGGGTGATATGCAATTGGTTTTGATGATCTTGGCCTATGTATTCGTTAAAGATCCCCATCGCCGTATCCGCAAGACCTGGGTGAGCGACCCAAGTCCCATCGTGGCCATTACGAGCCTCAAGCTCTTTGTCCTTACGTACCCGTTGCAACACGGTTTCGTTCTGAGCGGGATCCTTCGCCGGAATAAAGGCCGCCATGCCGCCCATCGCCAGTGCGCCACGTTTATGGCAGGTTTTGATCAGCAGTCTTGAATAGGCACTTAAGAAAGGCGTATCCATGGTCACCGCTTGGCGATCCGGTAAAACGCGGTCGCTATGACGCTTTAATGTTTTGATATAGCTGAAGATATAATCCCAGCGGCCACAGTTGAGCGCGACAATGTTTGAGCGTAATTCATAGAGAATTTCGTCCATTTCAAACACCGCGGGTAAGGTCTCAATCAAACAAGTACATTTGATTGTGCCAGGCTGTAGGCAGAATCTTTCTTCAACAAAAGCAAACACTTTTGCCCACCAACGCGCTTCGATATGGCTCTCGAGTTTAGGAATATAGAAGTAAGGACCACTGCCCTTCGCCAGCAATTGGCGATAGTTATGGTAAAAGTACATCGCAAAGTCGAATAAGGCGCCAGGAATGGACTGCAGGTTAAATTCAACGTGCTTCTCTTTTAAGTGCAGGCCACGCACACGGCAGATTAATACCGCAGGATTTGGGCCTAACTTGTAGTGTTTACCGGTTTCTGGCGCTGTGTATTCAATCTCACCGCGCACGGCATCACGTAGGTTAATCTGACCTTCCACGACTTTCTGCCAGCTCGGTGCTAAGGAGTCTTCAAAATCCGCCATAAACACTTTGGCATTG
Organism: Shewanella mangrovisoli; assembly: GCF_019457635.1. Classification (NCBI taxonomy): domain Bacteria; kingdom Pseudomonadati; phylum Pseudomonadota; class Gammaproteobacteria; order Alteromonadales; family Shewanellaceae; genus Shewanella; species Shewanella mangrovisoli. The sequence goes on from NZ_CP080412.1 coordinate 3,379,402, forward strand.
GCATTAAGTGCATTGATCACCATCTTACGTTCGACGGGACCGGTGATTTCGACACGGCGATCGAGTAAGTCATTCGGAATGCCGCGGATCTTCCATGCACCGTCACGAATAGCGCGAGTCTCAGGTAAAAAGTCAGGCAAAGCCCCTTTATCGATACGCGCCTGTCTATCTTTACGTTTGGCGAGTAAGGTGGGCACTTCTGTCGCAAATTCACGGCAAAGTGACTCAAGCAACGCCAGCGCGCCTTCGGTAAAAATCACCTCCTGCCCTGGTATGGTATTTCCCACTAAGGCCAGAGTGCCATTCGCAGTGGCCTTATTCTGTGTCGAATTCAATTGCTGTTCACCTAAAGTGTGTTCCGTCATCTTCTCGCCCTCCCAAGAGGCTAACCTTTTGCTCGTTTACGACCCGTTACCAGCAAAGACATGAGTAATATGTACAAACATTCACCTAAAAACATTCAAATGTTCGTTTAGAACCAAAACTTACAGACAAACATTTGTATTTGCAACTATCCAAAAGTGCCATAACCGCTCAATAATTTGACCAAAAAACCTCTCAAAATTGGTCTGACCAAGACAAGGGGCACAACTCAAATGACTGATAAATAATAACTTTAAAAATTTAAGCTAAATGAGTTTTTTCTTATCGTGAAATTTGTCAGACAACTTTACCACTCAAAGCTCATTGTAATTTTATACGTAATTTAATTACCAATTGAAAATTTAAATATACAGCATTTTTGACCTATTCGACCTAAGTAGAAACCTGTGCGCGTTTTGAACTCCACCCGGAGGAAAGCGGTAAAAATCAACAAAACCAAGCAATTAACAAAATAGAAACAGAATAAAAATTTAAACACTCGTTTAACTATTACGTTTACGTAAACAGTCAAATAAATAGGGAGAGAGTGACAGGGATCACGGGTTATGTTTCTCGATCAAAAAGCCGAGTCGATATGGTTAACCCAAAAAAATAAATCACTTTTTTATAAAAAAAATGAAACAAATTAGAATTCTGACCCTGTGTTGCTTCAAATGAGGGCAACAGGTGATAGTGAAGGTCTTTATCCCCAACGCAGTTAACCGTATTTCGTATGTAAAGATAACCAAGGTTCATGGTCTTTTAAGCGCCAAACAAGGGGTTGCAAAGTAGATGAAAATCATTATCATTCGCGACCTTTCTGATTGGGGGACTTTCAATGCCAGTATTACAGCCTGTATTTCGCTTATCACTTATTGCACTCGCCTGCCTCAGTGCTTTACCACACACAGCCTACGCCGATGACACACCTTCCGCTCGCGATGAAAACGTCGAACGCATAACGGTATACGGCAGACAAAACTCTGTGGTGAAAAACTCAGGACTTGCGACTAAGTCAGATATGTCCTTAATGGAAACCCCTGCGGCGGTTGTTATCGTTGACCAGGAACTGATTAACAGCCAAGGAGTCGATAATCTGCAGGACTTGATCCGCAATATCAGTGGGGTGACTCAAGCAGGCAATAACTACGGCATTGGGGATAACTTGGTTATTCGCGGTCTCGGCGCAAACTACACCTATGACGGCATGTATGGCGGTGCCGGCCTTGGCAATACCTTTAACCCCACTCGCTCCCTAACCAATGTGGAATCCGTTGAGGTTTTAAAAGGGCCTGCTACTGGACTCTACGGCATGGGCAGCGCGGGTGGCGTGATCAACCTGATTGAAAAGAAACCGCAATTTGAATCCAAACACAAAATCACCACAGAAGTTGGCCAGTGGGATACCTACTCTTTCGCCATCGATAGCACGGGTGGGATCACCGATGATCTTGCTTATCGTTTAGTGGCCAAAACCGCCCGCAGTGAAGGCTACCGTGATTTAGGCGCCGACCGTGATGAAGTGTTCGGCTCACTCAAGTGGGTATTAAGTGATAACCAAGATCTGATGCTGTCAGGCGCATATATCAAAGACGCCATTGCCGTTGACTCCATCGGCCATCCAATCCGTATCTACAATGCCGATTCTGTCGGCGGTAAAACCGCGGGTGAAGTCACTTGGCAAGATTTGATAAACGATCCTAAGGGTCAAGGCGTACAACTGACCGACGAGCAGCGTCAGCAATTAGCGGCATCACTCGCCAGCGGTGATGGCTTAACTCCCTATTCCTTCGGTGACGCGGGATTAATTTCGCCCATGGCAAAGGATAATGAAGGTGAAGAATTAAGATTCAAGCTGACCCACAATATCTACTTTACCGATAATCTGTTCCTCAATCAGCAGTTGCAATATCGCGACTACACTACAGGTTTTGCCCGTCAAACAGGGGCTTACAACTATGTGTACTGGAATAACAAAGGCAAGATAAACGCCGATCCCCGCGCGCCACTGGTTGAAAATGGTGTGCTCTATCCCTTTGCCGCCAGACGTCAGGAATACCGCCAGCTCGATGCAGAAGAAACCTCGTGGCAGTATTTTGCCGATCTACGTTACGACTTCCAAATAGGCAATATCGACAACGAATTGCTGGTGAATGCTAACTACGAAGATCGTAACATTCGCCTCGAGCAATTCTCGATTTACGATGCGGATCAGGTGATTAAGAATAAGCAAGGCGAAGTGATTTACCGTGGTTCGCTACCGTACATTTACGATATCCGCAATCCAAACTGGGGAACGGGTAAATTTGCCGACTACGATCCGCTCAAAACCGCCAACTACAACAAAAAAGTCAGCGCTTGGGGCTTAGGCGTGCAACATGTTGGTTATTTAGGTTATGGCTTTACCACCCGTGTGGGTGTGGCCTTTAACGAAATCAAACAGAGCTATGAGCACTTAGGTGTGGATGAGCGCTACAGCGCGAGTCAAGCGAGCCCCACTCCTGAGGAAGATAGCAAAGATAACGGTGTGACCTACAACTTGGGCTTAACTTATATGCCCATTGACGATTTATCGTTTTTCGTCAATCACTCAAAGGGCCGCACCGCCTACAGCATCTTAGGTTCTATCACAGGGGAAAATACCGACCGCGAAGACTCTGAATCCGTCAGTAACGATCTCGGCATGCGCTTTAAAGCCTTTGACGATCAGATGCTAGCTTCGCTGGTGTTCTTTAAAAGCTCACGCACGAATGTGCCTTACAACAACCCCGACTATAACGCTGGCGTGTCAGGTGCCGAGGTGCCGGTGTACTTTTACGATGGCAGCGAAGATACCCAAGGGGTCGAGTTGGATCTCAATGCCCACCTAAACGATAACTGGCGCATCAACCTGAACGGCATGTATCAGGATGCGAGGGATAAACAAAACCCGAATGACAAAGCCAACTACGACAGCCGTCAAAAAGGTGTGCCCTATGTGACCGCCAGCGCTTGGGTAACCTATGGTGCAGACTGGTTTGCCTTATCAAGCCCCATTGAGCTGAGTTTAGGCGCCAAGTATGTGGATGATAGAAGCACGCACTCAAGCTCATTTGGTATCCCAGATGGTTATGTGCCGAGCTACACCTTAGTGGATTCAGCCATCAGCTACGCCACCGACTCCTGGAAGTTACAGTTGAATATCAACAACCTATTCAATAAAGATTATTACAGTAAGGCGATGTTCCTCGGCGGTATGCCAGGCGAAGAGCGTAATGTGAAACTGCAATATAGCTACAGTTTCTAAGCGCTTTCCTTAAGCCCATAAACAACAAGAGAGCCCATCGGCTCTCTTGTTTGTTTTAGCCAGCTGACTTAACTGACATTCTCCCGGTCGCCACGCATCAGCGACTCCAACTCAGCTTTCCCTTTATTGGATAAATCAAGGAGCTTGGCTAAATCATGTTGATGGGCCGAGCTGGCTATCACCAGCTTTTTATCGTGCTCGGCAAAAATCTTCACCCGTTCATTGGCTTGCACCTGCGATAAACCTAAGCCCTGCAAAATCTTCTCACTGGCAGATAAAGCAGAACCAAAGGTTTCACGGAACACATCGGTCACCCCAAGGCTCATTAATCGATAGGCATGGTTACGGTCCCGCGCCCGAGCAACGATATTGATATGGGGGAAATGGGTTTTCACCTGCTGGGCAATTTCAATCGAATCCTCAACATTATCAACGGCCAGTAGCAACAGGCGCGAACGTGCAATCCCCGCCGACATCAACATATCTAAACGTCTGGCATCGCCAAAATAGACCTCACCACCGTATTTGCGGATCACATCCACATGGCTGGCATCCTTATCTAAAGCCACAAACGGAATGCCCGATGACGCTAAAATCCGCCCAGTGATCTGCCCCACCCGCCCAAATCCGGCAATCACCACCTCAGATTCAGTCACATTAATGGTATCGGGCAAACGTGTATCCACCACCTTAGGTTTAGTGGCTCTAAAAAGCGTGAAAATCATCGGTGTAACTGCCATGGATAAACCGATAGCGAGCACTAAGATTTGCGCGATTTTATCATCCACTATGCTGGATAATTGCGCCTGCGACAGCAGCACGAAGGCAAACTCACCGCCTTCGGCCAAGATAAGGCCTAGAGCAATACTCGGGCGCCATGCATGGTGCCGTAAACGGCCAAGGAGCATCAGCACGAGAGTCTTAATCAGTAACATGCCCAGCAAAATCGCGAGAATGAGTAAGGGATCGGTTAAGAACAGCTTGAGATCCATACTCATGCCCACGGCCATAAAAAACAGCCCAAGCAGTAAGCCCTTAAAAGGTTCAATATCGGTTTCAAGCTGATGTCGGTAGCTGGAGTTCGCCAACATAATTCCGGCTAAGAATGCGCCCATACCCGCCGACAGCCCCAGCCACTCCATCAATTCGGCGCTGCCCATCACCAGCAATAATGCAAAAGCCGTTAACACCTCACGAACCCCGCTGCTGGCGACAAGTTTAAGTGCCCGCGGTAACAGATATTTGCCCACTAACACAAAGCCCACTAAGGCCACACAGGTCCAATACCATGGCACCGCATGGTGCTCAATCTGGGCCGAATTAGGTGCAAGGTAAGCGGTTAATAGCAACATGGGGATCACGGCGAGATCTTGCATTAACAACACCCCAAAGGCATCACGGCCAAGCGGAGTGGTCAGTAGTCTATGTTCGCTCATCAGCTGCACCGCAAAAGCCGTCGATGATAGTGATAACGCTGCGCCCACCACTAATGCCGCCTCAATGGATAAGCCAAATCCCCAGGCTAAACCGCCAATTGCCGCCCAAGAAAGGAGTAACTGACCACTGCCGAGACCAAAGATGGCGCTGCGCAGCTCCCATAACTTGCTCGGATTGAGTTCAAGCCCGAGGACAAACAGCATCAGTACCACACCCAGCTCGGCAAAATGCAGCACGGCGGCGGGATCAGACACCAGCGCCATGCCTCCGGGGCCTAGAATCACCCCGGCAGCGAGATAAGACAGAATCGGTCCTGCGCCAAAACGTTTGCCCAAGGGCACAAAAATCACCGCGGCCAATAAAAATAACAATACAGAAGTGAGCAGACTCGACTCTTCCATTAGGGCTCCACAACGTTAGCGAAAGGCAAAAATAGGGGGATAGCCTTAAGCAAAAAAGCTTCGGCTACCGCTGGCAATCATACTCTAGTTAGACAGGAAAAAGTGTGAAAAATTGGCCTAAAAATCATCGAAAAAAACAAGAAATAAGCGAAACAGCGAAAGAAGAAATCTACGTTACATTAGCCTAAACAGTCAGTTACACAGACAATACAACTCGTACGCTACTGCCTTGCAAACTGACTGGTAATATTGGTGGCGCGTTTATCTGAGGCTAAAGCGTCCTCATAACAGAATACACTGTTACGACCATTGGATTTTGCGGCATACAGCGCCATATCGGCACGGTGCAGCAAAGGGTCTAGGCTTAAGTCTTCTTTTGTCATACCGCTGACCCCAAAGCTCGCGGTGATAGTAAATTTATGCCCCGAGAGATGCGTATCAATGGCTTCGAGTCGTCGACGGCATTGTTCGGCAACTTCCATTCCCTTTTCCTCATTGGCATAGGGCAAAAACAACGCAAATTCCTCACCGCCAATCCGGGCAAACACATCACCATTGCGGACATGGGGTTTTAATACTTCCACGACTTTTTTAAGCGCCCAGTCACCCGTACCATGGCCGTAGGAATCATTAATCCGTTTAAAATGGTCCAAGTCGAATAAAATTACGCAATAATCGCCCCCTCGGGCGGCGGCTTGCACAAACAGATTTTCGCCAAGATCTTGCCCTGCACCACGGTTAAGCACGCCCGTCAATGCATCCATTCTGGCCATGCGCATAAAACGCCGTTTTTGCAAATTGCCCACCACTAACAAAATCGCGAGGAAAAACAGCCCGCCCACTAATATCGTGATAAACATCAGCATATTAGTGTATTCACGTTCTTTTACCGTTTGCTGAGCAATGTAAAGTTCGCGCTCTTTATTCAGCAAGTTGATTTCACGCGCCTGCTCATCGGCATTAAACTTAGCCGCTTGATAAGCAAGGGTTTTCATCTTAGATTGGTCAAAAATCAGTTGATTATAATGTTGCTCTTTTCTGGAGTATTCATAGGCTTGCTCAAATTGTTTGTCCGCCGCCATCAACTCGGCAAACACTTTGTAGGCAATATGCTTATGTTCGATATAACTATTATCATCGGGAAATGTGAGCACTTTAACTGCGTGACTTTTGGCTTGAACCAGCTCACCCGTTGCAAAGTAATTCTCAGCAAGTAGTGCATGCACATGGCTGATTTCTAATTGAAATTGAAAAGCTTCATACCCTTTTAACGCTAATAGTAAAATCGCTCTCGCGTCTAAATAGTAACCCCGCTCCTGCAAAACCATCCCTTTGCCTTTCATCGACATAGTCGCCAAAAGGGGAAATTGCTTCGCATCACAATATTGACGGCTATCTTCGAAGGCATCGAAGGCGTCGGGACTTTTCACACCGAGCAAGTAAATCGCCCGCAGCAATTTGGCATGGCAAATATCGCGAACATCGGTTTCCTGAGCGAGTTGTAACACCTTATTGGCATAGAGGCCCATATCGCTATAAGCATCCATTTCAGAATAAATATTGGCAATTCTTAGATAGGAGTGACGTTTAATCGTAATATCATCGATATTCACCACTAGGGCTAATGCTTTGGCGACAGCCGACAAGGCTTTGTCATAGTCGCGCATCCCTATATAGACAGTGGCTTGATAGCTATAAACTGACGCTAATAACTCAGAACTTGTGATTAAGGTTTCGGCCTGATGTAAATCGTCTAACGCTTTGGCATATTCACTGACAAAAATATAACTAATGGCTCTGTCAATTCTTAGTCTGCCTTTTTGTGTCGGGGTTAATCCGCTAAATACGGTCTCATATTCGGCCAGTTTTTTCTGCGCTGCGCTAAGATCAGATTGCAGTAATACATCAAGCTCATTGAGTGCCTGATCAAAATCGAGAGAGTTAGCCATCAACGCTGTCGACCACAAAGCAAAGATGGCTAATAGGGCGCAACGCAACCGTTTCAAGATAAGTTAATTATTACCATGATTCACTAATAAGAAGGCTTGATAGTCTTGGTCACCACTTAACGTTTTGAGCTTTTCCATATCCCCAGTCATTACAGCGTTAATTTCTTCATCAGTTAATCCGTGGGCACGCATCACCGCCTCTGGATTCTGTTTATAGTCTTCCATTAACTGCGCATCTTGGCCTAACTGGGTAAAAAAATCCGATAATGCAGACATACTTATTCCTTATTGTTAATAATGACTCAATATCACACTTCAATTTAGCCCAAATCTTCGGGACCGATCCCTAACTTAGCCAAAATAGCATAGTTGTACTCTAGCTTTTTTGCTGGCGGAATTAACAACGTACTAATCGGTGTTAAGTGTGCTTGGGGTAAATTCGCTAAAGGTAAACGCTCGATACGCGGGGCTTGGATTGGCAAATTGGCCGCTTCGTAGATGACCACCTCATGGTCGAGGGGATACCATTGGTTCAACTGCTCCACGAGGATCTGCAACCTATCACTCGAGGTATGAAATTGGGTTAGGGTATGTTCGCCCGCAATCGCGATTTGCCAGAGTAATAAGTGGGTGGTGGGATCGGGCACATGGTTGAAAAACATAAACTGGCTGGCTTCAAAGCTTTGATGACCTGAGTTACCAGGGTCAATCCCTAAGTCGGCCCACAGGCAAGCTTCGGCCGAAATCCCCGGCTCCATCTTGGCCGAAAACCCTTCGGCCTTAGCGCGAGAAATGGCCATATGGGATACACAGGCAAACACGCCCGGATGACCATAGAGTGCACACACGGTTTTTTTACCCGCTCTCACCGCATCTAGAATGGCATTGACCATTTGCTCGTAGGTGTCTCGGCGATTTTTAACTTCACCATTTTGCGCATAAAACTGCTGCAAATTGATGACATTGGGGTTGAGCTTCGTCAACCAACGCTGCGAGAAACCGTCGGGTAAGAGTGAAAACACAATATCGGCATGTTCAATATAGCTGCGGCTTAATACGCTAATTTGCCCCGCGAGCTGTAACCCCGTACCCACACAAACGAGTGATCCCAATGGTCTCTCCTAAAAATGCACTGCCGCAGGCTTATTGATGAACTCAAGCCATAACCTTGATAGCAACCGCTAAACCCTATGCTACTCCCTAAAGTCGCGAAAAAATGCTAACACCATCAAAGTAAAACACTTTCACAACTCTACCCATGTTTTCACAACATTGCTACATGACTATTTCAACTTTGCTTAACTTTACGGTTTTTCAGCGCAATTTACCGCGGGGCAGCTTATTTAAGCCCTATGATAAGCATAAAAATCTTCACTCATCGCGAACTAAAACGCGCCGCTTAGGTCGAAAACTCACACAATTGCAACGATAAGCGCCGCAACGCCCAATTACCCTTGTCATAAGGGGGAGTGCTTGGGTATGATGGCCGCCAGATTTTCAGAAGTAGCGCATACAATGATCAATAAAAAGCAAAGTCTTACCCTGCTGAGTGCCATTGCGCTCTCAGTTTCGCTCAGTGCCTGTAGCGTGTTTGATTGGCTGATCTATAAGCCCGATATTCCGCAAGGCAACTACATGGAGCCGCAACAGGTTGAAAAGTTGCGTATCGACATGACCAAAGAGCAGGCCGAATACATTCTTGGTCGCCCAGTATTGCGTGACAGCTTTGCCGATGATACTTGGTATTATGTGTACCACTATAAGAGTGGCCGTGATGCGAGCATTACCCACAAAGAACTGATCCTGCACTTTACCGGTAACAAATTAAGCTTAGTGAAGGGCGACTATGAATTAAGCCCAGAGTTTAATACGCCGCTTGAGCAGAGTAAGTTACCTATGGCCAACACCGCTGAGTCTGCGCCACTTGTGCCAGCACAGCGCCCAGATGAAAAGCCATTAGTGAAAGAAAATCAAACAGAAGCGCAAGTTCAAAAGCCAATCAAGTAAGCACACTGGTTTAGCACTTGCCTTAAAACAAAAAGCGCCCATGGCGCTTTTTGTTTGTTCGTGTTGCGGACAAACTAAGACACCCGTCCACCGGTCACTTTATTGGCACGACCTTCATCCTTGGCCTTATCGGCACGGCGACGGCGCACATCCTTAGGATCGGCGATCAGCGGGCGATAAATCTCCACTCGCTGCCCCGGTAGAATCACTTGGTCATGCTTAACCACATTGCTAAACACCCCAAGCTTTACCGTTTCTAAATCAATCTCAGGGAAAAAACTCACCATATTGCTTTGACGCACTATGTCAATCGCGCTCGTGCCGGGCAATACGCTAACCGAAATCACCTTTTGCTGAGTCGGCAGCGCATAAATAACATCGACGACGAACTTATCTGCTTCATTTGTCACTGTAAATTACCTTAGCGCGGCTGGTAAATGCCGTCACCATTGACACCATAAGATCATTAAACACTTTACCAAAAGCCATATCGACCAATGAGCTGGAAAACTCGAAATTTAAGTCAAACTCCACCTTACAGGCATCTTCCGTCAACTCGGTAAAACGCCACTGGCCGAATAAGTGTTTAAAAGGCCCATTTTCAAGTCTTAACTCGATACTCTTTCCCGGCACCACCTGATTGCGCGTGGTGAAGGTCTTACGGATCCCCGCCTTACTCACATCGACCGAGGCCACCATGGTTTTACCATCAAACTCAAGCACTTTACCGCCAACACAACCGGGTAAAAACTCTTTGTACGACTCAACATCATTGACTAAATCATACATTTGCATCGCACTAAAACGAACTAACACACTTCGAGAAATTTGCGGCATAGGGCTTGGCACTCTCAATCTAAGTAAACACGCTGTCTCAAGCGAACTCCGCGCGCCCTAATCTCTAGGGAAGCTAACAAAATTGGTTTGGATTCTACCACGATACTTAAAAAACGCACCCCTCACATATCCCTATGATGACTAAGCAAAACCGCATAAAAAAACAGCAATAAATTGATGAGGGCTTGAAATAGCTCAAATAAACCCTTATATCCATTTCAAATTGATTCACCGTGCGTATAATGGCGCCACTATGGTAAAGAAAAACTCAAAAAAAGCCGCGCCTGCGACGATCGCACGCAATAAGCGCGCAACCTTCGAATACCGTTTCGAAGAAAAAATGGAAGCTGGCATTTCCCTCATGGGATGGGAGGTGAAGTCTATCCGCATGGGTAAAGTGAACCTATCGGACTGCTACGTCTTCTTAAAAAATGGCGAAGCCTTTATGCATGGCTGTACCATTATTCCGCTTAATACCGCATCGACCCATGTGGTGTGCGACCCGATTCGACTGAAGAAATTGCTGTTAAGTCGTAAAGAGTTAGACAAATTAGCCGGTCTTGTTGAGCGCCAAGGTTACTCGATTATCCCTATCTCCATGTACTGGCGTAAAGGGGCTTGGGTCAAAGTGGAAATCGGCCTAGGTAAAGGTAAAAAAGACCACGACAAGCGTGAAGATACCAAAGCACGCGAGTGGGAAGTGGAAAAAGCCCGCGTAATGAAAAAGGAAAAAACGCGCGGATAATGAACAAACGATTGAACTTGCAGCAAATGATACTAGGTTATCGCCACGCTACGAGTTACAATCAACTTTCTTGGGGGCGATTCTGGATTCGACAGGATTCACGAAACCCTGGGAGCATGCCGAGGGGCGGTTGGCCTCGTTAAAAGCCGCAAAGTTATAGTTGCAAACGACGATAACTACGCTCTAGCCGCTTAATGCCGCTAGCCATCTACCACACGTTTCGCACATGGGCAGTGGATTTGATGGTCATCTCACATCGTGCTAGCGAGGGAACCCTGTCCGGGGGTGAACCGCGAAACAGTACCGGACTCACCGTGTGGGATCCTGTCTTTCGGAGTTCAAACGGTTAAACAATAGAAAGACTAAGCATGTAGCGCCTTGGATGTAGGTTTTCTGGACGCGGGTTCAAGTCCCGCCGCCTCCACCAAATAAAACAAGGACTTAGCAGAAATGCTAAGTCCTTTTTCTTTTCAGTGTCCACCGATTGCCCACACAGATTTACCAATGTCCACAATTGCTGTTGCCAATTGCTTAAAATCTACGAACAGCGCAACAACGAAATCATTTCAGATCTTTGCTCCTTTAACTCCCCCTAGGAATGACGCTGGTTGCGCCTACGAACTGCAATAAACCAAAACTGAAAAAAATTTAAGATACAAACCGTGCAGAAGGGGGATCAAGAGTGCGGATTTCGTGGCTTAGTTTCTCCGTTGCGCTGATTTCCGTAGCTGAATGTGGTTGGTTGTTTTTTTCCTGCGTGTTTTATGGACGCAGGTTCAGTTCCTCATTATAGGAATTAAACCCGAGCTGATTTAGATGTGGTCACATAGCCGCACATGGGACTACTCAAGAGAGAATTTCGATTGGAAGGCGGTTTGGGCAGAAAGGGGGTAGCTCAAATCCAAACTGACCGCGGCCCCTAAAAATGGGCTCGGCCAGTTTAAATCTGGGCGAGTACACCTAGGTTATTGGCCCACATCGACACCATTTTGATAATGGTATTCGGATGAGGCTTCGCCGTTGAAGTAGTAAACCAACTTGCCGTGTAACTGGTTATCGACATACTCTTCGCTTCGCTGCAGGCTGCCGTCTTCATTGAAGCTGTAGCTTTTCCCTTGCAAAAGGCCCTTGTTATCGTATTGCATCGTGCCTAATAAGTGGCCGTTAGCGGACATGGCTCGCCACGGCCCCACTTCGTGCCCCGCTTGGTACTGGCCGTGCCATAACTTCACCTCGCTGTAACTGCTCTCGTCTTGCACTAACCATTTACCTTCACGCTGGCCGTTAACATACTGGCCTTGGGCTTGCAGTTGTTTATCGAAGCCTCGCTGTACAAAAGCGCCATGCAGCTTATCGTTTTTATAAAACGCTCGATACATTACCGTGCCGTCGGGGGCGATATCGCTCTGTTCGCCGTTGAGCTGCCCTTGCGAATTAAACTGTTCGATACGCGTCGAATCGGGATTTTGGCTCACCCACTTTCCAACCTTTACATCCGATTGATATTGCCCAGTGACAAAACTGCCATTTTCAGCGTTATCTTCACGATATGCGCCGTGCATTTTGCCTTTACGGTAATTTATCCGCCTGATAGAGCCATTCCAGCCTGCGTCGACATATACCCCTTCGTAGCTCCCCTCAACTCGCTCTTCTCGTTCAAGCAGCGAGCCTGTGGCATCAAAACGCTGACGCAGACTCCAATCTTTTACGGTATCGCGCTGATATTGATAGGTTAACTTTCCACTCTCATCGAAGCGCTGCTCGTTGGTAATATGGCCTTTAGCGAGATATTGAGTGTCAAGTTGGGAGGTTACATGGCCCGCGCTCGCATAGGTTATATCCTGAATTTCACGGCCATGAGTGTCGTATTTCTGCTGCTGCGTTAATCGCCCTTGCTGATCAAATCGTTGTTGGATACCCACCTGCTTATCATGCTGATAATGTTTAATCTCTCGAGGCACATCAGGAGCATGATAAACCAACACTTCACCATGTAATTTCCCCTTAAGATAAAACTCTTTAGTGAATAACCAGCCTTCTTTTGTCCAATACAGGCGCTCGCCTTCTCTTTTCCCCTCCACCATATTCACGGTTTGCTCTGGCTGACCATTGCTGTGGAAGCTTTCATATAAGCCTTCCATCCCCTTAGCACCATAGGTTACCCGTGTTTGCAGCTGGCCATTGTCGAAATAACTTTGCGCTAATCCGGACTCCACACCATTCGCATAATATTGATGGTCGCGTAATTGGCCATTGGTGTGATAACGTTTTTGCTCACCATGGAGCCTGCCATTCAGATATTGGTACTCACCCGAGCGTGTTCCATCTTCCCAGTAATACAGATGCGTTCCCTGATAACGCCCTTGTGCATCGCTACGTCCCTTGCGAGAGAGTTGACCATTGGGGTGATAAAATTCGAAATCACCGACAATAGCACTCTCCGCTAAATTGGGGCCGTTGACTGTCCCTTTAAAAACGGGTTTATCTGTCTCTACATAAAAAAGCGCGACTGGCCACACGCCCTCTTGCTCAGTCGCGAGCTGTTTCTGGTAGTAAATCGCTTCACCTGGCACCTCGCTAGGCAGCCATTGTTCGTCGAACAAGATGCGTTCAGCCAAGGTATTACACGACAGGAATAGTGCAGATAATAGTAATAAGGCTCTCATATCAGTTCCTTAAGGCAAGGCTGGGAATGTAGTAACCCACTGTTTATTAACGGGCTCGCCGCTAACCTTCAGGTATTCAATCGCCTGCACTCGCCCTTGCAGCTCAAACCAACGGTCTTGATGTAGCACTTGCTGTAACGGTCGTTGATAAAAATCGTCGCGCTCAGCTGGCATAAAAGGCGCGAGTGGAATGTTCTGCGCATTTAAAAAACGATAATGGCGCATCACCTCGCCCACGGTTTGCGTGGTATCGAGTTCAGGTAATTGAGTGGTATCAATCAGCCAACCTTGCTTAGGTTGATACGCAAGGGATTGCCATTCGGGTGTACCGCTACAGCTCAAGGCACTGCTGACTTTAATATCGTAAAAATTACGACGGATCCCATCGGCACTGGTGAGTTGATATAAAACTGTCTTATCAAGATGTTCCGCCATACTGTTTTCGGATTTGATCTGCGTCCATTGCAAGCTGTGGCCGTCAACTTGAGGCGCATCCACCACAGCTAGCGAGCACACGGCGGCTTGCTCGGCGCTTAACTGTAGACTTACGCCATATTTAGCCACCATTTGGGGTTCGAGTAAGGCGGGATCCGCAGCTAATGTATCTTGCGGCGCTTCATTGTAGCGCGCATACATATCATCACGGTAAAGCGTGCGCTGATCCACTGGGGGATAAGCGACGTTTTTCACGTAATCCATCATAGGAATAAAACGAACATCTTGGGTCAGTTCGCTACTCTCATCTGGTGTATTCACATAGATGGTTAGCGTCGGTGGCTCGGCCGGAAAACTAAAGAAGGTGGTGGGTTCAAATTGCATCGAGGCAGCTAACCCCAACATATTCCGTTCGGCTGAGGTTAACCAAGCAGGCCCTTCTACCGACGGCGATTGGTACTTCATCATGGCGCCTTCGGCACCGTCAAATCGCCCCGCTAACCAAGATTTATGGGTTGGATCGCGTGATGTCAGCACATACGAAAAAGGCTTATCGGGGATAGGAGCAAATTCAAGCTGTAAATCTTTATACTGCAAGGACACCGTTTTATTTGGATCGGGTGTTAATGCCAGTTTAACCAGTTTAGCGCCCTGATAGTGGGCCTTGGCACGAAACTCAACAACTTGGGAAAACAGCTCGGAGGGCTCATTCCAGCCAACGAGTAAATGTTGCTCTACGGATTTATAAAAACCATCCTTCTCTGCGAAATTAAAGCGATAAATCTTATTGAGTTGTAGCGGTAAAACGCTGCCATCGGCACTGTGCGCCGTAATATCGGTTAGACGAAACTCTCCTGATGCTTTTAAACCCGAAAAATCATGCTGATAAGTAAGACTGAGTTGGTCATCAATAAGGTCAAAGTAACCCGCATCGTAGGCAAAAACCGCCTCTTGGGTTAAGGGTTTATTGGCCTCTTCAAGTGATAATTCGGGCTGTTTTTCATACTCACCCGGTGGGAAATCGTAATCAAAAGCCACTCGCTGCGACAGATCGCCCAGCTCACGCTCCTTAGGCACCATAATCACATTGCTGCGCATCGTTCCCTTAAAGCCGTAACGCTCAAAGGGCACCTCTGCCACTAGCCCCATCTGCACAAGCCACCCGCGGTCGCGCTCGAGCATCAGTTGGCCATATATTTTGGCTTGCTCACCTTCGCTTTCCACTTGAGCCAGAACATGGGTGTCAGTGACCTTTAACACGGTAAGCTTTGAATTAGCATGGCCTTGATAGGCCGGAAGCATCACCACAGCCCCTACTTCAGCGGGTATCGAATTAATAAAAACCGATGAGCTAAAGAGCTTTTTAAGTTCCTGCTCGAGCTCAAGGCCGCGCTCTGCCAGCATGGCTTGCCAGGCGGGTTTATTTAATGCGCTAAATTCTTTAACGCTGCCATCGTCTAAATTTAATGAAAATTCAAAGCCCTGAGAGAAAATGGCATGCATTTCGGGATTTCGCTCAGCCCGTTCGCCACTGCTCACGCCACTCCCTTGGCCATCTTGCATTTTCATATAATCGACATGCACTTCGAAGCGGCTATTTTTACCCGTCTCGAGCACCTTATAGCGCAGTAATTGGTGGGATGTGGTGTCCACAGTTTCATTACGGCCACCCGCTTCGACCGAGATGCGGGCAGTGCTATACACTTGATACGCGCGCTCATCACCTTTTTGTGGCTTAAACTCCACATCGGCATCGCCAAATGAGCAGGCAGATAATAGAAAACATGTAACTACGCTAACCAAATACTTCATGGTTATTCCCTGTAACTGAATATTAAAACGCCGCATTATGCCCGTTAATCGAACATAAATACATTTTTGAGGCGATTTTTATCGGGTTCTTTATTTGAGCGAAGCATATTATTGATGGAAAATGAGCGCAATTTCGAATTCAATTTGCTCTGTTCTGCAGTAGGAATTCGACGGTAAAAATAGCTCTTCGAAGTATCCACAAATAGGATTACAACGGCTTAAAATGAATAACATTCGATGACGACTGTAGCGACTAACTCACCTCAAAAAAGTAACACAGATGTTAACAAACATAATAATCATATATATTCATTAATAGTATTGAAAACACCCATTGCAAGCTCAAATCTCAGTTATCTCCATTTGAAAATAAAGCATTTAAAATCATAACGATACCATTAGCCACAAGTGTTCACCTTGTAAGCATACCATTAGATTATTTCCTTATTCAAACGCGTTAACTCAAAGGTATTGATAAGATTCCGGCACTCATAATTAATTACTGGTTTTATTTGTGCCAATAATAGAGCAAGGTCTACATCGCATATTACTGCTGGCAGTGAAATTGCCAGTATGGCGACCTAGAGACTTCATTCAGTCAAAAGTAGTAATTTGGTCAGCATTAACCATGTCAGTGTGAGTGAATGAAAAACTCGATATTAATATTGTTCTGCTTAATAGAATCCTGCATCTAAGAGTCGCAAACAAAAAAGCACAACCCAATTAGGTTGTGCTTTTTAGATTAAATACTGAAGCGATAATGAGCCAATATCAGCTCTGCTTTTCGACCTTATTGATAGTGCCTTTATAGCCAGTGGCGTCGACGGCGGTAATCAACTTATCGAGGTTAAAATCATCAGCGACTGTGACCACGGCCTGCTCGGTTTTCAAGTTTGCCTTGGCTTTGATCACCCCATCGGTTTTGCGCAGCGCCTGATTAACGACGGTAACGCACAGTGGGCAGGTCATGCCTTTAACATCGAGTGTCACCTGCACGTTATCCGCCCAAGTGAATGGCGTAAACCCCAACGATGTAATGAGCACAAGTCGTGCAATACGTGATAGTGGCTTCATTCGAACACCTCAAGTAGCCAAGGTAAAACAAAGGGATACAGTTGGAACGCCAGCACAATAGGCACAGTCACCCAATAGACGAATAGCATTTGTCCCCGGCTAAATGTACCGGTACAGAGCGGCTTTTTCGCAAAGTACAAGCGCCAAAAACCCAGCAAAATTAGCCCAGTTGATAGGAGCAACATGGGTGCTTGTAACCAAGCTAAGCTCGATAACCCCGACAGCCCCGCCGCAGACACGCCAAACACTAAATAGATTAAGGGCGCGATGCAGCAAAGGCTAGAGGCAACCGCCGCAACAACGGCGGCGGCCATGGTGGCAAGCAGCGGTTTAGCGCTGCTCGCTTGACTTGTAGTCATAGGCGAAAACTTTTGGCTCATAGTAATTCACAGGATCGCCGTCCACTTCGGCATA
Organism: Shewanella mangrovisoli; assembly: GCF_019457635.1. NCBI lineage: Bacteria > Pseudomonadati > Pseudomonadota > Gammaproteobacteria > Alteromonadales > Shewanellaceae > Shewanella > Shewanella mangrovisoli. The sequence continues at coordinate 3,396,828 of NZ_CP080412.1, forward strand.
GGGATAACCAAAATTGTTCAGTGGAGTCTGCTCCGCCACGGGGAATAAGTCAAAGTCGCGGCCATAGTTAAAGCCAACCCAATTCATTTCCCAGTTACCAAACAGGTAATCATTCACCGCTTGTACTGCAGGGTCGCTATGCTCCTTCTTCTCGGTGAGGCGCATCTTAGTCACATCCGCAGGGTCGGCGGGCAACCAGCCATAACCCGCTAAGTAGAACATGGCACGGCAGTGTTGACCACCCGTCACATCGGCAAAGCCCTTATCGTCGGCGCTGCCAAAGGCTTTTTTGGAATAATGGCCCATCTTGATGGCTTGGCCTAGGCGAATACCAAACATTTCACGGGCAGGCACACCCACTGCGCGCATCAGCGCCACAAATACTGAGTTGATATCGGTACACTTACCGCCGAGTTTGCCACTTTCAAGAATGGCGGCCACATCGCCACTGCCGCAACCGATAACATCGTTATCGCGGTACATGTTGGCGCTCACCCAGTTGTAAATCAACTGTGCTTGTTTGAGTGGCTCGGTTTCTTTACCCACGATCTTATCCGCGGTTTGCTTCACGATACCATCCACAGGCATATGCTTGGTTGGCTTAAGGTAAATGGCGACGTCGGCGGGATACTCAGGTTTAGCTGGCGCGCGGTAATGGCTTAACTCGCCACTTTTAACAGGTTCCCAATCTTGGGTTTCAATCACTAATTCTAGTGTTAGGGTCATCTTGCCCTTGGCATCGGGCCAAGTGGCAAACAGGGTTTTAGCGCCATAGTGGTTATTGGCACTGATATAGGCGTCTTGATAAGTCCCGCTAAAGTTAAGTTTTTCAACCTGCTGGAAAGCTGTGTTTTCAGGAAGTGGCACCCATAACTTCACCACGCCCGCAGAGCCTTCTGGCGCGACGAGCTGATAGGTATTGGTTAAGGTAAATCGGCGACGACCACAGGTTTTATCGGTCATCGCATGGGTTTGCGTCGACGCCGCTAACACTGGCATCACGGTTCCCGCCGCCGACAGAATGGCTGCACCCTTCAAAAAATCACGTCTTTGCATTAGGCATTCCTTAGTTTGATAAGCATTAGAAAAAAAGATACCACTAAAGTAGTTGCCAAGGATTATAGAAAGTTATCGATCCGGCACAATCACCAAATTTCATCCAGCGCGAACAGCATGACAAAAACCACTACTAGCGCACAATGAGCCTAGTAAATAGCGGGGAAATTAAGACAATTTGTCTCAATAGAAGCCAAAAAAACAGGTACAGCACGACTGCTATACCTGTTTGTAAAGGAGGTAAAGCATTAACTAAAGGCAAGCAGAGGCGAAATACATAGCAATAAGCCAGTGACGATAATGATATACAGCGACCCCCCTTTATATTTATGCAGCGCAGGCACTTGATAGACCAAATAGGCAGGGATCAAACAACCCACTAAACCGAAGATAGGACTGCATATAGAGGTAAAACTCAGCACAGGGGCATTTAATACAATCGCACCCCAGGACAGCAAAATGGTAAAGATCATGATGCCGTAACCCACTAACGACTTATTGATCCGCTCCTCGGGCATCACTCGGCGCAGCATATTCATGGTCAATCCCTGACACGCCTCCCTAAACCCTAAATACACACCAAAATACGCCGTCATCACCGCAAAGATATTTAAGGTCAGACTAAGCAGCTTTAAGGTTTGCCCTGGCATCCCCTGGGCCACCATGGCTAAGGCGGAGATATTTTCATGGGAGGCGCGCACCGCCTGCTCATGCCCCATGGCAAGGGTAAAAGACACAGCGTAGAAAAACACCACCACAAACAGCACCCCAAAGGCAATGTTCATCGCACGCATCGCCTTAAAGCGGGCAACAGCAAGGGATTTCTCCCGCGAACGATAGGAAATCACCATAGGGCTTAAACTTTGGATAAATAGAATCGATGTCAGCGTAAAGGGTAACATCACAATCGCATCCTTTAGCCAATCGCCCGTGCTGGGTACGCTACCGATATTATTGATATCCCACTTATCGACCATCATCAGCCCGAGTACCGCCACTACCCCAAGCTTAGTGAGCACCATAAAGGTGGAGATCTTAAATAATAGGTTTTCACCACGGGAGGCCAATGCGACTAAACCGCAGATCAGCGCTAGGCCATAGAAGGGATTTTTAGACAATAATGACGTAGTTGCGCCAAAGCTTTGTAAAAAGGAGGCGCTATCATTGGTGATGGCCGTGGAATACACAAACACCCAAATCACCAACATAATGAAGTACAAGCCGCCGAGTAAGATGCCCCAGTTTTTGCCCAGATACCCCGAAATCACACTCGGATAATCCTTACATTCGGGCGACTCGGCCAAAGTATTGATAAACAATCGCTGAAACAAATACATAGCAGGATAACCAATCACGCTGGAGAGCAAGAATACCCACAAGCCCATCAAGCCCACCTGCACTGGCAAAAATACGATCCCAGCGCCAATCGCCATGCCAATACTCATAATGATCCAGCCCCAATCCGTACTGTCGAAGCGGGTATCCTCTTTCCATTGTGCCGCCGTTAGCCTTGCATCCATATCTCATCCTAACCGAGTTGATGTTATTTTTTGCAAATATATTTGAACAAAACAAACTCAGCAAACAAAATACTCAACTTTTGTTGAACAAAGTGTCGTTGCTCACAATTCGGTCCAAAACCCGCCAAAAGACGCATAAACTCGTCTTTACGGCATGAAACATTAAAAAATAATTGCAACCAAACCAAAATATGCAAATAATATTGCACATAGAAATTCGACAGCATTCAATTTTATTTGCAGATTGGAGAGATAATGAAAAGCATCATTCATGCAGAACGTGCCCCAGCCGCGATTGGCCCTTACTCCCACGGCACGAGTTATGGCAACCTGATTTTTACCTCTGGACAACTGCCTGTATGTAAAGAGAAAGGTGGCGTTGTCGAGGGTGGGATCAGCGAACAATCTGTGCAATGCCTTGAGAATCTGAAATACGTGATTGAAGCCGGTGGTGGCAGCCTAGAAACCGTGCTTAAAACCACCTGTTACTTGAGTGAGATCAGTGACTTTGCCGCCTTTAATGAAGTCTATAAAACCTATTTCAAAGCCGACTGCCCTGCCCGCAGCTGTTTTGCGGTAAAAGATCTTCCACTGGGTGTCAAAGTGGAAGTTGAAGCCATCGCCCACGTTCACGCATAAATTGGTAAGGTTGTAGCCCGATGAAACCTTTATGGCAGCAATACATTCAGATTATTAACCAAGTGGTTAAACCCGCCTTAGGCTGTACCGAGCCGATCGCTGCGGCCTATGCGGCGGCCGTGGCCCGTACCTTATTACCGGTTGAACCCGAGTCAATTGCGGTGCAAGTTTCTGATAACTTGTATAAAAACTCGATGGGCGTTTATGTGCCCGGCACAGGTAAAATCGGTCTCGCTATCGCCGCAGCCGCAGGCGCGCTTGCAGGTAATGCCGATGCGGGATTAGAAGTCTTGGCCAACGTGACACCTGAACAAGTGGCACAGGCACAAACCCTTATCGATACGGGTAAAGTGAAGGTTGAGCGTACCGAGACCGACGAATTTATCTATTGCTGCGTCAGCTTAACCGCCGGCGAGCAAGAGGCCATGGTGAAAATCTGTGGCGGCCATACCTTGATTGCCGAGAAGCGCTTAAATGGTGAGTTAGTATTTACCGCCGATAGCGCCCAAGCCAAGGCCACAGGCTCAATCTGCGACGGCGTCGATATCAATATTGAATCGATTTACCGCTTCGCCCAAGAAGTGCCCTTCGAAGAAATCCAATTTATTCTTAAAGCCTCGGAATTAAACAGTAAATTATCCGATGAAGGCATGTCCAAACCCTATGGCTTGGAAGTCGGCCGCACCATGAAAAACGGCATTGCCGCCGGGATCATCGGTGAGGACTTACTCAATAAGATTGTGATGCTCACCGCAGCGGCTTCGGATGCGCGTATGGGCGGTGCCAATCTGCCCGCCATGAGCAATTTAGGCAGTGGTAACCAAGGAATTGCAGCGACGATTCCAGTGGTCATCACCGCCCAGTGTTATAAAGTCAGCGAAGAGAAACTGGCTCGCGCGCTGATCATGAGCCACCTCGGGGCGATTTATATCAAGTCCCACTATCCGCCGTTATCGGCATTCTGTGGCAATACGGTCACCAGCGCCGCAGCCTCTATGGCCATGGTGTATTTAGCGGGCGGCAGTTTCGAGCAATCTTGCTTTGCGATTCAAAACGTCATCAGCGACAGCTCGGGCATGGTTTGTGATGGTGCCAAAGCCTCCTGCGCCATGAAGGTCAGTACCTCATCGAGTGCGGCGGTACGCTCCTTCTTAATGGCGCTCAACAGCCAAAACGTTTCGGGCCAAGGTATCATCGCCAAAGATGTTGAGAAAACCATTAAGAACATAGGCAAGATGGTACTCAATGGCATGTCATCTACGGATGTCACTATCATTAACATCATGTCTGAATAAGACGGTTATTCCTGATAAGCTGCTGAAAAAGGCCGAATATTGTGAAATTGCAAGACTTAACCCAAAGCGATCTGGATATACTCAAGTCCATCGAAAATATCGTCGATGGGATTGCCGCCATGTATGGCCAACATACAGAGGTCGTGCTGCACAGCTTAGATGCTAAGCACCCTTCGGTGATCAAAATTGCCAATGGTCATGTCACTGGCCGTGAGGTCGGTGCGCCCATCACTAACCTAGCCTTGCTTAAGCTCAAAACGGGTCAGGATATTTCCAACTCTTACCTGACCAAATGTGCCAACGGTAAGACCTTACGTTCGATAACCACTGTTATCCGTAATCCTAAAAACCTGCCGATTGGGTTACTGTGCATCAATACCGATATGGATGCGCCGCTGCAATCTGTGCTGCGCACTATGATGCCGGAGCAGCTCCTCGGCAGTGAATTGACCAGTTCGCCCGAGGTGTTTGCGCGCAATATTGATGAGGCGCTACACAGCACTATCGATAGCGTTAACCACGAGGTGCGTGCCAATCCTGCGATTTCCCCTTCACAAAAGAGTCGCGAAATTGTCAATCAACTCCATGAGTTAGGGATTTTCGAACTCAAGGATAGCGCCCAAGTGGCCGCCACTCGATTAGGGATTTCAGTGCATTCCATTTACCGCTATTTGCGTGAAATTAAAGCCAATCAGGCGGAAAGCGAGAAAAGCCTCGCTTAAAGATAAAGGGCTAAGATGAACATCTTAGCCCTTTGTTTTTATTAGCTTACTAGCTTCAAATGGGTTTACTCATTGGCTTAGAGCACATTGCTCGTTCTACCTGTGACATCCCAAGCCTGTACCGTGCCATCGTCCATGAGGGCAATCACATCCAGCAAATTACTGCGAATATCCCGCATGTGGCTCAAATCAACGGCTTGCTTATCTAGCGTCACCGCGGGATCTTCCCGCATCCATACTGCAATCGAGCCATCTTGGCGTTTAACCGTAAAGCCTAACCCCGTAGGAAAAATATCCGTTGCTTGAGTTATGTCAGTTTTGGGGCCAAAGCGGCCATCAACTACAGTGCCATCTTGCTTTAAAAAGGCAAACTCACGTTCATAGGTCACCACTTTGCTCACCTGAGTGACCTCTTGATAACGCGGCTGGTTTTCTGCCAATTCCCATCCTTCCCAAGCGATAGCCGTATTATCCCTACGTAACGCGACAAATCCTTCATCAAAGGGATAAACCTTAAGCACGCTTTGTAATTTATCTTTAAGGACCGTCGTATCAGCACCATGATATTTACTGCCCCATACGATAAGTTGACGGCTGATGGTTAAGGCGGCAAACGCGTCATTATTGGCAAAAATATCAATCACTTTATTGGCACGATTTGGGCGAGATAAGCGGGCAGGGAATGGCACATCATACTCAGTTAACTCCCCTTCCCCCCACGCATAAACACTACCGTCAGCCAGCAGCGCTGTAAAACCATTTTTGGAAGCAACAACTTTCACGGCAGGCGCAAGCTGGTTAAGCTTTGCCACTTGCTCACGACCTTTTTGCTCCGCTCTGACCTTACCCCACGACACCAATCTGCCCGTCGCAGTCATAGCGGTAAAAGCATTATCGTTAGCATAGAGGAGTTTCACATTGTTAAGCGCTGAGGCGACTTCGTGACTGTCGCCACCATAATCCGCCTGCCCCCATGTCACTACTGTCTCATCCCGTTTTAAGGCGGCAAAAGCGCCATGGTTAACAGACACAGACACGACGCCCGTCATCGCAGGCGCGGCGTATTGACCAGAGCCTAGCTCGGCAGTTGATGCATCTTCAAAAGACCAACTGACGACACTTCCATCTTGCTTAATGGCAGCATAGAGCCCCTTACCCACAACAAATTCGCGCACATCATGCAGTACAGGTCTCACTCCTCGAGTCCAAGGCATAGTTTCATCCCCCATTCCCCAAGGGATCAGTTTGTGGTCATGGGTTAACGCGGCAAAGCCGCAGGTATCCTCTGCCGCATACAGTTGTTTTACATTAAGTAGAGGGTCGGCGGCGTTATTGCTATCGCCACCACACTCGCCATCCCCCCATGTGACTACAGTACCGTCTCGTTTGAGCGCCGCAAATGCATTGAGATTGCTGTAGATTTGACTCACATCGACTAATTCTGCAGGCATAGGGATTTTGGGCGAAATCTCGGCAATCTCACGGTTGTTTGGCTCATGAATCAAGACATTATTCGCTGAAGCGGGTGTTCTGTGAGCCTGAATAGTGTCAGAAATTTGCTGCTTTAACTCTGGGGATATTTCAGAATCTTGTTTATCTATGATTAAGTTAACCACATGACCTAAGGCAAAAATGGCTAGCGCCACGCCAACCCAGGGGACCTGTTTTTTTTCCACAACTATATCCTTATCGTAACGGCAAACTCTCACTGAGTTTAAACGGATGCACAACATCGACTGCGTGCACTCTGAGGCGCGATTGTAACTTAACGGACCAGCAAAATAACATTGCCCAAAAGTCGAGGACATTCCATTGGCCTTAAAACATAAAAGCAGCGAATATCGCTGCTTTTATTCACATCATCCACAGGATTGGCTTAATCCCGTTTGCCGACCTTCTCTAAACCCCAAACTAAGGCAATGGCCGCCAACATACACACCACAGCTAACATCAGCTGTGAAGGTTGGCCCGTCACTTGTTCAAAATTCAGCGGCGAAATATTTTGCTCCAATAGTGGCACTTGTTCACCGTGGGAGTTAGTACGCCAGGTTAAGGTTTGTTTCCAAGGCCAAATTTTACCTAAGGTGCCGAGCATCAAACCCGTGAGAAACACTACAGTCGCATCATGGTATTTACGCAGCAAGGCCGAGAGTAAATGGCTAAAGCTTAAAATCCCCAGCAAAGCGCCAACGGCAAAACAGGCCAAGATATCGATTTGGATATTTTTTGCCGCCGCGAGTACCACAGGATATAAGCCGAGCAATAATAAGATAAAACTGCCCGAAATCCCCGGTAATACCATGGCACAAATGGCAATCGCACCGCCGAAGAAAATATTTAAATAGCTGGCCTCGACCGATACAGGGTTCAGTACAGTGATCACCCAGGCAGCCAAAACCCCTAAGGCGAATAATCCCAAACGCGCCAGCGTAAAACCACTCACCTGCTTAAGCATGTGCACCACAGAGATGATGATAAGGCCAAAGAAGAATGACCAAATCGGAATGGGATGGGCCACCAGCAACCAAGAAATCAGTTTAGCGAAGGTAAAAATACTGGTTAGGATCCCCGCTAACAAACTCAGTAAAAATCCACCATTAATATGTTCAAACGCACCTTTAATCCCCTGCGACTTAATCACGCCCCACAGTGAAGGATTAATACGTTTAACGCTTTCGAGCAGGGTATCGAGAATACCGGTGATAAAGGCGATAGTGCCACCCGAAACCCCAGGCACCACATCGGCGGCCCCCATGGCCATTCCCTTAAAATAGGTCAGCAAATATTTCACTGTGAGTCCTTGTAGTTAAATCATTATGAAGTGTCATTGATGACAAATTTGTCGTGATTATACGGTGTTAGCGTAAAAACCGCGAAATGAAGTTTACTTAATTCGGCCGACTGGCATTTAATGTTATCCCAATGTTACACTCATCCGACCAGAAAGAAACAGGCACGCCGCTAAGCATTAAAAATATCAGCGGCCCAAGACTAACACCTTAAGTTTGCACTCCGATGAAGGATAACCATGAGCCCTAACGCACAAACCCCAAACGCTAAGCCCAATAAGGTTCTCGCGCTTTACCATAAAACCCAAGGCTGGCCCTTTGGCCAAAAAATTTTCTCCATCATGGTATCACGCATGGCACCTTATTTTGGTACCATCAAACCACTGATCACTGAATTGCGCCTTAACCACTGTGCTTGCCTGATTAAAAAACGTCATGCCGTTCATAACCATATAAAAACCGTGCATGTTATCGCCATCTGTAACGGCTTAGAAATGGCAATGGGCGTGATGGCCGAAGCATCAATTCCGGCTCACCTACGTTGGATCCCTAAGGGCATGAGCCTGGATTACACCGCCAAGGCGGGCAGTGATATTTTATGTGTTGCCGAAGTCACGCCAGAGCAGTGGACTCCCGGCGATATGTTGGTGCCCGTTACCGCCTACGACACCCAAGGCGTGGTAGTCGTGAAAGGACATATCAAGTTATGGATTTCAGAAAAGCCACAGAAGTAAGCCAAGGCTTATCCACCCAAGCTTAATCATCAATCGAAATCACCACTTAGGTTGTCTTGCTCAACGCTTGCAGGCTGCTATGCTAAGCCAAACAACCTAAGATAGGGGACCGAAATGGATGAATTTTTACAGGCCGCGATTGATGAGGCCAAACAAGGATTAGCCGAAGGCGGGATCCCCATTGGCTCAGTATTAGTGATCGACGGGAAAATTGTCGCCCGCGGCCATAACAAACGCGTGCAGCAAGGCAGCGCCGTGTTGCATGCCGAAATGGATTGCCTCGAAAATGCGGGCAGATTGACCGCCGCCGATTATCAAAAGGCCACGCTCTATTCGACTCTCTCCCCCTGCGATATGTGTAGTGGCGCAATACTACTCTATGGCATTCCTAAGGTGGTGGTCGGTGAAAATGTCACCTTTCAAGGACCAGAAGCCTATGTGCAGTCCCGCGGAGTAGAGGTGACAGTGGTGGACAATCACGAGTGCAAACAGTTGATGCACGATTTTATCGCCGCCAAGCCACAGCTGTGGAACGAAGATATTGGTGAATAGACAATATCTTTCAAAGCGATCCACGCGCCTAACGCTTTAATTAGTTGAGTGTTCATTGGTTTGAGCGCCTGTTAAGCTAGCGCCTTGTATTATCAACTCAATCTCGCCGAGCTGACTCGGTTCATTTTCCCCAATAGCAAAAGGATGCCTGCTATCAAACCTATCACTCAAGCTGCCAAGGATCCTTGGGGAAGTCCCATCGATGCGACTCACACGCTCCATCGGCCTATCCCAATTGGACGTAATGCCAACCTCGATGCCATACGTGGGTTAGCGGTATTGGGGATATTTTTTATGAATATCTATTTTATGGGGATAAGCTTTTATGGCTATGCGCCCCATCAAATCCCATTACTCTCAGACCAAGTGCTCGAAGCCTTTAGCAATTTCTTTATTGAAGGGCGATTTATCAGCCTGTTTTCCATCTTATTTGGCGTTGGGCTTTATATTCAGTACCAACGGTTTCGTGATAAAGGTTTAGCGGCCTATTCGCTGCTGCGCTCACGCTTGAAATGGTTGATTGTCTTTGGCCTGATCCACGGCATCATTATCTGGCCCGGTGATATTTTACTGACCTATGGGATCAGCGGCTTTTTAGCACTCTGCTACCGAGATGCCAGCATCGCCGAGTTAAAACGTAAGGCCAATATTTTTATTTTCAGTTCGTTAGTAGTTATCTGTTTAATCAGCATCATGGGCAGTGACGAACTCTTTACCCGCGAATCGCCCTTATTCACCGAACAATACAGCGCTTGGACATCGGGTTATGCCAATCAACTGTTCCTGCATGTTATGCAGGTCGGTTACATGGCGCTGGTCATTCCGTTCACCTTAATGTGGTTCACGGGCGGACTGATGCTGCTAGGTATGGCGCTCTATCGCCAAGGTAGTTTCGAGCAGGGATTTGAGCGTAACACCTTAATCAAGCTGGTTTTAGCCAGCTTTGTACTCTCTACCCTAGATACCCTGCTGGGATTAACTCAAAACCCAACATTGGTGATGTTTTCGGACATCATAGTCATGCTAAGCGCTATCCCTACTGCACTGATTTACATCCATATATTGGTAAAAATCTGCCAAAATCGCTCGACAGTGTTAAGGCCTTTGCAAAATGTCGGCAAACTCGCCTTTAGCCTGTATATATTGCAATCCATTGTCGGTGTGTTTATCTTTCGCCACTTTGCTCCCGAGTTACTATTAACCCTCGACAGGGGCGGTTATATGGCGATAGCGCTGGGTTACTCGCTGCTGCAATTGCTACTGGCAAGCTTGTATTTACGCTACTTTCACCAAGGGCCACTCGAAAAACTCTGGCGCCAGCTCGCCTTTAAGTCCATCAACGCTAGTAGCCATTTGAACTCGAATAATGAACAACAAAAGAGCCAATAAAACGCCATCCGCTCCAGTACATGAACGAAGAGCGACTCAACAAAGAGTGAATCAACGCAGAGTGACTAAATCTAGAGCCACAGAACCAAGAGTCACGAAATCAAAAGTGGCAAAACCCAGAGCCGCGCGCTCGCATCAGAGTTCGATGCCTTTATTATTAGCGCTCGTTTTTCTGGCGATGCTAATCGGCGCCGCTTGGTGGCATATGCTGCCGCTTGCGATTGTGGGTTTATACCTGCTGCTGAGTTTATGCACCTTTATCGCCTACGCCTTCGACAAATCGGCGGCGCGAAAAGGTCGCTGGCGCACCAAGGAAAGCACCCTACATCTGATGTCTCTCCTCGGGGGTTGGCCCGGCGCACTGTTTGCCCAGCAGTTACTGCGGCATAAATCGGTCAAAGCCGCCTTTCGCCAACTGTTTTGGCTCACGGTCGTGACCAACTTAGCCCTGCTGGGTTATGGGATCCAAACGGGTTTCATGGATAGATTGATTTAACCGTCACGCTAATGCGTTTCTATTTCAATCAATTGCTCGGCAACTTTTAACGCCTGCATAGCCGCATCTGTGTCGCCGCGCAGCTGCGCTGATACTATGGCGCCTTCCTTCAATAGGCATAGGGTATCGACAAGATAAGCCGCTTTTGCCTCGGACAAGCCCAAAGCCGCCACTTGCTGACCCATTAAATCAGCTACCCGCTGTTTATGCTCGGCACATAAACGATGCACAGGATGGCTGGCATCGGTAAATTCGGCACTCACATTGATAAAAAAACAGCCCCGAAACTCACACAGCTGCGGCACTCTTTGATTAAACCAATCATCGAGCGCCATAAATAACGCGCGGATCCCCGCCTTACCTATCTCGACTGCTAGCACTCGCTCGCTTAACCAGTGATAAAACACTTGGTCGCGATACAACACCACGGCTTCGACCAACTCATCCTTACTCACAAAATGATGGTACAAGGTTTTTTTGGCAATCGCCGACTCCTGCAAAATCTGGTTAATACCCACCCCATGTACGCTCTGAAAATAAAACAGTTTAAATGCCGTGGTGATGAGCTGTTGACGTTTATCTAAGGGCATATCTGACAAGACTTCGGGTTGTGGCATATCGCCTTCCTCTGCAATTAGGATTTAAGCGTATCTTCTCACAGGTAGACAAATCAGTCTACTCATGCAATGATATCAAGTAGACAGATTGGTCTACCCATTAGAGATTCAACACAATGAAGTGCAACGCGGCCACAGGGATGGCGCCAAGGGGAAACCCAACACTAAATCCCAAGCCGCAGTTATTGATATTAACCATATAAACCACAGCCCTTGCGCGATAGCCAAGTTGGGCTCAAAGGACACACAATGAAAGTGATAAACCCACAACAATTGAAACCCGCACTGCTCGCCGGCATAGGCGCCATGTTATGTATCAGTGCCTTAGCAAGCTTGGAGCAAATGAGTTCGCAGCTGTTGTGGCTGATGGCCCCCTTTGGCGCCACTATGGTGATTTTATTTGCCCTTCCCGATAGCCCATTGGCGCAGCCAAGAAATATTGTCTGCGGCCACCTACTGACCAGTCTGATGGGACTTATCATCCTCCACAGTGTAGGCGTCTCGCCGCTAAGCTTAGGATTAGCCGTAGGGGCGGGAATTGCATTGATGATGCTCACTCACACAGTGCATCCTCCAGCTGGAGCAAACCCACTGGTTATTATGCTGACCGCGCAGGGGTGGGACTTTTTATATTCGCCAGTCGCCAGTGGTCTAGTGCTGATCCTGTCCTTTGGCTGGCTGTATCATAATCTGCTGTGTCGACGCCCCTATCCGCAGAAATGGTTTTAAGCTGCGTCAAAACACTAAAACCTAAGCATTTTACGCATTTGTGCGTGAACTGGATAAGAAGAGAATAAAGAAGAGGATAAAAATAAAGGGCAAGTGAGATTGCCCTTTATCAGAACCCTTAAGCTTTCGTTTAAAACCAGCTTAGCGCGATACTGATAATCACCCCTGTTATCAGCAGCTGCATTAAACAGAATCCCATGATATCCCGCGCCTTTAACCCGGCGATGGCCAGCACAGGCAGCGCCCAGAAAGGCTGGATAAGGTTGGTCCACGCATCTCCCCAAGCCACGGCCATAGCAACCCGTGCCACATCGGCGCCCAAGGCTTCGGCCGCAGGCAACATAATCGGCGCCTGCACCGCCCATTGTCCGCCCCCCGAAGGTACGAAAATATTCACAATCCCGGCACTGATAAAGCTCCAAAATGGCAGGCTTTCAGCACTGGCGATGGCCACAAAACCTTCGGAAATACTCTGGGCTAATCCCGATTGCACCATCACCGCCATAATGCCAGCGTAAAAAGGAAACTGGATAACGATACCCGCGCCTCCTTTGATGGCTTCATTGAGACTCAGCAATAAACTGCGTGGCGTTTGATGCAGCACGATGGCGAGGAATAAAAATAAGAAGTTGACTAGGTTAAGGTTTAAGCTGCCGCCCTGCACCGCAAAGTAGTAGCCTAAGTAAACGAGTCCAGCGCCGCCCACGCTCCAACCGAGTAAGCGGCTGTTTTCTAATTTATCCGCAGGGCGAGTCGTCGTATTGGCCGTTAACTGCGCCGCGTTATCGTCTGCGGCCCCATCCTCAAGAGCCTTAGGATCGACATAGATACCGTCTTTCTCTTCGGGCAGCATAAAGCGGTTTACCAGAGGCATCACCACAAACAAAATCAGCACTAACAGCAGGTTAAAGCTCGCGAAGATGGTCTCGCTGGTGGGGATAATGCCGATTTGTGATTCAGAAAAATGCCCCACCGTAGCGATGGTGAGCGGAATTGAGCCCGCTAAGCCGCCGTGCCAAACCACAAATCCCGAGTAAGCACTGGCAACCAATAAACGGTAATCCACACGCACTTTACGCGCTAAGGCCTTAGCGAATAAGGCGCCGACCACTAAACCGAATCCCCAGTTAATCCAACTGGCGGCGAGGGAAACCAAGGTCACTAAGATAATCGCCTGTGGCGCCGACTTAGCGGATCCAGCGATGCCATCGAGTAATTTCTTAATCGGTGGCGAGCTGGCGAGCATAAATCCGGCCACCAGTACTAATAGCATCTGCATCGAAAAACTCAGCAGTGCCCAAAAGCCATCGCCCCAGTAATTGATGACTTCGAGTGGGGTTTTCTGCTCGGCTACCACGGCCGAAATCAGCACCACTAAGGTTAAGAGCAAGACAAAGATATAAGGGTCGGGTAAATAACGGTCGACGAGTTTGACCAGAGGTTTTGCCGCTTTGGTTAACATAAGACTGTCCTTGTTTATTCTTCTTATCTGTTTTTATTGAGTTTTTGTAGAGTCTAATGTCACAGGTTAAGCGATCTCTAAAACGGGATAAAGCCTTTAGCCATTTTAAAAAAGTGAGAAAATGTAACGCGAATCGTCCAACACCCCGCCGAACCGAGGCGCTAGCCACTTCGGCTAAAAAACTGATAATATGGCCAAAATTGACTGAGGTGCTCCTTAAAATGAAAATGTTACTTGCCGTTGTTGTGATTGCTGGGGTGATTTTTTACTTCTTTACCTCGATGAATAACCAAAAAGCGGCCCAAGAAAATATCCGTTTAGGTAATGAGTTTTTAGCGCAAAACAAAAACCAAGAAGGGGTGAAAACCACCGCCTCGGGATTGCAATATCAAGTGTTACAGCAAGGCACTGGCACGGTTCATCCTAAGGCGAGTGATACAGTGACTGTGCATTACCACGGCACCTTAATTGATGGCACTGTGTTCGATAGCTCGGTCGAGCGCGGTGAACCCATTGCCTTCCCACTCAATCGTGTCATTAAAGGCTGGACTGAAGGCGTGCAACTGATGGTCGAAGGCGATAAGTACCGCTTCTTTATCCCAAGCGAACTGGCCTATGGCAATCGCAGCACTGGCAAAATTGGCGGCGGTTCGGTACTGATTTTTGATGTTGAGCTGCTGAAGATTAATTAATCTGACGCTGTAATCCTTAATAAAAAGCCCTGCATTGCAGGGCTTTTTTAATGTCTTTAATCCCTATCGACTAAGGGCAAGGCGCCGCGCCGATATCCGTCCATACCGCAGCAACCCCAGGGACATCTCCTTTAGTCCAGTATTTGGCTTGCCACTGACGACCGTTATAGCTAGTAGTTGCTCCGCCGTTGTAGGCAACGCCCGCATCCCAACCTAACTCAACCTGACTCAACAATTGCCATTGGTCGGCGGTTCTTGAAGGTGTATTACCTTGAGTCCAGTATTTCGCCTTCCAAACCAGTTGGTTATAACTCACGGTATCACCCGTGTTGTAAATGCTTGTCGCATTCCAGGCGGGATAGTTGGCCGCATTGGGGTCAGTAGCATCACATTGACCACCCGTCGCCTTAGGCGTCACGCTTAAGGTTAAGGCAGCACTGGCATCTAAGGCGCCATCGGAGACCAATACACTCAAACTGTATTGGGTCGATTGGGTAACCGTTGGCGCCGTCACCACCAGTGTGGCACTGTTTTGTCCACTCGCCGCCACGCCGCTGGGCACTGTCCATGCGTAGGTGAGGCTGTCGCCATCGGCGTCAGTCGCCGTCGCATTGATGCTCACCGATTGCCCCGCCTCAACCGTCACACTCGCTGGCACAGTCACCACAGGCGCTTGGTTTGCCGTCTCGGCCTTATGGGTTAAAGTCACAGTATCGGTTGAAGATAATCCTTCGGGATCTGTGACTTGCAGGCTAAACACATACACTACATCCGAGGCCGCCTCACTCAGTTGCACCACAGCATTGGCCATGTCCGCATTACTGATACTTAAGCTTGGGCCCGAGACTTGGCTCCATTGATAACTCAAGGCGCCGTTTTCAGGATCCCGCGACGCACTGCCGTTTAGTGTGACATCCGCAGTTCCCGTTACCGTGATATCCGCTCCCGCATTGGCAATCGGCGCTTTATTCGCAGGTGGCGTTGTACCCTCGCCATGGCCTAGACCTTCGTGCATAGCATTGAGTATGTCGCCATTATCGGCATCAATTTCCCAGGCGAACAGACCACCGAGCTGATTGGTCAGCACGTATTGGCCCTTGGCTTTAACAGAGCGCGCATCGTCGAAGGTAATTAAATCGCCCGTCGATGCATTAAAGACCGATGGCGCTTCGGCGGTTTCATCATAGGCATAGCTCCAACCTGCGCCCATATAATCCTTAGCGATCTGGCGATAATCCACCACGCCCGCTTCCCAGGTGCCCTTCACTTTGCCCGTTGCTGTGCCCGTGAAAGGATTGTTACCGCTATAACCATTCACCCCAGTCCAGCCGCGGCCGTACATAGCGGCGCCGACCACGATCTTACCCGGCGTCACCCCTTGAGAGAGCAGGGCTTTTACGCCTTTGTCCGTGGTGTAACGGGTATTAGGATCCCAGCTCGCCTCATAGAGATTGGTTTGATGTCCAAGCTCTGTATTGGTCCAGCCACCATTAAAGTCGTAACTCATCAGGAAGATGTAATCCATATATTGCTGCGCCGCCTGATAATCGACCTTAGCAATCTTATCGCCGCCCGCACTGATGGCCGAGGTCAGCTCATAGCTGCGTCCGGTTTCGGCGCTGAGCTCATCGAGCATCGCCCGCAATTCACGCATCAGGGTGACATAGGTTTCCCCATCATTGGCATTTCCTAAGCTTGGGTTAGCGCCACTGCCGCCGGGAAATTCCCAATCGATATCGACACCATCGAAGAACTTCCAGGTTTGTAAAAACTCCTTCACTGAGGCGACAAAGGTGTCGCGCTTGGTTTTATCTCCTAAAAAGTAGAAGGGATCCGAGAGCGTCCACCCACCAACGGACGGGAGGATCTTCAAATCGGGATAGGCTTGTTTTAACGCCATCAGTTGGCCGAAGTTGCCTTTGTAGGGATCGGAATACTCACTCACCCCCGCCTGCGGCATTTGCACCGCCGCCCAAGGGTCATGAATCGCCACTTTAAAATCGGCACGGCCAGCACAAGCGCGCTGCAATGCCTCAAAGCTACCTTCGATTTCCTTTAGGCTGTCGTTGATGCCATTGCCACCACAAATCGGGGTAAAGCCATATAAAATATGGGTTAAGTTTTGTGCAGGGATCTTATCGACGGGGAACTTACGCCCATAAACACCCCACTCCACAAAGTAACTTCCCACCACTTTGCCGGATTTATTCGCATAGGGACGATTATTTTCCTTCAAAGGCGCATTGAGTGGCAGTAAATGACTGCCATCGGTATCGGCGACTAAGATTTCCCTCGCATCACTGGCGCTGCAACCTTCGTTATTACAAAGCTGCACGCGCATTTGATAGCGCCCGCCCTTATTGACCTTGAAATTGGCCGTCCCCGCCGCACTCGATGGACCTTCCCATGCCACATTTCCATCGAGTAACACCTGCGCCTTATTGCCGACGTCGCCGTTATACAAGTTCCACGTCACGGACACATCGGCGGCATCTTTAACCGTCACTAATTGGTTATAGGCTGAGGCGGCTTGATTCACCTCGATAATGGCAAACTTGGTTTCCCCCCAACCTAATGTCGGTTTACCGGGGAGCGCAGCAAAGGCTTGAAAACTGGCAGCAGAGGCCAGCACCGAGGCCACCAGCATCGCCGAGGTGGAGATTTGAGTCTTAAACATGAGATTTCCCTATTGAGTAAGTTATGCATCAATAAGGCAAACAAAGCGTAGACAGGAAACAACACTCTTAAAACCATGTGCGTACAACGGCAGCATGAAGAAACAACCTGTGGTATCCCCGCTATCATAGGTACAAACGAACCCTTAGACCGGAGGCTTTGCGTCCCAATCTTTCGATTGGTTTGCCTTTCACACTAATGACAACGTTGTCATTACGTTAATTAGCATATGCCGCGATAGCGTTAAATTGCAACCAAATATTAACAAACAGGCCGTTGTACCGATTATCAACGCCGAATTAGCTTTAAAGAAAGGTAGAACTATTGAGTTCAAAAAATGAGCAATCAATTGTATTTAAAAGGATTGCTTAAACCATAGAGTCGTATCATCGACTCGCGTAGCCAATAGGAGAGACAATAAAAATAAATCGAAAGTCTTAAGAAAGAAGTTATGCAAGACGCCGTTCGATAACTCGTGCAAACAAAAATGCGGTCATCGAACAAGGTGATATGCAGAGTGCACTGCAAACACACAAATCCGATGGCCGCATGCTGTTGTTCTCGACCCAATCAGAATCAATATCTGAGTCAATGTCCGAATCAATATCAGCGTAAGTAAGCCAAGATTAATAGCCGGAACGAGCTTATCACGCCTCAATCTTGGTCTAATCGCACCTCAATCGAAAGCCGTTAGGCGGCGTCCTTCGAGTAATCCCTTGCCAAGATCACCGATAAGCCACGGCAGACTAAGGTTTCCATATCATCGACACGATTAATCTTCATTTCGGCTAACGGTGCACTCAGGGCCATGCGTCTTAAACTATCGAGACAACCCTTATAGTACGGCGCGCTGTTCATCATGCCGCCCGCTAACCAGATCCGATTAGGATTAAACAGATTGACCGCCCACGCGAGCCCCATCCCCAGATAAGTACCGGCGAGATATAAATCATCGGCGGTAGCAATCTTACGGCTGCGGATAGAATCGCCGCTGGCGAGCTGCTCAAGACTAAACTCCCCCGCCTCCGTCATCACCCGGCAATGTCCAAGCTCCCCCGCGACTCCCGTTGCCCCCGTAAAAGCCTTGCCACTCAACGCGATCGACATGCCAATCCCAGTGCCGCACATGACTAACAACTCACAGGCATATTTTTCATCACAGGTTGCCTGCATACCAGCGTCGATATCATTGCAGATAAACTTAAGTTCGCCTTGGGTTTTCAAGGTTTCAAAGCTTAGCCCATTGAGACCGGGCAAAGATTTACAGGACACCAAACGATTCTGTTGTACGAGTCCAGGTACAGCGACCGCTAAATGGTAATTCTGTAAATCATAATCCCGTTCCAGCGCCGCGATTTGATCATTTAAATCTTCAATTTTAAAGCCTTCACCCGTGGGGATTTTATATTGTTCTGTATGCCCCTTGAGTTGAAGTTCGAACAGGGCTTTGCTACCGCCCACGTCTATTGTTAATGTTTGCATCGCCAACTCCACTGATACATGTGCTCCCCTCTGACCCCGAGCGGAGATGGCGAATGTTAGCATAATGGGCCAATATTAGCGATTGAATAAAACTTAAGTAGCTAATTTGTAAGAATTAGTCGGAAGGACTGAGTGATAAAGATAACATTTCAATTTGAGAATTCGCCTAAGATCACAGCCCTTGTTACCGCAAAGTGATGCCTAAAAAACAAGATTGTATACAAAATCCTTTATTCCATCCCCTTGCATCTTAGCCATTGAGCTTGCGATAATCGCCGCCAATTCGCATCCTTTTCGCCAGCATTACGCATTATAATTTGGTCGCCTACGTCAGCCGCCAATGCCAATATTTGGAGCCCCTATGTCGTTAGAATCGTCATCATCCCAACAACCTAATAAGATTGCTAACCGTCTTGCCGCCATTCGTAGTGAACTCGCCAATGCCAATTTAGATGCCTTTATCATCCCGCGCGCGGATGAATACTTGGGCGAATATGTGCCTGAGCATAACGAGCGTCTGTACTGGGCAACGGATTTTACTGGCTCAGCGGGCATGGCCATTGTCTTAAAAGACAAAGCCGCCATCTTTACCGATGGTCGTTATACGGTGCAAGTGCGTCTGCAGGTGGATGCAAATCTCTTTAGTTATGAAAGCCTGACCGACACACCACAAATCGAATGGCTATGCGATACGCTTGCCGCTGGTTCACGTGTGGGCTTCGATGCCCGTTTACACACCTTAGCGTGGTTTGAAAACGCCAAAGCGACCTTAGCGAAGGCTCAAATTGAACTGGTTGCCGTCGAACAGAATCCGATTGATAAACACTGGCAAAACCGACCTGCACCATCGAGCGCAGCTATCACGTTATTTAGTAATGAGAGTGCGGGTAAGACCAGCCTGCAAAAACGGACCGAGATTGGCGCATTAGTCAAAAAAGTGGGCGCCGATGTCGCGCTGATCGCCGCTTTGGACTCCTTCTGCTGGCTGCTCAATATCCGTGGTAATGACGTGCCGCGTCTGCCGGTCGTGCTTGGCTGCGCGCTACTTCACGCCAATGGCGATATGCAGCTATTTACCGATTTGAGCAAACTCCCTGAAGGCATTGCGGAACACGTTGGGGCGGGTGTGAGCTTTAAGAGCGAAGCTGCACTTGCCGATACCTTGGCAAGCTTACAGGGCGTGAAACTGCTCGCCGATCCGAATTCTGCCAACGCTTGGGCACAAAATATCGCCCGCGATGCAGGCGTCAAATTAATCGCCGGTATCGACCCCGTCTCCCTGCCTAAGGCACAGAAGAATGCCGCCGAATTAGCAGGCATGCGCGCCAGCCATATCCGTGATGGTGTGGCCGTGAGTCGTTTCCTCGCTTGGCTCGATGCCGAAGTTGCCGCCAATCGTCTGCACGATGAAGCAACCCTTGCCGACAAGTTAGAGAGCTTCCGCCTCGAAGATCCACAATATCGCGAGCCAAGTTTCGATACCATTTCCGCCGCTGGCGCCAATGCGGCCATGTGCCACTACAACCATAACAATGGCACGCCTGCCATGATGACGATGGACAGCATCTATCTTGTGGATTCTGGCGCTCAGTATCTGGACGGCACCACGGATGTCACTCGCACCATCGCCATTGGTAAAGTGACCGATGAACAGAAGAAAATGGTCACCTTGGTATTAAAAGGCCATATCGCCTTAGATCAGGCTCGCTATCCGAAAGGCACTACGGGGCAACAACTCGATGCCTTCGCCCGCCAATATCTGTGGCAACATGGGTTTGATTACGACCACGGCACAGGCCACGGCGTCGGTCATTTCCTCAGCGTGCACGAAGGTCCGCAGCGCATTGGTAAAAACCTCAATGCCATCGCCCTAATGCCAGGCATGGTGTTATCCAACGAGCCAGGTTATTACCGCGCCGACAGTTTTGGGATCCGCTTAGAAAACCTAGTGGTAGTGCAACACTGCAAAGCCTTAAAGGGCGCCGAGCGTGAAATGTATGAATTTGATGCCTTAACGCTGATCCCAATGGATGCTCGCCTTATCGATAAGAGCCTGTTAACCCAAGGCGAAATCGACTGGTTTAATGCTTACCATCAGAAAGTGTTTAACACCTTATCGCCATTAATGTCAGGCAGTGAGCTTGAGTGGCTAACAAAGGTCACAAAAGCCATCTAACGTTAAGTGGCACAAAACTAAGGCCCAAGCCAACGCTTGGGCTTTTTATTTAGAGTCGCTTCAAGACCCGTTCCACCTATGATGTTACTGTTCTGACAAGCTAAATCACGACATTAGTCCAATAGTCAGGCTGATGTTTTTCACCTAAGCTCCTACCACTATTTAGGCAAATGAACTTATAACCGCTTTAGCCAGGCATAAGCTAAAAACAGACCTTATACAAAACTCTAAAATTTGCTTTTAAACAGGATAAACACTCGTTTGAAAGCGAATTAAAAATGCAATATTTGCAGAAACTTACAAAATTTAAAAATCATTACTTTTGTTGCGGGTAAAGCTAAAAACCGCTCTCCAATACCCACACAAAAATGATACCATTATCACATAATAAGCCGACTCCAATGAGAGCTGGCACCCGTTTTACCAGTTACATTTACCCCAAAAGTCGTATCGGCCCTGAATGGACACACTAAATGAGCCAGAGTAACCCTAGCCGCAGTAAAACCAGCCAACTCCACAGTAACGCACAGGAAGTCCGCCTCACACCCCAAGACGAATTGATTTCAACCACAGATACCCGTGGGATTATTACCTACGTTAATCAACGCTTTGCCGAAGTCTCGGGTTATAAGCCCGAGGAATTGATCGGCCAGCCTCATAACAAGGTGCGTCACCCAGATATGCCCAGCGCCGCCTTTAAAGAAATGTGGGAAAAGCTGAAATCCGGCCAATCCTGGCGAGGCATAGTCAAAAACCGCTGTAAGAATGGCGGTTTCTATTGGGTCGATGCCTTTGTTTCTCCCCTGTTTGAGAATGGGACTATCATAGGTTATCAATCGGTGCGTATTCAGCCGCAGGCGGCCTATGTCAGCAAAGCCACGGATATCTATCGCAGACTAATACAAAATAAACCCATCCCTAAACCACTCAGCTTAATGCAAAAACGTTTTGTCTCCGCCGTTGTTGCTACCACAGGTTTACTGATTGCGGGTTACTTTTGGGGTTGGGGAGTGATTTTCGCAGGGGCGATTCTAATGAGCCTCAATCTGGCAATCTTCTACGACGAAGCCTTTCGCATTCCAGCCAAACTGGTTGAAATGCAGGAGAAATATGATTCCATCAGCCGCTATATCTACTCAGGCGCCGATACTTCATCGATTCTCGATTTCCAATTGGTCCTATTGCAAGCCAAGATGAACGGCGTGCTTGGCCGCACCCAAGATCAGGCCCACCATTTACATGCGATTGCCGATCAGCTGGTAGTGACGACAGAACAAACCTATGTCAGCCTAGATCAAGAGAAAAACCAGCTAGAACAACTCGCCAGCGCGATGGAAGAAATGAGCTCAACCATTGCCGAGGTTGCGCAAAATACTCAATTGACCTCGACCAGTATCAACACTGCCTACGATCTCTGCCTCAAAAGCAGCGCCAATATGAAGGCCAACACCCAAAAGGTTGAGCAATTAGCCAAATCCGTGGCCGATGCCGCCAACAATGCCCATCAACTCAATAAGGAAGCCGAACGGGTGGCCAGCGCCATGGGCGAGATTGACTCGATTGCCGAGCAGACTAACCTACTCGCCCTCAACGCCGCGATTGAGGCGGCTCGCGCAGGCGAGCAAGGCCGTGGATTTGCGGTTGTCGCCGACGAGGTACGCGCGCTGTCGAGCCGTACCCAATTGTCGACTAACAGTATTTCCCAGAGCGTCGACAAGATGTTCAGCATGCTAAATGCTTGGGCGAAGGAGATGGAGCAGAGCCGTCAGCATGCCGAGCTATGTGCTAACGATATTCAAACCTCCGCCGAGAACGTGAACACCATTTACCAAGAGGTGAGCGAGATCCACACCTTTGCTCAGCAAAACGCGGTGGCCGCCGATCAGCAGCGCCAAGTGGTGCATGAAATCACTAACAACATTCACTCCATCACTCAAACCAGCAGCGAAAACCTCGCCGCCACCCATCAAATTGGTGATGCCGCTAACCATTTAAAACACAATGCCGAAAAGGCCCTAGGTCTACGCCGCGCCTTTGGCTAGTACTCCCGTCGCGCCATTATCAACTAAGATGATGGCGCGATACTCTCCCTCTAGGTTTTCCCCTCTACAGTTTCAACCACATCTAAAACCGCTTACAGATTGTTATAAAATCCCAAAGGGTTAAAAAGTACAGGTTTTAACCGAAAATTTTGCTATACTCCGCGCCCGCCATTTTTCTGCTACACAAAGTGCAAAAATACTGTGTGGCGGAAATGCGTAAGCAAGTGCATAGGTTTGAAGCACTCTTGTAGTGAAGCGCTGTTGTAATGAATAAAGTGCGGCAGAGTGCGCTTTCAACAATAGAATGATGCGCTTGAATGATTGAATAAGTGACTGACAGGAATCCAAAATGAGATTTGAATCTTTTAGTTTTTGCCCCGAGATTTTACGCGCTATCTCAGATTGCGGTTATCAAAAAATGACACCTATTCAGCAGCAAGCGATCCCCGCTATCCGCCGCGGGCAAGATGTGCTGGCTAGTGCGCAAACAGGCACGGGCAAAACGGCGGCCTTCGCCCTGCCGATACTGCAAAAGATGGTGGAAAACCCCAGCGAGACCCTAAAATCGAACGCGCGGGTATTAATCCTCACGCCGACTCGTGAGCTCGCGGCTCAAGTCGCCGACAACGTTGAAGCCTACAGCAAGTATTTAAATTTCAGCGTATTAACCATTTACGGTGGTGTAAAGGTTGAGACTCAGGCGCAAAAACTTAAACGCGGTGCCGATATTATTGTCGCGACGCCTGGGCGCTTACTCGAACACCTGACCGCCTGTAATTTAAGCCTCTCTAGCATCGACTTTTTAGTGCTCGATGAAGCCGACCGTATGTTAGACATGGGCTTTAATGCGGATATTCAAAAAATCCTTCAAGCGGTGAATAAGAAACGTCAAAACCTATTGTTCTCAGCCACCTTCTCGAGTGCGGTGAAAAAACTGGCCAACGACATGATGGTCAAGCCTCAGGTGATCAGCGCCGATAAGCAAAACACCACCGCAGATACCGTGAGCCAAGTGGTGTATCCGGTTGAGCAGCGCCGTAAGCGCGAACTCTTGTCCGAACTGATTGGTAAGAAGAACTGGCAACAAGTGTTGGTCTTTACCGCGACGCGCGATGCGGCCGACACCTTAGTGAAAGAATTGAATTTAGATGGCATTCCCTCTGAAGTCGTCCACGGTGAAAAGGCACAAGGTAGCCGTCGCCGCGCGCTGCGTGAGTTTGTCTCAGGCAAAGTGCGCGTATTAGTCGCCACCGAAGTCGCCGCCCGCGGCTTAGACATTCCAAGCCTTGAGTACGTGGTCAACTTCGACTTACCTTTCCTTGCCGAAGACTATGTGCACCGTATTGGCCGCACCGGCCGCGCGGGTAAATCAGGGGTTGCGATTTCATTTGTGAGCCGTGAAGAAGAGCGCACACTCGCTGATATTGAAAAGCTAATCGGCCAAAAAATTCGTCGTATTACCGTGCCAGGATACGAAGTCGGTAGCCGCGACTTGCTGTTAAAGCAGCTACAAACTCGTCGTAGTTTTGCCAAGAAACAACAGCGACTCGACAACGTTAGCGAGCAGATCATCGCCGAGAAAAGCATGCAGGGTCGCCGCGTGAAGATGAAGGTTGGCCAAGCCCCAAGTAAGGCGAAAAAACTTAAGTAAATAGAGTGAACTATCACCTATCCAATAAAAAAGCGTCCTAGTGGACGCTTTTTTATTGAGCCAATTATGGGCTTTATATTACTTAACCACTTGAATTTTAGGGAAAGGATACTTGCCCTCTTGGATTTCCTTATTAGGGCCGTACATACGCATAATAATGTAGGCATCCTTTTCAGGAATCGGCAGCCAATTGCTGTTACTCTCATCCCCTTTAGCGCTCAATTCGATGGTATACATGCCATCGGCGCCGGGTTTAAGAGTACGGTCACCGCGGCTGTGGCGGTTAATCTCATTGTGCGCCATTAAACGATTATCCGAACCATACACAGTAAACGACCAGAATTGACTCACCTCGGGCGCCTTAAAGTGCATCAGGTATTTTTTGCCATTTGAGCCATTGAGATTTTTACCGTCATCGCCCTTTTCCTCCTTCAGATAAACCGACTCATCGGGTGGTAATCCCCACTGACCAAGGTAAGTGCCTTCGGCGAAGAGATCTCGCGCACCATCACTCAACTGCTCACGAGTACCCAGTAACTTACCCGCATTGGTCATTTTTGGCGCTAAATCGATGATATGTTTCATCCCTAACGTTTCACCGACCTTAGCGGCAGCGATTTGGGCGACCGTGAAATCCTCCTTACAGGGCACCAGACCAATATCCTTAAACTGATCTAACCATTGCTTATCGGCCGTGCCCATGTCGCCATCGCAGAGCATATAGTTGACCCGTTGCAGCCAATTAGTCTTCTCGGGATCGGGGTAAGTGCGCTCCTTAGGTTTAGGGCCAGCCACACCAAGATAGGCAGACAAAGTGCGGATATTCCAATCATCCATATAATTTAACGCGACTTTCTCATCTTCCTTGCCAACGGCCATAATGCGGCCCATCAGCTTGATCAGATTCGAATCCACATAAATCACTTCGTCCACACTGGCTGGCACATCGCCCTTCCATGAACGGGCGGCAAACATAAAGTGGCCGCCCTCATTGCCCCTTAAACGAGAGCCAATCATGGAGGTGGTGTAATGGCCCATATCCATAGTATGGAGGATCCAATAACGTCCTTTATCCATATCGGGCACGCTCACGATCACAGGCTCAGCGGCCACGTCCAACCATCCCATTAAGTGCAGGGTATCGTTGTTAATGGTGGGGTGCGCTGTGTAGGTATCGTCGGCAATATGACGAATATTTTGGAAGCGGTTCAGTGGAGTATCGGTTTTAACTGCGGTTTCGTAGAAAAATTTATAGGCTTCATCTATCGAGTAACCATAGATAAATGCATCCTGAGCATTTTTATCCGAAATAGATTGTGCAAAAACGACTTGGCTCGCCATGATTGCAGCGAGGGAAAACAGTACTTTCTTCATCAACAACTCCTTGTATAGACTTGAAATTATATAAAAATCCAAGCTCATCTATCAACAGCCAATAGCTTATCTATCCAGATGCCAACAAATGCGAGTCACGCTACTCGAGATTTATCCTAGACCCGTTTAAGTTCAATCACAAGCCTATATAAGTTGTTCAATCCACTATCAAATTCAACATGAGTTTCCCATTAACCCGTCAGTTCTAACCTCACGTTTTATCCATTGAGTACAAGTACTCAAGCCTACTTCCCCTCAAACTACTCCGATTAACGGTAAACAGCGCCCCTAACGCCGAAGAGACTATAAACTTAGAGATACTTTGCAAACAATTGGTTAAGTCGAGCCTCATCAATGGGATTTTCGCCGCGCCAGCCCGCAAGCGGTAAGGTGATGTCAGAGCGAATACTGCCGGGATATTTGATATTGCAGATATCCTCAAATGGCGTAAAAGTCTCATAGAGCGGCGCAACATAGGAATTTGGCATGATGCCAAGCTCAGCTAACACCGTCAGTTGGCCACGGAAACTGTACTTATTAAATTTAGGGATAATCTTGGCTTTCTTCACCCTTTGCTCGAGTTTTCCGGGTGTTTCATCCACAGGAGCCTGACGAATTGCCTCAATTAAAGCACTGAAGACGGCCACGTCCTCGGCACTAGGTTTACAAGGCGATAGCGTACAAAATTCTTGTAATTCTATGAGTTTGTGCGCCCAGCGCTCGTTCCACACACTGCCAGCGTAACAGGAAAAGATTTCTTGCCCCAGCTCAATCCAGTTAACACTCTTGATGGAACACACAGGACAAATGTCACTATCCGTTGCCATCGTATGTTCTGGCAGCGCCTTAGCAAACAGATAGCTGAGTATGGGCTGTCGACCGCGGGGGAAACTCGAAAAACCACATAAATAGGCCGCCAGTAAATTTTCGAGGGAAAGATTAGGCTGCTTTAGTATCGCTTTATAGCCGAGCACCACATCATCATGGCTCAGCTTAACCCTGTTATTGACCGGATAGCCACTCTGTTCAATCAATGCGATTTCGGCGTCTGACAAACCTTGATAGGAATAGATAGAGGTTCCCGTATCGACATCGAACACATCGCCATTATCGATTCTTTGCTGATAGCCATGCTCATCTTTGCGATAGGACTTTTTATAATAGACTTTCTTTAATGCGTTAAATAATCCCTTATCCATTTACTGCTTCCTATTGAAAAATTGAGTGAATTGCTCTGTAACCTATAAACATGCAAGCAATAGTATCACTACATGCTTCTCCACCACACCCTTGAGTCACACCACAGCGCCCCACCACGCTAACGATTAATTCATTCTCCTTAATAAAAGATGCCACTAAAACTGCAATAAATTGGCCCGTTAGCCGTTCTTATCTGAGTCACCACAACCTAGACCGACTCAAAGACTCAAGCCTGGCTCAATCGCTTGATTAAAAAGAATAACCCAATAATACGGAGAGATGACTGATGCAGTCCCTACTACAGCGCTTTTTACTGACCACCAGCCTATTACTCGGCAGTTTTACCACGTTAGCCCAACCTATCGCCAAGGATGAATATTCGGTGAGCCCATTACTCAATGGCGAGCAAATCCCCGCAATCACTTTGCAAGACATGAATGGCCAAAGTGTTGATTTAGCGAAATTAACGGTACAAAAGCCAACCATTTTCTTCTTTTACCGTGGCGGCTGGTGTCCGTTTTGCAATAACCAGATGGGCCAGCTTAAAGCCATCGAACCTAAGCTTATCGACATGGGCTTTCAACTGGTGGGTATTTCACCAGATACACCCGCACAATTAAGGGCATCAGCCGCTAAAAACGAACTTAAATATCAGCTGCTTTCCGATGAAAAAATGCAGGCAGCGCAAGCCTTTGGTCTTGCCTTTTATACCAGTAAACAAGTGACTGATACTTACCTGAGTCGCTTAAAACTGGATAACCCACTGTGGACCACACCCGAAGGCGATAAGCGCTTAGTTCTACCAGTTCCAGCAATTTATATCGCTGATACCCAAGGATTAATCCATTTCCAATATGTAAATCCCAACTACAAGGTGAGACCCGCGCCAAAGTTGATTCTGACGGCCGCCAGCCTCGTCGGAACACCAGAATAATCCATCCCCCGTCCAAACAGCCGCTAAGAATCGTTATCGATTTAGCGGCTGCTTTGCTAAACTAGCTTGGCCGCAATCGATACGACACGTTCCATTAGATCAATCCTTTAGCCCGCGGCGGAGCCACAATGAACTCTCAAACCTATAACCAAGCCGTACTCGAACTCGCCCGCGCGGGTCTTGCCGATTTAACCGCCTCAGCCCAAGCTAAAAAAGCCCAACGAACCGCCGCGCAGGAGAGTCATTTTCTGTGTAACTGGATGGTTGAGGCGCTCAAAGAGAAGCGTTTCTCGAAACTGGTGGCCGACGATCTCACGGCATGGATCCGTATGGCGCGCAGCCAAGGTGCTGGCGCCGAACTTAAGCGGTTATTGGAAAGAATTGTTCATCAATATCAGAGCGTTGAAGACTCGCACGTGGAGTTAGGTACGGCGTTAAACGCTATGATTGCCGAGTTAACCCAGCTCGAATGGCTAGTGTTTACTGACACCGAAATTAACACCAAGCTTAAGCTAGACGCCGATGGCCAATCGAGCTTAGTTATTGATGTAAAAGAGTTTACTCAACATATTCAAGACAATCAGCTTATCAAACCCATCAACTTATATGTTCGCGCCGATGAGCAGCTGTTGACTCAAATCGCCCTCTCCCACGGCTTGCTGATAAGCCAAGGTAATAAGAAAACTAGCCTGATTAAACACCATAAGACCTTTCAAATTTACCCGCACAATCAGCTGCCCGCCTTGTGCCTACTCTTGGCTTAAGCCCAAAAAGCTGCTTGAATAGGGAAACTGCGCTATAGATAACAAATTTTTCACAATAACTAGGTAAGATATAGCGCAGTCACCGCGAAGCTCGTTTAACCAAGGAGTGAAGGATAAGATGGGTAAAGGACGTATTCTCTATCGTTGGCGAGCGCACGCCGTTTTATTACTTCTGTTGTTTACACCGCCTTCCTTTGCCCAACTACTCAAGTACAACATCACAGGCTCCTATTCTTGGTATCCCTATTTTATTGCGAATCAGCCCGAAGCTCCCGGCATGGTGTCTGAGTTAATTCCACTGATTTTATCCTTAGCCAATATCGAGGGTGAAAACCTGTCCTTGCCGCCAAAACGGACGAACAACGCCCTTGAAACCGGCCAGTTAGACTTTGATGTGGTCAGCCCAAGTTGGTTTACGGATCAAGACTTTGGCCCCTTATTTGTTAAATCCGATCCCATTATGCCCATCACAGAATACGTGGTGACCAGACCCGAGAATGTCGAATCCTTTAAGGAAGTCACTGAAATTAAAGGTAAGCAAATCGGTACCGTCAGGGGATATTTGTACCACGATGACAAGGAGTTTATCCGTGTCGATTTTACCTCGGAGCAAGAGCTGATTAAGGCATTGGATAAACACCGCATCACGGCCATTATCTCGGGTAACTATCCCGCCCTATATTGGTCGAACAAACTTAAGATCCCCGTAGGATTGGCCGCCGTGCATTCCGATGGCGTATTGGTGCTAAGGCTACGTAAGGAGCATGCCGATCTACTGCCCGCACTCAATCATGCGATAGCACAGCTAAAAGCCGATGGAAAAGTGGAGCAGATTATCCAGAAATACACCCAAGCCTTTGCCAGTTAAATCGATAAAAGCTCATGTTTTTAAGTGCTCACAAGAAACTAGCTCTGCACTAACGTAGCAAGCTTGGTCTTTTGTAAATCATAAAGATGAGATGGGTATTTAAGAGGATTTTGCGTTTAGCGCAACCTTAGGTTTTAACACCAAACGCTGCCCCTGATTAAGATGGGTGGTGCAGGCAACCCGCAATAAAGAAGCAAAGTTTGCCACTTCTCCGTGGCGAGTTAACACTTCACGATAAATACGGGTTAAAAACACCGCCACACTCAGCTCGGCATCTTCGGCAATCTCTTCAATAATCTGCCAAAAAATCGCCTCGAGCCGCACGCTCGTCACGACCCCATCAATTCGAATGGAGCGGGTTTTGAGTTCAAACAGTTCGGGTTCGGCACCGGAATAGATTTCACACACAATATCACTCCCCAAGCGGCGATTGCGCTAAGCTCTCGCATTGCGCTTAGCTTAAGTCCCCAGCGAATACTTAACTTATACCAATCACATTAAATATCTAATCAGTTCAGAGCCTCACAAGCATCTCAATCCAAGGCGCATTGACGAAGAAATGGTTATTCCCTTTTAAGTCAATGTAACACCGGAGTGAGATGCCTGTGAGGCTCCCGAAGGGCGGGTTTCAACGCACTTTATACTGCGTTTAAGGCTTTCGACAGAGCGCCACTATGCCTTCAAGCCTTCGCCTTGTCTAAAGCCCGTTTAACTCCTGCTGAATGAACAGATATTTAATACGATTGGTATTAAGCCCTACCCGAACTGTTATGCCATAAATAATGTTAGATGAATATCGTTAATTCAATAACTTGTTAAACTGCGCCAACCATGCAGGATGCGCAGGCCAAGCGGGCGCCGTGACTAACTTGCCATCGGTGATTGCCGCCGTCACCTCAATCTCGCAATACTCGGCGCCCGCTTGTTTCACCTCAGGCGCGCAAGCTGGATAGGCAGACACTTTCTTACCGCGTACCACATCGGCCGCCGTCAGTAACTGCGCGCCATGGCAAATCGCCGCAATAGGTTTATCTTGGGCAGCAAAGTCCGTCACCAAGGCGATCACCGCAGGATTTAGGCGTAAATACTCAGGCGCACGGCCACCGGGAAGCAGCAGCGCATCGTAATCACTGGCGTTGGTACCGGCAAAGTTGCCATTTAGGGCAAATAAGTGTCCTGGTTTTTCGGTATAGGTTTGATCGCCTTCAAAGTCATGGATAGCCGTTTTAATGGTTTGTCCCGCCACTTTATCAGGGCAGACAACCGTTACGCTGTGCCCCACCATTTGTAGGGCTTGGAACGGTACCATTAGCTCATAATCTTCAACAAAATCACCAGCGATGATCAAAATATTGGCCATGAGAAACTCCTTTTATTCGATAAGGGAAAACGCAACATCGGATTTCACTCTACTCCGACCATTAAATTTAGGGTAATAGTGGAATACTACAAATTGGCACTGCGGTTTCAGGCATTAAAAAAGCGCCCGCAGGCGCTTTAATCTAAACCATTAATATCAATTAGTTATCTTTGGCTCTATCACTGTATGTTGCTGGCTATAACCATTTAATCCGCTATTCGCCGACTTAACTACATTTAAGGCTTCGGTAGTTAAAGCATTATTGCCATTGAGCAGGTCGTTTAAGGTGCCAGATTCCGATTGCACTAAGCCCAACTCCCGCAGCATGGCATCCACCACTGGCGCATTGGCGCGGTAGTTTAGCGCTGCGCTGGTCACTTGCTCGGCGATACCGCCTTGATGAGCGATAGCGCCATCAGCTCCCGATGCCAGTTGATTACCGGCGCCATAACCTTGAAGAATTTTAATACCTTCAATGTTTTCCAGCGGTTTAACTGCCTGCGCGACAATCTCAGGCAGTGCTTTTAAGATAGCGAGGGATTTTTGCAGTGCAATCTGCTCATCGCGCAGCACGTTTTCGGCTTCGTACAGAGCTTGTTTACCCGCAGCTTCGACCGCATAGACCTTCTCGTCGGCCTCGGCTTGTAGTTTCTTGGCATCGGCACTGGCGCGGGCTTCAATCAGAATTGCGCTCGATCTGTCTTCGGCGGCACGTTTTTCCGCCTCGGCTTGCACTGTCACGCCCACCGCATCGCGCTCCGCTTCTTTGCGAGCATCGATTACTTCAATCTCTTTACGACGATTCGCCTCAGCCACTTGGCGCACCGTAATAACCGCTTCTTCTTTCTCTACTTTGGTTTTTTCCGCTTCGGCGGCGCGGGCACGGGCAGCTGACTCTTCTTCCGACTTCGCGGCTACCGCGATGTGTTTTTCCTGCTCGGCGACTTCGATATCACGTTGCTGTTGAATACGTGCCTGTTCGATAGATTTGCGCTTCTCAATCTCACGGGTTTCGATGTCTTTAGTCTTTTCGATTTCCGCAGTTTCGATTGCACGCTCTTTGGCAATCTCGGCTTCGCGTTCTTCACGGGACTTGTTTTCTTTTTGCTTAATAATTTCCGCTTTTTGCTCGGCACGCTTAAATTCGAGTGACTGTTGCTGCACCAGACGCGCTTCTTCTTCGGCCTTTTCAATCTCCAGCGATTCTTTTTCAGCCTCGAGGTTACGCTGCTCGATCTTGATGCGGTTCTCCTGCTGAATATCGTTGGTCTCTTTACGTTTCTCTTCGATGATCTTGGCTAAACGCGCACGACCTTCGGCGTCGAATGCGTTGTTCTCATTGAAGAATTGCAGATCAGTCTGGTCAAAACCCGTCAACGAAACGGATTCGAGCTCTAGCCCGTTTTTCTCGAGATCGTTGGCGACGTTATTCTGCACCCGCTGGACAAAATCGGCGCGCTGCTCGTGCATTTCTGTCATGGTCATTTCCGCCGCGACCGCACGTAACACGTCAACAAACTTAGATTCCATCAGCTTTTTCAGCTCTTCCACACGCGTGGTACGGGTACCTAAGGTTTGTGCCGCCATTGAAATGCCTTCAGCATTGGGCGCCACACGCAGATAGAAGTCTGCCTTCACATCGACGCGCATTCTATCCTTAGTGATCAGCGCATCTTTTTGGGTTTTCTCCACTTCGATACGCAGGGTATTCATATTTACTGCGATGGTTTCATGCAGCACGGGTAAGACGATTGCGCCGCCGTCCTTAATAATTTTCTCACCACCAAAACCCGTACGCACAAAGGCCATTTCCTTCGTCGCACGTTTATATAACTTGGCGAAAATCAGACCAATCACAATCAGGCCAATCAATACCATTCCGGCAACTAACAACACGAAGTTGCTCGAACTGGTTACATCATTTAACACATCCATTTGCTTTCCTTTTTCGTTAATGGCTTTGGAAAATTAATTATCAAAGCGAGTCGCAGACCAGACTCTTCCTTCTCGTTTTAGCAGCACCACTTGCGTGCCACTGGCAAACTCGATACCCGAGGTTTCGGGTTCGACTAATACATAATGTTTTTGTTGATGTTTATCGCGCACCACGGCTTCCGAAGGCATGCCCTTCATGGCGCAGCCTAAAGTGATAGTACCGACATAACCGCTTAAATCATCAAGGGATATGGCGGTAGACTCATTCTTAGGGAGCAGATCGGCTAATATCCGCCCGAGATAGCGACAGGCAAACGCACTACCAACCACGGCTATCGGTAAGGTAAAGAGTTGGGGTAACAAGACGCCCGTGAAGAGCAGGCTCAGGTAATTTGCAATATAACCGACAATCGCAAAGCTGGTCAGTGCCAGCACAAACCAGATAAGTAAGGGTAATCGATTTAGACACAACCAGCCCGCAATCCCCGTCAGGCCAGTACCGCCAATCTCGGCATCATAATCCACATCGGCGGGCACCCATTGGTCGAGCGCACTCATCATGCTTAACCCTATCACTAGGGCTAAGGCTTCAAACACACCAAGGACAAGCACGCAGGCGAAGGCAATAGTGTAAGGTAGGTTAGGCTGTTCAACTAAAAACGCCCACATAGTCATCTCCTTGAACGATACAGCATTCCATTTACTTCACTGTAATTATCAACTTACGAGTGACAGAATAGCAAGGCGAGCCTAGTTTCCAAACAAAAAAGTTTCCAAACAAAAAATTTACCCTAAAACGGATTTTGACTAAATCCTTGCTGCGCCAGAATCGCATGGGCCGTCATTGCGGACAGGGCCATATCGACACCCGGTAACAAAGAGGCGTTGTGTAAGTCAAAATAAGCGGCGCTCTGACCACAGATATAAAACTTCACCCCGTGGGCCACTAAGGTTTTCACTAAGGCTTTATTGGGGTTTTGCGCCCCGTTGTGCTGCTTGGCATAAAAGCTATCATCGGCTAAATCGCCAACGGCACTGCCATGCACCACCATCGCTAGCTCAATATCGCTTTCTTTCACGCCAGCCGCCACGTGCATATTAATAAAACGGGCAAGGCTGTCGAGCTGACGATTCACTAGGCCGACATCGGCCGCCTTACTCATATCGAATGCCACCTTAAACTTCATCCCAGCTGGGATCGCAAGAGTGCTTTCGACCTTAGCCACTTCACCAAATTCGGGGATGGCCGTTCCCGGCGCAAAGCTCTCAGATCCAGCATGGGCGGCACTGGATAAGCCGACCAACAGCGCCATGCTTATGACTTTAAGGGTTTTAGTGTGATGTGATTTTGGCTGCATGATATTATCATCCTGTTATTGTTATTTTTTCGTGCTAATAGATAACGACAGCACCTTAAGATTGAGTCTATGGATACCGCAATGAACAGCAAAGAACCTACGCCAAGTTACGATAAACTCACGGCCCATTTCCAGAAAATTTCACATTTTGAACATTTTAGTGCGCTAGGTGATTGGGATCAGGCCGCCATGATGCCCCTCGGTGGCGGCAGTGAACGTGGCGATGCCATGGCAGAAATGGCATTACATATCCATAGCCTTAAAACAGCGCCAGAGCTTGGCGATAACCTCGCTCGAGCCTCACAAGAGGCGCTGAGCCCAGAGCAACAGGCCAATCTGAGGGAAATGCAATACCAGTATCAACAGGCGACCTTAGTGCCGGGAGAGTTGGTACAGGCCAAAACCAAAATGGCCTACCAGTGTGAAAATGCCTGGCGTGAACAACGCAAAAACAATGATTGGCAAGGTTTTAAACCAAATCTAAAAGCAGTGATCTCCCTCGCGAGGGAAGAAGCCTTAATTCGCGCGCAGGCGCTTAACATCTCCCCCTACGATGCCCTGCTCGATAAATTTGAGCCCGGCATGACCACGGCAAAGCTCGAACAAACCTTTGGCGACTTGAAGACTTGGTTACCCTCTCTTATTCAAGATGTGCAGGCAAAACAAGCCAGTGAACCCAAGCTTACCCTTAATGGCCCCTTCGAAATCAAGGCACAGCAAGCCCTCGGCCAAGCGGTGATGGCCTATTTAGGGTTTGATTTTAACCATGGCAGGCTCGATATCAGCAGCCACCCATTTTGTGGTGGAGTGCCCAGCGATGTGCGCATCACGACGCGTTATAATGAAGCCGATTTTAGCAGCGCTATCATGGGCATAGTGCATGAAACTGGTCATGCCCGTTATGAACAGGGCTTACCGAAATCATGGCGCGGTCAGCCCGCAGGATTGGCTCGCTCCATGGGCGTCCATGAGAGCCAAAGCTTATTTTGTGAAATGCAGCTCGGTGCCAATCTCGCGTTTTTACGCCAACTGCAACCACTGATTAAACAGCATTTGGGCTGCGAGTTCAGCGCCCAAGACTTGGCAAGACACTATACCCGCGTCAATCCGGGGCTTATCCGTGTCGATGCCGATGAAGTCACTTACCCTTGTCACATTCTATTGCGCTTTGAGGCCGAAAAAGCCTTTATCGACGGCAGTCTGAGCGTGGATGACCTCCCCGATTTTTGGTCAAGCCAGATGCAACAACTGCTCGGGATCAATACCGATGGTAACTATCGCGATGGTTGTATGCAGGATATCCATTGGGCCGTAGGTGAATTGGGGTATTTCCCAAGTTATACCTTAGGCGCCATGTATGCCGCCCAATGCCGTTTTGCGCTGGAGCGAAGCTTAGGCCCGATTGAAAACCTTATCGATAATGGGCAGCTATCCCAAGTATTTGACTGGCTTGGCACTCATATTTGGTCCAAAGGCTCATTACTGATAACGGATGAGCTCATCATTCAAGCCACTGGCGAGCCGCTCAATAGCCAATATCTTGCTAAACATTTGAAGCAACGTTATTTGGGATAAGCGCGGTAAACCGCCTAGACAATCGCAGCGCTGCCGAGTTTCAAAGCTTTTGCTGCGATTTGGGTATATAATCCCCAACTTATTTATTCACACTGTTTTGGACGGAAAAAGGTCGACCATGTTACTGCGTGCAATCACCCCAGAGGATTGGGATGCTATTTTACAGATCCAGGAAGAATGCTACTCCCAACTGGATCCTGAACCCCTGCATGTATTGCAAAGCAAGTGGCACGTCTCACCTCAATCCTGCTTTGTGTTTGAGGTGAATGAGTCGGTGGTGGGCTATTGCCTCGCCCACCCTTGGACCACCAATATGCCTCCCGCACTGTATGAGCCCATCACTCAGTTACCTAAGGCCGATACCTTGTATCTGCACGATATTGCCATCTCGGTAAAGGCCCAAGGTTTAGGCGCGGGCTCCAAGGCCCTAATGCGTTTAAAGCAGCTCGCAGATCGTTTTAACTTGAGCTCCCTCTCTCTGGTCGCGGTACAAGGTGCCGATAGCTACTGGCGTAAAATGGGCTTTAAACCTAAGGCCATAGAGAAATGCCTTGGCAGCTATACCGACGATGCAATGTATATGATTTATAAGCTTAATCATCGAGAAGAATGATGAACCCCACCCTAACGACTATTGGTTTACTCTGTCTTAGCAATATTTTTATGACCTTTGCATGGTACGGCCATTTAAAATCCCTAGGCTCAAAGCCTTGGATTATTGCCGCCTTAGTCAGTTGGGGCATCGCCCTATTTGAATACCTACTGCAAGTGCCCGCTAACCGCATCGGCTACACAGTGATGAATGTCGGCCAATTAAAAATCCTGCAGGAAGTCATCACCTTAAGCTTGTTTGTGCCCTTCGCCTATTTCTATATGAAGGAACCACTCAAACTCGACTATCTCTGGGCGGGCCTGTGTATCCTCGGTGCGGTGTATTTTATTTTTAGAAGCGAATTTAACTAATTCCAGACTTATTTCAGGACTTTTTCAGGAGAGAATCATGGCGCGTCAAGTGACTTACACCTTCAAAGGTGAGACGAAAACCATCGCCTTTAGTTATGATAAACACCGTGATTTATACGAAGCCGTGGCTGAGACCGAAGGCATAGACTTAACCAAGTTTCTCGCAATGGAACAACAAATTGCCATGACCTCACGCAAAGGTGCCAAGGCTGAAAAAGACTATCGCAAAGTTGAATTTGCGCGCTTTGGTTTTAGCAATATCCACTTTGTACGTGATGAAGAACCCGAGGCCTAAGCCTTATCGTCATTTATCCATTTAGAATTAGGATTGCAGATGTTAAATGCTGAACATGCTAACTTTCCCCGTGCAGGATTCTTCCGCCGCTTAGGGGCAATGATCTATGACCTGCTGCTCGCGGTAGCCGTGTATATGTTTGCTGGCGCCATCGGCTTTGGTATTTTCTTCGGACTCACGGCCTCGGGCCTGATTAGCATGAATGGCTTTGAACATGTGTCCGACGCCCTCAATGGCACGCCGATTTACCATGGGATTTATCAACTCTGGTTAGTGCTCTGCGTAGGCACTTTTTATGCGCTTTTTTGGAGTAAGGGCGGTCAAACCCTCGGGATGCGCGCCTGGCGCCTTAAGATCCAACATCCTAATGGCCAAAACTTAAGCCTTATCACCGCCTATGCGCGCATCGTCTGGTCATTACTCGGGATTGGTAATCTGTGGGTGCTGATCAACGACGATAAACTCGCACTACAGGATATGATGACCCGCTCTGAAGTGGTTGTTCTTTCTAAGGAAGCCAACCAAATGCGCAATTGGCATGGTGCATAAACCACTGGCGGTTAAATCATAGCGCTTAAACCATAGTGCTAAACTTGGCATCTAAGCCTTACAACTGTGATTAAGCTAACATTGCCCCAATAAAAAACGACGCCATGGCGTCGTTTTTTATTTCCCGAGTGTTATCACCGCCGGATAAAGTAGAAGGCAATGCCAGTAAATAGCAGACTCGGCGCGATGGCCCCCACGTAGGCTGGTAACTCATACACCATACTCATGGGACCAAAGATCTCGTTACTGATATAGAAGCTAAACCCGGCAACCACACCTAGCAACACCCGCGCCCCCATAGTCACGGTCCGCAGCGGCCCAAACACAAAGGATAAGGCCACCAGCATCATCACCCCAACAGTGACAGGCTGCATCACCTTACGCCAGAGGGCTAATTCGTAACGGCTTGGATCTTGGCTGTTATTTTTAAGGTAATCTAAGTACCCCATTAAGCCGCGAATCGATAACGCCTCAGGCTTGACCGATACTACGCTGAGTTTGTCGGGCGTGAGGCTTGAGCGCCAAATATCTTCGTCTAAGTGTTCGAGCTTCACTTCGTCATAGCTTAAGTCAGTACGCTTTACATCCATAAGATGCCAGCTGTCCTTACTGAACAAGGCACTCTTGGCATGCACAACATTCGTAAGCTTTAACTCACTGTTAAACTTATACAAAGTAATATTATTCAGCTTATCAATATCGGCGACTTCACCGATATTCACGAACAAATCGCCGTCTTTAGCCCAAATGCCTCGGTGGGATTTAATCAAACTACCGCCGGACAGTTTAATGGCTTGGAGTTCATTGGCCTTTTGCTCGGCCACTGGCGCGCCCCACTCACCCAATGCCATCACCATCAACATCAATGGCACTGCGGTTTTCATCGCAGATAAGGTGATCTGCAACCGCGACATCCCTGAGGCTTGCATCACTACTAGCTCAGAGTTCGAGGCCAGCATCCCCATGCCGATCAGCGCGCCTAGCAGCACCGCCATAGGGAAAAACATTTCAATATCGCGAGGCACGAGGAATAACACATAAATGCCCGCATCCATCATAGTGTAGGAACCACGCCCCACTAAACGCAGCTGGTCAACCCACTTAATGATGCCCGACAAGCCCGTCAGCACCAGCAAACACAGCGCCGAAGTGCTTAATAAAACTCTGGCGATATAAAGGTCTAAAATCTTCATGCGGCCACCTTTTTACGCGCCATTGCCGTCGATAAACGAGCAAATAAGGGTCTGTCTTTTCCTAGGAGTAAAATCCCCATAATGAGTGCCGACAAATGGATCCACCACATGCCTAAATATTGTGGGATCACCCCATCCTGCAAGGCTTTACGTCCCGCGACCATCAGGCCAAAGTAGCCAAGATATAACAGTACTGCCGGGAGCATTTTGGCAAATTTACCTTGGCGCACATTGACTCGCGCCAGCGGCACGGCAATAAGTGTCATGATAGGAATCGCCAGCGGAATCGCTAAACGCCAATGGAACTCAGCCACGGCTTCAGGTCCTTCGACTTTCATCAATTCCGTTAGCGGTAAGGCAGAGAGTTTACGGCGACGCTCATCGACCTGTTGCTCTTTGATTTGCATTTTATAGCCACCAAATTCAATCATCTGGTAGTCTTTCTGTTGTGGGCTGCCCTGATAGCGCACTCCATCATTGAGCTGTAATTGCTGCGAGCCGTTCTGATCTTCCAGTACCCGTCCGCCTTTAGCCACCACCACGTTGGTTAAACCAATTTCGTCATTTGGGTCGGGCAACTGGGCCACAAACACTTTATCCAGATCGTTATCCTTGCCGATACGTTCGACAAACAGCACAGCACGGCCGTTAGGACTCGCCTGAAAACGCCCTTGCACTAATGCGGCAAGACCCGCCTCGGATTGGGCTTTCTCGAGCACTTGGTTTTGTTGCTCCTCCGCCCAAGGCGCAACATAGAGGGATAAATAGCCAGTAAACAACATGTTGATAACGGCGAGGAGCAACGTTACTCGGGTAACATACCATTCACTTACGCCAACACCGTGGAGAATGACCATTTCATTCTCGGCATACATGCGGCCGTGGGCCATGAGGATCCCAAGGAACAAACTTAAAGGTAAAACGAGAACAACAAGATAGGGTAAGTTGAGACCTATCAAGGTGGCGATAAGAGAAGCAGGAAATTCACCGTCTGAGGCGTCGGCCAATATGCGCACGAAATGCTGGCTAATAAAAATAGTTAACAGTACGAAAAGTACTGCAATTTGCGCCTTTAAAACTTCTCGAATAAGGTATCTAAATACAATCACAGGTAGGATCCGGTCTCTAAACTTATCTTTTTGCTGGTAACAGACTAACTTTCATGTAAACTGTTTACTTTTGGTAGTTTTCTGACCAGCTTCAGGGGTTCCTGGCAAACGATAAATGTCACGGATATTTCACAAAAACGTGACTCAAGTGCCGAGAATAAATCACCTTTGGAGTAATAACTTAGGCCCTTTTCGGGACAAGCAGACATTATCCAATAAATATAAAAATTTGTCTTTAAGAATCTAGGAGTGCTCATGGAGTTTAGCGTAAAGAGCGGTAGCCCCGAAAAACAACGCTCAGCCTGCATCGTTGTCGGTGTTTATGAACCCCGCCGTCTATCCGGCATCGCCGAGCAATTAGACAAGATTAGCGAAGGTTATATCAGTAATCTACTGCGTCGCGGCGATTTAGAAGGTAAGCCTGGCCAAATGTTATTACTGCACCACGTTCCTAACGTATTGAGTGAACGAGTGCTGTTAGTCGGTTGCGGCAAAGAACGAGAACTAGACGAACGCCAGTACAAGCAGATCATCACTAAAACCATCAACACCTTAAATGAAACAGGTTCAATGGAGGCCGTGTGCTTCTTGACCGAGTTACACGTGAAAGGTCGCGATACCTATTGGAAAGTTCGCCAAGCGGTCGAAACGACCAATAGCAGTTTATATAGCTTCGATGCGCTGAAAACCCGTAAAGGTGAGACCCGTCGTCCGCTGCGCAAGTTAGTGTTTAATGTCCCAACTCGCCGCGAACTGACCTTAGGTGAGCGTGCGATTGAGCACGGCATGGCCGTATCTGCCGGTATGCATTTATGCCGCGATGTGGCTAACATGCCGCCAAATATCTGTAATCCAGCCTATTTAGCCTCTCAGGCTCGCCAATTGGCCGAAGTTCACGAAAACCTGCATGTCACGACTGTGGGCGAAGAGCAAATGGCGAAACTCGGCATGAACTCTTACCTTGCCGTTGGCCGCGCAAGTGCCAATGAATCCATCATGACAGTGATGGAATACAAGGGTGCCGTTGACAGCACTGAAAAGCCTATCATATTGATTGGTAAAGGCTTAACCTTTGACTCAGGCGGTATTTCATTAAAGCCGGGCGAAGCCATGGATGAAATGAAATATGACATGGGCGGCGCAGCTGGTGTTATCGGCACCATGAAAGCCATCTGTGATATGAAGCTGCCCATCAACGTCGTCGGTATTCTCGCGGGCTGCGAAAACATGCCATCGGGCAATGCTTACCGCCCAGGTGACATTTTAACCACAATGTCGGGTCAGACCGTTGAAGTCCTCAACACCGACGCCGAAGGCCGTCTAGTACTGTGTGACGTATTAACCTATGTTGAGCGTTTCGACCCAGAGCTGGTGATCGACACGGCAACACTGACAGGCGCCTGTGTGATTGCCTTAGGCAAACATGCCTCTGGCCTGTTCTCATCACACAACCCTCTGGCACACGAGCTACTCAATGCAGGTGAGCAAAGTGGTGACCGCGCATGGCGCATGCCACTGTGGGATGAGTACCAAGATATGCTCGATAGCCCATTTGCCGATATGACCAACTTAGGTGGTCGTCCAGCGGGCGCGATTACCGCGGCTTGTTTCCTGTCTCGTTTCGCCAAGAAGTACAACTGGGCTCACTTAGATGTGGCGGGTACTGCCTGGAACAGCGGCGCGAATAAAGGTTCAACTGGTCGCCCTGTGCCCATTCTGACTCAGTTCCTGATCAATCGTGCTGGCGTAGAATTAGGCGAATAATCGCT
Source organism: Shewanella mangrovisoli (assembly GCF_019457635.1). Taxonomy (NCBI): domain Bacteria; kingdom Pseudomonadati; phylum Pseudomonadota; class Gammaproteobacteria; order Alteromonadales; family Shewanellaceae; genus Shewanella; species Shewanella mangrovisoli. Next base: position 3,438,793 of record NZ_CP080412.1, read on the forward strand.
AACAACACTGAAAAGGCGAAGAATTTCTTCGCCTTTTTTATTTGGCTCGAAGGCGAAATGACGATTGGCTCAGGCATAATTGCAGCCTAGCAACGCGAAGATGAAAGAAAATCGCGATTGAATAATTTTTGATTGACAGCCACGCCCTCGCCCTTTAGTTTTACTCCCTATGAAAACAAATACCGCAGCTTTTTTTACTTTCTTTTTTACACCCCCACTCTAGGAGGCGGATTTACTGTGTAAAAACGAAAGTAAAAATCCAAAGCCTCCCACTGGGAGGCTTTTTCGTCTTAAACGCTCGATAATACGGTGGCAAATGAGGTCAGAATGCAAAAACCACAGCCTTTAAATCAAACGCGAGAACAAATTACTCACCTCGACAATGAGCTTCTCTCGTTACTCGCCGAACGTCGACGCCTAAGCCTTGAAGTGGCCCGCAGTAAAGAAGTAGATGTGAGACCCATTCGCGACACCCAAAGGGAAAAAGAACTGCTGACAAGATTAGTCACCGCTGGCCGAGAAAAAGGCTTAGATGCCCATTACGTGATTTCACTTTATCAAAGCATTATCGAAGACTCAGTCCTCAACCAGCAGGCTTATCTCCACGGCCGCGCGAATCCTGAAACGCAAAAACAACAATACTGTATCGCTTACCTTGGCGCCCGCGGTTCCTACTCTTACTTAGCCGCCTCACGCTATTGCCAACGTCGTCAGGTTGAGATGCTCGATTTAGGCTGCCAAAGTTTCGATGAGATTGTCCAAGCGGTTGAGTCAGGCCACGCCGACTATGGCTTTTTGCCAATTGAAAACACTTCGTCCGGCTCAATCAACGAAGTATATGACGTGCTGCAACATACGAGTCTGTCCATCGTAGGCGAGACGACTATCGAAGTCAGCCATTGCCTGTTGGGTAAACCGGGCAGCAAACTGAGTGATATCAAAACCGTCTATGCCCATCCGCAGCCAATTAGTCAGTGCAGCCGTTATCTGAGCCAGCACAAAGACTTAAGACTGGAATATTGCTCAAGCAGCGCCGAAGCAATGGAGAAGGTCAACCAATCTATCGATAATAGCGCTGCAGCAATTGGTAGCACAGAAGGTGGCGCGCTGTACCAACTCGAGTCGATTGAGTCGGGTCTTGCAAACCAAAAGATTAACCAGAGCCGCTTTATCGTTGTGGCTAGAAAAGCCGTAGCCGTACCCGAGCAACTGCCAGCCAAAACCACCCTGATTATGGCCACAGGCCAAAAGGCGGGTGCCTTGGTTGAAGCCCTATTGGTGCTCAAGGCGCATCAGCTCAATATGAGCAAACTCGAATCTCGCCCTATTCCTGGTACGCCGTGGGAAGAAATGTTCTATCTGGATATCGATGCCAATATCTCCAGCGAAGCCATGCAACAAGGGCTCAAGCAGCTCGAGAGGATAACGCGTTTTATCAAAGTATTAGGTTGTTACCCCTGTGAAACCGTCAAACCGACACAACTCAGTAATAGCCAATTACTTATCGAGCCGAGCACCTCAAAAGCGGAAGTGATAAGTACGGTGAGCCTTGATCCATCGCCCTATCGTTTCAGTAAGACGTACAAAGCGCAGGCGAGTGAAATTCACTGCGGCCCCTTTACCATTGGCGCAGGCCATATTGGTGCCATTGCCAAGATTACGCTGAGCAAAAGCCTGCTGCTAGAGTCGTCACAGGCCGCCTTATCCGCCTTTGAGCGCAGAGTAAAACAGCTAAAAGAAGCGGGATTTCAAGCGGTAATTTTAGACGGATGCCACTCACTTGCCTCGGCCGAAGCTATCATCCCTAAGCTTCGCCAAACCCTTCATCAGTATGATTTGCTTTGTGTTATTGCCATTGAACAGGCGACGGATATGCCATTAGCAACAGGCCATGCTGACATGTTGTTCTTAACGGGCAAGCAAATGTTTAATCAGGCTTTGCTGACTCAGGCAGGCACCTTGCCGATCCCGCTATTCCTCGAACGTAACGATATGGCAAGTTATGAGGAGTTTATGGCGGCAACGGAGGCGATTTTAAGCCAAGGTAACCAACAGCTTATCCTATGTGACTCCGGCATTCGAACCTATAACAATGCCAACTTACCCACCTTGGATTTAGCAAGCCTCATCCAAATTAAGGCCCACAGTCATCTCCCCATAGTGATTAACCCTTGTTATGCCATCAGCGAAGATGCGCTGCCACTGCAAACTCAAGGAATTAAACAGCTAAAAGCCGATGGGCTAGTGCTGAATTGCCCCCTCGAAGAAGATAAAGCAAATGATTCATTAGCATTGATGACCGAAGTCGTCAGGGAGTTATATCGTTAATTTGAGCGTATAAGGATACTGAGGAACATACAGCCACGAATATCGTGGCTGTATTGTTTAGAACTTAGGATTTATAGCTGCTGATTTAGAGCTGTGGATTTAGAGCTTAAGGTTTTCCCCCTCAAGGTAAAACCCAGCAGATCTAAGTCCGCTCAGGCGCAATCTGGCTATTGGTATCTGTTGCCACCGCATTACTGCGGCGAATTAACCCCGTCATACTCGAGCCCTGCACTAGGATTGAAAACACCACCACGGCATAGGTCATCACGAGCAGTAGCTCACGCAGCTCGACACCGCTTTGTGAATCGACAATAACGCCTTCTGGTAAACTCATCGCCATGGCCAAGGCCAGCCCCCCCCTGAGCCCGCCCCAAATGAGTATCGACTCGGCATAGGGATTGTAAGACTTCACCAACCTAAATCCGATATAGGGCAAAAATACACTCACCGCCCGCGCCGTTAAAACCAGTGGAATAGCCACTAACATAAACCACCATAATGGCGCCTTAAAGGTGACGAGCAGGAGTAATAATCCGAGCAGGAGAAACAACAACGCATTAAAGAAGGATTCAATCAGCGACCAAAAAGTGTAGAGTTTCACGCGCTCATGGCGCACAAAATACTTAGGCACGCTGTAGTTACCGATAATCATCCCCGCACTGACCATCGCCAGCGGCCCCGATACCCCTAACACTTCGGCTATGACATAACCCGCCGTCGGGATCAGCAAAGTGACCAGCATCAACTGGGTTTCTTCCTCACAGTAACGAAAGAAATGGTGCAATAATACGCCGAGCACGGCGCCATAAACGACGCCACCGAGCGCCTCTTGGACAAACAATAGCGAGATTTGCGAAAAGGTCAGCGGCTCAGTTGAAAAAGCCAGATGGGAGATGGCCACAAAAATCACCAGTCCTATGCCATCGTTAAAGAGCGACTCCCCTTCTACCTGAATCGCAATATCTTCGGGCGCGCCCATCTTCTTCAGAATGGCTAACACGGCAATCGGATCTGTGGGGGAAATCAAGGCACCAAAGAGCAAACAATGGCTTAAGGCCAAGGGTAATCCCAGCATGGGAGCGATGTAATAAAGCAAACCACCGACGATAAAAGTCGAGAGTAAGGTACTGACAAAGGCAAGGATGAGAATTTCCCATTTCTGATGCCTTAAGATTTTTAAGCGGATCTGCAATGCCCCGGCAAATAAGAGAAATCCTAACATGCCATTGAGCAATAGCGCCTGAAAGTCGAGCTTCTCCAACCCCGCCACAAAGTAACCATAAACATGGCCGCCAAGCGCTTTACCCCCCAGTAAAAGCAACAGGCTCATGCCCAACGCCAATGCGGTAATGGCGACGGTTTCTTGCAGCTTATGTAAACGCGAGGATGCCACAGACGTGACTAAGGCTAACGCACAGAGAATACAGAGAATTTGATAACTAGTCATAAGAGTCTCTAATCACCCTAAGATGAAGAGACTCTAGCACAAGTTTTAGACTTCTAAACCATCCAACAGACTTAACCAGCCTTTAATAATCCGATGGCAAAACCAAATAATACCAAAGAGATAAATCGAAAGACTGAGCCAAGTGATGGGCAGACAATAGCCCAATACTAACAGACCAAGAAATATCACATTGGAGTGACGTTGCCAGCGTAGATGTGATGCCAGCAAGGCATTACCTTGCGTATGTCGTTGAGACAAGTTGATAAATAGACTCAACAACACCGGCAGCAGTAACAGCGGGAAGCCTGACATTAAGGCGTAAAGCAAATGGCCTAAGCTGCGATCTTCAATTTTTGCGGCATATGTGGTTGTCGTTGTCATTGAGAGACTCCAGCCAGACGATGGGACTGGGCGTTACTCCGCCCTCGTCTTTAACCTTACGTTCTCGCAGACATAATCGCAACTAAGGCGCAAAAATATTTCCTCGCAAGATCTTTTAAACCACCGATTTTTTGAATCAACCTATGCCCTTCAAAGACTAATGTCAGGTCAAAGATAGCGTCACATCCGACTTGAGTTTAGTCGAGCAAGCTAACACATATCCGGCTTCGATTTCGTTAGGTGTTAAGGTCATGCTACTTGTGGACTCAGTCTCCCCTTCGAGCACTTGGCATTTGCACGCGCCGCATACGCCCGAACGACAGGCCGCAATAATAGGTAAGCCTTCGGCTTCAATCCCCTCGAGTAAAGTTTGCTCGGCCGTTAAAGCCCGCTTTTTATCACCAATGGATAACATAAAGCTGTTACTGCCACTAACAGGAGCTTCAGCCTGCATTTCGGCCTGTTTTACGCGGGATTGCGCCTCTTTCACCGCTGTGGCAAAACTCTCGTGATACAGCTGAGTCATATCGAAGTTAAGCTCAGCTAGAATCGTTTTGACCGCCTGCATATAAGGCTCTGGCCCGCACAAAAACACGGTTCGCTCGGCAAAATCGGGGACTAAATCTCGTAGATTATCGGCACTTAAACGGCCGACATCATGCAATACCGCCTCGGGATGCCAAGCCGTATCAGCGGTGACATCCTCCACAATATAACGCAGCTTAAAATCTCGATGGCGCGTAGCCATGGTCTCTAATGAGGTTTTAAAAATAATATCGGCCTGGGTACGAGCGCTGTGCACAAAGGCAATGTCAGCATTCATTTGGCTGTCGGTTAAATAACGCGACATCGAATACATGGGCGTGATCCCACAGCCTGCACTCAAAAATAGGTATTTTTTGGCTGGAATATCAAACAGATTAAACTGCCCTGTTGGCGGCAGGACTCGTACCGTTTGCCCCGGCTGTAAATGGTCAATCAAGTAATTCGACACCAGTCCGCCATCGACTCGCTTAATGGTTAACATTAAGGAATAGGGTCTCGAAGGGGTTGAGGACAAGGTGTAACTGCGGCAAGCCTGCTCACCGTTGATCTCGAGCACTAAGGTCATAAATTGCCCCGGCTTATAATCAAACTTCATCGGCTCACCCGCTTGAAAGCGAAAACTCACCACATCGGCAGTTTCGTTCCAGCGCTCCACACACACTAGCTGGCTAAAGCCCACAACACTTGCAGGCGCAGAAGATAAAACGGGACTTGGCATGATATTTTGCATAGTACTGATATTCATCGTCTTTGTATCCATAACACTGCAGCTTTAGCGCAAAGCCGCAGTGACTCCATGCATTAATCGGCCTAGGCCACGTTCAGCATGGTCTTCAGATCGGCTTCAACTGTGGTGGTGTTACGCAGGCCAAATTTTTCTTCCAAAATTTTGGCGAGATTGGCCGTTAAAAACGCCGGCGGCGTTGGGCCGGTACGGATGTTTTTCACCCCGAGAGATAACAGCGTCAGCAGCACGACAATGGCTTTTTGCTCAAACCATGAAAGCACGAGATTCAATGGTAATTCATTGATATCGCATTCAAAGATTTGTGATAGCGCGATAGCCAACTGGATAGCCGAATAGGCATCGTTACATTGGCCAATATCGAGCAAACGCGGAATACCGTTAATATCGCCAAATTCCAGCTTGTTGAATTTGTACTTACCACAACCTAAGGTCAGGATAACGGAATCCTTTGGCGCCGATTTCGCTAAATCGGTGAAATAACTCCGCTCCGACTTATCACCATCACAACCACCGACTAAGAAGAAGTGTTTGATAGAACCATTTTTCACGTTTTCCACCACAGTCGGTGCTGCGGCCATTAAAGCATTACGGGCAAAACCGATGGTGATATTGTGAGGGATTACATCGTATTGGAAGCCATCGAGCGCGAGCGCCTTGTCGATCACAACTGAAAAATCATCCCCAATTACATGGGTCACACCAGGCCAACCCACAATACTGCGGGTAAAGATACGGTCGCTGTATTGGCCCACATTCGGGTCGATAATACAGTTTGAGGTCATCACTACGGCGCCGGGGAAATTAGCGAATTCTTTTTGCTGGTTTTGCCAGGCACTGCCGTAGTTACCTACTAAGTGGGCATATTTTTTAAAGGCAGGATACGCAAGCGCGGGGAGCATTTCACCATGGGTATAAACATTAATGCCTTTGCCCGCCGTTTGCTCGAGGATAAGCTCTAAATCCTTCATATCATGGCCAGATACCAGAATCGCTTTGCCTTTAACGGCTTTAGTGTTGACGACAGTCGGTTCTGGATGACCAAAGGCTTCGGTCTCGCCCGCATCGAGCATCGCCATGATGCGGTAGTTCAGTTGACCAATATCCATGGCCGTGGTGAACAGTTTGTCAGCATCGACACTCGGCTCACCGAGAAACGCCATAATCTCATGGAAGCGACCAGCAATCTCAGCATCGGTTTTACCTAAAACACGGGCGTGCTCCATGTAAGCCGCCGCCCCTTTAAGGCCATATAAGCACAGTAGTCTCAGCCCAAGGATATCTTCGTGGACTTCATTTTTATCTTTATTGAGTAAGGCGACTGGTGCTTGAGACAACATTTCAGGCTTGCTGGTGCCCAACACAAATTGCGCCACCGGGGGGAGCGATTCAGCCTGTTTACCCGCAGCTTCACACGCCGCTTCATAGGCATTTTTTAAACTTTCACGGTACTCAGCCGCCTGCTTGGCATAGGCGATGATGCGTTCATCATCGAAGTTGACGTTGGTTAAGGTCGAGAAAAAAGCTTTAGGAACAAAGGTATCCACCTCAGGGTTAATGACGCCCAGTTCACGCGCCTTAGTCGCATACACTGAAACACCTTGCAGCATATAGATTAACAAGTCTTGCAGATCCGAGGTCGCGGCCAATTTGCCGCACATGCCTTGGGCATAGCTACAACCATTGCCAGCTGGGGTACGAATAGTTTGCTCACACTGAATACAAAACATGGATAGACTCCTAATTTAAATTCATGCTTTATTTTTGCATGTTTAAAATAAGTCTACCGAAACCGTAAATAAGCGATAGCCTTTTCTTGGCTCGAATGCGAAATCTTAGAGAGAGATCACCTTCAGCAATTGCTAATTAACACAATAACGCCCGCCTGAAAAACCTAAAAAAAATGCCCATCAAAGATGGGCATTTTATGGCTAACTTATTCATTATCAGTTTGTTTTCATATCACTGACCGATTGCAGCATCATGCGACTTTCACGCTGAAACTGCGGTGCAAAATCACCAAACCATTTTGCCACCGTTTGGAACTGGCTGATAAACGCGTCTCTATCGCCCCGTTTCAGTAGCTCTAATGCCTCTCGATAGTTATCCAAATAATCGCCAATCGCATGCTGGCTATCCTGCTGGGCAAAAATAATATCGGCATAGAGTTCTGGGCTTTGGGCAAACAAACGCCCGACCATAGCGAGCTCTAAGCGATAGATAGGTGAGCTAAATTGCAGCAGGGTTTCGATATCCGCTTCTTCTTTGCAAAGATTCAAGCCATACACAAAGGTTGAGAAGTGGCGCATCGCCTGTACCAGCTGCATCGCATTGTCGTGACGTTCAGGTTCAGCTTCGACAATCCGTGCGCCCCAAATCTCAATTTGTTCTAGCAGCCATTGGTATTTATCGGCTTCGCGGCCATGGCACACCACCACCACCTGTTTAGCCAAACTGCCGACATCCGGGCCAAACATAGGATGAAACCCGACAACGGGCCCTTTGTGAGCGGCCAACATGGCATTCATAGGTTCAGTCTTGATCGAGGTTAAGTCGGCTAAGATACATTCCTGCGGTAATTGGGTCAGTTTCTCACGGATAATGTCGCAGGTGATGGCGATAGGCACAGTCACCAATACTAATCCGGCGTCAGCAAATAAGGTTTCCGCTTGCTGCCAGTCGTCTTTATCCAGCACTTTGACCTGGTAACCCGAGAGCGACAGCATTTGTTGAAACAATCCACCAAGCTGACCCTTACCACCGACAATCACGACCGAGCCGAGATCGTTTTTCACTTGCTTAAAGCCGACATCCTTCTCGTTGAGATAGGATTCACGCATCAAGCGGCGCAAGATATCTTCAATCAGTTGCGGCGCAATGCCCATGGTTTTGGCTTCTTCGCGGCGTTTTGCCAACATTGCCGCTTCACGTTGCGGCGCATAAATCGGCAGGCCTGCGGCGTGTTTAACTGTGCCCACCTGCGCGACTAAATCTAAGCGTTTACGCAGTAAATGCAGCAATTGCTGGTCGACACCATCGATGAGTCCGCGAAGGTGTTCTAATTCAGTTGTGGTTTTTTCGTTCATCTTATCAGTCCACTACACACCTAAAGTCAGGTGTTTAAACATTCGGCTCTTAAGATTGACTCTTAAGCATTGGCCACTTTGAGCATATCGAAACGCGTTGCTAATACCGAAGATAACTTCGATGCGCCCGCACGTAAAACGCTTTCGGTCTTTTCCCAATTAATACAGGAGTCTGTCACAGAAACCCCATAGGCCAGTTCGCTCAATGGTTTATCACAACTTTGATTACCTTCATTTAAATGGCTTTCTAACATCACGCCGATGATGGACTTATTGCCGTTGTAGATTTGGTTAAATACATCTTCACACACTGGGACTTGCCTGGTGTAATCCTTAGAGGAATTACCGTGGCTGCAATCGATAATCAGGCGCGCATTGAGTTTGGCCTTATGTAACTGCGCCTCACATTCGGCGACGCTCTTAGCATCGTAGTTTGGCGCAGCGCCACCGCGGAGGATCACATGCCCATCTGGGTTACCCGCAGTTTGCAATAACGCGACTTGGCCCTGTTGGTTAATCCCCATAAATCTGTGGCTGCTGGCAGCCGATTTCAGCGCGTTAATCGCTACATCGAGCTTTCCGTCTGTGCCATTTTTAAAACCAACGGGCATAGATAAACCCGACGCCATTTCCCTGTGGGTTTGCGACTCAGTCGTGCGGGCACCAATGGCTGACCAAGTCACTAATTCTGAGATGTACTGCGGGCTGATAGGGTCGAGCGCTTCGGTTGCTACTGGCAGTTCGAGTTCGGCCAACCAGATCATCAACTCACGGGCCATCTTTAAGCCCTTCTCGACATCGAAGGACTCGTCCATATCAGGGTCGTTAATCATCCCCTTCCAACCCACTGTGGTACGTGGCTTCTCAAAGTAGACTCGCATCAAGATGTAAAACTCATCGCTAAGTTCATCGTGGAGTTTTTTAAGCTTTAAGGCGTATTCCTTGGCGGCATCAATATCATGGATAGAACAAGGTCCTGTAACGATAAGCACGCGGTTATCGCGCTTATGGACAATATCCGCCACGGTTTTGCGTGCATTGAGGATATAACGATACGCGTGCTCAGAGAGTGGCAGAGTCGCTTTTAGCTCCTGCGGTGTTATAAGAACTTTCTCTGAACTGATGTGTACGTTATTGATCGTATCCTGTTGCATGCTTACCACCTAAAACTGAAGTCATATCCCCATGTGATCAGGAGTCTGGATCTCAAACCGCTGCGGGGAAGAATAAATAGCCGAGGCCACCATGTAACATTGTAATGCTACACCATTACAATGAGCGACCAATATGCCTATTAATTGGCAGAAGATCAAGGAAGAATTTAATAAAATCGACACTTAACTCGAAACGCACTCGAAATGGCTAAAAAGACAAACTGCAGGCAACAAAAAACCGCCACAAGGGCGGTTTTCTGTGCGAACACTACGTCTTGTTTTCTGTAGCGAGTACTATTACTTAGTAGCCAGCTTTTCACGGATACGTGCAGATTTACCTGAACGATCACGTAAGTAGTACAGTTTGGCGCGACGAACGCGGCCACGACGCTTAACTTCAATGCTAGCGATCAGAGGGCTGTGCGTTTGGAATGCACGCTCAACACCTTCGCCATTAGAGATTTTACGTACTGTGAATGCAGAGTGCAGACCACGGTTACGTTTAGCAATTACAACGCCTTCGAAAGCCTGTAAACGCTCTTTATCACCTTCTTTAACACGAACCTGAACTACTACTGTATCACCAGCACCAAACGCAGGTACGTCTTGTTTCATTTGCTCATCGTTGAGCATTTTAATGATGTTGTTCATAACTTACTCCGTTCTAGAATTAACTGAGCTACGACTAAGCATTCTTGTCCATTGCTTCAACGAACTGCGCTAAAAGAGTCGATTGTTCGTCAGTCAGAGCTAGATTTTCAAATAATTCTGGCCGTCTTAGAAAAGTCCTACCAAGGCTTTGCTGCAAACGCCAGAGTCTAATTTGTTCGTGGTTGCCACTTAGCAGTACTGCGGGTACATCGAGTCCATCTAAGCTTTCAGGGCGCGTGTAATGAGGACAGTCCAGTAAACCGTCGGAGAAAGAATCTTGCTCCGCCGAAGCTTGTTTTCCTAGCACGCCAGGAACCAATCTCGATACTGCATCTATCAAGGTCATTGCAGGTAATTCGCCGCCCGAAAGCACGTAATCCCCAACCGACCATTCTTCATCCACTTCCGTTTGAATGATGCGCTCATCAATACCTTCGTACCGACCACACACCAAAATCAACCGGGATGATTCAGCCAACTCAGTGACGCCTCGCTGATCCAGCTTACGTCCTTGAGGTGACAAATAAATCACCTTCGCACCTTCACCTGCTGCGGCTTTCGCAGCATGGATGGCATCGCGCAAAGGTTGCACCATCATCAACATTCCGGGGCCACCGCCGTAAGGCCTGTCATCCACCGTACTGTGTCTATCATGGGTGAAATCGCGAGGATTCCACGTGTGCAACTCAAGCAGACCGTTTTTCACGGCACGACCCGTAACCCCAAAGTCTGTTACGGCACGGAACATGTCTGGGAACAGGGTGATAACCCCTAACCACATATGTTGTACCTCGACTTAAAAGTCAGGATCCCAATCCACTAAAATCTGTTTACCTTGGACATCCACCTTCAGGATGAATTGTCCTGGGACAAAGGGAAGCATACGTTCCACTTTGCCGAAGCTATCTTTGGCATTGGCTTTCACTAGCAGCACGTCGTTCGAACCGGTTTCCACGATTTGATCGACCACACCCATGTTATAGCCATTGGTATTAATCACTTCACAACCGATGAGGTCACGCCAGTAGAATTCATCTTCTGGCAAATCGTTCATCTGTTCTGGCAGGATACCGATTTCGCAATTGGTGAGCATTTGTGCTCTCTCCCGCGTGGTGACACCTTCAAGCTCAGCTACAACAGCCTTGCCTTGGTAACGCCACTGAATGACTTTTACTTCACGCCATTCACCATTTTCTTTAATAAGCCAAGGTGAATAGTCAAAGATACCTTCAACAGAATCGGTATAGGCGGTGATTTTCAGCCAACCTTTAATGCCATGACAGGAGCCTAATTTCCCCAGTACGACTGGCTGTTGGTTACTGCTCATCAATCTATACCTTAACGCTATTAAGCAGCTGCTTTAGCGTCTTTGATCAATTTTGCTACGCGATCAGTTGTCGCAGCGCCGTTCGCAACCCAGTGCTCAACGCGAGCTAGGTCTAAACGTAAAGTTTCTTCTTGGCCACGAGCCAATGGGTTGAAGAAACCAACACGCTCAATGAAACGACCGTCACGAGCGTTACGGCTGTCAGCAACAACGATGTTGTAAAATGGACGCTTTTTAGCGCCACCACGAGCTAAACGAATGGTAACCATGCGTTTTCAATCCTCTAATGATTTGCTTGAAGCAAAAATAAAAACTGGAACCCCGTGTTCGCGAAGAGTCCCAGATAGAAAGCCGGAAGATTTTACCTGACTTTTCAACGAATGCAACCAAATCTGGCGATTATTAAACCTGCCTTAGGATTGCCCGCTTCATTTCAAATAGAATCAACCAACTGATAAAACATCAACTTTGGTGAAAATCGCCAGAATTAACGGCCAGGAAATTTCATGCCGCCTGGCATCATGCCACGCATTCCGCGCATCATCTTCTGGATGCCGCCCTTGGCCGACATCTTTTTCATCATCTTTTGCATTTGGGTAAACTGTTTCAATAAACGGTTCACGTCTTGAATTTGCGTACCAGAACCCGCAGCGATACGGCGCTTACGTGAGCCCTTGATTAAATCAGGGTTTTTACGCTCTTTGGCCGTCATTGAGTTAATGATGGCTTCCATTTGACGGGTCATTTTACCGTCTTGGATTTGCGCTAGGGCATCCGGTGGCAATTGACCCACACCGGGCAGCTTTTCAATCATGCTCATCATGCCGCCCATGTTTTTCATCTGCTGTAGCTGCTCGCGAAAATCTTCGAGATCAAAACTTCCGCCCTGCTTCACTTTAGAAGCCAGCTTCATCGCCTTGTCTTTATCGACACCGCGCTCAACTTCTTCGATAAGCGATAATACATCGCCCATGCCGAGAATACGTGAGGCGATACGGTCGGGATGGAAAGGCTCTAGGGCATCGGTCTTCTCGCCAACACCGAGGAATTTAATCGGCTTGCCGGTAATGTGGCGAATTGATAATGCCGCACCACCACGCGCATCACCGTCGACCTTAGTTAAAATCACACCTGTGAGCGGCAGCGCTTCGTTAAAGGCTTTAGCCGTATTTGCCGCGTCTTGACCTGTCATGGCATCGACCACGAACAGTGTCTCAATCGGCTTAACCGCCGCGTGCAGCGCCTTGATCTCATCCATCATGGCTTCATCGACGTGCAGACGACCCGCGGTGTCGAGGATCACCACATCGATAAATTTAAGTTTGGCGTGGGCAATAGCCGCCTTGGCGATATCGATTGGCTTTTGGCTCACATCCGATGGGAAGAACTCCACATCGACTTCGGTCGCTAAGGTTTCTAGCTGTTTAATCGCCGCAGGGCGGTAAACGTCGGCACTGACGACTAATACCGATTTCTTATGGCGCGTACGCAGCAGCTTACCTAATTTGGCAACGCTGGTCGTTTTACCCGCACCTTGAAGGCCCGCCATCATCACCACCGCTGGCGGCTGAGTGGCTAAATCCAGAGCTTGGTTGGCCTCACCCATGGATTTTTCAAGTTCGCTTTGAACAATCTTAATAAAGGCTTGACCAGGACTTAAGCTTTTCGCCACTTCCTGACCAACGGCACGTTCTTTTACATTGTTAACGAATTCACGCACCACAGGCAGGGCAACATCGGCCTCCAGCAGCGCCATACGCACTTCGCGCAGGGTTTCCTTAACGTTTTCTTCGGTTAAGCGACCACGGCCACTGATATTTTTCAGCGTGCGTGACAGTCTGTCGGTTAGATTCTCAAACATCGTCCTGCTCTATACCTTTAGGATCTCGATTAATGGGCTGTATTATAACGATGCGGGCGCATTATGCTACTGCTATGCCCTACTTGCGTTAACTTCGGCAACTAACCTGCTTTAGGTCATATTTTGCGATTCGCCTACGACTATTTACGTCTAACAATAAGAATCTGCTAAATTTTGCAACTTATGTCACTGCCCATTTGCCGACAGCTCATGTTATTCTAGGCAAAATATTGATCTGTATGCCCCGTTTTCAAAGCACCATTAACAACACGAATAGGTTAATTACCCATGGTCATTTTTTCTGCCTCAGCCATGTTTTTTTATTGCATCGCATTGGTATTAGTGACAAGTCGACTGTTCCATCCTGAAGGCCCTAATCGCAAGGCCGTTGCCGGTGTCGCCGCCATCGCCGTGATTTTGCACGCTGCCGCCCTTTCTCAAGCGATTTTTACGACCGATGGACAAAACTTCAGCCTCACTAATGTGATCTCGTTAGTGAACTGGATCATCGCCTTCACCTTTACCGTGATGATGTTTAGGCTAAAAGTGATTGTGGTTGTGCCCGTGGTTTACGCCTGCTCTGTGCTCTCTGTGGCTCTACTCTGGTTATTACCGCCTAAGTTTATTACTCACTTTGAGCTGTATCCTGAGGTTTTGGCCCACGTTGTGCTCTCTCTTATGGCATACAGCGCCCTGATGATCGCCGCCCTGTATGCGATTCAGCTGGCGATGATCCAAAATAAACTCAAGAAGAAACAATTAATGCTAAGCCCAGGCATTCCGCCGCTGATGACGGTAGAAAAACAGCTCTATCATCTTGTGATTATTGGGGTGATTTTACTGAGTTTATCCCTCGCCACTGGTTTTATCTTCCTCGATGATATGTTTGCCGATGGCAAAGGCCATAAGGCGATTCTGTCTATCATCGCGTGGTTTGTGTATATCGCCATGCTGTGGCAGCAGTATTGGGTTGGCTGTAAAATTCGCACCGCGGTCATTTACACCTTAACCGGCGCGACCTTGTTATCCTTAGCTTATTTTGGCGCTCGGATTGTCAAAGAGTTAATTCTTAGTTAATAATTCCAAGTCAGCTTAGGCGCTTATTCCCTAAGCTGACTTGACACCCCGTTTATTTCTCGGTATCAACTTAACCTTATCGGCCTGATTGGAGCCTATTTTTGGACGCTATATCGACAAGCGCACTCCTCATTTTCTTACTAGTGCTTATCCTTTGTTCTGCCTACTTTTCAGGTTCTGAAACCGCCATGATGACCCTTAACCGCTATCGGTTAAGGCATCTCGCCTCAAACGGCCATAAAGGTGCCATTCGCGCCCTCAAGTTGCTCGAACGTCCAGACCGCTTAATTGGCTTGATTCTGATTGGTAATAACCTCGTTAATATTCTCGCCTCCGCCATTGCGACCATTATTGGGATGCGCCTTTGGGGCGATTTAGGCGTCGCGGTCGCCACTGGGGTGCTGACCTTAGTCGTATTAGTCTTTGCCGAAGTCACCCCCAAAACTATCGCCGCCTTGAACCCTGAACGCATTGCCTTCCCATCGAGTATTTTACTCATTGGTCTATCAACCATTTTTGCCTATGTCGTCACCAGCGTGAACTGGATAACCACAGGCATACTACGTCTCTTTGGCATCAAAACCATCAGCAGCAGCGATGCACTGAGCCAAGAAGAGTTAAGGACGGTTGTACATGAGGCTGGCGCCTTGATCCCCCAACGCCACCAAGAGATGCTGTTATCGATTCTCGATTTAGAAAAAGTGACCGTTGAAGACATCATGGTGCCGCGCTCGGATATCTATGCGATTAACGTCAACGATGATTTTAAGTTTATCAATCGCCAAGTGATCCAAAGCCCGCATACTCGAGTGTTGGTATACCGAGATACCATTGACGATGCTGTTGGTTTTATTCATCTGCGTGACGCACTGCGCCTACAATCAAAAGAGCAGTTCAGTAAATCCTCATTGCTACGTGCGGTAAAAGAACTCTACTTTATTCCCGAAGGTACGCCGCTCAATGTGCAATTAGCTAACTTTCAGCACAATAAAGAGCGCATCGGCCTAGTGGTCGATGAATACGGTGATATTCAAGGATTGGTGACACTCGAAGATATTCTCGAAGAAATTGTCGGCGACTTCACCACCTCTATGCTGGCCACGCCGAGTGAAGATATTACTGCCCAGCAGGATGGAAGTTACTTAGTCGATGCCAGTATCACTATCCGTGATTTGAATAAAGAAATGAAATGGGATTTCCCAACCGATGGCCCTAAAACCCTCAATGGCTTGATCTTAGAGTATTTAGAGGATATTCCCGCCGAGAACACTAGCCTTCGCCTAGCGGGTTACCCATTAGAAGTGATTGAAGTCGCGGATAATATGGTCAAAACAGTGCGAATCATTCCACAGCATTATCAGTCGCCACGCTAACATTCCCATAAAAATCGGCTGGTTCCAAACGGAATCAGCCGATTTCCTCTCCCCCAAGAAATTATTTAACGCTTTGCGTCTTTAGACGAGCTTCGAGTGCCCGGCGCTTCTCGATAGCGATAGGTGTAATCTCGGCATCTAACTCCTTTTCTAACCCCAAGACAAAATATACTTCGGCCATTAAGAAGAACGGGCCAATTAATAGTTGGTTTAAATCGTCCACAAAAGCGGGTTTGGCCTTCTCGTATTGATGGCCAATCAACTGAAAAATCCATCCCACGATAAATACCGATATAGCCAACCAGAAGGCGTTGGGAGAATCAGCCATTAGCTCAGTCGTATATACGACGGGGGCGATAAATAAAGCTAGGCCAATCGCTAACTTCGCATGTAAGCGAAAGTAATAAACCAACACACCAGCCCCCAAAATCACACCTAAACTCACATCACCCACGCTGCCAAGTGGAATACGGATAGTCGCTAGTAATAGGAAAGCAGACCATATAATCAATGGAATACCAACGAAATGGGTAAGTATATTACGCTGATTTAAATGCACACTCTTATAGGTTGATAGCTGCTCTACGGCGGATTTCATCTGGGGCTCCTTTTGCTGTGTCCCTGCAAACTTGTGTCTAAATACCACTTTTGACCTAACCTAGCCCAAAAATGCGAGACTGAACAGTAAAAAGTAACAAAAATGTTGCTAGGTACTTTGAGGCAATAAAAAAGGGAGCTAAAGCTCCCTTTATAGTAACGGGTAATAGATTAGCGAGATTCGAGGATAACCGTCGCAATAGCGTAGGATTTTTCATCCGCGATTGAAATGTGCCCGACCACGCCGTTGAGCAAAGCTAAACGCTGCTGCGCCCCTTGTGTAAAATCAATCGTCGGCGCGCCATCGGGTGTATTCCCAATGTGGATATGCTGAAAAGACACCCCTCGACCAATCCCCGTCCCCAAGGCTTTAGCTGCAGCCTCTTTGGCGGCAAAGCGTTTAGCCAAATAGCGACTCGGTTGGCTATGCTGTTGATAGATATCAAACTCAGCCTCTGTCAGTACACGTTTAGCCAGCTTATCGCCGGAACGTGCCACATGGGCCGTGATACGCTCGATTTCAACTATGTCAGTGCCAAGCCCAACGATTGCCATTATTCGCCTCGACGACCTTCTAACATCAGCGCTTTCATGTCTTTAACCGCTGTCGCTAAGCCATCAATGGCCGCACGCGCGACAATGGCATGGCCAATATTCAGTTCATACAGCTCTGGGATCGCCGCAATCGGCTTAACATTGTGGTAATGCAGCCCATGGCCCGCATTCACGACTAAGCCTTTGCCGTGGGCGTATTTCGCCATTTCGCTGATACGCGCAAGCTCCTTGGCTTCTTCTTCAGCGGTTTTAGCGTCGGCATAGCAACCGGTATGGATTTCGATAAGTGGCGCGCCAGAGGCGACAGCGGCATCGATTTGCGTCTTATCGGCATCGATAAACAGTGACACTTGGATACCATTGGCGGCTAAACGGCTTACCGCGGCAGTGATTTTATCTAGTTGACCAGCCACGTCTAAACCACCTTCAGTCGTCACTTCTTGGCGTTTTTCAGGGACTAAGCAAACATAGGTCGGTTTGACTTCGCAGGCGATGTTGAGCATTTCTTCTGTCACGGCACACTCAAAGTTCATCCGCGTCTTTAAGGTTTTCGCCAGCAAATATACATCGCGGTCGATAATATGACGTCTGTCTTCCCGTAAATGAATCGTGATACCGTCGGCACCCGCATGCTCGGCAACCGCCGCCGCATGGACAGGATCGGGATAACTGGTGCCGCGAGCCTGACGCAGGGTCGCAATATGGTCGATATTAACACCCAATAAGATACGGCTCATCGGGAACTCCTTTATGTTTGTAAGGCTAGAATTAACGCTGATTTGCGCCCTATTGTACTGGGACAGACAGTAAAAAACAGGAGCTAGGACTAATTATTCCCATCTCTATTTGAGGCTATCGCTTGAATAAATAGCTGCCGACTCACCAGCGGCTTATTTCCGAGCAAGGGTTGCAGCATAGACCGCATCAATCGTTTAGCCTCTAAAAACTGCTCTTGCAACAATTGATTATCGTTAAGTGCAGTTAACATCGCGCCTTGATAGGTATGCTTTGCCCTGCTGTTCAACACAAATTGAAAACCCAGTTCTGGCACGAGCTGATAGTAATGTTCAGGGATCAGCGGTTCGCCCTGAGTATCGCGGATAAGGGATGGCATAGCTCCGAGTTCCCGCAAGAGGGCCAGCTCAAGGTAGCGCAGCTTCGACTCGCAAAACTGCGCCGCGAGCCCGACCAAGGCTTGATGGTAGATGAGGAATAACGCCTCGGCATTATGGTGAACCGACAGAGTACGCATCAGCAACTCATTGATATACATGCCAGCATACAGGCTATAACCCGATAAAGGCACGGCTGGCGCGGCCGCTTCAATTTGGCTGATGTTTTTGAGTTCAGACTTACCGCTAAATTCAAAAATCAGCGGCTGAAAGGGTTGGAGGATACTTTTGATGGAGCGTTTACCGCTCCCAACTCGCGCGACGGCATCGACACGACCAATACCGTCAACCAAGAGATTGACCAGCGCGCTAGATTCCCGGTAAGGGCGATGATGCAAAACATAACCCCGTTTCATCGGTCTGCGCGCTCGTTCATGGTAAGGCTCGGCCTATCATCAGTAACGATTAATCGTCACCGTAGCCTAAGCTTCGCAGGGCGCGTTCATCATCGGCCCAACCGGATTTGACCTTCACCCACACTTCGAGGAACACTTTGTTATCAAACAAGGTTTCCATATCGAGGCGCGCTTGCGTGGCTATGGTACGAATGCGTTCGCCTTTGCTACCAATCACCATCCGTTTTTGGCCTTCACGCTCGACCAAGATCAGGGCGTTGATTTGATAAACGCCGTTTTCCATCATCTTAAACTGCTCGATTTCAACCGTCGCATCGTAGGGCAATTCATCACCTAAAAAGCGCATCAGTTTTTCACGGACAATTTCAGAGGCCATAAAACGCTGCGAACGGTCGGTCACATAATCTTCTGGAAAGAAGAAGGGATTCTCGGGCAGAGACTCTGCCGCCATATCTAAAATGCGCTTAACGTTGGTGCCCTTACTGGCCGAAATCGGCAGGATCTCATCGAAGGGGTACTTCTTGGCCACTTCTTCCAAATAAGGGAAAAGGGCTTCTTTGTCTTTGATATTATCAACTTTGTTGATGGCTAAAACGGTTTTACGCTCTTCACCGCCACGGCGAAGTTTGCTTAATACCATCTCATCATCGGCGGTCCATGTCATACCATCGACCACAAAAATCACCATAGACACATCGGCAAGCGAGCTCGCCGCCGCACGGTTCATCAAACGGTTAATCGCACGCTGCTCTTCAATATGCAGACCCGGTGTGTCGATAAACACGATTTGACGCGGGCCATCGGTATGGATCCCCATGATGCGATGACGCGTCGTTTGCGGCTTTTTCGAGGTAATACTGATCTTTTGCCCAAGCAAACGGTTCAGCAGGGTCGATTTCCCCACGTTAGGGCGCCCAATAATGGCCACCATGCCACAGTAGGTCACATCATAGTGAACAGACGGCGCCGCCGCGCTCGCTGCATTCATCCTTGCCAGTAATTCATCTAAGCTCGGCTCATTGCTCGCGTTAGCGGCATCGACAGCTGGCAAGTCTGTTTTCTTGGTCATTTCTTCAGTAACTCCAATACTTGAGCCGCGGCAATCTGCTCAGCTTTACGGCGCGAACTCGCTACGCCAATCACGCTTTCGCTCAAGTCATCTATACGACATTCAACGGTGAATGTTTGATCGTGGGCATCGCCTTCTATATTGATTACTTGGTAATCGGGTAGCGGCTTCTTTAACCCTTGTAAATATTCTTGCAGTAAGGTTTTAGCGTCTTTTTGATTCACGCCGGGTTGGATCTCGGCCAAACGCTCAGCGTACCAATGCAGTAATAGCTTACGGCACACTTCGAGATCGGAATCTAAGTAGATTGCGCCGATAATCGCCTCGACCGCATCGGCCAAGATGGACTCACGTCTAAAACCACCGCTCTTTAACTCGCCGGGGCCTAAGAATAAATAATCCCCAAGCTTAAAGGCCTTAGCAATCAAGGTGAGCGTATCACCACGCACTAAGGTCGCGCGCATCCGGCTCAAGTCACCCTCAGTCGCCTTAGGAAACTGATGGTATAAGGCGTCAGAAATCACAATCGATAAAATCGAATCGCCTAAAAACTCTAAACGCTCGTTGTGCTTATTTGCCGCACTTCTGTGGGTCAATGCTTGGGTGAGGAGATCAATATTCTTGAACTCATAACCCAAAGTACGACACAAACGTGGCAAATTTTTAATCGGTTCCATTAGTGAATTCCACCTACTCGTTCAAAACGCACGCCACTTGGCACCCAAGTTGGCAGGAAGTCGGCTTTAGAACGGTCAAACTCAAAACTAATCCAGATAGCGACCGCTTTACCCACAAGATTCTCTTCAGGGACAAAGCCCCAGAAACGGCTGTCGGTACTGTTATCGCGGTTGTCACCCATCGCAAAATAATGGCCTTCTGGCACAAGGAACTCACCCGCTGGTAAATTTCCTTCACGCTTGAAGTATCCCAACATATCGGGGCGGCTTGGATTGATTAAAATATCGTGAGCCACTTCACCGAGTTGCTCTTTAAAACGAATTAATGGCACACCATCTTGGCTGAAATCACCACGGCTGATTTCGGTACGCGCCACCAGTTCTGGCTCAGGGCAATGGGTTTGCTCAGCGCCACAGGCCTTTTGGAGCATCAACTGCTTGTTGCGGTAGATAATCCGATCGCCCGGTAAACCTACCACGCGCTTGATGTAGTCAATCTGAGGGTTCTCAGGATATTTAAACACAATTACATCGCCACGTTTCGGCTCGCCCGTTTCAATCAGTTTAGTGCGCCATACGGGATCTTTTAGGCCATAGCTAAACTTTTCCACCAGAATAAAGTCACCCACTAACAGGGTTGGCATCATAGAGCCTGAGGGAATTTGGAATGGTTCGTAAATAAACGAGCGCAGGATCAACACGAAGGCAATCACAGGGAAGATGGAGTGCGCGGTTTCAACCACTGTGGGTTCGCGGATGATGTTATACTCGGCTTCCTCGGTTAAATTAGCCTGCGAAGCCTTGGCTAAGGCTAAGCTTTCGCGGCGTTTAGGCGCAAATACCAGCACATCGATTAACCAGATCAGCCCTGAAATCAGGGTGACTAGCACTAAAATAATGGAAAAATAGGCTGCCATTGCTTATTGAACTCCTGCCTTGAAATGTAAAGATCCAAACTCAGCGACTATTGTATTTCGACTCGCGAACTTTAGTTAACTTACCGTATTTCTAAAAAAACACCACAAAACATACGATAAGCTAAGTAAAGCGCCGCAAACTGCGGCGCAATAATAGCTAAATTGTGTTATCTCGAGTGTTACTCGTTTAGCTTAAGTACCGCTAAGAACGCCTCTTGCGGCACCTCAACGTTACCCACTTGTTTCATCCGTTTCTTACCCTCTTTTTGTTTATTCAAGAGTTTCTTCTTACGGGAAACGTCACCACCGTAACACTTAGCCGTTACGTCTTTACGTAAGGCTTTTACGGTAGAACGGGCAATAATTTGGCTGCCAACAGCGGCTTGAATCGCGATATCAAACATCTGACGTGGGATCAGCTCTTTCATCTTCTCAACCAACGCCAAACCACGGTGACGAATGTTTGAACGGTGAATAATCATCGCCAATGCGTCAACACGGTCGCCGTTGATTAAGATGTCTAAGCGCACCATGTCCGCAGGATCAGAGCGGATGAAGTTGTATTCTAACGATGCATAACCACGGCTGGTTGATTTTAAGCGGTCGAAGAAGTCCATCACCACTTCTGCCATCGGCAGATGGTAAGTCACGGCCACTTGATTACCGTGGTAAACCATGTTCACTTGGGTACCGCGTTTTTCAATACACAGGGTAATCACGTTACCTAAGTATTCTTTTGGCACCAGAATGTTAGCTTCAACGATAGGCTCACGCATCTCTTCGATGTTGTTAATCGCCGGCAAGTCCGCTGGGTTATCAACATAGATGGTTTCACCACTGGTCAACAGCACCTCATACACTACGGTAGGCGCCGTCGTAATAAGGTCAAGATCGTATTCACGCTCTAAACGCTCTTGAATGATTTCCATGTGGAGCAGGCCTAAATAGCCAATACGGAAACCAAAACCCAGGGCTGATGAACTTTCAGGCTCGAAGAATAATGACGCATCGTTGAGGCTGAGTTTGTTCAGCGCATCGCGGAAGTTTTCATATTCATCGGTCGAAATTGGGAACACACCAGCGTAAACCTGAGGCTTCACTTTCTTAAAGCCGGGTAATGGCTTTTCAGCGCCATGCTTAGCCAGCGTCAAGGTATCACCCACTGGTGCACCATGAATTTCTTTAATACCCGCAATAACGAAACCTACTTCACCGGTTTTCAGTTCGGTTTTATCGGTTTGTTTAGGCGTGAAAATACCGACGCGGTCTGCGGTGTGGTTTTGTCCGGTAGACATCACCTTAAACTTGTCACCTTTCTTCAACACGCCGTTTTTAATACGTACGAGAGAAACAACGCCTAAGTAGCTATCAAACCAAGAGTCGATGATCAGCGCTTGTAACGGCGCCTCTGGGTCGCCTTCTGGCGGCGGAATTTGATCAACGATGACTTCTAATACTTCGTCAATACCCACGCCGGTTTTGGCCGAGCAACGCACAGCGTTCATCGCATCGATACCCACGATGTCTTCAATCTCAGCGGCTACGCGCTCAGGATCGGCTTGGGGTAAGTCGATTTTGTTCAAGATAGGTACCACGTCCAGATTCATATCCAGCGCGGTGTAACAGTTAGCGAGCGTCTGCGCTTCAACGCCTTGACCCGCATCCACCACGAGCAGCGCGCCCTCACAGGCGGCTAATGAACGAGATACTTCATAGGAAAAGTCAACGTGGCCTGGGGTATCAATAAAGTTAAGTTGGTAAGTTTCGCCATTTTTGGCTTTGTATTCCAACGTGACGCTCTGGGCCTTAATCGTGATACCGCGCTCACGCTCTAGATCCATAGAATCAAGAACTTGCGCATCCATTTCACGGTCGCTTAACCCGCCACAAACCTGAATAAGACGATCTGATAGCGTCGATTTACCATGGTCGATATGGGCAATAATTGAGAAGTTTCTAATGTGTTTCATTATGCTGCTATGACTAATACTGAAAAATGGATACGGTTCAAAGGTGCGAAATTGTACCTGATTGCGGTTTCAATACCAATCAGATTCACTCATCCTTCTCTTTAAGTCGGAAAATGTGGCTCTCAGCGGAAGTTTATTGCCAGATTAAAATCAATAACAACATGAAATTAAACGGGTAATTTTTCTAAACTGATCCCTGAGCCTAAATAAGCCAAAATGACAGGTTGCGAATCGACTTCGAGTTGTTTTGCCTTGTGCTTTCCAAAGAACCAAGCGGCTATAGCGCCTAAGGCAGCAAAAGCTATCGCACTGAGATCCGAATTGATTTCAAACAAACCTGCGAAAAACTGGCCAAATACGGCGCCAGCAAATAATCCGAGCAGCGGCATCAAATAAACTAAGGCCGCCGCTTTCAGGATCACGCTCTCTGGTAAACCGAGTTTTAGCAGTTCACCAACCTCGCAGGTTCGTTCACTTTGAATGGAGAATTGCTGTGTCTTTGCCGAAAAAGCCTGAGCCACCGCCGACGTACCGCAAGACTCGCTACTGCTGCAGCTCTTACAGGTACTTTTAAGCTCTACCTCGACGGTCAGCCAACCTTGATTATCGCAGGCGACAACCCGCGCCACTTCTTCCATCATGATAAGAGGCCTTATTCTAACATCAGACTTTTCGCGATACGGGCCAAGGTTTCGGTTGGCACTTTACCCACGGCAACCACTTCGGCATTACCCACTTTTTCAGAGACCAAAGACAAGCCATTACGAGTGATTAACTCTTCGGGTAAAGGCGTCGAGCCAGCCCGTGCAACATAGATAGAAATATTAGCTAAGCCATCGGTTAACGCAATATATTCAACCGCCTCGTGACTGCCAATTAAGCGGTGGTGATCACGCACTACCACGCTAAATCCAGCTGGTAACCAAGAAAACTGCCAGTTTTGTCCATCTTGGCGTTCAGCTTGGTCGATAACCGCTGGCCACTCTTGCTTATAGGCTTCCTGCAGAATCGATGGCGGCTCATTTAGCTCAATCAGCTCAATCACCATCAGCTGTTCAAGTAACTGTTTATCTTGAGTCAGCATGTCGTATCTCAGCGGCAGATAGGTGTCCATATCCAGCCAAATTTGGAAACCGTAACGGTACTCATCATTTGGTAATAAACGGATCATTTGGCCGGGACGTCCCGCAATACGCGTACGACCACCGAGTACAAACTGATACCCCACTTCTAAGTCACTCATCTTTGACGAGAAAGCCGCAGGCCACACGCCCTGAATATGATTAGAAAGGATGCTATAGGCGGGTTGATCGTGTTCGATAAAGGTGACTCGGTTTCCCACTCTAACCGCATTTTTTGGTGGGCCATTGAGGTACTCAAGAAACGCAACTTCTTGATTATTCACCTTACCGTGAAGATAAACCAAAGGCCGAATATGGTCGGCCTGAAGTTGTATAATCGATGCTTTAAACTCTTTCTCTTTTAAAGCCTGGCTCATTTTCTCAAGCCAGACTTTGGCAGGCATATCTTCCTGCGCCACTGCAGGGAATACCAAGGCTAACAAAGCCAACAGGATTAGACGCAAGCTAACTCCTTACTACTGATTGACAGGAACGGGAATAACCTCGCTATTGTCTTCTACAACGGCACCCGTATTCAATCGTTGCTGCAACATATGGTCCTGAATATAAGTATTAATTCGGCGACGTTGCTCATTCATTTGGTCATTAGTGTAGCTCTGATTTTGCTGCACTGGACCTGTCTGTAGGCTCACTGGCGATGCACTACCGACCAGAGGACGGGTGATGAGCACAGGCGATGGCGACGCGGCATCATCGGCGGTTTGGTTAAAGTTCTGTACGCCTACGATGGCGAACATAGCCACAGTAGCGGCAATCGCATACTGACCAAACTGCTTGAATAAGGGCACAACACGGCTTTGGCCAGCATTGATAGCGACTTGCTGTGGAGCCGCTGTAACTTCAGGCGCGCTCACTTGAGGCGAGACAATGGCAGGCTCAAGTTCGATTGCAGCTGCAATACTGGCGGAAAGGTCTAACGCCATAGTTTGGGGCAACTCTCCCCGCATAGCATCACCTATCACATGATAGTTACGCCATTTATTATGTGAATGCGTATCGGCAGCAAGTTCTGCCATTGTCTGCAGATCTGTCTCTCCATCGACAGCCGCAGATACCCATTCTTGACCTAATTTATCCATTGTTCACCTGTCTAAATTTAAGGGTGTTACTCTTCCAGTAATGGCTGGAGTTTTTTATCGATTGCTTCACGGGCGCGGAAGATACGAGATCTTACGGTACCCACAGGGCAATCCATGATGATGGCAATATCCTCGTAACTCATCCCATCGAGTTCACGTAGCGAAATCGCCATACGTAATTCTTCCGGCAAGGTTTCTAATGTCTCGAAAACCACTTTTTTGATTTCGTCCGATAACATTAGTCGCTCTGGAGAGGCAAACTCCTTTAGCGCATCACTGCCTTCGTAGTATTCGGCATCCTCTGCATCCACATCATTTGCAGGCGCTCTGCGCCCCTGTGACACGAGGTAATTCTTAGCCGTGTTTACGGCTATGCGGTACAACCAGGTATAAAACGCACTTTCTCCGCGAAAGTTTGGCAAAGCTCGATAAGCTTTGATAAACGCTTCCTGTGCTACATCGGTAACGTCGGCTTGGTTACGCACATAGCGTGAAATCAAGCTCACCACTTTACTCTGATATTTAAGCACCAACAGGTTAAAAGCGTTTTTATCTCCCCGTTGTACGCGCTCAACTAATTGTTGATCACTTATTTGTCCACTCATCCGAGCCGACTTCTCCCAAATCTAAAATGCTGATTTCTCAGTCGCTCGAATCATATTCACTTATGTAGACTAGCGTGCTTTGAAAAAGTTCTAAGAATTATACAAAAAAAGTAAGGTTAAAAGGAAAGTACCCATAATCGGTGAGTTGGTTTACCATAGATGGCACTCTCAGTCATAGCATGATACCCGATGAAACAAGTAGTTGAACACCAATCTGACATATTAGTCATAGGTAGCGGTGCCGCAGGTCTGACACTAGCTTTGCATCTTGCTGAAAAAGCAAACGTAATTCTGCTCTCAAAAGGCCCACTCTCGGAAGGGTCAACATACTACGCCCAAGGCGGTATCGCCTCCGTGTTCGATGAAAGTGATACCATCGAATCCCACGTGGCCGATACGTTAGTGGCCGGTGCTGGTTTGTGCGATAAGGAAGTGGTGACTTTTACCGCTGAAAACGCCAAAAGCGCCATGCAATGGTTAATTGAATGTGGCGTGGCATTCGATAAAGAAGAAACCGCTGGCGATAATGCCAAAGACGCACCTTATCACTTGACCCGCGAAGGCGGCCACAGCCATAGACGCATTCTGCATGCCGCCGATGCGACGGGCAAAGAAGTGCAAACCACGCTGCAAGAACGCGCCCTCGCCCATCCCAATATTCAAGTTTTAGAACGTTACAACGCCATCGACCTCATCACTACCCGTAAATTGAATCGCCCTGGCAATCGCGTGTTAGGCGCTTATGTGTGGAACCGTAATGCCGAGCAGGTCGAAACCATCAAGGCAAAATTTGTCGCATTAGCCACGGGCGGTAGCTCTAAGGTCTACCAATACACCTCAAACCCAGATGTGGCGAGTGGTGATGGTATTGCCATGGCGTGGCGTGCAGGTTGCCGTGTGGCCAATATGGAATTTAATCAATTCCATCCGACCTGCCTTTACCATGCCGATGCGCGTAACTTTCTGCTGACCGAAGCCCTGCGCGGTGAAGGAGCTTATTTACGTCGCCCCGATGGCAGCCGCTTTATGCCTGACTTTGACGAGCGCGCCGAACTCGCGCCCCGCGACATCGTTGCCCGCGCCATCGACTACGAGATGAAACGCTTAGGTGCCGATTGCGTCTACTTAGACATCAGCCATAAAGACAGCGACTTTATCATCAAGCATTTCCCAACGATCTATAGTCGCTGCTTGGAACTGGGTATCGATATCACCAAGGATGCCATTCCAGTAGTGCCTGCCGCCCACTATACCTGTGGTGGCGTGATGACGGATTTGCACGGCCAAACCGACCTCAACGGCCTCTATGCCATCGGCGAAGTCGCCTATACTGGCTTACATGGTGCGAACCGCTTGGCGAGTAACTCGCTACTCGAGTGTTTGGTATTTGCCCGCGCTGCGTCGCAGGATATTGAGAGCCAAATGCACAAAATTCCATTACCGGGGCAAATTCCGGCGTGGGACGAGAGTAAAGTCTCCAACTCCGATGAAGAAGTGGTGATTGCCCACAACTGGCACGAACTGCGCCTCTTTATGTGGGACTATGTGGGGATTGTCCGCTCAGATAAACGCTTGGAGCGTGCATTGCGCCGCTGCCTGATGTTACAACAGGAAATCCAAGAGTATTACAGCAACTTCAGAGTCAGTAATAACCTGCTGGAACTGCGTAACTTAGTGCAAGTGGCAGAGCTGATTATCCGCTGCGCGATGGATCGTAAAGAGAGCCGTGGCCTGCACTACAATATCGACCATCCCGAGAAGGTAGACTCACCGCAACCAACGATTCTGCAACCTGAAAAATAACCGAGTTGTTTAAGGGACATTTTTAACGGGCTAAATCTACTCAGATTTAGCCCGTTTTATTTAGGCTGAAGGAACCATGTTAGATATGAATTAAAGGGACTCACCTTGACTCGTCGCTTGAGTTTTAACCTTAAGTAATAGTCGGCATAAGTGGCGGTAATCCGTATCGCTAAACATATCGGCCCACAGGGGCAACAGATGCAACTTATCGGCGGACTGATAATAAACCAAGCAAATAAAAGGCGTTACCCAAGTTCTCGGGAGCACATGAAACGCCTCCTCCGTCGAGAGCCAGCCTTCCCCTTTTCCATTGAGTTCAAAACGACACTGCCAGGTCCTCAGTCGCCATAACTGATATCCCAAGAATCCGAGGATTAAAACGGCGAAGACCAACTTAAGCACACGCCAAAATACGACATCCGTTTCAGGCCAGATAAGTAAAGAGGTACTGCAGACACAAACAAAAACGACCAACGAGAGTCGTTGGTCGCGAGAGGCTTTTACGCTAAAACTATGGCGCCGCTCTGCCACGGACTTGCACTACCATGCGGGCAAGCTCTGCATCGGGACAGGCTTCATGACCCATAAACCAAGCAAATAATTCAGGGTCTTCACACTCGAGTAAACGAATAAACAGGGCCTTGTCGTCATCCGACAAATCCTGATAAACATTTTCGACGAAAGGCTGGAACAAGACGTCCAATTCGAGCATTCCGCGGCGACATGCCCAGCGGACCCGTGCAATGTTCATTAACTCCAAGTTAATTCTCCCAAAACAAATTTCGCCCTAGTTTACCAGTTCACGCCGTATAGTGTCGATGCAAGCCGTATTGAAACTCGTCTTAACACCGCTGAACTTGGCTGTCTAATCCGGCAAATAAATCACTGAAATCCGTCTCTAATAAACGTTTCACCGCTGGATGTTGGATCATCCGCTCGGCAAACATCACATGGTATTCTTCCTTCACATCTAAGGTTTCGCCGAGCAAATGCATGCCGTGGGAAATCACTTCTTGCGGATAGACCGACGGCGTGACGAAGATCCCGCGTTTCAGGTAGCCAAAGGCCTTCATCATCGCCGCATCATCAAACTCACCTAAGATGCTAACCTTAAGATTTTGCTCATCGAACCAACGGTATAATTGTTGCCCAAGCGATGTTCTACGACCAGGGATCAGCAATTGCCCTTGCTCTAAACAAGCGGGGAAATCGGCGCTATAGGTTTCGGCGGAAAAAAAGCTCACGCCACACTCACCCAGTTTTTTCGATAAAATCTCAGGATATTTCAATGACTCACCCGCACAGTCCGAGAGGATCATATCCAGTTTATGCTCGCGTAAACGAGTCATTAAACTTTCGTGGGTCGCTTCATAACAAGCAAGGTGCATGGAACCATCATTAGGCACCACAGAAAGCAACACCCGACTAGCTAGGGCTTTAGACAAGGCATCGGCAATCCCCACTTCAAATAAAATGGCATCATCTTTTTGATAGTTGAGTAAATCGAGCATCTCATAACTGAGGGAAAACATCTTATCGGCGTAGCGAAATACCAGCTCACCGAGTTCCGTTGCCTCTAAATTGCGTCCGACACGTTTGAATAGACTGCCATTAAGACGATCTTCGAGGGCACGAATTTGCCCCGTGATGGTTTGGGGCGTCAGACAAAGGGCTTCGGCCGCCTTGGCCACAGAACCCTTCTTCTTGATCATCCAGAAATAATAAAGATGGTTGTAATTAAGATGCAGCATCGCCAATGAGCTTCCTCTAATGGATACCGCAGCCTCAAGGGCTGCGGCATGTCGGATCGCAGTGACTCAGCTTAACAAATGATGAGTCGATAGCACTATTTTAAACGCTGACAATCCAATAAGTTAACTACTATTCCCTGCAGCTGATCTAAATCGGCTGCCGTCCCCGTGCTAACCGCTTCTGTTACGCCGGAGACTAAACTGTCTCTATCCGGAATACGGTTGGCACAATACGTGCGATTCGCCTCTTGGAAACGTTTACCGCCGCGGTACTTGAGCGCCCTAGACTCATAGCCATTGGTTTCAAGCCTTGCGCCTAATGCCTCAGATTTAAACATTAACGCGCCATCGACTATGCCCTCAAGGTAGCTTTGACAGGTTTGTGATGCGACATCCTTGTTACAGGCATCAATCTGCGAAGCCATTGCGCTTGAAGAAAGTGTTAACAGTGCTGCCATTCCTACTAATTTCATATTTATCATAGTTATACTCCTTTTTTAGGTAACACTTTTGATAACCAGAAATACCCGATCAAGGCCGCCAGAATTGAGCCTATCAAGGTGCCAAGGCGCGCTAAGTCGCCGTACATAGGGTCTGCTTGCTCAAATGCCAGCGAAGCAATAAACATCGACATCGTAAAACCAATACCACACATTGCCGCCACTGGCGCAATCTGCTTCCAGCCAATCCCATCGGGTAATTGTGCCAACTTCAGTTTGACGGCCACATAACTAAACAGCATCACACCAATCGGCTTACCTAACATGAGTCCCAATGCAATCCCAACGGGCACAGGGGAAATCAGGGTATCCAAACTCATGTTACCTAAGGCCACTCCCGCATTCGCAAAGGCAAAGACTGGCAGGATAAGGAAGGTGCTCCAAGGGTGCAGGCTATGCTCTAAATGCTCAGAGGGTGAACTGCCATCCTTTGCCCGCAGTGGGATACAGAAGGCAATAATCACACCTGCCAAAGTCGCGTGGACGCCAGACTTCAATACCGCGACCCACAGGACGAGTCCCAACACGCCATAGGGTGCTAATGCTGTCACGCCTTTACGGTTTAAGGCCACTAAACCGACAATCGCAATGCTGGCAATAATTAAGCTAATGGTTGACAGATCGCTGCTGTAGAAGAGCGCAATAATCACAATCACGCCTAAATCATCGATAATAGCGAGCGCCAGTAGGAAGACCTTCAATGCCACAGGCACGCGGCTACCCAGCAACGCCATTATGCCGAGTGCAAACGCAATATCGGTAGCAGCAGGAATGGCCCAGCCCGCTTGGGTTACAGGATCGCCGTAGTTAAATAGCAGATAAATGCCAGCCGGCACTAACATACCACCAATTGCCGCGAAGGTTGGCAGTGAAGCCTGAGCCACACTGGATAAGGCGCCTTCTAACAGTTCACGCTTTACCTCTAAGCCAATCAATAAGAAAAACAATGCCATCAGGCCATCGTTAATCCACAGCAACAGCGGCTTATGCAGATCGAGCGCGCCGACACGCACTTGTACTTCAGTACCGAGAAAACCTTGATAGAGTCCCGCTAGAGGAGAATTGGCCATGAGCATGGCTAAGACAACAGCAACCAATAACAGGATGCCGCCAGCCGATTCCTGGCTCAGAAAATTTCTAATTGCTTTTTCCATCTTGCACTCCAAAAAATCATAATGAACTGAGTGTAGACGAAGAAAAAAAACAAGTATAATCGATAGTTTCGACAAAACACCTCGGTAATTCCGAAGTGTTAGTCGATTTATTCGCCATTAAACGGCGACAGGGGCTTTGATATGCGGGTGTGGATCGTAGTGAGTTAGCTCGAAATCCTCGAATTGATAATCGAAAATAGAAGCGGGTTTACGCAGGATCGTCATGGTGGGTAACGGTCTTGGCTCGCGGCTTAACTGCAACGCCGTTTGTTCCATATGGTTGGAGTACAAATGGGTATCGCCGCCCGTCCACACAAAGTCACCCAAAGCTAAATCACATTGCTGTGCCACCATCATGGTCAGCAGAGCATAACTGGCGATATTGAAAGGTAAACCTAAGAACACATCACAGCTACGCTGGTACAGCTGACAGGATAATTTGCCATCGGCAACATAGAATTGGAAAAAGGCATGGCAAGGTGCCAGCGCCATTTTATCCAGTTCACCCACGTTCCACGCCGACACAATTAAACGACGTGAATCGGGTTGAGATTTGATTTGTGCAATCACCTGCGAGATTTGATCAATAGCATCGCCACTTTGGGTCGGCCAGCTGCGCCACTGCGCGCCATAAACAGGGCCTAAATCGCCGTTTTCATCGGCCCATTCGTCCCAAATACTGACTTTATTCTCACGCAGATAAGCAATATTGGTATCGCCTTTCAGGAACCACAATAACTCATGAATAATCGAGCGCATATGGCACTTCTTGGTAGTGACTAAGGGGAAGCCCTTACTTAAATCGAAACGCATTTGATAACCAAATACCGAGCGAGTGCCGGTACCTGTGCGGTCTGATTTATCCACACCTTCGGCTAAGATGTGCTTCATCAAGTCTAAATACTGTTGCATTACTGCTTACCCTCTGGACGAAGAATTAAATATAAACCGAAGAGGATCATCGGCACAGAGAGGATCTGCCCCATCGTCATAAAGCCCCAATAGAGACCTAACTGCGCATCGGGTTGTCTTACGGTTTCAACAATCACACGGAAAATCCCGTATCCGAGTAAGAACATGCCCGACACGGCGCCGACTTTCTTCGTTCGTTTACTGAACCAATAGAGGAGCAGGAATAAGGCCACCCCTTCAAGGGCGAATTGATAGAGTTGTGATGGGTGACGAGGTTCTGGTCCACCACTTGGGAACACCATGGCCCAAGGGACATCGGTGACACGGCCCCACAACTCACCATTGATAAAGTTACCGATCCGCCCCGCACCTAAGCCAATGGGCACCACGGGTGCCACCATGTCTGCGACCGCAAAGAAGGTACGCTTTTGCTTCCAGGCGATATAAATCATGGCGGTAATCACCCCCATCAGGCCACCGTGGAAAGACATGCCACCTTCTGAAATCTTAAACAAATACATTGGGCTAGCGAGGAAGTAATCGAAATGATAGAAGAGCACATAGCCGATACGGCCACCTAAAATCACCCCTAAAAAGCCATAAAACAGCAGATCGGAAACCTGTTCTCTTGACCATAAACCATTGGAGCGGTCGGCCTGGCGATTGAGTAACCACATGGCGGCGACAAAACCTACTAAGTAAGTAAATCCATACCAACGCAGGGCGGGTTCAAAGGTTTGTCCAAAAATATCAAAGGGACCAAACTTCACGATCACGGGATCGATATTGGGAAAATTCAATGCCATAACTTATCCATCAACAGCCTCAAATCGAGGGCTAAACACTAAAAATCAGCTCAGAATTAATTTGAGACCGACACACAAGAGTAAAAGTGCAAATATTTTTTTAAGGACTGAGGTAGGCCAAGTGCTTGCCGCCTTAACGCCTACTGGAGCCATTAAAATTGAAGTTATTATTAAGCCAAACAGCGCTGGTAAATAGATATACCCTAAGGTGCCCTCAGGGAGATCCGGCGCGTTAAAGCCCGCGATTATATACCCTAAGCTGCCCGACAAGGAGATTAATAATCCGGTCGCGGCGGAAAATCCTACTGCTAGACGCATCTGTAAACCAAAATAGGTTAAAAAAGGCACTAACAAGACGCCGCCGCCAATCCCCATTAATCCTGCAATCGCGGCAACAATCACGGCCACCACAAACAAAATCATCGAGTTTGGCAGTTCTCGGTTCGATTCAGTTTTAAAGGGATAAGCCATTTGAATCGCCATTAACATCACAAATATCGCAAACCCTTGTCTGAGGGTCGCCGCAGGGATTTGTTCGGCAATAAAGCCAGACATTAAAGCGCCGAGAATGATCCCCGGAAACATGGTTCGAAACAATCCCCAGGGCACATTACCGCGTTTATGGTGGGCTCTGGCAGAAGAAATCGAGGTTAAAATAATCGCCGCAAGGGATGTGGCAATCGCAATATGAGGTAACTGAGCCGAAGTGATACCGACCGAAGGTAAGATATAAAGCAGTGCAGGCACGACAATTAAGCCGCCACCGATGCCCAATAACCCCGCCATAAAACCGACAAACGCGCCTAAAGCCAAGCAAATAAAGAACACCGACAGCAAACTATCCACACGGGTACCTACAGCGTGATTAAGTGAAGCCTTAGCTTAAAGCAAAAGACGCGATTAGTTAATTAAGAATTGTGGCTAATCCCTGCTGTGTTAAATATTCTTTAACCAACTCACGCACTTGGAAACCGTTTGATAGGCTCAAAGCCTGCGACAAGAGTTGCGTCAAATCTGCGCGGGACACTCGGCGCAGCAGGTAATTAATCCGCGCTAAACTGCCTTGGTTCATACTCAAATGCTGGTATCCCATCGCCACCAACAGAATCGCCCCCATGGGTTCCCCCGCCAGCTCGCCACAGATACTGATATCGAGTTGATGATAATCACAATCAAGCCTTGCCTGATGCAGCGCCCGGAGAATACCTGGATGAT
This sequence comes from Shewanella mangrovisoli, assembly GCF_019457635.1. NCBI lineage: Bacteria > Pseudomonadati > Pseudomonadota > Gammaproteobacteria > Alteromonadales > Shewanellaceae > Shewanella > Shewanella mangrovisoli. The sequence goes on from NZ_CP080412.1 coordinate 3,473,049, forward strand.
AACTATCAAACAGTGAGCTCACCCTTGGGTTGTTACGGTCCACAGCGAGTAAATATTGGGTCAAATCGTTACTGCCGACCGACACAAAATCGACGCGTTTTGCCACTTCATCTAACTGATATAACAGCGCTGGAACTTCGAGCATAATGCCAATGCGCGGCATTTCAATCTGGCTGTTCACATCGTTCTTGAGTTCAACATAGGCCTGCTCTAGATAGGCCAAGGATTGGTCAATTTCATCTAAGTTACTGACCATAGGCAGTAAAATACTGAGCTGCTTGCCCTCTCCGCCCGCTTGCAACATCGCCCTTAACTGCACGAGGAATAGCTCAGGGTGATCCAATGATAAGCGGATACCGCGCCAGCCTAAGAAGGGGTTATCTTCTTTAATCGGGAAATAAGGCAGCGGCTTATCGCCCCCCACATCTAAGGTACGCATCACCACAGGACGACCCGATGCCGCCGATAACACCTGTTGATAGACTTTTACCTGCTCGGACTCACTCGGAAAACGCTGTTGCAACATAAAGGGAATTTCGGTGCGATATAGCCCAATACCATCGGCGCCTTCGGCGATTTCAGAGGCGACACCACTGAGTAACCCAGCGTTAAGGTACAAACGGATCCGTGTTCCATCGAGCATCACCGACGGCAGGGCTAACTCCTGCGCGTATTGGCGTTGCAACGCCTTTTGCGCCGAAATCAAACTGCGGTATTCGCTAACAATCGCAGGCGATGGCGACACCATTAATTGCCCGCGGCTGGCGTTGACCACTAACAGCTTCTGGTCAATATCGGCCGACAACAATTGCTCGACGCCAGTAATGGCGGGCACGCCCAGAGCGCGCGCTAAAATCGCCGCATGGGAGTTAACGCCCCCCAATTCAGTGACAATACCGGCCAATTTTTGCCGAGGGAATTCGGCGAGCATAGTGGCATCCGCTTCACGCGTCACTAAAATCACCGGCTTATCGGGTTCAAGCTCTAAACGCTCGGGTTCGATTAACTGCCTTAATACCTTTTGCCCCAGATCCCGAATATCGCTCGCCCGTTCTTTGAGGTAAGGATCTTCCATCGCCAAAAACTGTTGAATATAACGCAGCGAAACCCGGCTAACCGCCGATTCGGCTTCCCAGCCCTGCTGCACTTCGCGAGCATATTCACCACCTAGGCTGGCATCATCGAGCAGCAGCTGCAAGGCGTTGAATATTGAGGCGACTTCTTCATCCTGCTCACGGTCGAAACGTTGAGATAAGGCACCGATTGCCTCTTTACAACGCCCCATCGCCGCCACTAATCGGCTGGATTCGAGGGCAATATCCTCACAGCGCACATCGGGCTGCTCGAGGGATATTTCGCCACCGAGCACCAAGGCGTGGGCAATGGCTATACCGCTGGATGCAGAGGTTCCTTGAAATAAAATCTGTTGATGCAGCGAACTGACCTGTGCCTTTTGCTTTAATCCCCGGATCGCCATCGCGAGCTGCGCGGCCAAGGTCATTAAGAAGGCTTCTTCCCCTTCGCTAAATTGCCGCGCGCTGGCCTGCTGCACCACAATTACGCCGACGACTGCTTTTTGATAAATAATGGGGACGGCTAAAAAGGCACGGTATTCTTCTTCAGCGACTTCGGGGAAAAGTTTAAAGCGTGGATGCAAACGGGCATCTGCAAGGTTTACCGCTTCTTCGCGTTCTGCGGCCAAGCCAACCAAGCCTTGGGTTAACGGCATGCGCACGCGCCCAACGGCACTCTTCTCAAGGCCATCGGTGGCTGATAATACGAGTTCTTGCTGATCTAGGATGTAGACCGAGCAACATTGGGTTTCCATCGCCGCTTTGGTCGATGAAACTAGGACTTCTAATGCGGTTTCTAAGCTGTGGGCGGACGCCACAGCTTGCGTAATATCCCTGAGCGTATTTAACACTGTTTTCAATCCTCTTTTGAAAATCAGCCCGTTGTTCTTTGTCTTACCCGCTTCCTCGGAATTTCCTGGGTTTGGAAGGACAATGCCGTTACCGCAAACTCTTTCATAACCTTACGATAAACATCACGCTTAAATGAGACAACCTGCCGCACAGGATACCAATAACTTACCCAACGCCAATCGTCAAACTCAGGGTGGCCTGAAGAACTTAAATTAATCGCACTATCTTGGCTTTTGAGTTGTAACAGAAACCATTTTTGTTTTTGGCCGATACACACAGGCTTGCTGTCCTGTCTCACTAAACGCTTGGGCAAGCGGTATCTTAACCAAGAACGGGTCGAGGTTAATATAGTGACATGCTCGGGTCTTAAGCCTACTTCCTCATACAATTCACGGTACATCGCCTCTTCGGCCGATTCACCATCATCGACACCGCCCTGAGGAAATTGCCATGAATGTTGTCCGAATCGTCTGGCCCACATCACTTGGCCGTATCTATTACAAATTATTATGCCCACATTTGCGCGAAAGCCGTCGCTATCAATCACATGGACTCCAAATAAGGATAACTTTTAATAAACCGATTGTTTCACAAAGCCAGTCTCTCAGCAAACCTCTATTTGCAGCTATTTTTTGGATAAATACCTTCAACTAACTACTTTATCAACAATCTAAGGGGTTCAACCTTGGGGATATCCACATTTTCTGTGGATATCTCTGTTTGAAACTCGGGTAAACTAGGTATATCGTTCAAAAAACAGTAAATATCATTCATGGCAGCCCGCTTACTTAAATAAAATAAAAACATAAAAATTATAAAGTTACACGTTATCAGTATAAAAACATGTGACTCAAAAACGAAAAAGCTCACTTTTTAACCTAATGCAAATTAAGTGATTTAATCAAAGTAATACCTAAATGTTATACACAGAGCTCACCCCAAATTACCCACACTCCCGTGGAAAAATGCCCATTTTTACCATTGACTCACGATTTTTATTCGGCTAAAGCCTACTGCATTGTGAGTTATCCATAATATCTGTGGATAAATATGTGAGAAACGCAAGGGAAAACCGAGAGTAACTTTGAACACTTTCGCAGGCATTGGAATGCAAACCTACAACTAACATTAAAATCATGCACTTACAGATTTATCTGTGAGTACAATCTTATCCTTTTTTGAGCGCTCAATTTTTAACCTCTGTTGCTAAGCACCTATTTTCCAGTAAAATTCGCCTTATGAAACCGATAATCCCCCCTCAAAATCTGAGCGAACTGCTCGAACGTGCCAATATGATGGCCGGCATCTCTTTGGCTCAAATTGCTGCTCACCGTGGGATTGCTGTGCCTAAGGATCTGAAGCGAGATAAGGGCTGGGTCGGACAACTCATTGAAATGGAGTTAGGCGCGACTGCCGGTTCAAAACCCGAGCAGGATTTTCTCCACCTCGGTGTTGAGCTAAAAACCATTCCCATCGATAGCAAAGGCAAACCACTGGAAACCACCTATGTATGTGTGGCGCCGCTAACCAATATCGAAGGCTTAACCTGGCAAGACAGCTTAGTGTGTCACAAGTTGCAGCGTGTACTCTGGGTACCCGTTGAGGGTGAGCGGCATATTCCTGTGGGAGATCGTAGAGTGGGCACCCCCATATTGTGGGAACCCGATCTCCAAGAGCAAAGGTTACTGCAACAGGATTGGGAGGAGATAATGGAACTTATCGCCTTAGGTAAAGTGGAAAAACTCACCGCAAGGCATGGCGAAGTGTTGCAACTGCGCCCTAAAGCCGCCAACAGTAAGGCGCTGACACAGAGCATTGCCGAGGACGGTAGCCTAAAAATGACCAATCCACGGGGCTTCTATTTAAAGACCGCTTTTACCGCCATGCTATTAAATAAGGTATTTGGTTAAATTTTCGTAGCTATATAGCGTTGGATTGATCCAGATCACAAATATCACTGGCACTCTAGTGATGATTTTCTATAAACTACGGCATCCTGAAATATATGGTCGTATTCGGATACAAAACCCGTTGTGAGAGCACGTAGACAAGCGAAAAAACTTCTTTTTGCGATATTAGCTTGGGCGATAGCCATGGCTGCGTTCGTGTTTTTCCGATATGCACAGTCGCCGGAGTTACCACAATGGGCTGTCGGTTCGGCCGATCTCGCGACGCTTGCCGTCTACATGGGCATCATTTTTGGCAGCCTACATTGGATGTCGAACCTGATCGCCGACTTCAGCGCCATCAATCGTCTTCCCTATGTTTTCTCAGTGATTTTTAAAGGTTTGTTCCTGCTACTCGGGGCGACCACCTTAGCCTATATGACCCAGTTCTTGAATATGTGGGCCATTGAAAATCATATGTCGACCCTAAGACAAATGCTCACGGCGCATATTCTCTATAGTCCTTCCTTCCAAGCGCTTATCGTCTATTTAGTGGTCGTACGGGTCAGCTTAGCCTTTGTCGAACAAATGGCACTTTTGGTTGGGCCGCGTATTCTGCTCAACATTGGTTTAGGTAAATACCATAAACCACGATACGAGCAGCGTTTATTCCTTTATTTAGATATGGTTGCCTCGACAACCCACGCCGAGTCCCTCGGGGATTACCGTTTTAGCCGCCTGATTCAAGACAGCTTTAGCCTGCTATCCGACACAGTGACCAATAACGAAGCCGAAATTTACCGTTATATGGGCGATGCCGTATTGATCCACTGGCCGTTAGAAGAAGGCGTGGTGCACGACCGCTGCATGAATATCTATTTTGAATTTAGCCAGCAGTTAAATTGGCAGCGACGTTACTTTGAAGAGCACTATGGGTTTGTGCCTAAATTTAAGGCGGCGGCCCACTGTGGCCAAGTGGTTGCTGCAGTGGTTGGTGTGCAAAAACAAGAAATTAGCTTTTTTAGTGATGTGCTAAATACCTTAGCCAGACTTCAAGATCAGTGTAATCCACTGGGACAACGCATGCTGATCTCTGGTGCGCTGGCGGGCCGACTCGACAATCCCAATAGCGAATACCGCTTAACCAATTTGGGTCCAGTCAAATTAAAGGGGAAACAACACTCGATTGAAGTGTTTGGTGTTTCCCCTCTCTAATATCCTAGCTTTAACTTACAGCGATTATTCGATTTCTTTGGTTAACAGCTTTTGAATAAGTAAACCTAGGGTACGGAAGGTCAAAATCCGGCTGGTTGTTTGTCGCCAAACTAAGCCGATATCGCGGTAAGGCGCTTCACCGGGCGGAGTCATCACCACCAGATCGGTATCATTTAAGATGCCAGCATCGATCGCCATTTGCGGTAAGAAGGTGGTGCCCAGCTTGCTATCCACCATTTGCACTAAAGTATGCAGACTGGTCGCGGCAAAGGGATTCACCTTAGCGCTGTCACCTAACTGACAAGCGGTAATCGCATGCCCTGTAATACAGTGTTCACTCTGTAGCAGGAAGATACTCTCATCGGGCAAAGTCTGATAATCGATAGGTTGATGAATGCCACCCACTAAATCTTTATGGATCACCATCTTAAAGGGGTCTATCCCGACTTTCATGCTGTGGTAACCACTGGTATCCACGGGCAAAGCGAGGATCAGTAAATCCAACTCCCCTTTGCCTAAGGCATCGAGCAAACGCTCAGTAGTATCCTCTTTGAGTAATAAACTCATCGCCGGATAAGCTTGCTGACATTGCTTAACCACGCGGCTTAATAAAAATGGCGCAATGGTTGGGATACAACCTAAGCGGATATCCCCAGTCATAGGTTCGCCCTGGTTTTTAACCAGTTCGACTAAATCATCCACATCCGTGAGGATTTTGCGGGAACGCTGCACCACTTCTTCACCGATAGCGGTGAACATAAAGGATTTATGATCACGTTCTATCAATTGATGGCCGAGCTGTTCTTCAAGATTCTGGATCCCGCTCGATAGCGTTGATTGACTGACAAAACACACCTTAGCGGCGCGGTTAAAATTCTGCTCTTGGTGAAGATTCACCAAATAGAATAAATTCTTGAGGCTAGGTAAATTTTTCATTTAATCGATTGCCACTAAGGTTATGAATTAATAAATTTAATCAACTCTAGCATAAGTTATCAACTAAAACGCGGCTGAATTGCTCAATACTGTGAGCAAAATCGATTTTCAATCAAAGGAAAACCTAAGAGAGCGCTTACGGAGAACAAACGGAGGGGATAAAGACTGGAACTGAGGTTATTGAGGTGCAACCTGAAGCTGCACCTCCATAGTACAGACTAAGCTTTCGCCTGTAGGAATTGCTTTAATTGCTGGAGATCGGCACTTGCAAATTCAACAATTTGCGCGACCCAGGTTCCATGTTCAGCTTCCCAACGTGTTTCTTCACCATGTTGGAGTAACTGGGCAATTTGCTGAATACGTTTTAACCCCACAGAGCCCGCTGCACCTTTAAATTTATGGGCTTCGGCGCATAAAGTGTCCTTATCGGCAGCTTCGTTAGCCTTGACTAGATTCCCTACATACTCAGGCATTAATTGCTCAAACAAGACCACACTCTTTAGCAGAGTTCCGGCACCAATCGCACTGCAATACTGTTCTAACGTATTGAGATCTAGGATTGTTTCTAATTCAACTGTGGCCATCTAGGCCTCCCTTAAGTAGTCCAATGCTTAAAACACGTTTATGACATGATACCCACTAAAATTGTCAGTGCAACTTATAGCAGCATTTGTGGTCAAATGATGTTTTATTTAACAAAAAATCAACTATTTCAAACACTCTCAGCGATAAATCGATTTCAACTGAATCCATTCAAGCGATATGGTCATTATGGTCGCGTTAATGCCGCGCCTTGTCCACCCTTACGCGCAAGATCCTCAACAATTGCCACTAAACCATTCCAACGATAACCACACCAGTCGGGCGCGAGTAGTATCGGTTTTTTCGCATAGGCGGTCACCCGATGAAAAATCACTTCTTTAGGTGTATGCCGAACCAGCTCGCCGACACAAGCCGCATACTCTTCGATACTGAGCAATGGCAAGCGTCCTGCGCGCCAAGCCTTCGCCATCGTACTGCCCTCAACGACATGTAATGGATGTAGCTTTAAGCCATCGACGCCGTGCGCCAGCACCGCCTGCAGTGTCGCCATATAATCGAGGTGAGTTTCACCGGGTAAGCCTAAGATAAGGTGAGTACAGACTTTTAGGCCTCGGCTTCTGGCCCGTGCAACTGTATCGCAATAACAGGCAAAATCGTGCCCGCGGTTAATCTTATGCAAGGTTCTATCGTTGGCGGTTTGCAATCCAAGCTCCAGCCAGACATCGACACCCTTTTGCTGATAACTGGCTAATAAATCGAGAACCTTGTCTGGCACACAGTCGGGACGCGTACCGACACATAAACCCACAATCTCACTGTCTTTGACCGCTTCATCGTATTTAGCCATCAACACCTGATACTCATCATAGGTGCTCGTATAGGCCTGAAAATACGCGATAAACTTATCCGCATTCAGCTTAGGTTTAGCCTGTTTATAACGGACTTTCCCTTGTTCTAGCTGCTCACTAATGCTGAGCGTTTCCGCCTGCTGATAACTAAAGGAGGCCACATTGCAAAAGGTGCAACCGCCACGTCCTAGGGTGCCATCGCGGTTAGGGCAAGTGAATTTGGCATCGATAGTCAGCTTGCGTAAGCGCTCGCCGTATTTCGCCTTACACACGGCACCGAATGTGTTTACGTATGCATCGAGCCCCATTAGCTCTCCTGCCAAATTTCATGTCGTTTCATTAAAAATAACCAAGATAAAATCACAAAAAAGAAGAAATAAAGACGTGTGTTTAGATGAAAAAACTCATGATAAACAAAGCGAGCATCGTTTTCTTGGTGGTAAATCAAACTCCGGTTAGATTCGCAGCGGCAAAGCTTAAAACCTGAGTCATTGCTCACAGTGTCTTTACACTCCGTGATTTCACTCACAAGCAAACAGAATAACAATTCATTTATTATAAATTTTTATACTACCACTGTATTTGCAATAAAAATCACTATTTCTAAATCAAAAACAATCGATTTCAATGTTACATTTTAGTAATCCCATCGTTTTTCATTTTTTAAAATTCTTTTTATTCATAATGTTATACAGCACTTTAATCAGTTAACGTTAACGTCAAGTAATTGTGTTTTGTGTATGAAACATGAATGAATACCCATATTTTATGCAAATTTTTGGTTTGACCTTTGGTTAATCTCAGGATAATTTGGGTGGTTCGGGTGCATATCTATAGAAAGTCTTTACATTTCTCCCCGAGTAGTAATTTCGTTGAGGTCAAGGGAGGTTTTTGTATGAGCTTATATCATCCCAGTTTTGAGCGGGACAATTGTGGTTTTGGCTTGATTGCACAAATGGATGGCGAAGCCAGCCATCGTATCGTGCGTACCGCCATCCATGGCCTCGATCGCATGAAACACCGTGGCGGTATCGCCTCTGACGGTCGAACTGGGGACGGCTGTGGTTTATTAATGCAGCTACCATTGCAATTCTTTGAAGCCATTGCCGCGGAAAATGACTGGCACCTGAGCCGCAAATTCGCCGTGGGCATGTTGTTTTTAAGCCAAGATGAAGAACTGGCCGACCAAGCCAAGTTTATTCTCGAACGCGAGCTCGAGCGTGAAACCTTAAGCATTGCCGGCTGGCGTAAAGTCCCCGTCAATCCTGAAGTATTGGGTGAAATTGGTAAATCGAGCCTACCGCAAATCTATCAAGTACTGATCAACGCCCCGATTGGCTGGCGTGAGAAAGATCTTGAGCGTCGCCTCTACATGGCTCGCCGCCGATTAGAGCAACAAATTACTGACGATAAAGACTTTTATGTCGCGAGTCTTTCAGGCCAAGTCATAGTCTACAAAGGCTTGATGATGCCTGCCGACTTACCCGCATTCTATCCCGACCTTGCTGACATTCGTTTGAAGAGCTCTATTTGTTTATTCCATCAACGCTTTTCAACCAATACTTCACCTAAATGGCCACTCGCTCAGCCCTTTAGATATCTTGCCCATAACGGCGAGATCAACACTATTACCGGTAACCGCCAATGGGCCCGTGCCCGTGCCTACAAGTTTAATTCACCACTACTGCCCGACTTACAACAGGCGGCGCCCTTTGTGAATGAAACGGGTTCTGACTCCTCATCGCTCGATAATATGCTCGAGATGTTGCTCTCAGGCGGTATGGACCTATACCGCGCCATGCGTTTGCTTATTCCGCCAGCATGGCAGAGTAACCCAGAGATGGATGATGAGCTAAAAGCCTTCTATGACTTTAACTCCATGCATATGGAACCTTGGGATGGCCCAGCGGGTATCGTCATGACCAACGGTCGCCATGCTGCTTGCGCGGTGGATCGTAACGGTCTGCGTCCATCACGTTATGTGATCACTAAAGATCGTATCTTAACCCTCGCCTCCGAAGTGGGCATTTGGGACTACGCCGCCGATGAAGTGATTGAAAAAGGCCGTGTCGGCCCAGGTGAGCTGTTAGTGTTAGATACACTCAATGGCCGTCTATACCAGTCATTCGAAATTGATAACGACCTTAAGCGTCGCCACCCCTATAAAGAGTGGATGGCCAAAAACAGCCGGACTCTGGTCCCTGCCGAGCAGTTAGCAACGGAGCAACATGGCGCCAGCGAATTAAGCCCTGAGCAACTGCTGCAATACCAAAAGCAATTTGGTTACACCCGCGAAGAACTTGAACAAGTGATTTGGGTGCTGGCAAAACAAGGCGAAGAAGCGACAGGCTCCATGGGCGACGATACGCCAATGGCCGTATTGTCGAAAAAGTCACGCTCACTCTATGACTATTTCCGACAGAAATTCGCTCAAGTCACTAACCCGCCTATCGATCCGCTGCGTGAAAAGCACGTGATGTCTCTGGCGACCTGTATCGGCCGCGAGCAAAACCTCTTCAACGAAACCACTGGGCATGCCTATCGGGTGATGTTCAACTCACCGATATTATTATTCAGTGATTTCAATCAATTACTCGGATTAGATAGCACTTACTATCGCGCCAATATCGTCGACTTAAACTACGATCCGAAGGAAGGCTTAGAGCACGCGATTCGCCGCATCACCTCGGAAGCCGAACGTTTAGCCCGCAGTGGCACTACTCTGCTGATTTTATCCGACCGCGCGATTGATAAATCGGCGCAGGTGATCCCAGCGGCCATGGCGGTTGGCGCAGTACAACAAATGCTAGTGAGTAAGAGCCTGCGCTGCGATACCAACATCATTGTCGAGACCGCATCGGCACGGGATCCGCACCACTTTGCAGTGCTACTCGGCTTTGGTGCCACGGCGATTTATCCATATCTAGTGTATGAATCAATCTCAGATCTGGCGAAACGCCATCAACTGACCGACACCACGGCGCTGATGCTGAACTTCCGCTACGGCATCGAGAAAGGCCTACGTAAGATCATGTCGAAGATGGGGATCAGCACCGTCGGCTCCTACCGTTGTAGCCAACAGTTTGAGGCCATTGGTATTGCCAGCGATGTGATTGAACTCTGCTTTAAAGGCGTGGTAAGCCGCATCGAAGGCGCCAGCTTTGAGGATATCGCTCAAGATCAAGCGCTGCTGCATAAGGCCGCTTACCGCGCCCATGTGCCGCTGCCACAAGGCGGTTTACTCAAATACGTGGATGGCGGTGAGTACCACTGCTTCAACCCTGATGTGGTCAACACGCTACAGGCATCCTTAATCGATAAGAATTTTGCGACCTATAAGAAGTTCGCCGAATTAGTCGATAACCGCCCAGTCGCCACCCTAAGGGATTTGATTGGCATTAAAGCTGACCAAGCCGCAATTGAACTGGATAAAGTTGAAGCTGCCAGCCATTTATTCCCGCGCTTTGACAGTGCTGCCATGAGTATCGGCGCCTTAAGCCCCGAGGCCCATGAAGCATTAGCCATTGCCATGAACCGTTTAGGCGGCCGCTCTAACTCGGGCGAAGGTGGTGAGGATGCACGCCGCTTTAACACCGAGCGTAACTCGGCGATCAAACAAATTGCATCGGCACGTTTTGGCGTAACCGCCCATTACCTAGTCAACGCCGATGTGCTGCAGATTAAAGTTGCCCAGGGCGCAAAACCCGGTGAAGGCGGACAACTCCCCGGCCATAAGGTGAGTGTGGAAATTGCAGGGCTGCGCCACGCGCGCCCAGGTGTAACCTTGATTTCACCACCACCGCACCATGATATTTATTCAATCGAAGACTTAGCACAGCTGATTTTCGATTTAAAACAAATCAATACCAAGGCACTGATCTCCGTGAAGTTAGTGTCTGAGCCAGGTGTCGGCACTATCGCTACAGGTGTAGCAAAAGCCTACGCCGATATGATCACTATTTCTGGCTACGATGGAGGCACGGGCGCGAGCCCTATCACCTCGGTGAAATACGCTGGCAGCCCATGGGAACTCGGCCTTGCCGAAGTGCATCAATCTCTGGTGGAAAATGGTCTGCGCCATAAGATCCGCTTACAGGTCGATGGCGGCCTAAAAACCGGAACCGACGTCATCAAGGCAGCCTTACTCGGCGCCGAAAGCTTTGGCTTCGGGACTGTGCCTATGATTGCCTTAGGTTGTAAGTACCTGCGTATTTGCCACCTGAACAACTGTGCCACTGGTGTCGCAACTCAGGACAAGAAACTGCGCGATAACCACTACCACGGCTTACCAGAGCGAGTGATGACTTACTTTGAATTTGTCGCCGAGGAAGTGCGCGAGTGGATGGCAACCCTAGGGGTCAGCAAGTTCGAAGACTTAGTGGGCCGCAGTGAGTGGCTACATACCTTAGAAGGCCAGACTGATAAACAACGTGGACTCGATTTAGCGCCAATTCTGTATCAGCCTAAGGTCAGAGCCAGCACTTCGCGCACCTGGCAGGAAACCAATCCGCCAGCGGATTTAGGCTTACTCAACCAACATCTGCTCAACGAGTGCCAGAGTGCGGTCGATAAGGGCGAGTGTTTCGATGCCGCTTACAGTATCAACAACACCGACCGCTCAGTGGGCGCACGCCTATCGGGCTATATCGCCACCACTCTTGGTGTTAAAGGCACTAAGGCCCCAATTAAACTCAGCTTTAACGGCAGTGCTGGCCAAAGCTTTGGGGTATGGAACAGCCCAGGCCTTGAACTCAAGCTTTGCGGTGATGCCAACGACTACGTCGGTAAGGGCATGTCGGGCGGCAAGATTGTGATTTATCCACCGCTAGGGAGTCCGTTCCAGAGCGAGCGCAGCGCGATTGTCGGTAACACTTGTTTGTATGGTGCGACGGGCGGACGCTTCTTCGCCGCGGGCCAAGCGGGTGAACGCTTTGCGGTACGTAACTCGGGCGCTATTGCCGTAGTTGAAGGCTTAGGCGATAACGGCTGCGAATACATGACCAGCGGTATCGTAGTCGTACTCGGTAAAACCGGGGTGAACTTCGGCGCGGGGATGACGGGCGGCTTTGCCTATATCTTCGACCAATTTGGCCGCTTTAATCGCCGCGTGAATAACGAGCTTGTCGATACCCAAAAACTCGAGTCACCGATTCATCAACAGCATTTGAAAGGCTTGATTGAAGAACATGTGGCCGAGACTGGCAGTGAGCACGCGAAGATGATCTTAAGCGACTTTGCCAACTGGTTAGATTGCTTTGTTTTAGTGAAACCGAAAAATATCGCCGTTGCAGATCTGCTCAAATTAGAGCAATCGAGCCCGGAACTAGCAGTTAAAGCGGGGTAATAGCAGATGAGTAACGATTTTCAATTTATTGAAGTGGGTCGTAAAGACCCAACTAAACACCCTGCAGCAAAGCGTTCGACTCAGTTTATTGAGATTTATCAGCCCTTTGCTCAAGCTCAGGTGACTGAACAGGCGGACCGTTGTCTCGATTGCGGTAACCCTTATTGTGAGTGGAAATGCCCGCTGCACAACTATATTCCTAACTGGCTGAAACTGGCGCAGCAGGGTCGGATCATGGAAGCGGCAGATTTAGTCCATGAGACCAATACCCTGCCTGAGATCTGCGGCCGCGTCTGCCCACAGGACAGACTCTGCGAAGGCGCTTGTACCCTAAACGCTGACTTTGGCGCTGTGACTATCGGTAATGTGGAGAAATACATTACCGATACCGCCATCGCCCAAGGCTGGCGTCCGGATATGAGCAAGGTCACGCCACGCAAGGAAAAGGTCGCGATTGTGGGCGCTGGCCCTGCTGGTTTAGGCTGCGCCGATATTCTTGCCCGTAATGGGGTTAAGGCAGTGGTGTTTGATAAATATCCCCAGATTGGTGGCCTGCTGACCTACGGAATTCCGGCTTTTAAACTGGATAAAGCCGTGATGGCGACTCGCCGCACTGTGTTAGAAGGCATGGGAATCGAGTTCAAGCTGGGCGTAACTGTCGGTAAGGACATCGCCTTTAACCAACTGCTTGAGGAATACGATGCCGTCTTCCTCGGTATGGGCACCTACACCGCCATGAAAGCGGGCCTAGAGGGCGAAGATGCCCAAGGCGTGTACCAAGCTCTGCCCTACTTGATTGGCAATACTCATCATCTGATGGGTAGCAGTAATCCAGAAACGCCTTACCTGAATCTTGCCGGTAAGCGCGTGGTGGTCTTAGGTGGCGGTGATACCGCTATGGACTGTGTCCGCACCGCCGTGCGCCAAGGGGCCAGCAGTGTGATTTGTGCCTACCGCCGTGACGAAGCCAACATGCCGGGTTCACGCCGCGAGGTGCAAAACGCCCGTGAAGAGGGCGTGAACTTCCTGTTTAACCGTCAACCCGTGGCGATTAAAACCCAGGATGGCAAAGTGGTGGGCGTGGAATGCGTTGAAACCCAAATGGGTAAAGCCGATACCAGTGGCCGTCAACGTGCCGAAGCGATTGAGGGCAGTGAGCAGTTACTCGACGCCGATGCGGTGATTATCGCCTTCGGTTTCCAACCTAGCCCTGCGCCTTGGTTTGCCGATTACGGCATTGAACTCGACCAATGGGGCCGAGTAAAAGCCAGTAAACAAGCCGATAACCCATTCCAAACCACCAATCCAAAGGTATTTGCTGGCGGCGATATGGTGCGTGGCTCGGATCTGGTTGTGACCGCAATTGCCGAAGGACGTGATGCCGCGCAAGGCATTCTTAACTACTTAGATTAATTGTTTTTTGTTGTACCGCTGTACCTGTGAGTCTCGGACTCGTACCCACGAGTCCACCATTTGCTTGTGAATTTTGGCGCACCTTAGGGTGCGCATTTTTTTATCTTCCGCGCGTTTTATCCTATCCCAATCAAGCAATCGCAATCCCACAATAACGCCAAAGCATAACTGTGGTATATTAGCCGCCATTCTGTTATCCCACGCTTTAGTGGCATCACACATTCAGTTGAATCAAAAGGGTCTCCCATGAAAATTGGTATTATTGGCGCAATGGAGCCAGAAGTTGCCCATCTTATTGCGGCTATGACAAACGCCTCTTCACAAACGATTGCGGGCATTGAATTTATCGCAGGCACCTTAGCGGGCAAAGACGTCGTAGTGACACGCTCTGGTATTGGCAAAGTCGCCGCCAGTATCGCCACCACACTGCTGATTGAAAAATACGCCCCCGATGCGGTAATCAACACAGGTTCTGCGGGCGGTTTTGTCGATACACTGTCGATTGGCGATATCGTGATTTCATCCGAAGTACGCCACCACGATGTGGATGTCACTGTATTTGGTTACGAAATTGGCCAAATGGCGCAGCAACCTGCGGCGTTTATCCCCGCGCCATACTTAGTCGAAGCGGCCAATAAGGCGATCGCACAATTAGGTGAAGTAAAAGCCATTGAAGGCTTAATCTGTACGGGCGATAGTTTTATCTGCGACCCAGTACGAACCAAGACCATGTTGGAGCACTTCCCAACCATGGCGGCCTGCGAGATGGAGGGCGCGGCAATTGCCCAAGTGTGTCACCAGTTTGGCGTGCCATTTGTGGTGATCCGCTCGCTCTCTGACAACGCCAACAACGACTCACCGGTCGACTTCGATTCTTACATTGTGAAGGCAGGCTACCATTCGGCACTGATGGTGATGTTGCTGCTTGAGCAATTAGATCCAAACAGTAAAGTAATTGACTAAAGCATGATTGCGGAAAGTACCTGATGCACAGTTCTTTTTATCAACAACTTGTCGAAATTGATGGCGCTTTGTTTGAGGGCTTCTTGGTACTTTTCTTTGCTTTATTGCTGGCGCGTTTAGCGCCATTGCCAAGGGAAATGCAACCGCTGATTTGGTTTAGTCACTTAGCCAAACAGCTCGCCGCCAAAGTCAATCGCCCCGAGCGCGCGCCCAGTCAACAGGCAACTGCGGGCTTTTTAGCCATGTTGCTGCTGGTGTTCCCCTTCTGGGCGATTATCACTTTCTTACTCGAACTCGCCGCCTTCCCTTGGTTCTTCGAATTTTTAGTTCTGTATCTGTGTTTAACGGATGCAGGCTTTAGCCAAGTCGCCGACGAAATAGCTAAAGCATTGAAACGCGAGGACAATGCCAGCGCAAAAAAGCTATTACAGCCTTGGATTGTCCGTGATACGGATAATCTATCGGAAGTCGGCTTAACCAAGGCCACGATAGAAAAGCTCGCTACCGCGCCGATTTATGGCACGGCATCGACCATCTTCTTCTTTGCGATCGCAGGCGCCCCTATGGTACTGGCGGTGAGAATGATTAAACAGCTCGAACTCAGTTGGCCGCCCATTCAACCTAAGTACCAGCACTTTTGCAGTTCGGTACACGTTATTTCTACGGCGCTACTGGCGATCCCCGCTTGGTTATGGAGCCTGTCGATTGCGATTCAAGGCGGCCCCAAGGCCTTAGCATTGCTGTTTCGCACCTCTAAAAATCATCCAGCCCTGCGGGGTTATGTGATGAGCGTGTCCTTAGTGGCTAATATTTTACGCATTGAATTGGGTGGACCGCAGAAGTTTTCGGGGCAACGCATTGATGTGGCTAAGATAGTCTATGGCCCGCAGCCGCACCAAGAGATGATTGCCCCCGCAGTAAAACTCGCCTCACGGGCCTGTGCTATCTGGTTTAGTTTTATCACCTTTCTTCCGATCATTTGGGCGGGTTTACGCTGGCTACAAACCCTGTGATATGATGCCTTTAATCTTAACATTAGGTTAAAGGCTGACTATCTTGTTCGAAAACATGCATGTTTCATTAACAACTCCCGCCTTGCTATTTCCGGCAATCTCACTGCTATTACTCGCCTATACCAACCGCTTCTTTGCGCTGGCCGCGCTGATCCGTCAGCTCAGTAACGGCGACAAACCCGTGCATAAGGATCAGATTAAAAACTTAAGCCAGCGGATCCGGATTATTCGCCGTATGCAGGAGGCAGGCGTATCCAGCTTTGCCCTGTGTGTGCTCTGTATGATTTTCATCTATATCGGTTTTAATAAGACGGGCTCGGTGATCTTCGGTGCCAGCTTGTTACTGCTGCTCTATTCACTGATTTTATCTGTGATAGAAATTCGTATTTCTGTGGACGCGTTGAACATCCACATCAAAGAGATGAGTAAATGAGCCACTGGATTTACTTCTTCGATTTATGTGGTACGGCGGTATTTGCCCTTTCTGGCGCCTTAGCCGCTGGTCGTCACCGTATGGACCCCTTTGGCGTTATCGTACTGGCCTCGGTGACTGCGGTCGGCGGTGGCAGTATTCGCGATGCGCTGATAGGCGCCACGCCGGTGTTTTGGATCCGCGACCCTAACTACATCATTGTGATACTTGCCACAGTCCTAGCTTGTTTGCTGTTAGTGCGCCGTCCCCGCAAGATGCCGCAATACACGCTACCTGTCGCCGACGCCTTAGGTTTGGCTCTGTTCACTGTGATTGGTGCTGAAAAAGCCCTCAATATGGGACTCAGTGGCATGATTGCCGTCGTGATGGGCTTGATCACGGGCGTAGGAGGAGGCATTATTCGAGACTTACTGTGCAGACAAATCCCTATGGTGTTACGCACAGAAATCTATGCCACGGCGTCGATTGTTGGCGGCATAGGTTATACCGTAAGCCTTGCCTACGGGATGGGCGAAAAAACGGCACTATTTTTAGCCATGACCAGTGCCTTAATCATTCGCCTATGCGCCATCAAATGGCATTTGTCGTTACCCGCCTTTGATCTCAAAACCAAGAGGGAATAGTTTGCGAATATTGTGTCTTTTAGTCTGTCTTATTTGGGTTCCGGCCTTGTTTCCTGCGTCTGTACACGCTAACTCAGGGGAAATGCCAGCAGAACAGCAGTTAGCCGTAAAATACATGAACGCGCTAACCGAGCACGACTATCAAACACTCGGCAAATTCTATAACCGTGATACCGTCTTCTTCGATAAAACCGCCAATCGTAAATACACGGGTGGGCGGTTTATTATCGACTTCCTCGAGCGCGCCCACGAGGGTGTGCTCGAATATGATTTCAATATCGAGCATATGTATAACGCTGGCTCCCTCGTGGTGATGATTGGTAACTATCACTTTAAAGGTCCCGGCGAGCAATTTGGCAAACCCGGAAAAATTATTGATGTCGCCATTCCTGGAGTCACCAGTCTTAAGCTCGATATGCGTAATCACAGGGTCACAGAGCATGTGGATCTGATTGATTACCAGACCATGTCAGACCAATTAGCGATGCAGTAGTCACAAAATTTAGCTTTTGTTGAAACTTGAGCCCTCAAAACGAGTCGAAACCTGCAATGAGTCAATACGATTGAGGTGTGGCATCCTTTGCCCACGGGTCGTTTCGTTTCAATGAGGTTTGTATGAAGTTGTTTGGACTGATTGCCCTACTCGCCCTGAATGGCCTAATGCTCGCGCCCCATGCACAGGCGCAGCAGCCGATTATTGTGTCCTACGCGGTGCAACCCGTAAGCCATTTCAACCAGCAACTGCGGGCCGCCCAGGAGCAACATCAAGCCTGGAGCGAAGATCCCACCGCCATCAGCAGCCAATATGCGGGTAAAAAGTTTACCCTTGTCCGCACTCAGCCCACCAAAAATGGCGTGTTTACCTATCAAGTGAGCGAGTTGTCGCAGCAGCACCCACAAATGCTATTAATTCTGTCGCTTAAGAAAAGTGCCCAGCGCTGGCAAGTGGATTCCGCCCAGCTGGCGTGGAAGTGTCGCGATGGTCAGCATTTCGGTACCGACAGATGCAATATCGGCGAGCATGAGGCCAGCACAGCACCTTAAGCACAGTCTCTTAAGCTATCGAGATAAAATGCAGATATAAAAAGAGCGCCCTTAGGCGCTCTTTTTATTTGCTTGGTAAGTGCTTATTAACCGTCTTAAGCCCCCACAAGCGGCACTAACATGGTTCAACTTAAACCAGAGTCACTTTCGCGAACTTACGCTTACCGACTTGGAATACGGCAACCGTGCCAGCGCTTAAGGTCATGCGGCTATCATCAACCTTCTCACCGTCCATCTTCACCGCGCCTTGCTTGATCATACGCATCGCATCGGAAGTCGAACCCACTAAGTCGGCATCTTTAAGTAAGTTAGCAATCGCTAAACCTTCACCCGCCGCTAATTCAACCTCTGGGATATCATCTGGGATAGCGCCCTTTTGGAAACGGTCGATAAAGGCTTGATGGGCACTCTCGGCCGCCGCTTGGTCGTGGAAGCGCGCGATGATTTCCTTCGCAAGCGCAATCTTAGTATCACGGGGGTTAGCACCGTTGGCAATATCTTGTTTGAACTGTTCAATCTCGGCCAAAGGACGGAATGACAGCAGCTCAAAGTAACGCCACATTAATTCGTCAGAAATCGACATGATCTTGCCAAACATTTCATTGGCGGGCTCACTCACACCAATGTAGTTGTGCGCCGATTTAGACATTTTCTTCACGCCGTCTAAACCTTCAAGCAGTGGCATCATGATCACGGCTTGTGGCTTTTGGCCTTCGGCTTTCTGTAACTCACGGCCCATTAACAGGTTGAACTTCTGGTCGGTTCCGCCTAGTTCAACATCAGCCTTCAGGGCTACTGAGTCATAACCCTGTAAAAGTGGATACATAAATTCGTGGATAGCAATCGACTGACCCGAAGCATAGCGCTTCTTAAAGTCATCACGTTCCATCATACGGGCAACGGTTTGCTGCGAGGCTAAACGGATCATCCCCGCTGCGCCTAATGGCTCTAACCAGCTTGAGTTGAACTCGATACGGGTTTTTGCAGGATCCAGAATTTTATAGACCTGCTCTTTGTAGGTCTCGGCGTTGGCTAATACTTGCTCACGGGTGAGTGGTGGACGCGTGCTGTTTTTACCACTTGGATCACCCACCATACCGGTAAAGTCACCAATTAAGAAAATGACTTCATGACCTAACTCTTGGAATAATCTTAATTTATTTAAAATTACTGTGTGTCCAAGATGGATATCCGGTGCGGTAGGATCAGCGCCTAACTTGATACGAAGTGGACGTCCTTCTTTGAGTTTTTCCAGCAGATCCGATTCGAGTAGGATCTCATCGGTACCACGTCTAATTTCTGCTAATACTTGGTCTAAATCAGCCATCTCGGCGGGGACTCCTAAGGCCATGATTATAAAATGAGGAGACTTATGTTACTTGTTAGCCACCACAATTGAAAGTGTGTACACTAACGGGATTATTCAAGCCTTAGGTAATCGGTATCGGCGTCACATGGGAAAGGTTATAACGTTATTTAAATTGTTGCCTAAAAAGCATCAAATTCTCCTCAGCATTCTTTCTGTTATCACTACGATAACCCTGCTCTTTCCCTCTGAAGAAGCGCAAGCTTCAAGACAAACTCAAGGTGTCGCAGACCAAGCTCAAGTCAATACCCGTTACGATGTTCCCTTAGCCTTTCGTTCACCAGAGCGTCCAGAAGGGGTTGAGGGCCAATCGCAAGATACATCCACCAACGCCACGCCGTTATCTTCGGCCGAGGCATTAGCCGCAGGCAATGTGCCCGCCAGCGAAACCTTAGAGAGCGCCCACCATAGGGACGTTGAGCATTTTAATGTGAAAAATGGCGATACCTTAGCCGCGGTATTTGAGCGCGCGGGGCTCACCAGCAAAGATGTGTATGAAATTACCCAGTTACCGCTCGCCAAACAGAATCTGTTAAAAATCATCCCTGGCGAAGAAATTGTGATTTCGAAGGATGCCAAGGGCGATTTAACCGAAGTCCGCTACCGTGTCGATGCGGTATCGACTTTAGTGATCACAAAGGATCAGGATAAGTATTCCGAGAAAATCTCCGAAAAAGACATTGAAATCCGCACCCAATTCACCAGTGCGAAAATCAAGAGTAACTTCTGGAATGCCGCCGTCGATGCGGGTTTAAACGCAAACCAAATTATGCAGCTCTCGACCGTGTTTGGCTGGGATATCGACTTTGCCTTGGATTTACGTGAGGGCGACAGCTTCGCCATTATCTATGAGCAGGAATATGCCGAAGGCGAGTTTTTACGTAACGGCAATATCCTCGCCGCCGAGTTTATCAACCAAGATGAGCGCTACACCGCAATTCGCTATACCGACGGTAACTATTACTCTGAAAACGGTACTAGCATGCGTAAGGCCTTCCTGCGCTCACCGGTTGACTTTAAATACGTCAGCTCAAACTTCAACCCGAAACGCCTACATCCAGTTACGGGGCAAGTTAAGGCTCACCGCGGCGTTGATTATGTTGCCGCCATCGGCACCCCCATTAAGGCGGCGGGAAATGGCCGAGTTGTCGAATCCGGCTACAATCAATTTAACGGTAACTATGTGTTCATTAAGCACAACGATACCTACACGACTAAGTATTTGCATTTGACCAAACGCAACGTCAGTAAAGGGGCCAGCGTTAAGCAGGGGCAAATTATCGGCACCTTAGGTAAGACAGGACGCGTCACTGGCGCTCACCTACACTATGAATTTATCGTCAATGGCGTACACCGTAATCCAAGAACGGTTGATTTACCTAAGGCCGAATCGATTGCCCGTAAAGAAAAGCCACAATTCGATGCGCTCAGCAAACAGTTGATGGCTAGCATTTCACAGAACAAGCAAACCCAATTGGCGATGCAATAACGACGGACGGATCCCCTCATATGAACAAGGCTTATTATATTGGACTGATGTCTGGCACCAGCATGGACGGCGTCGATGCGGTGTTAGTCGACTTTGCGGGCGAGCAGCCACAGCTTATCGCAACGCATACCGAGGCGATCCCGAGCCATTTGCTTAAGGGATTGCAGCGTTTATGCCTGCCTGGCAATGATGAGATCAACCGCCTCGGCCGCCTCGATCGTAGTGTCGGTAAATTATTTGCCCTCGCCGTCAATAACTTGCTCGCCAAAGCCCAGATAGCCAAAGAAGACATCATTGCCATTGGTAGCCATGGCCAGACAGTGCGCCACATGCCAAACCTCGAGGTGGGTTTTACCCTGCAAATTGGCGATCCCAACACCATAGCAACCGAGACTGGCATCGATGTGATTGCCGATTTTCGTCGTAAAGACATCGCCTTAGGTGGCCAAGGCGCGCCCTTAGTACCCGCCTTCCACCAGCAAACCTTTGCCCAAGTGGGTAAAAAGCGCGTGATCCTCAATATTGGCGGCATTGCCAACATCACCTATCTGACCGGGAACCGTGAAGAGGTCTTAGGCTTCGACACTGGGCCTGGCAATACGCTGATTGATGCCTGGATCCAGCAAGTGAAAAATGAGCCCTATGACAAAAACGGTGAATGGGCCGCCTCGGGCAAAACCGACCCACAGCTACTGGCGCAGTTGCTATCGCACCCTTATTTCTCCCTCGCCTATCCCAAGAGCACGGGACGCGAATTATTTAATCAGGCCTGGTTAGAGCAGCAACTATCACAGTTTAATCAACTGGATGAAGAAGATATCCAATCGACATTACTCGATTTAACCTGCCACAGTATCGCCCGCGATATCCTTAAACTCGCCCCTGTGGGAGAGCTATTTGTCTGCGGTGGCGGCGCCTTTAATACCGAGTTGATGCAGCGCTTAGCGGCGCTACTGCCGGATTATCACATAGATACCACCTCTGCACTCGGCGTCGACCCTAAATGGGCCGAAGGCATCGCCTTTGCGTGGCTCGCAATGCGCCACCATTTAGGTTTGCCCGCCAACCTGCCAGCAGTCACAGGCGCCTCACGCGAAGCTGTATTGGGTGGACGCTTTAGCGCTAAGTAAAGCTCAAACCTACTGAAATAGTTTGTGTTTAAGTAAGATGATATCCCGCTGCGGAAAGCCATCGAGCGTCATCACTAAGCGGTTTGACTCCGGAATATAGGTCATGGAGCCAAACCCGCTTAGGCTCGAGCGGGGCACCCTAAGGAGTGGCGTGACTTGCTGGCTGCTCGCCTCCCAGTAATTTAATCGCTGCTCATTGCCATTACTGGATTTGAAATACACCCCATCCGCTGTCATTGCCCAATTATTACCGGATCGAAACACTTTGCTGGAAATGAGCTGTGTTACCTCTTCTGGCTGCGCGAGATTAATCAACCAGAGTCCATTCACCCCGTAACGACTAAACACCAACTCGGTTGCCGACTTGGCAAATCCCACCGCCATACTCAGAGGGCTTATCACCTTGGGCGCACTGTTATCTAAATAAAACTCGGTGATACCATCGCTGGTCGATGCGAATACCGCAGTACCCTGCCAATTCCAGCTGGGGCGACCATGGTTGTGATAACTCGAAGCTAAGGCGGTAATGTTCTTATTGGTTAAATCTAAAATAAAAATGCGATTGCCTTCATTGCGATCATCGGGGGCGATAAAGGCAATTTTAGAACCGTCGGGTGACCAACGCGGATAAGCGACACGCGACTTAAGCTGAGTGTGTTGCTCCAGTTTTTGCCCCTTGATATCCGAGGTCCAAATCTCGTTATAGCCAGTATCGCTAGAGACAAACACGATTCGCCCCGCCTCTGGGGAATAATGGGGATTACGGTGGCTAATGCCGGAATACAGCAGTGGAAACAAACTGCCCGGCACTTTATCCCCGAGGGAAAAATACGCCATTTGGAATTGCCGACGATACTGGTGATAAACCAACTCGCCCTCATCGGATACGCTACTGGGATAACTCATACCTTCGACATCGAGTGGCCGAATATGGGCCGTTTCGATATCGATAGTAAAACCGTTGCGACTACCAGAGTCTTCCGTGGCAAACACTAACGCCTGACTGTTGGGCGTCCAGCTTAAGCCGCGAATATCTTCTAGTCCTTGGGTTAAGCGTTTTTCATTGGCATTGGCTAAGTCGCGAATAAAAATATCCTCAGAGATATTACTAAAGCGCCTCGCTATCGCGAGCCATTTACCATCGGGGCTAAAGGCTAAATCTCGGTCCTCATAATTACACTGGCTTTCGCAGGATAATCTTTCAGCCTTAGCGTCCGCTTTGGCTAAAGTTAAGCGGTAAATCCCCCCCACTTTATCCGCCTCGTGGGAGGAGATATAAGCAAGATATTGACCATCAGGGGAAATATCTATCGCCGCCATATCCGTGCTACAGGGCGCTAGGGCTAGCATCTCATTGGTCGCTAAAGTCAATTGAGTAATAGTGCACTTTCCCGTCGCGTGGCTGCGGGAGGCAAAAAACAGCTTGGTATCATCTAAGCTCCACACTGCACGCAACTCAGCCGATGTTGAAGGGGTTAACTGACGGGCGGGAACATCTTCACGTTTAAAATCTTTAAGATACAGACTAGATGTCACCCCAGGACGACTCGCGCCATACACAAGCCAACGCCTATCGTGGGATAACCTTGGATAACGCTCAGAGCCCGGATCTCGAGTCAGCACCGTCATTTGGGTATCCGTCATCCGCTGTTTATCTTGATATAAATGCATACCAATAAATAAACTACTGACAACAGCCACGGCCCCCAGCACCATCGCCATTAAACGCAGACGCTGATTGGCATATTGCAATTTAGTCTCAGTGGTCTGCCGTATATCTTCTTCGGTAACGTCGAGTTGATCGTAGATAGGCGGTAACAACAAGCGATAGCCAGCCTTACGCACTGTCTCAATCACACCACCCTCCACGTCTAGAGGCGATAATTGCTGCCGTAAATGCCAAATGGCATTCGTGAGTGCCTTAGTGCCGACGTAGGCATTGCCTTCCCACACTTGAGTAATCAACTCATCGCGGGTAACCACATGAGGATAACGCAGGGCAAGATAGCTAAGCACTTCAATAAACTTAGGTTGAAGCGACACTTTAGCGGATTCATGCGAGGAGGTTTCATCCCCCTGCGTGTGAAATAAAATTGAGTTATCGGAAGGGTCAATACGACAATTCCCCAAGCAAAAACCCAACTTACTCTTATCCTTCATTTTTCTCACACCTTCGCTATTCGTCTTTTTATGGTTAGGGTAATGAGTACATCGTCTGGCTAGATACTACCTAAGTCTTAACAAAGATGGCAATCCAATGTTTTAAACTAACTATATAAAATTCAAAATATTAGCTAATTAAAAATCTAAAATAGAGATTTAAACAATATAGAAACGAGCCGGGATAGATTGCGATACGGCAACAGATTACTTACAACTGATTGACCAATAACAACATAAGAGTCAAAGCCTTACTCCTGCGGTTAACTCATCTCAGCAGGGGTAATTTACTTTGCTAGGAACCCAAGTATGCTTCGCTTAACCTTGATCGGCATCTGGACTATGCTATGCCTGATTTTTATCCCCAACACCTTAGCGCAGGACTACCAGAAACCTTCCCCCGCACTGCAACAAACCATTTCGCATAACGCGGATCTCACGACTCAACTATCAAACGATCATCAGTGGCTGGCATTACTCAGCCCAATTGCGGCGCCGAGCATTGCCACACTGGCCCAGCCAGAGCAGAAGTTGGCAGGATTACGTATCGCCGCCGAGCAATATTTACCGAGCCGTATAACCCAGCGCTACCACCAACTCAGGCTGATTAATATTCAGGATAATCGGCAACGGCTGATAAGCTTGCCCGGTGGCCACGATATCACCGAGCCGCAATTTTCCCCCGACAGTCGCTATTTGTCCTATGTCAGCCTAACACCAGAGGGGGGTTACTTATATGTTTACGACATCGCTCAAGACCGCCACAAGCGCCTAACAGACAACCGATTAAATGGCACGATTAGCCTTGATTATCAATGGGCTAACAATAGCAGCCTGCTTGCTCGCTTTGTAATCGCCTTAAATGCCAACGCAAGCATGGCTCCTACCGTTTACGCACCGAAAACCAAAGAAACCTCGGGCAAACAAAGCCCGCAGCGCACCTATCAAGACTTATTGAAAACCAGCGCTGACAAACAACGCTTTAGCCAACTGACGACCAGTCAACTGGCCCTTGTGGATATAGATGGCAAGCTGACAAATATTGCCGCGCCGGGCATTTTTGAGGATTTTTCGCTGTCGCCAGATGGTCAATATATCTTAACCAGTCAGCTCACCACGCCCTTCTCTACCCAAGTAAAGTATTATGATTTTCCAACCTTAACAGAGATTTATAATCTTGATGGTCAACGCATTACGCAACTGTACCAAAGCCAGAGTGGAGAATCTAAGCCCCAAGGAAGAGACTCTGTTTTACCCGGCCCTCGCATGTTCCATTGGGTTCAAGGGCGAGGCGCAACCTTAGCCTTTACCGAGGCTTTAGATCAGGGCGATAGCCAGCAAGAGGCGCCGCTACGGGATAGCCTATGGCAACTCGATGCCCCCTTTACTCAAAAGGCCAAACTCATCGCCAAAACCCCTTGGCGGATCATCGATATCGACTGGGCGGAAAAAAACATCGCCTTAGTGAGCCAGCGCAATAGCAAAGCACAGTTACTGCGACTGAGTCGCCTAGACACCCACCTTGGGGAAAGTCCGTTGTATACCTTGAACGAACGTAATCTGCGCGATAAATATCAAGAGCTTGGAAAATTCCCCAGAGAATATACCCAAGGCAAAGGGCAAGTGATCCGCGTGCAGCAGGCACAAACAGCAGGGGTTATTCACTACGGCCAAGGGGCATCGCCTCAGGGAGATAAGCCATTTTTAAAACGCACCTCACTCGCTACCGGGGAATCCTCACTGTTATGGCAATCTGCAACCAAGCAATTAGAATCGGTGCGCTATGTGCTCAATCTTGAGCCCTTACAACTGATTATCAACCGTGAAAGCCCGACTGAAGCCCCAAGCCTCGTCTTAATCGATGGCGCCAAAGAACGTGTGCTCTACCAACAGGCCGATGAATTGAGTGCGTATCGGGGGATGCAGAAGCAGCTGATCACCTACAAAAGAGCCGATGGCGTGCCCCTCTCAGGCACTCTCTACTTACCCGCCAATTACACCAAGGAGCAAGGCACCTTACCCGTGTTGATGTGGGCTTATCCGCGGGAATTTAACGATCCCGATGTCGCGGGCCAAATCAGCTTTAGCGCCAACCAATATCCCAGCATCAGTCCAAGGGGCCCAATTCCTTTAGTCGCCGAAGGCTTTGCGGTATTTGATAAAGTCTCTATGCCCATCATCGCTCAAGGGGATAAAGAGCCCAATGACAGCTTTCGCGAACAACTCGTCGCCAACGCGCAGGCGGCTGTCAATACCTTGGTCGATTTAGGCATTGCCGATCGCAAACAAATCGCCGTGGGTGGACACTCCTACGGGGCCTTTATGGTGGCGAACTTGCTCGCCCATACGGATTTATTCTATGCAGGCATTGCCCGTAGCGGTGCCTATAATCGCAGTCTAACGCCTTTTGGCTTTCAAAATGAGGAGCGTTACTACTGGCAAGCCAATGATATTTATCAACAAATGTCACCATTTAATTATGCCGATAACATCAAATCGCCCTTGCTATTAGTTCACGGAGAGATGGATCAAAATTCAGGCACTTTCCCGCTGCAATCGGAGCGACTATTTGATGCCATTCAAGGCCTTGGCGGTAAAGCAAGATTAGTTATCCTGCCCTTTGAAGGACACGGTTATGCGGCTAAGGAATCCTTAGAACACTTGCTCTGGGAACAAAGCCAGTTCTTAAAGGCAAATCTGCCTATCCACTAACCTGTAAGCCAAAGAGCGAAGTAAGCGCTTAGCATTCCACAAGAACACACCATCAGATGATAGGCGGCATTATAAGCCGCCAATCATCTAGCAAGTTACTGCTATCACTTATCCCTAAACGCTGTGTTTATTCAGTATTTAAGCAAGTATCTCTCCCCCTCACTTATGCGCCGAAGCTTTGTCTCTTTAGCCTTTGTCTTTTTGGCCTTTTTACGATTCCCCGTTAGTCGGCTTACTCCAAGTCAGCACTCATTCAAGCTCTGACTGAAAGAGTTAACGTTAAGCGCTTCTCTACAGAAGAAGTATCAAAGGTCTGTGTCAGCCTATCCCATTGAAGGCTTGATGCTTGTGCCTAACCTATTGCGACTAACCTATTGATGTGAATATCTTGCGGTTATAGGCAATAAAAAACCGCATGCAGGGAGCCACATGCGGTTGAGCAAACTTAAGCAATTAGTATCTGTTCAATGATATTAGAACTTAAGCTCTGCACCTAGGTAGGCATAGCGACCAACACCACCACCATAGGCGCTGCTGTAGTTACCATTACCCGTTTCGACTAAATCACCAGTATCGGCTACCCAAGGGCCCTGATTGTCGAAAATATTGCGCACACCGCCGTATAAACGTAATTCAGCCTGACTCACGTCCATAGTGTAAGACACCGACAAATCGTGGGTGATATACGAGCTGTAGAATAGGAATGCGGGCGTTTCGGGATTCGCCACCGCACTGGCATCACCCGCATCGAGTTTGGCTTGGTTTTCGGCTTTCAGCACATTCCACTCTTCAACTCTATCGTGGCTATCAACCATGGCGCTCTTATACTTAGCGCTCCAACGAACACGCCAATCATCATTGCTCCAGGTTAATGAAATTGCGCCTCTGTCCTCAAAAATCCCGCTGGCAAGTTCACCCACGTAGTCATCTTCAACTAAACCATCGGCGCCGTAGTAGCTAGTGCTAAATTCCAACACATGGGTCCAGTTAGTTTTTAAGCTGAGTTCACCGTATCCGTCTAACTGCCACTCGTAGGCCATGGCGATATCAACACCACGGGTGACAATGTCATTCAGGTTCTGTTCCTGTTGGATAACCTGAGTGATTTGCCCTTCAGTATCACGGCTGATGACCTGACAGTACTCGTTATCGGCACCATAAGGATTACTCGAGTTATAACATTCGGCCAGAATATCCTCGTTGCTTAATGAACCAATGGCATCGGTGACTTTAATATCGTAATAATCAACCGCCAGATTAAAGCCTTCGAGGAAGGCTGGCGCCATAGTAAAGCCTAAGGTATAGGTATCCGCAGTTTCCTCGGTGAGGTTTTCGTTACCAGCGTTCGGCGAATATTTAGAACCACCTTCATCCTCAAAGACACCGTTAGTCGCAATTGCGGCTGCAATACCAGGATCTTGGCGGCAACTATCATGCCCAGCCCCAGTTGAGGTTGCAGTTACCCCATCACAAATATCGCGAATACTGTCGTAATCTCCACGGGGTGGAGAAATCAGTTCTGTAATATTCGGCGCACGTTGTGAGCGAGAGTAGTTAGCACGTAGGGCATAGTTGGCAATAGGCTCCCACAGGAGCCCCGCGCGATAGCTAGACATTAAGTCGATGTTTTTCTGGCTGTAATCCGCTAAACGCAATGACACGTCTAGGTCGAGCTTATTAGCAAAAGCCTCATCCCTTAACAAAGGAAGATTCGCTTCACCAAAGGCTTCCCATACGGTTACATCCCCTTCGAATGGCGGCACGTCGTTAAAGGTAATCGCATCGCCACGCATCGCTTTATCGGTATCGACGGCTTGAGTATCACGGCGATACTCGACCCCGAATGCTGACTGCACGCCACCAGCCGGTAATTCAAACAATTCACCCGAGATAAATCCTAGGGCATTGAATTGCGTGATATCCGTGTTGATATAGGGATTGGCGCGAATATAGTCCGCCCCTTCCTTACTGATTGAACCTTCCCCAAAGATATTGACGGGAACACAGCCCTCGGCTCTAGCCTCTTCACTGGCACATTGGATAGTCACACCATCGGCGGCGTATTCAGCATCCAAGGCATATTGCAGACGACGAATACTGATCTCATTGCTGCGGCGCTGACGCTGTTCAAACTTACCGTAACCCAGTGAGGCATCCCAGGTCCAAGTTTCAAATAGGTTGCCCTGCAATCCCGCCCAAGTACGCAAAGTAGTGCGCTCGTTATCGCTCTCAACGGGGCCAACCTCTTGGAAGCGGCGATCCCAAGTGATGCTCTTGCCAGCTGTCGCGGCAATTTCGGCAGGCACATAAGGATTGTTTGGTGAAATACTGCCCGCAGCAATAGTACCAGGTAGACCCGTCACAGGGTCGATATAGAGTTCAGCGTCGTTATAGTCTTGGCCTTCGGCATCGGTACGACGAAACGCATTATTGCGGCTAAACTGCACTTGCACATTCGCGCGCACATCGTCGCTGAGGTCATAATTCATTTTGACCGCAGCGGCCAAGGTATCCTCGGGGACCTTTAATAAACCTGTGGTGTAACCGTTATAACCATCACGCTCTTCTTTAAAGTCGGTTTTAAGCTCGGTGCCATCGTACCACCAAGAGTTTGATTTAAAGCGGCCACCGACGATGTCATTACTGCGCTCGCGCCAGTCGTCTCGGGTAATATCGCGCATACACTGGTCGCCATCGACAGTGTTCATGGCATTACACATTTGCTTTTCATCGTAGGCAAAACTTGACTCATACAGG
Source organism: Shewanella mangrovisoli (assembly GCF_019457635.1). Classification (NCBI taxonomy): domain Bacteria; kingdom Pseudomonadati; phylum Pseudomonadota; class Gammaproteobacteria; order Alteromonadales; family Shewanellaceae; genus Shewanella; species Shewanella mangrovisoli. Next base: position 3,502,849 of record NZ_CP080412.1, read on the forward strand.
GCTCTTTCCCTGTCGGTCGCAAATAAGCCATGTTGTTTATCGTAAGTCGCACTGGCGAATATATAACCTTTATCGCCATTGAAATCAGTGCCATAACCTACATCGACTGTGGTTTCACGACCACCACCTTCGGTGGTTTCACCGCCACGTGCGTTAATCTCAAAGCCTGTCTTGTTCTGCTGAGTGATAATGTTCACCACCCCGGCAATCGCATCGGAACCATAAACAGCCGACGCCCCGCCGGTAATGATTTCGACCTTATCGACCATAGCGGCAGGAATCGTGCTTAAGCTGACATAGTTACCGCTGTAACTGTTTGATACTACGCGGCGACCATCGATCAAGGTCAGGGTGCGATCCGTTCCTAAGTCACGTAAATCAATGGTTGAAAGACCCGTATTTTGCACGCTCGATTGGCTATTTGTACTGCTCACGCCTTCCGACAACGCTGGAATTTGATCAACTAAAATATCCGCCAATGAGCCAATACCGCTATCGGCGATATCTTTCGCATCTAAGCCCTGCAATGGAGTGCTAAGGGAAAAGCTGTCGCGCTTAATCCGCGAGCCCGTGACTGTGACTTTTTCGATGCTTTCTTGCTTATCCGCTACCTCGACTTCAACCCGATTAGCGCTCTCATTCACCGCATTCACTTCAATTGGATCGGCAGCCCAAGCTACCGAAGGAGCAATACCAAACATCGAAGCTTGGATTGCCAAGGTCAATAATTTCTTCTTCATCCTTCCCACCTTCACTTTTACAGCGCAAGCCATTCTTGTTGTTATTTGGAGCTGTTACTTCATCCGGCTAACCGTGTTTTCTTATTCATGTTCATCAAGTTCTTTGAATATGAGGTAGCAACACCACAAAAACACAATTAACATTTCAGCAACCAAAACCTTGTACTTTGCCGAGTGAAGAGCGGCAATCATCTGTCCCTCGTTTCTTTCCCCGTTTTATATCTATTAAATATCTATTCATTTATTTTCAATACATTAAAGAAAAGCAAAGAGAATAAATCGACTATTGAAAATACTAAAAATCTTCGTGTGGCAGTTAGCGTTCCACTGCATTTTTACCGAACAGGGGCGCAATAAGACGTAACAAAACAGCAGAGACGATGCCTAAAAATGCTTTAAATAGCACCAATGACAGTCGTTCAAAAATGCACAATATAAAAACCCATCTATGCTTGATCACAGTTGTGTCATCTAAACTCGCTAAAGTGATTGTTAACTAAGCAGTAAATACACAACTGACTCACTGTGAAGGCCAACTCGTGCCTGCACACTCTTGGCGCGCAAACATATCAATTAAGGGAATGGTTATTTATCTAGCTCGACTTAACCAGCAAGATAAACAAAGGTTTATGCAAAGAATGCGAAGCGTATGTCCGCATAAATCGACTGAATAGGAAATCAATCAATGAATATGTCACAAAAAATGGCGGCAGAATTTTTGGGCACTCTGTGGCTCGTTCTCGGCGGCTGCGGCAGCGCTGTGCTGGCGGCAGCCTTTCCAGAAGTCGGCATAGGCTTACTCGGGGTGGCGTTAGCCTTTGGTTTAACGGTTCTGACCATGGCGTTTGCCATTGGTCATATTTCAGGTTGCCACTTAAACCCCGCGGTATCCTTTGGACTCTGGGCTGGCGGACGTTTTCCGGCATCGGAGTTGCTGCCTTATATCATTGCCCAAGTGGCGGGTAGTATTGTCGGCGCGGGTGTCTTGTACGCAATCGCCTCAGGGCAAGAAGGTTTTAGTCTCGCGGCGGGCTTTGCTTCTAACGGCTTTGGCGAACATTCCCCCGGCGGTTACAGCATGATGTCGGTGTTAATCTGCGAAATCGTGATGACCTTGTTCTTCTTATTGGTGATTTTAGGGGCGACCGATGAGCGTGCACCTAAAGGCTTTGCGCCGATTGCGATTGGTCTGTGTTTAACCCTTATACACTTGATCAGCATTCCCGTATCAAACACCTCGGTCAATCCGGCTCGCAGTACTGGCCCTGCGCTTTTTGTTGGCGATTGGGCCGTATCACAACTGTGGATATTCTGGGTCGCTCCTATCGTAGGTGCCGTTCTCGCCGGTATGATTTACCGTTATTTCAACGCTGCAGAGTAATTCCCCGCTAGCAACAGCGCCTTCGCGGCGCTGTTGTGCTTTTTCAAACCCCGCTCTAATGTTACCATCTTGCCAACTGGTGAGTTTTGCTGTGCTGACGCTATACATGAGTGGCACAACAGGCTTCGCCCTATTCACGCATAAGAGATATTTTCATGAGCAAGACTGTTAAAACCTTTGCAGAAGCCGCTGGCATGACTCCAGAAGGTCGTTACGATTACCTCGTTGAACAAGTTAAACAACACAAAGTGTTATGGACGCTACAGGACCAAGATGGTTGCGTCATGCTGACCACAGAAGATGAAGATTGCATCCCAATGTGGCCAACCGAAGAAGCGGCCGAGTCATGGGCAGTCGATGACTGGAGTGACTGCCAAACCTTAGCGATTCCCTATGATGAATGGCATGAAAGATGGGTGCCTGGCATGGAAGAAGACGATCTGTTCGTTGCCGTATTCCCTGTGCAAGATGACTTAGGTGTGGTCATTCCACCCTATGAATTAGATCAACGTTTAGTCACTAAACAAAGCCACTAATCCATAAGGGCAAACCACAATGTCGCTGAACGAGCAAGAATCCTCTTTGGCAACACAGGCTACGCCGCCCTTTGCTAAAGCCCGTTTACCTAAACGCTTAATTGCCTTGCTGCTACTCTATGTCGCAGCATCGGTAAGCGGCTTAATTGCCAAACAAGGGGTACTTTTCTGCCTGTTAACCCTATTGATGGTGCTCGGGATTATCGGTCGCCAAAAGGCTGGGTTGATTATGTTAAGGGGTTACACCTTAGTGCAATTGGCGCTAGTCAGCATGTTACCTGTGATCCTTTATGATCCTGATAACCTAGTCGCAGGGCCCACCACAGTGCATCTTGGCGAGTGGCAAGAAAAGCTGCCCGACTACGTGATTTTTATCGTGTTGATTGTCTTATCTTTATTGCAGGTGTGGGTGGCATTCGATAAGAAAGTGAAGGCTTGGTTTAAACCTAAGCTTAATCTGAATATTATGAATTAACTCCAAAGCAAGGCGATTACGCCTTGCTTTGCCAATACTAGCAGCACAGGAAAGACCAACAAAAAAGCCGTCATTTCGACGGCTTTTTTATCTTCTATATCAGTTCACTACATTCGTAGAACAAACTTACACAGAGAAACTTGCGCCACAACCACAAGTCGTTGTCGCATTTGGGTTCTTCACAAAGAAACGCGAACCTTCGAGACCAGAAGTGTAATCCACTTCACCGCCAACGAGGTATTGTAAGCTCATGGGATCGACGACCAATTGGACGCCTTGCTTCTCAACGGTGAAGTCGCCTTCGTTGACCTTTTCATCAAAGGTAAAGCCGTACTGAAATCCAGAACAACCACCACCCGTCACATACACACGTAGTTTAAGTGCAGGATTTTGCTCTTCTTCCAACAAGCCTTTTACCTTAGCGGCTGCCGCATCGGTAAATTTGATAGGCATTGCTGCGTCAGCTTGATCAGTCATTACTACCTCTTACATCAGTTTTCTGGGGCAAATTATCCGTTACCTGACTATTTTGTTCAAGTATTACCCGCGGTTCTTTTTCACCCTGTAAAAGCTCAGGGACACTATAGACATGCTCTGTCTGCGAATTTTTGGTCCAGCGGCTCGAAGGCACCACCACTTTGACTTTGACCTGCACCACATTAAACCCTGCAGGCACAGTAACTTTGGTATCTATGACCTGAAAATAGCGAAAATCAAATTCGAGCTTAGAACCCGTGAGTTTGTTCACACTTAACTCAACGGATTTTCCGTCTTGCACACCAATAAGGGTGATTTCGGTACGACCTTGAATAGCCTGCTTACGCTTTTGCAGCTGAGTCAAAATCAACTTGAAATTATACTCGTCTGCCAAGGCACCCGGTGTCATCTCCAAACCGTGGATAGCCACCCCTTCGGCATTGTCATCCGGCGACATAATACTGCGATAAAAGGCTAATTCGTGCTCTAGCTCTTTTTGCTTTTTCATCTGCTGCGCAAACATATCTTGCATTTGCGCATTGGCTTCACGCTCGACAGATAATTCTAAATTGCGGGTCGCGAGTTCCTGGGTTTGCGCCTCAAGTTCGGCGGTAACACGTTGCAGCTTACCGCCGCCAATATGCTTTACGACGGGCTCGTCACTGTTGAGCACAATAAAGCTCACCCAAGCCCCTAACAGAAATGCCACTAAGACTAACGACAATAAATACTTGGTCGATGGACGATACTTTAAATCCATGACTTGCAGCCGATCTAGCCAACGATGATAATTTGGCATTAGGTAACAGCCCCTTATATAAAATACAATCAACTCAAGAACGAGTTCGATACAATACAACTCAGGCCAATGCAGTGCAATTAACGATAAATAAAGCCGCGATTCAAGACGCCATCAGCACAGCTAAAAAGTACTTAACTAACGAGCTGCGCGATCATTTATCCCAAGCCAAGATCAGTGCGCAGTTGTGCTTACTGGCCTTGCTATTCGCCATCTTCGCCTCCTGCGTGATCCTGTTGTTTCGACTCTTGCTCCTGTGGGCGAACCATTACACCCAAATCGAGACGCTGGATTTTACGGGTAACATCGCCGACTGGCGAGCCCTGTTGCCACTTTTTGGTGCCTTGTTGATCTGGATTGTCGCCAAACTCGGCTCCAAACGTTACAGGCGTATGGGGATTGCCTATGTATTACATAGAGTTAAATTGCACTATGGCAAAATTCCACTGCAATCTGCCGCAGGGCAATTTTTTCAAGCCCTGTTTGCCTTAGGCACAAATTTCTCGGTGGGCCGTGAAGGCCCCGCCATTCACCTTGGCGCCGTAAGTGCCAGTGTTTTGGCCGAAAAATTTAATCTTCCCGATAATAGTGTGCGGATAATGTGCGCCAGCGGCATTGCCGCAGGGATTGCCGCCACCTTTAACGCCCCGCTAGCGGCAGTGATTTTTGTACTCGAAGTGATAGTGCGCGAATACAAGGTACATTACTTCTTCCCGATTATGCTGTCCGCCATTTGTGGCGCAGTTTCCAGCCAGCTGGTTTTTGGTAATGTGCACGAGTTTGACCGTATTCAGGTGATCCATATTCCATTAGATCACTATCCCATTTTAGCCTTGGGCGGCATTGCACTCAGCTGCGCCGCCGCCTTCTTCAACTACGCGCTCCTTAAAGTCACCGCCACTGGGCAAAACTGGCCACTGATTTATCGGCTATTACTTGCGGGCAGTATCACTACGCTGATTGGCTTAATCTTGCCACAAGCCCTCGGCACTGGGGATTTGGCCATCAGTGAAGCCATCAGCGAGCACCCTAGTTTATTGCTACTCATCGCCCTGCTTGCAGCCAAGATTATCGCCACCATAGCGGCAATCGGACTTGGGATCCCAGGAGGTTTGATTGGTCCACTCTACGGTATTGGCGCCTTGATCGGTGCCATCTTAGCTTTAGTTAGTGCCATTCTATTCCCTTCGATTGCGCCTTACGTTGGCCTCTATACGGTTATCGGCATGACGGCGATGATGGGGGTTTGCCTCAGTGCGCCGCTCGCCGCCTTAGTGGCGCTACTTGAGATGACCAACGATGCCAGTATCATTCTGCCAGCGATGTTTGTGACCATTCCCGCCTTCTTAATTGCCTATCAAGGTTTTAAAACCAACTCTATTTTCTTCAAGCAGTTAGAGATTATGGGCTTAGGCTATAAAGTCGCCCCGGTGAATCTGGCGCTACAGAAAAAAGGCGTGCGCGCCCTGATGGATAAACGATTTGTTATCGTCAACAACAACGACGAGCTGCTGCTCGAAGTGTTAAAGCGCGCCGAAGGTCGCCCAGTGCTAGTGCGTAACGCCGATGGGGTGATCGAAATGCTCAGCCTTGAGATGCAATCCTACGATGACAACATCACCCTCTCACGCCATCCTATGCAGGGGCTGAGTGACACTAAAACCCTCGATGAGGTGTATAACTTGTTGTCGCCCAAACGCAATGGTGAGGTATTTATCTACCAAGACACCCCAGACAACGTGGTGGGAGTGGTCAGTTGGTCGAACCTACAACAGGAAATTCGCTCCGGCCAAGTCTAAGTTCTGCAAAGATGGGCTTAGATTCACAAAATCCTGTATTAGCTGCCTAAAAAATCCATGGGAGGGCGCGGCGACTATTTCGCTGCCCCTGTGCATCTGTTACAATCGCGCCTCAGCCACCCTACATATACATCAGGGCACAAAGCGCGACATTGCACTTTAACGCCCCCTAGCAATTGGAAAACAGGCTGATGAACCAGTTCGAAGGATCTCATATCCTCTCCGTAAACCAGTTAGATCTTGATTCAATCCAAACTATTTTTAATGTTGCCCATCGTATGATGCCCTATGCACTTCGTGAGAAGCGCACTAAGGTGCTCGAAGGCGCCATTTTAGGTAACCTGTTTTTCGAGCCTAGTACCCGTACCCGCGTGAGTTTTGGCTGTGCCTTTAACTTACTCGGCGGCCATGTGCGTGAAACCACAGGCATGGCCTCTTCGTCCTTATCTAAGGGCGAGTCTCTGTACGATACCGCACGTGTACTCTCGACCTATTCCGATGTGATTGCGATGCGCCACCCCGACTCTTATTCGGTGAAAGAGTTTGCTGAAGGTAGCCGCGTTCCAGTAATCAACGGTGGTGATGGTTCGAACGAGCACCCGACCCAAGCCCTGCTCGATTTGTTCACCATTCAAAAAGAGTTAGGCCATGCTGGCCGCGGTATCGATGGCATGCATATCGCTATGGTCGGCGACTTAAAATTTGGTCGTACCGTGCATTCCCTGTCGCGCCTGTTGTGCATGTATAAGAACATCAGCTTCACACTGATTTCGCCAACTGAATTAGCAATGCCTGACTATGTGATCTCCGACATTGAAAATGCTGGCCATAGCATCAAAATAACAGACCAGCTTGAAGGCCACTTAGATAAAGCCGACATTCTTTATCTGACCCGCATTCAAGAAGAGCGCTTCCCATCCCAGGAAGAAGCGAACAAATACCGCGGAAAATTCCGTTTAAATCGCAGTATTTACACCCAACATTGCAAATCTAACACTGTGATCATGCACCCGCTGCCACGGGATTCGCGTGCGCAAGCTAATGAGTTAGATAATGATTTGAACAGCCATCCTAATCTCGCTATCTTCAGACAGGCGGACAATGGACTGCTAATTCGTATGGCACTGTTTGCATTGACACTCGGCGTAGACTCGCAGCTCGAAAAATACGAGTGTCCCGTTAATTGGTATTCACGTAAAGCCGATCGCTAATCGGCTACTTACTTTAAGGACTTAACATGACCCGTTCCGAAGCGCTATTTGAACAGGCTAAAAAAACCATCCCCGGCGGTGTTAACTCTCCGGTTCGTGCATTTAACGGTGTAGGTGGTTCGCCGCTGTTTATTGAAAAAGCTGATGGCGCTTATATTTACGATGCCGATGGTAAAGCTTATATCGACTATGTTGGCTCTTGGGGCCCGATGATTTTAGGCCACAACCATCCGAAGATCCGTGAAGCCGTATTAGCTGCGGTGCACAATGGTCTGTCTTTTGGTGCACCAACCGAGCTTGAAGTGCAAATGGCTGAGAAAGTCATCGCCATGGTGCCTTCTATCGAACAAGTACGTATGGTGAGTTCAGGCACTGAAGCCACCATGAGTGCAATTCGTTTAGCGCGCGGTTTTACCAATCGTGACAAGATCTTAAAGTTTGAAGGTTGCTACCACGGTCACGCAGACTGCCTATTAGTTAAAGCAGGTTCTGGTGCTTTGACCTTAGGCCAACCAAGCTCTCCTGGTATTCCTGAAGATTTCGCCAAGCACACCTTAACCGCTGTGTATAACGATCTCGATTCAGTTCGTAGCCTGTTCGAGCAATATCCGACTGAAATCTCTTGTATCATCATCGAGCCTGTCGCAGGCAACATGAACTGTATCCCGCCTATCCCAGGCTTCCTCGAAGGTCTGCGTGCTATGTGTGATGAGTTTGGTGCGCTGCTCATTATCGACGAAGTGATGACAGGTTTCCGTGTATCAAGAAGTGGTGCTCAAGGCCACTATGGCGTTACTCCTGACTTAACCACACTGGGTAAAGTGATTGGCGGCGGCATGCCTGTAGGTGCATTTGGCGGTCGTAAAGAAGTAATGCAGTTCATCGCTCCAACGGGTCCTGTGTACCAAGCGGGTACCCTGTCTGGTAACCCCATTGCGATGTCAGCGGGTCTAGCGCAAATGGAAGCCCTGTGTGAAAAAGGTCTGTACGAAGCGCTAAGCGCGAAAACCAAACGTATCGCCGAAGGCTTTAAAGCAGCGGCCGATAAACACGGTATTCCAATGGCCATCAACTATGTCGGTGGCATGTTCGGCTTCTTCTTTACCGAGCAAGAGCAGATCACGCGCTTCGACCAAGTGACTAAGTGCAATATCGAACACTTCCGCACTTTCTATCACGGCATGTTAGATGAAGGTGTTTACTTAGCACCGAGCGCCTATGAAGCAGGCTTCCTGTCGATGGCCCATGGCGAAGAAGAACTGCGCCTCACGCTAGAAGCAGCGGACCGTGTATTAGGTCGTATGAAAGCGGCAATGTAAGCGATAGCTAAAAACACTAAGGGACGCATTTGCGTCCCTTTTTATTGCTTGGCGTTTGAACAGGCTATTGCGTGAGCCTTGACTCCATCAATAGCTATCGGATCGTTTCGAGCCTAAAGCGGATTTAAATACCACCGCCGCGACTAAGACCTGTAAAGTCAAAGTGATATGGTCAACCATCAGGCTAGGATTATGTAATATTCCTAATGCGATCAGCTGCTTGCCACTATATGTTAACCACACTAATGAGCCTAATAACATCAGACTGCGGAGCACAAATGTCATTTTGCGTTATCCTTAAGATACAACATCCAGTGTCTTAACTACTAAAGTGGCACAAGATACAGCTCACTTTCTATCCAGTCAATATTTTGACTTGGTCATTTTTGTGACACAGCTAAAGAATCCCGCACTCAGCACCGTAAACAGCACAAAATCCGATCCTTCGCCTCTGTGACTGCATTTTCGTGCAATATTTCCTTCATAAAGAAAAATTAATTGCGGGATCGGCAAAATAACTGCTTAGACTTTAATCGTAGATCTTACTTTACAGTCCTTTGGCAATCTCAACTAAACAAGATAAAAAACTACACATTAAAAACTAAATAGTGTTTAACGCTAAAACACAACCATTTTCACTGAGACCAATATCACAAAATGACGCAAAACCGAGTTACAGCTAACAGTTGCGTTATTCACCCCATTATGTTCTGATCCGCACGCATTAACACGGCAAGCTTAATTTAGCCTTGATAATGCCACTCAATAGCTCGCCTTTGGCTTGCCACGACATTAAAACAGCAGTTGGAATTGCAGTTATGTTATATACCTTTCTGATCATACTGGCGGTGCTTGCATTGCTCAGTATTATTTTCGAAGAAGTCACCCACCTTAATAAAGCAAAAACCACCTTATTCTTTGGCTGTATTTCCTGGGTAGCACTGTTTATGGCTGCCGGAGACGCCAACCATGAGAAATTGGTTGCCCATCAACTCAATGAAAACTTGCTCGAAATTGCCACCCTGTGGCTGTTTTTGATGTCGACAATGACCTTTGTGGCCTATCTTAACGCCAAAGGTATGATCCAAATCATGGTGCAGAAGCTGTTCCCGCAGAAGGTTTCTGTACGTTTGTTAATGATCCAAGTGGCCTTATTCGCGCTTATCCTGTCGGCTTTCTGTGATAACGTCACCGCGACCTTAGTATCTTTAGGCTTGTTAACGACCTTTAAGCTCGAAAAGCAAATGCGCCGCAGAATGGCGGTGTTGATTATTTTCGCCGTGAACTCTGGCGGTGTCGCCCTGATCACCGGTGACGTTACCACCCTGATGATCTTCTTAGGCGGCCACGTACACATCTCCGAACTGTTAATGCTGTTTATCCCATCAGCCGTGAGTGTGATTTTACTGGCAACGCTGTTCTCATTGAAGGCTGAAGGCGTGGTGTCCACCACCCCAATTAAGCACAGCTATCAAACCGTGGATCTGCTAATTGCCTTAGTGTTCTTCTGCACGATTCTGATGACCATGCTGCTGAACATTCTCTTCGGTATTCCACCAGTACTGACCTTCCTAACCGGTCTGTCGATTATGTTCCTTATCGGCCACACCACCCGCAGTGATAAAGAAGAAATCAAGATCCTCGAATATATTCGCCAAGTCGAATACGATACCCTGTTGTTCTTCCTAGGGATTTTACTGCTGGTTGGTATGCTTAAAGAAATCGGCACCTTAGATATGCTGACCGAAGCTTACAGCCTGTTTAATCCAAACATCTCTAACTTCGTTACAGGTATGGGTTCAGCCCTTATCGATAACGTGCCATTGACGGCTGCGCTGCTTAAAGCAGAGCCAGTACTCAACACCCCAGAATGGTTAGGCTTAACCTACAGTGTGGGCGTGGGTGGTTCACTATTAGTGATTGGTTCGGCTGCGGGTATCGTCGCCATGAGCAAAGTAAAAGAGCTGACTTTCGTAAGCTACCTGAAATATGTGCCAGCCCTGTTCCTATGCTATAGCGTGGGTTACGCCCTGACCTTATTCTTGGCTTACAACTTCTTCGCTTAAGTTTTGATTTTAAGCGATAAAAAAGGCGCCTATCGGCGCCTTTTTTGTTTGTAATATAACAAGTTAAATCGCAGGCACCCTAAACTGCGTGCCTTGAATTTCGAGCACTACATCCCGCGGGCGAATCGCAATAATCTTTAACTTGCCCCCTATCTGGTCGCCTTCCTGTAACTCTGCGCCATCAACATTCAACCAACGCTGACTCGCATCCGTCGAATAAACGTGGGCAACAATATTAAATTCAGGAACTTGAAGCTGTAACCCTGCGGGCAGTTGCCCATATTTAGGAATATCGTCGTTTTCGACCTTAGGAATAGGATCAAGCTTGGGCTCTGTTACCGGCGTCTTAGCCGCTTTCACATATTCCACATCCTTGAGCGCATCCTGAAAATTCGCGACTAACTCATCTTCTTTGCGGCTCTGCGCCGTTTCTAAGCCCACATCGGCCGCCGCTGCATTAACTTGCTCACGCAGTGCCTCGAGTGTCGCTAAGCCCTGACGATTAGCATTAGCGCCCAGCATAATAGGCTCTGACTCGCTCGTATCCTGTGGCGCAACGTTTTCGACAGAGGGTTGCTGCCTTCTAGTCGTTTCATCTAAGGCGGCAGACGTCGCCAGATAGTCATCGTAGCTCGGATCCGCGCTGGCTGAAGCGGATGCCGTAGCAGCCGGAGTCGAACTCATGTTGGGGTTCTGATAAGACTGCACGTTTGCTGGCGCTTCATTTAATACCTGCTCCCTTGGCAGTGCCACTTTGCCCGCTAATCGAAACCCTGATGATTCTGCTGAGGTTTGCCCTGCTCCACCAGTTTGCAACGCAGCGTTAGTAACGGCACCTGATGAGGCGCGAACACCTTCGGCAGATTGCTGCACGGCGGAGCCTGTCTGCGGCGTGTTTTCAACCTTTCTATCAGCCATGCTTGGATTGATACTACTGCTAGGCGCCGCATTTACTATCGGCATCGCATTTTGCTGTTGCCAATTCGCCACGCCCCACGCCACACCCACCCCCAGCGCCACCGCAACGGCGAGTAAGGATAATTTGGCCACTGGGAATGCAGGTTTACGCGCCGTAGGATAACTTGCCCTTGGCGTTAATACCGCATCGGGTAAGGGCGAAGTTTGTTGCTGCTTATTACGGGTTACCGCATCGAGTAAAATGGACATTAACTCTGCGCTCCATTATCGGTGAGGCGCGGTCCCTGATCACTTAAATACAAATTCAGTCTCACTAAGGTTTGATTACCTGCAATACCGTCGGCCTTCAAACCATGTTGGCTTTGGAAAGCTTTCAGATCGTTCTCTAATTTCAGATCGAATTGAGACACTCGGCGCGAAGGTCGGTTCGCTACATGGGCAAGGGCGTTTTCAAGCCATTGTAATTGCCCGGGACTCGACTTCTGGCTGATTTCCAGCATAGGTAAATTAGGCGCCTGCCAGAGGATCTCAAAGGTGCCGCTAAAGTGTTGATTGAACCAGGCCCTATCGACCCAAAGCTGCTGCTCGCCCAACTGCATCAATAACTGATCAGCATCGACGGCTATCACGGCGCCATAAAAATCTTGTTGATTATCATCCACTAAATACACAACCGCAGGATAATTTAGCCTTGTGAGCGACATCCAATTGCCCTGCTGTTGATAGCAGGAAAGCCCTTGTTCAAGCGCCGACTGGCACGCGGTAAGGCCTTTAAAGGGGACTTTCCCCCACACATTAAAGAGGCCTGCAAAGGCGGTATCGATACTGCGGCTTTGCTTAATAGCCTCCTGCAACACCCGCACACTCGGATCCGGCGCCGCAAGCGTTTGCGGCTCGCTAGCCACTGGCGCACTCTGGGTTGCAGCCAGTGTTTGCTCCGGCTGAATACTATTAGCTTGAGTCGATGCTTGAGTCACTGCTGGTGTCGTTTGGCTCGCTTGTGTCGCAGTCGAGTTAGCCACATTGGCAACCGCAGGGCTTTCGGTAAACAACCAATAAGACACACCGAAAGCCACAACCAATGCCGCCGCAATAGCGCTCGGCCACAAGAGTTTATTTGGCTGTGGTTCTTCTTCCCCGAGAACCTCGGCCGCCGCTTGTCTCACCATATGGTGATCGATTGGTACCTTAGATTGTGCATAACCCGCCATCAAAGCGCGTTCACACAGCAAGTTAATTAACCGCGGAATGCCGCCGCTGTATTTGTGCAGCACTTTAATCGCTTTACGGGTAAATAGCGGTTCAAAACGACCCGCCACCTGCAAACGGTGCAACACATAGAGTGCAATTTCATCTTCATTAAGAGGCAATAGATGATAACGAGCGGTGATGCGCTGGGCTAACTGTCTAAGCTCTTGCCGTTTAAGCAGCAATTGTAGCTCGGGCTGACCAATTAAGATCACCTGCAGCAGTTTTTTCGTGTCAGTCTCGAGATTGGTGAGCAGCCTTAACTGCTCTAATACTTCGGCGCGTAGATGCTGCGCCTCATCGATGATCAGTACGGTATTGCGGCCTTTCTCATGATTGGCCAGTAAAAAACGACTCAGATGGTCTGTGAGTTGTTTAAGAGTCGGGTTTTCACCATAGCTGATCTTTAATTCATCACAGAGTGTGGCGAGTAATTCCAACTCCGTCAGCGAAGGATTTAAGATAAAAGCCGTATCAGTATGATCGGGTAATTGCCCAAGCAAACAACGAGATACTGTCGTCTTCCCCGTGCCGACCTCCCCCGTCAACAACACAAAGCCCCCAGTTTCACCCAGTCCATAGGTCAAATGGGCTAAGGCCTCTCTGTGCCTGTCACTCAAAAATAAATAATGGGGATTGGGTGCAATCGAAAAAGGGTTATCACTGAGTCCATAAAAGGCCTTGTACATACCACCAATCATCCTAAGCTAAAAATAACGCCCCACGTTAAAACGTCCCAGAGATATTGTCAAAACATCCGCAACATGGATGTGACATCCCAATAAATATCTGCATCCAAATTCGCCTCGCCATCGCCTCATCATGTTAAGCTAGCTTTATGACACACTAGCTAAAATATTCCTGTGAAAATTTATTTAGTGGGCGGTGCTGTACGAGACAGCCTGCTCAATCTCCCAATAAAAGATAAAGATTTTATGGTTGTCGGTGCCACTCCGGAGCAAATGCAGCAGTTAGGCTATCGCCAAGTGGGTAAAGACTTCCCGGTCTTTTTGCATCCTAAAACCCAACAAGAATATGCCTTAGCGCGAACGGAGCGCAAAGTCGGCCTCGGCTATGGCGGCTTTAGCTGCTATGCCAGTCCGGATGTCACCCTAGAGCAAGACTTGCTGAGACGCGATTTAACCATTAATGCCATCGCCCAAGATGAGGCGGGTAACTTGTACGATCCTTACCATGGCGTCGCAGATATCAACGCGCGTCAGCTACGACATGTGTCGGCCGCCTTTGCTGAAGATCCGCTCAGAGTATTAAGGGTGGCCCGCTTTGCGGCACGTTTTCATGACTTAGGTTTCGAAATTGCCGCTGAAACCATGGTGTTAATGCAGCATATGAGCCAAACCGAGGAGTTAACAGCGCTGACGCCTGAGCGCGTCTGGCAAGAAGTCGATAAGAGTCTTGGCGGCCCTCACCCAGAAGTCTTTTTCGAAGTGCTACGCCAATGTGGTGCCTTAAATATTCTGTTCCCTGAGATTGAGGCGCTTTTTGGTGTACCTCAACCGGAAAAATGGCATCCAGAAATAGACTCGGGTTTGCACACTATGTTGGTGTTAGCCCAAGCCAGCTCTCTGACAGAGGAAAAAGCCGTGCGCTTTGCCGCCCTAGTACATGACTTGGGTAAAGCATTAAGTCCTAAAGAGCATTGGCCTAAACACCATGGTCATGGACAGAAGGGTTTACCCGTCATAAAAAGTCTGTGTGAACGCCTGCGGGTCCCGAACGAATATCGCGATCTGGCACTCTTGGTGAGCGATCAGCACCAGAATGTTCACCAAGCTTTTGAGTTAAGAAGCGAAACCATCATCAAACTCTTCGATAAAGCCGATTTTTGGCGTAAACCAGAACGGCTGGAGCAACTTCTATTAGCCTGCATCGCCGATATGCGTGGCCGAACCGGATTCGAGCATCATGCCTATCCACAAGGTGATTATCTTTCTGCTTGTTTTTCAGCCGCCAATACAGTCGATGTGAAGGCTATTATTGCGGCAGGTTTTCAAGGTGCACAGATAAAACAGGCGCTCAATTCGAAGCGGATAGAGGTCGTTAAGCAAGTGAAACTCAACTGGCAGCAATCCCAAGCCAAACAAACGCCATAAAATTGTAATATTTTTGTAAATGCGACCACACTTTCTGGTAAATACAGTGCCATTTTTCGATGAAAAAGGCCGATATAACCGTGAAAAAACGCTTTTAAAAAAAATTTATATGTCTATAGTGGTTAAACGCATTAATATTCGTAGCAAATTAAAATAGCTATGTCATAATTAGGCAGTTTCGATTCCAAAGTGACGAAACATTCAAATCCAACCTATTTTAAGGGATTTTTTACAATGAACAAAAAAGTACTGATGATTGCTGGTTTAGCAATGACTGCCCTACTAGGTGGTTGTGCAAACACTACTGCTCTGGAAGAAAGCGTTGCAACTCTGGGCAACAAAGTTGATCAATTGTCAGCTGATGTTAGCTCTCTGAAATCAGAGCAAAGCAAACTGTCTGCAGACGTTAAAGATGCTAAAGCAGCAGCTATGGACGCACAAGCAGAAGCTAAGCGCGCTAACGACCGTCTAGACAACGTTGCTTCTCGTTACAAGAAGTAATGATAAGTAATTAACCTGTAATTCAGCAGGTTAGCATAAAAGGCTTGAGAGAGATGAAAGCGAATAGCACATCCATCCAAGCCTTTTTTTATGGCCTCAGTTAATCCAAGCACCAATCTTATCTTTAATCCCCCTCTCTCATTTAAGCCTGCACTTTCTCGTCTCTTTAGCCCTTTACACTCACCATCTCTTTAAAACTCATTCGACTTGATGGCATTGTCTATTCAACACAGAAGTGAACCACACATTTGTTTTAAGCGGATTTGAGTTTTAATCTCATCCATAAACTTAGATTTGAAGTTTTGTTAATCCCGATGAATCTTTTTACTTAAAACTTTATTTTTGCCCCAGTGTTATCGCTAGCATTTTAAAGAAACTGCAACGCGACAAACTGAGGCTATTAGGGAAACAAAGGCAATAAAAGGGTAATAATTGTGAGAGACAAAAGCGTAATAAAGATAAAGTTTAAGGGACGCCGTTTCGCATTTACATTAAAACAACATAAAAAGCTCGATTAGTATCATAGACTTGCGCAATTAGCCCTATTCAAGCACTCAGAAACGCATTCCCTAAGCTAATGAATAGATTAAAAAACATCCTATTTAATTTTGTATTTTGGCCAGTTAAGACTCAATTAAAGACTTCTGCGCTAAGACCAAAACAAAATCAATTTCCAGCACACCGAAGGCTTTCGTCCGAATAAGGTGT
This sequence comes from Shewanella mangrovisoli, assembly GCF_019457635.1. Classification (NCBI taxonomy): domain Bacteria; kingdom Pseudomonadati; phylum Pseudomonadota; class Gammaproteobacteria; order Alteromonadales; family Shewanellaceae; genus Shewanella; species Shewanella mangrovisoli. The sequence goes on from NZ_CP080412.1 coordinate 3,519,141, forward strand.
TTGACTTGTTCAGAGGCGCGCCACGCATAGGGTGTCATATCCAGCAAGACCAGCGCTTGTTCACCCGTGACAGACAAACTAAATTGCAATCGCTGCTGCTCTTTGACAATTAATCCCGAAGGCAAATTAATTTGGGGAGTTTTTTCAGTCAGTTCTGGATAAATACACTCCCTGATTTGCCACAAATGCCGCGCACCTGGGATCACCTGTAATATCAAGCCCTGATCTTTCAGTACTCGAACGCATTCCTTCCCCTTCAACGGCTTATCGACCACAGTGATAAGGTCAATGCAATTGTCGGCAAAAGGCAGCACTTTTGAGGTGCTTAAGCACAGTGTTGCAGGGGTTTGCGCTTTGGCCGCAGCAAAAATAGTATTTTCTGCGTCCGCTACGCCGCTGTACTGGACGTTTAGCTCGTTTGTGAGATTAGGTAGCGCAGAAGCTAAAGCACGCAAATAGAAGCCGTCAGCGCACTCGTAGTCCAATAGGCAATCATCCGCTTTGAGATAGGGGGCGAGCATCGCCGCCATTTTTTCAACTAAAGGTGAAAAAATCCCCGACTCAAGCAAGAAGCGCTTTGCCCGCACTTGCTGACGGGAGTCGCCAGTCGGCTTTTGCCGTGCCGGTTTAGTAAAAATCCAATAACCCGCTTCGTTTTTATCAAAATGATGCTTATTTGCACAGTAAAAACCTTGGGATGCCTGATGCTGCATCAGGGCCGAACCACAGGTAGGACATTGAAATTGAAGGCCCATAACTTACTCCGTTAACGAAAATCCGCGCCTAAAAACACAAAAATCGGGTACTAGACCCGATTTTTTAGTCATGACGCCCCTGTATTATAGGAAGATAAATCCACATAACACAGCACCGAGGATGAGACGATAAATCACAAATGGCGTCATCCCCATACGGCTGATGATTTTTAAGAAATAGTGAATACACAGATAAGCGGCCACAAATGAAATCACAGTGCCAAGTGTCAGTGCTTGATAATCAATGGGAAGCGGGCTTTCAGCCAAATCTTTACCCACTAAAATCGCCGCGCCCAAACTGACAGGCACAGACATCAAGAACGAGAAACGCGCAGCGGCATCGCGGCTAAGGCCTAACATCAGCGCGGCCGTCATCGTCGCGCCCGAGCGTGAAGTACCAGGGATTAACGCCAGCGCCTGAGCAAAACCAATTAATAACGCCTTGCGCCAACCCGTTTGATAAACCGTTAAGTCACGGCGCGACATCTTATCTGCCCACCAGAGCAGCAAACCAAAGACCACTGTCGTCACGGCGATCACGCCGGCGCTGCGTAAATGGGTTTCGATAAAATCTTTGGCGATAAAGCCAAAAAACACTGCGGGTAAAGTAGCAAGAATGATCCACCAGGCTAACTTACTGTCATAGGAATGCTGACCTTTTACCATGCTGGCAATCCAGGCTTTGAACATGGCCCAGAGTTCATTACGAAAATAAATCACTACGGCGAATAATGAGCCCGTGTTCACGGCAACGTCGAAGGATAAGCCTTGATCTTCCCAGCCTAAAAGCTGTGCGGGTAGGATAAGGTGCGCCGAGCTAGAAATGGGGAGGAACTCTGTTAACCCTTGAATTAACGCTAAAATAATTACCTGAAACGTATCCATGACAATCCTATCAATCAATTAAAAAGTGAGCCCATGAGGCCATTCAAAGGCTATCGGCCACAGCTTTTGCGACGCTTTATCATATTCATCCCACATTACGGCATAGGTTTTCTGCTGCAATGGGTGAACCAAATTGGGGGCGATTTCCGCTAAAGGCCAAAGCACAAAAGCATTAGTGACAATTTCGGCGCGGGGAAGTACCACAGGGGTCTGACAAACGACCTCATCATAAAGCAATAGGTCAATATCTAAGGTTCTTGGACTAAACTTTTTGGCCCCCACCAACCGGCCGTGATTTTGCTCGATTTGCTTAAACTGCGCAACTACCTCAGCAATATTCAAGCTCGTTTGTGCACAGGCCACCATGTTTAAAAAGTTAGTGCCATCAAACCCTACGGCTTCACTCTCATACATAGAGGAAAGTTGCAGTGGACCAAAGTGCTCTCGTAATGACTGCAAGCCCGCCTTTAGATAGCGAGAAGGTTCTATATTACTGCCTAAACTAATGTATATACGTGCCATACCCATGTCCGAACCGTCTGCCTAACTAAGCTAAAACCCGAATCTACAGTAACGATTAGCGTGAGCGTTCAATCTCAACCCCAACGGCAGCAGCCGAAGGCACCGCGCCGGGTTTCATCACCACGACTTTCACCCAATTGACCTTAAACTCGTTGAGCACACATTCAGCCACTCGCTCGGCAACGGTTTCGATTAACTCGATGGGCTTTTCGGTGACGAGCTGAGTCAGGCGGTTCGAAACCGTCTCATAGCAGAGCGCGTATTGATAGTCGTCGCTTGCCGCGGCGGCTTTATTGTCCCAAGCCATGTCAAGATCCAAAAACAGGCTCTGCTGAATTTTCTTTTCCCATTCATAGACGCCAATCACAGTATCAATACGTAATTGTCGAATAAGCACTTTATCCATACTAATTCCTACTAACTCATACCAATGAGGTCTGATAAGCTAAACGCGATAGAGTCTGTATAATCCGCCGTTCGATGGAACGACTAATTTACTTTCTACTCGGACCAATCCGAAGTAGGATAACGCCCAAATGGATTTGTTCGTTCAGAAACTATCGCAACTTGATAAGTCGCGTTATCGCTATCGCTTATGACTGAATGCTTGCCAAGAGGCTGTTTAATTGTGGCGCGATAATACCTTAAGACGTGTAAGGAAACCAATGTGAGTCAATTAACACTGACACTTTTGATGATTGTGGCCGCCTATTTAGCCGGTTCTGTCTCAAGTGCTGTGCTAGTGTGTAGGATGAGAGGCCTACCCGACCCCAGATTGCAAGGCTCAGGCAACCCCGGAGCCACTAACGTGCTGCGCATTGGCGGCGCAAGCTCGGCTGCCATGGTGTTATTTTTCGATATGCTTAAGGGCGCCTTACCCACTTATCTAGCCTATTTAATGGGAATTGACGCCATATCCCTCGGTTTGATCGCCATCGCCGCCTGTCTTGGCCATATCTATCCGATATTTTTTGGTTTTAAAGGTGGCAAAGGTGTGGCGACCGCTTTTGGTGCCATGGCGCCGATTGGTGATGACTTAGCCATCTGCTTGATGGCTTCTTGGGTCGTCTTAGTCCTGATCAGTCGCTACTCTTCCCTCGCGGCTATTATCACCGCCCTACTAGCACCACTTTATACTTGGTGGTTGGATGACAGATTTACGATCCCCGTCGCTATGCTCTCAACCCTGATTATCATCCGCCATAAAGAAAATATTCAGCGGTTACTGAAAGGCGAAGAGTCTAAGGTGTCACGTAAAAAGCGTCCTAAAACACCTTAGTCACGCAACGTCATAGTGACTAATCCAAGAAAACAATAAAAAAAACAGCGCATCATGCGCTGTTTTTTATTTTGCTGACTTAGCCTGCGATAACTCATGCAACAGGCGGTAAAGTATCGAGCGGCCATCTCGGCTGACCTTTGACCGCTAAGTCTTCCTGTTGGCCTGCCTTTAAACGCTGCAGTCCAGCGAAGGCAATCATGGCACCATTGTCAGTGCAAAATTCACCACGAGGATAATAAACTCGGCCACCAATAGAGGTCATCATCTCGGCCAAGGTTTCACGTAAGCGCGTGTTGGCACTCACGCCACCCGCGATCACTAAACGGTTATAGCCAGTTTGTTTTAACGCGCGGCGACATTTAATCGCGAGCGTATCGACGACCGCTTCTTCAAAGGCGCGGGCGATGTTTGCGCGGGTTTGCTCATCATCGGGCTCGGCGGCAATGGTATTGGCGGTAAAAGTTTTAAGCCCTGAGAAACTAAAATCGAGTCCGGGTCTGTCGGTCATTGGCCGTGGAAATTGATAACCTGCTGGCTCACCTTTGGCGGCCAGTTTTGCAAGCCGTGGACCGCCGGGATAATCAAGCCCCATTAACTTAGCAGTTTTATCAAAGGCTTCACCGGCGGCGTCATCCACCGACTCACCTAAGACTTCATAAAGGCCGATACCATCGACCTTTACTAACATGGAGTGGCCGCCAGACACTAACAGTGCCACAAAGGGAAACTCTGGCGCATCGTCTTCCAGCATTGGCGCCAGCAGATGCCCTTCCATATGGTGCACACCGATGGCGGGTTTATTCCAAGCAAAGGCAAGTGAGCGGCCAACACAAGCGCCCACTAATAAAGCACCGATAAGACCAGGGCCTTTGGTGTAGGCAATCCCATCTAAATCGGCAATTTCGGTATTGGCATTTTTCAACGCTTGGCGGATCAGCGGGACAATTTTGCGCACATGGTCGCGGGAAGCCAGTTCAGGCACAACCCCACCATAATCCGCATGCAACTTAACCTGACTATATAAAGCATGGGAGAGCAATCCCAGCTTATCGTCATAGACGGCAATACCTGTCTCGTCACAAGATGTCTCAATACCTAGAACCCGCATGGTGCCTCATATCCAAATTACCAAAGGGCGCTAATTCTACCTGTATGATGACAATTACTCCAGTCGCCGATCATCATATTCCCGTGGCCAAACCCACCATACAGGATTAGGGCTTTACAAGCCTAGTTGTCTCGGTATAAAATTCCGCACCATTTTAAATACACTTGGTTCAAGCAATTGAACCACACAACCTACACCTAAGGGGTGATGGCGTATGCCAATTATTAAAGTACGTGAAAACGAACCATTCGACGTAGCTCTGCGTCGTTTCAAGCGCTCTTGTGAAAAAGCTGGTATTTTAGCTGACGTGCGTGCTCGTGAATTCTACGAGAAGCCAACTACTGCACGTAAGCGCGCTAAAGCAGCTGCAGTTAAACGTTTAGCTAAAAAGCTTTCTCGCGAAAACGCACGTCGCGTACGTTTATACTAATCTCTTATGAGCCTAATTGATCAGCTAAAAGACCATATGAAACAGGCCATGATCGCCAAAGAGAAGGCGAGATTGAGCACTATTCGTATGGCACTTGCAGCCATCAAACAGATTGAAGTGGATACCCGCGAACCCCTGAATGATGAGCAGGTTATAGCTGTCTTAACCAAAATGGTGAAACAACGTCGCGATTCGATTGCTCAATATGAAGCAGCGGGTCGTAGCGAGTTGGCCGCAGCAGAAGCAGAAGAGATTCAAGTTATTGAAACTTTCCTGCCGACTCCCCTCTCTGAGGCGGAAATTGCCGCGTTCATCGATGCCGCTATTTCTGAAATAGGCGCATCCTCCATGGCGGATATGGGCAAAGTAATGGGAGCATTAAAACCTAAAGTTCAAGGACGTGCAGACATGGGCGCTATCGGCGCTATGATCCGTGCAAAATTGCAATAATTAGCGTTTCAATGTATGAACAAGCCGTGCCTATGCGCGGCTTGTTTGTTTAAATTCGCGCAAGGCGAGATTTTAAGCACTCAATGGCAATACCTCGTGATTTTATCAATGAGCTAATCGCTCGCACCGACATTGTCGAGCTTATCGACCGCAAGGTGCCCTTGAAAAAGGCGGGTAAAAACTACTCGGCCTGTTGTCCTTTTCATAGCGAAAAATCACCTTCGTTTACCGTTAGCCGCGATAAACAGTTTTATCATTGTTTTGGCTGCGGTGCCCACGGCAACGCCATCGATTTTGTGATGGAGTACGACAGACTCGACTTTGTCGATGCCATAGAAGATCTTGCCGGACAACTGGGCTTAGAAGTCCCAAGGGAACAAGGCACGGGTAAACGCCAAGACGATGGCCTAAGCCGTGATCTATACCAATTAATGGAAGAAGCGAGCCGCTTTTTTCAAACTCAGTTAAGACAACACCAAGACAAGCAAAAAGTCATCGACTACCTCGCCTATCGCGGATTATCCGATGATATTGTTGAGCATTTTGGGATTGGTTTTGCGCCCGACGGTTGGGATGGCTTATTAAGCCGCTACCGACATAGTCAAGATGCACAGGATAAACTCCTGACCGCAGGCATGCTGATCAGCAATGACAGCGGTAAAAGATACGACAGATTCCGTGACCGCCTGATGTTTCCTATTCGCGACCGTCGTGGTCGTGTGATTGGATTTGGTGGCAGAGTATTGGGAGATGGCACCCCCAAGTACTTGAATTCGCCAGAAACGCCCATATTTCATAAGGGCAATGAACTCTACGGCCTATACGAGCTAAAACAACGTCATCGCGATCCCGATAAGGTACTGATTGTCGAAGGCTATATGGACGTAGTCGCCCTCGCCCAATATGGCGTGGATTACGCGGTCGCCTCCCTAGGCACCTCGACGACGGCTGAACAATTCCAATTGTTGCTGCGTAGTGCCAAGGAAGTGATTTGTTGTTATGACGGCGATAGAGCCGGTAATGAGGCCGCCTGGCGCGCCTTAGAAACTGCTTTACCCCTACTCAAACCTGGGGACAAAGTGCGTTTTATGTTTTTACCCCAATCTGAAGATCCGGATTCAATGGTTCGTAAGATAGGTAAAGACGCCTTCGAGCAAATGATGGAAAGTGCCATCACGCTGCCCGAATTTTTGTTTGATACATTAGCGACAAAATTTGGTACCGATAAAGGTAACTTAGCCAAACAAGCCTTTGGCCTAATTGAAAAAATTCAAGATACTGTGCTGCAAAACCTACTGCTTGAGAACTTAGCTCACAAGTTAGGCATGAACAGCTCAGACGATATGAAGAAAAAACTGGGTTTTAGTGTCAAACAAACTAAGCCCACAGCATCAACGGGACTCAAAGGACGCGGTACGCCATTGCGACTTGCCATCGCCTTGTTAGTACAGCATCCCGAGCTGGGAGTGGGATTATCCCCACAACCGGCATTAAACCATCTGCAAATGCCAGGCATCGACTTGCTGCCATTGCTGTTGGAATTAACACGAGAGCATAGGTTAAACAGCGCACAACTACTTGAGCAATTCAGAGACAGCCCCCACAGCGGGACGCTGCATAAATTAGCCCAATGGGACCATCAAGTGGCGGATGAAAACCTGCTCGAAAAGTTTAAACAGACCCTGGTTTGGTTGAACAATCAATATATTGAGCAACGATATCAGGAATTGAGTCTAAAACAGACCCATACTAAGGAAGAGAAGATCCAGCTGCAGAAGCTGATCTCAGTCATGAAAGGACTAAACTGAGGCAAAAATGTCCTCAATCAGTATCCCAGTGACTAGCACAGGTAAGTGCACATGGCTATAATTGACGATTTGCGCGGCACTTAGCACAAGCTAACTGTCCGTCGTTGTAACAGTTTCCCAACTTGGATGATATCTATGGATCATACTCCGCAGTCGCAACTCAAGCTGTTGCTTGCCAAAGGTAAAGAGCAAGGTTACTTAACCTATGCAGAAGTGAACGATCACTTACCTGCAGACATGGTCGATTCTGACCAGATCGAAGATATTATCCAGATGATAAATGACATGGGTATTCGGGTGTTCGAAGAAGCACCTGATGCCGATGACATGATGATGTCGGAAGACAACACAGACGAAGATGCAGCGGAAGAAGCCGCAGCCGCCCTTGCCACAGTAGAAAGTGAGCTAGGCCGCACCACAGACCCAGTGCGTATGTACATGCGCGAAATGGGTACCGTTGAACTGCTGACCCGTGAAGGCGAAATCGTTATCGCCAAACGCATCGAAGAAGGCATCAACACAGTTCAAAGCTCTGTCGCCGAATACCCACAAGCGATCGCCATGATCCTTGAGCAGTACGACCAGTACGAAGCCGACGAACTGCGCCTGTCTGATATTATCTCTGGATTTGTTAACCCGGACGAAGAAGACCTAGGTCCAACCGCGACTCATATCGGTTCTGAATTATCGGAAGAAGATCTCGATGATGAAGATGATGATGAAGACGACGAAGACGAAGACGGTGACGGCGAAGGTGATGACGATGGCAACAAGGGTCCCGATCCTGAAGAAGCGCGTGAACGCTTTAGCCAATTAAGAACCGCCTACGAAAACGCGCTTAAAATCATCGATGCCAAAGGTCGTGAACACCCAGAATCGATTCAAGCACTGTTTGAAATCGGCGAGATTTTCAAAGAGTTCCGCCTCGTACCTAAGCAATTCGACCGCTTAGTGAAAAGCATGCGCTCTATGATGGACCGCGTGCGCGTTCAAGAGCGTCTACTGATGAAGCTCTGTGTCGAACAGGCCAAAATGCCGAAGAAGAACTTTGTAAAATTCTTCACCGGTAACGAAACCAATCTAGATTGGTTCGATGCAGAAAAGAACTCAACCAAGCCTTATGCCGAAGGCTTAAGAATGGTTGAAGAAGACGTTCAGCGTTGCCGTAGCAAGCTGGCCGCCATCGAAGAAGAAACTGGCTTAGTGATTGCCGCCATTAAAGATATCAACCGTCGTATGTCAATCGGTGAAGCCAAGGCTCGCCGTGCGAAGAAAGAAATGGTTGAGGCAAACTTACGTCTAGTAATTTCTATCGCGAAGAAATACACCAACCGTGGTCTGCAATTCTTGGATCTTATCCAAGAAGGTAACATCGGTCTGATGAAGGCTGTTGATAAGTTCGAATACCGTCGTGGTTACAAGTTCTCGACCTATGCGACTTGGTGGATCCGTCAGGCAATCACCCGCTCAATCGCGGACCAAGCCCGTACGATCCGTATTCCAGTACATATGATCGAAACCATCAACAAGCTGAACCGTATCTCTCGCCAAATGCTGCAGGAAATGGGTCGTGAGCCCTCACCTGAAGAACTGGCAGAGCGTATGATGATGCCGGAAGATAAGATCCGTAAGGTACTGAAAATCGCTAAAGAACCTATCTCCATGGAAACCCCAATCGGTGACGATGAAGATTCGCATTTAGGTGATTTTATCGAGGATACCACCCTCGAATTACCACTGGACAGCGCCACCAGCGAAAGCCTGAAGAGCGCCACCCATGAGGTATTAGCAGGCTTAACGGCCCGTGAAGCAAAAGTACTGCGTATGCGTTTTGGTATCGACATGAATACCGACCACACGCTGGAAGAAGTGGGTAAACAATTTGACGTAACCCGTGAGCGTATCCGTCAAATCGAGGCGAAAGCCCTGCGTAAACTGCGCCACCCTTCACGTTCGGAAATCTTAAAGTCGTTCTTAGACGAATAGTCAACCGAAGCATCGATTCTAAGCCCCGCCTCGCGGGGCTTTTTATTGCCCCTATTAACATCCCTTAAAATTCATCCTGAATAGCCATTACTAAGCTCTCTTTCAAAATCAAATGGTTAAAAATAACTTCTCCATTCAGACGATATGAAATCCAGAAGCCAAAACCACAGTTGATTAACAGATAACCACTTGAATCAATTCGGTGAATTTCATCAAAAAACACGGGTGACAAGCGCAAACAAGCTTAGTATACTGCCACTCGCTTTAGGTAATGACGATTGCCTTTAGTCGGCCCCTTAGCTCAGTTGGTTAGAGCACACGACTCATAATCGTTAGGTCCACGGTTCAAGTCCGTGAGGGGCCACCACCCAATTCAACAAAAAAGCCCATTTCATAATGGGCTTTTTTGTGTCTGTCATCTATCAATACTCACTCATTCCCACGCACTTCATTTCCGATAACCACTCAAATGTGATTTCGATTTGCCCTTTTAGGCTATTGCTAAAATAAGACCAAAAACAAAGGCGCTGAGTGAAATTCACTTAAGCGCCTTGGTGACTTTCCCTTGTGCACGCTGTGCAAGGGTACTCTATTTAGGTCTTTAACTTACCTAATTGTTGATGCTGCTGTTTCACCAGTTCGGCGAGGACCACACTGCTTTGCTGCGCTTCACCCGCAAGGCGAGCCAGCTCAGAGGCCGAGTCAGAAATTCCGGTGATATTACGATTAACTTCTTCAGTTACCGCACTTTGTTCCTCCGCTGCGGCGGCAATATGCGTCACCTGAGAAGAAATTTCCTCTATCTGACTGACCATAGAATTAAGCGATGTGAGCGCTTGCTCGGTTTGCGACACGGCCATTTGCGCACGCTCAGCACCTTTATCAATAATGCCTGAGGCACTATTCACCTCTTGCTGCAGGGCATCGATCAGCACGCTGATATCATCGGTCGAACTTTGGGTTTTAGAAGCAAGCGCCCTCACCTCATCGGCCACAACTGCAAAACCCCGTCCTTGTTCACCCGCCCGCGCCGCCTCAATTGCGGCGTTCAATGCCAGTAAGTTAGTTTGCGCGGCAATCGAGCTAATCACCTCGAGAATACGGCTGATGTTCGTGCTGCTTTCAGCCACTTTGCTCACGGCCACTTTCGCCTGCATCGACTCCTGCGACATTGTGGTCACGTATTCCATCGCCTTAGTCAGGCTCTCTTCGCTGAGACGCACATTGCGCGACATGGCTTCGGTTTCCGCAGCCGTTTGCTCAGAAGCTTTCGCCACTTCAAGCGCCGTGGCACTCATCTCATTAACCGCGGTTACCACGCTTTCGATTTCGCCATACTGACGGTGGACACTATCGCGTGTCAATTCCGCAATTTGTGCCGAGGAGAGACTTTCCTCCTGAGTGCGTCCCGCGAGCGTTTTTAACTCGCTGATCAAGTCTTTCAGCTTATGAATAAAGGAGTTAAAGCCTTTACCCAGTGCAATCAGTTCCGCATGGGCATCGACCACAATCGATTGGGTTAAATCACCATCGGCGCTGGCCAAGTGTTCCACACGGCCTTGGATCATCTTAAGCGGTGCAATAATGCTGCGGATCACTATGCTGATAGTAACCACTGCTAGAATGGACACGGCTAAACCGACCATCAACAAGATGCTGCCAAGGGATGTGGCCATTTCATCCATTTTGCCATTCAACTCAATAGAACTCTTAAAGGCTTGAGCCTTAGGGACTTGGATAGCCAATGACCATTCCGCTTTCGCCAGTGGGATTTTTATCGGGTAGGCCACGATAATCTCATCATCGTTTGCCATATAGCCGCCATTTTTATGTAACGCGACTATCTGCGAGGCAAGTTTAGGGTCAATAGACTCGCTCAGAGGGCGCGCTTTTTTGCTGTAATGACTCGCGGCAACCACTAACCCACGGGTACTGAGTAAGGTTACCTTGGCTTGACCGTCGTAAAGACTCTTAGATAATTTATCGATTAGGGCCTGAAATACGGGCAAGTTCACATCGACGCCTACCACCCCAATAAACTGCTTATGCTTGACCACTGGCACGGTCAGAGAGGTCATCAGCGCATTATTACCTGGGGTGATTTCATAGAGATAAGGCTCCATCAAACAAGGCTTTAAGGTTTCCTTAGCACAGAGATACCATTCGGCTTCACGGATCCCAAACTCGTTTAAGGTCGTGACATATTTTTCTGCGGAATCATCTACTTGATTATGCTCGACCGTGCCATCATCGTTGCGAGTGTAATACACCTCCAATGATCCCGATGATGCGACGCTATGGCTAACCTCGACATTTAAAAACTCACTGTCGAGCCCGTCGTAACCATTAGGCTCAAACTGCGCGTACATGGAGGATATCTGGTTATTTTTCTTTAATACCGCCGCCACGGCCAGCTCTAAGCGATCACGCTTTAATGGCAACTCTTCCGCCGTACTCTCTAACATGCCGGAAAAGGAAAACGGGATCCGATAGGCTTCATTGATAAATCCCGCCACCATTTCACCATATTCACCCGCACGGGCTTCGAGTTTGTCACGGGTTTCGGTTTGTAGTGTCTCTTGAACCTGATTAGACAGCTCTGTGTTTTGGTCCGAAAGAGTCCACCAGAGGCTGATGGAAAGAATGGCAACAATTGAGAGGAATAAGGCGGAAGTGATCCACAACAACTTAGTACTGATGGACAAATGCTTCATCGAGTAAACTCCAAAAGATAGAAGGTCAAGAGCCTAATTATTTTGATCTAGTTCATTTTTATTTTTGCTTCTCAGTTTAAAAAATAGCACTCAGTCACGAGATTACCAGCCTTTAAGATAGTGAATTGTTAAGCGTAAGTAAAACTTTTCACTGACTCATTTGGCGTCAATCTTCACTTTTATCTCCATCGCTGAAAGTTTGATATTTATCGCGAAATGCCATGTGGTGATAAGACAAAACTCACAATCAGCCTCGGTTATCTGGTCGACATTTTTTTACAAAAATTAATTCCAGATTAAAAATGCCCATTTCATTTGTAACAAAGTCTATTCTGCGGCGTTGTGGCATTGGTTTGCGCAGACTATCGCCTTATACTCTTGGCCTCTAACACAAAACAACAATAACGGAAGCAAGCTTTATGACTCTTGGTACCAATCAGGTAAGCAAGACACATTCGTTTATGACAGTGTCGCTTATCGAATTGTGGGAACGTTTTGGTTATTACGGCATGCAGGCGCTGATCGTGTACTTTATGGTGCAGCGTCTTGGCTTTGATGACTCCCGTGCAAACTTAGTTTGGAGTGCCTGTGCGGCGCTGATTTACGTGTCGCCAGCCATCGGCGGTTGGGTTGGGGATAAAATTCTCGGCACCAAACGCACTATGCTGCTCGGTGCGGGGATTTTGTCGGTAGGTTATGCATTGATGACTGTGCCGACCGAAAACACTTGGTTTATGTTCTCCGCCCTTGGGGTGATTGTGGTCGGTAACGGCCTATTTAAACCCAATGCCGGTAACTTAGTCCGTAAGATTTACGAAGGTGACGATTCTAAAATCGACAGCGCCTTTACCATCTACTACATGGCGGTAAACGTAGGTTCAACCTTCTCTATGCTGTTAACGCCTTGGATTAAGGACTATGTTAACGCGCAATACGGTAACGAATTTGGCTGGCATGCCGCCTTTGCGGTGTGCTGTGTGGGCTTAATTGTCGGCTTAGGTAACTATGCCCTGATGCACAAGAGCCTCGCCAACTATGGTTCAGAGCCTGATACTCGCCCAGTCAACAAGAAGAACTTGGCTATCGTCTTAGTCTTAGCAGCGCTTTCGGTTGTGGCTTCAGCCATTATTCTTGAATATGAAGATGTTGCCAGAGTATTCGTGTATGCCGCGGGTGTGGCGGTATTGGGGATTTTCTTCCACTTAATTCGTACCAGTGAGCCAAGTGAGCGTGCAGGCCTTATCGCGGCGCTAATCCTCACAGTGCAGACCGTCTTCTTCTTTATCTTCTATCAACAAATGTCGACCTCACTGGCCCTGTTTGCGCTGCGTAACGTCGATTGGGATTTCCAAGTCTTTGGTACCCATTTGTGGACTTGGTCTCCGGCACAGTTCCAAGCACTGAACCCAATCTGGATCATGGTGTTAAGCCCTGTTCTGGCTTGGAGTTATTCTTGGGCAGGTCGCAACAATAAGGACTTTTCGATTGCCGCTAAGTTCGCCTTAGGTTTTGCGGTTGTCGCGATAGGCTTCTTTATCTACGGTTTTGCAGGCCAATTTGCCGTTGAGGGTAAGACCTCTTCTTGGGTGATGATTTGGGGTTATGCTTCTTACTCACTCGGCGAACTGCTGGTGAGTGGTCTTGGTTTAGCCATGATCGCCCGCTATGTCCCCGCTCGCATGGGCGGCTTTATGATGGGCGCCTATTTCGTGGCATCGGGCATTTCCCAGTACTTGGGCGGCGTTGTAGCGAACTTTGCCAGCGTGCCACAGGACTTAGTCGATCCGCTGCAGACACTGCCAGTCTATACCAATCTATTCAATAAATTAGGTATTGCGGCCGTGGTTTGTACTTTTATCGCCTTAGCCGTATTACCACTGATGCGACGTTTGACCGAAAGTCATCACGCCCATAACAGTATTGAAGATAACGCGGCGGCCTCACTACGTGATGTGAAAGCCGAGCAATAATCCTCCCACTCACATTCGCTATTTGTGAGCGCTAAAAACTGCCGACAAGCCCCGCTTGCGGCAGTTTTTTTATACCTTTAGGTTACAGCTCAGCACCAAACAATCTGAACTTGCTGTGCTTATTTTTCATGCATCGGCTTGGGATAAGGCTTTCACCCCTGTTTGCAAAACTAAGATGTTCGGTTCCAATTTCAGTGCAGTGTTAAGTTCAAGCCTTGAGCTTGTTTATCATTGATACGTCACCATATCCTAGGGTAAGACTCCATCAGCACTGACAGAGCAATCGCTTTAGCGCCCACCACATTATTCATCCGTGGGAGACAAATAAAGCCGTTGCCACAGAGCTGACTCACGCAAAGAGGCGCTTCATTTATGGCTACATCATCGACTTCAACATCTGCCACCCCATCGCAGGCAGTGACTAAATCTCCCCTAGCGGATATTCCCTTTTCACTGTTAGAGCTTGCCCCGGTTCGCCATGGCGCCAGTATCGGAGACACGCTACGCGACAGCCTACAATACGCTAAGGTGGCCGATGACTTAGGTTTTAATCGATTCTGGTTTGCCGAGCATCACAATATGCCCGGTATCGCCAGCGCCGCGACATCGGTATTAATTGGTTATATTGCTGAAAATACTAAACACATTCGCGTCGGCGCGGGTGGGATTATGCTGCCCAACCATGCGCCCTTAGTGGTTGCCGAGCAGTTTGGTACACTCGAGAGTCTTTATCCTGGGCGTATCGATTTAGGACTTGGCCGCGCACCGGGCAGCGATCAAATCACCAGCCGAGCCCTTAACCGCGATATGAGCCGCGCGGAGCAATTTCCCGCCGAGGTGAGCGAGTTACAGACCTTGCTCGGCGACTACAATGGCCGTCATCCCGTAAGAGCGATTCCCGGCGAAGGCACCCATGTGCCGATTTGGCTACTCGGCTCTAGCCTGTTTAGCGCCCAGCTTGCGGCGCAGCGCGGCTTACCCTATGTCTTTGCAGGGCATTTTGCGCCCAGATTCCTCTACGATGCGATAGAGATTTACCGCCGCGACTTTAAGCCATCTAAGGTGTTGGATAAGCCCTATGTCATGCTTGGCCTGCCACTTATCGCCGCCGAGACAGACGCCGAAGCAGAATACTTAAGCACCACCTCCAAGCAACGGGTGCTTGCGCTGATCCGTGGTGAACCGCTTTGGTTAAAACCGCCCGTAGACAGCATGGATGGCCTGTGGAGCGAGCAGGAAAAAACCTATGTCGATAACTTCTTAGGCTTATCCGTCACCGGTAGCCCCACCAGCATCAAACACCGCTTAGAGATGATAGTGAAGGAGTTAGGTGTCGATGAGTTTATCTTTACCAACGATTTGTATGCTCAGGACAAACGTGAGCGAGCGCTGCAAATCCTAATGGAGATAAAAGGCTCTTAAGCGTTAAACCACGCCATAAAAAATCCCGCCTAAGCGGGATTTTTTTATATCTGTTAACCTTTTAACACGGCATCGAAGCAGGACTTAAGAATGCCCAACCCCGCAGCGAGCTGCTCGTCTGGCACTGTTAATGGCACCAATATACGCAGCACGTTACCGTAGGTGCCACAGGAAAGAAGTATCAGTCCTCTATCTCTTGCCTCAGCTAAGATTTGGGCACAATACTGAGGCGCGGGTTTGCCCTCTTCCATCAACTCAATGGCAATCATCGCCCCTAGACCACGCACATCGGCAATTTGCGGATGTTCAACCTGCATAGTATTCAGCGCCGACTTAATCCGCTCGCCAATTGCATTGGCACGTTCAAGCAGCTTTTCCTCTTCAAACACTTCGAGTACGGCGAGCGCTGCCGCACAGGCCAGCGGATTACCGCCGTAGGTGCCACCAAGGCCACCGGGACCGATGGCATCCATGACTTCAGCTTTACCCGTAATACCTGAAAGGGGGAAGCCACCGGCAATAGATTTCGCAAAGGTGGTGATATCGGCGCTCACGCCCATTTGCTCCATAGCAAAGAAGGTTCCTGTGCGACCCGCACCCGTTTGCACTTCATCGGCGATCAGCATAATGCCTTCGCGGTCGCAAAGCGCACGTAAACGTTGCATAAAGTCTGGCGATGCGGCATAAAACCCACCCTCGCCCTGCACAGGCTCGAGGATGATGGCCGCGATATCGCTCGGCTCAGCATCATTTTTAAAGATGCGTTCGATAGAGGCCATCGCATCATCATCTGATACGCCGTGCAGTACACAGGGGAACTCGGCGCGGAACACATTGGCCGACATGAGCCCCATGCCTTTGCTGTAAGGCGCGACCTTTCCCGTTAATGCCAGCGCCGCCATAGTGCGACCATGGTAACCCGAGGTAAAGGCAATCACGCCCGCTCGCTTAGTGTATGCACGAGCAACTTTAACCGCGTTTTCAACCGCTTCTGAGCCGCTGGTGAATAAGGCCGTCTTCTTAGCAAAATCCCCTGGCACTAACTGATTCAGTTTTTCACAGACTTGAATATAACTTTCGTAGCCAAGCACCATAAAACAGGTGTGGGAGAAGTCCTCAAGCTGCGCCGCAACGGCCGCCTTCACCTTAGGATGTAAATGCCCAGTGTTAAGCACCGCAATACCCCCCGCAAAGTCGATAAACTCTCGACCTTCAACATCCCACACGGTCGCGTTTTCGGCGCGAGCAGTAAAAACAGGATGAATTTGACCAACACCGCCTGCTACTGCGGCTTGGCGACGTGCCATCAATGAATCATTGGTTGTGCTCATTTAGTATTCCTTGCTCGCGTGCCTAACTTGGCTATACACAAATGTCGATAACAATGCCTATGCCCAAAGGGCTACCACTGGCGGTCTATCCCAAACTGATGCTTAAACAGACATGCAGATATATTTGATTTCTAAATATTCTTCGATGCCGTACTTAGAACCTTCTCGACCGAGCCCTGAGGATTTCATTCCGCCAAACGGCGCGACTTCGGTGGAAATCAAGCCAGTGTTGACGCCCACCATGCCGTATTCCAATGCCTCGGCCACTTTCCACACGAGTGAAATATCACGGCCATAAAAATAAGCCGCCAAGCCAAACTCGGTATCATTGGCTTGCTTAATCACATCGTCCACATCGGTAAACTTAAACAGCGGCGCCAGTGGGCCAAAGGTTTCTTCACGGGCGACACGCATACTGCTATCGACATGCGTCAGTACCGTTGGCTCGAAGAAGTTGCCGCCTAAGCTATGGGGCTTACCGCCCGCAACCACAGTCGCCCCTTTACTGAGCGCATCCTCAAGATGGCTCTGGACTTTTTCGACCGCCGCGCGATTGATAAGCGGTCCCGTAGTTACGCCCTCGCCAATGCCCTCGCCCACCTTTAATTTGCCCACGGCAATGCTGAGCTTGCGGGCAAATTCGTCATACACGCCAGCCTGAACATAAATGCGGTTAGCGCAGACACAGGTTTGCCCCGCATTGCGATACTTAGCGATCATGGCGCCTTCAACCGCCGCATCGATATTGGCATCATCGAATACGATAAATGGCGCGTTACCACCTAATTCTAAAGATAATTTCTTCAGTGTCGGCGCACATTGCTCCATTAACTTAATGCCCACCTGGGTCGAGCCGGTGAAAGACAACTTACGCACGACTGGGTTGCTGCACATCTCATTACCAATGCCGATAGCATCGCCAGTGATCACGCTGAACACCCCTGCGGGGATCCCGGCGCGCTCGGCAAGCACGGCCAAGGCTAATGCAGTAAAAGGCGTTTGCGGCGCAGGTTTCACCACCATAGTACAACCCGCTGCCAGTGCTGGCGCAGCTTTGCGGGTGATCATCGCCGCAGGGAAATTCCAGGGGGTAATGGCCGCAGTCACGCCCACGGGCTGCTTAATCACCATGATGCGTTTATCGCCCTGATGTCCAGGAATCGTATCGCCATAGACGCGTTTCGCTTCTTCGGCGAACCATTCGATAAAGGAGGCGGCGTAGGTGACTTCACCCTTAGCTTCAGCAATAGGCTTGCCCTGCTCAGTGGTCATCATTAACGCTAAGTCATCACTGTTTTCATTGAGTAATTCAAACCAACGACGCAGCTTGGCACCACGCTCTTTTGCGGTAAGTGCTCGCCATGCGGGCAATGCCGCTTCGGCTGCCGCAATAGCCGCTTGAGTTTCGGCTTGTCCCATCACAGGGACACTGGCGATAACCGCGCCCGTCGCGGGATTGGCGATAGCGACAGTTTCTTTTGACTGCGCATCGCACCACTGACCATTGATATAACATTGCTGACGCAGCAGACTCGGGTCTTTTAACAACACAGGAAATTCCTCTCGCTGCGAGGTAATGCCTTACCTCGTATAAAAATTAAATAAATTAGATACCTAATTTATCTCTTAGACTGTAATACCATGCCCCCAGCGCACTAAAAGGCACACGTAAGGCGTGACCGCCAGGGAAGGGATAATGGGGCAGCGCCGCAAAAGCATCGAAACGCGTGGCTTGACCATTGAGCATTTCGGCAATTAACTTGCCTGCCAAGTGGGTATAAGTGACGCCATGGCCACTACAACCCTGTGAATAATAGATATTTTTACCAATACGGCCGACCTGTGGTAAACGCGATAAGGTCAATAAAAAGTTACCCGTCCAGGCATAATCAACCTTAACCCCTTTTAACTGTGGGAAGGTTTTGAGCATATTCGGAATAATCAGGGATTCGATATCCGCGGGATCGCGGGCACCATACACAACACCACCGCCGTAGATCAGGCGCTTATCGCCAGACAGCCTAAAATAATCGAGCAGATAGTTACAATCTTCGACGCAATAATCTTGAGGTAACAGGCTTGCTGCCAGCTCTTCGTCTAAGGGCTCTGTAGTGATCACTTGGGTGCCACAGGGCATTGATTTAGCTTGCAATTCAGGCATGAGCTTACCGAGGTAAGCGTTACCCGCCACCACCACAAACTTGGCTTTTACGCTGCCCTTAGCGGTGTGCACCACAGGACT
The DNA here is from genome assembly GCF_019457635.1 of Shewanella mangrovisoli. NCBI lineage: Bacteria > Pseudomonadati > Pseudomonadota > Gammaproteobacteria > Alteromonadales > Shewanellaceae > Shewanella > Shewanella mangrovisoli. The sequence goes on from NZ_CP080412.1 coordinate 3,538,046, forward strand.
ATCGCCTTCGTCGACCCGCAATACCGCTGAGTCTTCAAAAATTTTTCCGCCGAGGGATTCTACCGCACGGGCTTCACCCAAGGCTAAATTCAGCGGATGAATATGGCCGCCGCTCTTATCCAACATACCGCCGACATAGCGCTCAGTATTTACCACAGAGCGAATGCTGTTTGCATCGAGCAGCTCAAGTTTGCCCACGTGGCCATGGCTTTCCCATAACTGCTTTTGATGGCGTAAATGGCCCATTTGCTTTTCGTTCATCGCCGCAAATACGCCGCCATCCTTTAGATCGCAATCAATATTGTACTTAGCGATACGTTCACGGATGATACGCCCGCCCTCGAAGGCCATTTGTCCGAAAAGCTTGGCTTGTTCTTTGCCGACGGTTTTTTCAATGGTATCAATGTCACGGCTATAGCTGTTAACGATTTGTCCGCCATTACGCCCCGATGCTCCCCAGCCAATCCGCGCCGCTTCGAGCACTACCACACTAAAACCCGATTCGAGTAAATGCAGTGCGGCAGACAGGCCAGTGTACCCCGCGCCAATCACACAAACATCGGCTTCAATCGATTCCTGTAAACGCGCGCGCTCAACCTTATCGTTGGCCGATGCCGCATAATATGATCCAGTGTGAGGTATGGCTGACATGATGTTCCCTTGATTTTTATGTTCATTATTTTAAACAACTATCACATCCTACACCTTCAAATCGGGAAACACTAGCCATAAAAGCACAATAATTTACACGATGTTTGATATTTCAAACAAAGTATCCTTACTGCCTTAAACGGATTTGAAATTGAGTGGAGGTACAGATAAGAAGACTTGGAGGGAGAAAGAAGGATGACCTTGGCAATCAAGGCCATCCTTCTAGCGAGAGAATGATAACTCAATGTTTATTCACTCTGTGTTGTATCACCACTTATTAGTTCAGCGGCATACGCTCACGTTTTTCGGCGCGTCTTGCCATATACCAAGACAGGAAGGCGATTAACGACACACATAGAATGATAAGTGTTGCCAAGGCGTTGATCTTAGGCGATACCCCCAAGCGCACCGAGGAGAACACCACCATAGGTAAGGTAGTCGCGCCAGGTCCTGAGGCAAAACTTGCGATCACTAAGTCATCGAGTGACAGACTAAAGGATAACAACCAGCCCGCCACTAATGCCGGTGAAATCATAGGCACAGTGATCAGGAAGAAGGTCTTAAGCGGCGTTGCGCCTAAATCCATTGCCGCCTCTTCGATTGACATATCTAACTCACGCAATCTTGACGACACCACCACAGCCACATAGGCCGCACAGAAGGTCGAGTGGGCAATCCAAACAGTCACCATGCCACGCTCTTTCGGCCAACCTAAGAGATCCGCCATATGTACAAATAGCAACAGCAGTGACAGACCCGTGATCACCTCAGGCATAACCAAGGGCGCAGTGATCATGTTCGACAGGGTGAGCTTGGCCCAAGAGCGCTTAAACCGCGTCATCACAAAGGCGGCCATAGTGCCGATAATCACCGCCATGGTTGAGCTGTAAAACGCAATCCGAAGGCTGGTCCACACCGCATCGAGAATTTGCTGATCGGCAAATAACTCGCCATACCATTTAGGTGAAAACCCGCCCCACACTGTCACTAACTTAGATTCGTTAAACGAATAAATCACTAGGATCAGCATAGGTGCGTACAAGAAGAACAAGCCGAACCACAGCATCACCGAAGAAAAACTCAGCTTTTTCATAGGTCTTTCTCCAAACTACGCGCCTGATAGCGATGGAATAAGGTAATAGGAATAATCAAGAGTGCCAGCATCACAATCGCCAGTGATGAGGCCACTGGCCAGTCACGGTTATTGAAGAATTCCTGCCACAGCACTTTACCTATCATCAGAGAATCTGGGCCGCCGAGCAGCTCAGGGATCACAAACTCCCCTACCGCAGGAATAAACACCAGCATAGAACCTGCAATCACCCCGCTCTTCGATAACGGGAAAGTGATTTTCCAGAAGGTATTTAAACGGCTCGACCCTAAGTCAGATGCGGCCTCAATCAAGCTCATATCTAACTTCACTAAGGTCGCGTACAGCGGCAAAATCATAAAGGGCAAATAGGCGTAGATAATCCCGATATAGACGGCGATATTAGTGTTTAAGATTTGCAATGGCTCAGAAATAACTCCTAACCACATCAATGTGTTATTGATAATCCCCGTGTTACTTAAGATCCCCATCCAAGCATAAACGCGGATTAAGAACGAGGTCCAAGAAGGTAGCATCACCAATAGCAGCAGCACGGTTTGCAACCTTGCTGGCGCACGGGCAATGGCATAGGCCATGGGATAACCAATAATTAAACAGCCAATGGTCGAAATGAGCGCCATTTTTAATGAACTGAGATACGCGGTGTAATACAGCGAATCATCTAGCAACATCAAGTAGTTACCTAAATGCAGGAGGATGTTTAATACATCATCCGCATATTGGAAGGTCGCCTCGTAGGGCGGAATAGAAATCGCCGCCGTCGAAAAACTGATCTTAAGGACAATGGCAAAGGGCAAGGCGAAGAACAACAACAGCCAAGCGTAGGGGAAGCTAATCGTCCAGAAACGTCCCTTAAGCCATTTTAGTTTTGACTTCATCTTCATGATCTTAACACCACGCCACTGGTGTCCTCCCAGCTGATGAACACTTCATCATCCCATGTCGCATGGTCGGCACGGCGTTCACGGTTAGTCATACTGCATTGCACTATTTGACCGTTTTCGAGGCGAATGTAGTACACAGAGATGCCACCTAAGTAGGCGATGTCATGCACAATACCCTTGGCCCAGTTGTACTCACCTTCGGGTTGCTCACGACTGATAATGGTTTTTTCGGGACGTACCGCTAACCACACATGCTTTTCTTCGGCACTGGTCGTTACCCCGTAACCCACATAGAAAGGCTGTGCTAAGTCATTGGGTTTAATGATGAGGTGGTCGACTTCGTCCACTTCAATCTCGCCGCCAAAGAGATTCACTGAACCGATAAATTCGGCAATCATGCGGCTGTTTGGACTCTCGTAAATGTCCATGGGTGAGCCAGTTTGGGCAATCCAACCGTCGCTCATAATCGAAATTCGGCCCGCCATGGTCATGGCTTCTTCCTGATCATGGGTCACCATCACGCAAGTCACGCCAACACGCTCAAGAATTTCTACCACTTCTAACTGCATTTGAGTGCGCAGCTTTTTATCCAGTGCCCCCATCGGCTCGTCGAGCAGCAATAACTTAGGACGTTTCGCGAGGGAGCGGGCTAACGCCACCCGCTGACGCTGACCACCGGAGAGCTGATGCGGCTTACGTTTGCCATATTGTTCCATATGCACCAGCTTGAGCATTTCTTGCACCCTTTGCTCAATTTCCGCTTTGGGTAACTTATCTTGCTTTAAACCGAAGGCGATATTTTGCGCGACCGTCATATGGGGAAAGAGCGCATAAGACTGGAACATCATATTGATGGGACGTTCGTAGGGTGGCAAATCGGTAATATCTTCACCGTCGAGAAAAATCCGCCCAGAGGTGGGTCTTTCGAACCCCGCGAGCATACGCAATAAGGTCGACTTACCCGAGCCAGAGCCCCCAAGTAAAGCAAAAATCTCACCTTTATTAATCGTCAATGATACGTCGTCAACCGCGCGTACATCGTCGAACAATTTACTGACCCGCTCAATCTTAAGCAGGACTTTTTCTTGCGTCTTTGTAGTGGGTTTGTTGGTGACGCCCGAGGTGCTTGCCATAGTACTTCTCCACCCGAGTATTGCTGCGACAAGGCGTTCAATACTTGAGATTTACACAATGAATTAATGAATAGAGATAAAATCTGTAGGCCGAATGCTCAAGGAGCAAGCCAATGTCTGTGCGATTAAAAGGGGCAAGCAGTGCTTGCCCCATCTCGATTATTGGCCAGACTTCACTTTGGTCCAGACGCGGGTTAATACGCGTTGGATTTTCAATGGACGGATTTCGCCAATATACAATTTCTCCAACACTTCTTTTGGTGGATAAATCGCAGGGTCATTGCGAATCGCTTCATCAACTAAAGGCTGTGCTGGGTCGTTAGGGTTAGCATAAGCCACATAGTTAGAGATAGGCGCAATCACTTCTGGGCGAAGTAAGTAGTTGATAAGTTTGTGAGCATTTTCAACGTTAGCCGCATCCGCAGGGATAGCTAACATATCGAACCACAAATTCGCGCCTTCTTTTGGAATCGAGTAACCAATCTTGTTGCCGTTACCCGCTTCATCGGCGCGGGCAGCAGCTTGGAATACGTCACCCGAGAAGCCGAATGCCACACAGATATCGCCGTTAGCAAGATCTGAGATATAGCGTGATGAGTGGAAATAAGTCACGTAAGGGCGAATTTTTTCGAGTAACTCACCTGCTTTTTCATAGTCTTCGGCTTTCGTGCTATTTGGGTCAAGACCTAAGTAGATCATCGCCTGTGGCACCATATCATCGGCCGAATCCAGCATAGCAAAGCCACACTTAGAGATTTTTTCAGCATATTTTGGGTTAAAGATCAGCTCCATAGAATCAAATGGCGCATCTTCACCCACTGCGGCTTTCACTTTATCGATGTTGTAACCGATACCATTGGTACCCCAGAGGTAAGGTACGGCATATTGGTTACCTGGATCAGCTTTCTCTAACTGTTTCATCAGATCGGCATTGAGGTTTTTAAAGTTGCTGAGTTTAGAGCGGTCTAGCGGCTTGAATGCGCCAGCCTTAATTTGTTTAGCGAGGAAATGGTTAGATGGAACCACGATGTCGTAACCACTGCGGCCAGACAGTAACTTGGCTTCCAGCACTTCGTTACTATCAAACACATCGTAAATCACCCGAATGCCCGTTTCTTTCTTGAAGTTTTCTAAGGTATCTTCCGCGATATAATCAGACCAGTTATATACGCGCACTACTTCTTCAGCTTGGGCAGCAACGCTTGCGAGGGCGCCCGCGGTTACTAAAGCCAAAGTCGTCATCTTATTAAATAGCTTCATGCTTTCTCCTTTCTCGGGTAGCAGAATTGCCTTTAACAATTCTGAAATTGTGTCACCGACCATCTGCTCGGTTATTGTTGTTATTCTCGACCAATGCTACACCTTAAAAACCGCATCGGCAGTCTCTACAGCACCATAATGCCTTCATCTCTAGGTGGCTGCAATTGATGGGAGTATCAGATTTCATGCCAAATTTGTCGATTTACACACTTGCATTAACAAGCAATAAAACAGACTAGATATTTGTACGCCCTACATCTTGCAACATTAAGACAAATGCCTCAAGCCCCTAGAAAAACCGCTGAAACCATCTCAGGAAAAACTCTTTTTAAGCTTAACTAACAGTAAGTTATAAAACGCTTATTTCAATCAAATTTATGCACACGTTACCAAGGAATGAAATCATCACTACTCTGACACCATTGAATGGGATTTCAAACTGCCTTGACCTTACTGTAACGCGTATGCAATTCCTTAAATTTAAAAGCGCTCTGCACCAAAGTTAAGCAAACTTACCAAATTAGTGCAGAGCATTTTTGCTGATTGTTCAAATATTCCCGCTATCTTGACCCTAAATCCGTTAAGGCCGTGACAGTTTTGAACAAAAACAGTGCAAATTACACACTGAGTAACAGGAACTCCCGCTCCCACGAACTCACGACGCGGCGGAAGTTTTCAAGCTCGGCCTGTTTAACCGCCACAAAGCCGGTGGTAAAGGCTTCACCTAAATATTCCTTACAGGCATCGCTCTCTTCCATCGCCGCTAAGGCTTCTTCTAAGGTTAACGGCAGGCAATGTGGATTGTTGCTACGGCTTTCGTTCGATTTACCCTGCACTGGTGTCGAAGGTTTTAACCCTTCCACCATACCGATGTAACCGCAGAGTAAGCTCGCAGCTATGGCTAAATAGCAGTTTGCATCCGCCCCAGGAATACGGTTTTCAATGCGGCGGTTTTGCGGTGAAGACTCAGGAATACGCAGACCGCAGGTTCTGTTCTCAACACCCCATTCCAAGTTAACTGGCGCAGAGGTGCCCGGTAAGAAACGGCGGAACGAGTTGGCATTAGGCGCCATTAACGGCAAGAGTTCAGGAATAAACTTTTGTAAACCGGCGATATAGCTTAGGAATAATGGGCTTTGAGTTCCGTCTTCATTAGTGAAGATGTTTTTGCCCGTTTCCTTATTAATCACGCTTTGATGAATGTGCATGGCACTGCCTGGCTCATCGGTGACAGGTTTAGCCATAAAGGTGGCGCACACATTGTGTTTTAATGCCGCCTCACGCAGGGTACGCTTGAATACAAACACCTGATCGGCAAGAGATAATGGATTACCGTGGCTGAAGTTAATCTCCATTTGCGCTGGGCCGTCTTCGTGGATCAGCGTATCGATATCTAAACCTTGCAGCTCGCACCAGTCATACATATCTTCGAAAAGCGGATCGTATTCGTTAGCCGCATCAATCGAGAAAGACTGACGCCCTGCTTCTGGTCTGCCCGAGCGACCAATAGGTGGCTTAAGGGGTAAATCGTGGTCATCGCTACGGCTGGTGAGATAAAACTCCATCTCTGGTGCAATGACTGGCTCCCAGCCTTTTTGCTCGTATAGCGAAAGCACTTTCTTCAACACGTTACGTGGCGATAATTCGATGGGATTGCCCATTCTGTCGTAGCAATCGTGGATCACTTGCGCCGTCGCTTCAATGGTCCAAGGCAGCATAAACACCGCATTTTCATCGGGAACACAGACAAAATCGATATCCGCATCGTCGAGCAAGCTGTAATAAATATCATCGTCGACAAAGTCACCGGTCACGGTTTGCAGCAACACGCTTTCGGGTAAACGCATGCCTTTTTCGTCGAGGAACTTATCCACTGGGGCAATTTTTCCGCGGGCGATACCTGTCATATCGCTGATAACACATTCGACTTCTGTGATTTTTCGTTCTTTTAAAAAAGCAATTAGCTTATTCATTTTATTTCACTCGAGTTGTAGCCCTACGACGGCACGCATCACCAAAAGCATTGAATATAGAGAGGAAAAATGGGTTCTCACTCACCTTCCATTCAGGATGCCATTGCACACCTAGGGCAAATTCATTTGCGTCTATAACGGAGAATGCCTCCACTAGACCATCTGGAGCATAAGCTTCTGGCCGCAACCCAATCCCAAGACGCTCCACGCCCTGAGTATGTACAGAGTTTACCTCTGCCGAGTTACGGCCCCAGGCCTCGTAAATGACCCCCCCAGGCTCCACAGTGATACTGTGGGATGGCCCATATTGCACCTCTAACGAGGCCTCTTTATCTTCTCTGTGTTCAATAAAACCGCCGACTTCGTGCAACTTCTGATGCAAACTGCCACCAAACGCCACGTTCATCTCTTGAAAGCCACGACAAATCCCAAGCACAGGCACACTCGCCGCAATGGCCGCACGGATGAGCGGTAAGGTGGTGGCATCGCGTTTGGGATCGTGGTGAGTACCGACTTCACTCGGATCACCCGCATAGAGATGGGGTTCAACATTCGAAGGCGAACCGGTAAAGAGAATGCCATCGAGACTTGCCAGAATCGCCTCTATAGGTTGTTCAGCACCTAATGAGGGGATCACTAAGGGCCAGCCCTTAGCACCATTCACTACACCTAAGAGGTATTTTTCACCAACAATATTAAAGGGATGTGATCCCAATTGTTGATTACACGCAATAACACCAATAAGGGGCAACTCGACAGACATAACTCACCTTCACCTTGAATGACTGCATAATGAACATGTTAAGTTTTAATGTTCATTTTTTCACACAGTACACCGAATTTTAACCTCAGGCAAGAGGTTAAACACTTGTTAATGATCGTTTAGTTGCAAGACAGTATTTTGGGATGTAATACAGGAAATTAGGGGGTATTGTGTTGCCTAAGGGTAACAGAATCGGCTTATAGCGGTTGTTTAGGATGAAAATCAGGCAAAGATAAACAGCGCTGATTTAGGTTCATTTGAAAAATATTATTTACACTTTGAATAATATTTTGTAATCCAAAGCCAATTTGAGATGAGGTTGATAAGGGGAAATGTCAGGATTGCGCCATCCTAGACAACCTAGGACAGCGCTATACGATTAGCTATGTGACTGGCTATGCGATTAGAAATTAGCAGGTGTTGTTGCACTCACCAATCGACAGGGTTCATCGAAAGGGTTACGAAATCTATGGGGTAACTCACTGTTAAAGTAGTAACTATCACCCGCTTCTAAGATATATACCTCGTCGCCAACGGTCAGTTCGAATTTACCTTCGATCACCATGGCCGCCTCTTCACCTTCGTGTTTCAGCATTTCCTCGCCCGTATCCGAACCCGGTGGATAGGTTTCACTCATCACCGACATGGCACGATTGGGAAAGTCACGGCCAATCAACTTAAATTCTAACGGCCCAGTACCTATATCGAGGAGTTCATCGGAGCGATAAACCACTTTTTGCTCACTCTCAATCGAGGCTTCAATCGAGAAAAAATCCACTAAAGACATAGGGATACCCGACAATACCTTTTTCAAAGAACTGACGGATGGGCTAACACTGTTTTTTTCGATCATTGAAATCGTACTGTTAGTCACACCAGCACGCTTAGCCAGCTCACGCTGGGATAAGCCTTTCATTTTTCGAACAGTTCTGAGACTGGCTCCAATATCCAAATTTCGCATCTCCCCAAAGGATCGGTTGCCCCGATAGATGAAGAACAGGTTGTTCAGGATAAACATCATCCCAAACACATTTTAGCCCTAAAAGCGTGAGTTTAATCGCTTCCGTTGTATTCTATCTAAAAATTGTGTTAAATAAAATGCACACTTTTTAGCAGTATCACAAAAGTGTGATGAGTATACTGGGACAAGCCCAATTTACAATAAAAACAATTTTTTGGAGCTCAAATGACCACCAAACCTCCCGTTCATAGTGAACAATATCCCCAGTCTTATTATGTTGATACTGCAAAAGAAATTTACGCCCATCCCCAACTTGAAGGCCAGGTAAGCACCGACGTTTGCATTATCGGCGGTGGTTTCAGCGGTATTAACACGGCTATCGAACTGCGGCAAAAGGGCCTAAACGTGGTGCTACTCGAGGCCAAGCGCATTGGCTGGGGCGCCTCAGGGCGTAATGGTGGCGAGCTGATCCGCGGTATTGGCCATGATCCTGCGCAATTTATCAATGAGATAGGCCAAGAAGGCGTGAGCGCCATTGAGCAGATGGGGTTTGAGGCGGTAGAGATTGTACGAAATCGCATACAGACCCATCAGATCGATTGTGATTTACAAATGGGTTATTGCGATTTGGCGGTTAAACCTCGGCATATGCTCGAGCTTGAACAAGAGTTCGACCACCTTAAACGCCTTGGATATCAGCATGAAATCAAACTATTAGCTCAGTCTCAGCTCGGAGAAGTTATCGGCTCAGACTTTTACCAAGGCGCTCTAGTCGACATGGGCAGCGGCCATTTACATCCGCTGAATTTGGCCTTGGGCGAGGCTCGTATTGCCCGCGACTTAGGCGCTCAATTATTTGAATACAGCGCCGCAGAAAAGATTATTCCTGGGAATAAACCGCGAGTATTAACCGCAAAAGGTGAAGTGACTTGCCAATATGTCGTGCTGGCGGGCAACGCTTATATAGGCCATAAACTAAATAGCTACATCGGCGGTAAAGTGCTGCCCGCGGGGAGCTACTTGCTTGCAACCGAGCCACTGACAGACGCGCAATGCCAAAGCATTATCCCGCAAAATATGGCCTTTGCTGATATGCGAATCGCCTTAGATTACTTCCACTTATCGGCGGATAGACGCTTACTCTTCGGCGGACTTTGTACTTATTCGGGCAAAGATCCTAAGGATATTGAAGCAGCGCTCAGGCCGAACCTTGAGAAGGTATTCCCACAGTTAAAAGGCGTACGCATCGATTACGAATGGGGCGGCATGATAGGCATTGGCGCCAACCGTATGCCGCAAATCGGTCGCCTCCCCGATGCGAGCAATATTTTTTACGCCCAAGCCTATGCAGGCCACGGCGTAAATGCCACCCATATGGCGGCCAAACTGCTCGCCGAAGCCATTTGTCAGCAGGCGGGATATTTTGATGTATTCGCCAAAATCAAGCATATGACCTTCCCCGGCGGCCCCACATTCCGCTCGCCTATGCTGGCGGCGGGTATGCTGTACCACAGGTTTAAGGACTTATTCTGAGGTTTGCCCTGTCGTTGGATATGCGAGCAAGCTATCCAACGACACTAAATGGCGCGAGCCAATTTAATCCGCCTACGCCGCCTTGACCACAGAATAAAAGGCAGCGAACCCAGATAATGCACTATTAGCGCCACCAGCACGCCAAAGCCAATCCCACTGGTGGTTAACGGGATGCCGAGCTTAAAGTTAACTATGGTTTGCTGTAAATATTCATAACGAGCAGGATTGAACATATAGGCGGTTTTCTCGAAGAGATTGCCCTGCGCAAAGGTCTGCATTCCCTGCTGTAGTGCTTGATACAAGTCTAGCGTCTGGCGCTTTTGCTCGGCATCCGCCCTGACGCTAGGCTCCTCGTTTTGTAAATGGCGGGCAATCATGGTTTCAACATCGCCGTAGTGATATTCCTTCGCCGTGGCCTCGTAGCCCTCAACTTGCCATTGAGTCGAGGTATAGAGCCCCGCCAAAAATTGCTGATAATGATCGGCTAATTGGGGAAGTTGCAGCGCCATCACTAAGATAAAGCCGAAGATCAGTTTATCGAACAATCGGGTTATCATGGCAAACTCCTTGATAAGTCAAAGGATATATCACTGCCAATGGAGTACTGCTAATTATCCTGCTCAGCACTCCAGCTATCAGCGCTTATTTCGCTATAGGTAAATCGCTGCGACTGCCCCAGTCTGCCCAAGAGCCATCGTAAAGCACAGCATCGGCATGGCCAGATGCAATCGACGCTAAGATTAAGATACAGGCGGTAATGCCCGAGCCACAGCTGAAAATCCTTAACGGTTTATCGCCAGCAAGCCCTTGAAACAGGGTTTGTAATTCGGCCGTGCTTTTGATTTTGAAACCATCGGTCACCTCTGTAAAAGGCAAATTAACCGAATGGGGAATATGCCCACTACGCACACCTGGGCGCGGCTCACTCACTTGGCCTAAAAAACGGGCAGCGCCGCGGGCATCGATAATCGCGCTGCCGCTATCATCAAGCCTAGCAAACACGGCCTCGGCATCCATCACCTTGGCAGGCTGATATTCCAAAACGGCAGTGAGTTCCTCACTATCACTTGCACCATAATCTATTCCTTCTTCCTGATAGCGGGATGAGGTGACCCTGTCTTCAGCCATCCATTGGGGTAAACCACCGTCGAGCACATACACACGGTGAAATCCCATCACCTTGAATATCCACCAAGCGCGCGGAGAAGAATAAATCCCTTGATTATCATAAATAACAACCACACTGTGCGGGTCTATTCCGAGCTTAGCAATGCCTTCTACAAACTGTTCAAACCTTGGTAAAGCGTGGATTTGAGAAGAGGTTTTATCGCAAAAATCCGTTTCGACATCAAAGCGTCTCGAGCGCGGAATGCACACAGGTTCGGAATAGAGGATTGGCTCTTTGCCCAACACCACGGCCATGCTGGCATCGAGTAACACGAGATCTGGCGAGGTGAGGTGCTCTTCGAGCCATTGAGTACTCACGAGAGGATATTCCATTGGCTGTCCTTATTCTGATTTCCAACTGGGATAATGACTTATCAGCCTGCGTTTTGCTGCATATGCTAAAACCCAAGCGCTATTCAAACCATTCGAACCGATACTGTTTTGGTAAAGCACACATGGCAAACTCATTGAGAGTCGATTACTGACTCGCGGCCTTAATCACTTCAATTTTGACATCCAGTAAACCCGCCGAAGTATTGCCTATGCTGCTAAATGCGGATTTGGACAAATCTATAATTCGGCCCCGCACGAAAGGCCCTCTGTCGTTAACCTTAACCACAACCGTTTTACCATTCTTAAGATTGGTGACTTTAACCACTGAACCAAAAGGAATTTCCTTATGGGCGGCCGTTTTTAATTTATGGTTATAACGCTCACCGCTGGCGGTTTTCTTATTTTGATGTTTATCGCCGTAGAAAGAGGCTTGGCCAGACTCAGTAAACCCCTGCCAGCTTCCCGAATGGGTAGAAGAACACCCCGATAAGGCCAAGGTTGCTAGCAGCATTAAGGTCAAAGATAAGTATTTGAGACTCACAGAACATCCCTTAGCAAATGAGTTCATCATCCGAGCAATGTACAGCAAAAATCCCAAAGAGGCACCCTTGCGCCACTTTATCCATTTAATTAGAGGGTTAACCAGAAAAAAGAAAGCCTCTTTCGCATCGGCGTAAAGAGGCTTGAGAGGGAGTCAGAACGACTTAGAGGGCTATCCAAGTCGCCTTAATTTCAGTGTACTTGTCGAAGGAGTGCATGGATTTATCACGGCCATTACCCGATTGCTTATAACCACCGAAAGGCGCCGTCATATCGCCACCATCATAATGGTTAATCCACACCATTCCCGAGCGCAGCGCCTTCGCGGTTTTGTGTGCCTTGCTGATATCCGCCGTCCACACCCCTGCCGCTAAGCCGTAAATGGTGTCGTTGGCTATCGCAATCGCCTCTTCCATGCCATTGAATTCAATGACAGATAACACAGGGCCAAAGATTTCCTCGCTGGCGATTTTCATCTTGTTGTGCACTTGGCTAAAGATAGTGGGCTGCACATACACGCCGCCCGTTCCGGCCAGCACTTGTTGTCCACCATGGACTAAACTCGCGCCTTCATCTTGACCCGCCTTGATATAGCTTAAGATGGTATCTAATTGCTGCTTATCGACCACTGCGCCGCTAACAGTAGCGGGATCCAGCGGATGCCCGGGCTGCCACGAGGCGAGTTCTTCGGCGATAAGCTCAATCAGTTGATCTTTAACCCCAGACTCCACCAGCAAACGCGAGCCCGCGGTACAGACTTCACCTTGGTTAAAGGCAATGGCTTCGGCCGCCGCCACCGCCGCCGCTTTAAGATCGGGCGCATCGTTAAATACAATATTCGGGCTCTTACCGCCAGCCTCAAGCCACACCCGCTTCATATTCGATTCGCCCGCATAAATCATTAATTGTTTAGCGATTTTTGTTGAGCCAGTAAAGACTAAGGTATCCACATCCATATGCAGCGCCAGCGCCTTACCGACAGAATGCCCATAACCCGGCAGTACGTTTAGCACGCCCTTAGGGATCCCTGCCTGTACCGCAAGCTCGGCGATACGAATGGCCGTTAAGGGGGATTTCTCAGAGGGTTTAAGAATAACGCTGTTGCCCGTCGCTAATGCTGGCCCCAGCTTCCAACAGGCCATCAATAACGGGAAGTTCCAAGGCACAATCGCCGCCACCACGCCTACGGGTTCGCGGGTGATCATGCCGATTTCATTATGTGCCGTAGGCGCCAGCTCATCGTAGAGTTTATCAACGGCCTCACCCGACCAACGGATAGCACGGGCGGCGCCGGCAATATCTACCGCCTTTGAAAAACGGATTGGCTTACCCATGTCCAAGGTTTCTAACAGGGCGAGTTCATTGGCATTTTCTTCCAATAACTCGGCAAAACGGATCATCACTTGCTTACGTTTAACCGGAGCAGTCTTTGACCATACGCCAGATTCAAACACCTCACGGGCATTAGCCACGGCGATATTGGCGTCCATCAGATCGCAACTGGCGACCTTGGCTAATACGCGTCCGTCGATTGGGCTGACACAATCAAAAGTGCTGCCCGCTGCCGCATCGCGGTATTCGCCATTGATATAAGCCTTGCCATTGATTGCTAGGCTAGCAGCGAGGCTTTCCCAATCACTCCGTTTTTTAGGTGTACTCATGATGACCTCTTAATCGTTTGTATTTGTTTATTTTAGCTTTATTGGGATGAGGGCTATCTCGACGGCCAAATGCCAAAGATGACCTAAATCGTTAACTGCTGCTTAGATTACGCTGTTCAATCATTAATATTCAATATTTTTTACAAAAATAGCATTTTTGCCACAAATAAATGCACACACCTCTTCCATGTTCATTATTTCTAACATAGCATAGCAAATATTAGCCACCCTTAACGAAGACCTGACCTCATTTAACAAGGAAAAGGACAAGGTAAACACTATGGCCGATTCACCCTACAACGCAACGCATGAGCATCCTTCTCTCGAACATTATTGGATGCCCTTTACCGCCAATCGCCAGTTTAAAGCCAGCCCTCGTCTGCTCGTCCAAGCAGAAGGCATGTACTACACGGATATCAATGGCAACAAGGTATTAGACTCAACGGCTGGCTTGTGGTGTTGTAACGCCGGCCATGGGCGACGTGAGATCAGCGAAGCCGTCAGCAAGCAAATTCGCGAGATGGATTACGCGCCGTCCTTCCAAATGGGTCATCCCCTAGCCTTCGAACTCGCCGAACGGTTAACTGAACTCAGTCCTGAAGGACTCAATAAAGTCTTCTTTACCAACTCGGGATCAGAGTCCGTCGATACCGCGCTTAAGATGGCGCTCTGTTACCACAGAGCCAATGGCCAAGCGTCACGCACTCGCTTTATTGGCCGAGAGTTGGGATACCATGGCGTAGGGTTTGGCGGCATTTCAGTAGGGGGCTTGAGCAATAACCGTAAAGCCTTCAGTGGCCAACTGCTGCAAGGCGTAGATCACATGCCGCACACCTTAGATATTCAAAATTCAGCCTTTAGCCGTGGCTTGCCTAGCCTTGGAGCGGAAAAAGCCGAAGTATTAGAACAACTCGTTACACTCCATGGTGCCGAGAATATTGCCGCAGTTATCGTCGAGCCTATGTCGGGTTCTGCGGGGGTGATTTTACCGCCCTTAGGTTACTTAAAACGCCTACGGGAAATCACCCAAAAACACGGCATCCTGTTGATTTTTGATGAGGTGATTACCGCCTTTGGCCGCGTTGGTGCAGCCTTTGCTAGCCAGCGCTGGGGCGTTATCCCCGACATAATCACCACGGCCAAGGCCATCAATAATGGCGCAATTCCAATGGGCGCCGTGTTTGTGCAGGATTTTATTCACGATACCTGTATGCAAGGCCCCACCGAACTCATCGAGTTTTTCCACGGCTATACCTATTCAGGGCATCCAGTAGCAGCTGCGGCGGCGCTCGCCACGCTGTCCATCTATGAAAACGAACAGCTATTTGAACGCAGCTTCGAACTTGAGCGTTATTTCGAGGATGCCGTTCATAGTCTCAAAGGTTTACCGAATGTGATTGATATCCGCAACACCGGATTGGTCGCAGGCTTCCAACTCGCGCCGAATAACCAAGGTGTCGGCAAACGCGGTTACAGCGTGTTCGAGCATTGTTTCCATCAAGGCACACTCGTGCGGGCGACGGGCGACATTATTGCCATATCCCCACCATTAATCGTAGAGAAACACCAAATAGACCAAATAGTTAACAGCCTAAGCGATGCAATTCGCGCCGTAGGATGATGCACAATTTTTTATCTAACGCCCAAATTGGGGGCAATTGAAAGGTTACCTATGTTGACAATGACTCATTATGTGAATGGCGAGCACACCGCCGCCAGTACAAGAAGCCAAGAGATTTTCGAACCCGCTACGGGAGAATGCCGAGGTCAGGTCTCCCTCGCGAGTCGCGACGAAGTCTCCGCCGCCATTGCTATCGCCAAATCGGCCTTCGACACTTGGTCACAGGTAACGCCCCTCAATCGTGCTCGTGTGCTATTTAAGTTTAAGGCGCTGGTCGAGCAACATATGGATGAGCTGGCGCAGCTGATTACCTTAGAGCACGGCAAAGTGCTCGATGATGCGCGGGGAGAACTCATTCGTGGTCTCGAAGTCGTCGAATTTGCCTGTGGTATCCCACACTTGCTCAAAGGGGATCATACGGAGCAGGTAGGCGGTGGCGTCGACGCTTGGTCGGTCAATCAAGCTTTAGGTGTTGTCGCAGGCATAGCGCCCTTTAACTTCCCCGTGATGGTTCCCATGTGGATGTTCCCAATCGCGATTGCCTGCGGTAACACCTTTATTATGAAACCCTCGGAGAAAGACCCAAGTGCAGTGATGCGCATTGCGGAATTACTCACGCAAGCAGGTCTCCCTGCTGGGGTATTTAACGTGGTCAATGGTGATAAAGAGGCCGTCGATACCCTGCTCAGCCATGAAGATATTCAAGCCGTTAGCTTTGTCGGTTCAACGGCAATCGCCGAGTATATCTACAGCACAGCATCCAAACACGGTAAACGAGTACAAGCCTTAGGCGGCGCAAAAAACCATATGTTACTGATGCCGGATGCGGATTTAGATCAAGCGGTTAGTGCCCTCATGGGCGCCGCCTATGGCAGTGCGGGCGAGCGTTGCATGGCCATTTCAGTGGTATTGGCCGTAGGCGATGTAGGCGATAAGCTGGTCGATAAATTATTACCGCAAATTCAACAGTTAAAAGTGGGCAATGGCCTCACCCCTGAGATGGAAATGGGGCCGTTGATCTCCCGCCAACACCTCGCCAAAGTCACAGAATTTGTCGACGCCGGCGTTAAAGAAGGCGCGACTTTAGTGGTGGACGGTCGCCAGTTAACCGTTGCCGACCATCAGCAGGGTTACTTCTTAGGGGCCTGTTTATTCGATAACGTCACCCCTGAGATGCGTATTTACCGCGAAGAAATCTTCGGCCCAGTGCTATCAATTGTGCGGGTAAAAGACTATGCCAGCGCACTGGCGCTTATCAACCAGCATGAATTTGGCAATGGCACTGCCATCTTTACCCAGAGCGGTGAGGCCGCAAGACATTTTTGCCACCATGTGCAGGTGGGTATGGTAGGGGTTAACGTGCCCATCCCAGTGCCTATGGCCTTCCACTCCTTCGGTGGCTGGAAACGTTCGCTCTTTGGTCCCCTGCATATGCATGGCCCTGACGGGGTACGTTTTTATACCAAACGTAAAGCCATCACGGCGCGCTGGCCCGTAGGCAAACAGACTCAAGCTGAGTTTGTTATGCCCACCATGAAATAACTTTCGACTGGAGCCAATATAACAATGAGCATCACGTCGATCATTCGCTTTGCTAGCGCACAGTCGCCGGTGGAAAGTTACCAAGTCGCCCCAGAAAAGCGCATCTCTGGTAATCCCACCCAGCAATTACAGAATCATTACTCTAGCCCCTGTAATCAATTCCACAGTGGAATTTGGCAAAGCGAATCAGGCGCTTGGAAAATCAACTACACTGAATACGAGTATTGCGAGATCCTCGAAGGGACCAGCGTCATCACAGATCTTGAGGGGCAGTCACAAACCTTCACTGTCGGCGACCGATTTATTATTCCTGCGGGGTTTCAAGGGGTGTGGCAAGTCGTAGAGCCCTGCCGCAAGGTTTATGTCATCTTCGAACAAAAGTGAGTTTCGTAGGGGTGCTTTTTACCTCGATTAACCAAGCTAAAGCGATTTAGCTTAACTCGCCATGAGGTCACAGCTACGGGGTTTCCTGGGTTGTTGTTTGGCAAAGCAACGAATGTACTAGCCTGTTTTAAAAGCTAAAAGAACTTAGTACATCCGTGTCAACCAAGAAAATGGGAGAAATACCGTGAATAACAACCTAAATAAAAAACGGCTGGCACAAGTTGTTGGGCTCGCGCTGACGACCAGCTTATTCTCCGGCATTGCCGCCGCAGAAGTATCGGGGGAAATTAGCGTAACCAATGATTATCGCTTCCGTGGTATCTCGCAAACCGCGGGCGATCCTGCGGTTCAAGGCGGTGTCGATTGGAGTTTTGAGTCAGGATTTTCGGTCGGCGCCTGGGCCAGTAATGTCGACTTTGATGAGCCTGGTTATAACGGTCCAGATATCGAGTACGACTTCTATGTTGCCTACGGCGGTGACATCAATGATAACGTTAGCTACGACGTGACACTCAACCGCTATAACTATTCGGGTGAGAGTGACCTCGGCTATTTCGAAGTCACAGCTGGCGTCGAGTTTAGCGGCTTTCGCGTAGCCTATTGGTACACCAATGATTACGGTGGCAGCGATTTAGATTATCACTACGGCGAAATCAATTACTCCTATGAGTTTGTTGAAAACTGGAACCTCGATCTGCATTACGGCTACAACGTAGGCGATGCCTTAGACGATGGTGAAGGCTTTGATAGCTATTCGGATTATTCCGTTGGCGTATCCACCGAATTTATGGGATTTGGTCTGTCGCTCGCATGGCTGGGAACCGATTTAAGTGGCGATCAGAAAGTCTCCGACGGCGTGTGGAAAAACGACGATACCGTATTAGCAACAGTCAGCTACGCCTTCTAATTCATATCTAGCAAATAGCAAAAAGCCCTCTGTTGAGGGCTTTTTTACATCGCGTGATAACCGATTACCAGTGACGCATCTTATGGCCTTTCACGGCATAGAAGAGAATAAACAGGTAGCAAGGTAACATCACCATATAACCGCCCTGCTGCCCCATATCAGTGGCAGAACTCGTGAGCCCCCAAAACAGTGGACCAAAAGCACCACCCGCAATCCCCATGATGAGTAATGCCGAACCAGTGCTGGTGAGCTTACCTAAACCCGACAGCGCCAGAGGCCACACCGCAGGCCAAACAATCGCATTGGCTAATCCTAAGAAGGCAATGAAGAGTAAGGTATCAGGCAAGGCCACACCGCCGAAAGGCACTAACAGCGTATTGGCAATCGCGTAGGAATTATTATCCCCGAACAGGATAGCAAGGGTCAGTAATAGTCCAAGAATCGCCGAAATCATCAGTGCCGTAGGCTGAGAGATAAAGCGAGGGATCAGGATAATCCCTAAGGTATAACCCAGCACCATACACACCATAGTGTATGAGGTCATCACACCGTAATGTTCAACCCCCAGTGATAAAGCGAAGGTTCCGATAGTATCGCCGGCAATCACTTCAACGGCCACGTAGACAAATAGCGCGATAACGCCAAATGCGAGGTTAGGATGGGACAAGGCAGCCTTGATTTGGCCTTTATCTGTGTGCTCGGCCACTTCATCTTCATTAGATAATTCTGGCAGAGGCGATTTTTTAACAGCAAGCGCCAACACTCCAATAAAAATCGCCATACCGAGGTAAGGGAAAACCAAGCTGTTTGCCATTTCATCAATTTGCACTTGGGTTAACGTAGTGCCAATGCGGTCTTTAAAGCTATCTAAGATCAATGCGGAGAAAACTAACGGTGCAATCACCCCCGCACCTTTATTCAAAATGCCCATCACGCTGACGCGGGCCGCGGCAGACTCTTCAGGCCCAAGGCGAACCACGTAGGGGTTTACTGCCGTTTGTAGCAGGGTTTGGCCTGTGCCCATCACTAATTGTGCACATAAAAACAGGCCGAATATTTGGGTCTTAGCCGCAGGAATAAATAATAGGCCTGCGAGCATCATGATGCCCATCCCCAGTGCCATACCATTTTTATAACCGACTTTACGGATAACCCACGCCGAGGGCAGCGCGGTAAAGGTCACCGCAATATAAAAGGAGAACAGGATTAGTGAGGCTTGGAAGGGATTGAGTTGCAAAATTTGTTTTAAATAGGGCATCAAAGATCCATTCAACCAAGTTGCGAATCCAAGGATGAAAAAGAGTGCTGCCACTATCGCCATGGGGAGAAAACTGCTTTTCTGCTGGCTTTTATCGAGTGTCATTTCCATAAACCTGCTTCTTATAGTAATTAATTTTTAAGGTGATGGCGGGACAAAAAACCGCTGAGTATTCCGCACATCCGTATCGCAACTCGTCTGCAATGGCTAATGTTATCATCCAAACGCACCATTGTTTCAGTGATGTTAAAACAAACAACACAAAAAGACAACGCTGTCATTTGCGATTTAGCCCGCAAAATGGCCCTATTTGCCCCAGAATGAGCCATAAACACTCAGTTAACTGCTGATTTACAACCAAAGATGCTCTGCGCCCTTTGGTTGCTAAAAATAAAAAAGCCACAGAGGTGGTGAGTCTGTGGCTTGAGGGAAAATCAGATATCGACGTTAGATCCGCACAAAAATGTTGCGACGATACATCCAGTACAGCACTAACCATTGAACGGTGAGCAAACCAATCACGGCTCCTAAGGGCTGAGCATTTTCTGGCAATGCCGCGATAACGCCACCGAACACACTCTGGGCGATATACTTCCAATCCACTATGCTGGAGGCCAGATAAATAATGATGGCGTTAGTGCCTATCACCACAAAAATAAAGGCGAGCTTTTGCCATTTCAGCACATCCACAAGTGCATAAAACAGCGCTAACAGCAGCATGCTCCAACCGCTAGTGACCAACACAAAAGAGCAGGTCCACAGCTCTTTATTGACGGGAATAACCCCATCCAGCAACCAGCCTAGGGCCAAACAAACACCACCGGCAACGCTCAATAGGCCAACCTTAGCCCACTCCCCTTTA
This sequence comes from Shewanella mangrovisoli, assembly GCF_019457635.1. Classification (NCBI taxonomy): domain Bacteria; kingdom Pseudomonadati; phylum Pseudomonadota; class Gammaproteobacteria; order Alteromonadales; family Shewanellaceae; genus Shewanella; species Shewanella mangrovisoli. The sequence goes on from NZ_CP080412.1 coordinate 3,558,590, forward strand.
GGATGGGATTTCACAATAAAGTGGCCGACAAATACACCTGCTAAGGTGTTGACTACGGCAGGCAGTGTCGATAACACGCCTTCAGGATCGGGCGTTCGTCCTTGATAACTCACACCCGGCAATAACAGGCTGTCGACATAAGCATTGATTGATTCTGTGGGTGATAACACTCCAGCCTGTCCACCAGGAAACGGCAACCAGAGTTGCACCGCGCCATAAGCCACTAATATGCCCAAGGCCACCAGCACTTGGGTCCGTAAACTGGTATGCCAGACCAGCAAGGCGGCAAAAAACCACGCAAAGGCGATTCTACCTAATACACTGGCATAACGGACTTTTTCAGGATCGGCAGGCGCCCCGGTTCCCCAACCATGGTTATAAAGAATCCCAAGCAATAACAGAAGAAACAGTCGCTTTATTCCGTGGCGATACACAGGCATGCGCTCCTGCATCGGCAGTTTATCTAAGCGTTTTGGCGATAATCCTAGGGCAACACCGGAGAGGAAAATAAACAGCGGAAAAATCAAATCATAGAAGCGAAACCCATTCCACTCACTATGGTGCATTTGGGTATCACCCCATTGCCAACCCGCCCAGCCCGTCAAGATAAGCAAGGCGCCAAATAGGGCTTCGCCACCTAGAATCCAAAACATATCGAAGCCACGCAGGGCATCGAGGGACATCAACCGCGGTTTTGACTGACGCTTTTTCGCGGCAGCCTCCTGAGCATTCACGCCCGTATTGGCGACAGTTCCCGGCGCAGTCGTACTCATACCATTATCCTTCATTATTGTTATTTAAATTATTTTATAACTTTTGAGCAAAATGCAGACTGTACAATAAAAAAACTTAGCCCCTGTCATCAAAATACGACAAGGGCCAAGGTTAACGCTTTACTGACTCAACCCACACTAAGGGCGAACATAAACCGCATTTCCAGCAATGTAGTTGGCCAGCACTTTGTGTTGATTATCTAGCAGCACTAAATCGGCACGCAGCCCTACGGCTAATCGACCAACGCTTTCGGCAATGCCAAGGAACTCTGCAGGATACAAAGACGCCATTCTCAAGGCCTCACCGAGCGGTAAACCGAGCATCTTCACACTGTTCTCAACTGCGGTCGCCATGTCTAACACACAGCCTGCCAGTTCACCCGTCACCGCATTTAATCTATCGCCGACACGCAGTACCTGAGTACCAAACAGCTCAAAACTGGTTTCATCATCCATGCCTACTGGCGGCATAGCATCGGTCACCAACATCACTTTGCCACGGGGTTTAGCGCGCAGGGCAACTCTTGCGGCAGCTGGATGCACATGGTGGCCATCGACAATCAAACCACACCAAGCGGTTTCGCTCTCAATTGCCGCACCCACCACGCCAGGTTCACGGGAACCTAAGGGTGACATGGCGTTGTAGAGGTGAGTGAAGCCCGTCGCCCCCGCCGCTAATGCTGCGACAACGGTATCGTAGTCCGCATTAGAGTGACCTAAACACACTTTAACGCCCGACTCCACCAACTGGCGGATCACCTCAGGCGAGACATTTTCAGGCGCTAAGGTCACTACTCGAATACCTAAATCCTGACGGCAAAAAATCGCCAGTTCAGCCTCGGTGATCTCACGGATAAAACCTTGTGGATGCACGCCTTTTTTAGGTACCGAAAGATGCGGGCCTTCAAAATGTACGCCTAATACGCCTGCACTCTTTTGCGCGACCGCACTGGCAACCGCATCGGCAGCCTTGGCCATCACCAGCACATCATCAGTGATAAGCGTGGGTAAAAAGCCTGTGGTACCAAAGCGAGCATGCGCCTTGCCTATGGTTTCAATGCAAGCGACCGTTGGGCTGCTATTGAATAACGCGCCGCCACCGCCGTTAACTTGCACATCGATAAAACCTGGCACTAGGGTGCCTGGGTAGCGAATTTCCTTAGCACCCGATGCGGTGTCTAAGCAGGCTATCAGACCATCTTCAATGGTGACAGGCATATCCCGATGGAAGGCTTCACCATCAAACAGTTGCTCGGCAATTAAGGTGAATTTCATCCCAAACCTCTTTTCAAATTAACGCGGCACAACGGCCATCCATTACAGCGTTTGAGTGACTTTTTTCAGCCCAGCGGGTTGGTCAGGGTCAATACCACGGGCAATCGCGACTGCGGCCACGTCGATATAAAAACGTTGTAGTAAGGCTAACGGCGCAACACGTGGGTGAATATCCGTCGACGTTTGATTTAAATGCACTAAATCGGCGCCACGTTGGCTCACATTTTCAATCTGTTCGATATGGCTAGCGTAGGATTCATCGCCAATGCAGACATCCACAATCGTGAGTTTTTTCTCCACTAAGGTCACAGGACCATGGAGGAACTCAGCACTACTAAAGGCTTCAGCATGGATAGAACACACTTCTTTTAACTTAAGTGCGATTTCCTTAGACACGGCATAACCTAAACCACGGCCTAGGACGACTAAGTTTTTCACGTTTTCAACCGATGCTGGAGTCAATTGCGGCTCCGCATCCACCGCAGTTTGCAGTGCTTGAGGTAACGAGTTAACAGCAGCGGCGAGGGATTCGCTCTGCGTCCACGCCGAGGCTAATTGTAAAATCGCCGACAGGGTTGCAAGGTAGCTCTTAGTTGCGGCAACGGCTTTCTCTTCGCCTGCACGTAGTGGCACTACCACATCGACGATATCCTTGATTGGCGCAGTTTCATCGTTCACTAACGCCACACAAAACGCGCCTGCGTTTTTCGCCATACGCGCTTGGGCTAAAATATCAGGGCTGCGGCCAGATTGCGAAATCACAATCACTAATCCGCCTTCTAACTTCAAGGTTTTACCGTAAACACTGGCCACAGATGGCGCGGCAGCAAAGGTCGGTACACCCGCTTCGATTTCAAAAAGATATTTAGCAAATACACCCGCATGGTCCGATGAACCACGGCCCACAATCATCACAAAACGGGGATCGAAAGCACGCAGTTTTTCACCTAACTGCTGCATTAAATCGGCGTTAGCGGCTAACTGACCCGCAATCTTCTGCGGCGCGGTGCGAGCTTCTTGCTCCATAATAGTGTTTGTCATGTTATTTACCTTACAAATCAATACGGGTATTGCTTTAGCACTGATGCGCTAAAACGGCTTATTCATTAATGTTGACTGAGTTAAATTGCTGCTGAGCGAAGTACATGGCCCCCAATTCTGGCGGTGCTAAGGTTTCAGAAATCTTGGCCACAACATCGCTGCCAAGCCATGCCTGTAGCGGTTCGGCAAGGCCGCCGATCATAGAGAAACGCACCGGATTGAGGCTAAACAACTTGCGTGCCATTTCACTGATGTAATCGGCTCCTTCCTGCACAATCCCGCGAGCGACTTCATCACCGGCGTTGGCGCAATCGAGTACACTTCTGGCTAATTCGGCATAGCAACTCGAAGACTTACCGGCGAGATGCTCGACGATGCCCAAGGCATCACTTACCCCAAAATGGTTTAACAGCATTTTGGTTAAAGCAGTCGGCGCGGCAAAGCCATCGAGGGCGAGTAACACATGCTCGGCGGCTTTTAAGCCAAGCCAAGCACCACTGCCCTTATCGCCCAGCGCAAAACCGTGACCACCGATGCTTAAGCTGTCATCACCTACATGGGCATAACCGCAAGAACCTGTGCCCGTAATGATCACCGCCCCATCCGCGCCACGGTGGGCACCGATACAAGCGGTATGAAGATCCGTAGTGACATACATGGCGGCAAACGGATGCTGCCAGCTGATCACATCCTGATACAGGCGCGGCACATTGACTCCAGCCAGTCCTAAGCCCGCGACGAGTAAATGGCTATCGGTCTCGTTCATTCCCGCATCCAGCAGAGCTTGGCGAGTCGATGCTTCAATAGATGCAAATGTTTGTGCAAGACCATGCAGCGGATTAGCGCGCCCAGCAACACCTGTCCCTAAAACGGTACCGTCCGCAGTATAGATAGTGGCTCGGCACTTACTGCCGCCCCCATCAACACCGATAAACAGTTGTTGATCTTTTGTCTGGACTAACCCCATGACACCCCTCTTCATCTCTTAGTGCAGCGCTACCGTTGCTTATACTTATGCCGTTAAAACGACACTCAACTTTAGTTAACTCAATGTTACAGCAAAAATGACAGCGTTGTCATTTACTTTTTGAAGCAATTTCTAATCAAATGTCAGACGGAAGAAATGGCTGAAAGTGAAAAAGAAAAAGGCTGTATTTTTAATTTAAAATACAGCCAGATATAACTTTTTATTAATTAACGACTAAGCTGCGACCTTTACGTTTCCCATCGGCCGCGATCGCGCGGATCTCAACAGGGCCCGTTACCACCTGCCCTGCTTGATAGGATTGCCACTGCCCACTCGCTTGTCGCCATTCAATCTTAAGTCCTGGATAGGCCACGTTGGCAAACAGTTTACCGTCACGGATCTCGGCGCCGACGGTCGGCACTCGGTAATCGATACCCGCTTTATCGAGTTTGATAAACTCCTTGTGCCCTAAGGTGTTAGCCATTTGCTGCCAAGATTGCGCCTGAGCCTCACGCATCGAGGCAGTGAAATGCCCCGTCGTTTGATTATACAAAGCCCCTTGATATTGATATGGCACTTCCCACGCGGCTTGATGCCAAGCACGCTCCGCCAGCATCAGCAAACGTGGGAAAATCATATATTCCACAGTATTATCGCTGCGGATGGTTTCACTCCAGAGCTGGCCCTGTAATCCGGCAAAGGCCTTACCTTGTTCCCTTGGGCCAGATTGTTTGCCCTTTTCATCGGTTCGGGCCCTATCGTCGGCCTCAAAAGGCAGATTTTGAATGTCGGTCCACTGCTCTGCGTTTGCCACTAAGTTGTCCGGCATAAAGCTAAACACTTTGTGTGCGTTGGTCGCGCGGCTTGCCCAGTAATAGCCATGCTCCTTAGGATCGGCTTCATAGGGGAAGTCAAAGTACAGTACCTCAGGGTTTGAGAGCACCACATCCCAACCGTTGTTGACTTGCTGATTGGCATGCTCATAGCCTTTGTAGGCAATCACATCCCAAATATTGGATTGAACTTTTGCAGGCATATTGCTTGGGCGAACATGGCTCATACCATCGCTCCAACCAGCCGCTTCAATGCCTTTTGCCGCTAACATAGTCGAAATTCGTTCGATAAAATAAGCACCTAAATCATCTATCGACTTAACGCCTTTATCGTTATTGGCCACAAACTCCAAACAGGCGGGTGATTGTTTCCACGCCCCTGCCGTTTCATCAGCACCGATATGGTAGCGAGTTAATGGCTGACCCGCTGCTTGGTGTAACTTGGCAATTTCATCAATGACTTTATTGACAAATTGATAGGTCGACTCCATACAGACATTCAGGGTGTTATCGTTGTAATACTGCACCGAAGAATAAACCGTTTTGTCGTTTGCATCGGATAACAAATATTGCTCAGCTGCTGTGGTTTTCCCTTCAGCTTGCAATTGACGAGCGCCCGCATCTAACGCTTTTACCGCTGTGTTAGCTTGATTTGCCGTATCCTGCACAGGGACAACCTGCACTTTACCCGTGTTTTGAAGCTCTACGTCTGCGGCCTGTAATCGACGGTAACGCGCTTCCATCGCTTTAATCGCTGCGCGGCTATGGCCTGGCATATCCATCGAAGGGATCACTTGAATCTGGCGCGCATCGGCATATTTAACGATGTCGATATAGTCTTGTTTGCTATAGAAACCGTTAACGGGAACATCCGCAAAAGGCCCGCTGCCAAGCTGCGGTAACAAACAGGTGTTTTCCTCAAGATCGTGGCAACGCTTACTGCCGATGTCAGTCAGTTCAGGCAGGCCATCGATCTCTAGGCGCCAACCTTCATCGTCGGCCATATGCAAATGTAACTTGTTGAGCTTGTATGCCGCCATTTGATCCAGCAGATCAAAAATCAACGCCTTGCTGTGGAAGTTACGGGCCACATCGATATGCATGCCACGGAAGGGATACCTTGGGCTGTCCTCAATCGTCATGGTATTTATACGCAGATCCTGCACATTAATCAAACTGGCAAGTGACGATAACGCATAGGAAAACCCTGCAGCATCGGCAGCGGCAATCTCAATCGCATCCGCTTTAATATCCAGCAGATAGCTGCCCTCAGCGCCTTGGCGCCAGTTCAGCTTTACCACCAAACCTTGTTCAGACTCATTAACACCTAAACGTGCTAAACGGGAAAGTGCCGCCGCCAATTGTTCAGGATCCAAAGCCTGTTGCGCGGCAGATGCGTTGGTGACCGAGCCGAAATCCAGTTTAATACCAGCGGATAATGACACGGCTTTATCTTGGCTGTGGATAGCGACTTTTTGCGGCGTAGGAATAATGGTATTGACCGCTAAGCTGGCATCTTCACTGACCTGTTGATTATTGCTAAATAACTGCGCAGATGTGGCAGGCGCTAATTTATCCGCATCGGTACGGCGATACTGCTTCACCATATCGGTGTACGCCTCAACATAGGGGCGCACTTCCATCTGTGTTTCAGGATCTTGCTTCACTTGCGTGCTGGCGATCACCACTGGCGATAAGTCGCCAGCAACTATGTAATAGTTGGGCATGGCATCGGTTTCAGAGAGTTGCCATAGCTCACCGCGGAATTTTAAGGTCTTTTTCTCACCCTTGCTAAAACCGCTAAATGCCTCGGTGGGCGCGATGCGATACAGATCGCCCTTGATATGCGTAATACTAAACTCTTTGCTTTCAACGGCTTGAACTGGGCGCATCTGACTAAAATAAATTGCCCAATCCCGGCTCTTAAGCTCAACCTCTGGGACAAAATCGATTTCAGCGACAAAACAACGACCTTCGGCGGCGGCTTTGTCACAGCTATCGTCAGGCCTGTTGGTGAGCACGCGATAACTCACGCCCAAGGTATCCCCAAACTGCTGCAATTGCGCTTGGGTTAATTGGCTAGACTTAGCTTGCTCAACAGAGCTTGAGCTAGGCACAGCCTCGGTTTTAGACGCGTCGCTACAGGCCGTTAAGCCCAGAGCCAATAAAATCGCGGTGGCGGCAATCGTTTTATTCATGATATTCCTTTTCTAGCTTCAGAAATGGCTACAATCTGAAGGAAGTTACTAACGTCCGCAGTCTTTCCCCTTGGTGAAACAGTCGCTCACTCGATTGTGCTAAGTGCTCACTATCGAGGGAGGCTGAACCTGAGACATTGGCAAGATCATTTAATGTACGAGAAATCGCTTCGGTGACGCAGGTCTGCTCCTGCGCCGCATGGGAAACTTCGATATTCATATTACTGATATTGGAAACTAAATAAGTCACTTTAGACAACACTAGCTTAATTTCTTCCGAACGGTTGACCCCTTGATTGGAGAGGGTCTGGCTCGATTGCATCACATTCACGGTTTCGGCAACTCGGCTCTGCACCTGTTGGATCATTTTTTGGATTTCTCCCGTCGCCTGTTGGGTACGGCTCGCTAAAGAGCGCACTTCATCGGCAACAACGGCAAAACCACGCCCCTGCTCACCCGCTCTGGCGGCTTCAATGGCGGCATTAAGGGCGAGTAGATTAGTCTGCTCGGCAATGCTGCTGATCACCACCACGACTTCATCGATGCGTTGGGTTTCCTGTTGTAACTGCGATACCGATTGGGCAGAACGCGCTAATTCCCCCGCCAATTGACGGGTAATGGCTAAGCCAGAGTCAAACTGACGCTGACCATCGTCGACCGCTCTATCGGCTTGGGTTGCCGCATCGGCGGTACGTTTAGCATTGATGGCCACTTCGTTGGCACTGGCACTCAATTGAGTCACGGCCGTGACCGCGGCTTCAGTTTCTTTAAGCTGAGCTTGCACCCTTTGATTGTTGCTTTGCGACAGCGTGCCCAGCGCCTTAGCATCGCCCAATAGCAGGCCCGAGGTTTCATGCACTCTGGTAATAGTGCCATGAATTTGCTCGACAAAACCGTTGAAAGCATTAGCGAGTTTGCCGATTTCATCTTCGCTCTCGACTGGTAATCTGTGGCTTAAATCACCATCACCATTGGCGATTTCTTCTAATGCGGCGACAACCTTATCTAAGGGACTAATCACTAAGCGTTTGAGAATGATGAAAATCACTAACAGACTGCCCGCTAAAATCAGCAGTGCCTGTAAAAAGTACCCCAGTAGTAAGTCGGATAGTTGCGCCTTAACCGGCAAAGTAGAGAAGGCAATGGTTAAACGCCCAGTGGGATTCCCTTGGTCGCTGAACTGTAACTCTCTTGTTTGTAGGTCGCTTGCGGCAACGGCCTCGGCTTGTTTGTCTTCGGCGAGCAATTTACCCCGATGATCCACAACGGTGATTTGATAGATTTGCTCGGACTTTAACATGACAGACAACACGGCACGGATCTGCTCGTAGTCATAGGTAAAAATCGGCTGCGCCATGGTGACTTGAAGATTAGCAACGGTATTGTCTTCAAAGGCCATTTCGTTGCTGGCCAAGGTATCGCTCGCCAACCAATAGGACACCCCAAATAGCACGCTGACTATCATAAATATCGCAGCTGCTAACCCAATTTGTACTTTTAAGGCTAATGTTTTCATTATTTTGCACCTTGCATACTAAATAGATCTAACCACAACTCTTGGCGTTCAATGGGGGTTAAGGGACTTAAATCTGGCGTATCGAGACGAATAATGACACGCTGCTCAAACTGGGCATCACGGTAGAGCTTGTCTATTTTAAGCTCGCGATTAAACATCTCATCGAAGCTGCCGTCGCTTATCATATTTTCGAGTCCGGCTAAGATTGCCGCCGCTAACTCGGGACGTTTTGGGGACACAAAAAAATAGGCCGGTGAGCGATATTGCAGCAGGATGTGAGTATCGATTTTCAGCGCGGGATCGGGGTGACTTGCGAGTTCATCGCCAATTTCCTGGGCGCCGAGGGCGAGGTAATCGAATCGGCCGCCCTCTAACATCGGATAGAGATTGGTGTATTGATAGCTAGTCACAACAGGCAAACCATTAGCTTCGAGGATGCTAGCATCGGGCCAATAGCGGTTTTGTCCCGCTTTTAATTGCTTAAAATCCGCCAGCGTTTTTACATTAGCAAATCTGGCCTCATCCGTTTTGCGGATAATTAACAGGCGGTTACCGAGCAATCCCTTAAACAAGGGGATACGAACCGGGAGCACGGTCTCCTCAAGCTCCTTGGAAGTCATACTCCAAAAAACATCGACTGTGCCGGCCAGCGCTTCTTCGACCTTACGTTTCTGGTTCATCTGCGTCGACATTTGCTCGACCTGATAGTGCTGACCAGAGCGGCGCAGCGCCTCTTTGAGGAGATTAAACTGCCATTGTTGTTGGATGGTGGTCACTATCTTGATGGGAGCGGCATTGTTTGCCGAAGAAGTGCCAGCCGCATAGGCGGCATTTGCAAGCGTAAACGATGCGGACGCCACTGCGACTATCGCAATGAAACTGAAAACACAAACCATAGCGCTCGCCCATAGTCTAAGGATGGGCATCAACAAACGTTTAGCGAGAATCGTTACTACGCTGCCAAGCAGTGTAGCAATATGAATAACCATGAATCGCAGCCTCTTTTTTATGACTGGAATATCCAGCGAGTTTTATTTTTTAATGCCGCTAACTTGTCTGCTTATCCTAAGCAAGGTCGCTCTACCTAAAAAAATGGCTGGGCACTGCTTACAGTACCCAGCCAACGCTAGTTTCTGGGGAGAGACTATCAAAATATTAAAGACAAACGTATCGCCGCCCGACCAGCAATACTTCTGCCAAGTACATGAATAAGGAGACCTCATCCTCTTCATGCAGACCTTACAAAACAACGAATCACACAAGCAGATGACAGCGTTGTCATTAATTAAATTACACAAGAAAGAACAGGTTTTCTACATTTTTTTGACATTTATTGGTATTTTTTTAGTCGAAACACTTTTAACCATTAAATATCAATAGATTATGTTTTAACTTTTTATTTCCACACCAGTGTGACAACGCTGTCTTCGACTGATAACATGCATGCAACAACTCACTCATCCCGCGTAATCACTCAAAATGCTGTCATATGGCCTTATCTTCAAACGCAGAAAGATTAACCTCAGCCAATATTATCGAGCGATGGCAATCGTCCTTGTGCTATTGAGTGCATGGCTATGTTGGTTAGTTCAATTTCATCAACCCGTTGAGTTAATAAAACAATACGGTCAGTTTCTGTTTTTGGGGATAACGGGAGCCATCTTTGCAAACGCCACTGGAGCGGGAGGTGGAGTGATCTTTATTCCGGTGTTCTCTAGCTTAAACTTCAGTGAAGTTCAGAGTGTCTCCACGTCATTTATGATCCAATGTTTTGGTATGACAGCAGGGGCGATTTCATGGTCAGGCTACTATCGACGACACCATCATCAGGACAAAACCTGGTCAGGTTTTATTCCGAGCATTTTATTAGCGGCGACCTGCTCAGTGCTTGGCCTTTGGAGCAGTCAGTTATGGCAATTGAACTCCCCTTCCTCACTACATACTAGCTTTAGCCTTTTCTCTATCATATTAGGGATAGCGATCATTATCAGCAGCCAGCGCCGTACCCTTCAAAGCCATAGCCTCAATGCCCTAGACTATTGCTGGCTAGCAATAATTGGCTATTTGGGCGGGATCATCACCGCTTGGTTATCGGTTGGCGTGGGCGAACTGCTAGTGATCTATCTGATGTTAAGGGGAGTGTGTGCCAAGATGGCCGTTGCCATCGGAGTGGTGGTATCGGCGATTACCATCTGGTCGGCAAGCCCGATACATGTGTTTGCAAGTGACAGTCACGCCCTATTCGAGCTAGTACTGTTTGCAGGCCCAGGCGCAATTATCGGCGGTTTGTTAGCGCGGAAACTAGCGCTATTTCTCCCAGTCAAAACCTTAAAGCTGTTTTTCTCAAGTTGGATTATCTTGACTGGGAGCGTCATGCTCGCAAACTAAAATTGAAAGCTCGCTATCTTATCTATCCATTACTAAATCAATTAAACTTAATGAACAAAGATGCGCATAAATGGCCGAATAGAAGCCCCGTTTCGCAAAATTCAATAAAGTCGCATCATCAAGCTGTTGCAGCTTAGGCTCATCAATCGTATAGATACCGTCGATATTCGTTTTTGTGCCATCGAGCGCCGTAACTGTAAGTGTTCTTGGTTGTAATAACTCGTGCTCCAACAATACTTTGATAAAGTACTTCGTCATATCTTGATAGCTAGCTTGTAACCCCGCGAGTTCGAGCTTCTTGGACAAGTAGTCCGTTTTCTCTCCTGTCTCAGTAAATAACCGGTGAGTTTCATTTTCAGCCACGGATGAGTTGTTAATATCGATGCCTAAAATAATCTTTTCCTCATCGACATGGGTCATGCCTAATGGATATAACTGCACTTGAATTGGTAAGTATCGTGATTGCCACAGCCCATTTTTTAGTAGCTTATTGGTATTAGGTTTTAGCGCGGTAATCGCTATCGAGACAAACTCACCTGTTTGGTTATTCTTCGTAAATACAATAGGAAAGCTTGTCGCAGCCGACATAAACTCTTGCACTTGCAGTGGTAGCATATGCATAGTTTCAAAGTAGCTGTAATCGACCTTATCACCAATAGCCAAATTCTTATGACTCGAGTCATTTAAAGGTACAAATTGTGTTTTCATTATATTTTTCCTTTTTACCCATTAAATTTAAAACGATTAAATAGATTGCAAACCATAGGTACAGATTTTATCGAGCAATTCCCTATGCTCAGGCAAACCATCTAGCATCCGTTGTTTTAGCTTCGACATTTTGTTCATATACATGTTCAAAGAGGCCGGTGTTGCCGACGAGCCGGCACGCAAATTAGTCTGATATTTCATGCCATAAAGAACGTATAAATAATTGTCTAAGTTAAACACTTCAAACTTAGATGGAAAATCTTCAGCAATAGGACTATAGGATTTCCATAGTTCGAGTCGTTGTTTTAATCCTTCGGGAATGGTCTCTGAAGCCTGATTATCGAGCCAAAATGATGAGTCAGTTCTATTCGATAAACAGTAATGCAGTTTGGCAAATTCTACGACCCGCTCCCATGCGTAGCCCACGGTATCATTAAACCGCTTTGCTAAGTAATCAACATCATCAGTATGCACTGGAAAACGTTCTGCCAGAAAACGCGCGGAGAAATCCGTTAATAATATGGATGTCGCTTCAATCGGCTCTAAAAATCCTTGAGCTAGCCCCAAAGCCACACAGTTTTTTACCCAGAACTGTTGACGATGGCCCACTGTCATTGGAATTTTACGATGCGGAACATCGGCAAGTTTGCCACCGAGATAATGGTCAAACTTTCGCTCTGCCTCTGACGGCGTCATATGAGCGGACGAATAGACAAATCCCGTGCCTCGGCGCTGGGTCAATGCAATATCCCAAATCCAACCCGCTTGATGGGCCGTCGCTTGAGTATAAGGAGGGATGATATCCGTAGTTTGCGTTGGGATTTGCGCGACTAATGCAGTATCAATAAACAGTTGATGCGCTTTACTGATAAATGGCACTTTTAATGCCTTAGCTAACAAAATAGATTCAAAGCCACTGCAATCAATATAGAAATCGAAAGAGAGAGTCCCTTGCTCAGTCAGCAAAGATGAAATTGCACCATCATCGCCTAAACGAACATCCTGCACCGTGGCAAAAATGTGCTCAACGTTGAATTTCTCAATCGCGTTTTTCGCCAGTAATTTAGCAAACTTCGCCGCATTAAGATGATAGGCATAGCCTAACACCCCGGCATATTCAGGTGTAGTGATCAGCTTTGGCGCTTTTGCGGCCTCACAAACAAGATGCTGGGGAGAAACATAATCAGCAAAATCGCCTTGCTTCTCGGCCAACCAAGCAGAAACAGTATCTACGCCTTGTAAATTAATGATATCAAATAGATGGTGGTAGAAATTATCCTTACCATGTAGAGCTTTATCTAACCAATTTACAAATTTAATTGACTGCTTAAACGTCACATCGCATGCGCGAATAAACTCTGATTCACTGATCCCAAAACTCTGTAGTGATTTCCGAATTGACGGCACAGTACCTTCACCAACACCGATGATAGGAATATCAGGGGATTCAATCAGCGTGATGGACAGCTCAGAGCGCCCCTGCAACACTCGCCCTAAATGATTCGCCGCTAACCAACCTGAAGTCCCGCCCCCTATGATGGCTATTTTTCTGATTGTCATAACGCGCCTCTAAAATTGCGTAAGCTGAGTTTATTGTTGGTGTTTTTGATAATAAAAAGCCTAGCGATTGCTAGGCTTTTTGGTCACTGAATTGAATTAGAAGCGCAGTGCTACACCAAGTTTGTAGCGAGCTTCACCATCGAAGCTCCACACTGGGTAGTTATCTTTAAACTCACTGATAACGCCTTCAGCATCAACAGGTGATACACCTTTCTGAATGCTATCTTCTTCAAGTAAGTTAACCACTTCAAATGTCACAGATAAGTAATCAGTCACATCGTAGTTAGCACTTAAATCTAGCGTGCCGTAAGCTTGGTGCTCGCGGTTACCATAGAAGCCTGGTAATTCACGCATCATGTACTCAGAACGCCAGTTATAAGCTACACGAGCAGAGAAATCATCGATTTCATAGTAACCCACTAAGTTAACGGTATGCTTAGATGAGTCAGAGAACACTCCTACACGGTCCGCATAGTTTTCAGCTGGAGATGAAGCATCTGCAAAGGTGTAGTTAGCTGAGTAACCAAAACCATTGTCAAACGAGTCTTGCAACTGCAACTCAATACCATCGATAGAGCCACCATTAGCATTGTAGTTTTCACTGACGGTCCAGCAGTCGTAGATACCAGCACCACAAGAGCTGCCACCTTGAGCGACTAAGTTAGGATCATCAATACCAATCTGTTGGTTCAGCTTTTCTCTAGTCGAAATGAAAGAGTTAACATCTTTAATGAAGTAAGTAACAGCAAATAAACCTTCACCGCTGAAGTACCATTCTAAGCTCAGATCCGCCTGAGAGGCTTTGAACGGCTGCAGATTCACGCTACCAGTCACTTTCTTCTCGTTGCCAGGCGTACCATCGTTGAAACCTGGTAACTTAGACGTGGCGAAGAGATCAGCATAGTTAGGACGAGAAATAACTTGCGCAGCTGATGCTCTTAAAATTAAATCACTTGCCAAGTCAAACGCAATGTTCATGCTTGGTAAGACATCGTGATAGCTTGCTTTATCAGTACTTAAATCATCAGCATAAGTACCAGTTTGGCTAAACGCGTAGTAGTCAGACTCAACATCGGTAGAGATATATCTTAAACCAAAGTTACCGCGTACGCCTTCACCAGCAAAAGTAGCCATAGTGTACAGGGCTAAGTTTTTCTCTTGCAGAGTACCGTAACCAGACTTATCTAAAGTAAAGCCATCGATTGCGCCATAAGCATCTCTGATCATATTGTCAAAAATTGGCTTAGGTAAGGTAAAACCTGCGCCAGATGACATAGTGCCAGAGTAATATTCTGAGGCATCTTTTGCGACGATATTAGATGATTGTGCAGCTTCCGTCGTTTGGGTTACGTCGTGGTCCGCATAGCTAATACCTGATTTAATTGAGGTAATAACGCCAAATTCAACCGGAACTGTAATATCGAAGGTCGCAAATGATTCTTCGTCTGTGTTAGGTTGTTTTTTCAGTGCCCAACCAGCCGTTTCTAATTGACCGTTGAAGTCACCAGCATCAAATGAGTTGTTTGCAATGTTGATGTCAATAACATCACCAGTTGCATCGTAAGTCCCTGCGAAATCTTCTGGTTTACCAATTGATTGACCGTAGTTAGAAGTAAGATCGGTACCACCTTCAGCTTTAGTTTTACCGATACGGCCTTCTAATTTGAAGTTATCTGCCTGATACGCGAAATCTAAATCCACAGTATCTGATGACATACTTGCTTTACGAGCCCATGTTTGTGCCCAAGCAAATCCGCCGTTACCAGTGTGTTCAACTAAAGTACATACGCCTGCAGCATTTTTCTTAAGACAAGTATTCTCACCTTGCTGGGTTGGGAATAAGAAAATTGATGTGTTAGCGTTGTTAGCATCGAGCTGTAAGCTCATTAAATTCAGACCGAATTCGAGATTATCAGTTGGTCTGTATTGGAACGCGGCATTTAAAGCAGTGCGCTCACGGTCTTGCTGGAAAGTCGTAGGAACAATTTCCCCCCAACCTAACAGAGTTTCAATACCGTTACGTTGATATTGTGTTTGATCCAAAGAACCAGCCACTAGGAAACCAAACTTCTCATCTTCCGTTTTCCAGCTGTACAAACCTGAAGTTTGTGGATCAATTTCTTCTGAAACGGTTCCGTAATCCCCTTTCGCACTCAGGAATACTGAGTTTGCTTCTAAATCTAAAGGTTTACGAGTTTTAACAATTACTGTACCGCCGATACCACCTTCAGCGATATCTGCTTGAGATGATTTGTAAACTTGAATACCACCAACCATTTCTGGAGGCAGTAAACTGTAGTTAAAGCTACGGTCGATCGCTTGCTGGTCAAACCAACCAGTAGAAGCAACTGAATGGCCGTTCAGTAATGTGCTCGTTAATTGGCTTGAAGCGCCACGGATAGAAACTTGCTGTCCTTGACCAAACTGACGGTTTACTGCAACGCCAGGAATACGACCTAAAGACTCCCCTACGTCACCATCAGGGAATTTACCGATATCTTCAGCAGTCACAGCATCAACGACTGAGTCAGAAAAACGTTTGTCGTTAACAGAAGCTTTCATCGAAGCTCTCATACCGCGAACTTCAATTTTCTCAATGTTTTCTGGCACTGCCGCAGCGGCTGCTTCAGCCTCTGCAGCAACAGCTCCGATTGAAACAGCGCTGCCGAGTAGGATAGCAATGTTTGTAGCTAGTACACTTTTCTTAAAGGATGATGGTCGCATCTCGTTTCCCTTCCATAACTTTATTATCGTTTTAGTATTCATAACCATTCCGATGGAATGACAACGCTGTCATGTCTAGTGCAAACATTACACAATAATTAACAGCCTTGCCACAACAAAATAACTCTGGACGAAAAAAAATGTCATAAAGCGAAGTATTGAGAAGAGAAAAATCAATATAATCAAGCAAAAATAATCACTTAGATATTTTGATGTAAAATTACAACTTATAACCGAGTGTTAACAGTTGAAAAATGCCTCAGTTTGTAACAATTCAGCATTGCTATACGCGGTAAATGCTCGCACTATAAGAAGCATAATAAAAAGTAAGCTGACAACGCTGTCGGCTTGTAAATTGCGCCTAAAGGATTTAGGTTCATCAATTAGCTAGCCCTTCGCACATTTGAATAAAGAGTTTGTAGATCAATGAAAGTCACTATCAACGACGTCGCTAAATATGCTGGAGTGTCAATCAAGACAGTTTCCCGCGTAACCAATAACGAACCTTCGGTAAAACAAGCCACGGTTGATAAAGTGAACGAGGCCATCAAGGCATTAAACTACCAACCCAATCTCGCAGCCAGAAACCTTGCTGGCACAAAATCCTATGCCATTGGTTTTATTTATGATAACCCCAACGCTTATTACATTATTGATATGCAAAACGGGATTTTGTCGGCCTGTAAAGATAAAGGCTATGAGCTGGTTATTCATCCTTGTAACGCCAAGTCTGACACCATTTGCGATGAGCTGACTCAACTCGTGAAACATTCGCGACTGGCTGGTTTAGTGTTAACCCCACCTCTTTCTGAAGATCCTAAAGTCCTTAAAGCCTTAAGTGATATTGATGCCAACTATGTGCGAATTATTGCCGGTGAAGGTGATAAAGAGCAGGATGGACTGACGATTTTAGTCAATGACAAATTTGGTGCGGTTGAAATTACTCAACATCTAATCGACTTAGGCCATAAAGAAATTGCCTTTTTAAGCGGCGATCTACACCATGAGTCCACCAAAGAGCGGTTACTTGGTTATAAACAAGCATTAACAAAAAATCGCCTGCTTCTGAATGAAGATTACATAATTGAAGGAAAATACTCATTTGAGTCGGGCGTTGAAGGGGCTAACACTCTGATCAAACAAAAGAACCGTCCAACAGCAATTGTTGCCTGTAACGACGAAATTGCTGCTGGGGCACTTTTTGCAGCTCGTTTAGCAGGGCTAGATATTCCTGGCGATCTATCCATTGTCGGCTTCGAAGACAGCCCATTCTCACGCCAAACCTGGCCGAAACTGACAACAGTGCATCAACCTAACGCTGAAATTGCCCAAGTGGCAACAGAATTGTTAATCGCGAAACGCCGCGAACAAGATGCCAAGTTTGCAAAAACATTTACGCCAGAGCCTGTGATCCGAGACTCTTCAGCCTCTCCCAAACATTAATCTCCAGCCCAGTAAGACCAAAACAAAACAGAGAGCCTTGGCTCTCTGTTTTGTTTTTCAATTAATGAGTTAATGCAATTTCAGCTTTGGCCTTTGCCATTTCAGTAGTTTTTGCGCAATGCGATAAATAATCGCGGAGAACCAGCCATATAGGCTCGCTAAGTGTCTTTGGTATAACGAGATATACATGATCCTTGCGATATGTCCTTCCACGAAGAAAGTCCCTGAACGCAAATTCCCCATTAGATTACCAACCGCAGAAAAACGGCTTAAAGACACCAGAGAACCATAGTCTTTATACACAAAAGGTTTTTCCGCCTTCCCTTGCAAACGGCTCACAATATTCTCATACAGGGTATCCGCCATTTGTGCAGCCGCTTGAGCGCGAGGTGGCACAGGTTGACCGGACTCTAGAATTAATAAAGCGCAATCCCCAAGCGCATAAATATCTTGATGACCTTTTACTCGCATACAAGCATCAACTTCCACTTGATTGCGCGGCGTAATGGGTAACTTAGAGAAGTTCTGAAACGCTTTTGGACCTTTTACACCAGCCGCCCACACTTTAAGTCCAGCTTCGATTACATCACCATCCTGTGTAATAAAGCCATCGCGGGTGACTTCTTTAACCTGCACCCCGATATGCAAACGGATGCCAATTTTATCCAATACCGCTTGAGCTCTTGCACTCACACGTTCGGGTAATTGTGGGAGAATTTTTGGTGATGCTTCAATAAGATGCACATCAAGATGATGCTTAGAGATATTGAGGTAGCCATACTCTTTCACCGATTCAATGACATGGTGAAGCTCTGCGGCTAATTCGACACCTGTGGCGCCAGCACCAACAATACCTATGCTGACTTTCTCTTGTGTTTCATTGAGTTGCAGTAATGCATCTAATAATTTTTGATGGAATAAGTTAGCGTTATCTAAACTATCAAGGAAAATACAATGTTTCTCAGCACCTAGGGTATTAAAGCTATTAGAGACCCCACCTAAGGCCAGCACTAAGTAATCGTATTCAATTTGACGGGGCTCAAGCAGCAATTCACCCGAGTCACTATAAACCGCAGCAAGTTGGATTGTTTTGGCATCGGGCTCACATTGCTCAATTTCACCACGAATGTAGCGATAACCATTCTTAAGGCCATGATCTCGATACAATAATCCCTCTATTGACTGGTCAATAACCCCGACTGCGACTTCGTGTAATTTTGGCTTCCAAATATGGATTGGGCTTTTATCAATTAAGCAAACATCGACGACATCACTACCGCCCATCTTGCGGCCTAATTTAGAGGCTAGCGCTAAACCTGCCGCCCCACCACCTACTATCACGATTCGTTTCGTAGCCAAAATAACAACCTCAACAAGCCTATTTAAGTGGCTAAGTTATACCATGGAACAGATAAGAGATAACTACTTTAGTCTAACTAAACAGGCTATTTTGCATTAAAGATATTTCAGGAACAGAAAGACTTAGTCCCATCATTCATAAATTTTAAGCAACAAAAAGGGGCCTAATGGCCCCCTCTTGAAACGGATAAATCACACCGCTTCTTCGTTTTCTTCACCAGTTCGAATGCGGATAACACGTTCCACATCAGTCACAAAAATTTTGCCATCGCCGATCTTACCTGTGCGTGCTGTTTCTACAATAACATCAATCGCTTGATCGACTAAATCATCTTGAATGACGAGTTCAATTTTAACTTTAGGCAAAAAGTCGACCATATACTCAGCGCCGCGGTAAAGCTCAGTATGCCCTTTTTGACGGCCAAAACCTTTTACCTCAAGCACTGTCATCCCGGTGATACCTATCTCAGCAAGTGACTCGCGTACATCATCCAATTTAAAAGGCTTAATAATCGCTTCAACTTTTTTCATCAAACATTCCTCGGCACTTGCTGACAGATAATCAAATAGAATGCCATTAGCTTACACGGGGTTAGGCGATTATTGAAGTATAGGCAGCGCTTTCCTCATAAAACACAGTTTCTATAAAACAATTCTTAGTCCGTAAAAATCTAAAAGGCTCATTGGTACCCTTCTATACTTAAACAGCTGCAGTTTTGCTTCAAAGGCTCGTAGGATGCGAGCGACATTTATAACAAAGGATCTGTTATGAAAACTCTACCACATGGTTTTAGCTTGATTGAACTCATCACTACGGTATCCATTTCTACCATTCTGTTATCGATTGGTGCTCCCTCGTTAAGCGATTTCAACACGAGATTCAGAGCTGATAGTAATATCAAAGTCATCCAGCAAACACTGATGCTCGCCCGAAATCATGCCATTTCCTTCAATCGAAAAGTGACAGTCTGCGCCTTAAGCAACAATCAGTGCATATCTAACTGGCAGCTTGGTTTGACGGTATTTATCGATGTTAACAGCAACAGTCAACTCGATAGCAATGAAACGACTATTTTTACCACTAACGCTTTTAATGCCAGAGATACTGTTATCTACAATCGAACCTTAATTCGTTTTCAACCAGATGGTCTTGCCTCTGGTACTAATGGAACATTGAAGTATTGCCCATCAAGTCCCACGAGCCCTTACTCGCGAGGGATTGTGGTAAATCAAGCTGGCAGGGCAAGACTATCGACTGATGCCAATATCCGCTGCGGATAAATAGTGCCTATTGATTGAAGGCATTATCAACTGACAGCATAAAAGGATTGCGACTACCTTTTAGAAACTAAACAGCACAAAGGATGCTACTTAGATACTGAAATCCCGCCTATTCTCGCTTATACTTTAGTTTGTATAAGTGAGGGTTGAGTGCATGCTAAATAAATTGCTTGGTTTCACACTAATTGAACTGATGGTTACGATTGCAGTGGCCGCAATATTATTAACCATCGGAGTACCATCTTTAATATCAGTCTATGAAGGCGTGCGCGTTAATAATAATATCGCCAAAATTCATGACATTATGGTTTTTGCCAGAAATCAAGCCGTCAGTTATGGCGCAACAATTAAAGTTTGTGCATCAAACGGAAGTGCATGTGGTACGAATTGGGGAAATGGGATTAAAGTTATCAGCCCTGATAATAAAGATATTCGTGTTATTGACGCATTCAATGCAAATGACAGTGTAAAAAGCAATTCGGCGAGCTTTACCTTTAGCTCTGAAGGCATGTTATCTGCAAACAGTGCTGTAGAAATCATCTATTGCCCAGGCGGCTCCGCAACAAACTCCAAGAGTGTAAACATAAGCTCTAGCGGACTAATCTCCTACGGAGCAGATGGTAAAAGCTGTTCGTAAGCCAGAAGATATGTCCGCACACATAAGCTTATCTCAAGGTTAGCTCATCAATTTTCTTACTGTTTTCATTAGTGAACTCTTGGCTAAGCTCAACACACTCGACTACCTCTTTAATAAAGAACTTCTTTTTATCTCCACCTACTTTTTGCTTACTAGGAAGACTAACCATATTCAAATTGACATCTTTAATCCTCCATCGATAAAACAGTACTTTATCACCATTTGTCGTTGTGACGTGGCATTTGTAATCCTGCATAACAACTGTAGGTTCCGCAGCAAACACAAATGTAGGCAAAGCTAATGCTAAAGCAATACAATATCTTATCATTTCCAACACTCCGCAGAAGGCCCCTTTACACCAGCAGATGTCATCGTAATAGTCGCACACGTTGAGTCTCGACTAGCCTGCGAACCTTGTGCAGTCGCAGTGATAGTGAATGAACTGGTACCACTTGACGCTAAGCTATAACGCCCATGCTCTGTAACAAAAGGACTAGCGGCTAACCCCAGCTTGGTCATATCAGTCGCATAGGCTCGGTTATCCAAATAATACTGCTCTTGAAGATTCGCAACCTTCATCACCGCCGCAACACCTTCAGACCGTCCACTCTTAACCACGTAATCAATGTATGAGGGATAGGCTATCGAAGCCAAAATCCCCACAATAACAACAGCGATCATGACTTCAATTAACGTGAACCCTTGCAGTCTATTCTTTTTCATTAATGTTCTTACTCATCAATATGATAATAAATTTTGTTGGTGCTTAAGCAGGCCCCTAAATTTACCGTTCCTGTGCAATTCAGACCCGTAGCATCGCACGTGCCGCTACCAATAATTAACACCGCAGATGTTTCACAATCAGGATCTAGGACTGGTTTAGGGGGAAGGTCCGGATCCGGTTCACACGTCTCTGCACTTGGATCACATATTGGTTTATCTTCAGGCGGAGGTGGGGTAATAATTTTCGGAGGTTGAGGTATACAATCTTGGCATACATCAATGTATTCAGCAGAATATCGTCCACCTTTATGTAAATCTAAAGTGTACAAGCGTCCATTTGATGTTATTAAACAACTTGTGCCTGACGATCCGCTAGATTGAGCGGGAATAAAAGATGTAAAGTAAACCTTACCTTTAATTATTGCAGAAGGAGATAAACTTTTTTCACCTAATAATGAAAAGTCGTAATACCAACCACGCTTGGTACCAAACTCAATATTTTCTGCTTGAGTATTCGGAGCTGCTGACGTTACATTATAAAGATTTGTTAATGTTAACGGTGACGGAACAGTCTCACCACTCCCTCCAAATGTTTTAGTAACAACATTCCTATCCTGTAACACAAAAAACATATCGCTTACTGCACTGCCAAGTGGTGCAGCTCGATTGCCTGAGCCTAAAGTAACTGCATCATAAGGTACATTCTGGTGAGTAACAGTTGTAGTAGTACCAGTATCTGTGGTTGTAGTCACTTCTGTCAGATTAGTAAAAGATGTTTGTGCTACGACAGGCTCATAGAAAAAACGTCTATCATCCGAACTTAAGCTCCCTCCTAATGATGCAAACTTAAACCCACTCCATTCACTAGGGTTAGAAGAAGGCATGTCCATCCGCCACACGTTACCCCCCAGATCTGCAGCATATAATCGATCTGTTACCCCATCACCGTTGCTATCGAGAGTAGCAATAGAACCTGGAATACTATCCTCAATACCTGGCAAACTAGTCGTTCCACTAGCGCCAAAACTATGGATTAAAGCTCCGGATGTAGCATTTACGATGTATACATTACGCCCGTCTGAATTAGTTCCTGTCGAAGCGTCATAGCCTAAATTATATCCACCACCAAAAATAACAACCGGTACATCAACCCCAGGAACTTTAGTTACTACAGGTGTAGACCAAGTTTGCCCCATGTCTGTAAATCCAGAAGTCTCATTGGAGATTTTCCACATAAGTATAGGTTCATCAGGGCTTGTTACATCAAAGGCATAATAAGAATGCCCCCCTCGTCTCATTCCAATAAATAACCATGCTTTGGTGATAGAACCTGAAGCAGAACGCTCTAAATACGCAACTGGCGAGCCGTCAATACCATATACACTATGGCCATTGGCATAACTATTTGCTCTAAGAGTCGTTGTGTTGGGTAATAATTCATAGGGTAAAAATGCCCAACTTTCACTGATGGTATTACCTGAATCCCTAAAAGAATGAAGTACCCCATGATTGGTTCCTACAAAAATTCTAACATTCGAGCCATCACCGCCAAAATCAATTGCTAGCGGCTGAGAATGCATTGGGTCCCCCATGATATCGCCTCTAGTTCCTGAATAATCATCTGAGGTAAGTGCTCCAGTATCATCACGGTCGACATTATTTCCTTTTATCCATTCAAATGCATTCGTCAGTTGTGCTTGCACTTCAGTTGGATCGGTCGGCAAACCTAGATAGCTAGCTAATAGGGTATCACCTCCAGCATGTAAAGAAGCGTTACTCAGTGTAAGATTTGTAATTCCACCATCGCTCTGAATATTACTTAATAACTTCCTCGTATTCGGAGTAATTGCCCTTGCAGCACCTCCTTCCTGTACATTATTGCCGTCAGGAGCAGTCGAGCAATCACTCCAAAAACTACAGGCGGTATCCACTATTCCTCCTGTACGACTAATAGCAGGAGCATTATTTGCATCAATGAGAGTGCCAGCTGAATTGATTTTAAGCTTTTTCAAGTTTCCCGCCCATTTGGGGCCTTGAGATGGACGAAATAACGCGTAATAAGCAGAATCAAGTGTTCGTGTTGGATCCGCATTACTAAATGCGACCCCTGGTGCTGAAAATCGCTGTCCCACATTAGTTATAGTGTCTACTATATTAGCGATTGCTGCCTGTAAATTAACTGTATTATCGGCACTGAAATACTGACCATGCCCACGTGCTGCTGTTTCGATTAAAAGAGGCTCAGCCTCAGAATCATCACCTAAACTAAAGCCAATAGTATGAGTTATTACCCGTTGGTATTTCTCTGTATTAGGCAATAAATCATTCTCATACATATAACTCGCTAAAGCAGGCAAATAACTTGACTTCGCTGGAGTACTACCTTGTGCAGCTTTATATTGATAGCGAGAATAATTACCAGCTGGCACACCATTTGCTGTTAAGGATGTTATATATGAATTGGCGCTTTCATCTAAAACAGGGGCGCCGTCCGTAATGTAAATAACAAAGGCAACATCACTACAGACATCCATTGGAGAAATATAATTACCTGAATTTTCAATACTCAAATCATACGGAGGATTATTTTTGGTATAGTGTATCCCACCACTATTATAGTTATCATCCGAATGTCCAAAGGTAATAGGGCCACCGCTAAAATATCGATATGCTTCAAACATTGTTTCGCATAATGGAGTATTAGTTTGTGCGGAAAGATTCGTCACTGTACTAATTAAATTATCTTTTTCAGCCGAGGTACGGCTTCGAATTCCAGCAATAATTCGACCACCATCTCTGTTTCCTTCATTAGGATAATTCATATTAAACACTGCCATACCAAAATCAACAGAGCCTATTGAGCTAATTACCCCACTTATTGCATCTTTAGCCATTTCTAAACGCGATTGAGGTTCATCATCAGCAGGGAGTCGACCCTCTTTGTATAAGGTGTACCATCTGAGGTAATTATCGGTATAAAGAGTGACCAACTCTCCAGAATTAAACCCCATTGCTTTAGCATTCGCTAACGTACCTCCGAAGGGCACATAATTATTCCCAGATTTAACACTGTTTTGGGGATAACCAGTTGCGTAACCTGTCACACTGCTATTATTAGAAGTATTTTCAGCCTCTATATCCTCCCAACAATCAACTGGATTATTTTTCTCAGCACCACTGTTTTCCTTAATTTGTTGCCAAGTTCCCTTGTCCTGCCCAGTTGTTTTATATTCCCTAATATACCCTGTAAAACGTCCGTAGGTATTAAGCGCAGCTGTAGCAGCGGCACAACCATTAATCAATTCATTAAATCGACGAGATTCGGATGGACTATCAGGAACAGGTAAAGAACTTTCATCCATTCCAGTCCCAATAGTGAAATAGATCATTCGTCCAGAATATGAATGGGAACTTCCCACTGGCGGATATTCAGTACTGGGTTTATATCCACCGGGTGCTCCCTCTACAATAGTGTCCATACTGCCAGAGTTATCAAATATAATTAATACCTTACTCCGGCCTTGGTTTGGCGGGGGAAGCAAATAAAGATCTGTGTCATCAGTCCAACCTTGACTAGGTATACCTAACATTGAAAATAAAAGTATACAAATGAGTTTATTAATCTTCATATCCCGCTCCCGTTAAGCACTTCTTGCTCAACACCTGTAACGACCGTTATTTGTCCCAAATTGTCGCGACCAAAATCTACCTGACTCGCTATCTCAACTCGGCGACATTTGAATAAATCGGTACCGCTAGCGTCCCCCCTTCGTTGGCACGACACATTCTTTGGTTGAACAACCAAAGCACCAGAACCATCATCCACAAGTGGTAGCGGTGTTAACACTTGATGCCCACCTGAATAATTATTACCTGTATCAATCGCGGTCATAGTGGCTAAAAATGCTTTAGTCTTTGCATCCAAAACTGCAGCTATGCCGCCATCAGCTAACGCTTTTGCTTCTATCCTCTCTGAACCGGCCCCAGACATACGCAGTGATTGTGTAGAATTAACAGCCAGAGCAACACCAATGAGAGTCATAAGTATCAATACGATAAGAGCAAAAAATAACACCACTCCTTTTTGTTTGCTGAAAGTCATTCTATCAACTCCGAATTAATACAGGGTTTTCTAAAACAACTGTAGTCGACATAACTTTACGCCTAAAATGATCACTGGGTTTCGCTATTTCTTTATCACCTAATTGATAAGTTGTCTCGTTAGTGTAGGTCATATCCTCTTGTATTGAACGAACTAGTACATAGATCTTCAATGCCACTAAACGTTGAAATAACTCATTATCCCACATCATATTTGTCACATCTTCCGCAGGTAAAAAACTATCGGGAACATCATCACCGTCGTTATCAAATCCATATGAAACTCGAATATTTTCAATCCCCTCGACTAGCTGCTCTTCATTATTCATTCCATTACCAGTCGTAAGCGTTCTACGTCTTAAAATAGGGATGCCATCTGCATCATCTCGAATATAATAAATATGATGTTGATACTCCCAAAACCTTGCATTATCAAGTATGGGGACTGCACCACCACCATTAAAAAAAACCACTTGGCTCGAAGTAGCAGCAGCATAATAACTAGAAGAAGAAAGTGCCGCAGGAAGTAAATTTGGCCCAATAAAGCGCTTGATTTGTAAAACATCCGTATTAGATTTTACCGAATTGAGGCAGGAGAACGACGGGCCACTAACCCCTTCTTCATAACCCCATAAACGACGAAAATGGGCAGGTTGATTATTAGGAAGTGATGCGTTGTTGACACCTCCGCCACTACAATCATTATTAACAACCGTTCCTGGTGAAATAAACGCATTAGCTCCAAGAACAAAATCCGTTCCCGTCATATCCCCCATAAAAGCTAACTGGCTTAAATCCCTCTCCATAATGGCTAATGCAATACGTCCATTTTCCTGCAACTGGTTAAATTGACTCGTTGTAGTGACATTTGATGACGACATACTGAACATGGTGAATACACCCGCTGTTAAAAATAGTCCTATTACCATAGCGACCATCAATTCAACGAGCGACATACCTGCTTGTCTAGTCAAAACGACAAATTTTGTTGCACTAAAAATCATCTAAATCACCGTTTGAATAGTAAACACACGTCGTCTGTTACTCGAGGTGCCACACTCGATGCTTCCTATATTATCGCTGGTTTCACTAATTCCACGCCATGTCATTGTTACTGAAACAGAATTGCCATTAACTTTTATGCATGCTGTAGGCGTATCCAATCCCCCCACATTTTGAGTACCAACAATTTCATTCTCCCCAGAAAATGCGGAGCGCCACTCATATAAATCCCAAACAACCAATTGAGCTGGGGTGCATAGAGTCCCACCTTCACACGCTGGCGATACAGGCGTAATAGCAGTTTGAGAGCCAACGTAATCACCATCATAGCTAGCAAGCTGCGTTCGATTTAGCTTCATGCGGTTGATAATATCATTGGCGTAATAGGAGGCTTGTGTTTGCTGAAAAGATTCAAAGCTGCCGCGTTTGGCCACAATGTGTAAATTAAAAATACCGATCAAGCCAATCACTAGAATCACCAATGCGACAAGCACTTCAATTAAAGAGGAGCCCCGTTGAATTCTGTTATGCGTCAATCGTTCGAATTTAGTCATATTTTTGACAAGCTTTTCAGCTATTTACCCTTTTAAATCTTAATCTTACGATAAAAACATTGCTAGCAGTTAATAATAGATGAGTAAAATGTAAGTAGCCAGTAACAATAGCATATAAGCGTTAATTCCATTATGCCTTGTTTGTATTTGGTGAATTTTGATAATAAAAAAAGAGGCCATTGGCCTCTTTTTATTCATCACATTGATTAGAATGAACTAGCGTAATTCCGCTGGTACGGCAAAGACGGTATCCTCTTTACGCCCTTCAACTTCAGTGACGACACTCGGTGCTAATTTTGCAATCGCTTGAACTACTTGTTGAACCAACACTTCTGGCGCCGATGCGCCAGCGGTCACTGCAACTTTTGTCACATTTTCAAACCAAGATGAATCGATATCATCAGCGGTATCAACCAGATAAGATTGAGTTCCGGTTTTCAATGCCAATTCACGCAAGCGGTTAGAGTTAGAGCTGTTTTTCGAACCGACCACAATTAACAGATCCACATCGGCGGATAAATTACGTACCGCATCTTGACGGTTTTGCGTCGCGTAACAAATATCATCCTTACGCGGGCCTTCAATGGACGGGAAGCGTTTCAATAAGGCGCTGATGATATCGAGCGTATCATCCACCGACAGCGTCGTTTGAGTCACGAAGCAGAGGTTATTAGGATCGCGAACCTCTAAAGTATCGACATCTGCTGGAGACTCAATCAGATAAACACCACCATTGGGGTTATCATATTGTCCCATGGTGCCTTCAACTTCAGGATGCCCCGCATGGCCAATCAAAATACATTCAATTCCCTTGCGACTCGCACGGGTCACTTGTAAATGTACTTTGGTGACTAACGGACAAGTCGCATCGAATACCCGCAACCCACGCGCCTTAGCCTCGGCGCGTACCGCCTGAGAAACCCCATGCGCACTGAAGATAACAATATTGTTATCCGGTACTTGGTCTAACTCTTCAACGAAAACGGCACCGCGGTCCTTCAGATTTTGCACCACATAGCGGTTATGCACGACTTCGTGACGAACGTAAATTGGCGGCGAAAATAACTCGAGCGCGCGCTCAACAATACTAATGGCGCGATCCACACCAGCACAAAAGCCGCGAGGATTGGCCAGCATAATATTTAAACTTGGGCTGGTAGGATCTAATTTCATCTTACAGTACCTTCACCACGTCGAGTTCAAATGTGACTGTTCGTCCCGCGAGAGGGTGATTGAGATCGACCGTAATCGAATCGCCCGCAACCTCACGCACAATTCCGGGGATCTCACTGCCACCAGGACCGGCGAAACTCACGATGACCCCCGCTTCTAGCTCCATATCGGCTGGGAAGCGGGTTCTATCCATATAATGAATCGCATCGGGATTTGACTCACCAAAGGCATCAACCGCTTCAAGCGTAAAGCTGTGCTTATCGCCTTCATTCAAGGAGGCAAGCTGCGCTTCGAATGCAGGGCTTAAAGTACCATCACCGATATTTAAACGTGCAGGCTTACCCGAGGCTTTAGTGCTATCGGCGGTCGAACCATCTTCAAGCACAATATTCATATGGCACAATAACGAACGTGTCACAGTCACTACTTCACCTCTTCGGTTTTATCTTGTTCGGATTTGCTGTTAAAAAACGAATCCCAAATGATCAGCACTGCGCCGATAAAAATCGCGGAATCAGCGATATTAAAGGCCGGATAATGGCTTTTACCCCAATAAAAATCGATAAAATCCACCACAAAACCATGCATCAATCGATCGATTAAGTTACCTAAGGCGCCACCAATCACTAAGGTGTAAGCCAAATTTAACTTCCATAGGGATGCCGATTGCTTGCGCAGCCACACTGTCAACAGAGTACTGAAACCAACGGCCACTAGGGTAAATAACCAACGTTGCCAACCGCCCGCTTCACTTAAAAAGCTAAATGCGGCGCCATAGTTACGTACATAGGTGAAATTAAAAAAAGGTAATAACTTCACCGATTCGAACAAATCAAAATTGGCTAAGACCCATTGTTTGGATAGTTGATCGGCCAAAAACACCAATACAACTACCCAATACCAACGTAAGCCACTGTCTTTCCAAGTTAATGGCATACAGATCCTTTACGCAAACAGACGAACTTCGCCGTCACCTTCAATATTGGTTACGCAGCGATGGCACAGCGTTGGGTGAGCCTCAATCGTGCCCACTTCTTCCCTGTGGTGCCAACAACGTTCGCATTTTTCAGCGGTAGTCGCACTGACCACTAACTTCAACGACGTCAGTTCGGTTTCAACGGCATCACTCGTCGCATCCGCCAATGGCAATACTTTGGCTTCAGAGGTCAACAGGACGAAACGCAGCTCATCACCAATGTGCGTTAACTGTTCAGTTAAGGCTGCATCAGCAAACAGTGTGACTTCGGCTTCTAAGGAACCACCAATACGTTTATCGCGGCGTGCTTGCTCGATGACCTTGTTGACTTCGTTACGCACAGTCAGCAGATTTTCCCAGTACGCATCGCTGAGATCAGTATCTAAAGTGATAGATTGCAGACCTTGATACCATTCTTGGGTAAACACGTAAGCATCACGCTGGCCTGGCAGTAATTGCCACACTTCATCGGCAGTAAAGCTCAGGATTGGCGCAATCCAACGCACCATAGCTTCGGCGATGTGGAACAGCGCCGATTGGCAGCTACGACGGGCATGTCCCTCTTGCTTAGCGGTGTACTGACGATCTTTGATGATGTCTAAGTAGAAGCTACCTAGCTCAACCGAGCAGAACTGCATCAGCTTTTGCGTCACAATATGGAAATTATATTGCTCGTAAGCTTCGATAATTTCTTGCTGCAGAGCTGCAGCGCGGCGCACCGCCCAACGGTCTAACGCCACCATATCTTCTACAGCCACTAAATCCTTAGCAGGGTCGAAGCCATTAAGGTTCGCCAGTAAGAAACGAGCGGTGTTACGAATACGGCGATAAGCATCGGCGCTACGGTTTAAGATTTCATCCGAGACGGTCATTTCACCGCTGTAGTCGGTTGCAGCAACCCAAAGACGCAGAATATCCGCACCTAACTTGTTGGTGACTTGCTGCGGCGCAATGACGTTACCGATAGATTTAGACATCTTGCGACCTTTACCATCAACGGTAAAGCCGTGGGTCAGCACTTGCTTGTAAGGTGCTTTGCCAGTCATGGCGGTAGAAATCATCAATGATGACATAAACCAACCACGGTGTTGGTCGCTACCTTCGAGGTACAAATCGACGCCATGACCATGAAACTCTGGACGCGCACCAACCACAGAAGCAAAGGTTGACCCTGAGTCGTACCATACGTCTAAGGTATCGGTCACTTTGCGGTATTGTTCGGCTTCTTCGCCCAGTAATTCGGCAGCATCGAGATCCCACCAAGCTTGAATGCCTTCCTGCTCAATGCGGTTGGCTACACGTGCCATTAACGACACGCTGTCTGGGTGCAGCTCTTCGGTTTCGCGGTGTACGAATAATGTAATTGGTACGCCCCAAGTACGTTGACGGGAGATACACCAATCAGGGCGATTCTCAACCATCTTTTCGATACGGCTTTGGCCCCAATCAGGGATCCATTGAGTCTGCTCAATTTCACCTAATGCTTGCTTACGCAGGTTGTGGTTATCCATTGAGATAAACCATTGCGGCGTAGCACGGAAGATAATGGGCGTTTTATGGCGCCAGCAGTGTGGATAGCTGTGACGGTACGCAACATGGTGTAATAGCGCGCCTTTTTCTTTCAGCAGGGCAACCACATTGTCGTTTGCTTTAAATACATGTTGACCGGCAAAGA
The DNA here is from genome assembly GCF_019457635.1 of Shewanella mangrovisoli. Lineage (NCBI taxonomy): Bacteria > Pseudomonadati > Pseudomonadota > Gammaproteobacteria > Alteromonadales > Shewanellaceae > Shewanella > Shewanella mangrovisoli. Next base: position 3,589,497 of record NZ_CP080412.1, read on the forward strand.
ACTCAGTATCTGGCTTGTAAACACCGTTATCACCAACTGGGTTTGCCACTTCTAAACCGTATTTTTGACCTACCACGAAGTCGTCTTGACCATGGCCAGGTGCCGTGTGAACCACACCCGTACCCGCGTCAGTCGTCACGTGGTCGCCTAAAATCGCAGGTACGTCAAAGGCTAAGAATGGATGCTTAAAGCGAACCAGCTCAAGTGCTGCGCCTTTAACTTTACCTAACACGCTGTGGCTCTCAGCGCCGTAACGCGTCATACAGGCTTCAACTAACACGTCGGCCAGAATAATTGCGTGAATCGCGCCCTCTTTCACAAATTCAACCAAGCTGTAATCCAGCTCTGGGCTGATAGATAACGCGCGGTTAGCAGGCAGTGTCCAAGGTGTAGTAGTCCAAATCACCATAGCGACAGGATGTGAGTAATCGCTTACACCAAACTGAGCGGCAACAGCTTTGCTATCATTCGCAGTAAAGGCCACATCAATAGCGGGAGAGGTTTTATCCTCGTATTCTACTTCGGCTTCGGCAAGGGCAGAACCACAGTCTGTACACCAATGAACAGGTTTTACACCTTTATGTAAGTGACCGTTTTCAATCACTTTTGATAGAGAGCGTACGATATTGGCTTCGGTGGCAAAATCCATCGTTAAATAAGGCTTTTGCCAATCGCCCAGCACGCCTAAACGAATAAAGTCTGCACGTTGGCCATCGACTTGCTCAGCCGCATATTTACGGCATTCTTCACGGAATTCGGCCGCAGAAATTTTTTGACCAGGCTTACCAACTTTTTGCTCTACTTTCAGTTCAATTGGCAGACCGTGGCAATCCCAACCAGGCACATAAGGCGCGTCAAAACCTGACATGGTTTTTGACTTAACAATAATGTCCTTAAGAATTTTGTTTACTGAGTGACCAATATGAATGCTGCCGTTCGCATACGGTGGGCCGTCATGCAAAATAAAAGGTGTGCGGCCAATTCGGCTATCACGGATCTGCTGATACAGACCGTCTTTCGTCCAGCGCTCTAACATTTCTGGCTCGCGATTTGCCAAATTACCACGCATCGGAAACTCAGTTTCCGGCAAATTCAAAGTAAATTTATAGTCGCTCATTGATCCTATACCGTTAATTAAACTGATAAATATCAGCCTGCATCGTTACCAAATAAAGCTCTGGCCTCATTTGCATCATTCAAAATCTGTTGTTTTAGTGCATCCAATGAATCAAAGGGTTGTTCATCGCGAAGTTTTGCCACTAACTCAACCTCAACATGCTTGCCATAAATGTCACCTTCAAAATCAAAAAGATGCACCTCAAGCTGACAAACTTGACCATTTACGGTCGGGCGGAAGCCAATGTTGGCCACCCCTTCATAAATATCGCTATCTTCCCAATAGAGTTTTACCGCAAACACCCCGCGCACGGGCACCACATTGCGCTTGAGGGCAATATTCGCGGTAGGAAAACCTATGGTTCGACCAATTTTTTGGCCATGGGCCACGCGGCCGCTTAAGGTAAAGGGATGACCGAGTAAGCGTCTTGCCTGCTCTAGATTCCCTTTAGCCAATTGTTCTCTTACCGCGGTCGAACTCACTCGTTGCGAACCCACCATAAAACTTTGAGTGCTGACCACGGTAAAGCCATAACGAGCTCCCGCCTGCATCAGCATTTCAAAATTGCCTTTTCGGCCTTGACCAAAGCAAAAGTCATCGCCAACGACGAGGTATTTCACCCCGAGTTTACGCACCAGCAGTTCTTCGATGAAATGCTCCGCCGGTTGATCTGCAAAGGCACGATTGAAGTTAACACACACTAACCGTTCAACGCCTAACTCATCGAGCAGGATGATTTTATCCCGCAATAGGCTCAGACGCGCGGGCGCATTCTCACCACGGAATAACTCCTGTGGTTGAGGTTCAAATGTCATCACAGTCGGCGGTAGCGAGAGCTGTTTGGCCTTTTGCACCAGATTAGCAATCACCTGTGCATGGCCGCGATGCACGCCATCAAAATTACCTATCGTCAGCACACAGCCATGGTGAGATGACAAAATGTTATGTATACCGCGGATTAATTCCATAACTTTAGACAACTGCCAAGCGCAAATCGGCTGATTATATAACAGCTAACGATAAGAATCAGCAATCAAACTCCCCGTTTCATTGACCAAGGACGAATTCCTAACGCCAATAAGCCAAGTAAATACGTCATAGCGCCAACAGCAATCAAACCAATCAAAGCCTTAGCACGCCCAACTAACTGCCATTCCAACCATTGGGATTGCGTAGGTAAGAAATAGTACAAGACTACCACCATCAAGGCCGTTGAAACCACGGCTTTAAGGAAAAACACCACTGTTGGCTTAGAAATTCGGTAAACACCCGCTTTGTGTAGGCCGCGATATAAAAGGGTCGCATTCAGTAAAGCCGACAACGATGTCGCAATCGCTAAGCCAACATAACCAAAGGGAATCGCAAAAATGAGGTTAAAGCCCATGTTAGTGATCATGGCGATAATGCCGTAACGCACAGGAGTCTTTGTGTCTTGGCGTGAGTAATATCCAGGCGCTAACACTTTGATAAGCATAAAACTGAGTAAACCACTGCCATAAGCCATCAAGCTGTAGGATGCCATCTCGACGTCTTGGATAGAGAAGGCCCCGCGCATAAACAGCACCATCAACATGGGCTGAGCGAGCACAATCAACCCCATCATGGCGGGTAATCCTAATAAAAGAATCGCCTTAATGCCCCAATCCATGGTTTTACCAAAGCCATCCCCTTCGGCATTCACATGATTACGCGATAAAGCAGGTAAAATCACGGTGCCAATGGCGATACCGAATAAACCGAGTGGAAATTCTAATAAGCGGTCTGAATAGTAAAGCCAGCTGATGGAGCCCGTCATTAGGAAGCTGGCAATGAAGGTATCGAATAATAGATTGATTTGTGAGACTGACACACCAAACAGCGCTGGGATCATCAAGGTTCTGATCTTCACGACACCAGGATGTTTCCAGCCCCATGACGGTTTAACTAAGGCCTTTTCTCTAAGTAAGAAGGGAATCTGGAATAAAAACTGAATTAAACCACCACAGAACACCCCCCATGCCAAGGTAATTTCAGGCTGAGAAGACGTCGGCGCAAAAAACATTGCAGCCGCAATAATAGCCACGTTTAAGAATACAGGGGTAAAGGCTGATACGGCAAAACGCCCACGAGTATTTAGGATGGACCCAGCTAACGCGGTAAAGGTGATAAACCATAAATACGGAAAGGTGATTTTAAGCACAACGGTTGCCAGCTCAAACTTGGCGCCATCGGGCTCATTGTTAAGCCAAGCCACAAACCAGCCGCCACCAAATAAGGCCGACAATACGGGGGATGCGATGACACCGACAAGCGTCACAATGGTCACCAACAGCCCTAAAGTTCCCGCCACTTTACTGAGTAACTCTCGAGTCTCATCCGATGTATGTTTTTCTTGATATTCGGTAAGTACGGGAACAAATGCCTGAGCAAAAGCACCTTCAGCAAATAATCGGCGTAAAAAGTTAGGAATTTTATTAGCGAAGAAAAAAACGTCGGCGCTTGTCCCTGCCCCCATTAAATTGGCAACAACTACATCTCGAACCAAACCTAAAACACGAGAAATCAACGTCATAGCACTAACAATCATGCCAGATTTCAATAATTTTTTACTCAAACGTCCCCCAGACCTACATCGAATGGATTAGGTGATTCATCTCAAAAAATCGACTCAGGCTCTGTCACACTGCGGCAATAGCTGTTAGAATTGCGCCACATATTACACGAGTTGGGTTGAAGATAGCCAAGGCGGGTTGAATTAATTTATCTTTATGATGATTATTCAATCATAGTCATTGACAAAGTGACTAAATGCAGGCATATTCCTCGGCCTTTAAAAGTATCAAATCCAGTTTTTAGGAGTTGCACCTTGGCTAATAGCAAGTCTGCAAAGAAGCGCGCGCTTCAATCTGAAAAGCGTCGTCAGCACAACGCCAGCCGTCGCTCAATGTTACGTACATACGTTAAAAAAGTAATCGCTGCTATCAAAGCTGGCGATCACAAAACAGCAACTGAAGCTTTCGCTGCTGCACAACCAATCGTTGACCGTATGGCGACTAAAGGCCTTATTCACAAGAATAAAGCTGCCCGTCATAAGGCTCGTTTGAACGCTAAGATCAAAGCACTGGCTGCTTAATTTTCTTAGTGAATAAAAAAAACCGGCAATTGCCGGTTTTTTTATATCTGATGATTACCATTAATGACAATAAATATTGTTAAGTAAATGGATCATCTCACGCACTTCATCACTCTTAAGCGAATAAAATACGGTTTGCGCTTCTTTGCGTGTGGTTACTAAATTATCTTTGCGTAACCAAGCAAGGTGTTGTGATAGTGCCGATTGACTTAAGCCTAATTTTTTATTCATTTCGCCAACGCACATTTCACCTTCGTTCAATAAATAACAAAGGATAAATAAACGGCGTTCGTTTGCGAGTGCTTTTAATAGCACTACGGCATGATCGGCTCGCTCCTGCATCAATTCAATATTCATTACGCACTTTTTCTCCTAAAACTAACCCCTGCGCTAATATAGCGTTGCCTTACAGATATAGTCGGGACATAAAGCACACTTTTTGCTAGATTGTTTTCAAAAATGGGACATGCTTAATAAAAATAAAGGAAACCTATGAAATCCTACCAAACAACATTGATAACTGGTCTATTTATTGGCGGTTTGAGCGCTTGTCAAACCCACGTAGAAACACCCGTAAAAAACGATATTCCCGCTCAATTACAGCAAACCGCATTAGCTTCATCCTTAGGGTATGACATCGTCGAATCCCTTACGGTTGAAGTTGGACCACGCCTTGCAGGTAGTCCAAAAGACATTATTGCCGTGAACTGGGCAATGAATAAGTTAACCAGTCTCGGGTTTGATAAGGTTTATAAAGAGCCAGTACAGGTTCCTATTTGGGAGCGTGGCGAAGCCAAAGCCAAGATTATCTCGCCGGTAGAACAGCCCTTAGTGATCACAGCCCTCGGTGGTAGTGTTGCAACACCAGTAGAAGGCATTAAGGCTAAAATTGCACGTTTTGATAGCCTTGCGGCACTACAAGCGGCAAATCCTGAAGATGTAAAAGGCAAGATTGCCTTTATCGATCAAAAAACTGAACGTCACATCACGGGTGAAGGTTATGGCAAAAGTGTCGGCGGCCGCTCAAAAGGCGCAGTCGCTGCGGCGCAAAAGGGAGCCGTTGCAATCGTCATTCGCTCCATTGGCACCGACCATGACCGCATGGCGCACACCGGCGTAATGCGTTATCAAGATGGAGTCGCTAAAATCCCTGCGGCAGCGATGTCAAATCCCGATGCCGATTTAATCGATGCCATGTTAAAACGCGATCCGAATGCGGTGCTCGAGCTGCATATGTCACCGAAGGATTTAGGTACGAATACCTCTTATAATGTGATTGCAGAAGTCACTGGCAGTAGTAAACCCAATGAAATCGTGCTGATTGGCGCCCATTTAGATTCTTGGGATGAAGGGACGGGTGCGATTGATGATGGCGCTGGCGTTGCGATTGTGACTGCCGCGGCGAAACATATTCAAGATCTTCCCCAAAAGCCCGCGCGTACTGTACGAGTGGTACTTTACGCTGCCGAAGAAATTGGCTTAGTGGGAGGCAAAGCTTATGCTGAAGCACATAAAGCCGAGCTACCTCTGCATTATATTGCTGCCGAATCGGATTTTGGTGCGGGCCCGATTTATCAAATCGATACTAAGGTAAATGATAGCGTTTTTGCACAAGTCCAAGAGAGCATAAAACCAATGACATATAACGGTGTCGCCCTTGGTAATAATCAGGCCTCTGGCGGCCCTGATGTCTCCATGTTGCCCGCATTAGGCGTACCAGTTGCGTCATTAAGACAGGATGGCCACGATTACTTCGATTATCACCATACACCTAACGACACCTTGGATAAAATCGATCCTAAGGCGCTCGCACAAAATGTGGCGGCATATGCACAATTTGCCTATATCATGGCGAACTCAAATCTAGTATTAACACCGATTAGTACTGAGTCGAAATAATCTTCTGCCAGCACATCCTTCGTAAATAAAAAGAGCAGCCTAGGCTGCTCTTTTTATTTACGCATTATAAGTTACTGCGCTTCACGCAAGAATGTTGGCTCATTCGGTTTACTCAACTCTTCACTGTAGTAATAACCTGCCACATCAAACGCTTTTAATTCCTCAATCGAACTCACTTGCTGGTCAATGATATATCTTGCCATCATTCCCCTTGCCTTTTTAGCAAAAAAACTGATGACTTTATATTGGCCATTTTTAAAATCTTTAAAGACAGGAGTGATTAATTGACCTGCTAATTGTTTTGGTTTTATCGCCTTGAAATATTCATTGGATGCAAGATTGATAATGATGTCATCCCCCTGCGCAGCGACCGCATTATTGACCGCTTCGGTGAGAGTATTACCCCAAAAATCGTAGAGATTCTTACCTTTAGGATTGGCAAGCGCAGTCCCCATTTCTAAGCGGTAAGGTAAAATCAAATCCAAGGGGCGCAGTAAACCATAGAGCCCAGATAAAATACGCAACTGTGACTGGCTGCGTTCAAGCTGTTCGGGTGTCAGCGTATCTGCATCAAAACCCGTGTAAACATCGCCTCTAAAAGCAAAAATCGCCTGCTTAGCATTATCAATCCTGTAATCGGGTTTCCACTCCCCAAAACGCGCGGCATTTAAGCCTGCGATGTTATCGCTCACCTTCATTAATGTTGCAATGTCACTGGGGGTTAACCGTTGGCAGACTTGAATGAGCTCTTGGCTATGAGCTAAAAAATCGGGCCGAGTGTGGGTTTGAGTCAAGGGAGGTTGCTCAAAATCTAGGGTTTTCGCCGGTGAAACCAAAATCAACATTAACACGCTCCAACAAATAAAATACGCCACTATGATACTGAACAAGCATAAAAAAACCACGTACGGATGACGTGGTTTTTCCGATAGCGCTAATCAGTGAACTTGAGTTTATCGACTGACCGCTGATTCAGGACGGTTTTTAGTCAACTCCTTGGCACTATTATCCTGCCAAATACCATCATCGAGTTGTTCCATCAATTCGGGGAACTTACTGCGATCGAACTCAGGCATTTTGCCACTCTTCAATTGCTCACAGTAATCGTTGATAACCCGTATCGCCAAACCAGATAACAGCAGCAATGCAATGATATTGACCGTGGCCATCAGTCCCATAGACACATCCGCTAAGTTCCACACTAAGCTGATTTTGGCCACAGCACCAAACATCACCATGCCTAATACGCACAGGCGGAATAGCGGTAACGCCTTAGTGCTGTTACCCGTTAAAAACATCACATTCGTTTCGGCATAAGAATAGTTAGCAATGATAGAGGTAAAGCAGAATAGGAAAATGGCTATAGCAATAAAGGCGCCGCCCCAATCACCTACATGATTTGACATCGCGTTGATGGTGAGACGAATGCCATCTTCGCTAGAACCGATATCGCCTGAAAGCAAAATAATTGCCGCTGTTGCTGTACAGATAACGATGGTATCGACAAACACTCCCATCATCTGCACAAAACCTTGGGATGCAGGATGATTAGGATTAGGTGAAGCACTCGCCGCCACGTTTGCCGCGCTGCCCATCCCTGCCTCGTTTGAGAACAAACCACGGGCAATACCGGCTTGCATAGCCTGAGCGACCGTATAAGCAACACCACCTGCGGCGGCCTCTTGCCAACCAAACGCACTCTTTACAATCAAGCTGATGATGGCTGGCAGTTGATCTAAATTGAACAGCACGATAATAAAGGCGATCAGAATATAAGCCAGTGCCATGATAGGCACGATAAACTCTGACACTCGCGCAACTTTACGTAAGCCGCCGACAATCACAAAACCACTGGCTAACACTAAGCCGATACCCACATAGGTCGGGTTGAAGCCAAACACCCGCTCCATTGCGCCTGTAATGGTATTGGCTTGCACCGCGTTAAACACCAAACCAAAGGCGATGATCAGGAAGAAAGCGAACAATACCCCCATCCATCTCTGACCAAGTCCCTTCTCCATATAATAAGAAGGACCGCCGCGGAACTGACCGTTGGTGTCTCGAACCTTATATACTTGTGCAAGAGTCGACTCCACCATAGCCGTCGCCATACCCAACATGGCGATTAACCACATCCAGAACACAGCGCCAGGTCCAGCTGCACCAATCGCCACAGCTACACCGGCCATGTTTCCAGCACCAACCCGAGCGGCCATACTGGTACAAAAGACTTGGAATGAAGACAGACCACTTTCACAGCCTTGGCGGCTCATGGTCATAACTTTTAGAGAGTGCTTGAAGTGTGTAAGTTGAATAAATACAAGTCGTAAGGTGAAATAAAGCCCCGCACCCACCAATCCGTAAACGAGCAATTTGCCCCAGAGCAGTGCGTTCAAAAAGTTTACAATCGTTTCTAACATATTATTTTACTTCTTCCCGTAGCAAATGCCCGCCTCCACCTATACTTAGCGAGGTGCAACATTTGTGGTGAATGAATCCTTCCAAATAAAGGTAAGAATATCGGTAGATTTATTCTTTCAAATTATCCTTCCGTGAATTTACAACATCACGGCTACCGAATTCAACGCAGCAAAATAGCACAGTATTCGAAATTACTCATGTGATCAAGCCTAGGTTTGCATCGTTAAATAGCTACAACCTCACACTCGTAAAGCTTAGATAAGTCACTGTTAATATTAAATTAACAATTTAACAAACTTAATCCACATGCGTTAACGACGAACACAAGTTTTAAAATTTGGATGCAGGGCACATTTTTGTAAGAAAATTACAAATATAGTAATCCCAACACAACACAGTTCAATTCCGTCTGCTCTAGTGAGGCTTAATATGACGACTACACATGAGATAAATGCTCTTAAAAAATATGTAAGAGCCACTAACTTCCTCGCCACCTCTCAGATTTACCTAAAGCAAAACGTATTACATAAGCGCCCACTTGCGCATTCGGACATTAAACCTCGCCTGTTAGGGCACTGGGGGACTTGTCCGGGGATTAACTTCGTTTATGCCAACGTCAACCGACTCATTGTAAAACATAATCGTCCTTTCATTTACTTAGTCGGCCCAGGCCATGGTTTCCCAGCAGTACAAGCTAACCTATTCATCGAAGGCTCACTCAGCCACTTTTATCCAGAAACCATTCCTTATAATGAAACCGGTATCGAAGATATCTGTAAGAAGTTTTCGGCAGCCTATGGTTACCCTTCCCACGCAAACCCTGAAGCACCCGGTCAAATCCTCGAAGGGGGAGAATTAGGTTACTCGTTAGCTGTAGGTTGGGGCGCGGTATTAGACAATCCTGATCTTATCGCAACCGTGTTAGTGGGTGACGGTGAATCAGAAACCGGTCCTCTAGCAGCCTCTTGGTATGCAAACCGTTTAGTCTCCCCTGCCACCAACGGTGCAGTGTTACCTATAGTACATATCAACGGCTATAAAATTTCAGGCCCAACCCGTATGGGACGCATGAGCCATGAAGAGCTAGATCTTGAATTCCGTGGTCTTGGTTATCACCCCATTATTGTCGACAGCGAAGCGGAAGAAGATATCTACGTCCAAATGACAACCGCGATGGATACAGCTTATAGCATGATCAATGATATCCAAACCCGCGCACGCAAGGGTGAAGATATTGTCAAACCTCGCTGGCCAGTGATCTTAATGCGCACCGCCAAAGGCTGGACAGGTGTAAGCGAGTATAATGGTACAAAATTAGAAGGTAACTGCGAATCGCACCAAGTTATCGTCAACAAATGTGCGACGGATAAAGGCCACCTCAGCGCACTGGATAACTGGTTGGCTAGCTATCAGTTCCAAGAGCTTTACCAAATCAATGGCCAGGGTGAACTGATTTTTGATGCGGATATTAGCTCCTTGATCCCACCTAAGCATTTAGCTTGTGGTCGCCAACATCTCACTTATGGTGGTGAAGTCGTTAGAGCGTTATCCAATCCAGATCTCGAAAAGCTCAGCTATGGCCCAGAAGTGCCACGCGGACACCGTGGTTACTCTATGTTGAAAATGGGTCAATGGATGCGTGATGCATTCAAACTGAACCGTGACCAACGTAACTTACGTATCTTTAGCCCAGATGAAACCTATTCAAACCAACTGCAAGCGGTATTTGAAGAAACCGATCGCGCATGGCAATGGCCAATTGAAAACTGGGACGAGGATATGACTCGTGATGGCCGCGTGCTCGAGTTACTCTCTGAGAACTTGCTATTTGGTATGTTACATGGCTACACAGTAACGGGTCGCCACGGCATGTTCCCAACCTATGAGTCTTTCTCACAGGTCGTATCTTCAATGGCCGACCAATACTGTAAATATGTTTACGCCAGCCAAGGGGT